>JBEBUC010000042.1:0-3583 GCA_040393465.1 Flavobacterium sp. | reverse complement strand
TAAGAACAGGGAGAACCCAATTGACTAAGAAGAGTAAATCGGTTGCTTTGGATTCATGTCCTCAAAGAAGAGGGGTTTGTACGCGTGTTTATACCACTACACCAAAAAAACCAAACTCTGCAATGCGTAAAGTTGCAAGGGTTCGTTTGACAAATGGTAATGAGGTAAACGCTTACATACCAGGAGAAGGACACAATCTTCAAGAGCACTCGATAGTATTAGTTAGAGGTGGAAGAGTAAAAGATTTGCCAGGGGTTAGGTATCACATCGTACGTGGAGCTCTTGATACTGCCGGAGTAAACGGTAGAACTCAAAGAAGATCTAAATACGGAGCGAAACGCCCTAAAGACAAAAAGTAATCGTTTAAAACGTTTAAGACAAAGACATGAGAAAAAGACAGGCTAAAAAAAGACCTCTTTTACCAGATCCAAAATTTAATGATCAATTAGTAACACGTTTTGTGAACAACTTGATGTGGGATGGTAAAAAATCGACTGCTTTTAAAGTATTTTATGATGCATTAGAAATCGTAGAAGAGAAAAAGCAAGATGAAGAGAAAACATCATTAGAAATTTGGAAAGACGCTTTAACTAACGTTATGCCACACGTAGAGGTAAGATCTAGACGTGTTGGTGGAGCTACCTTCCAAATTCCAATGCAAATTCGTCCAGATAGAAAGATTTCTATGGCGATGAAATGGATGATTCTTTATGCGAGAAGAAGAAATGAGAAATCTATGGCTGGAAAGTTAGCCTCTGAAATTTTGGCTGGTGCTAAAGAAGAAGGAGCTGCTGTAAAGAAAAGAATGGATACTCATAAGATGGCTGAAGCGAACAAAGCATTCTCTCACTTTAGATTTTAATCCAAGAAAGATAATATAGATGGCTAGAGATTTATTATATACAAGAAATATTGGTATTGCTGCGCATATCGATGCAGGTAAAACTACTACTACAGAGCGTATTTTGTTCTATACAGGTAAGAACCATAAAATTGGAGAAACTCACGAAGGGTCTTCAACTATGGACTGGATGGAGCAAGAGGCTGAAAGAGGTATTACCATTACATCTGCGGCTACTACTTGTACTTGGGATTTCCCAACAAATCAAGGAGCTAAGTTGCCAGAATCTAAAGAGTATCACTTCAACATCATTGACACTCCAGGACACGTTGATTTTACCGTAGAGGTAAACCGTTCTTTGAGAGTTTTAGATGGTTTGGTTTTCTTATTTAGTGCTGTTGATGGTGTTGAGCCACAATCAGAAACTAACTGGAGATTAGCTGATAATTACAAAGTGCCTCGTATGGGGTTTGTAAACAAAATGGACCGTCAAGGTGCCAACTTCTTAAACGTGTGTAAGCAAGTTAGAGAAATGTTGAAATCTAATGCGGTGCCTATTGTTTTGCCTATTGGAGAAGAAGCTGATTTTAGAGGTATTGTTGATTTGGTTAAAAATCGTGCTATTGTATGGCATGATGAAAACCACGGAACTACTTTTGATATCGTTGATATTCCTGCTGATATGGTAGACGAAGTTCGTGAATACAGAGCTATGTTAATAGAGGCTGTTGCGGATTACGACGAAACATTGATGGAGAAATTCTTCGAAGATGAGGATTCGATTACAGAAGAAGAGGTTCACGTTGCTTTGAGAAAAGCGGCTATTGATATGTCTATCATACCAATGGTTTGTGGGTCTTCATTTAAAAATAAAGGGGTACAATTCTTATTGGATGCCGTTTGTAGATATTTACCTTCTCCAATGGATAAGGAAGGTATTGAAGGAATCAATCCGGATACAGATTTACCTACTACTCGTAAACCATCTGCTACAGAGCCGTTCGCTGCTTTGGCGTTCAAAATTGCTACGGATCCTTTCGTAGGAAGATTGGCTTTCTTCCGTGTTTATTCTGGAAGATTAGATGCGGGTTCTTATGTGTTCAATACACGTTCTGGTAACAAAGAGCGTATTTCTAGAGTGTACCAAATGCACGCCAATAAACAAAATCCAATCGATTATATCGAAGCTGGAGATATTGGAGCAGCGGTAGGGTTTAAAGACATCAAAACAGGGGATACTTTGTGTGATGAGAAAAACCCAATCATTTTGGAAAGTATGGACTTCCCAGATCCAGTTATCGGTATCGCTATTGAGCCTAAAACCAAAGCGGACGTTGATAGAATGGGTATGGCTTTAGCTAAATTGGCTGAAGAAGATCCTACGTTTACAGTTAAAACAGATAAAGCTTCTGGGCAAACAGTAATTTCAGGTATGGGTGAGCTTCACTTAGATGTACTTATTGATCGTATGAGACGTGAGTTCAAAGTAGAAGTAAACCAAGGTGAGCCTCAAGTAGAGTACAAAGAGTGTTTAACTCGTGCGGCTCAACATAGAGAGGTTTATAAAAAGCAATCAGGTGGTCGTGGAAAATTTGCGGATATTGTCTTTTCAATTTCTCCTGCAGATGACGTAGACGGAAAACCAGCTGTTGGTTTGCAATTTGTTAACGCTGTAAAAGGTGGTAACGTACCTAAAGAATATATTCCTTCTGTAGAAAAAGGTTTCAGAGAAGCTATGAAACAAGGGCCTTTGGCTGGTTTCGAAATGGACTCGATGAAAGTTACTTTAACGGATGGTTCGTTTCACGCGGTGGATTCGGATGCTTTGTCTTTCGAATTAGCAGCTAAAATGGGATATAAAGAATCTGCAAAAGCTGCAGGTGCTGTTATTCTTGAGCCGATCATGAAGTTAGAAGTATTGACTCCAGAAGAAAATATGGGTGATATTGTTGGAGATTTAAACCGTCGTCGCGGTCAGATCAACAACATGGATGATAGAGCCGGAGCAAAGGTTGTTAAAGCTAGTGTGCCACTTTCAGAGATGTTTGGGTATGTGACTACGCTTAGAACGTTATCTTCTGGTAGAGCGACTTCAACTATGGAGTTCTCTCACTATGCTGAAACGCCTTCTAATATTTCAGAAGAAGTTATTAAAAAAGCTAAAGGAAACGCTTAATCTAAAAGAAAATGAGTCAGAAAATAAGAATAAAATTAAAATCTTACGATCATATGTTGGTTGATAAATCAGCTGAAAAGATCGTAAAAACTGTAAAAAGTACAGGAGCAGTGGTAACAGGACCAATTCCTTTGCCAACTCATAAAAAGATTTTCACTGTTTTGCGTTCTCCGCACGTAAACAAAAAAGCAAGAGAGCAATTTGAAGTAAGTTCTTACAAGAGATTGTTAGACATTTACTCTTCTTCTTCTAAAACTATCGATGCTCTAATGAAATTAGAGTTGCCTAGTGGAGTAGAAGTTGAAATCAAAGTGTGATAAAACTCTTCCTTTAATAATACAATCAAGTACGGAGACTTGGGTTTCGGTACTTGATTTTTTAATAGAATTCAATAATTAATTAATTTAATATTTATGTCTGGGTTAATAGGTAAAAAAATCGGCATGACTAGTATATTCGACGAGAACGGGAAAAACATCCCTTGTACCGTAGTTGAAGTAGGTCCATGCGTAGTTACCCAAGTCAGAACCAATGAGGTTGACGGGTATGAAGCGTTACAACTTGGT
>JBEBUC010000041.1:0-3650 GCA_040393465.1 Flavobacterium sp. | reverse complement strand
CGCGACCTCAACCTTGGCAAGGTTGCGCTCTACCAACTGAGCTATTTTCGCATATCGTTTTTTGTAAAGAACATCGCCATACTTGTTCCGTATTGCGAGTGCAAATATAGAACGTTTTTTCATATTCACAAGGGATACAGCAAAAAAAACTAAATTTTTTTTTAATTCATTGATTCTCAGAATTCAAAAAAAACAAAGTTTTTTTAAACTTTTTGTTCGTCCTCTTCGGGCTGTTCCTTAACGGCGTTCAAGAATGTAAAAACGAGTAAACAGACTGGGTTTACTCGTTTTTATGTTAGAGGATGTTAGGCGTATATTGTTATTTACTCAACATTTTTTTTATTTCATTTAATTTCATCAAAGCTTCCACTGGAGTTAAGGTGTTGATGTCTAAAGCCGCGATTTCGTTTTTGATGTTTTCCAACAAGGGGTCATCTAGGTTAAAAAAGCTCAATTGCATTTCTTCTTCAAGCTCACCCAAATTAGTTTCTTTTGAATGGCCCTTTTCAAGCTGCTTAAGCATCTTTTGCGCCCGTAGAATAACAACTTGCGGCATCCCTGCCATTTTAGCTACGTGGATACCAAAACTGTGCGCGCTACCACCCGGAACCAATTTTCTAATAAATAGTACATTGTCTTTCAGTTCCTTTACTGCAACGTTGAAGTTTTTTACTCCTTCAAAGTGCTCTTGCATGTCATTAAGTTCGTGATAATGAGTAGCAAATAGGGTTTTGGGTTTAGCCGGATGCTGATGTAGGTATTCTGCAATAGCCCAGGCAATAGAAATGCCATCATACGTACTTGTACCTCGACCAATTTCATCGAGTAATACCAAACTGCGATTGGAGATGTTGTTTAGAATCGAGGCGGTTTCGTTCATTTCTACCATAAAAGTCGATTCTCCCATCGAAATGTTATCAGAAGCTCCTACACGAGTAAAAATTTTATCAACTAATCCCATTCTAACGCTGCTGGCTGGAACAAAACTTCCCATTTGAGCCAAGAGTACAATTAAGGCAGTTTGTCTCAATATAGCCGATTTACCCGACATATTAGGGCCCGTAATCATAATGATTTGTTGGTGGGTGTTGTTTAAAAAAACATCGTTGGCAATATAGGGAACATCTGGGGGTAGTTGTTTTTCAATAACCGGGTGTCTTCCGTCTTTGATTTCCAAATCAAAGCTCTCATCGATCTCTGGGCGTACATAATTATGTTCATTGGCCAATTGTGTAAAAGAGCACAAACAATCGATTTGAGCTATCAGATTGGCATTTAATTGTACGGGCTTGATGTACTGAGCGCACCAGATGATAAACTGTTCGTAAATTTCACTTTCGAGTTTGCTTATTTTTTCTTCTGCTCCTAGAATTTTATTTTCGTATTCTTTGAGTTCTTCGGTAATATAACGCTCTGCATTAACCAAGGTTTGCTTGCGAATCCACTCGGTGGGAACCTTGTCTTTATGGGTGTTTCTAACTTCTATATAATAACCAAATACGTTATTAAAGGATATTTTTAACGATTGAATGCCCGTTTTTTCGCTTTCGCGTTTTTCCATATCGTCTAAATACGCTTTTCCCGTATTCGAAATATCTCGCAAAGCATCGAGTTCTTCGTGTATTCCTCTCGCAATCGCATTTCCTTTGGACAAGGCAACAGGAGCGTCGGGATGTATGGTGGTGTCAATACGCTCGCGTAGCAATTCACAAGCGTGTAGCCGATCGCCCATGGCGCGTAAAGAATCGTTCTTGCTCTCCAATGCCATTTTCTTAATCGGGATAAGGGCATTTAAAGATTCTTTTAAATAAACCAATTCTCGAGGCGAAACTTTGCCCGTAGCAATTTTAGAAATCAATCGTTCTAAATCCGATATCTGTTTGATTTGATATTGGAAGAGCTCCAATACTGGAGCATTATTTTTTAGGAAGGACACGATTTCGTGACGTTCATTAATTTTAATAGGATCCTTAAGAGGTAGTGCCAACCAACGTTTCAATAAACGGCTTCCCATCGGTGAGAGGGTTTTGTCGATAACGTCTAAAAGGGTTATGGCATTTAAATTGGTACTGTGGTACAATTCTAAATTTCGAATGGTAAAGCGATCCATCCAAACATAGGCATCTTCTGCTATACGTTGTAGATTGGAAATATGTTGAATCTTATTGTGTTGCGTTTCTGATAAATAATACAATATGGCGCCACTAGCAATAATTCCTTCTTGTAAATCTTCTACGCCAAAGCCTTTTAGGGATTTGGTGTCAAAATGTTGTGTTAGGGAGTCAAAGGCAAAATCTTCTTTAAAAACCCAATCTTCCAAATAAAACAAATTAAAATTAGTTCCAAAATACTGTAGAAATTGGTTTTTATTGTTTTTTTGAACCAATACTTCGCTTGGTAGAAAGTTCTGTAAAAGTTTATCGATGTATTCTGTATCGCCTTCTGCGGTTAAAAACTCTCCTGTTGAGACATCTAGAAAGGAAATTCCGGTATTTTTTTTCCCGAAGTGCAAAGCGGCTAAAAAGTTGTTGGTTTTAGCATGTAGAACCTCATCATTTAAAGCAACTCCGGGCGTAACTAGTTCAGTTACACCTCTCTTGACTATTGTTTTTGTGGTTTTGGGATCTTCTAACTGATCACAGATAGCGACCCGTAAACCCGCCTTAACTAATTTGGGTAAATACACATTAATAGAATGATGAGGAAAACCCGCCAATTCCGTTTCACTGGCCGAACCGGCGCCGCGTTTGGTCAAAGTAATGCCCAAAATGTTGGAGGCACGAACAGCATCTTGCCCGAAAGTTTCATAAAAATCGCCCACTCGAAAAAGCAAACAAGCGTCGGGATATTTCTTCTTAATATCGTTGTATTGTTTCATTAACGGAGTTTCCTTGGTACTTTTTTCTTTTGCAGACATGCTTGTTGTTTTTATAAATACAAATATAAGTTAAGAATTTTATTTTGTCGAATTTTATGACTCAGCCCTGCTTATTGTACGATTTGTAATTTCCTTTTGGCGTATCTCAAAATCATCGAAGTGAATATCGTAATCAATAAACCGATGAGACAGCCAATCGTTACAGACGCAAAACGAAAAATAGGTGCTAATTCGGCCTGAGTCGTGTGCGGTTGGACCAAAACAATAAGTAACGTAACCAAAGCCACTCGCGCCATATTCATAATGTTAAAAAGATAACAGGTGATGATGGTCAAAATAATTCCGACTAAAATAACATAAAAGTTTGGTTCATGCATTAAAATACAGGCCAAAGCCACTGCCGAACCGACCATGTTGGATTTAAAACGTTCTATAGATAAACGACGCGAATCTTTACCTTCAGGAGAGATAACCAATATAATCGAAATCATGGTCCATACCAGTTCGTGTTCCGGAAAGCTCATATACAGTTTGTAACCGATAGTGAACCCTAAAAAACAACGGGTAATATAAATAAGTAAGGGCGAAGTTACATAGGTCCTTAGCAGGGAGGTCAACATAATCATTGTGCTTTTGTGAACCTACAAAAATATTACAGTTCGGGGTAGAAAACTAAGAAATAGTTTTGTTTTTGCGGATACGCCCATTCGCCTATGGGCTGATACGCTGATACGCTGATACGCTGATACGCTGATACGCTGATACGCTGATA
>JBEBUC010000040.1:0-4251 GCA_040393465.1 Flavobacterium sp. | reverse complement strand
AATTATTATTTGTTGTACAACTCTACGATTAACTGTTCTTTGATGTTTTCAGGAATCTGAAGTCTTTGAGGAACAGATACAAATGTTCCTTCTTTAGTTTCATTATTCCAAGTAATCCATTCATAAACAGCGCTAGAATTAGATAACGAACGTTCTATAGCATCTAGAGATTTTGATTTTTCACGAACTGCAACTTTATCACCTGGTTTTAATTGGTAAGAAGGAATGTTTACCAATTCACCGTTTACAGTGACATGTCTGTGTGAAACGATTTGACGTGAAGCTCTTCTAGAAGGAGCGATACCCATTCTGAAAACAACGTTGTCTAATCTTGATTCACATAATTGAATTAATACCTCACCAGTTACTCCACGAGCAGCAGATGCTTTTTGGAAAAGCCCTCTGAATTGTTTCTCTAGAATACCGTAAGTGTATTTAGCTTTTTGTTTCTCCATCAACTGGATAGCGTATTCCGATTTCTTACCTCTTTTTTTCGCTAAACCATGTTGCCCAGGAGGGTAATTTCTTTTTTCAAAAGATTTGTCATCTCCGAATATTGCTTCGCCAAATTTACGAGCAATCTTTGTTTTTGGACCAGTATATCTTGCCATTTCAAAAAATTAAAAAAGGTAGGGATTATGAATTCAGGTCTCATCCTCCGATAATCTATTCCTACCTTTGGGTTATACTATAAAATTAAACTCTTCTTCTTTTAGGAGGACGACATCCATTATGTGGCATTGGAGTAATATCGATTATCTCGGTTACTTCGATTCCATTATTATGAAGTGATCTGATAGCAGATTCTCTACCATTTCCAGGACCTTTAACGTAAACTTTTACCTTTTTTAATCCAGCCTCTAAAGCAACTTTACCACAATCTTCAGCAGCCATTTGGGCAGCGTACGGAGTGTTCTTTTTAGAACCTCTGAAACCCATTTTACCTGCAGACGACCATGAAATAACTTCACCTTTCTTGTTTGTTAACGAGATGATGATGTTATTAAAGGTTGCATTAATATGAGCTTCACCTGTTGATTCAACAAGCACTTTACGTTTTTTTGTATTCGCTTTAGCCATATTATTTATTATTTAGTTGCTTTTTTCTTATTGGCAACAGTTTTTCTTTTACCTTTTCTTGTTCTAGAGTTGTTCTTAGTTCTTTGACCTCTCAAAGGAAGTCCAGTTCTATGACGAATTCCTCTGTAGCATCCGATATCCATTAAACGTTTGATGTTTAATGAAACTTCAGAACGAAGTTCTCCTTCAATTTTGAAGAATGAAACTGCTTCACGGATTGCTCCGATTTCGTCATCATTCCAATCTTGAACTTTTTTATCTTCGCTAACTTGAGCTTTCTCTAAGATTTCTTTAGCTCTGCTGCTCCCAATTCCGAAGATGTAGGTCAAAGCTATAATTCCTCTTTTGTGTTTAGGTATGTCTACCCCTGCGATTCTTGCCATAACTATCCTTGTCTTTGTTTAAATCTAGGATTCTTTTTATTAATCACGTAAAGTACTCCTTTTCTACGTACTATAATGCACTCGGCACTTCTTTTTTTGACTGATGTTCTTACTTTCATTTTAAAAGCCTTTAATATCTATAAGTAATTCTTGCTTTAGTCAAGTCGTAAGGACTCATTTCTAATTTCACCCTGTCACCAGGAAGTAATTTGATATAATGCATACGCATTTTACCGGAGATATGAGCAATTACAATATGTCCATTTTCTAACTCCACGCGGAACATTGCATTTGATAATGCTTCAATGATTGCTCCGTCTTGTTCAATTGCTGATTGTTTTGCCATAAAAAATTAAGCGGTTGCTTTTCTATTTTTACCACTTGTCATCAACCCGTCATACTGCTTATTTAAAAGGTATGCATTAACTTGTTGAATCGTATCAATTGCAACACTTACTAAAATTAATAGCGATGTTCCGCCATAGAACATTGCCCATCCTTGTTGAACACCTAATAAACTTACTACGATTGAAGGGAACACAGCAATCAATGCAAGAAATAGGGAACCTGGGAAGGTAATCAATGACATCACTTTATCTAAGAATTCAGAAGTTTCTGATCCTGGGCGAATACCCGGGATAAAACCACCACTTCTCTTCAAATCATCAGCCATTTTATTAGTAGGTACTGTAATTGCGGTGTAAAAGTAAGTAAAAATAATGATTAATAGTGCAAAAAGTAAATTATACTGCCATCCGAATACATTATGAAATGTAGAACTGATAGATTGGGCAGTATCTGATGTTGATAAACCGGCTACTGCAGCAGGAATAAACATAATAGCTTGTGCAAAAATAATCGGCATAACACCAGAAGCATTTAGTTTAAGGGGAATCCACTGACGGTTTCCACCTAACATCGTTTGATCGTAATCTCCTGATGTGCTTCTTCTAGCATATTGTACTGGAATTCTTCTAACTGCTAGAGTTAGGAAAATACAAGCAATAATAATTAATAACCAAATAATTACTTCAATAACTAACACCATTGGACCTCCGTTGTTATCGGTGATTCTAGATTGGAATTCTTGAATGAAAGACATGGGTAGTCTTGCAATAATTCCGACCATAATCAACAAAGAGATTCCATTTCCGATACCTTTATCTGTAATTTTCTCTCCTAACCACATTGCGAAGACAGTCCCGGTAACTAATATAATTACAGAAGAAAACAAGAATGAGAAAGAATTGAAACCTAGTAAAAAGGCATCTGGTGGTAATTGTAAATACAAGTTATAGATATAACTAGGTCCTTGCAACAAGGTAATACCGATGGTTAACCATCTGGTAATTTGATTCATCTTTTTTCTACCACTTTCGCCGTCATTTTGTAGTTTTTGCAAATAAGGAACCGCGATTCCCATTAACTGAACTACGATGGAAGCAGAAATATAAGGCATAATACCTAATGCAAATACAGATGCTTGCGAGAATGCACCACCTGTAAAAACATTGATCAACCAACCAATTCCTTGATCAGTCTGCGCCGACAAAGCTTGTAATTTCGTTGCATCAATACCCGGAAGTGTTATTTGTGTACCGAAACGATACACAACTAACAATCCTAGAGTTACTAAAATTTTGCTTTTTAGTTCTTCAATTTTCCAAATACTGGCTAATGTTTCTATAAACTTCTTCATCCTGTTTATTAAGATTTTATAAAGTTACAACTTCACCGCCAGCAGCTTCAATAGCTTCCTTAGCTGATGCTGAAAATTTATGTGCGGATACTTTTAATTTAACCTTAAGTTCTCCACCACCCAAAATCTTTACTAAACCATTTTTAGAAGTCAATCCTAGATCCACTAAAAGTGAGAAGTCTACTGTATCTGTAACGCTTCCATTATCAACTAAGATTTGCAATCTATCTAAATTGATAGCTTGGTATTCTACTCTGTTGATGTTTTTGAAACCGTATTTAGGTACACGTCTTTGAAGTGGCATTTGCCCTCCTTCAAAACCGATTTTCTTAGAATAACCAGAACGCGATTTAGCTCCCTTGTGTCCTCTTGTAGAAGTTCCTCCTTTTCCTGAACCTTCCCCACGACCAACTCGTTTGTTTTGATTGTGGGTTGAACCGTTCGCTGGTTGTAAATTACTTAAATTCATACTTTACAAAATTATTTAATTTCCTCTACAGAAACTAAGTGTTGAACTTTATTTACCATTCCTAAGATAGCACCTGTAGCTTCATGTTCCACTACTTGGTTTAACTTACGAAGTCCTAAAGCCTCCAATGTTCTCTTCTGTGACAAAGGACAATTGATTTGACTTCTTACTTGTTTTACTTTAATTTTTGACATATCTCTCAAAATTAACCTTTAAATACTTTGTCCAATGAAATCCCTCTTTGTTTTGCAACAGTAGAAGCACTTCTTAGACGTAATAAAGCGTCAAAAGTTGCTTTTACCACGTTGTGTGGATTAGAAGAACCTTGTGATTTCGATAAAACGTCTCCAATTCCTACTGACTCAACAACGGCTCTAACAGATCCACCTGCAATAACTCCAGTACCTTTAGATGCTGGAATTAAAAATACACGTGCTCCACTAAATTTCCCTTTTTGTTCGTGAGGAATAGTTTGACCGTTTAGAGGAATTCTCACCAAGTTTTTCTTAGCATCTTCTACCGCTTTCGCGATTGCTTCAGAAACGTCTTTAGATTTACCTAAACCATGACCCACTACACCGTTTTCGTCACCTACTACAACAACAGCAGAAAAACCAAAA
>JBEBUC010000039.1:0-4595 GCA_040393465.1 Flavobacterium sp. | reverse complement strand
GGCGGTGAGGCAGGGTTGAGAGGGAAGGAGAGGGAAGGAGAGGGGAGAGGACGCCTGCTTATTTGTTTTCCGGCGGAATGTCCTTCAGACCTTTCCAACGCGAAGAACGTTCCTTGCCTGAACAGAGTATCTGATTAGAGAAGGGCCGTGGATTGGATGGACGTTGCGGCAGGATGTGGATGTAACGGCTTCAATGGGTAGGGAAGGGGATTCCGTGGCGAATCGATGGAGGGAGTGGGCGGATTAGTGGATGGCCGAGTGGGAACCCCTGTAGATCGCGGGTTGCTCGGGGAGTTCTTTCCAGAATGCGCAAGAGGATGCAGCGCGGGAATCGCAACGGCAAAATTTCGACGACAGCAGTGAGCAGAACCGCCTAAGGGCTTTCGCAACTCACCTTTGGTATTCAGAAAGGTGAAGATTTTCTCTCGGGGGAAACGTTAGACGCGGGCCCTGCTGGAGATTCTTTGAACACGGAATACGATCAAAGCGATCTATACGATTTGATAACAGACTGTTTATGGCCGTTTTAGGCATTACCGGGGGAATCGGGACGGGGAAGACGACTTTCAGGCGAATTCTGGAAGGGCGCTTCGAAGCGGTTTACTTTGATTCCGACAGGGTGGCGCGGCGGTTAATGGAGGAGGACGAGGCGGTTCTTGCAGAGGTTCGCAGGGAATTTGGAGGGGAGATTTTCGACCCTTCCGGGAGGGTGGACCGGGGGCGGTTGCGCGATCGGGTGTTTCGGAATGCGGAGGAACGGAAGGCGCTTGAGGCGATCCTGCACCCGAGAATCCGCTCGCAATGGTTGGAGGAAGCGGCATTTTTTGCTGGTAGGAAGGAGTGGATGGTGGTTGATATTCCTTTGCTCTACGAGGTGGGGGTGGAACGTCACTTCAACCGGATCGTGGTGGTGGCTTGCAGCAGGGAGACTCAGTTCCTGCGTTTGACCGCCAACCGGGGGCTTTCACCGGAGATGGCAAACCGGATGATTGCTTCACAACAATGTTTAGAGACAAAGATGCGCAAGGCGGATTTTGTCATTTGGAGCGATTCTCCTCTGGAGACACTGGAGACGCAAGCGGAGCTTCTGGTTGAGGCGCTGCATGAGAACCATCGATGAAATAGATCGGTAACCCCCGGTCATTCGAGGATTGAGTAGATATGGAAGAAAACCCTGAAGTGAACCCGGCCGCGGCAAGCTCTCCGCAAACGGAGGCAGCAGCTCTGCCGGCCAAAGTCCATCTGGACGAATTGCATAAGCTGACCCACGCCGCTCTCGTGGAGCGGGCGGCGGGGCTAAAGATGCGGGTGAACCCGGACCGGACGCGCCACCAGTTGATCTTTGATCTTTTGAAGTTTTACGGAACGCGCGGGGTGGAGCTTTTGGCCGAGGGGGTGCTTGAGATGGCATCCGAGTCGCAGGCGTATCTGCGCTGGCCGCGGTTCAGCTTCAAACATTTCCCGGAGGATGTCTACGTACCCCGGGCGATGGTGCAGCGCTTGACCTTGCAGCAGGGGAACCTTGTGATGGCACGCATTCGCCCGCCCCGGGATAACAAGGAGCGCGGCATGGTGGTGGACGAGGTGCTGGAGATTGAGGGAATCCGCGCGGACCGCTGGGTGGAGCCGAAGGGCTTCGATTTTCTCACGCCGCTTTTTCCCAATGAGCGCATTATTCTGGAGAACAACGTCACCCGCACGCTCAGCGGGCGGGCTGTGGACCTGATCACACCGCTTGGCCGTGGCCAGCGGGCGTTGATTGTCGCTCCGCCGCGTGGTGGAAAGACGATGATGATGAAAGAGATGGCGCGCGCGATCCGGGCCAGTTCCCCGGAAACGCACGTGATCCTGTTGCTCGTGGACGAGCGGCCGGAGGAGGTGACGGACTTCAAGCGCGATGTGGACGCGCATATCTACTCATCCACCTTTGACGAGAACGCCCAGCGCCATACGCAGGTGGCCGAGCTGGTGATCGAACGGGCGAAGCGGCTGGTGGAGCTCAAGCAGCACGTGGTGATCATGCTCGATAGCATCACGCGGCTTGCCCGGGCTTATCACAACCTCATGCCGGGGAAGGGACGCATTATGTCCGGCGGCGTTGACGCCAAGGCGCTTCTCAAGCCCAAGAAGTTCTTCGGAGCGGCCCGAAATGTGGAGGAAGGAGGCAGCCTCACGATTATTGCCACGGCGTTGATCGAAACCAACAGCCGCATGGATGAGGTGATTTTTGAAGAGTTCAAAGGAACGGGCAATATGGAGTTGCACCTTGCCCGGGAACTGGTGGAGAAGCGGGTTTACCCCGCCATTCATATTCTCAACTCCGGGACCCGCCGCGAGGATCTGCTCTATCACCCCGATGAGTACCAGAGAATCAACGCGCTGCGGCGGCAGTTGGCCCAGCTCCCGCCGATTGAGGCGATGGAGGTGCTCATTCGCCACCTCAAGGCGACGAAGACCAATGCCGAACTCCTACTGCGTGCATTTTAAAATCCGGTGATCACAACCACACAACACCTTGGTGAGCTGCTTGAGGGGATGCGCCCCATCGGGCGGATCGCGCTCGATACGGAAGCCGACAGCCTGCATTGCTATTTCGAAAAGCTCTGTCTGATTCAGATCAGCCTTCCGGGCCGGGATGTTCTCATTGACCCGCTTTCGGAGGAGCTTTCCCTCCAGCCGCTTTTCGAAGAGTTGGAAGGCCACGAGGTGATCATTCAGGGGTTGGACTACGATCTGCGCCTGCTACGCCGCGCGGGGCTGAAGGAGGTGGCGGGGGTGTTTGATACGATGATCGCGGCGCGGCTCATCGGCTGCCGCGAGTTCAGCCTCGCCGCGTTGCTGCAGCGGTTCTTTGGGGTTGAACTGGCCAAGGGGTCGCAAAAGGCCAACTGGGCGCGCCGTCCGCTTTCTCCGAAAATGGAGGAGTACGCGATGAATGATACGCGCTATCTGGCTCCTCTGGCGGAGAAGCTGGAGGCGGAACTGGCCCGGCTGGGACGGCTCGGGTGGTTTCATCAATCGGTGGACAAAGCGATCGCCGCGACCCGGATCGTGCGCGAGCGGGATATGGAGAACGCATGGCGGATCTCCGGCAGCGGCGACCTTCGCGGGCGCGCCGCTGCGATGATGCGCGCGCTCTGGACATGGCGCGATGAAGAGGCGCGGTCGCAGGATCGACCGGCCTTTCATATCCTGCGCAACGATGTTCTCATTGATGCGGCCCGTCGCTTCGCGGATGGGCAGACGGTGGAAATTGCCCACCTTTCCGGGGGGCGTCGCCGGCGTTTTCAGGAGGCGGTGGAGCTGGCGCTTGCCCTGCCTGAGAGTGAATGGCCCCGGTTTGTGCGAACCTTTCGCCCTCGGCCTACGCCGGAGCAGGAGCGGCTTTTCGCAGAGTACCGGGAGCGCCGTGAGAAGGCGGCGGCAGAGTTGGATATCGAATCGTCGCTGATCGCACCCAAGGTGGTGCTGGAACTGCTGGCATCGGATTATGCCAAGGCATGGGAGGGGCTCCTCCCGTGGCAGCGGGCGCTTTTGGAGCTTGAATCACCCTCCGCGTAATCGTCCCCGATCCGGCAGACCGGAAGCATCGTAAACCAGGCGCAACTTTTGTACTGCGGTGGGTTTTCATCCGCGTATGAAACTCCGAACGATCTTCACACTATCTCTAGCCGCCACGGCTTTCTCCTGCTTCACCGTTCAAGCTCAGGAGGGGGCGCCGGCTGCTCCTACGGCTGACGCCCCGGCCACCTCCGATGCCGCCGCCTCTGCCGCAAAACCCGACAATGCGGATAAAGCTGCCTTGCGCGAAAAAATCAAAGCTGCGCGGAAAGCCGCCGCGAGCGACCCTGCGGTGGTCCAAGCCCGCGACGCCCAGAAGGAAGCCTTTCGTAGCCATCGCGAAGCGGAACGCGCCGCCATCATCGCCAAAGACCCCGCGATGGCCGACGTCCTCCGTGGGCCTCGCGGTCCAAAGAAAGAGAAACCCGAAGGCGAAGCCAAAGGGGAGAAACGCCAGCGCCCGGACCGCGCTCAGTACGAGAAACTGCGCGAGCTTCGCAAGGAGGTCGCCAGTGATCCCACTGTCAAAGCGGCTGACGAAAAGAAAGATGCCGCTCACGAGGCTTATGTGACCGCCCTCAAGGCCGCACTCTCCAAGGCCGACCCGAGCCTGAGCGCAGAGGCCGTAGACAAGCTGGCCGAGCGGATGAGCAAACCGCACCGCGGCGGTAAACATGGAAAACATGGCAAATCCGGCGGTTAAAACAGTTTTACGGTGTGTCATCATATATCTCAATTTATTACAGAGGATCAAATATTTATACTCCCTATTTTACCGGGGGCCTTTTTCAGAAGTTTCTGCCTGGCGGAGTATAAGGACATTAGGGGGTGTTTTTTTGAAGATAAAATTTATATGGCCGGGATGGCCACAATAATAATAGATATCACGACTCGAATGAGGTGGTTTTTTGCAACAATAGTAGTATAAACATTATGATTCATGGCTCCTTTTAACGTGATTTTGACTTTTGTGTCAATGTTTATATGGGGAATCAAAGACATTGTTAAAAACAAAGGTGATAGATTTTTCACTC
>JBEBUC010000038.1:0-6285 GCA_040393465.1 Flavobacterium sp. | reverse complement strand
GTGAGTGAAATGACGGTTTTGTTTAAGAGTGAAGCGAGTCGGGCGCGGGTGTTGGAGGGGTAGGAGCATTTTTTGGGGCGGGTGAAGTCGGTGGCGCCGGGGGCGGTGGAGAGTCGGGAGGTTTCGACGCGTTTTGGGGCGACGCATGTGCTGGTGGCGGGGCCTGAGGATGGTCCGGCGGTTGTGGTTTTGTCGGGGGCGCTGACGAGTTCGGCGCATGTTTTGTTGGAGGTTGCGGGGCTGTTGGGGGAGTTTCGGGTTTATTCGGTGGATGTGATCGGGCAGTCGGTGAAGAGTGCGGATGTGCGCTTGTCGGTGGCGAATAATGATTATGGGGAGTGGTTGTCGGAGGTGATGGAGGGGTTGTCGCTTGAGCGAGCGCATGTGATGGGGGTGAGTTGGGGTGGTTTTGTGGGGACGCGTCGTGCGGTTGTGGCGCCTGAGAAGTTGGCGAGTTTGTCGATGATGGTGCCGGCCGGGGTGGTGAAGACGCCGATTTTGAAAAGCATGAAGGTGGGGATTGCGATGACGATGTTCATGATGTCGGGCAGTGAGGAGCGGACGAGGAAGTTCTTGGAGACGCAGTTGACGACGATGGATGATGAGGACTGGGCGCCGTATTTAGCGATGGCGTTTAAGGCGTATAATCTGAGTATGAAGGTGCCGGGGCCTGCGGGTGTGGAGGAGTTGGAGGGGTTTGATGCGCCGGTGTTTGTGGTGGCGGCGGAGAATGATTTGAGTTTTCCGGGTGAGATGGTGTTGACGCGTGCTGGGGAGTTGTTTTCGAATTTGCAGAAAACGGAGTTGTTGAAGGGCTCGTTGCATTGTCCGCCGACGACGGATGCGTTTCGGGAATGGCTTTGTGGTGAGTTGGCGGAGTTTTTTAGGGGTGTGGGGCGGGGGTGAGGTCGTAAATAGGTGCAACGCTGCGCGTCGGGTGGGTTTTGGAATCTTAAACAGGTGCGGCGTTGTGTGTGGGGCAGGTTTTGGACTTCTTGAATGGGTGCAGCGCTGCGTGTGAGGCGGGTTTTGGACTTCTTGAATGGGTGCAGCGCTGCGTGTGGGGCGGGTTTTGGGCTTCTTGAAGAGGTGCAGCGCTGCGTGTGGGGCGGGTTTTGGGCTTCTTGAAGAGGTGCGGCGCTGCGTGTGAGGCGGGTTTGGGAGGTTTTTAGGGTTTAGCGGCAGATTCCGGCGGAGCATTTTGCGCCGTTTGTGCATTGTTCGCTGGTTTCGCAGGGGATGACGGTACGGTTCCAGCGCAGGTAGGGGACGACGATGCGTTCGTCGACCTGGGGTGCTGTCGGGCCGTGGAAGACGACGCTGTTGTTGGTGGCGTCATAGTCGAAACCGTCGGTGGTGCTGCGGTTTAAGCGCGAGTTTGCGTTGTTGGGGCCTTCTTTGAGGACCTGGATGGAGGTTGCGACGGTGGGGCCGACCAGGCGTAGGCCGGAGGTGAGGTCGCGGGTTGCGTCGACGACGTCGCGGAATGTGTTGGTGACGTCGGGCTGACAAACGGAGCCGCCTTTGCCGCCGGTTTGTTGGACGATGTGGTGGATTCCGTGGGCGACGTCGGTTGCGCCGGTGCAGGATTGGCCGGGGACCCAGTAGAGGCCGAAGACGGGGGCGTCGATGTCGGTTCGGTGGAGAAACTCAATCCAGGGAGATGTGTAAGTTTCGAGTTCAGTGCGCTGTGACTGGGAGAGCGTCTGGCCGGAACCGCTGATGAAGTTGAATTTGTCTTTGAAGAGTTGTTCGTTTTCGTCGGTGACGACGACGAGGATGACGGCGGCGTTGGTGCGGATTTTGTTGGCGGCGTTGTCGGCGCGGGGAAGGCTGCGGTCGATTGCGGCGACGCCCATTGTGAAGGTGTATTCAGATCCGGAGGTGCTGACGCTGCCCATGCGGGATTTGATTTCCTGGGCGTTGCGGGAGAAGTTTCCGCCGATGAGTTTTCCGTTGTTTCCGTTGCTGGAGAAGGGTTCTTTGCAGGGGGTCTGGATGGTGTCGAAGATGCCGCCGCCGCCCTGTGTTGGGGCGGGCCACATGCTGCGGTATTCCTGGCTGAGGCCGTTGTCGGTCTGGATGTTGGAGCAGTCGACGCCGGTGACACCGATGCGCCAGTCGACGCCGGCGGCGTTGAGGAGTTGGGTGAATTCCTGGGAAAAGTTTGCGATGGCTGCGTTGACGACGTCCATCGAGCCGGATTTGTCGAGGGAGATGATGATGTCAACTTCGTTGGTGTCGCGGATGGTGTAGGAGAGGCACTGATCGGTCATGGTTTCTTCGGCAAACGCGAGGGCGCTGCCGTTAGTGAGATCGCCTACGTGCATGCTGGTTTTGAGTGCAGCGTTGTTGAAGTTGGGCTGGGTGGTGAAGGTTGCGACGATGACGTACTGGGTGTGGTTTCGGCGCAAGATTTCGTAGGTGAGCAGGGTGGGGGCGCTGGGATCTGCGGGGAAGTTGGTGGTCAGATCGTGGGGGAGTTGGTTGGGTGAAAGGCCGACGAGGCGTGCGAGGATCTGGTCGCGGGCGGTGTGTGGTGCGGTGCCGGCGGGCAGCAAGATGGTGGCGCTGGTTACGGCTGACATCTGGTCGTGGGTCTGGATCTGGCGGCCGGGGTTGAGCTGGCTTGCGGTGTTCATGCCGGGAATGGCTTTGACGGTAGCGAGCAGGTTTTGTGAGAGCAGAGCGGTCGTTGTCTGGGCTGCGGTGGGCGCAAGGGTTGCGATGAACCCGGTGTATTTATTCTGGGTGTCTTCGAAAACGTGTGCGGGCAGGTTGCCAACGGTCGGGTTTACGCGCGCGCTGGTATTGGAGTGTTCGGTAGCGAGCAGGTAGTTGCCGTCGTGGTTGATGATGAAGTTCGGGGGTGTGAGGGCGCGCGTGTCGGCGCTGGTGCAGCTATGGTATTGCGCGGTTGCGGGATCCTGGGGCTGGTACGGATTGCCGGGCGTGCCGGGATCGGGAATGTGCGTGTCCGGGTTGTTTGGGTTGCCGGAATCAGTGTTTGGATTGCCGGAATCGGTGTTTGGATTGCCGGAATCGGTGTTTGGATTGCCGGAGTCGTTGCCGGTGGCATCGAGATCGCCGCCGGCATCGAACTGATCGGGGGGCGCGGTACATTGTTGGGTGATGGGGCTGAGTTGTGTGCCGGCCGGGCAAACAACAGGCGTGCAGATATTTTGGATGGGATTGAGTTGTTCGCCGGGCGGGCATTGGTCGGCTTGCACGTCATCGCTGCAGGCTGAAATCGTGAGTAGGCCGGCGGTTACGAGCAGAATCCAGGCCGAAGATCGGCGGGCGGCAAAACGAAGTGATCGGGGCGTGTAGTTTTTCATGATGGTCCGGCAAGGTTAGAGGTCAGTATGCGGGAGCAACTATACTGAATGCCGGGTACAAAAGGCAAAAGGATGTGGTGCTTTTCGTGATTTATCTGAAAAGCACCGCATCCTTTGCGTGTTGTGGGTGTTATTTTTTGGGCGTGGCGGTGGGGTTTTTGCGGTTGAGCGTGTGCTGGGCCAGGTCGCGCAGGGCCGTGTCTTTGGAGTCGGCGGCGATGGCGGTGAGGAGTTTGTCGGCGTCGGGGCTTTTTATCCAACGCAGGCTTCGCACTGTGTGGGCGCGGACATCGGCGTGTTCGTCGCGTGTTCCCTGCTCAAGAACGGCGAGGATATTGCTGGCGGCTGGTTGCTCGGGTGAGTTTCCGAAGGTGCGGCCGAGGATGTAGTAGGCCATGCGGCGGATTTCGAATTCCGAGTTTTTGGTAAGCGCGATGAGTGCGTCGCGGCTCTCGGGGGTTTCGAAATTGGTGAGCAGGGACGTTGCGCGAAGCCGAGTGAAGAGATCGCGTTTGGAGTCGTTGGCGGCCTGGATCAGAAGCTGGGCAGCGTCTGGGATGTTGGTTTCGAGCTGTTCGCGGCTGGGGGTTGCTTCAAACGCGCGCAGAACGCTTTCCAGGCGCGCGTTGTCGTCGACTGTTGGCGTGGTTTGCGAATTTGCCGGCAGGGCCAGTGAAGTTGCGAGTATGAGTGCTGTGAGCGTGATAAGTTTTTTCATTTTGCTTCCTTTGAATGGCGAACCCATGGGTTGGATCGGATGATGCGACCTTGCCAGGGAGAGATTTTGGTGCCGCTTCCGCCGGCGTGCATGAGGTAGGTTTCGTCTTTTTCAGGTGTGTCGGGTAGTGGATCGTGCTCGGGCATAAATCCGCCAAATGACTGGTGTTCGGTGGTGTGAAAAAGTCCTAAAAAGTGACCAGCTTCGTGGCCGATGATGTTGGCGATGCCGGGGCCGCCGTGAAAAGTTTTGGTGGTTACAGCGACGCCGCTTTTTGAGGTTCCCTGGACCATGGGTGGGCCGGGGATGCCGCCGGAAATACCGAGAATCATGCCGCCGCCGCCGCCGCCGGGCATGGCGGGTGCGGTAATTTCTTCGACGAAGAACAGATTCAGTGCATTCAATGTGCTGGCCGAGGATTGCGAAAATAGTTCCATAAGATCGCTGTTCGCGCCCTGAATGTTTTCGATTACCTGGTAGCTTGGATCGACGTTGCGGTAGGACAATTCACCGATTTCCAGGCCAATCGTCGCATAGATCGCGTTTAGATCGGTGATGATTTTTTGGAAGGTTGGATCGGTTTTAGCGGTTTCAGCCGTCCAGCCGTTGGAGCCGGAGAAGTGCAGGTTCAGGTCGAGCGTGCCGGTTGTGGGCAGCTCTTTGCGGACCTTGACCATGACGGTGACGCGTACTTTTGCGTTGGACGGCGCGCCCGTATAACCCTGTGGCGCAAGGCCATAGGCTGTGAATGTGTGTTCGCCGGCTTCTACTTTTGATTCCGGGTTGTTGGGGGCGATGACGGCAAAGGTCGCGTCGGAGAGCGCGATGCGGTTGTTGCAGTTTTTGAAGCACATCTGGCCCAGGCCGGAGTTTTGCCAGCCGGAGGGGATGAGCGCGAAGTCGTTGGGTCCGGTCCAGTGACCGATTCCGTACATGTCGGTGCGTGGGCCATCGACAGTGATCGTCATGGAGATGACGTTGGGGGGAACCTGGACGGTGATGGGGTCTGAAAAGCCGTTTGTGAGCTGGTATTCTTGCTCATCGAGGAGAACGGCAACGCCGCTGTCGTCGAAGCTCGGCGGATTGTCAGGATTGTTGGCGTTGTTGCCGGGTTTGTTGTTACCTGGCTGGTTGTTGCCGGGTTTGTTGTTTCCTGGCTGGTTGTTGGCAGTCGGGTTATTTGAATCGTCGACGATAATTGCATCGTTGGCGGGTTCGTCGCTACAGCCGGCTGTAAGCGCAAAAAGTAATAAACATATAGGAAGGAGAATACGATGTTTTTTTGGGCCAGACACGGGGTTGCCTCGAAAGAATCGTGAGTGTGGTTAATCAGTTATAAAAAATCAGGTAAATATCTGGAAATCCGTGCAATTATTAATACTCGGCGGTGTGAAAACAGCGTGGCGAGCGTACCGAATGTTTGGTTGTAGAACAATTGCGATTGTTTTCGGGCAGGAAATCGAAATGAATCGTCAATATCGGGGGGATAATGGCTGGAAATTTGTGGAAATGCAACAAATCGGTTGTTGTTTGGAAATGCGTGTGTTAATTGAGCGTTCTCGTTGTGGGCGTATAACTCAGCGGGAGAGTGCATCCCTCACACGGATGAAGTCGCTGGTTCAATCCCAGCTACGCCCATCGGATAAGGCTCTGGAATCGTTAAGGTTTCAGGGCTTTTCCATTTCAAGCTACAAGCCTACTCAGCACCTACTAAGGGCTTAAAAGCAGTGAAAAACTAGATAAAAATGGACAAGATATGGACAAGATATGGACAAGGTTTGCTGAGGGTTGATCAGCTTTGAGCCATGTTTGAAGCCATGCAATCCAGTTTTCACGGTCTTGAAGACGTGGACAAGATATGGACAACTTTTACAAATATTCAATAAACGCGGGTTACCTTCCTTTTCTATCGCTTCATTTAGCCTTATTCAGATCGCCTCATCCAGATGGATTGATACGATTTCATAGGAGCTGCTTTGAAACTTTGAAAGGCGGTGGCAGGGCTTTGGAAGATTTAGAAGATTTAAGACGGCTAAAAGAAGCGTTGCCCACAGTTGTCCATTTCCTATAGCCTCATCCAGACGGGTTAACTCATTGGCGTTTGAAACGCGGAAGTCGAAAAGGGTCGCGTTTCAAACTCCACCCCCAGACCACCGAATCGGGGTTCTCGACCGTCTGCACAATTTTGTTCAGACGCTCATTCGCCTATACGGATTCAGCAATCTCAAA
>JBEBUC010000037.1:0-6353 GCA_040393465.1 Flavobacterium sp. | reverse complement strand
CTGCGGTAATGCGAGTGCAAAAGTAGCCCTTTTTATCAGCTTTCCTACTCTTTTATAAGTTTTTATTGCAAGTTTTTTAGACTGCTTTCTTAACAGGCTAATTACCGCTACTTTACAATGTTTGCAAATACGCGGATGGGCGGATGGGCGAATGGGCGAATGGGCAAAAAAAAACACCTATATATAAGGAGGGAATTTCGAAATTAAGAAAAAACGAAAACGGATCTTCGAAAATCCATCCTTACAAGGGAAGTCAGAGAGGAAATGAATTTAAAGCAACATAAGGCAAAGGCACATCCCCGCACTATCCCCGCACTATCCCCGCACTATCCCCGCACTATCCCCGCACTATCCCCGCACTATCCCTGAACAACCTAATAAAGAAGGCGTGCTACGCAAAATCAAAACAAAAACCCCAACAACTTTCGTTATTGGGGTTTTATTTATATATATTATAACAGCACTAGAATTGCTCTTATCTACAACCTTAGTTATTCAACATAACCGGCATCACCAACATGGTTACGGTTTCTCCTTCATCCAATCCATCAACTGGAGTTAGAATCCCTGCACGATTTGGCAAAGACATCTCCAACATGATTTCATCAGACTGTAGGTTATTCAACATCTCCGTCAAGAAACGCGAGTTGAAACCAATCTGCATATCGTCTCCTTGATAATCACAAGTCAAACGCTCATCTGCCTTGTTGGAATAATCAATATCTTCTGCCGAAATATTCAATTCCGTACCTGCAATTTTCAATCGAATTTGGTGCGTAGTTTTGTTGGCGTAAATAGCCACACGACGTACGGAACTCAGAAACTGCGCACGATTAATCAATAATTTATTTGGGTTTTCCTTTGGAATAACCGCTTCGTAATTCGGGTATTTCCCGTCGATTAAACGACAAGTTAACGTATAGTTCTCGAAAGAGAATTGCGCATTGGAATCGTTGTATTCGATTTTTACTTCCGCATCTGAAGTCATCAATATATTCTTTAGAATATTTAACGGCTTTTTAGGCATAATAAAATTAGCTTGACTTGAAGAACTGATATCAGCACGGGAATATTTTACCAACTTGTGCGCATCTGTAGCTACAAATATCAAACCCTCTGGTGAGAACTGAAAAAACACTCCAGACATTACCGGGCGTAAATCATCATTTCCAGCTGCAAAAATCGTTTTACTGATCGCCGTTGCCAAAACTTCAGCCGGAACTCCTGTTGTAGAAGGATCTTCTAAAGTCTCTGCTTTTGGAAATTCATCTCCTTGCGCATAAGCCAAAACATATTTCCCTAAATCAGAACTGATTTCTATGGTATTATTTTCTTTAACAGTAAAAGTCAAAGGTTGCTCTGGAAAAGTTTTTAGCGTCTCCAATAACAACTTTGCCGGAACAGCAATACTCCCCTGACTGGTCGACTCAATTTCGAGAGTAGCAGACATGGTGGTTTCCAAATCGGAAGCGGATACTTTTAATTCGCTATTATCCAATTCGAATAAGAAATTATCTAAAATGTGTAAAGTATTACTACTATTGATAACACTTCCAAGAATCTGCAATTGTTTTAACAAATAGGAACTCGATACAATAAACTTCATGTTATTTTGCTTTTTTAGGTGTAAAATTACTTTTACATTTTACAAATATATCGGATTATAACCAATTATAAAAGAATTTTTATCAACACTTACGCGCAAACCGTCTCTTTCTATAAAAAGTAAAGCCCAATCCAAAAATTAAAAGGAAAAACAGTGGTAATCCGACAGTTATTACTTGAATATACGTATAACGTTCGTAAACTTTTTGCTTGTCCAACAACGGTAAACTAACATTTTTCGAACGGATGTTAATAAGTCCCGAATCATCTAAAAGGTAATTAACCGCATTCAGTATAAACTCTTTATTACCATAGAGCTTGTTCGTCCACTTATCATAGCCCAATTCCAAGGGTTGATAATTTTGATCCAATTGATTGCGAATGACATCCCCATCTGCAATCACAATCATTTGGTTGGTGTCACTTTGCTCTTTATAGGATTTAGGTTTAAATGGCAATACCCTATTTTGATAAACGGATTTAAAATTACCCTCCAACAAAACAGCTAAATTATAAAAACCTTTGCCTTGATAATCGGCCGGAGTCACCTCTTCATTGACCATATCCAGACTAACCTGTGCAGGAGTACCTAAGGTTGTTGAATTGCGCGAAGATTGCAACAATACCGTTTTTTTGATGTCGTTTTTCAAGGTATCGATTGCATTGGCAAAATCAAACTTTACCCCTTCCATGTTTTTCACAATCGGATGATTGCCTTGCGGATAAGCAAAAGGTGCAAATTTCCAAATAAATTCTTCGTATTGGGTTTCGCTACCCTGACGCCCTACAGCCAATTTAATCGGCGTCGCTTGTTCGTCCTTAACCAAAACCGGATTGATCCTTACGCCGTATTTAAACAACATTTCTCCCAGACTTTGGTCTTTGGGATAAACCATCATGCTTCCCGTTTCATTTAAGCTATCCATATCAGCCTGCACTTGATCGATCAACCAAATCGTTTTACCACCATTCATGATAAACTGATCCAAAACTTCAATTTTATCTTCCGAGAAATTCAAACTCGGTTTGGCAATGATAGCTAAATCGTATTTTTGCAATTCTTCTAAACTTTTTACCGGATTTTTAGCAACCGAATCCAAAGTAAAAGCCCCTATAAAATAATTTTCACGAACCGACTTTAAAAAGTCAGCTATATAATGATCATCCAATTCACCATTGCCCTTAATAACGGCAATTTTCTTTCGTTTTTCCGTGGTTACTCTATGTATAGCATCCGCGATAGCGTATTCCAAATGTTGCACTGAACTCACTACCTTTTCTTCGGTATTGGCCCCCATCATGTTTTTTAACAACGGTATTTGAGTATTCTTACCTGCATAGGTAGCAACAGCCCACGGAAACACCATTTCCTGTACTTGCTTGCCCTTATCGGAAACCGTAATATTAATCGGCTTCATACCGGCTTCAAACAAAGCTTTAGCCGTTTCCATCTTCTCGTCTTCGGACGCTATGGGATTGATGAACTGAAAATTAATATGGGAATTATAAGCTTTGAATTCCTCTAACAACTGCCTGGTTTCCGTTTGCAAACGCTTAAATTCTTGAGGAAATTGTCCCTCCAAAAAAACGTCGACGAATAACGGTTCCTTAATTTCTTTAATCACTTCTAATGAAGCCGCAGAAAGGGTATAGCGTTTGTCATGAGTTAGGTCCCAACGCTTAAAGACATAGCTTCCTAATACATTGATTAAAACCAGAAGGACCACTACACCTAATAACGATATTATGCGCTGCTTGCGTTTTGTATTCATTACTTTTTAATGGATTTAATTTTAAAAACGGTTGCGCTAAGAAAGAAAGTAGAAAAACTCAAAAAATAAAGTAGATCGCGGGTGTCTAAAACACCGCGTCCCATACTTTTAAAATGCGAATTGATTCCAAAGCTCGCAATTATGTCGCTCCAACTTCCACCAATTTTACTCCACTCGTCTATGCCTACAAAAAACAAAAAGCACAGCACTACCGCCGTGATAAATGCTACAATTTGATTTTCTGATAAAGTTGAAGCAAAGACACCAATCGATGCATAGGCCGCAATTAAAAACAGCAAACCAAAGTAAGAACCCAAAGTACTACCCCAATCAAATTGCGAGCCCGATAAAGACAAATCCGCAATTACCCACACATAAATCAATGTGGGAATCATAGCTAATACGATTAAGACAAAAGCGCCTAGAAATTTCCCCATCACGATTTCCCAAATCCGCAAGGGCTTCGTTAGCAGCAACTCCATAGTACCTTGTTTTATTTCTTCGGAAAAGCTCTTCATGGTTACGGCAGGAATCAGAAAGATTAAAATCCAAGGAGCCAAACTAAAAAAAGGAGCCATATCGGCATAGCCGCTTTGTAGTATATTGAAATTTCCATCAAAGATCCATAAAAATAGGCCATTTAAGACTAAAAAAACAGCAATAACGAGATATCCCATTATAGAGCCGAAAAAGGATTTGATTTCGCGTAGTAACAGTGCGTTCATCTGATAAGTTTAAGGTAAGGTAACTAATTTGTCAACACTCCAAGCCTCTGGCTTGTCTTTGAACAAGGTTTTGACAAAAGACCAAATCTCGCGAAAAGCTTCTGAATGTCGGTAATTTTCAAGGTCGCTTTCTGCTTCCCAATAGCTGTAGGTAAAAAACACCGAAGGATCTTCTTTGTCTTGATACAATTCCAAAAACTGATTACCGGGATAATAACGTACAATTTCTTTTATAGAATCGAAATGTTCTAAAAAAACCGGTACTTTTTCTTTATGAAAACTCATTTTCACAATTCTAACAAACATACTTTTATATTTTGATTATTCTATAAATTCAATCGTAATGGTATCGCGATATTCCAATCCCAACAAAATTTTTGGGGAACCGGTAGTCAATGGATTGGCGCGATAAAGCGAAAACTGTAAATAACCCAACTCATTAAAAATCGCCAATAGCTCTCCCTCTCTGGATTTTAAAGAGGCGGCATCACTAATTTTAAAGTCGGAAAAATACTTATTTATTCTCTTAATCGGTCGATTTTTAACGTTTATTATAAAGTTTCTTTCTCCCTTAATTTCCTCAAACATGCTTTTGGTAATATTACTTACAGCATTACCAAAATGATCTTCATATATAATGTTACCCCGAATGCTTTCGTTGCCTTTAGATACCACAGCTTTTAGCTCGCTAACATCAATTATAGTAGCTGTATCTACACCCAATTCGCTTAACGCAGAACCCTGAGCGATTTTTACGGCAGTACTTATAAAAACATCCATAGATGGGGTTCCCATTTCAAAATCGATGTAGACCATCTGTTCGGCCGGCTTATCCGTTGTTAGAAAACTCATAATGCCGTTATCGGCAGAAATAAAATAGTGTCCGTCGAAAAACACCGCTAAAGGCCTACTGGTATGGGTCAATTCGGCATCAACACCAACAATGTGAATGGTACCCTTGGAAAAGTTTTTATAGGCGGCGGAAATGACATAACCCGCTTGACTTGTATTGAAATAATCTATACAATGAGAAATATCAACGATTTGACAATCACGAATATAAGAAAGTATCTTCCCTTTAATCGCGCCGACAAAGTAGTCTTTTGTTCCGTAATCTGTTGTTAAAGTAATGATCGTTTCCATTATATATTTTTCACTATTTGATCGATAGTATAGAATTTTTGTATTAGCTTTGAGTAATGCAAAATTAGTTTATTTTTTAATTAAATCTTACCCCATTTGAACGAAAGAACTATAGAACTAACAGAAATTACTGCTAAAGAATTTTGGGGACCGCAAGATACCCATTTGGAAACCCTTAAACGCTTATATCCCAAATTAAAACTGATAGCCCGAGGCTCTTTGCTAAAGATTTACGGAGAAGACGAAATTCTAGACGAATTTGAATTGCGATTTCATCGATTGGTTAAGTTTTTTTCAAAATACAACCGTATGGATGAAAACTCCATGGAGCGCATTGTAATGGATGATGGTCCGCAACAAATGAATCCTAGTGATAAGATTTTGGTACATGGCGTTGGAGGAAAACTAATTAAGGCATTAACGCCCAATCAACAGCGTTTGGTTCATTTCGTTGAAAACAACGACATGGTATTTGCCATTGGCCCGGCAGGGACAGGTAAAACCTATACTGGTGTAGCTTTGGCTGTACGAGCCTTAAAAGAAAAGCAAGTAAAACGAATTATCTTAACTCGCCCCGCGGTTGAAGCTGGAGAAAATCTGGGTTTTTTACCTGGTGATATGAAAGAAAAACTCGATCCGTATATGCAACCTTTATACGATGCTTTACGCGATATGTTACCTCCTCAAACTCTAGAAGATTATTTGGCAAAAGGAGTAATTCAAATTGCACCCTTAGCCTTTATGAGAGGACGTACCTTAGATCACGCCTTTGTCATTTTAGACGAAGCTCAAAACACCACCCACTCTCAAATGAAAATGTTCTTAACCCGTATGGGGAAAGATGCTAAATTTATTATTACTGGTGATCCCGGTCAAATCGATTTACCTCGAAAGGTTAGTTCGGGTTTAAAAGAAGCTTTGCACATTTTAAAAGACGTGGAAGGTATTGGTATGATTTATCTCGATGATAAAGATATTGTTAGACACCGCTTGGTCAAAAAAATTGTCGCGGCCTATAAAACAATGGAAGAGCAGATTGAAATACAGAAATCGTGATACGCAGATACGCAGATACGCAGATACGCAGATACGCAGATACGCAGATACG
>JBEBUC010000036.1:0-10362 GCA_040393465.1 Flavobacterium sp. | reverse complement strand
CCTCTGTGTTGTTTATAATGTTCTCGAAGTTGCTGATCACATCTGCAGGAACATCGATAACTGTTGGCGTACCGTCTTCACTTACATAAGTATATGTTCCGTTTGCGTTATTAGTTAAGGTAGTTACAGTTTCGTTACTACTAACCATCTCTTGGATATTGATCGTTTGGTTTACACCACTTGCATCTGTGTAATGGAAGTTATTTCCGTCGTAAGTAACATTACCTTCAACCTTACTTAAAAACTCGTTTAAGATGTTTTTAACCTCTGTGTTGTTTATAATGTTCTCGAAGTTGCTGATCACATCTGCAGGAACATCAATAACTGTTGGTGTACCGTCTTCACTTACATAAGTATAAGTTCCGTTTCCATTATTAGTTAAGGTAGTTACCGTCTCGTTACTACTAACCATCTCTTGGATATTGATCGTTTGGTTTACACCACTTGCATCTGTGTAATGGAAGTTATTTCCGTCGTAAGTAACATTACCTTCAACCTTACTTAAAAACTCGTTTAAGATGTTTTTAACCTCTGTGTTGTTTATAATGTTCTCGAAGTTGCTGATCACATCTGCAGGAACATCAATAACTGTAGGTGTACCGTCTTCACTTACATAAGTATAAGTTCCGTTTCCGTTATTAGTTAAGGTAGTTACCGTCTCGTTGCTTGCAACCATCTCTTGGATATTCCAAGGAATTCTAACGTTATTACCCTCACTATCTGTTAAAATTAATTCGTTATTCTCAACGATAAGACTTACGTTTACGGTATTTTTGAAACTTGCAATTTGATCAGCACTCACTAAGCGTACCCACTGATTATTTAACCAATAGTAATAACCTTGATTTAACACATCATTTACAGTTGTATTAAAAACTAATAAACTGTTTATGTTACCATTTTTAATGGTTGTTGTATCCGTTGTTCCTGTTAAAGCTACCTGGGGAATTAAAACCCCTTTTTCACTCGATACAATCTCCATCTGAGCAGATGCGTTTGGAATCAAAGTTCCTACACCTACTTGAGCCTGTACCGCGGCAGTTCCTAATAAAAAAAGTGTTGTTAAAGGGAGTAATCTTCTTTTCATCTTGTCTGATTTTAAAAATTTACATTGTTACATAGGATTGCTTTATTATAACATCAAACACATCCTAATCTTTTATAAAGTATATTTAGTTCTAACAAACTTGGTAGCTCTATCTTCTACTTTACTCAGCAAAATTCAGAATTAAACACAATAAAACTGTAGCAAATGGCGGTCTTGTAGGCCAACCTAACAATATGAGACAAAGACATACGTTATTAACTATCAATTGATTACATTTTAAAAATATAAAAATGAATGAATGAAGCGCTTAATGCTCAATTTTAAAGGGACTTAACTAAAACCACACTCGAATTGCTAAAAAAAATAGTTCTAAAAATTAAACTATTAAATTAATAGCGTTTTTTTGTATTAAACATTTGGAACTTATAAAAAGCATCCGTATTCACGTAAATAACTAATTCAATCATAAAATAAAACAGGTTTTTATTCAGTATATTTGACGAAAATCTATTTAAAGCCTCTTTTTTTTCTACTTTATGTTTTTTATGTCCTGGTATTTTGATAACCACGGTTTGTTATTATTTTTCGCAAGCTGATTTTTAAAGCCCATAAATGATAGTCACGACGATTGTTACCCCGTAATGCTCAGGTTGAAATACCAGTTCCGAGAGACCGTAATACAAGTTTTAGCCCTATGTTTATCGGAAACGAAAAGTATGCTTGAGGGATCTAGAACACCTTATCATTTTCCTTTACACCAAAGAGTAGCTGTTTCTGATGTTGAAGAACATCTAAGTCAGGTTTACGATTTTGATGTTTCGTACTGCACTTACTTATGGCCGATGTTATGATAGTTGCTTGGCAAAATCGTTCCCTCGATTCCCTCGATTTAATTGTTTGGATTGATTATATGGTATGTAACGTCAGAGAAGGCGCTAAAAACGAGAGGCACTTATGGATGTTTTAGAACTATAACTAGGAAAAAATGAATCTTACTCCTTTTTGACGAAACTTTTAGCCGATAGGAAAGCTTAATGGAACTGCAGCTATTTTAAACACAGCAACTGATAATCTAAATGGTAAAACACAAACTGCGAAGCACCTTTCGAATACCAATAATACCTATAAAAGAATGAAAAAAGTTATAGTACCGTTCCCTACCGATCATGCAGTCAAGAAATAACGATATTTGGTTGTACGAGCGACCTTATAGAAATAGTCTATTCTAATTCGATATAAAAAAAGGGTTAGACTTTAATTAAAAAATCTAACCCTATTATTTTTGATTTACATACTTTATGAGACAGGTTCTTTTTCACAAAAACGTTGTCATCAAATTCATCTATAAACTACCTTTCTAATTCCTAATATACAATGAACTACGCTTCATTTTAGTATCGATAATTGCATAATCTAAATTCGAGTCAAATCCAATTTTACGATCAATATCATCAACTACCTTTTTATGACATCCTGTAGTATTGATACCTAAACTAATAGTAGAAACTATAAAGGCATTAAATAGCCGTTTTTTATCCTTTTCAAGAATTTATCTTCCTATTCCGTTATTTCCAAAATGTCCATTCCGAACCGTTAAAAATACAAACTAATTTTTTCACCGTATCATAACAAATCGTTCCCGGCATAGGATTTACAATATTAAGATGGGGTGAAGCAACTTTTGGAAGAATAACAGCGCTATCAGAAGATTCTAAAACTAGTACTCCTTCTACGCTACTATTGTTTTCGCCGATGACCGTACCCTGTAATACTGATTCTGGTACTAATTCCTGTATACTTAAATCGACAATACCACTTTGTTTCGATAAATCAACCCAATCACTGCCATTATAATATACGACCTTTTTTAGATTTGCGTCGAAAATCATTACTCCTCCAGTTAAAGCTGCACCCGTAGGTAAAGAAGTTGTCCACGGCAGTACGATACCTGATTTTCCATTATCATTAAAATCCAAAATTCCGGATCCATCTGGCTCTGTGCCTTTACCAATACTTGATTGTGCATTTGCAACAAATCCTGTAAGTAATACTAAGATTAAAAGTAAAAAATTTTTCATATTAATTGGTTTTATTACAATCCCGTTTTTCTATTATTTTATTATACCAAATACTACTTGACTAATAATCAGGACAACTTTGCACTAATACTTTCCAAACCGTACCGTTGTATAATTTTATTTCATTAATTACCGTGTCATATACTAACATTCCTTCCACAGGAGAGGAAATTGCTGTTTCTGGTGAAGCGATTCTGGTAAGTACAAGTCCTTTTGTTTTTGACTCTAATATCAAGCTTCCTGTTCTATAATCATTTAAATCTCTTGGAACACTTTCTCTATCTAATGTCGATATAATTGTTTTTACAGGTTCTGATACCCCTGTTGTAACCGCTGGTTTATAACACACGGCACAGCTATTATCATAAATCACCGTTAAAGTAGCCTCAGGAGAGTAACAGTTATAAAGCGGTGAAAAATAAGATACCGTGTAAGTCCCATCGTCGGTCATATGAGAAGGATCATCTATTATAGTTGTACCTTTTTTCCATATGATTTTTGTACCGGGAGGTGCTACTGAAGTAATATAACTGTTTAGATCAAATGATGTTCCTGTACAAGGTTTTACAATAGCTGCAGATAATGTTGGAGGTACATCTCCTGCTTCACATGAAAAAACCAAGGCATTATTACTGGTATGTGAACCTGGAATCGAGCCAAAATCCATAGAAATACCTATTCCATTATCTACATCAGCAGCCGGATCAATCGTATTGGTAAACGTCATAAATGGCGTTGTATTTGCTTCCAAATCTTTTTTAAGATATCCAAACATTGCAGAATAATACCCAGACCATACCACCCCGCCTTTATATTGAAAAGCTTCATACGAAGGGGTTCTAGAAACTCCCATCACGTAATATGGTGCCGTTCCTGATACGAATCCTGGACCTCTATCATTACCCGATAAATAGGTATCCCATCCATGAGCCAACTGCACTTTTTCTGTATTACCTTCTGGAATAGTTACTGTGTAATCCACAAGTACGCTTGATTCGGGAAACTCATAAGTATACTTTACATCAAGATAGTAAACCAATCCTCCTTTTGTAGCTGACATTCTAATGGTATTTTCAAAATGATTTGATCCAGCGGGTGATTCAATTTTAGACTGTGCTGTACTACTGACCATATTTAGCTTGGCGCTTGTTCCATTTAATAATGGAAATAAAGTTCCTCCTGCATATGGAGTCCCTCCTACAGAAAGCACCAAACCATTTGTTGTACCGGGTGGTAGATAGGGATCTGTTGTTCCCTTTGGCACCTCATTATTTTGGTGATACATCTGTCCTTTTCCATTCCTCTTAATTTGCATAGTACCGGTACCTGATAAACTAATTCTAAGTCCGTCTTCGTCATTTGTACCACCCATCGGATTAATTACCGTCTGTCCATAATAATTAATAACATGATCCAAATCAAAACGATACAATTGTCCATCTGCTGGTTTTGTAGCGATAGGATTAATCAAAGTAGTTGAAGTTGCAGGGTTTGTACTAGAATCTGCTAGCCACAATTGTATATTATCAGAAACAGCACCACTAAATATTCCAATGGCCGCATTTGAATTTGACCCAATAGCTATAGGATTAGGCTCTTGTTTATAAATATATTCAACACTATCAGTTCCTTCATACATTTTTACTTGAAAACTAATCACGTTTGTAGTCCAATTATTCCATCCCCAATTATTCCATTCTGCAGTAAGTACACGATTTGGGGCAATACCCGTTGTTTTATAGGAAAAAACACCTCCTTGACCCGTTAAATCTGCCCATAAAGGAGCCAATGTAGCATTGATATTTAATTTAGGTGTCGTCGCATAATTTGTGCCATTAAAAGTAATGAAACCATTTGAACTGACATAAAATGTGGAATAACTACGTAACCCAATATTAAAAGTAAAACCTATAGGTAAGGCTGTACTTACTGCATTATCCGCACTAATACTTGGAACTACCGTACCTCCACTAAGGGGTATAAAGGTGCTGGATTCAGAAGTAAGAACATAATACGCACCAGGCTCTAATCTTTTTCCCTGCTCTTCCTGTGCTTGAACCTCAGAAGGAAGCCACAACAGCAGGATCAAGAGAACTGAAAAAATACTTTGTATTTTACTTATAAAGTGAAATTTCAACATAGTTTATAAATTATTTAAATTAATTATCAACAGTAACACTAACGTTTCCTCCTTTTTTTAAAACTTATAATTTGATCCGTACTAACTAAACGAACCCACTTATTTTTAGCCAATAATAATAACACTCCTTTAAAAATATTATTAATCGTAGTTTAAAAAATCAACAAACTTGTTAACTCTTATCTTTACTCTACAAAATTCAGAATTAAAGACAAAATAATTGTATCAAATAACCCTGTTGTGCGTTAAGTTAACAATATGAGACATCTCTATAGATTATATACGTACAAATAATTATATCTTTTACCTTGTAAACAAAAAAATAACCACCTAACACACTGCAATAGAGTTACTTAAAATATTAAAAACTGGAATGTTGAAAAATATAAAATATTTATCTATTAAACGCTGTTTGTTGTGTCAAAAATTTGGTGCTTGCGAAAAAACAACTGTATTGTAATAAAATTCTAATTCTGTACACGAATTAACACTACTTTTTATATCCAAAAGTAAATACTATTGCAAATGATAAAAGATTTTATGGTTTAACGTCGATTGCCGTTTGGTGAGATAATTGAAGGATTACTAGTACAAACCCTATTAGTTGAACAAAAGTTTGATACAAAATCTAACTAGGGCAAATGGTATGCAACGAACAACCATTTGAAACTTTTACAAAAGGTAAAGATACTCCAATTTCAAAAATCGATAAAGTTTATTTAGAGAACTATAGAAAGTATTTACTACACACCAATGGATATGCAAATAAAAACTACACATTAAGTTAAGCTACATTTTTGTAATTAATTTGATTATTAAATTCTTCAGTAGTTGCATAATTCAAAGCGGAATGTCTCCTTTTTCTGTTGTACCAAATTTCAATGTATTCAAAGATTTCCAGTTTCATTTGTTCTTTAGAAATCAGTTTGTTTCCATAAATCAATTCAGTTTTCAAGGATTTAAAAAAGCTTTCCGCTACTGCATTGTCCCAGCAATTTCCTTTGCGACTCATACTACGGGTTATTTTTTCATAAGAATCAAGAACATTTACAAACTTTTTGCTCGCATATTGGACACCTCTATCGGAATGAAAAATCAAACCTTCTTCAATATTTCGGTTTTTAACCGCCATTTTCCAAGCTCCAAGCGTAGTTTCATCCGTACTCATTCCGTCGCTCAAACTCCAGCCTATAATTTTTCTGTCGTACAAATCCATTATAGTTGTCAGGTATATAAATCCTTCTTTGGTTTAGATATAAGTAATATCCGAAACCCATACTTTTGAAGGTGTTTTTATGAAAAATTCCCTATTTAATATATTTTCGACGACTAAATAATTATGATTCGAGTTGGTCGTTACTTTGAATTTCTTGATTAATTTACTTCGAAAGCCTAGCTCTTTCATATATTTTGCTACTGTAATTCTACAAATTTTATAACCTAAACTCTGAAGTTCAAATGTTATTCTAGGACTTCCATAGCGTTGCTTGGATTCAAAATAAATTGATGTTATCTGTTCTTTTATAGCAATTTTTCGTCGCAACCTAGCGCTAATTCTTTGTTTTCTCCATCGGTAATAACTTCCACTGCTAACCAAAAGAACTTTGCACATTTTTTCAATCGGGAATAGTTGTACATTGTTTTTAATGTAACTATAAATCATCGACCGCCCTTGGAAAAAATGCCGATTGCTTTTTTTAATATATCACGTTGTAACTCGGCATCCTTGGGTCTTTTCTCTAGTTCGTGGATTTTTTCTTGCTCGGGAGTGAGTTTTAAATTTCCTTTCCCAGGAAAACTTCCTTCTCCAAATTCCTCGAACTCTTTGCGCCATTTATACAACTGTGGTGCTGTTACTCCCAACTCTCTGGCGAGTTCTGATACATTTGTTCTCTCATAACTCAATTGAACGGCTTTTTTTTTAAAAGCTCTGTCATAAATTTTGCGGACTTGTTTCATAGGTTAAAATTAAGATTATTTCTTAACTTTCTGTGATGGCTAAGTTAGCATGTCCAGTAGCGAATGTACTAATAAAGGATATAAAAAGAAAAGACTATCAGCGTTAATTTACTGATAGTCAACCAAAAGAAAGTATATATTAACAAAGGAAAGCAACTTTACTTCCCGATACAAAAATTAGCAAATATATTCCCCAGCAATTCGTCATTGGTGACTTGACCGGTGATTTCGCCGAAATAATATAAGGCCTGACGGATATCAATCGCCATAAGATCGGCAGGGAGGTTGGTTTCCAATCCCCATTTCACTTTTTGTATCTCTTCTAATGCTTTTAGTAAGGCGTCGTAATGGCGGCTGTTGGTGACTATGGTTTCGTTGTTGCGTAAAGCGCCCGTATTGACAAAAGAAAGTAAACGTTCTTTTAAATCGTCTATACCGATTTTTTGCTTGGCAGCAATCAATAAAATATTGGGAATCTCGGTTTGAAGTAGTACCCTTGTTTGTGCGTCTATCATATCCGATTTGTTACCGATTACCAATAATGGTTTTTGAGGGTATTTTTCTTCAATGCGTCGCAATTCTATTTTGATTTCAGCAATACCGTTTGTGGTTAGTTTGGTGTTATCTACTAAGTACACCACCACCTGAGCTTGTTCCATTTTCTCAAAGGTCTTTTTGATTCCAATAGACTCCACTACATCAATCGTATCGCGAATACCTGCTGTGTCTATAAATCGGAATCCAATACCGTCAATCACCAATTCGTCTTCTATGGTATCGCGAGTCGTACCTGCAATATCAGAAACAATAGCCCGTTCTTCGTTTAATAAGGCATTGAGCAAAGTAGATTTTCCCACATTCGGTTCTCCAACTATCGCTACCGGAATACCGTTTTTAATTACGTTCCCCACAGCAAACGAATCAATCAGTCTTTTTAAAACCAAATCGATGCGTTGTATCAACTCATTAAACTGCGTACGATCGGCAAATTCCACGTCTTCTTCAGAAAAATCCAATTCCAATTCGATCAAAGAAGCAAAATTCAACAGTTCTTCTCGCAACTTCGCGATTTCACTAGAAAATCCACCACGCATTTGTTGCATGGCAATCTGATGACTCGCCTCATTATCTGACGCTATTAAATCCGCTACAGCTTCTGCCTGAGACAAATCCAACTTACCATTTAAGAAAGCTCTTAAAGTAAACTCCCCCGGCTGTGCCATCTTAGCACCTTTACGCAACAAAAGCTGAATGATTTGCTGCTGTATAAAGGTAGAGCCATGACAAGAGATTTCAACCGTATTTTCACCTGTATAAGAGTTTGGCCCCTTAAAGACAGAAACCAATACTTGATCATAGACTTTGTCGCCGTCAACTAAATGCCCCAAATGCAAAGTATGGGTCTTCTGACGGTTTAAATCCTTACCTCGCACAGACTGAAAAACATCAGCTACTAAAGTAATTGCATCCATGCCCGAAACACGGATCACCGCAATTGCTCCAGCTCCAGAAGGTGTTGCTAAAGCCACAATCGTATCTTGTAATATCATTTTGTAATTTTATTTACCAACACAAAGATAAGCTTTTATAGCTAGTCGCGAAAAGCATAATCCTACCCAAACTCACTTTTCTTAACGCTTTTTCGTTTTATATTGTAATGATTATTTGTATCTTTATGGAAACACAATACCCTAAGCTATGAAAAAGATTCTATTTCCAACCGATTTCTCTGACACGGCAAACAATGCTTTAGTCTATGCCTTAAAAATGGCAGAAAACAGAAATGCTACTTTATATATACTTCACGTATATGAAATGCCTGTTATATCGGCTACAGCCAATCCCATGATGATTCAAGATGTTTATAAAACCATTGAATTGGGTCGTTTTGAAAATTTTAAAGATAATGTTCCATCTATTAGAAAAATCGCAGAAGACAACAACTTAGGACATATACCTATGCATTTTATTCTTGAAGAAGGGTATTTGATTACCATTTTAAAGAAAATTGTTAAAGACGAAAACATCGATATGGTAGTAATGGGTACGAGTGGGTTGTCTGGTTTCGAGAAGAAAATTCTCGGATCGAATACAGCCAGTACCATTTCTGCCTTGAACATTCCCGTTTTAAGTATTCCACATGATGCCGTTTATAAAGCCATAAAATCAATTGCTTTTACCACCGTATTCGACGAACACGACGACAGAGCTTTATCCAAATTACTTCCTATCGCCCATCGTAACAACGCGATTATTAAATGTTTACACGTTAGTAATGACGGCATCGACGAAGCCTCTGAAGTAGTACAAACCTGGAAACAAAAGTACGCTGGAGAACCTGTTGAATTTCATTTTGTCTCAAGCAAAGAAATTGAAAAATCCATTTTCGACTTTATTGATAGAGAACATATCGACTTTATAGCAAGTGTTACTCGCAATCGAAACTTCTTTGAGAAAATATTCACGACGAGTTTAACGAAAAAATTAGCCTATCACACCAAAATTCCGGTCTTGGCGTATCATGAACAAGCAGAAAAATAGTCGGAAACGCATTTTTTTATATTTTTAACGTATAATCACAATGGGGATGTTTTACAAGCGGTAAGACATCCCTTTTGTGTAGCTATACATACGTCTTATGTTATCTTTAAGTATTGCGTTTATGCAAAAAAGCTGCTGTTTCGTCTTCGACAAAACAGCAGCTTTTTTGTAGCGTGTCGCTGCGCTAGGCTTTTTATTATAAAAGGCGAATACGCCTATATGCACATTCGCTTATGGGCAAAAATCAAGCGTATACGCATATACGCACATTCGCTTATAGGCAAAAATCAAGCGTATACGCCTATCTGCGTATTCGCGTATGGGCATAAAAAAAGTCCCTAATCAATAAAGATTAGGGACTTCTAAAAGAAAGGCGACGAACCGAGGCCAAAGGCCGAACACGTCGCTCCGTTGTAAAAAAAAGTCCCTAATCAATAAAGATTAGGGACTTCTAAAGAAAGGCGACGAACCGAGGCCAAAGGCCGAACACGTCGCTCCGCTGTAAAACAAAAAACCCCTAGTCTGTGAAGACTAGGGGTTCTTAAAAGAAAGGCGACGAACCGAGGCCAAAGGCCGAACACGTCGCTCCGTTGTAA
>JBEBUC010000035.1:0-10737 GCA_040393465.1 Flavobacterium sp. | reverse complement strand
CAAAAAAGCTGCTGTTTTGTCGAAGACGAAACAGCAGCTTTTTTGCATATACGCAAACATGTTTAACCATAGAATCTTAAAAATACGCACCACCACGCTACACCCCCCCCCTCCTTTATTGCTATGTACAAGAAAACACACCGGCAGCATAAAAAAAGCCACCCATTACAGGTGGCTTCAAAAAAAAATACATCTATTTAAAAAAAAATTAGAAACGCATTCCTACTCCAAATCCCAGGAGTAGTGGATCTATTTTTACATCAGCAGGAATGTCTAAAGGACCACCTACTAAATTGGAAGCATCTACGGTTACATCGGTTTTAACAAAGATTTTCTTTGCATCTAAGTTGATATAGAAGCGATCGTTTAGAGCGATATCTATCCCTAGTTGAAAGGCATAACCCACTTTGTTTTTATAGGAAACATCGTTTATCATATTTCCGGATTTTACGTTGTGGAAAATGGTGTAATTTACACCGGCTCCAATATAGGGTTTAAAGGATTCGCCTGCATAGAAATGGTATTGTGCTAGTAAGGTTGGCGGTAAAAGCCATACGCTACCTAAATCAACATCAACATCACTGGGTAGTCCAACCGCAGTAAGATCGGATGAAGTGGTGTTTACATTGTGTTTGGTAGTTCCCAAAATAAGTTCAGCTGCTATATTTTTAGTAAAGAAATAAGTAAAATCTAATTCTGGGATAAAATAATTGTGGATATCTACATCGCCCCCAATAGTTCCGATGGTGGCACTTTCTTGTGGAATCACCCCAACACCACGTAGGCGTACCATCCATTTTTTATAATCTCTAGAATCAGACTGTTCTTGTGCTATAACACTTCCTGTGAAGAGCGTTAAACTCAATAAGGTTAATATGATTTTTTTCATGTCTATTATTTTTATTTTATACTGTAAAATTACTGGGTATAAATTCACCTAAAAATGATACTTATCATAGGAAAATAAAGAGTTTATTCTATTTTCTTTTACTTTGTTCTAAGTCGTTCTTAAAGAGAGAATTTGAAATATAATAAAAAAGGGCTGCTTTTTGCTTAGTTGGATAGTTTCGACTGTTGGAAAAATGCAGTATTAATGGGTTAAAGATTTTGAATTATACTAGTACAAATGGCTTGTGCATCCTCTGCAACACCATAAATAATTCCCGATTTACGTTTGCGAAGCCAAGGAAATCCCATAAAATAAACTCCCTTTAGTGGCGATATTCCATTTTTGTGAATAGGATTTCGATTAATGTCCACTATAGGTAGTTGAATCCAATCAAAATTGGAAGTAAATCCCGTTGCCCAGATAATCGTATCTATTTCGTTTAAAGCGAGTCGGCTGTTAGTGGTAGGTGAATGTTGTTGGGTATCCGGCAAATCTGCGTAATCGATTTCCTCAGTTGGTTTCCAATCGAGGGACTGAGCATGGACATACGTATCCACTTGCTTTTTTAGTTGAGCAGAAAATTGATCGGCAAAGTCGATATTAGCTGTAGTACTATCGTCAAAATAGAGGTATTCGTTATCAATGTTATAGAGACGACCTACTAAAGTTGTGCCGCGTTTCCTTAGACTTTGTAAGCTTATGGTATGCCCATAGGGACCTGTGCCTGAAACTTGTGGTTGCGTTGGAGGCTGGTCTCCTTGTTCTTGAAATTCTTGCGAGCTGTAATCCATATGTCCCATTAGATTCATCCAGTCCATCATATCGCGACCCAAATAGCGTCTGGGGGATCGTCCAACTTTAGCAGTAGCTAGAAAAACAGTACGCTGTTCACATAACTCCTCGGCCAATTGACAACCGGTTTGACCATTACCGACGATTAGGATATTTCTGGACTTCAGTTGTGTCGGATTTTTATAATCTAAGGAATGTAGCTGTTGTATGTTTTTTGGTAGGTTTTGTGCAAGTTCTGGAATTTTTGAGGTATTCATCAATCCGGAAGCAATCACAATTTGTCTGGAATACCACGTTTTTTCTTGAGTTGCCGTTTGTGCTACCGTAAAGTATAGTTTGCTTGAGGAATCTTGGGCGAGCCGTACTATTTCTGTGTGTTCAACTACGGGCAAGTCGTTGGTGCGCACGTATTCGCTTAATTGATTTAAAAATTCGAGGTGCGTGATAAAGGCATCTTTATCGCGTTCTGTTGCTAAATTTTCACCAGGGAGTAAATTCATCCAGTTGGGGGTATTCAATTTAAAGGAGTCCCAACGTTGGTGTTCCCACGAAGAACCGACGGTGTTTTTTTCAAAAACGATATGTTTAATTTTGTGCTGTGTTAAGAGGTAACTAATGGCTAAACCGGCTTGACCAGCTCCAATTACAATAACGTCGTATATGTTTTTGTTTGGCATAATAGTATTTTAATTAATTTTGAATAAAATTAGAGATTAACCGAGGTGTTGGTTAACGCATTTTGGGTTATTATAGACGAATTTGAGGAGAGTATGAAACGCGAAATACAGATACATCGGGACAGTTTACAAGAGAACCACTATGTTGATTTCTCCGAAAAGGCATACGATTTAACCTTGGAGGGTGACATTGTACAAGGCTTTCAGTTTAAAGAAGTTTCTTTTCGCTCTTTGCAGCTGGTTGACTGTGATTACCATATCGCTAAAACGGAGCACATAACTTTAGACTTAGAAAGTGCTGTGTTGGAAATGCATTTTCGGTTAGGTGGAAATTCAACTGCCGTATGCGATACTGGATTGGAAGTTTATGTAAATGGAGGTGAGCATAGTTTGTTGTTTCATAGTGAAGGTCAGAAGAGAATAAAAATGGAAAAAACGCAGAAGGCAGGTAGCTTTCTGGAAATACGGGCATCGGTAGAAGCTTTGGAACCGATGTTTAGTTGTGGAAACGACTTTCAACAGCGTTTTTATGATCAGTTGATTCGGGGACGTCATTATTGGCCAGGGCATTCTTTACCGATTACACCAGAAATGTTTGCTGTAATTCATCAACTGAAATCCTGTCCTTATAAAGGCATGATGAAGAGTTTTTATTTAGAAGCTAAATTTAAGGAATTGATTATTTTACAAGCCGATGCGTATGATAATAATCCTAGAATCACGAGCCTTAAGTCCACAGATATAGAGAAATTACATGAGGTGAAAGCGTTTATAGATGTGAATGTTGGTAGTAACATAACCTTAGCATATTTATCTGAAAATATGCTTATATCTACTAAAAAATTAACTCAGGGTTTTAAGCAACTCTTCAATTGTAGTGTTTTTGAATACAAAACCGAAGTGATGATGCAGAGGGCTAAACACTTGCTTTTGGAAGAAAAACTGTATGTGTTTGAAGTATCGGATCGATTGGGGTATAAAAATCAGCAACATTTTACGGTGGCCTTTAAAAAGAGATTTGGCTATTTACCAAGTTTGTTGAAACAGTGATTTTTATACAAGCAACAGTACTTATCGCTTGAAAACTGCCCTTGTTTAAAATTTTATAAATTACACATGCTATAGCGGTGTTTTTTAAGAATCAATTCAAAGTGGTATCATGCAAAGCTGTATCCGGTTCTGGTAGAATATGTCTTTTGTATCGAGATGCAATCACGATAACTAAAAATCGAAATATGCTCTAAAATATATAAAACGACGATATTGTTGCTTTATGTGATATATAATATATATGTGTCAACAAATATAATTAATTTGTGAATTTTGTATTGATGTGTATCTTTTTTGGTTATCATTGCACGCTTAAAAAAAGCATCATATATGAATAAAATTATACTTGCTACTGCGGTCTTACTGGGTGCGATACAGATGAATGGACAAGAGTTTTCTTTTGATTCTGTTTTAGATTATGAGATACCGTCACACGAAATTCGTGTGGGTACTGTCAAATTGGCTTTAGGCGGGATTTTTGAAGGAGGTTATGAATATATTTATCAGCCCAGACATGGTTTTGGATTTAATGTATTGGTTAATATGGATCCCAAAGAAGCGGATGATAGTTATTACGAGGACTTTGCTTTAAGCCCGTATTACCGATTTTATTTTTTAAAGACTAAAAATTATTGGGGTAAGGGTTTGTTTGCGGAAGGATTTGCAAATTTTTATTCGGGTAGAGAGATGTTAAGAGATAGAGACTTGAATAACCCGATTATTGTACTGAATGAAAAGGAGCACAGGTATTTTGAAACAGCATTAGGTTTGGCTATTGGGCAAAAGTGGGTATATCAATCGGGTTTTGTAATGGAACTTAAAATAGGAGTTGGAAGTAGTTTATTGGGTAATTCTGACCAGAATGCCAATTTCAAAGGAGATTTGAGTTTGGGTTATCGCTTTTAAATGCAAACACGGAACTTAAGTAGTTCATATAGTCCTTATTGTTAGCGTTGACGGGTTTTACTATGATTGAGTTTTTAATACCCGACCTGTCCGTGCTGATAATCAGAAGTTTTAGGTCAAATATTTTTGCAGATTTAAAAATAAGTATTAATTTTGCAAAACTTTTAGGCCAGTTAAGTTTCCTAAAAGTATTTTTAAAAGAAACCAACAGCTTCTGAAGTTTTATAACTGGTATATAGAAACTTATAAAATTCAGAATACAAATTTTTATCAGCACAAATGTCTGAACAAACAAAAACACAAGACGAGTTCTTACAAGATTTTAACTGGGAAAGCTACGAACACGGTATTGATACTGTAGATGATAGCCAACTTAAAGAATTCGAAAGCTTAGTAGACAAAACTTTCATCTCTACAGATGATGAAGAAGTTGTTGAAGGTGTAGTAGTAAGAATTACTGACAGAGACGCAATCGTTGACATCAACGCTAAGTCTGAAGGAGTTATTTCTTTAAACGAATTCCGTTACAATCCAAACTTAAAAGTTGGAGACAAAGTTGAAGTATTAATCGACGTAAGAGAAGATAAATACGGACAATTAGTATTATCTCACAGAAAAGCTCGTACAATCAAAGCTTGGGATAGAGTTATTGCTGCTCATGAGTCAGGAGAAATCGTTAATGGTTTCGTGAAATGTAGAACTAAAGGTGGTATGATCGTTGACGTATTCGGAATCGAAGCATTCTTACCAGGTTCTCAAATCGATGTTAAGCCTATCCGTGATTACGATCAATACGTAAACAAAACAATGGAATTCAAAGTAGTTAAAATTAACCACGAATTCAAAAACGTTGTTGTATCTCACAAAGCGCTTATCGAAGCAGATATCGAAGTACAGAAAAAAGAAATTATCGGTCAATTACAAAAAGGTCAAGTGTTAGAAGGTGTTGTTAAAAACATTACTTCTTACGGTGTATTCATCGACCTTGGAGGTGTTGACGGTTTAATCCACATTACAGATCTTTCTTGGTCAAGAATCAATCACCCATCTGAGGTATTGGAATTAGACCAAAAATTAAACGTTGTAATCTTGGATTTCGATGACGAAAAAACAAGAATCCAATTAGGTTTAAAACAATTATTCGCTCATCCTTGGGATGCTTTAGATGCTAAACTTGCTGTTGGTGATAAAGTAAAAGGTAAAGTAGTTGTTTTAGCTGACTACGGTGCATTCATCGAAGTTGCTGAAGGTGTTGAAGGTCTAATCCACGTTTCTGAAATGTCTTGGTCTACTCACTTGAGATCAGCACAAGATTTCGTAAAAGTTGGTGACGAAGTAGAAGCAGTTATCTTGACTTTGGACAGAGAAGAGCGTAAGATGTCATTAGGTATCAAACAATTGTCTCAAGATCCTTGGACTGATATTACTTCTAAATACCCAGTTGCATCTAAACATGTAGGTATCGTTCGTAACTTTACAAACTTTGGTGTATTCGTAGAACTAGAAGAAGGAATTGATGGATTAATTTACATCTCTGACCTTTCTTGGACTAAGAAAATCAAACACCCATCAGAATTTGTTAACGTAGGTGACAAATTAGATGTTGTGGTATTGGAATTAGACGTTGAAGGTCGTAAATTATCTTTAGGTCACAAACAAACTACAGCTAACCCATGGGACAAATATGAAGATGCTTTCGCAGTTGGAACTATCCATACAGGTGAAATCTCTGAAATCGTTGACAAAGGGGCTACAGTAGAATTTGGTGACGATATCGTTGCTTTTATTCCAACTCGTCATTTAGAGAAAGAAGATGGTAAAAAATTGAAAAAAGGAGAATCAGCTGACTTCAAAGTTATTGAGTTCAATAAAGAATTCAAAAGAGTTGTTGCTTCTCACACAGCAATTTTCCGTCAAGAAGAAGAGAAAAATGTTAAATCTGTAGAGGCGAATAACAATTCAAATGCTTCAGAAAAAACAACTCTTGGAGATATCGATGCTCTAGCAGAATTGAAAGAAAGAATGGAAAAAGGAGGAAACTAATCCTGAATTCATTTTACATATTAAAGCCCTAACGCAAGTTGGGGCTTTTTTTTGCCTTATTTTTTCGGGCGTTCCCTCCGGGCGGGCTTTTCGCACTCGCTTTTTTACTGCGCTGCGCTACGTAAAAAGAGCTCAAACAAAGCTCCAATCCCTAACGCTAAATTGGCAACTGACAAAAGAGTTGCAAATGCTATACAAATAAAATAAAAAGTCAATCAGGGGAATTAAGAGTTGGTGGGTGTTGGTGGCAAGCAAGTGCAAAGGAGATGCAAAGGAGATACAAGGGAGATACAAGGGAGATACAAAGGAGATACAAAGGAGATAGAAGGGAACTATAGAGGAGGTTAGTGGAAGTGTAATAATCTCAATTTGCTGTTGTACTTATTCCTGCTCTGTCCTTAAAAGAAATTTCAAAGACACGGAATTCTGCAATTTTTCAATAATCCCATGGAAGATTATTATCAGCACGCCGGCGAAAAATTTTTGAACAATCCCGCGGGAATAACACGACTCCGGTACGGTCGCTTTTAAAAAGCAAACCCCCTTGTTGCTTAGACAAGGGGGTTTTATATATAAGTTGCGTTATAACTAGCTTCTTTTTTTCTTTGCTGCTATAGCTCTTTTCTTTTCTACACCACGGTTGGTTGGTTTGGTTTTGCGTGGATTACGTTTTCCAGGACCACCGAGATTGACCTTTTTATTTTTGTCTGAACGCTCGTGGAAAGCGGCTCCTTTGGTCTCGTCTTTTTTGTATCGTTTCGGAGCACTTTTTTGTATCAAGTGTTTCTTTTCGAATTCTAATAAACGATCAGAAATCTCAACACTTTCCGGTATCGGTAGTGTTTTGATTTCGCGTTCCATCAAAATTTCTGCGGCAAACTTAACATCTTCTTCTTTTGGATCGATGATGCTGATGGCGATACCTGTTTTGTCTGCACGACCGGTACGTCCGATACGGTGCATATACTGTTCAGGACTCTCTGTGAATTGTAAGTTGATAACGTGGCTAATGTCTGAGATATCCAAACCTCTGGCCATAATGTCCGTAGTTACCAATCCACGCAATTCGTTGTTCTGGAAATCTCTCATCGCTGTTAAACGGAAATTTTGAGATTTGTTGGAGTGAATAACGGTAAACTCTTCAGGATAGAGTACTTCTAATTTCTCTAAAACGTAATCGGCTATTCTCTTGTTGTTGATAAAAATTAAAACGCGATTAAACGTTTCTTTATCGGCTAACAAATGCGTAAGCAAATTCATTTTTGTTGTAAAGTTGGGAACCAAGTACAGTTGTTGTTCGATTTGTTCCAATGGAGTACCTGATGGAGCTAATGTAATCTCTTCTGGGTAATCAAAGTAATCTTCGAGCATCTCATCTACTTCTTCCGTCATCGTTGCGGAAAACAGTATGTTTTGCCTTTTGGATTTCATCATCGAAAGTATAGAAGTGATTTGGAATCTAAAACCAAGGTTTAGAATTTCGTCAAACTCATCGATAACCAGTTTTTGCATGGCGTCAAAACGTACCACACCGTCTAAAGCTAAATCCATAGTACGCCCGGGCGTACCCACTAAGACATCAACTCCAGCGTAAACCGCTTTCTTTTGTGTATTGATGTTAACCCCTCCATAAATACCCAAAGTTCGGATAGACATGTATTGAGTTAGTTTTTCAACTTCTGCGGCTACTTGTACAACTAATTCTCTGGTAGGAACAATTATGACCACTCTAGGAGTATCGGTCTTAGCAAATTTCCATTGTTTTAGGATAGGCAATAAATAGGCATAGGTTTTTCCAGTACCCGTTTGCGCGATTCCCATAACATCTCTTCCGGACAATATAGCTGAGAAAGATTTTTCCTGAATTGGAGTGGGGTGATTTATATTTAACTCACTTAAGGCTTTATCTAAAGCTTTAGGGAGATTAAAATGTTCGAAAGTGATCATAAAAATTCAATTTCGACAAAGATACGCTTTTTATTATTTTTAAATCGGCAGCGGTTGAGTCGATTAAATGATTTTTTTTATCACGCGTAGTTTATGTGTGTGTCTTCCGCTGTCAACATTGTATATTCCAAGGTGATCAAGACGGTCTATACGCACTTTCCCGTGGGCGTGAATGATATAGTTGTTTTCCATGATAATGCCGACATGAACAATCATGCCTTCTTCATTGTCAAAAAAGGCCAAGTCACCCACTTCGCTTTCTTCGATAAAGCTCAAAGCTTCACCTACAGTAGCTTGTTGCGATGCATCTCTCGGGATTTGATAGCCATTTATAGCGTAAACCATTTGTGTGAAACCCGAACAATCGATGCCAAACGGCGTTTTTCCACCCCATAAATACGGAGCGTTTAAATATAGAAAAGCCGTATTGAGTAAGTTGGTTTTTGGCGATTTACCAGTGAGTGTGGTGCCTTCAAAGGCGAATTTTTGCGAGTTAATCAAGGGATTGTCAATAAAAGTTAAAGCGCTTCCCAGGGGAATCGGAATTAAGGCATTATCGGGAGTAGTAATAAAATCAATCAAATCGCCGCTGAGTACGGCATTGGTTTGAGATAAACTTTGAAACTCCGCTTCGGAGATAATTTGATATTGTTTATTGTCGATCCAGCCTTGATAGTGATCAGCGACCAGTTCAATGAATGACCATTTTGCGGTTTGCTCCAAAATGCTAAACTGTTCTCCAAATAGTACCTGAGATACCATTTCACTGGTGTCAGCGGGATCTTTACGTAGGGGCACTATAGCGAGATTACAAATGGCAAACATGAAATAGGGATTTTAGAATACAAAAGTAAAAGATGGGTTTTGTTTTTACAATCAAAACCCATCTTTTTATAAATTTATGAGGATATTAGGCTCTTTCGATAACGATAGCAGAAGCACCACCACCACCATTACAGATTGCAGCAGCTCCGATTTTTGCATTGTTTTGTTCCAAAACGTTTAACAAAGTCACTACGATTCTAGCTCCAGAACATCCTAGAGGATGACCTAAAGAAACCGCTCCACCGTTTACGTTGATTTTAGCAGCATCAAGATCTAGTATTTTAGCATTAGCTAATCCAACTACAGCAAAAGCCTCATTAAATTCGAAGAAATCTACGTCTCCTAATTCTAGATTTGCTTTTTTAAGTGCTTTTGGTAAAGCTTTAGCAGGAGCTGTTGTAAACCATTGTGGTTCTTGAGCAGCATCTGCGTATCCTTTGATATAAGCTAAAGGTTTTAATCCCAATTCCAATGCTTTTTCTTCGCTCATTAAAACTACAGCAGCAGCACCGTCATTGATGGTAGAAGCATTTGCGGCAGTTACGGTACCGTCTTTGGTAAAAACGGCGTTAAGCGTAGGAATACGATCTAATTTAACATTAGTGTACTCTTCATCTTTAGTAACCATAATAGGGTCACCTTTTCTTTGTGGAACAGCAACTGGAACGATTTCGTTGTCAAATTTTCCAGCTTCCCAAGCTTGAGCAGATTTCGTATAAGAAGCAATAGCAAAAGCATCTTGCTCTTCCCTTGTGATTTTGTATTCCGTAGCACATAAGTCTGCAGAAACTCCCATGGCATTATTGTCATAAGCATCGGTAAGTCCATCCTTTTGCATACCATCTACCAGAGTAGTAGGTCCGAATTTCTGTCCGTTTCTCATGGCAAGGTAATGAGGAATCATGCTCATGTTTTCCATACCACCAGCAACAACGATTTCAGCATCTCCGCTCATGATCGCTTGAGCGCCTTGCATGATCGCTTTCATACCAGAAGCACAAACTTTATTTACAGTAGTACAGGCCACTTCATTAGACAATCCTGCGAATATAGCTGCCTGGCGTGCTGGTGCTTGACCAACTCCTGCCTGAACAACGTTACCCATAATTACTTCATCAACAAGTTTTGGATCAAGATTGATTTTTTCCAAGGCACCTTTAATTGCAGTAGCACCTAATTTAGGGGCAGGAACTGTAGATAGGGCTCCCAAGAAACTTCCGATTGGAGTCCTTGCTGCTGAAACGATTACGATTTTTTTATTCATGATTGATAGTTTTTATTAGTTTGAATAGGCGAATTTAATGATTATTCGTCAAATAAACCGCATTATTATCTTTCTAAAGTGCTTTTTACAGGCTGATATCAGACATTCTTTAAGAAAGAGGTTGTTGTTCAACATAAAAATATAATTTTTATGAGAACTAGGACGTTGATAGTTAGAGGATTTCATTTTGTTGTGAAAAATATTCGTGCATTTTGTATAAAAACACTTGCGTGAATTGAAAAGTTGTGGTACGTTTGCAACCGCAAAGAGAGTAATTCTCTTTTGCAACGGAGAGGTGCCGGAGTGGTAACGGAGCAGATTGCTAATCTGTCGACGGGTGACTG
>JBEBUC010000034.1:0-15128 GCA_040393465.1 Flavobacterium sp. | reverse complement strand
TCGCGACAACCAGCTTGGAAGGCTGGAGCTCTACCAACTGAGCTACTTCCGCATTAATGTGGGTGCAAATATAAGGCTATTTTTAAATTTTAAACAAGCCTTTTGAAAGATTTTTTTTATTTTCAAACAACATTCAAAATTAAGTGCTAAAAATCAAAACGTTAAATTCAAAAAAAAGTAATTATGCTATATTCTAAAAACGCAAAACAAATGGAAGAAGTACAAAATTAAGAAAACTTTAAGTTCGTTTGGTTTTGTAATTACCGAACTAACACTATTTTTGCTCAAAATTCTTAAGATGAAATATGAAAATGACTTAATAGATTTTTTTCAAGACTACTGTTCACATCATGAGTCTATGTATAACTACTCGCCCTTAACGGCAAAAATATATACTTTTTTGATGCTTACTAACAGTCATGATGGAATAACATTTGATGAAATCGTCGAAAAATTAAACGCAAGTAAAAGTTCTGTTTCAAGTAGTTTGAACACTCTCGTAAACAATACACATGTCGAACACTTTAATAAAATAGATGAGCGAAAGCGGTATTTCCGAGTCAATCCTGATTATTTAACCATTCGGATGAATACCATAAGAGACATACTCGAAAAGGAGAAAAAACTAACATATAGACTACAAGAATATAAAGAACACAAGTCGCCAGAACCCGCACATTGCAAAATGAAGATGGGCATCTACTTAGAACACTTAGAAAAAGCGACTGCGGAATTATCCAATACAATCGAAAAATTAAAAAATTCAAATTAATAATCATTATAACATTATGAAACATTTGATCAACACGTTCCTAATTACTGCAATAGCCCTTACTGTTACCTCATGTAGCCAAAAGCAACCGCAGCAGGGTCCCCCTACAATGCCCTACGGAGTCGTTGATGTTCCCACAAGAACAGTAGTAGGATACCAATCTTTTCCAGCTAACATACAAGGAAAGATAAATAATAATGTCCGCGCGAAAATCTCTGGTTACATCCAAGAGCTCTACGTAGATGAAGGTCAAGTTGTTAGCAAAGGACAGCCTTTGTTTAGACTAGAAACCAATACTTTGAATCAATCCGCCAATGCTGCTAAATCGGGAATTCTTTCCGCTGAAGCAACAGTAAGCGCTGCGCAAGTAGAAGTTAATAAATTAGTTCCCTTAGTTGCAAAAAATATTATTAGTCCTGTTCAATTAGAAACTGCTAAAGCCAATTTAGCCGTTGCAAAAAGTCAATTAGCACAAGCTAAAGCCAACTACAGTGGTGTAGTAGCAGATATTGATTATTCGATTATAAAAAGTCCTGTTTCCGGAGTGGTCGGTAGTCTTCCTTTTAGATTAGGTAGTTTAGTAGGTCCTTCAGATGCAGTTCCACTAACAACTGTATCCGATATTAGCGAAGTATACGCCTATTTCTCAATGAACGAAAAAGAATATTTCAACTTTTTGAATAGTACAGAAGGAAAAACGGTTAAGGAAAAATTAAACAACCTTCCTAAGGTAGATTTGGTTTTAGCCAATAACGAACTGTATGGTGAAAAAGGAAAAATAGAAGCAGCCACTGGACAGATTGACCCCCAAACAGGTACTATCCAATTTAGAGCCGTTTTCACTAACAAAGCCGGTCTATTAAACAATGGAAACAGCGGTTTTATCCGTATTCCTAAAACCTATAGCGATGTTTTGGTAGTTCCGGAATCTGCTACGTTTGAACAACAAGGTTTGGTATATGTTTATAAAGTTGAAAACGATACTGCCGTATCTACAAAAATCACTGTTCACAATCGCGTAGACCAGATGGCTATCGTTGAAGATGGATTGAAAAAAGGCGACAAGATTGTTGTTTCTGGAATCGGTTCGCTAAGAACTGGAACTGCGATAGCGCCACAACCGGTTAATTTTGACACGATCATTAACTCCATTAAACCAAAATTCTAAAAAATGCTTAAAACCTTTATAGAAAGACCTGTATTATCTACAGTAATTTCAATCATCATCGTAATACTTGGGGTACTAGGGTTAACAATCCTCCCAGTAACGCAATACCCCGACATTGCTCCACCGACAGTGCAAATTAATGCCAACTATCCTGGAGCCAATGCCGAGACGGTAATGCAAAGTGTTATTATCCCTATTGAAGAACAGGTTAACGGGGTTGAGGGAATGGATTACATTACCTCAACAGCCAGTAATGACGGTAGCGTATCTATCCAAGTTCTTTTTAAACAAGGAGTGGATCCAGATATTGCAGCTGTAAACGTTCAAAACAGGGTTTCAAGAGCAACACCTTTATTGCCCTCTGAGGTAACACGTTCAGGAGTTACTACACAAAAGCAACAAACCAGTGCTTTGATGTTCGTATCCTTCTACTCTACTGATAAAGCATACGACGCAACCTATATTCAAAACTACATGAATATCAACGTAGTTCCAGAATTAAAAAGGGTTAGTGGTGTTGGAGATGCTACGATTTTTGGAGCAAGAAACTATTCTATGCGTGTTTGGTTGGATCCGACTAAAATGGCTAACTACGGATTGGTTCCCGCAGACATCAATGCTGCCTTAAACGAACAAAGTTTGGAAGCAGCTGCAGGTCAGTTAGGAGAAAATTCAGGTCAAGCTTTCCAATATGTAATTAAATATAGTGGAAAATACAAAACCGAAAGCCAATACGAAGATATTGTCATTAAATCACTAAACAACGGTCAGGTTTTACGACTAAAAGATGTAGCTAAAATAGAATTAGGCGCACAATCTTATGCCGGATCTTCTGAATTGTCGGGTCATGATGCGATTGCTATGGCCATTTATCAAACACCGGGTTCTAATGCACAAGAAATTAATAAAAACCTTAAAATTGAACTGGAGAAAATCAGTAAAACGATGCCAAAAGGCGTCCACTACATGATTAACTTCGATACCAATGAATTTTTGGATGCGTCGATCAGTAAAGTTGTTAGCACCTTAATTGAAGCCTTTATCCTAGTTTTTATTGTGGTTTATATCTTCTTACAAGATTTTAGATCAACATTAATTCCATTAATCGCCGTTCCGGTTTCTATTGTTGGTACGTTTTTCTTTTTGAATCTTTTTGGATTCTCATTAAACTTACTTACGCTATTCGCCTTGGTTCTTGCTATTGGTATTGTCGTCGATGATGCCATCGTCGTCGTCGAGGCAGTCCATGCCAAAATGGAAGAAACCAAGCAGGATGCTAGAACAGCTACTCACGAAGCCATGGGTGAGATTTCAGGAGCTATTGTATCGATTACCTTAGTGATGGCAGCTGTATTTATACCGGTAACATTCATTACAGGTCCAACAGGGGTTTTCTACAAGCAGTTTGGTATCACGTTAATCGTGGCTATTATCATCTCGGCTGTAAACGCCTTGACTTTGAGTCCGGCACTTTGTGCTATGTTCTTAAAACAAGGTCACTCGAGTGATCATCAGAAAAGAAACTTCGTAAGTCGCTTCTTCTTTGCGTTTAACACGGCTTTTACCTCGTTAACCAACAGATATGGAAACGGATTTAAATTCCTTTTAAAACACAAATGGATTACTTTTGCAATCTTAATAGCTTGTTTAGGGCTTACTTTTTACGCAAACAAAACCATGCCTTCTGGATTTGTACCTAACGAAGACCGTGGGTTTATCCTTGCCAACGTTGAACTACCTGCTGGAGCATCAAGTGATCGTGTTTACGAATTGCAGAAGAAATTCGAAAAAGCAGCAGCTCAAATTCCAGGTGTAGAAACGGTGACAGTAATTACTGGAAACAGTATTATTTCGGGCGCTGGTTCTAACTACGGTATGGGATTGATTAAGATGAAATCCTTTAAAGAAAGAAAATCAAAAGAAATGGCTACAGATGTAGTTATTGGAAAGTTGTTTGGATTAGCTGCTACGCAGTTCCCAGATGCTAAAATGATTTTCTTCCAACCACCGAGTATTCCAGGTTTTGGTATGTCATCCGGTTTTGAGTTAAAATTACTAGATAAATCAGGTGGAAGTTTAAATGACTTTGATGTAATCGCCAAAAATTATTTAGGCGAATTGATGAAGCGTCCAGAGATTATGTATGCGCAAACCTCGTTTAACACGAATTTCGCACAGTATGAAATCGACTTAAACATTCCTAGAGCCAAAGAATCCGGTGTTGCAGTAAGCGATATTTTCTCAGCCCTACAAGGATACATTGGTGGTATTTATGCCGCTGACTTTACCCGTTTTGGAAAGCAATATCGAGTAATGATTCAAGCTTTACCTGAAAGCAGAACGAATGTAAATAGCTTGAATGAAATTTTTGTTCGTACTAGCAATGGCAACATGACGCCTGTGACCCAGTTTGTAACTTTAAAACGAGTATATGGACCGCAATCGGTAAACCGTTATAACTTATTTACATCTGCTAACATTTCTGGAGCACCAAATCCAGGATACAGTTCCGGTGATGCGATTCATGCCGTTCAAGAAGTTTCAAAAAACACTTTGTCATCAAGTTATGGAGTAGACTTTACTGGTTTATCAAGAGAAGAAATTAATGCCGGATCACAAACCATGTTGATTTTCATCTTGTGTATTGTATTCGTTTACTTTATTCTTTCTGCACAGTACGAGAGTTATTTGTTGCCGTTTGCAATTATATTGTCTTTACCAACAGGTATTATGGGAGCGTTTGTCGCTCAAAAATTAGCCGGATTAGAAAACAATATATACTTTCAAATTGCGCTGATTATGCTGGTCGGATTGCTGGCCAAAAACGCGATTCTGATTGTAGAGTTTGCCGTTCAAAGACGTCGTCATGGAGAAACTATTGCGGAATCGGCCATCAATGGAGCTAAGGCCCGTTTACGTCCAATTTTGATGACTTCTTTTGCCTTTATCCTCGGTTTAATGCCCTTGGTACTCGCTTCTGGAGTTGGAGCAAGTGGTAACCGTTCTATTGGAACCGGTGCTGTTTTCGGATTGTTAATCGGTACTATACTAGGAGTTTTTGTTATCCCTGTACTCTATGTAATATTCCAATGGCTTCAAGAAAAAGTTAAACCTATGAAATTTGAAGAAAAACATAATTAGTGAATTCAAAATGAGAAAAAACACTTTATATAGAATCATCCCTGTAGCCATCGTAGCACTTAGTGTCCAATCGTGTTTTGTAGCCAAAACCTACGAACGACCAGAAGTGATTAATGAGCAAAATTACAGAACAGATCGTCTCCATACAGACAGTCTTTCCATGGCCAATGTGCCATGGAGGGATTTGTTTAGCGACCCTATATTAATTGAATATATTGACAAGGGTCTTGAAACAAACTTAGACATTCGTGTGGCGATGCAAAATATCGAAGCTGCCAATGCCTATTTTAAACAAGGTAAGATGGGGTATTTACCTACATTGAGTTTGGGAGCAAACTACACCCATAGCGTTCCTTCTAAAAACACCCAAATGGGTATGTTGTTTTCTGCAGAAGATCGTGTGAAAGTCGATCAGTATGATATAACTGGAAACTTTTCGTGGGAAGCAGATGTTTGGGGGAAAATAAGAAGTAACAAAAGAGCCTTTGGCGCGAGTTATCTACAAACGGTAGCTGCCCACCAAGCGGTAAAAACGCAATTGATAGCCACTATTGCCTCTACTTACTACCAATTGTTATCTTTAGATGAACAACAACGTATCACCAAAGAAACCATTGTTAATAGAGAAAAAAGTTTAGAAACGATTATTGCTTTAAAAGAAGCAGGACAAGTGACTGAAGTGGCCGTAAAACAAAACGAAGCCTTATTGCTCAATACCAAGTCTCAATTGTTAGACATCAACAACAATATTAAGTTGATGGAAAATACATTTAGCATTTTATTGGCTGATAATCCAGAAAACATTGAGCGCTCTACTTTAGCAGCGCAAAAGCTAAATACGGACTTAACCGTTGGTGTACCGATGCAACTGTTGAGTAATCGTCCCGATGTACTTGCTGCGGAATACAGCTTGATGAATGCCTTTGAAATGACCAATGTAGCCCGTAGTAATTTCTACCCTTCGTTTAAATTAACTGCTACTGGTGGTTTGCAAAGTATCAAATTTGATGAATTGTTTAATACCAATTCTTTGTTTGCCAACCTTATTGGCGGTCTTACACAACCGTTGATTAACGGACGTCAAATACGTACTCAGCACCAAGTGAGTCAAGCCAATCAAGAAATTGCCTTTTTAAATTATAAAAAAGCGATGTTAAACGCGAGTAAAGAAGTATCTGACGCACTTTATACTTACCAAACCATGGACGAAAAGATTGGTTTAAAGACAAAAGAAGTCGAAGCTTATAGCTTGGCAGCCGAATATTCAGAAGAATTGCAAAACAACGGTATGGCTAACTACTTAGAGGTTTTGACAGCTAAAGAGAATACGCTAGCCGCGCAACTCAATCTAATCAATACTCAATTTAGCAAATTAAATGCTATAGTACAATTATACAAAGCAGTTGGTGGTGGCGTTAAATAATTTGATTTTACCCCAATTTTAGCTTACAAATGGAGCGGTTTGATTTTTTCAAGCCGCTCTTTTTTTTATCTTTATAAAAAAATGCTTGCCAAAATCCCTTTCGTATTTCCGCTACTATTCCCCGAACAACTTTGGTCCGTATCCGATAGTGAAAAAAAAGTATATCTCACTTTTGACGACGGCCCTATCCCCGAAGTCACCGAATGGGTTCTCGCTTTGCTTGAGCACTATCAAATCAAAGCTACTTTTTTTTGTATAGGCGACAATATTGGAAAACATCCCGATATTTTTCAAAAAATAGTCGAGGGGAAACACCAAATTGGCAACCATACCGAGCATCACGTCAACGGATGGAAAACACAAACAACTAAATATATTGAAGAGGTATTGCAGTGTACAAAAAAAATAGAGGAACAAACTAAAAAAAGGCCGCATTTATTTAGACCTCCGTACGGAAAAATAAAGCCATCGCAAGCCAAAGTATTGCGACAAGAAAACTACAAAATAGTTATGTGGACGGTATTGAGTAAAGATTACGACGCAAAAACGTCTCCAGAGAAATGTTTGCAAAACGTTGTCAAACACAGCCAGTCAGGTAGTATTATATTGTTCCACGACAGCATAAAAGCGTCAAGGAATTTAAAATATGCTTTGCCAAAAGCTATTGATTTTCTACTAAAGGAAGGCTATCAATTCGGTGTATTATAATGCTTTTGATATGGTAATCAAAGCATTGGCCTCTATAGTTCCCGTTTGTCTCCAAACCATCGCACCATTGCGATAAATCATCATGGTAGGCACATTTTTAATGCGTAAGGCATCCGATAGATCTTTGTTTTTCTCCACGTCTATTTTAATAACGCGCAATTGATCGCCCATAGCTGCAGCCACATCATGAATTACCGGTTGCATCGATTTCGAACTTTCGTTCCACTGTGCGTAAAAATAAATTAGAACAGGTACATTGGCACTAATTAATTCTCCAAATTTTGACATAAATACTTATTTAGCTTATTAAACATAGCAATTCCGTAGGCACTCTAAACAAAAATACGATTTTTTGGGAATTGAACTAGTTTTTTCCACGTTTAAGTTCAAAAACTGTTATCTCAGGCCAAATCCCTACGCGTCCAGGATAGGCATGATAACCAAAACCTCTATTGACATATAAAAAACGACCTGCTGTTTTATACAATCCCGCCCATTGTTTATAGACATATTGTATCGGACTCCACTTAATAATACCAGGAATCTCAATACCAAATTGTGCGCCGTGCGTATGTCCGGCCAACATTAATTGAATGTTTTTCGGGTGCGATACCACTTCCGCATCCCAATGAGAAGGATCATGAGATAACAAAATTTTAAAATCCTCCGCAGTTACTCCAGCAGCTGCTTTATTTAAATCACCCACTTTTTTAAATTTAACTCCCCAGTTTTCTACCCCGACAATAGCTATACGTTGGCCGTCTTTTTCAATCCACTCCTTTTCATTAAGCAGTAACTTAAACCCCATTTTCGGATGTAGGTTTTTTATTTGTTGAAAATTGGCTTCCTTTTGAGCTGGGGTATCCCAATCTACATACTCCCCATAATCGTGATTTCCCAATACGGAAAACTTTCCGTACTTATGTTCTCGAATTCCTTGAAAGCTTGCTAACCACGGATCCATTTCATTGGCCAAACTGTTGACCAAATCACCGGTAAACAACAACAGATCGGACTCCTGGTCATTGATAACATCCACAGCGTGTTGAATTTTCTCCAAATCGTCAAAACTCCCACAGTGAATATCCGATATCTGTGTAAAAGTGAATCCGTCAAAAGCTTCGGGTAAATCGTCAAAATAAACCGTTTGCTTGACTACTCTAAACTTATAGCGCCCCACAGCAATACCGTGCATAATTGATAGAAAAGGAATCGCTGCAACTCCTAATGCCACTTGTGTTACAAACTTTCTGCGTTCCGGCAGAAAATCCCCCTCTATTTGAGTCGCTGAAACAAAATAATTACAAACCCCAATAATCAATCGAGCGGCGTCTTCAATAAATAAAAACAGGGTTATAATTAATTTAGGCATATACAGCAACAAAACCAAAGCAATAGCCATCATTAAGGTCTTATTCTGTCCGACAGACCGATCAAAACTCAAAAAACCATAAGCTATCGTACCGATTGCTACTAAAGTAAACAAAGCATAGGCAATAATAATCCATCGATTTTTCGTCAGATTACTCAAAGCTTGATAGGAATAAAATTCTAAAAGTATAAGAAACAGTACTAGGATAATCCAGCGCATAAATGTCGAATAAAGATAAGCTTACAAAAATACTCGTTTATATACACCCCAAATAGTATTTAACATTATTTATCAATGTTTGCAGGCATAACACCCAAAAGACCGTATCGAAATTCAAAAATAGTTTTTAAAAAAAACAGTAATTACACTCCATAATGATTTTTGATCCAGAAAATTTGCCGATTTCACAAATTACATACAAAAAAAGACGCTACTGCCAGGCCAACAACTGAGAGCGATACCACAGCAACAAAAAACAAGATTATTCGAGCGCTGCATAGTGGTTGTATATGTTTCCTAAAAAGGCAATCGCTTTTTGCATTTAAGTTTGTATTTTTGAAAATTAATAAAACAAAATCCCATTAGGTTATGGAACCACAAAAACGTCTTTTTCTACTCGACGCCTACGCACTGATTTTTAGAGGCTATTACGCCTTTATCAAAAACCCGCGAATAAACTCTAAAGGCCTTGATACCTCTGCTGTTTTAGGCTTTATGAACTCCTTAATTGATGTTATTCGAAGAGAAAAACCCGATCACTTGGCTGTAGCCTTTGATCGAGGCGGAAGTACGGTACGTACCGAAATGTTTCCAGAATACAAAGCCAACCGCCAAGCAACCCCGGAGGCTATAAAAATAGCCGTTCCCTATATAAAACAGCTTTTAGAAGCCATGCATATTCCCATCATGGAAGTCGAAGGAGTTGAAGCAGATGATTTAATCGGAACCCTAGCTAAACAAGCGGAAAAGGAAGGGTTTCAAGTTTTTATGGTTACTCCTGATAAGGATTTTGCGCAATTGGTTTCAGAAAATATTTTCATGTACAAACCAGCCCGAATGGGTAACGGCATAGAAATCTGGGGAATCCCTGAAGTACAAGCCAAGTTTGAAGTAGAAAGTCCATTACAAGTGATCGACTATCTCGGTATGATGGGCGATGCTGTCGATAACATTCCTGGATTACCAGGTGTGGGTGAAAAAACCGCCAAAAAATTCTTACAACAATACGGCAGTATGGAAAACCTCTTGGCCCATACACACGAACTAAAAGGCAAGATGAAAGAAAACATCGAAGCTAATAAAGATAAAGGAATCCTGTCAAAAACCTTGGCTACGATTCTATTGGACTGCCCGGTAACATTCCATGAAAAAGATTTTGAATTGGAAAAACCCGATATAGAAAAAACCGATGCCTTGTTTATTGAATTGGAGTTTCGCCGTATGAAAGAACAATTCGACAAATTGTTTAATTCCGAAGTACAAAACACAACCGCAGCTGTAAAAACCAACTCCAAAACCAACTCCAAAACCACTGTAGACGATCAATTTGACTTGTTTGGCAGTAGCGATTCGTCGGAATCTCCTGCTTCACTAAATCCATATAAAACCCTACAAGACACACCGCACTTCTACCAAATTATTCAAGGTACTATGGCCGTGAACATGTTTATAGAAAATATACTGGAACAAACCAAGGTTTGCTTCGACACCGAAACCACCGGATTAGACGCGCTTCATGCAGAACTAGTAGGCATTGCCTTTTCCTACGAAAAAGGAACTGCTTTTTACGTTCCTTTTCCCGAAAATCAAGAAGAGGCAAAAATACTGGCTGCGCAATTCAAACCTTTCTTCGAATCAGAAACCATTACGAAGATCGGACAAAACTTAAAATACGATATCAAAATACTCGCTCGATACGACCTTGCTGTTCGAGGTCCAATATTTGATACCATGATTGCCCATTATCTGATTAATCCAGATATGCGCCACAACATGGATATACTTGCAGAAACTTATTTAGGCTATTCCCCACAGTCCATCGAAGAATTGATTGGAAAGAAAGGGAAAAATCAAAAAACCATGCGCGAAGTAGATTTGCAATTGGTAAAGGAATACGCTGGTGAAGATGCCGATATTACTTTTCAGTTGGAAGAGCACTTTGACAAACAATTGATTGAATCCGAAACAAAAAACCTTTTTCAAACCATAGAGGTCCCCCTAGTACCGGTATTGGCCGCCATGGAACAAGAAGGCATACGCGTAGATGTTGCTTTCTTAAAATCGCTATCAAAAAGCCTCGATAACGACATCAAAGATTTAGAAAAAGGAATCTACGAACAAGCGGGAGACCCTTTTAATTTGGCTTCTCCAAAACAATTAGGAGAAGTATTGTTTGACCGATTAAAAATCGGAGGAACGAAACCTAAAAAAACAAAAACAGGTCAATATGCTACTGGTGAAGAGGTTTTGAGTTATTTGGCCGACGACAATCAGATTGTCAAAGACATCTTGGAATGGCGCCAATTGATCAAACTCCAAAACACCTATGTAGATGCCTTGCCAAATCAAGTGGATACCGTAACGGGGAGAATACATACCGACTATATGCAAACGGTGGCCGCAACGGGACGATTGAGTTCGAATAATCCCAACTTACAAAATATTCCAATCCGCACAGAAAGAGGTCGTCAAATCAGAAAAGCTTTTGTTGCTAGAGACGAAAACTACGTTTTACTCGCTGCCGATTATTCGCAAATAGAATTGCGCATTATAGCCGCGTTGAGCCAAGAACCCAACATGATGGAATCGTTTAAGAATGGTGAAGACATTCACCGCTCTACGGCTGCAAAAGTATTTGGTGTTCCACTCGAAGAAGTAACCAAAGAACAGCGTAGTCATGCAAAAACCGTTAACTTCGGAATCATCTATGGAGTTTCTGCCTTTGGCCTCAGTAATCAAACTTCGTTATCTAGATCAGAAAGCAAAGAATTGATTGAAGCCTACTATGCTACTTATCCTGAATTAAAGAAATACATACAAACCCAAATCGACTTCGCAAGAGACCACGGTTATGTACAGACGATTTCTGGGCGAAGACGCTATCTTAAAGACATCAATTCGCAAAACGCTATCGTTCGTGGAGCTGCAGAACGAAATGCCGTTAATGCTCCAATACAAGGAAGTGCTGCCGATATTATCAAAATTGCGATGATCGCCATTCACAAACGGATGATCAATGAAAATTGGAAATCTAAAATGCTACTGCAGGTACACGATGAGCTTGTTTTCGATGCCCACAAAGAAGAGCTCGAAAACTTAAAAACCATGATTAAAAGCGAAATGGAAAACGCCTACGTTTTAGAGGTTCCCTTGGTAGTAGACCTCGGAACTGGTGATAACTGGTTAGAAGCCCATTGATATTAATTAAACAAAAAGTGCATTTTATAGAAATGCACTTTTTATTTAAACCAAAAAAACGATTTAATTCTCAAAAATATATTTAAACTGACTCTCTAGTTCCCGAGCATTAATCGTAACCACCGTATCAATCTTGCTATTCACCAAGTATATTACTTTTGTTTTATTAACAAACGAATTCTGTTTATTATACGTTCTCGCAATGTAAACATTGTTTACTGCTTTTTCAACCTGAATTAACGCGCTAAGATCTACCCTTGAACCACTTGCATTCGCAATTATGATAGAATTAGGGTCATCGACATATTTAATTATAGCCTTTGCAAAATAAACATTACAGCTAGGGCAGTCCTCTTCTGTTAAAACCAATATTCGTTGGACTTGGGTCCCCAAGTTAATATCATATTCCCTCTTTAAAGAGTCAGCTAATTGTTCAAACTCCGAATTGCTACTCCCTGAACAACTCCATAGGAGACTGCCCAAGAAAATCATCAAGTACTTATATCTCAAAAAAGTCGTATTTTTTAATGCCAAAACTATTTTTTTCATCTTCTATATTTTTTAAAATATAAATACCCTCATCTGTAATAAACGAACTATACCACAAATACTTTCCCTCTTCGAAAACAACTACTTTTTCAATTTTAAATTTCTCATCCAATACCGAAACCTTAAAAGGACGGTAACCCTTTTCCTTGTTTTTAGAAATATCAATAGTTTGTATCAGTATATATTTTTTATTTTTGGAACTATAACCAAAATCCCCAACTATGCTTTTATGTTGCAATTCGAAATTTAGCACATCACTATCTATATTTTGCGCCAAGGGAGCGGGCAATGCAACCGCTTGAGCATCTTCGACAATCCGTATCTCTTCGACGATTTGTAGATTTTTTGGATTTACACAAAACAAATTTGGAGAAAAACACGAAAAAACAAAAACCTGCCCATTCTTATAGGTACTAAAACACCCATCTATATAAGCCGCAACTTTGTTGTCCATATTCCAATAAAAATCATCCAACCCATAAATCGCCTTAGGCGATGGAGAAAAAACATCTTCAATTTTAATCAAATGAGGACTGTGGACAAAATGAGTGTAATAATATTGCGCACTTTCATAGCCTTCTCTCGGCACCTTATCCTCTTTGATATCTTGCGGATTTCCATACCATATCGGGTGCAACAACAAACTAGTGTCTTCCAAAACAAAATTTCCACTAATGGAAGATGAAAAATGATAAATAGCACCTGTATCGAAAGAAAATTGATTTAAATCTAGGCGATACCAAGTATTCCCACCCCTATCCAATACCTGCAACTGGTTCGTACGTTTATTTAACAAGACTATCGAATCTTTGGATATAACCGAGATACCGCCTACTACTTGTATCTCTGCCACAGCAGTGGCAAGACTTACTGAATCGTTTAAATTACCCCGATTGTCATAAAACTTTATAATTTTATCCGAAATAGGATCCGCAAAATAGAATAGGTTCTCTTTACTTTCGCTATCATATAGGATACCACTAAATTTTCCTTGGTTCACAAATCCAATATCAAAAACCACCGATCGAGATGGTAACCATTTATCTTCAGACTTTCCGCAACTAACCGTCAAAATAAATAGAAAAACAACACTTACTGTTTTATACATAAAAAACCATATTTAAAAGGCTGTCTAGCCAAAACCAGACAGCCGCTACATTAAAATAATTGTTTTTTAAAAGGATATACCAAAACTATTTCCTCGCTTTTAGCCGAATTAAAAAACAAATAATCAATCTGTGTTTCTCTGTTTTTTCGAACACTTAAATACAACTGACCATCAAGTACAGCGTCTACCATTTTTAAATCTAACAACCTTAGCAAAGTTTTTTTATCCCTGAGGATGTATTCCCTTACGAATTGTTGGTCTTGATGTAAGACTACATCAAACAAGCGGTCAATAGCGCTTTGATATGCTGGTACTGCAATAACTATGGTTGGCAAACAATTACCATTGTTTCCCTCACAACCAAAATTATCCCCACCATAATCGTAATACATCGCCAAATCCGGAAATTGCGTCACAGGGGGATCATGCAATTTGATTCGATTTTCAACAACCTCATTACTTAGTGTATGGTCTGTTTCACAGGAAAGAAACACCAATAAAGTCATACTAAAAAAAATAAAATTCTTCATAATAAAAATTTTAATATGTTAATAATGATAAAAATAAAAAAAACATACACTGGAAAGTGTTAAAAAACTAAATTTAACTCTAATGATGTGTTTGCAAAATTTAAAGTATTTACATTATGAACAATAAATGATTATCCAAAATGTTTTTACATGACACAACAAATTAACATCACTTCAACTTTTAACTTCCTATAGAAAAACCACGACTCCTAAGTAACACTCCAAACGACAACAGATTCCTTTAGAGTTCTCCTTTACACCACAATTGAAACCGCAAAAAAAACCAAAACTCAGAAACTACAATCATATAGAATCTACTTCAAAAACCACATTAATGGATTCATTTTCAATAAACTGATCAATATGCATCCAAAAAATAAACAGTTGTATTGTATAATAAATAAATAGTTGTACTTTTGCACTCCCTTTATTGGGAATGGAATGTTTAATTAAAATAATTTATTTGTGAACAATTTAAGCTACAAGACAGTATCAGCAAACAAAGCTACTACTCAAAAAGAGTGGATCATTGTAGATGCTGAAGGTCACAACTTAGGTCGTTTTGCTTCAAAAGTAGCTATGCTATTGAGAGGTAAATACAAGCCGAGTTTTACACCACACGTGGACTGTGGAGATAACGTGATCGTTATCAATGCAGAAAAAATCAATTTGACTGGAAACAAATTGGAAGAAAAACAATACATCCGTCACACGGGTTACCCTGGAGGACAAAGAGTATTGACAGCTAAAGTAATGCAACAAAAGAATCCTGCATTATTGGTTGAAAAAGCAATCAAAGGAATGTTGCCTAAAAACAAATTAGGAGCACAATTATTCCGTAATTTAAACGTAAATGTAGGTACTGCACATAAACACGATGCGCAACAACCTAAAACCGTTAATTTAAACGATCTTAAGTAATGGGAGTTATTCACAAAAT
>JBEBUC010000033.1:0-17205 GCA_040393465.1 Flavobacterium sp. | reverse complement strand
GGACGCCAGGTTTTCATCCTGGTAACAGGGGTTCGATTCCCCTACGGACTACAATAGAAAAGATAATTAGGGTTAATTAATTTAGAAAAGAAAATGGCAAATCATAAGTCAGCTTTAAAAAGAATTAGAAGCAACGAAAAAAGAAGAGTTTTAAATAGATATCAACATAAAACAACTCGTAATGCAATTAAGGCATTGCGTTTGGTAGAAGACAAAAACGAGGCTACTGAAAAGTTGAACGTTGTGGTTTCTATGATTGATAAATTAGCTAAGAAAAATATTATTCATAGCAATAAAGCTTCAAACTTGAAATCAAAATTAACAAAACACGTTGCTGCATTATAATAGGCAATGTTTTTGAAGAAGTAATATAATTTAAGCTCTCCTACCCGAGGGCTTTTGTTGTTACAAATATAGAAATCCCTTACGGTCGATTTCAAAATAAAAATTAAAGTTAAACACATCCATATGACACCTATTAGAAATATAGCTATTATTGCTCACGTTGACCACGGTAAAACTACTATGGTTGACAAGATTATGTATTATTGCCAACTGTTTCGTGAAAACGAAAATACCGGTGATTTAATCTTAGACAATAATGATATTGAAAGAGAAAGAGGAATTACCATTACTTCTAAAAACGTTTCAGTAACTTATAAAGGAACAAAAATCAACATTATCGATACTCCTGGTCACGCCGATTTCGGTGGTGAGGTAGAACGTGTATTGAATATGGCTGATGGGGTACTTTTAATCGTGGATGCTTTTGAAGGACCAATGCCTCAAACGCGTTTCGTGTTGCAAAAAGCTATCGACTTAGGTCTAAAACCTTGTGTAGTAATTAATAAAGTTGACAAAGAAAACTGTACTCCTGAAGAAGTTCATGAAAAAGTTTTCGACTTGATGTTTGAATTGGGTGCTGAAGAATGGCAAATGGATTTCCCTGCTGTTTACGGTTCTGCTAAAAACAACTGGATGTCGACAGATTGGCAAAAACCAACCACTACTTTAGAGCCTTTATTGGACATGGTATTGGAGCACATTCCTGCTGCTGAAGTTAAAGAAGGAACACCACAAATGTTAATCACTTCTTTGGATTATTCTAGTTTTACTGGACGTATCGCTATCGGTCGTTTATTAAGAGGGGAATTGAAAGAAGGGATGAACATCTCTTTGATCAAACGCGATGGAAAAATCCAAAAACAAAAAATCAAAGAACTTCACACTTTTGAAGGTCTTGGTAGAAGAAAAGTAGAATCTGTTATGGCAGGTGATATTTGTGCTATCGTTGGTTTAGAAGGTTTTGAAATTGGTGACGTTGTTGCAGATTTCGAAAATCCAGAAGGATTGCCTGCTATTACTATTGATGAGCCTACGATGAGTATGATGTTTACCATTAACGATTCCCCTTTCTTTGGTAAAGAAGGTAAATTCGTTACTTCTAGACATATTAAAGATCGTTTGGCTAAAGAATTAGAAAAAAACTTAGCGCTTCGCGTTAATCCTACGGATAGTGCCGATAAATTCATGGTCTTTGGTCGTGGTGTATTGCACTTGTCTGTTTTGATTGAAACGATGAGACGTGAAGGATACGAGCTTCAAATTGGACAACCACAAGTAATTCTTAAAGAAATTGACGGAGTTAAATGTGAGCCAGTTGAAGAGTTGACTATCGATATTCCAGAAAATTTATCTGGACGTGCTGTAGAGTTTGTGACTTTGAGAAAAGGAGAAATGTTGAGCATGGAACCAAAAGGAGAACGTATGATTGTTAAGTTCTTAATCCCATCACGTGGTATTATTGGACTTAGAAACCAAATCTTAACAGCTACAGCTGGTGAGGCAATTATGGCGCATAGATTCTTGGAATACCAACCGTTCAAAGGAACAATCGCTGGACGTATTAACGGATCGTTAATCTCTATGGAAAACGGTAAAGCGATTCCTTATTCTATCGATAAATTACAAGATCGTGGTAAGTTTTTCGTGGAACCTAACGAAGATATTTATGAAGGACAAGTTATCGGTGAAAACTCTAGAGGAGATGATATGACCGTTAACGTAACTAAAACTAAAAAATTATCTAACGTTCGTTCTTCAGGAGCAGATGATAAAGCTAGAATTGTTCCGGCTATCAAATTCTCTTTAGAAGAAGCTTTAGAGTACATCCAAAAAGACGAGTATGTTGAGGTTACGCCTAAATCACTTCGTTTAAGAAAGATTTACTTAAAAGAAACCGATCGTAAAAGATTCAAAAACTAATTACAGTTAGTTTTTAGTATAATTAAAAGCCTGATTCCTTTAAAAGAATCAGGCTTTTTTTTATTCTAAAAGCAGTATCAAAATAATATACGCTTCGTGGTGCTTTTATATTTCAATTAGAAATATAATTACCCTATCGTTGTCTAGTTCGGTATACACTTTATAATTTTTATTCTGGTAATTAAATTTATACGATGTTTTGTATTGGCTTCCTTCTTGTGTTGTTATGCAGATTTCTCTCGACTGTGTGTTATAAACTAGTTCTTCATGAAAGAAATTGTCTTTGTTAATTGTTTTCCATCCATTCGGCAATGTATTCGTAGAGCTAGTATATAGTCCTTCAGGAAAAAATGTTTTAATAATGGATTTTGATGTGGGAACGGGAGTTGTGCTGTCAAATGCTTCGAATTTAATAAAGTGTAATTTTCCATATTTGCTAATTATGACACTTTCGTCTATAGTAGTGTTGTTTGTGAAGTTAAAATGGAACCCATTGGGGTTGTTTGGTGTGATTGCAGTTGGCGATATAGGTACCAATACAGAAGATAGTGAATTAAAACCATAGTGTGGAGGCATGGTGATTTCTTCTGCTTCTATATAATTTCCGTATTCTTTATTATTGGTAGATAAAGTGGGGTAGTTTACTCCTGAGTAATTAAAGATGTCGCCATTAGGCACATTGTGTTTTAGGTCATCTTTTCCATCATAGAAAGCAAGTCCGAAATTAGCTATTACCTTTAAAGTTAGGTCTGTTCCGTTGACGAATTTATAACTGATTTCAGAGTTATGGAGGTGGAAGTTAGCGTAGGGTGATTGATATCCGATAGCGGTGTCATCTGTATTTGTCTTTTTGGAAGGTGAGTCATTTATAATGGTATCTTCTTGCTGTGAGCAGGCAAATAGTAATAAAGACAGTGGAAATAAAATTAATTTTCTCATAATTATTTGTTTAGGTTTTGTTAAATTTAATAAAAAATTCTTTACGAAAATTATATTTCAAAAAAATATTAAAAGTTTATTGTCAATATAGCAGTTTTGATGATTTTTTAAAATGGAATTAAGATGTTTTATAGGGTTGTAGTATCTCTATATTATTTAGGTGAGTATTTTTTTTTTGTAACGACAATCAATTGGGTATACCTGTCAAAAGAAGGTTTGCATTATGCGGATGGAATCACGGTTTTATTGGAATAAGTTGTTTCGAATTTGATAAAAACAAATTATATTTGCGCATGCAGTTATCCGTAATCATTTTAAATTACAATGTCGCGTATTTTTTAGAACTATGTATCCGAAGTGTACAGAAGGCATTGATTGATATAGATGCGGAGATCATTGTAGTGGACAATAATTCTTCAGATAATAGTTCGTTAATGATGCAGCAGCATTTTCCTGATTTGCACTATATAGCTAATTCGGAGAATTATGGATTTCCCAAAGGAAATAATATGGGAGTAGCTGTCGCTCAAGGGGAGTATCTGTGTATATTAAATCCGGATACCGTTGTTGCAGAAGATACTTTTACGAGTTTGTATAACTTCGCACAACAGCAAACCGACAGCGGTATTATCGGTTGCCGTTTAATTGATGGAGCAGGGGCTTTTTTACCAGAATCCAAACGCGGCGTTCCTACGCCTTGGGTGGCTTTTACCAAAATAAGTGGGTTGGGGAATATATTTCCTAAATCGACTTGGTTTAATCAGTATTATGCACAGCATTTAAACGAAAATGAAATCGGTCCTGCCGATATATTGGTAGGTGCATTCATGTGGATGAAGAGAGAGCTGTATCTTGAAGTAGGCGGATTTGACGAGGACTGCTTTATGTATTCCGACGATATCGATTTATCGTATTTGGTGCTAAAGACAGGGAAAGTAAATTACTATTTTCCGGAAACCACCGTAATACATTATAAAGGAGAGAGTACGTTAAAAGACGAAAACTTTAGAAATCGATTTCGCGATGCCATGCAGTTTTTTTATAAAAAACACTTTAAAAAATCCTTGTTTTTTGATGGGATGATGAAGTTGGGAACCCTTTATTTTTCGTTTGTTAAGCAATGGGAAACGGGAGGTAAAACCAGGAGTCCGGAAGCCTTTTTCTTGCTGAGCGATAATCGGGAATTACAACAGGCAATAGCGGGTGAAATCAATCAGAAGATTGAGGTGTTTTCGAGGATAGAAACGTTAAAAAAGGAATTAAAAAGACAAAAGGACGTTTACGTGGAAATTATCTTTGACGGTGATTTTATTTCCAATAAAGAGTTAATATGCTTTATGAAAGAAGAATCTTCTCGATTTATAACATTTAAGATAAAGCCTTCACAATCGGACTTCTTAATTGGGAGCAATAATCGGAACGATCGCGGTCAAATAATTCCATTATAAGTCTTTGATTTTTAAAATAAGGTATAAATAGTCGAAATTATTATTAAATTTGTAATTTAAATAGCAAAACACAACTTGAGTTTAGATATATGGCAAAGTTCGAATTGAAATTACCCAAAATGGGTGAAAGCGTTGCAGAGGCAACGATAACAAATTGGTTGAAAAATGTAGGAGATACCATTGAGGTAGATGAAACCGTTTTAGAAATTGCAACGGATAAAGTAGATAGTGAAGTTCCATCTGAAGTAGCGGGAACCTTAGTAGAAATTTTATTTCAAGTAGATGATGTTGTTCAAGTGGGACAAACCATAGCGATTATCGAAACCGCTGGTGGTGACGCAGCTCCTGTATCGACTACTACTGTGGAAGCAACTCCTGTTGCGGCTGTTCAAAATTCAGTAGCTGTAGCTCAAGAAACAACGGCGGCAGCTTATGCTAATTCCGATAAATTTTTCTCTCCTTTAGTAAAGAATATTGCTAAAGAAGAAGGGATTTCCCTTTCAGAATTAGAGGCGATTACGGGAACAGGTAAGGATGCTCGTGTTACGAAAAGTGATATTTTAGAATATGTAAAAAATAGAGGTACACAGGCTACGGCTCCAGTGGTAAAAGCAGCAGTAGCTCCAAAAGCAACTGTAGCGGTACCAGCGGCTAAAGCAGTACCCGTATCAGTTAACGGAGGAGATGAAGTAGTTGAGATGGACAGAATGCGTAAATTGATTGCCGGTTATATGGTTCAATCGGTTCAAACTTCTGCACACGTTCAATCTTTTATCGAAGTAGATGTAACCAATATCGTTAATTGGAGAAATAAAGTAAAAAATAGTTTCGAAAAAAGAGAGGGAGAGAAGTTGACTTTTACTCCTATCTTTATGGAAGCAGTTGCCAAAGCATTAAAAGAATTCCCTGGAATGAATATTTCTGTTGAAGGGGATTACATCATCAAAAAGAAAAACATCAACTTGGGTATGGCTGCGGCTTTGCCTAATGGGAATTTAATTGTACCGGTTATCAAAAACGCCGATCAATTGAATTTAGTTGGAATGGCTAAAGCGGTTAACGACTTAGGAAACCGTGCTAAAATGGGTAAATTAAAACCGGATGATACTCAAGGAGGAACGTATACCGTTACGAATGTGGGTACTTTTGGAAGTGTTTTTGGAACACCAATTTTAAACCAGCCGCAAGTGGGAATCTTAGCTCTTGGAGCGATTAGAAAGGTGCCTGCGGTTATTGAAACACCAGAGGGAGACTTTATCGGAATCCGTCAAAAAATGTTCTTATCGCACAGCTATGATCACCGTGTGGTGGATGGAGCTTTGGGAGGAAGTTTTGTAAAACGAGTGGCCGATATTTTGGAAGCTTGGGATATCAACAGAGAAGTATAATTTTAGTATTTATATAAAAAGCGATTCGAAAGAATCGCTTTTTCTTTTTAAGTTTATTGACGTCACATTCAATAAACAGGACCTATAATTGCCTTATAAATGAAACAAGCAATTCTCAATTGGAGTACGGGTAAAGATGCGGCTTATTCGCTTTATTTATTGCAACAAAGCAAGGAGTATGAGGTCGTGCGTTTAACTACTACAGTGCAACAACAGTTCGGTCGTGTTTCGATGCATGGTATTCGGAGAGACTTACTTTTACGTCAAGTGCATGCTGTTGGGTTGCCTGTTGATGTTGTTGAGTTGCCTAATCCATTATCTACAAGGGACTATGAATTGCTGATGCGAGCACACTGTTGTAAATATCGCGATGAGGGTATTTTGCACCATGTTTTTGGAGATATCCTTTTAGAAGATTTAAAAGCGTTTAGAGAACAACAATTGAGTCAATTGGGACTGATTGGAGTTTTTCCTTTATGGAATAAGCCGACGAAACCGTTGTTGCAAGAAATGATTGAAGCGGGTTTTAAAGCGATTGTTGTTTGTGTCAACGAAACTTTTCTAGACCAGACTTTTTTGGGAAGAACCATAGATGATCAATTTTTAAATGACCTTCCTGAGGGCGTAGATCCTTGCGGTGAAAATGGAGAGTTCCATACCTTTGTTTACGATGGACCTATCTTTGTGAAAAAGCTCGAATTTCAAATCGGTGAAGTAGTATATAAAACCTACGATGCTCCAAAAACAAATGAAGGAGAAGCTGCTAAAAGATTTGGTTTTTGTTTTTTGGACTTGCTGTAATACTGTATTTTAATAAAAATATTTATTGATCTATTTATTGATCGAACCACCTCACTTATGCTAGAGATTTTATACCAAGACGATTATTTAGTTGCCATTAATAAACCGAGAAACCTTTTGGTTCACAAATCTTTTATCGCACGTGATATCAAAGAATACGCGATTCAGGAATTGCGAAATCAAATCGGTAAACACGTATATCCCGTGCATCGATTAGATCGTAAAACCACGGGGGTTTTACTATTTGCCTTGGATAAAGAAACCCTTATAAGATTGAACGACGATTTTGCGCAACGTAAAGTGGTTAAAAAATATTTGGCAATAGTAAGGGGATATGCACCGGAAGCAATGACGATAGATTATGCCTTAACCAATGATAGGGGAAACAAACAAGATGCCTTGACTGCTTTCAAGTGCTTACAGCAATCGGAAATTGATTTGCCGTTTGCCAAGCACCCAACATCGCGATACTCCCTGGTAGAAGCAACACCAGAAACGGGACGCACCCACCAATTGCGCAAACATTTTAGTCATATTTTTCATCCGATATTGGGTAGCCGACCTCACGGCTGTAACAAACAAAATAAATTGTGGCTCGAAACTTATGGACTGATGGGAATGATGCTTCATGCCGTGGAATTGGAATTTACGCATCCGGTTACTTTAGAGCGCATTCATCTTAAAGCAAAAGTGGATGAGGAGTTTAAAGCGTATAATGCGATTTTGAATTTTGACTTAATACCTTATTTATAATTTAATTTTAGGAAATGCCCAGAATGGGATTTTTTTAAGTTTTTCAATAAGCCCGAAATGTTGACATGATGTTGAGGATGGCAGGCGATTGTACGTATATTCGAAAAAAATCAGTAAATTGTAGTAATGATAAAACGCAATTAAAATAAATACTATGAGTACAGAAAGCCAATTGGTCAATTTTAATTTTTTCCAGCCTTTAGAAATTCGCTGGAACGACATGGATGCTTTGGGACACGTAAACAATGTATATTATATTGAATACTTTCAAATAGGTCGCGGCTACTATATGAGTGCGATGAGTCCGAGTTGGAATTGGATGAAGAACATGTTTGTTATTGCTCATATCGAATGTGATTTTCAGAAAGAAATGCGTTTAGATGCTAAGAATCCTCAAATTGGATTGCGAATTTCTCGTTTGGGGAACAAGAGTTTTGATATAGCGTATATCGTTATGAGTGACGGACCAGATGGGAATCCAATCGTTCATGCAACAGGAAGCAGTACGCAAGTAATTATCGATATAGAATCACATCAATCTATTGTGATTCCAAGCTGGTTGCGTGAAGATATTTTTCGATTGGAAACTGGACTTGATTCTTAATTTGTAAATCAAAAATAGTCGGGCTCAAAAAAAACAAAAAGAGGTTGCGTGCTATGTATCGCAGCCTCTTTTTGTTTTAAGGTTATAGGATGCTTGATTAAAGTGAAAAGTTTAAGTTTACGAATATATTTCTGCCCTGGCGTGGTATCTGATTCCAGTCTGCAAAGGTATTGTAATAAGTGTCAAGGATGTTTTCTATTCCGGTTTGCAGGTTTAATGATTGCTTCTCAAATTGCCAGAGATAGCCTGCGTTGATGTTTAGAACAGCATAAGGAGCCGTACGTTCTTCGCCGTACGTAGCGGCAAAGTTACTTTTGAGTGCATTGCCTTCTAGGGCTAGTGCTGTGTTAAAGCTATTGTTTTTATACTGTAGGCTACTAGAGTATTTTAGGGGGCTGATAAAAGGTAAATTGTTTTTGTCTGAATCTTTACCATAGTGATAACTGATATTTCCTGTCCAGTTCCAGTTCTCAGTAAACTGATAAGCCAGCATCCATTGTGCGTTAAATAGTTGTGCATAATCTAGAGCTGTATATTGTTTTACACCGTCGGCACCTACGGTCATGGATGTAAACGCATCTACAGGCTTACCGATGATATAGTCAGTAATATGGAAGAAAGTGGCATTAACTTTAGATTTCCAATGGTTATTTTGATAACTGATAAAAGCATTGGCTTCCAATGATTTTTCGTTTTTTAAATTGGGGTTTCCTATATAATCATAACGGTCGGAACTGTTGAATAGATAAAAACCATAGGCTTCAGATACTGATGGTGCTCGTAGACCATAGGCAATACCACTTCCGAATTCCCAATTTTTCAACTGACTGTCATAATTTACAGCTAGATTTCCTAAAAATCTATTTTTACGAGACTCCATGTCTGGATAAAAAATCTGCATACTCTCTAAGGCTGTTTTATTCTTTATTTCACTGCTTTGGTTGCCAAGACTACCCGAAATATGGAGGTTTTGTCGGGAGTCGATTTGGTAGCTATCCTTTACGAAAAGGCCTGTATAAAAAGTGTGTACATCTGGCCAAGTATACATAAACATAGCTGGTTCATCGGGTTTGTTGGGATACATAGTCATTTCGGCTAAGGACTTATTTTGATAAGCATTTAATTGGGCAGTCCATTGGTGTTTGTCCAGGAGGTTTCCACTTAATTTAGAATACAATCCAAAGGTGGTGCTCCAGCCGGGCATATCCATTCGTATCGGGACGTTGGGGCGCTTGGTATCGTCCATTCTATGGGTAATGGTGTTGTAGTACAATTTGGTTTCCCAATGATTGATAAAGCCTTGGTCAAAGTGGTTCTCTAATTTTAAAGAGGCTATTAGAGCTTCTGCTAAAGAAACATCCATCGGTAATGCCGGATATCCTACATCAGTGGCTTTGTCATATATAAAAGCAGCTTCGATATGTTGATGAGGGTTTAAGGCATAACCTAAATTACTGGCTAGATTGAGCTTTTTGTAGGAGGAATACAGCACTTCTTTATTGCCTCCAGCTCTATAATTGTCGGCATCTCTATATAAGGCAGAGCTGTCGAAAAACCAACGTGGTGCGCTGTGGTGGAAGGCGCCGCCTATAATTTTTTGTCTGTTGTTACTGTCGTAACCCGATTTGAGGTTGCCGTTTGATTGAGCTTGCTCAGTAAAGCTTCCCTTCTGACTGACCAAATCCAATCCTCCACCAATCGTTGGACCGTGTTGACTGCCTTGTTGACCAGATGTCAAGCGAACCATAGATAAATTATTGATTTCGACATAGGAAGTAATGGGGTCCATTTTGTCGGTACAAGCATTAAAAATATGCATACCATCAATAGTTAAGGAAGTGCGTTCCGTAGGCATGCTATTGATTAAAGGTTCCCAGGCATACGCCCCTCTCTTGACTAAAGAAACGTTTTGAAATTGTTCCAAGTAAGAATCCAAAGTAGCCAAAGGTTTAAAAGCTACGGGTTTTTTAGTTTGAATAATTACAACCTCGGATAGCGTCTCGGGTTGAATGGTGTCTAGTGGCGTGTTCTGGCCCAAAGTATTGAGACAACAGAACAACGATACACTTAGATATAGCAGGTGTTGTAGGTGCTTCATTTGGAGTGGTTTTTAGAGCTCTTTATCGCATAGGGAAAGAGCTCTTTTAATAAGTTAAAATTCCAATTCGAAAAACAAACTACTAGACAAAGTAGTGTCGTCTATGACTTCTCCTTTTATTGAGTTACCAGAATCATCAAGTAATTGCAAATTGATCTTCCAATATCCAGTCATGGTCAAGGAGAGTTTTCCGTGGTACAACAGATCACCTGTGGATTGGGTTAGATTAACATTATTTGGGGAACCGTGGTTATTCATACTGGGCATTCTCGGATCGATTAGAACTTTGTATTGATTGACTACGGTAAATGTGTCCATAGATTCCATTTTAAACAAAGCTGTGGTCATGTCGTTCATACCTATTTTTGGTGAGGTAGGAGCAATTAAGGCGATGACGTAATTCGTGTTATCTGATCCTTTAAAGGATTGTATCGTTTGAAGTTTAGAAGAAAGCACTTCTACCTTTTTTGAAATGACTGTTTTTTGGGAATTCGCTTCAAATTGGACTTCGAGTTTCCAGAAATTGTCATTTCCATCGCTAGCCATTTGAAAAAATAGATTTCCCTCGAATAAATCGGTATAATGTTGATAGGGTTTTAAGTCTAATACGGGTGCACCGTGTTTCATACTGCCCATATGCATGGTGGTATTCCAATGTGCAGCCGTGATGTTTTTGTGGTCAGCATCTGATTTTGGATTTACTTGGAGCACTAATGGATTGGAACCCACTTGAAGTTGTTTTTGTTTACTGTATAGAGATATGCTGTAGTACTCGTTAGAAAAATCTTGAATTTTATTCCATCCCGTTAATGGGTCGGATTCAGGTATAAAAGGGTTTGAATCGTCTGAATTACAAGATGCTACTAAAAACAAGTTAAGAAAGAGAAAGGATAATGCGAATGAATTCTTCATGATTAAATATAATTTTAGGTATAACAAATCACTTCCCAATTGGGAAATAGGGAATGGGGGCTTTATAAAATCATAGGCAAACTGGAGGTCGAAATAAAACGGATATCAAATGGAAATGATATAGAGCATAGAGGGGATTAAAATGGCTTCTTTTAAAGTTAGAGATAGTATTTTGTATGAGATTTAGAGTTGTTTGTGGAGGAAATAATAACCATTGGAATGGAAATGCGATACTATTAGATAAGGTAGAAATGGATGGGGTGTCTTGAGCTGTTTTGGCGAGTTCCTTTTTTAAAAAACAACTTCCGTTGCAATGCAACGCTGGGCGGGTGCGATTTTCACATAATTCACTTTTAATATAGTCATAATTGATGATAAACCCAGCGATAGGAAGCACGGGTTTAAAGATAAATGCCCATATAATAACGATTAAAAATGATTTCATTTCACTGCTATTTTACTGAATTTAAAACAGTTGCATCCTTGTTAAAATAAGGCACTAGCTGTAACGAGCTGCTTTATAATAGAAGGCAACTAAAAAATGGAGTTCATAGGGTGGAGACCGCTTATATCGTGCTAAGCAGCTATGCTCAAATATAGTTAAAAAAAAGTTTTGTTTGGCGTTTATTTTTAAAAATTTAATAGCATCTGTCAAAATTTTTTGAAAATAGATATTTTGTTTGTTTCCAGGTCTGACAAGATTTTTTTAAATAATTAGCGATTCCTCCTTTTTTTTATACGATTTAGTATGCCTTACCGTTATTTGTCAAAACGTTGTCGGCAGTCCATAAAAACTTACGAATAAACTAAAGTGGTATCCCGTGGTGATTTTGTTTTTTTAATTTTTAGTAAGGGTATTATGAGCATAAAAAAGGGTGATTTGATACAAAATAAACCGGGAAATTTAAGGGTGTTATTTTTATATTTAAATAGAAAAGCAACGGTTGTTTTACTCGCTTTGTGCAGTGTATCGGCGTATGCTCAACAGGATTCAACCTATGTAAAATCGTTTCAATTTCAATATGCAGCACGTGCTTTTGTTGCAAAGAATACATTTTCTTTAAATGTCGAAAGTGAGATAGGGGAAGGCGGTACTTTTACTCCAAATAATCCCGTTCTCTTGGGATTGGGTTTTTCTTGGAAAAATTCATCGTTGAGTTTTGGGTACGGTTTTTCATCAATGCGGGAAAAAGATAAGGGGAAAACAAAAACGTTGGATTTGCAATACCATCATTATGGGGAGCGATGGATTGTGGATTTATATCTATTGAAAAACAAGGGTTTTTATTTGGAAGACAAGGATGTGCCGCAATTGTATCCGGATTTGAAAATTTCATTATACGGGGCATTTGCTCAATATGTCTTTTCAGGAGATAAATTTTCTTTTGGAGCTGCTTTTGATCAGAATAAAAGACAGCTTCGTTCTGCCGGAAGCTGGTTATTAGGTGGAAATGTGTTTTATACCAATATTAAGGGACAACCGATGATTGACAATCGGTTTTATGGTAATGACAAATGGAATATACAGTTAGGGCCGAATGGGGGTTATGCGTATTCGTGGGTTTTTGCGCCCAATTTTTACTTGGCTGGGTCGTTTTCTATGGGAGTTAATGTCGGGATTGAAAAGGAAAATGAACAGCGTAAATTCAGTGTGAATCCCTTGTTGTTTAGTAGAGCTTCCGTCGGTTATAATGGACGGGATTGGACAGTAAATATTTCAGCACTGAACAACAGAGTATATGTGAAATTTACCGACGAGTACCAACGGAGTTTGGATCCGAGTCAATATAAAATCACTTTTGTCAAACGATTTGATTTAAAAAAGGAAATTTCGTTTTTAAAAAAGGATTTAAAGTTTCCGGCCTTTAGTAAGTAAGTGGCTTTCGGATATTCGTTGAAATCGCAAACCAAAGTAATCTAAAGATTTCACTAGGGGTAAGTCATTAACGAGCGTTGTTTATTTAAAAAGTTAGACTTGTAACCGCGAGCTTTTTAGGAATCTTAACAACATAAAAGAGTTGGGAACAAACGCAGTTCGGATCAAATTCTATATATTTGTAAGAACACAAATAATTACAATGGAACTTAAATTACACAGACCGATTTGTTTTTTCGATTTAGAAACGACAGGAGTGGATGTAGCGAAAGACAGAATAGTTGAAATTTCAATACTCAAAGTGTTTCCTAATGGAAACAAAGAAAGCAGAACTTGGCTGGTTAATCCAGAACGACCGATTCCAGCAGAAACTTCAGCCATACATGGAATTACCGATGAAAAAGTAGCCAACGAGCCCACTTTTAAACAGTTGGCGGCTCAGGTTTACAACATGATAAAGGATTCGGATTTGGCCGGATTTAATTCGGATCGTTTTGATATTCCACTTTTGGCAGAAGAATTGTTGCGTGCTGAGGTTGATTTTGATATGAAAAACCGTGTTTCTGTTGATATCCAAACCATTTTTCATAAAAAAGAAGAACGTACACTAAGTGCGGCATATCGTTTTTATTGCAATCAAACTTTGGAAAATGCACACTCTGCTGAAGCCGATACCAATGCAACCTACGAGATTTTGAAAGCCCAATTGGATCGTTATCAAGACTTGGAAAACGATATGAAAACGCTTTCGGAATATACTACGCGAAAAAAATCAGTTGATTTTGCCGGTTTTATCGCATTGAATGCAGAGGGACAAGAAGTATTTTCTTTTGGTAAACACAAAGGGGCTTTGGTAGATGACATACTGGAAAGAGAGCCCGGTTATTTTGGTTGGATTCAAAATGCAGATTTTCCCTTATATACCAAAAAAGTATTAACGGCGATTAAGTTGCGAAAATTGAACAATAAATTTCAATAGCCTCGATAGAAGCGGCATCCTTTTACGGCACGATAGTGAAGTAAAAGATAAAGCGGATAGCGAGATAAAGCTCCAAAAAAAATGAAGATAATTTGCATTGGTAGAAATTATTACGAACACATTTCTGAATTAAATAATGAAACGCCGCCAGAACCTATTTTATTTCTAAAACCCGATACTGCTTTAGTTGGTAAGGAACAACCTTTTGTTATTCCGGAGTTTTCTAAAGAGATTCATTATGAAGCAGAGATTGTCGTTAAGATAAGTAAAGTAGGTAAATATATTGATGAAAAATTCGCGCCTAGATATTACGAGCTGATCAGTTTGGGGATTGATTTTACAGCCCGCGATTTGCAAACGGAATTAAAAGCCAAAGGATTGCCTTGGGAAAAAGCCAAAGCCTTTGATAATTCTGCCGTAGTAGGTGCTTTTTTACCTAAAGAAACTTGGGTATCCGTTGATAATATCGATTTTGCGATGGATATTAACCAGCAACGCGTACAAACGGGGAATACCAGTCAAATGCTTTGGAAAATTGATCAAATCATCGCTTATGCGTCTCGATTTTTTACTTTAAAAACCGGAGATTTGATTTTTACAGGAACACCTGCAGGAGTGGGTAAAGTACATCCAGACGATTTGTTGGAAGGCTATATAGACACTAAAAAAGTATTTACTATCCAAGTAAAATAAATTATGGCATTATACTACAATTTGGGTTCCTTGTATGAGAAGTATCATAACGATACCCATTTGGTACAGGAATATTTGACGATTTTTTGTAAAGAAGCGTCGAAAATGTTGAAGAAAATGAAGTTGGAAATCGAAGATAAAAAACATGATGAGGTTCGGAAACTGGTTTTGAAAATCCAACCGAGTTTGGAGTTTTTAGGCATTGATGAAGCTTTTGAAGAAGGGAATAGTATCTTGGAATGGGTCGATCGAATCGGTAAGAAAAAGGAGGTGAAAGAGATTTACAAAGTGTTTAAATTACACGTTAAAAACGCGACTAAAGAGCTTAAAAAAGATTTTTCTATTCAGAAAAAACAACGTTGATGAAAGCTGCAATTATCACCATTGGAGATGAAATTTTAATCGGTCAAATCATCGATACCAATTCGGCTTTTATCGCTAAGGTTTTGGACGATATAGGGTTTGAAGTGGTTGAAATACTGACGGTATCGGATAAAAAAACAGCGATTGATGTTGCTTTAGAACGCCAATCTGGACAAGTCGATTTGGTGGTGTTAACCGGAGGGTTAGGACCGACGAAAGACGACGTGACCAAAAAGGTTTTTTGCGATTTTTTCGGCGATGTTTTAGTCGAAAATAAAACGGTTTTAAAACACGTTACGGAATTGATTGAGGCCTATTATAAAAAACCTATTTCAGACATTAACAAACAACAAGCTTGGGTGCCTTCTCAAGCACAAATTTTGACGAACAGGGTGGGTACAGCTCCCGGTATGCTCATGCAAAAAGAGGCGACTTATTTTGTGTCGTTACCCGGTGTTCCGTTTGAAATGGAAACCATAGTTACAGAAGAATTGATTCCTTGGATTAAGAAGCATTTTTCGGGAAATCACATCGTACATCGGAATATAATTACCCATGGAATTGGAGAGAGTTTGTTGGCGGAATATTTGGAAAAATGGGAATCGAGTTTGCCAAACGGCGTTTCTCTGGCTTATTTGCCAAGTCCTGGACGCGTTCGATTGCGTTTATCGACCTCTGGAGCAGATTTAAAACAGCTGGAAAACATTTTACAGCAACAAATAAATAAGCTGCCAGACACCGTTATTGCTTACGTTAGCAGTTATGAAGATGAATCTTTAGAAATTACTGTGGCAAAACTATTTGAAAAGTCAAAAAAAACCATTTCTTTTGCAGAAAGTTGTACGGGCGGAAGATTGGCACAATTGTTTTCATCGATTCCCGGCTCATCTGCATTTTTTAAAGGAGGCATAGTTACGTATGCGACCGAGTCGAAAATTGATTTTCTTGGTGTTTCTGCTGAAACTATTGCTAAAAATTCCGTTGTTAGTGAAGAAGTAGCAGTTGAGATGGCTCTAATGGCCCGCCAAAAATTCAAATCGGATTATGCGATGGCAACTACAGGAAATGCGGGTCCCAGCAAAGGGGATTCTAATGCCGAAATCGGTACAGTTTATATAGGGATTTCCACGCCAGAAAAAACTTTTGCAACAGAGTTTTCCTTTGGGCAACCTCGGGAAAAGGTCGTTAATTCAACCGTTTTAAAAGGCTTGGAGTTGATTTATAAGGAAATATTAAAAAATGTGTAAAAACATTTTGTTTAATACGTTTCTTTTTTGTTACTTTGCACCCTGATTTTGAATAATGAAATAAAAGATATAAATAATGTCAAGAGTTTGTGAAATTACTGGAAAGAGAGCAATGGTAGGAAACAATGTTTCCCACGCGATGAACAAAACTAAGAGAAAGTTTTCTGTTAACTTAGTTAAGAAACGTTTCTATATTGCTGAAGAAGACAGATGGGTTACATTAAAAATCTCTACATCTGCGTTAAAAACAATTAATAAAAATGGTATCACTGCTGTATTGAAAGATGCAAGAGCAAAAGGATTAATTAAGTAATTAATTTAGACTACCTAAAAAAAATAGATCACAATGGCAAAGAAAGGTAACAGAATTCAAGTAATTTTAGAATGTACTGAGCACAAAGGAACTGGTCTTCCAGGAACTTCTAGATACATCACGACAAAAAACAAAAAAAATACTCCAGACAGATTAGAGATTAAGAAATTTAATCCTATCTTGAAGAAAGTAACTATTCACAAAGAAATTAAATAATTAGTAGTCATGGCAAAGAAAACCGTAGCAACTTTAAGAACCTCTTCAAAAAGGTTAACTAAAGCTATCAAAATGGTTAGATCTCCAAAAACAGGAGCTTATACTTTTACAGAAAGTGTTATGGCTCCGGAATTTGTAGATGATTTCTTGAAAAAGAAATAATTAACTGATAGAATCGACCTATACAGAAAGCTGCTTTTTTTAAAGCAGCTTTTTTGTGTTTATTTGAAAACCTATAAACCCATCTGCCTATCAGCGTATCAGCGTATCTGCGTATCTGCGTATCTGCGTATCTGCGTATCTGCGTATC
>JBEBUC010000032.1:0-17809 GCA_040393465.1 Flavobacterium sp. | reverse complement strand
GTTCAAAAGCGGTAATGGCTTCTAACAAACTTTGGGTAATCATCGCTTTGGAGTCACCAGCGGAATAATGAGCGACGGTTTTGTTAAGAGTGGCAGTGAAAATGACATATTTAATGCTAGGTACCCTCTCAGGGTTGGCTCTTTTAGTGGCGATGCCTTCATTGAGATTTTTAATAATTCTTTGTTTTATTTCGATATATTTTTTAAAATTTTCCATAATTAATTGGTTTGAGTGATTTTGGTGGGTATTATTCGGGCATTTTCGTCGAGCGATTTTAATATCATTGGACGTTTTTTGGAAACGCCTATTAAAATGGATTCATATCCCTTTTCAAGTATATCTTTATAAATTATCTCATTTAGAATATATCTTAAGTCATGTTTAATCCATTTCGTTGTCATCTGACTATCGCCACTAGCCGATATTTTGGTATCCACTTTTGATATCCACTTGGAGTTGCCAAGTTGCGCTGCCAGTTTTTTACCCATGCAAGGCTCTATACGGGTAGTATTTTTGGTTTTGCAAATCGGTATCGTCAATTTGGTAAATCTTTACCAAGGCCGCTACTTCCCACGCCCAATAGCCAAAATAGATGTTGAATTCGGTGTTTTTATGCCAATCGTGCCAGGGGGCATCGTGATGGCCTTGGTACCATTTTTTATCGAGGTAGTTTTGTATAAAAGCAATGCTTTTATTACTACCGCTAACCAAGGGATCCAAATGGGAGTAGGGCGTTTTTTGTATATAGGATTGCCCTTGTAAAAAGTCGGATTGGCGGTAGTGAATTAAGGTCGAAAGCAACAAATCGTTGGCGTTATCGCGTTTGATTATCGCGCTAATACGCCTAAAATCGGTATCGGATATTTCGCATAAAATGGCTAAAGACAGCATCCAGATCATTTGGTCGTACATGGCATAACTGTGCGCAAAGCCCTCCCATTTAAACCCCAGTTCAAAAGCGGTAATGGCTTCTAACAAACTTTGGGTAATCATCGCTTTGGAGTCGCCAGCGGAATAATGAGCGACGGTTTTGTATAGAGATATATCGAATATGACTGATTGGACTATTGGTATTCTATCAGGCTCAACCTCATTAGTGTTTAAAGCGTTATTGTAAAAGTTTATACTCTCTTGTTCTTCTATAATGTATTGTTTAAAATTTTCCATGATTAATTGGTTTGAGTGATTTTAGTGGGTATTATTCGGGCATTTTCGTCGAGCGATTTTAATATCATTGGACGTTTTTTGGAAACGCCTATTAAAATGGATTCATATCCCTTTTCAAGTATATCTTTATAAATTATCTCATTTAGAATATATCTTAAGTCATGTTTAATCCATTTCGCTGTCATCTGACTATCACCACTAGCCGTTATTTTGGTATCCACTTTTGGTATCCACTTTTGATATCCACTTGGAGTTGCCAAGTTGCGCTGCCAGTTTTTTACCCATGCAAGGCTCTATACGGGTAGTATTTTTGGTTTTGCAAATCGGTATCGTCAATTTGGTAAATCTTTACCAAGGCCGCTACTTCCCACGCCCAATAGCCAAAATAGATGTTGAATTCGGTGTTTTTATGCCAATCGTGCCAGGGGGCATCGTGATGGCCTTGGTACCATTTTTTATCGAGGTAGTTTTGTATAAAAGCAATGCTTTTATTACTACCGCTAACCAAGGGATCCAAATGGGAGTAGGGCGTTTTTTGTATATAGGATTGCCCTTGTAAAAAGTCGGATTGGCGGTAGTGAATTAAGGTCGAAAGCAACAAATCGTTGGCGTTATCGCGTTTGATTATCGCGCTAATACGCCTAAAATCGGTATCGGATATTTCGCATAAAATGGCTAAAGACAGCATCCAGATCATTTGGTCGTACATGGCATAACTGTGCGCAAAGCCCTCCCATTTAAACCCCAGTTCAAAAGCGGTAATGGCTTCTAATAAACTTTGGGTAATCATCGCTTTAGAGTCACCAGCGGAATAATGAGCGACGGTTATATTTAGGGAGTATGTGAAAAGAACATCCTTAATATGAGGAATCATCTTAGGGTTAACACTTTTATCAGTTAGTCCCTCATTCAGACTATCGATAACCTCTTGTTCTTCTATAATATATTGTTTAAAATTTTCCATGATTAATTGGTTTGAGTGATTTTGGTGGGTATTATTCGGGCATTTTCGTCGAGCGATTTTAATATCATTGGACGATGTTTGGAAACGCCTATTAAAATGGATTCATATCCTTTTTTGAGAATATCTTTACGAGTTTCCTTATTTACAGCATATTCTAAATCATTTAGAATCCATTTCGTTGTCATCTGACTATCGCCACTAGCCGTTATTTTGGTATCCACTTTGGGTTGCCAAGTTGCGCTTTCGGTGGTGTTCATTTTAACTTCGGCAATGACGTATTTGGGGGGCGGGTTCGAAAACTCAAAAATGGTATCGATTCCCTTTTTTATCGGAGCATCCAGATTGGTTTCTTTTTTGACGGAAATAAATTTTAGTTTTCCCTTTTGAGTACCTATTTTGAAGCTGTTGCTTTCCATAAATACAATTGCTTTAATTTCGGAATAATTTGTATGACGGGTGTAGTCTGAGGTCTTGCGTTTAAGCCCGTTTGGAAGCTCGTCTAGTTGAAGCAAGCCTTTTTCTATATCGGCTAAGAGTTTTTTTTCAACGGCATGGGCTTTGTTGGAAAACAACACCTCATTGCGCCTAAACCACTCGATTATTTTGCGGAGCATTTGTTGCAGTTCGGCATAAAGGGCTTCGCCTTTTTTAGCGAGTAAAGTGCCCATTTGTTCCAGCAGCAGCAGCAATTGTTTAAAATCGTTAACCAGCTTTTTGGGCGCGTTGTTGATGGCTTGTAAAAAATCTACGGTTAAAACCGAGCTCCATTTGGAAATACTGGAAATTTTGGTAAGTTGCCATACGGGAATCAAAGAGGCCCCGATGTTTCCTGCTCCAAAACCGATGAAATAAGCTATTTTATCAAAATTATAAACGGCTCTGGGGTTGTCGGAAGTGAGAAATTTAAAAATTTCGTTGTTTAGGTCGATGTAAACGCGCAGTCCGTTAAAGAACAAATCACTCAGGGATATTTCGGATACGATAACGATCAGGTTGTCTAGCGATTCTAAGGTGGTTTGAAAGTTTTTAAAGTTGTGGTGTGGGAGTTCTAAGAGTCCGATAAACTTAAAAATTCCGGCTATAAAATCCACGATTCCATTCCATAACCCACAAAAAAAAGCTATTTTTTCAGATAGATAGAGCGCATCGGCTAGGGTTTGTAGTGTATTGCCGGTTAGGTCATAGAAGTTAGATACTATGGTGGTTACGGCTTGGTTGTAGTGGGTAATCAGCTTTTTTAAAAACAGTCGAATTTGCCTTGAAAAGTGAGAGGCGGATTGGGGGGCATAGCGGGCAAACCAGTTGATGTTGGAGTGACTCCAAATCAAATCGAGTGATTCAATAACCGCAAAATCGATTTGCAAACGCTGAATAAGTTGGTCGCGATGCAAAAAGTAGGTTTCGGACTGGGAATTCCACAGGGTTTCGGGCAAAGCCAATTGTGCTATTAAATCGCCTATTTGATGGCAAAGCCAACCGACCGCTTTACCGGGTAAGGCAGAGAAGGAACCAATAAATAAAGCGCCGTTTAACAAGCCGCGGAGTAGGGTAATGGGGGCTTTTACACTTCCGGTTTCTATCAGCTCTCGAAGTTTATGGGTATTGAAATCTGGAACGTCGGCGGTTAATTTACTCAGGTCGGTATCGGCCATAGCCAATAAGCTTTTTTTATCTACTCCTTTACCAAATCGAGCCAAGAGTACTTGGTCGCTAAGATCGTTGGTATTGTCTTCGAGAAAAAAGTAGATCTCGTTATCGGCAATTTGATAGGTGGTACAGTCGTAGAGGTTTTGGAGTTTACTGCCGTTAGTAGAAACGTAGATGTGGCAAGTGTAAAGGAGCGTATCTTGATCGGATTGAAAGCCGCTCACGGCATTTTGTTCGCGATATATCAAGTGTTTAATCGGTTTTATATCGGTTTGGCATTCGGGTTCCTTGACAAAAAAAATGTGGTTGTAGATGCGTTCTACCGGCAGTTGGTAGAAAAAGTGTCGGGCAATGGAGTTGGCGTTTAAATTGGCCCAGCTATGTCCTTCTGCATAGGGACTGAGATAAGGTGCTTGGGGCATGGGATTGTTGGCTACCAACACGGCTTCTAGCCGACTTCCCGTTATGGGTGTGAGTCCCCAGTTTTTGGGGAATAACGATTTAGAACTCATAAGAATCGTTTTTTAAGCCCAGTCCGTAAGGGCTGGGCGATGAAATAAAAGCATATTAACAGCCTTAAGCTTTTGGTGTTTCGCCTTGAAGTACGTTGTTTTTTAGAATAAAGCTTTCACTACAAGGTACTTGAGTAGGGTCGTCAAAATCGGCTGTATCTTCGCAACGGCAAGGCAAGGCTTTTTCAACAGTAAGTCCGATACTTTGCGCTTGTAAGATGGTTAAGGAAGTAGGGACACGGGTAATCCAGGCCTTACCTTCTTTTTCGGTTTTTACCGTTCGAATTTCGTCTATAATCGACAGGTACAACGGATTACCTATAACCGGAATTTGACCGCCATTCCAAAGTTTGCCCGTACTCATATACAGTTGTACGGCTGCTTCAAATCCCGGGCGAACCGTTACTATAACACGAGCCATACCCGATTGCATAAAGTCTCTAAAAATGGGGTCGTCCGATTCGCTGTAGTTGTACAACTTGTTCCACTGGTTTTTATCTGCCCAGTAATACGGATAAAATTGATACGACATCAATTTCCACTCAAAGGCTTGTTCGAGGAATTTTATCAAACTGCTATAGCAATCTAATGAGGCATTTTGAATAATCGAAAACGCATCGATTTGATTGCCGCTGGTAAAGTTTTGGCCCATATCGGATGGGGCAACCAAATACGAAATGCAATTTCTGCGCAAAGTGGTGTTTTCAATTTCTCGATAGAAACCCGGATTGGTTTTCTTGATTTCGACAGCTTTACTTTGTTCGGACTTAACGGCTTCATTAAATTGATTTAAAGCCTCATGATAGGCATTGAGTATCCGGTTAAAAGTATCTTGTTGCCATTGTTTTTCGGCATCGTCTTTTAAACGACACCTGATTTGTAATGAAACGGATATACCAGCCACATCGTTACCCGTAAACGTGATTTCTATGGATTTATCAATTTCATCAATCGTACGGGAGATATACTGATTGGAGTGTGTTAAATTACTTATGAGATGGTGTTGCCCGCAAATGGTTAGTCGTCCGTGAGTGTATTCTTTGCCTTTGGGAACAAAGGCAAAATTAAATTGTCCTTGGTAGCCTACAGCTTCATAGTCTTCTGGTATTTCAACGGCATGATGGCTTGCCCCAGAGTTATAACCGGAACTGAAATTAGGACCCGCACCATGATCTGAAAAAGCAGCACTAATATTAATTGTTTTACTTTTTAGAACAGGAATATCAACAAAATACTGTGCCGCCCAAAATTGTGCCTTACTCGGAGTTAAGGCAGCAGCGGTAGGTATGGAATGTATACCGCCTTCAAGGCGCGGGTCTTTAGGTATGTTTAAAGTTATATGCGGCCTAGGGTTATTCTGTTGTAAAGCCAAACCGTGAAGGTGCCCGGGTTCGGGAATCATAAATTCAAACATCATCCGTTTGCCGTAATTGTAAACTTGGTTTTTGTATAGTTTGTCAATCCAACGGTAAACCCCTACCACATGTTGATCGCCCTTGCGGTTGTCGAAGCCGTGTAGGTTGTTTTCTTCATATTCGTTGATGATTTTCGTAATGCGTTCGCTTTTAGTTTTTTTGACCAAACGATCCAAGGCCTGTTCGGTAATTTCCCGTGCTTCGCTAACCGATCGACGAATACTTTCGTCTCGAGAGGTATTATTGGCATGGGTTAGGCCCCCATCAATATAGAAATTACCGTATTTGTAACCCGAATTGACAAAAACTCCAGTGCTGTTATTTTCCCGTAGCACTTGCTCGGTTTCGTATTGCATTTCAAATCGTTGGGTTGAAACGGTATCGGTTAATTGTTCTGTTTCTTGTTCTTCGGACAGTGTTTGGGTTACTTCCTTTCGAAACAAGTTCCGATTGGCCTTTTCTTTATATTCCCTTGCCATAATGTTTTCAACATGGGATACTTCCCCTTCTATATAGCAATGAATGGTTTGTTCTACTTTTTTATAATCGGCTATGCCCAACATACGCACACCAAATCTCTGGGGAACCAGAATCCGGTTTATATGTTCGAATGATATAGGAGTATGACTTTTAAGGGGACCTTTATAAGTTGCTAGCCGCGTTAATTCTATACGGGGAATGCTGTGTCGTTGTCCGTTGCTAAATATTAAATCAACGGCCATACCGCAAGTTTCGTTAGGATTGTTTTGTACAAAACCCTCTATGTTATAAATCGTAACCTCATTGTCGCGACGTTCTATTAGCGGCTGTTGTAAGACTACTGTTTTTTCACCGGAATTCTGTGGACTAAGTCTTATATTAATTTTAGATAGTTCCCAAGTCGTATCGGGTAATGTAAAACAGACCGTAGCGTAAAAATTTTGATGTGCTTTAGTAGGAATTATCACGTACTGAAGTGCTTCTTTGGAAAAGCTTTGACGCTTACTAAACAAAACACCTCCAATACTATGGACGCAATCGGAAAGGACTGTGTTTTCTGCCAGTTTAGTTTCGGTTGTTTGCTTAGCTCGTTCGATTAAGGTATACAGTTGATTAAAACTACCTATACTATTAAAACCGACTTGAGGGCTTTGAATCCCCGCCCTTTTGTTGATGTTGGTGTTTTTTGTAGAAATTCCCAGTACATCAACTAATGTCTGATAGTTTGCTGGAGTAAGTAAATGCTTGAGGTGCTCTTCGGATAGCGGGGGAGTATATGCGACTTCTAATGCTTGAATTTCGGGAGCATCGATTTCTTCATCGATATAATCGAGGTAGGATACATTTGGATAAATTTCTTTTGGAGGTTTTAAAATAAATGCGCTACGCAGTTGGGAGACCTTTTTGAAATAATCCTTAAATTCTTTTTTGTAAAGGGCATTTTGTTCTTTATTAACCGCTTGTAGTGTCTGTTGAAACGCCCTATGGTATTTATGGTCAATAAAGGTCAGCTCGGCTGTTAGATTCTCTAAATTTTTTATTCGAAGTAAGGCCTTAGAAAATTCTTTTTTTCTCGTAATCGTTTCCGATGGTAGAAAAAGTTCTGTTGCAACCTGATCGGTGTTGCTGTTAACTTCCCAATTGGTTTCGTCAAATAAAAAAGGAGGCAGTGCAAGGTGGATATCGGGTAGTTCTTTAAAAGATGGTGCTAAATTTTGGGTTTGTAAATTTTTATAGTGCCTTAATAAATGATCTGCCAGAAGCAGTTCAGTCAGTTCATCTTTTAAAGGCATATTTGTTTGTAGTATAGTCCGATAAAACAAATTGCCCCACAAGACTACAAGATTGGCTTCTTTTAAAGGTTTAACCTGATCAAATCTCGAATGAATCTCTTTTTCACTAGCGTTGCGTTTATGTTGACTTAACCATTGAGCTAATGCCATTGTTTCGCGGAAGTCGGACCAGAGTTGCGCACTATCCGGAATGATTTCTTTAAAATCATCGGCAGCCTTAGCCAATGCCTGTGTTTTGGTTTCATCAGGCTGTTTGTGTTCTATAGCCTTATAAAAAATGCTGGTTTCTAGTTTTTGGGGATGGGTAGCAAAGAGTAATTCACTGCGAATGCGATTGATTAATTGCGGACTGCGCAGACTGATAAATTTAAATAAGGTGTTTGAAATTTCTGTTTTCATGATCGTTATATTTAAAGGTTGTCGTTCGTTCGAATGACAAGGAGTTATAATATAAATAACGTACCTGATTTGGAAATTATTATTTCACAATATTGTTAATTTTTGATTGTATGTTTTTGTTAGGTAGTGTTTATTTGATTTTTTTTATTTAAAATAAAAGTATTTGTTGAGTTTTATGTAAATAGTTTTTTGTTCTTACAACTATTTATTTAAATTTTTTTTAATGTAGAAAACGTGTTAAATTATGATGGACCTTGATGATGATTAAGTGTTTAATTGATAGTTGATGGTGAAAAAGCGTAGGGGACGATACCCAGGAAGTGCAAAAATTTTAGCGAAGAATTTTCTTATAAAAAATGACTTTAAGTGCTGTTTTTAAAACCTTTTTTTTCTTGGAATTTAGTTGTAATAAGTACTTTTGAGTAAGTTACTATGAAAAAGAAAATTTAGTGGTTTTTAAGGGTGAATTACCGCGTTAAGATTTTTTTTGACAGCGTAATAGATACTTAAGGGTATGTTTTTTGTTTGGTATTCTAGGCCGCATTGAAACTTTCAATGCGGTCTAGTTTTTATACCTACTTTATTATTTGGCGAAATGAGCGCTTAAAAATGTAGCCACATCAGTGGGTTCTCTTTGTAGTATTTGTTGCAGCGTTGGAGTTGTTTTTTCAAATTCTCCAGCGGCTATACTCGCAATAATACCCGTAAATAGCCCTACTACGGCCTCGGGCAGTCCGGCTTCAGTTAAAGTGGTTTTGTATTGTCCTATACTAGGCGAAACATACGTGATCTTTTCGTTAAGTACAACGGAGAGCATCGAAGCAATTTCCGCAAAAGTAACGGCCTTTGCTGGGGTTAAATCCAAGGTTTGATTAACGAATGCTGTTCCGCTCAAAACCGTTGCAGCAGCTTCGGCTAGTTCGGCTCTAGAAGTAAAGGCCACCGCTCCGTTTTCCGCAGGAGCATAGAGCACTTTTTGTTCTTGGATTGCAGGGCCGATAATATCCGGTAGTATATCCATATACAAGCCGTTGCGCAATATGGTATAGTTAAGACCGCTTTCCTTAAGGATGTTTTCTGTAGCCACATAAACCAACATTAAGGCCGCGTTAGGCGAATCGGTCGCCGTGGACTTAAATTGAAAACTCGTAAAAACCAAGTGTTTTACTCCCGCTTCTTTAGCCGCAAGAATAACATTTTTATGATGCATTTCGCGGTTTTCCATATCGTTAGATGAAACGAATAACAAACGTTCTACTCCAGAGAATGCTTGTAGCAACGAATGGTAATCGCTATAATCGCCCAAGCGAATTTGAGCTCCAGCCGCTTCCAAATCACTTACTTTACTAGCATGACGTGCTAAAATAGCCAAAGGTTTGTCGGGGTTGTTTTTTAAAAAGGTTTGGGCGGCAAGGCGACCAAAATTTCCGGATGTTCCTGTTATTAAATACATATTTTTTCGTTTTATAAAATTAATGATTACTTTTGGTAAGTCAAAGGTAAAAAGTAAGTTTATAATAAACAATAAGTTAACGCTGGGTTACTGACTTACCTTAAAGTAACTCATATTGAAAATCAAACGTTTAGATGGAAAAAAAAATCACAGAATTTTCAAATGCAGAACAATGTCCTGTTCGGAATGTATTAGATCGATTTGGAGATAAATGGTCTATGTTGATTATTTTACTACTCGGAGAGCGCGAGGTTATGCGCTTTAACGAGATGCATAAGACAATAGGCGATATTTCGCAAAAAATGCTGACCGTTTCTGTGCGTAAACTCGAAGCCGATGGACTCATTTCGAGACAAATATTCCCGGTTATTCCACCGCGAGTAGAATATCAGCTAACGCCCTTAGGTAAAAGTTTATTACCGCTTATGGCTACCATATCCGATTGGGCCAATCAAAATATGCAGCAGATTTTACTGCATAGAGCGCAGTTTGTGTCTTAAAGAAAGTAGGACAGGAATAACAGGAACCAAAGAAAAAGTCGTTCATTACAAGGAATAGATTGAACTATTTTTGAATGTTCTAACAATTCAGAATAAGCGATCGATTTATAAAAAAAAGCTGTATCAGTTCGATACAGCTTTTTTGATATATAAAATGGTAGAAAATTCTTATTTAGAAATTCCTCTTGATATAACGATTTTTTGAATCTCCGAAGTTCCTTCATAGATTTGAGTAATCTTAGCATCACGCATCATACGCTCCACATGGTATTCTCTTACGTAACCGTTTCCACCGTGAATTTGAACGGCTTCAACAGCCGTATCCATAGCTGTTTGTGAAGCAAATAACTTCGCCATAGCTCCAGAAATAGAAATGTCTTGACCGTTATCTTTTTCGTAAGCTGCCTTAAAGCAAAGCATTCTTGCTGCAGAGATATTCGTAGCCATATCAGCTAATTTAAAAGCAATAGCTTGGTGGTTGATAATTTCAGTTCCAAATGCTTTGCGTTCTTTAGCGTATTTTAAAGACAATTCATAAGCTCCTTGAGCAATTCCCAAGGCTTGAGATGCAATACCGATACGACCTCCGTTTAAAACGTTCATCGCAAAGGCAAATCCGAATCCGTCTTCACCAATTCTGTTTTCTTTAGGAACTCTTACATCGGTAAACATCAAAGAATGTGTATCCGAACCGCGAATACCCATTTTTTGTTCTTTAGCTCCAATTTCAAAACCAGCCCATCCTTTTTCAACGATGAAAGCATTGATTCCCTTGTGTTTTTTCTCCGGATGTGTATGTGCGATAACGATGTAAGTTGACGCCGTACTACCGTTGGTAATCCAGTTTTTAGTTCCGTTTAAGATATAGTGATCTCCCATATCTACCGCAGTTGTTTTTTGTGAAGTGGCATCCGAGCCCGCTTCCGGCTCCGATAAACAAAAAGCACCAATCACTTGGCCAGAAGCCAAAGGGGTTAAGTATTTTTGTTTTTGTTCTTCATTACAATATTTTTCAAGTCCAGCACAAACCAAAGAGTTGTTTACAGACATAACTACAGCAGCCGACGCATCTACTTTGGCAATTTCTTCCATGGCCAAAATATAAGCTACACTGTCCAATCCGCTACCCCCGTATTTAGGGTCAACCATCATTCCTAGGAAACCCAGTTCCCCCATTTTTTTAACTTGTTCAGTCGGAAAGATTTGATTTTCATCTCTTTCGATTACACCCGGTAGCAATTCTGTTTGAGCAAAATCACGCGCAGCTTGCTGAATCATCAAATGCTCTTCTGATAATTTAAAATCCATTTAATTCGTTTTTTATTGAAAGTATTATTTGTGTCCTTTATAAGCTTTCAAATATACTTTATAATTATCAATTCTTCAAGTGGAATCACTATTTTTAACCTATGGGAAAAAATAAATATACGGTTATCGGCACGATGTCGGGTACTTCCTTAGATGGTATTGACTTGTGTTATGTAGTCTTTGATTATCAGAAAGATAAATGGAGTAGTGAAATCATCCATTGCGAAACCATAGCCTATTCTAAAGAGTGGGAAGCGCGACTTCGACAAGCGGTTTTTACTTCGACAGACGATGTAAAAGCGCTTAACGTGGCATATACTCAGTTATTAGTTGGGGTTTATAACGACTTTATGCGTCGAAACAACATCCATAGTGTTGATGCCATTTGTTCACACGGACATACTGTTTTTCATCGCCCGGAATTGGGATACACCTTGCAAATTGGCAATTTAGCCGAACTGGCAACGGGAACCCGACAGCGGGTAGTTTGCGATTTCAGAGTTCAAGATGTACAATTAGGCGGTCAGGGAGCACCGCTTGTTCCCCTTGGAGATGCCTTGCTGTTTGCCGATTATGATGCGTGTTTAAACTTGGGTGGCTTTGCCAATATGTCTTTCACAGATAAGGCAGGAAAACGTTTGGCCTTTGATATCGTTGCGGTGAATACCGTCTTAAATCACTACGCCAACAAATTGGGAATGAATTACGACGATGGCGGATCAGTAGCGCGAAGCGCAACGGTCAATACCGCCTTGTTAGAACGGTTAAATCAATTGCCATTTTATGATTTACCGGCACCCAAATCCTTGGGTATAGAAACGGTTAATTCCCTTTTATTGCCTTTAATAGAATCATTTTCATTAACTGTTGAAGAGGTGCTTTGTACTTTTGTCGAACACATTGCCATTCAAATAGCGCGTGCTATTCCGGATTTTTGTAAAAACATCTTGGTTACGGGTGGTGGAACTTACCATCTTTTTTTGATGGAGCGACTTCGCTTTTACAAACCAAAGCTAGCCATCGTGGTTCCAACCTCACAACTTATCGATTATAAGGAAGCTTTGGTATTCGCTCTTCTAGGGGTATTGCGACTCGAGAATCAGGTTAATGTTTTGGCCAGTGTAACGGGAGCATCTAAAAATCACTCATCTGGAGTGGTGTTTAATCCATAAAATGGAATTATTAGTCTATTTGGATTGGAAAGTATTTGGTTTTGGGGTTATATTTGTGCGAACTAATCAAAAACTAAAATTTTTTAAATGAAAGATTTATTAAAGAAATTCGAGGATAAAGAACCGGAGATTGTATTTCATTGGCAAGATGCAGAAACGGAAGCAGAAGGCTGGGCCGTAATTAACTCTTTGCGTGGTGGTGCAGCTGGTGGAGGTACTCGTATGAGAAAAGGTTTAGATAAAAATGAAGTGTTGTCATTGGCCAAAACAATGGAAGTAAAGTTCTCTGTTTCTGGACCGGCCATTGGTGGAGCAAAATCTGGAATTAACTTTGATCCAAATGATCCGCGTAAAAAAGGCGTTTTGGAACGTTGGTATAAAGCGGTTTTCCCGTTGTTAAAAAATTATTACGGTACTGGTGGAGATATGAACGTGGACGAAATTCACGAGGTAATCCCAATGACCGAGGCTTGTGGTCTTTGGCATCCGCAGGAAGGGGTTTTTAACGGACATTTTAAACCTACAGAAGCTGAGAAAATTACAAGAATCGGACAATTGCGTCAAGGTGTTGTAAAAGATGTAGAAAGTGACGTTTACTCTCCTCAAGTAAACAAAAGATATAAAGTAGCTGATTTAATTACTGGATTTGGTGTAGCAGAAGCGGTTTTGCATTATTATACTATTTACGGAGGATCGGTTGTAGGAAAACGTGCTATCATCCAAGGATTTGGAAATGTAGGATCGGCAGCAGCCTATTATTTATCTAAAATGGGAGCTAAAGTAGTGGGTATTATCGACCGTGATGGAGGTATTATCAATGAAAACGGTTTCTCATTTGAAGAAATTACCGCTTTATACATCAATAAAAAAGGAAATACTTTAGTAGCGGATAACATGATTCCTTTTGAAGAAATTAATGCTAAAATCTGGAGCATAGGTGCTGAGATTTTCACGCCTTGTGCTGCTTCAAGATTGGTTACTAAAGACCAATTAGATCACATGATTGGAAACGGATTAGAGGTGATTTCTTGCGGTGCTAACGTACCTTTTGCAGATAAAGAAATTTTCTTCGGACCAATTATGGAAATGGTTGATAGCAAAATCAGTTTGATTCCAGATTTTATTTCAAACTGTGGTATGGCTCGTGTATTTGCTTACTTGATGAGCTCCAAAGTAGACTTGACCGATGAGGCTATTTTTGAAGATGCATCGGCAATTATTGGCAATGCTTTAAAAGCGGCACACCAACGCAACAGTTCTAAGCAAAACATCAGTGCTACTGCTTTCGAAATTGCCTTAAAACAATTGGTATAGTTTTAGTAGTATGTACGTGACTTATTTTCAGTATTTTTGTTGTAATTATACCGTTTAGCTATCCTTTTTATGAATATGAAATTAACATCTGAAGAAAAAAAATCAATGGGGATCACTTTGGCGATCTGTACTTTATTGTTTTTGATTTTATTTTTGATCCGTTTTATTTCTCCTGCTGCTGTAGAGAATTTTGCAGGTGGCGGCGGAGGTGGTGGAGTAACGGTTAATTTTGGGGATAGTGATTTGGGTTCGGGTGCCGATTTTACTAGCGAAGTGCTTCAAGTTACAGACAACAACAAAACGCAGGAAGCCGTAGTTGTTCCCGACGAGGAAAACATCATTACTCGTGAAAATTCTTTAGAGGAAACCGCAGTGATTCCCAAAAGGGAAACCGCGGTAAAACCCAAGGTGAAGGAAGAAGTTAAAAAAGTGGTCGAACCAAAACCGGTGGTTGAAAAACCCAAGGTTTCCAAAACGACTAACGATGCTTTGGCCAATTTGCTTAACGGCTCTAAAAAAGGCGGAGATGGTGATGATAAAACAGCGGGTAACAAAGGAAAGGCTGACGGTAGTTTGAGTTCTGGAGGATATTATGGCTCAGGCGGCTCTGGTGGTGGCACTGGAGGCGGCAACGGCACGGGTTCGGGTACAGGTAGCGGAAGCGGTACAGGTAGCGGCTCGGGCGGTGGATCTGGAAGTGGTTCTGGCGGAGGTATTGGATATTCTTTAGGGGGTAGAAAAGCCTTGGTAAAACCACAGCCGAAATATACTTGTAACGAAGTTGGAAAGGTGGTTGTAGAAGTCGTAGTTGATAAAAATGGAGTAACCACTTCTGCGGTTGCGGGAGTTAAGGGAACAACCAATAATTCGCGTTGTCTCTTAGATCAAGCCAAAATAGCAGCGCTAAACACCAAATGGGAAGCTAGTGCAAATGCACCAGACAAACAAATGGGGAATATAATTTACAACTTCAGTTTGAATTAAGCAACGTATTTTACCATATAAATAGAGCGGAAATCCTTAAGGGGTTTCCGCTTTTTTATTTTACATAGTTGTCAGTAGCTAAAATAATTTGTCTATTTGCCTAGGAGATTGTCGTCTGTTAACGAATAAGCCATCCAATTAGGCTCAACTAAAAATACCCAATACGAGGTACTGTAAGTAGGGCTTTGTGCCTGATTTGTAGTAGGTTTGTATTTTACTGCGCTACTCGTAATGTTTATAAGTAAGCTGGTATTTATTGTTTGCATCGTATTTATACCTCGTTTGTACTTTCTTAAAATGCAACCGGCGCCCATAGCAGCTAAGGAGCAAGCCTATGGTTTTGGTTGAGGTACAAAAAAAGCGAAAAACCCAAATGGGTTTTCGCTTTTTTTAATGCGGATAAACGCGTGGTATAAACGCAATAATGCTGCGTTAAGTACGTACCAAAGCGTTGTTGTTACTCCTGAAACTTATTTACCGCTTGTGGCGATAACGAATTTCAGATTGTTTTTTACCCCGATTTGCAAAACATCTACGAGGTCTTGTACTTGGAGGTTGTATGGAATGCGAACCACTACAGTTTGGTCTGCTTCTGTGCCTATTTTAGTTAATAAAGTAGCTTCGAGTTCTTCAAAGGCGACTTCTTGTTTGTCTAAAAAAAACTTTTTGTCTTCGGTTACCGATAAACTGATTAATTGTTTGTTGGTTTTTTCGTTGGCTGCCGCTTTTGGCAGGGTCATTTTAATTACATTAGGATTGGCTAATGTAGAAATGATTAAGAAGAACAACAACAAGAAGAACATGATATCGCTCAAAGATGAGGTGGCTACTTCTGCTTGAAATCGTTTATTTCTTTTGATCGCCATTAGGTCTCTGGATTATGTTAACAAATTCTAATACGTTTTTTTGAACGGTTAATGAAAAATTGTCAATCATTCCGTTTAATAAGTGGTAACCAGCATAGGCGATAATACCGACGATTAATCCAGCTCCACTGCTGATCATTTTTTCGTACAATCCACCGGAAATATTCCCGATACTGATGTTTTCGGTTACGGAAATGCTATAGAAAATTTTGATAACTCCCGAAATGGTTCCGACAAAACCTAAAGTAGGAGCAATACCTGCAATAAGTCCCAAATGACCTAATTTCTTTTCCATTTGACCAATTTCGATATTGGCTACTTTCTCCATATTAGATTCTATTTCAGAAATAGGTCTTCCAATGGTTAATACCCCTTCTTTTAAAACTCGACCTGCTGCAGCTCCATTGCGATCGGCTGACGAAGCGGCCAATTCCAGATTTCCAGAGTTTAAATGGGTGCGCACATCTTGAATCAAATGGGAATCGGACTTCGCTGTTTTTTTAATGTATAAATAACGTTCTATGATGACATAGATAGTGTAAATCAATAAAAAGATAATGGGAATTAAAAACACCCCTCCCTTTAAGATAAAGTCCAAAACAGAAATCTCTTTTTCACCAGAAATTCCTTGAATCATGGCTCCGGTAGCCTGGGTAATTGTGTCGTTTTGAGCTTGTAAAAAAAATACCATCATAAATAATGTTGTTCTAGTGTTTATTGTGAAAAATGTCTCAATTTTGCAATAAAGATAATTTTCTATATTTTAATATACTAAGAAAAATATGAAAATATTTTAGAATGCTGAATGTAAAGTAAATAACTAAATAATGCCAGTGATGAACTATCGTGAAACCCTCGATTGGATGTTTTCTCAACTCCCTATGTATCAGAGACAAGGTGCCTCTGCCTATAAAAAAGATTTGACTAATACGGTTAAGTTAATCGAACATTTGCGGCACCCCGAAAAAGAGTTGAAAATGATTCACGTTGCGGGAACCAATGGAAAAGGATCGACCTCCTCGATGATTGCCTCGGTTTTGCAAGAGGCGGGTTATAAAGTAGGTTTGTACACTTCGCCGCATTTAAAGGATTTTCGCGAGCGTATCCGAATCAATGGCACGGAAATATCGGAGGCATTTGTCTGTGATTTTATAGCGAATAACAAAGCTTTTTTTGAGGAGAATGATTTGAGTTTCTTTGAAATGACGGTGGGTATGGCATTTGAATATTTTCAGCAACAAGCTGTTGACGTTGCGGTTATCGAAGTGGGGATGGGAGGTCGATTGGATTCGACCAATATCATTACTCCTTTGGTTTCTGTAATAACCAATATAGGTATGGATCACACAGCTTTTTTGGGTACGAATTTGTCTGAAATCGCTTTTGAAAAAGCGGGTATTATCAAGCCTCATATTCCCGTTGTAATAGGAGAATATGATTCGGAAACCCAGCCCGTATTTTTAAAACGTGCTTTGGAACTTCAGGCACCAATTTATTTTGCTTCCGATTTAATGAAAAACAGTACACATAGAGCCGATTTAGCAGGAGCTTATCAAGTACATAATATTCGAACAGTTAGGCAGACCGTAGCCATCTTACGCGATTATTTTGATATTACCGCCGACAACGAAACAAACGGTTTGTTAAAAACAACCGTCAATACCGGTTTGCAAGGACGTTGGCAAATTTTACAACAGCATCCATTGGTTATTGCCGACACGGCACATAACAGTCATGCTTTAAAAATCGTTTTAAAACAAGTAGCCGAAGCGAAAAAGGAGCAATTGTTTTTTGTTTTGGGTGTGGTAGACGATAAAGATTTAAATAGTATTTTGCCTTTGTTTCCACAAAACGCCAAATATTTTTTCTGCAAACCTCAAGTGCCTCGTGGATTGGCAGCTGCTGAATTGGCTGCAAAATCTGCTGAATTTGGTTTGAAAGGTGTGGTTTGTGATTCTGTATCAACGGCTTATCAAAAAGCTCTGGAAATGGCACAACCACAAGATTTGATTTACATTGGTGGCAGTACTTTTGTAGTTGCAGAAATTTTATAAAAAAAATCAAGAAAAGCTTTCAGAATCCAAATACAGTTGTATATTTGCACCCGTAATCAAGTAAAGGATTACAGCTTTTAAAGGGCGATTAGCTCAGTTGGTTCAGAGCATCTCGTTTACACCGAGAGGGTCGGGGGTTCGAATCCCTCATCGCCCACAACCTTTAAAAGATAACAACTCACGTTGGTTGTTATAAAATACAATTCCGAGGAATACTTTTAAAGTACTTCGGGCGATTAGCTCAGTTGGTTCAGAGCATCTCGTTTACACCGAGAGGGTCG
>JBEBUC010000031.1:0-21121 GCA_040393465.1 Flavobacterium sp. | reverse complement strand
TAAGGTTGTTACGCTTTCATTTGCTTTAACCAAGTTTTCTATGCTGATTGTTTGGGTAATACCGCTGGCGTCCGTATAATGGAAGTTGGTTCCGTCGTAAGTAACGTTTCCTTTAATATCATTAATAAAGGTATTTAAAATATTTTGAACCTCTTCATTATTTATAATTTGTTGGAAATGACTGATAACATCGGCAGGAATATCTATCGTGGTTAACGTACCGTCTTCACTGTGATACGTATAAGTTCCATTTGGATTTTTAGTCAAGGTAGTAACGAATTCGTTCGTTTTAACCAACTCTGCAAAATTCAAATCCATCTTAACCGAATTGTCTTCACTATCTGTAATAACCAATTCGTTATTAACTATAGCAACACTAATGTTAACGGTATTTTTGAAAGTACTAATTTGGTCATCACTTACCAATCGAACCCATTGTGTATCCAACCAATAGTAATAACCTTTTTTAATTTCACTATTATTTGTCAAGTTAAATACCAATAAACTTTCAACATTACCACCTTTCATCAATGCTCTATCACTTAATCCACTTAAATTAACTCTAGGGATTAATACACCTTTATCAGATGATACAATTTCCATCTGTGCCGATTCATGAGGAACTAAGGTTCCAACACCGACTTGGGCTTGTACTGCGCTACCTAATAAGAACAGCGTTGCTAATGGGAGTAGTCTTTTTTTCATTTTGTTTGGTTTTAATTGTTTGAAATAATCTCATTTTTAAATAGGACCGTAAAACTTATTTTTACTACATTACCTATTTCAGTTTTAAAGTATATGGGGTAACCAACTACTTCTTATTTCTTGTACAAAATTGAGTATTAAAAACAGTAATATTGTTGCAGATCTAACTGCTGTCGGTTACGCTAATAATATGAGACAAATGCTTACGGACTTAAATAACAACGCATTACATAAAAGTGAGATGTAATGTGATATCTCAAAAATATCACCCGATTTAAAACATAACAAGAATACGAATAAGGGTATTTTTTGTTTATCCTCCCATTTAACTGGTGTACTAAAAAAAAGTACAACTGATTTTTGAAACAGTTGAAATAGTTCTAAACAAATAGGAAAAAAGATTGTTTAATTGCCACTTTAAGAAAGTAGTCCAGACCTTGTTGAGATAAAAGTCTAAAACAAATACACTAACTCTGCTGTTAGCCCGCAATTTTACAAGCTTAGAGGCAGAAAGACACCAACATCAAAACAGCGGTTTATTTAACTAAGAATGTAAAAAATGATTGTTTCTTTTATGCACTTAAAAATATATAAGAATTTATTTTTCAAATTTGTCGCAGATTATTAATTGGGGTTTCGGGATTCTAATCGCTGACTTAATTTAAAAATAATTCTAACTGCAAATTGTAATTGTATGCGGTTCCAAATTATTAGGACAACTTGATTTTTTTTACAACACTATCTAAAGACCCGCTGTATATTTACTAAAATCGCGTTAAAATTAATCTAAAAAAAAGAACAGTATGGCTCTTTTTTTCTAAGTTTAATTTTATAAATAAGGTAGATATTTGTCGAATAATTTATTTTTAGTTCTGTAATTACAGTACAAAACTTTTTTTTGAGCGTTTTTTAAGGGACTTCAGTCTCAATACTTCACTAAAAAAGCTCCTTTAAAACGCAATAAGCAACTTTATTCTCTTTTTTAGCCGCTCTGAAAGTCTAATTTTTAAGGTTTTTGCGGTTTTTTATCCCTATTTAGTTCTTTGGAATATGGATTATTCTTGTAAGTTCCAGCTCTCCGAACGGTTGTTAGCTGTAATTGGTGCCTTATCAGTAGCAATTTAAACCCATTTATTCGCACCGTACGGACATAATGGAACAAACAACGACAAAAAAAGGGAAAACCCATTACATCAGGATTGCCATTTGCCCTCTTACTTTCATCCATTAGGAAGTATCTGTAGCGAACAAGACAGCAACGAGCAGTTCGGAGAAAAACCTATCTAAAGAAAACACAACTAAAAAAAGCGCCTGATTTGGCTCTAGTGACCGATTTATTTGTATCGTTTTAGCATATTTTAATCCTCTAGCGCTCCCATTTCAAAGGAAAGGGTAACTGTAGGAATCCCATTTGAATTTGATGGGCGCATCTTACTTATGCTACCGTCGTAGTTTGCCTTTATTTAGAATTGTATTTACAAGCCACTAAAAACAGCCCATTTCTAATCAAATACCTCCGAAATACTATCCGAAAGCAATAAGCGCAATACGAATATTTCTAAAAAAGACCTTCAGACCAATCTACTGAATTATGAATTGAAAAAATATAAATTTGACGACGATGACCAAAGCAAAGAAATCAAAATACTGTCATTTACGAAAAGGAGTTCTTATACTTTTATCAATTTGAGTTAAGAAAAAAAACGTTCACTACCTTATAAAAAAGAAGTTATTTTGTGTAAAATAACTTCTTTTTTATTTTCTACTAATCTATTTTATGCTTCCAAAGCATCTGCCATCACCGCTTCTTCATTTTCTGCCCACTGGTCCGTTTCTGGCTTAGAGTTTTTTAGTGAATTGAATCTTTCCATTTTCTCCGAATCGCCTTCTTCACCACTAAAATAAGGAAAGACATCCATAATGGGTGATTCGGATATTGCAGGTATCGTATAATCTCCCATAGTATTTTTCATCACAACCTCCGTATGATCATAAGCTTCTTTTACATCATTGGCTTGTATCAATATCGTCAATATGGTTTTTCTTTCTTTACCGCTTTCCTCGTCATACGCCATTAAGGCAACTTTAGATTTAAACCAGCGGTCGGTATTTTCGAATGGATGTATTTCTGCGTAATTCGCTATGTTGATAGCCGTGATTTTAAATTCCTCGCTGATATAGGCAGCCATTTCTTCGTTAATTCTTTTCTCCGCTTCTGTATAGGATAAAGCATCAACTAAATAGGGTTCCGTAACCACTTTTTGTTTCCCCGTTTCATCCAATTTTCTATACTTCACTTTACATTCATACCAAGTTGCACTCATCTTTTTCTATTTTTTTTAAGGACGTCAAAGATAGTTTATATATAGAAGAAATAGAAGTGCTTCGCTAAATAGTCTGCCCTAAAACAGCACCATTACAAACTTAAATTTTAGTTGATTTCTATTCCGTTCCTAATTGGAGGGTTGAATTCTAGTTCAGTATGCTAAACGAAACGTAGTTATGGACTTAATCTCTAATCCCCTTAGGATTTGCATAGATATGTAAGGTTCTTGTAAAAGTTCCCAAAATGTCTTTATTAAAACAATAATGAGGTAAAACTACTGTACACCTATACATCTTACGAAAAATCAATAACTACCATTTGATTACATAGAAAATATTATAGCTGGATTCCATCCTTTTTACGACTAAACAAATCCCGTAAACTGGACCAACAAAAGTACCGGGCGCTCCTCCCCTTTTTTTCCTTTGTTTTTATATGAATTTACAATTACAAAGGATCGGAAAGTATCCATTTTAAAAATCCCGATGGACTATAGTTATTCCAATACCTTAAATAATAAGAGAAATCAGCTGTTAACTCTAATTGACATTAAATAAAAAAAATGGACAAATTAGGTATACGATGATGGCGCATCAATAGCGACTCTTGTTACTTAGTAAAATTCGTTCGGATAAACCACGTCGCCCATATTATCTTGTAAGGAACCGGGAATCAACTCTATTACCATGCTGTTTTCTGGCGGAACATCAAAAGGTAAATTAATACTGTAGTCTAAAGCTTTTTTATAACCGAATTTAGGGTAATAAGATTCATGCCCTAAGACCACAACCGAACCATACCCCAACGCTTTTGCCGCTTTATGAGCTGTTTTAATAAGGGTACCGCCTATTCCTTTATTCTGGTAATCTGGAAGTACTGCTACAGGAGCTAAGGTTAAGGAAACTATTTCATTTTTTGCTGTGACAATTTTTATTTCTGTCAGTAGTATATAACCCACAATAAGGTGCTCATACTCGGCAACTAAGGATAATTCCGGAATGAATGAAGCCGATTTCCTTAATTTATCAACTAAAAAGTGTTCTTTTTGATCACTGTATTGCTGGTCTTTAAAAGCCTTTTTGACGACCTCATGCACTTCCTTAAAATCTTCTGGTGTTTCCTTGCGAATAACTAACTGCATAATTATTTTTTTTCTAAATGTAATGAAATTTTATTGCCCCCTATGGAGAACTATTAAATTATCCTATAGAGTCCGTTCCAAGTTATTCCAAATACGCTTATGCCATTCAAAGTTGGAGATACAACTGGAAGACCACAATTTTACTTTGAATTGCCTATAGTTAATTGGAAAATTATTTATACAACTCATCCAATCAAAAATCCAAATGGTTAAATACGAACTGCGAAGCACCTTATGAATCCCATTAATAAATAGTAAAGAATGAGTAAAGTCTACTAAAAACAAATGTTCATTTCCTGCCGATGAGACCGGCCTGAAATAGGTAAATTTGAATGTAAGAGAGGCAAACAGTTTCTAACTTCTATCACACCTCCCCTTCGTGTTTTTTACAATTTTAAAAAAAATGACCGCTTTATCCATAAATAAATCTTTCATATGGCCTTATCGGACTATTGGAATTTGCACTGATGTTTATACATTTGAATTTAAAAATATCCTGTTTATATGGAGACCTACAACGAATTATCTTTACGTCTCTATTCTATGGCATAAAAAACTCAGGTTCTACAGCTATGCAATTCTATTTTTAAAACAAATAGTATACACTTTGCTAGAAAGTATATTTTATAAAATTAAATTGCATGCAATTTAATTATAATCTATCTTTGCATTATCATTTTGATTCAAATGATTTTCAGAATCAGAAGTTTAATTAAAAAAACAATAAAAATGTCGTTAATAGAAGATTTAAATTGGAGGCATGCTGTAAAAGCATATGACTCAACAAAAAAGGTAACTGAAGCGGATTTAAATAAAATTTTAGAAGTCGCAAGATTAGCTCCGACTTCATCAGGTTTACAGCCTTTCCGTGTGATTGTTGTAGAAAATCAGGAATTAAGAGAGCAAATGGTAAAAGGAGCATTAAATCCGGAAGTCATGAGAGATGCTTCTCATGTGTTGGTTTTTGCAGCATGGGATAACTACACCGATGAGAAAATCGATCAAGTTTATGATTATCACACGGATGTTAGAGAATTACCAAGAGGTCGCTTCAGTAGTTATACCGATCAAATCAAGCAAATCTATGGAGCTCAAACTCCTGAACAACATTTTGCTCACACAGCAAGACAAACATATATTGCATTAGGTTTGGCAATGGCTCAAGCGGCCGAATTGAAGATTGATTCTACTCCGGCTGAAGGATTTAGCAGTGACGTGGTAGATGAGATTTTGGGTCTAAAAGAATTAGGTCTAAAAAGTGTTACGTTATTATATCTGGGTTACAGAGATACCGAAAACGACTGGCTTTCCCAAATGAAGAAAGTTAGAATTCCTATGGAGGAATTTATTATCAGAAAATAGTATATTAATTCGACTTTTTGTCATTCAATTATGGAAAATCACCAACCACCCAAATTGGGAAACCAACTTTGTTTTCCGCTGTATGTTATTTCAAAAGAAATCATTAGTTTATACCGACCCTTTCTAGATGAGCTTCAAATTACCTATTCGCAGTATCTTGTGATGATGGTGCTTTGGGAGAAGGATGGCTTGACGGTTAATCAACTCGGTGAAAAACTTTATCTTGACAGTGGAACCTTAACACCGCTTCTAAAAAAGCTTGAAATTAAGGGTTTTGTCATTAGAAAAAGAAAAAAAGAAGACGAGAGAGTTGTTCAAATTTTTTTAGCTGATGCAGGTAGGAATTTACAGCAAAAAGCGTGTGAAATTCCGATAAAAATGCAGGAAGAATTGAATCTCACAAATGAAGATCTGTTCGAACTCAAAGAAACTGTTCAAAAAATTTTAAATAAAATTCAGAAATAAAATGAAACCATTATATACAACCAGCGTTACAGCAAAAGGCGGAAGAAATGGACAGCTAAAAAGTGAAAACGGAATTTTGAACCTGGAAGTTCGAATGCCCAAAGCATTAGGCGGAGCCAATGATGACTTTACTAATCCGGAAATGCTTTTCGCAGCCGGATATTCAGCGTGTTTTGATAGCGCACTAAATCGCGTGATTACTTTATCAAAAACTCCAACGGGCGAAACTTCCGTCGTTGCCAAAGTAAGCATCGGACAAAACATAGACGGTGGTTTTGGTCTGGCAGTAGAATTGGATGTGAATATTCCCGGAGTTTCTATTGAAGTCGCTCAGGAATTAACCGAAAAGGCGCATCAAATTTGTCCTTATTCCAATGCAACAAGATTGAATATAGAAGTAAAACTTTCGGTGACAAATAACGAAGATTAGATTTACTAATCCTGAGAAAAGCAGGAATAGCAAACTACTCGTTTAACATCAGATCTTCTAATGAATTCTAGTCGTGGAAAACGGATACAGGATTGATATAAATTAAAATACATTTTATAAGCAGTAGTACGCAAATGTGTACTACTGTTTTTTGTTTTTCAACAACGGAAAATCCCGGATTATATCATTTTTATACTTTGAGACTGCATGAAAATGGAAGCTATAAACAAAACGTAATAAAAGGTTGATTTTACTAATTGAAGAGAATAAAGAACCTCATTAATCACAGCTAGTAGTATCTAGCCGAGAGCTAAAGAGAATAGATGGAAATCTGTATTTGATTTCTCACTACAGTTTTTCAAATATACCGTTCGCAAAAAACTAGAATTTGCATGTTAAAGTGGCTATATCAGTATAGAGACCCCCTATTTATAATGGTATTTTTTAGTTATTAAGCTGTCTTTTATATATCTTATTAAAACAAAAAGAGCCGTAAAACGATTGTTTTACGACTCTTTTACACGATTAAAAAAAATATAACTAACTACTATTTAATTGGATTAGAATTTATATTCATTGGGTTCAACATAATTCTAGTCATTTTTATTTCTCCGAACGTAAGACCACAAAAATCAATAAACGGTGTATTAGTAAAATCATAAGCATCAACAAAAGATTCTGCTGTTGTTCCATTTCCCATACTCCCATTAATTCTATGTCCAACATATCCAAATTTCCCCGTTTTTATATCCACAATGGGAGTTACGTGACCACCCGGTTCTATATACATTATGTTATGAAATCCCGGTCTTGTCCCATCTGGAATTCTAGGTCGAGTTAGTACACCAGAATAACCACCAGTTCCTAATCCTAATTTACCTTTATCATTATCTCCCCATAAATACGCTATTCCTGCTTCATCTATAGCAGCTGCAGCCCCATCTGTACTGTCATGAATAGTGGCATTAATAAACTTAATATTCTCCAAATAAGCAGTGCCCGAAGGATTTTTTACCGTTTGCCAACTTAATTGATCCTGTAAGTTTCCCATACCTAATTGTCCAAACTCATTAATTCCTGTCGAATAAACTCTTTTATCATCTCCCAAAACATAAATAGCGCTAGAAGAAGAGGCAATCATATTTACTTTAGTAACTGCGGTAGGAAATGTAATTTTTGTGGGTTGTAATAAATCTTGTGCTGCACTACCATCTCCAACAATCACACCTTTACCCCATACATATAAATCTCCACTAAAAGTTAAGGCTAAAGCCTGTCCGCTTGAGTTTACTTTAATGGAAACCACATGAGAAATATTGCTTTTATGCCAAAGTTCATCGTAAGTAGTACTACCATCTCCATACGCTCCAAATGCTTTCCTTAGCGAACCTGCTGCTATATATACATCTCCCGATTTGGTCAATAACACCAAATTCGTAGTACTCGCACTTATAAATTTAATAGCACTTGGGCTAAGACCGTTTGGTAAATCTATCTTTTGAAATGATTGATCAGAAGTCCAAGACGCTGGGATACCATACCCAAGAAAACCCCAGGTATAAAGTCCTCCAGTAGCTAATACAAAATGTTGGGTTCCCGATTGCCGATTACCACCTAATGTAGCATCCATTATAGTTCCTTCATAAGTAAATCCTTTAGCAGGGACTATTTCCGTAGGAATCACTAAAGGACCACTTCCTGAAGGTCTCGTATTTTCACCAAATATTACAAACCCTGATTTGGTTCGTGCAATACTACTATGAAAAGCCCCTTGTATCAATTTAGCATCGTTAGACATGTTGTCCAGATCCACACAGTGACCATATTCATCGATAGGTATACCTTGACCAGTACAAACATTCTTGGTCGCGTCGATAAAATACATATTACTAGGTACGGAGTAACCTATTGCAGAGGTTATTTTCCCGTACTGATCTACGGTAACCGGGCTGGTTCCCAATATACCATCTCGATCTAAATCCAGAAAACCGGCTTCGATAACATCGTTGCACGTATCTCCATCGGAATTTAAATCTTGATGATTCGGTTTACCATCGTTGTCCACATCCTCACCTATACAAATTAGTTTTGGGAATAGCGATGGCATATATGTACCAATAGTCGTAGTTACTTCGGTAATTATTTTTGCAGTAGTCCCCGTAAAACCACTCATTCCCCATATTCGATATATTCGATACGATCCCTGATTCTTAGTTATAGTCAGGCTTACAACAGCAGTTGCTTCCGGAGTCAAAACATCGCTTAGATCGGTCCAAATGTTTCCATCCTGAGAACCTTGTATTACAACTTTAGAAGTGGTTGTAAAAAAACCTGGTGCACTGACTGTCAATACAATAGATTTATATTCAATACCTTTGGCTAATTTAGTAGTTATCCGAACTATTTCTTGTCCCGATAATGGCGTAACAGCTCCTATGGAAATACCGCTCAGGTCCGTTATGTTGCCATCAACCAAAAACTCAACATTACCCACTGTATAAGGTAAAGTAGTACTCGAATCTAATATTTTTCTTCTATCCCCAATTTCATAAGAACTTGGATTAATATAAAAACAAGTTGGCGATTCAATATGATCATATATGCCATCGTTATCATCATCCACATCTAACAAATCTATAACCCCATCTCCATCGAAATCGTTTGTCGAATTATAGGCTGCCATTTTATAAAACTCTAAAGGAATTGCATTTCCTCTATTAGAAATTACTACACCGAATTGATTTACAGTAGCGGGACTTGTACCTAACATCCCATCATTGTCTGCATCATCAAATCCAGCTTCGATTACATCCAAATCTCCATCACCATCCGCATCGAGATCCTTATGGTTTGGAATACCATCTTGATCGACATCCTCATCTGTACAATTTAACTTTGGCAATAATGATGATGGTATATGAGCTCCAACAATTGTAGTAATTTCGGTAATAGATCGATTCCCAGTGATTATACCTGCTGTTCCTAACAGACGATACATCCCATAATTTCCTTGGTTTTTCGTAACAGGAAAAGTAATTACAGAAGAATTACTTGGAATAAGCTCTTCTGTCAAATCTACCCATTCAAGACCGTCTTTAGTTCCTTGTAAAATAACTTTAGCGGAAGTGAAAAATGAGGATGTATTAAAATGAAGTACAATAGCACGAAATTCTATTCCAGCAATCAATCGAGTCGTTAATTTCACTATTTCTTTATCTATTACGTAGCCTGCTGTAGGGAAAAGAATTCCAGTTGTTGTGGATCCATCTATTAACAAATCTACACTACCTGTTGTATAAACTAAGTCCGTACTTACGCTTAATAATTCCCTACGATCTCCAATTTCGAAATCTGTTACTAAATTAAAACAACTCGGAGATTCAAAATGGTCAAAAATACCATCATTATCATCATCGAGATCGTACACATCTAAAACACCATCCCCATCGGTATCAACGGCAGCATTTACAGCCATAATTTTATAATAGGCATTTGGTAAAATATACCCAACTGCTGATGTTACGGCACCAAATTGATCTACGGTAACCGGGCTTAAACCCAGCATTCCATCATTATCTTCATCAACAAAACCAGTTTCTAATACATCTGACCCTCCGTCTCCATCCGCATCCAAATCTTGATGATTTGGTAAACCATCGTTATCGATATCTTCTCCATCACAATTAGATTTAGGAAATAACGATGGCATATATGCCCCAACAGTTCCTGTTATTTCCGTTATCGACGTTGTCCCTGATTTTGTATAACCGCTGACTCCTAGTAATCTATATATTCTATAAGATTGTTGGTTTTTAATTATTTTGATTGTTACATTAGCAGTTGTAGGCATCAAAAGGACTTCAGTTAAATCAGTCCAGGTTTCTCCATCTTGGGATCCTTGTAAGATTACTTTAGTATTAGTCGAAAATAATCCAGATGTATTAAAAACAAAACTAGAAAATGCGATACCCCCAAGAAAGTTCGAACTTAGTCTAACAATTTCTATATTGGAAATAGGCTTTGCTCCTTGAATATAAAATCCCCTTGTACTTCCATCAATCAATAAATCTGGGCTACCACTAGTATAGGGTAAGGCGGTACTAACTTCCCAAAAAGCTCTTCGGTCTCCTGATTGATGTATCGCTTTATCCAAATAAAAACAATTTGGCGACTCCACATGGTCGTAGATACCGTCGTTATCATCATCGACATCTAAGGCATCCATAATTCCGTCACAATCAAAATCATTCGGGCAAGCTGTTTGTTGACCGTAACTAGTTGTTGTGAGGCAAAAAAGAAATAAGAAGAAAAATAGATTCTTACTCCTATATATAGGTTTGATATGGTTCATCTGTATATAGTGATTAACTATTTTTAAAAAAATTTATTTAACTACTAAAACAATATTCATAAAATCACTTGCATCGCTATTAGCTTGAGCATTGGCTTTTACATTGTAGGTTAAGATACCCGCTGGACTTACTTGCACATTTTCAAAGACCACATCGCTATAATAGGTTACATAATAATGTAAATCGGATGCTGATGCAAAAAATGGAATCTCAGCAGGAGATCCAGCACTACTTACTCTCGGAGTAGAAAATTGATTTTTATATATATTGAATAAATTATAGCTACCTGTACTTTGGGTTATGTCTAAAGCTACCGATGGCATGTAGAAGAATTTCACCACATTTCCGCTAATACAAACCCAATTTGGTGCATCAGGAGTTCCTGTATTTTGACTTAAACATTGTTTATCTATATCGTATATTAACAGTCCATTTGCAGGTCTTGGAATGCTTATGGCAACATTAGAAATTCTAGGAATCAAAACTCCTGCTTTATCATTTACTACATCCAGCGCGGCACTTGCATCAGGAGTTAAGGTTCCTATACCTGTACCCATTTCTTGTGAAAATGATGGCATTGAAAAGCAAGAAAAAGTAAACAGGGCTACCAGCTTAAAAAAGGTATTTTTTTTCATAATTTATTTATTTTAGATTTAAATATTTCATTGCTATAGAACACGGATTACCTTAAAGAATCAAAGATTACTTCGTTCGTTTTTTGAAGCTTTCTTATACTATTGAAAAAAACTATAGATTCGAGAAAAGTTCTTATCTTTTTAAATGGTTTTCTACTTGTTGGTTATGTTCTGGGTTTAACTTGTTATCGTATGGTACAAAATTTTTATTTTTGGAAATTTTAACTTTTTCATCCAAAGGCACTCCAAAACAAATTATTATTGTAATTATTATTATACAAAACCAATAAATAATAATTATTTTAGAGTGTTTTTTACTAATAAAACAACCATTTACTTTACGCCAAAACGAAATTACACTGCAATAGTAATCTAAAACACACCCATTAAAAGACTCGAATTTCCAGACTGTACAACACCCTAATAATGTGAAACAAACCAAAACACTATACTGCTGATATTATGTAAACTAGTTGTTTTGTTAAAACAAATCGATTATTCTAATTTGAATTTATAAACAATAATCTGTTAACATTTTAACTTGTTATCAATTATATCACCTACCTAAAGCCTAATTTTATATTAACCGTACTACTCCTTTACTTGAAAAGTAACTATTGTAGGAATCGAACAATAATTATCTTGATGCAATGATTTTTCTACCCCAGTCGTTTCTTTTTTAATTTAGGAAATTACGGTATCGACTAAAAAAAGAAACAGGCATTAAAGACCTGAGACCCAAAACTAAGTTGTATATCCGAATCAACATATTGGATTGGGTGTCAACTAGTACATACCCTCCGTCTTCATTAACAATACGATAAGGTTCAAAATCTTTGGCATTTGTAATTTAATTAAGTAATCCTTTATAAAAACAAATCATTGTCAAAAACAACTAAGTACACTTTTCGACTTAGATGGTCGTTTTTAACTTTGTTGAGCGTGTCAATTAAAAACTTAAATTTGAAGTAGGACACAACGATACTAGCCTTTAATAAGGCATGTAAAAATCGTCTATTTAAGGAAGAATGTATCATTTACTCTTATACAGTACTCCACACCCTAACTATAGGCCTGTTGTTATGTTAGGTTTATATCAAGTTACTAGAAGTATCGGTTTCAGTGGTAATTTCTGGGATTTGGCTGTAGCTAAAAGGTTTTTAAATCACGAAAAGGCAAACTATTTACAAAAATCATTTGGTTAATCAAGTGCCCACTAAAAATCTAGAATTGGAATTAATTCAACGAAGCTGTAACAAAAAAAATCAGCCATTCTTAGTATGCAAAACCATAGCGGAATTCGATCATACCAACATTTAAGAAAAAAAGTAGCTTAACTTATACTCCGGATTTAGTTACGATATCGCATTTCTTCTACAGGTAAAACTTCCTCAGAACAACCTCTTGGCCCTTAAATATTTCCATTATTGTAAATCTCCTTTTTTTCGAAAATCAGATGGTGTCATATTAAAACTAACATTAAAAGCTCTATAAAAAGAAGCTCGAGAATTAAATCCACTTTTCAATCCAATTTCTTCAATGGTATCTTTACTATCTAAGTCACCTAATAATTCTACAGCATGTTGAATTCTATAACTATTGATTACTTTATTGAAATTCGAATCCATTCCCATCGTAAATACTTGAGATAATCGGTGTGTACTGATGTTTAATTTCTTGGCAAGAATCTCTAAAGTTAATTCTGAAATTAAGTAGATTCCATCATTTAAGAGTTTTTCTAACAACTTAATATCTTGTGTCATTTCATCCTTACTAATTTTAGACTTGTAATATTTACCTAGCTTTATTTTTTTCTTTTGATCTTTATTAAAAAACTCTTTCTTTGAAAAACTTTTATAAAAATTCAATTTTTTTAAGATAACTATCAAATTATATCTAAGGATTAGAATGACAATTAACAGCATTAAAACATAGACTAAGGAGCCCTTAATATAACTTAGTTCTTGTGTTTTATCTCTAAAAATCAAACCTGAAAACACCAATATACTCACAATCATTATCAAGATAGACTGGTTCATAAAAGCCACCATCTTACTACCTTTAGCTACATTATTAAATTTTAAATAGATCAAAACTGCATAATAAATTAATTGTAAACAAGTAACGATGTAAAGTAGATGAGTATAATAGGTAAAGTAATGCCTTAATTGTTCCTTTCCGATATAAAGCATCAGAAAAACAACAAAAAAAATCAAACCTAATAAAAAGTGTTTTACTGCTTTTTTTATTTTAAATCTACTCCCTAGGTTAGCTGCTTGAATATTACTATAAAAAAAGGGGCCATAAAAAAGGCTAAAAGGGGCTCCTATATTAACGAATATAAAATCAAACTCTCTATAATACGCAACGTAAACACAGTGTAAAATAATAAAAATAAGATATATACTCTGTACTTTAAAAAGTATTCGTTGCTTAAAAAAAACTTTTCCTATATATAGATTAACCAAAGCTAATATTACGACAGCTAATAATATCAATAAATGTAAATTTTGAATCATTTGTCTATTGTTTCTATGTTTCCTAGCTGTTCTTTTCTATACTCCGAAGGAGTTGTACCTACGACTTGTAAAAAATACTTATTAAATGTAGTTCTAGAATTAAAACCACACTGCTCTACTATAGACTCTATTGTAAAATGTTCATTTGTTAATAGAATTTGTTTACTGTATTCAATTCTGTATTTAGCAACTAAGGTGTAAAAGCTCATTTTTATCTCCCGATTAACTAACTCAGATATAACTGCTTTAGGTACACCTAGAGCTATCGATAGGTCTTTTATAGTGAAATTCGGTTTTAAGTATTGATCTGATTTTTCAAAAAATTCAATAACCTTTAACCCTAATTCACTTCTGACATCAGCATTTTCTGTCTCCAGTATTCTGATTTTCTCTTTATGCAAAGCAATTAACCCCACCACCGAGAATAAAACATTCATAAACAAGATCCCAAAAAATATAAATCGAATTGAAAATCCAAATTGGTTATCCAAGTAAAATTCAAACAGTCTTAATATAGTAACACATATTTCTAAAATTATAAAATATATAAATAGGCTAGTTAGCAGTTTAGAATTACCAAAATAAACTATTTCCGATTTTTTACGTAACTCCTTGTTGATTAAAATAGCGTATACCAAAAAGTAAACTAGGTTAAACCAAAAGAATAAAACTTTGTTATTAAGAATAGAAAATAAAACAATAAATAAGTAAATAAAAACATGTTTATAAATCAAGTTATAATCCTGCTCTTTTATAAAACGATGATTAAGATTTCTTTTGTACAAAAAAATTAAAGGACAATAAATACAACTGATGTATAAATTCATATCCATATAAATCAACCCAAACTGAATTACAAAAAAAACAATTGCAACTTTCACAATCTCTTGGAGATAAAGCCGTTTTAATCCTTTAAAGTCTAACACTTTAAATTGTTGCATAGGTAAAACTTTTAAAGTTTAAAATATGAAATTAAAATCATTCGATATAAAACAAATCCTATTCAAAACAGGAGAAATAATTATTTATTGGTCTAGAAAAAAGGCAAAATTCCTGTAAAAACAACAACTATAAAGTATCAAAAATTGAATAAATTTAGGTTTCAAAAAATGTATCTTCAATAAGTTATTAGTAATTAAAGTATCGAAACAATAAGCCCCGTTACTCCTATTTACAGGAATGTTTGCCATAAAAAAAAATTGAGCCTTCTCCTCAAATTAAGCTTAAGGAATTATAATTTTAAAACAATAAATTCACTACGACGGTTAACTTGATGTTCTTCATCTGTACATCTAACTCCATTTGAACAATCATTTATTAATTGTGTTTCTCCGTAACCACGTGCATCAATACGACTAGAATCTATTCCTTGATTTATGATCCATTTCGCAGTAGATTTTGCACGATCATCCGATAATTTCAAGTTATAGCTATCCTTTCCACGGCTGTCACTGTGTGAACGAACATCAATATTCATCAAAGGATACTCTTTTAATACAGCTACTACTTTCGCAAGCTCTATGGCAGCGTCGGCACGAATTTCCGATTTGTCAAAATCAAAATAAATTGGTTCCAGTTTCAGTACTTTAAATAAATCGTCTCCTTGTTTTATGATAACTCTAGTTTTTTCTAAACCGAAATTGGTCAGCGTCGTACCACTTGCATTAGGTATTATAACGGTGATTTCAGCAGTATTATAATCTTCAGCAACCACGTTAATTCTATATTTTGAACCGCAATCGAGATTTTTAAACTCAAAATTACCCGTTGCATCAGAAATTGTCTCTGCTATTTTATGGAACTCATTATCATATAAAGTCAATTTCGCTTTGGATAAAATTTGTCCTGTTGGTAAATCATAAACCGAACCATGAACGATCTGTTTACATTCTAATACCACACGAGTTTTTTCCAAAAAGGCAAAAATATCATCGCTACCATTCCTATTAGAAGTCATAAAACCTTGTCTCGTTGAAGAATCAATATAATAACCGAAATCATCTAGTGGACTATTTATTGGAGCTCCTAGATTTTTAGGGTCACTATACGTATCGTTTTGATTGATTTTCGTACCGTAGATATCTAAACCACCCAAACCAGGACGACCATCTGTAGCAAAATACAGTTCATTATCAACAGTAATAACTGGAAAACTCTCTCTCCCTTCAGTATTAATTTGAGAGCCTAAATTTATCGGTTCTCCAAAACCTCCTGTTGCATTAATTCTCACTTTAAACAAATCGGATTGTCCTAGAGATCCTTCACGATCCGAAGCGAAATAAATCCAATTTCCATCTGGTGTTAAAGCCGGGTGTGCGGTACTAAACTCATCCGAATTAAAAGGTAATTCGGTAACTTTCGTCCAGCGATTATTCTCAAGGGTAGCACTGTATATCTTAAGTAAAGTAATTCCTTTTGAATTGGTTTGACGAACTCCATTTCTGTCATTATTGCTAGTGAAATACATGGTTTTTCCGTCTTTGGAGAAAACTGGAGTAGATTCATTAAATCGAGATGTAATTTCCGAAGCAAAAGTCTTGGATTTTTTCAACGTACCATCATTCTTAATTTTAGCTGAATATAAACGTGTAAAAGATTGCTCCGTCCAAGTATGTATATTTCTACTAACACCTCTATGGGCTCTATTGGAAGCAAAAATCAAATTTCCATCCAAAACCGTTGAACCATAATCAGAATAAGCACCACTAACACTTGCGGTTCCAATTGAATAGTGACCAGAATTTTCTCTAATGGTCGCTAAATATTTTTGATCTGCTAGTAACATTCTAGCTCTGCTATCCTCCTTTTCAATTTCTGAAAATTTCTGCAAATAAGCATCCGCTAGAGTATATTTACCAATTGCTTTTAGCGTTTGGGCATAACGATAAAAATATTCTGAATCAATAGATTCGTTATTGAGTAAAAATAATTTGGTATACCAGTTATTTGCAGTGGACAAATCTCCATTGAAATAAAATGCATTACCCGTGTTTTGTAATAATTCCTGTGATTCAAAATTCTTATTATAAACTCTTTCATAGATTTTAGCTGCTTCTACAAAAGAGTAATCGTCATATTTTTTTGCAGCTTTTTGCACCAGTGTTTTCTGAGCGCTAGCACCTATGCTGAAAAGAGTAATTCCTCCCAGTAGCACGTTTTTTATATTGATTTTCATATATCTATTTTATTGGATTTTAACTGTTCTATTTAATCTCCTTTTATCACATTGCTATATTTAAAACAAAGTCAGTGGTCGTTAAAGGAGATTTATAATATTTCAGATTAAAAGAATCTTGGTGTTGTGATTCGGTTAAAGCGATTGAATAATTCAAAACGCAAAAAGATTTCGTGGGATCCTGAATTGTATCGTGCTAACTTGGTAGTATCGGTATCGTAAGTATATCCGATGAATAATCCGTCAGAAACTTGAAATCCGACTAGACCACTAACAGAAGCATCCCAACGGTAAGCGGCACCAACAGTGAATTTTTCATTAATCAAGAAATTAGCAGTAAGGTCCAATTGTATTGGCGCTCCCTCTACTGCTTTGGCCAAGAAAGCTGGCTTAAATTTCAATGAGCTGCTCAAATCAAATACATGCCCTCCAATTAAATAAAAATTCATTTTTTGTTTCATAGTAGAAACCGCATTATCTTCATAACGATCGGTACTTAAGAAATTAGGTACCGACAATCCAAAGTAAGTTTTATCAGAATGCACATACAATCCAGCTCCAATATTAGGAGAAAATTGATTTTCTATATTTTCTTGAAAAGCTACATCACCTGGATTATAGATATTTAGTTTGGTATAATCTACATTCAATAAGTTAGCTGTCCCCTTCATTCCAAATGACAATTTAAAGCGTTCACTTAAATCTACCGTATAGGATAAATCAATAGAAAGATTATTTTCATCCATGACACCTATTACATCATTAGTAAAAGAAACACCTAACCCCATACGCGAATTTCCCAAGGGAGTGTTTACAGATAGGTTTGCCGTTTTAGGAGCGCCATCTAAACCTACCCATTGTGTTCTATATAGACCAAAAATACTCATAACACCTCTAGAACCGGCATAAGCAGGGTTGATTTGTGTCGTATTGTACATATATTGTGTAAACTGCGGATCTTGCTGCGCAAAAGCAGATTCCGATGTACTTAAAAGAAGAACAGTTACACCTATGTATTTATATAATGTTTTAATATTCATATTTTCGTTGCTTTAGTTATTCTCTAAATGTAGATACCCTGCTTTCTTAATTCTATTACTTTCACCTTGGCTCGTATAATCGTATTCCAGTATATAATAGTAAGTACCAGATGGTAAACCTTCTTTTTTATTTAACGTACCTCTACCCTCTGAAATTCCATTGAAAACGTTTCCGTTGGTACCGTAATTAGTTGTTTCATAAACCAAAACTCCCCATCTATTGAAAATCGTCACTTTGTTATTTGGATAGCGGTCTAAATTCTCAATACGGAAATAATCGTTAACACCATCTCCATTTGGAGATACCGCATTGTAAATCACTACATCTCCTGTTAATACTAGGTCGCTTTTTAATTTTGCTAGAGTAAATACACCATATTTAGATACTTCCATTGGCAAGGTTACCGTCTTATTTCCTAAGTCTACAATGCCTCCTTCATGTACCCATAATTTTTGCTCCTCATCCCAACGCACTATTCCTAAGCCTTTAGCTTCATTTTCTAAAAATGAAGGAGCTATCGTTTTTTCATTCCATCCTAATGTTAATATTACTCTTTCATCATTTGCTATATTAGTCAGCTCCCAATATTCTTGATCGTTGATGGCAGCAATTACTCCAATTTTAGAACTATGAGGAAACGCGTCATTGGAATTTTCATAAAAATACTCTCCCTGAATAGCCGTTAATACCTTTTTAGGCGCTACAATTCCAGCGTAACCATAATGCCCTTTTTTTCCAATTGGAAAAGCAAAATTGTCGTTACCGGTTTTTAAAACCTTCCCTTCTGCATAACTATAATCTGATGCATTGATCGACTCCGATCCTTTTTTGAAACTTAAATTTGCTCCTTGTTCTTCTTTGATTTTTAAAATCCCTTTAAAAAAGTTAGCCTTTCCAGAAACAACCAACTGATTTTCCAGTTCAATATTTCCATCGTTGTTTACTTTATTAAATAAAACATCAAAATAATCTGCAATTCCACCTCCACTAATTACTTGATTTCCATTGCTTTCACTTTCAAAAACGGTGTATCCTGACTTTAGCTTTTCATTATATGAATAAACTCCATCGTTGTGAAAATTCGATCGCAGATAAAAAGCTCCATCATTAAAAATCTCACCACTAGGTTTATTGTCCCACTTCGCAACGGAAACAACGATAGTTTCTGGCGAGATGTACAAACTACCCTCATTGGTGTTTACGGATTCACTTTGTGCATAATTCAAAGTACTTGTCAGCAAAGTCACCGAACATATATATAGTTTTACTTTCATTATTATTACTAAATTAAATGGTGAATTTATATTTTACATATCCAAAAAGTTAGATAAGCTAAAACATAAAATATTCTCTAAACGCCTTCAATATTAGGTATTACAAGCAATCTCTACGAATTGTCTTTGCGAACTACCAGGTAATAATCTCAAAAAAAATCAGCAAGCAAAAAGATATTTTCCACTTGCTGATTCTTATTTTAAGATTCTATTGTTGATTCACGATTGAATGGAAAAGTTTACTTAGAAAGTAACAATTCTAATCTATCTAAACGCTCATTAATCAACTGATTATTTCTCTCTAGTTTCTCAATTTGACGATTCTTAACTTCAATAGTTTCCTTTTGATCACGAACTTGTAATTGTAATTCTTCGTTTTTAGCATCTAACGCAATCTTCTGCTCCATAACTTGTAATTGCAATTCCTCGCTTTTAGTTTCTGAGGTATTCTTTTGCTCGATAACGTGTAAGTACAATTCTTCCGTTTTTTCTAACAATTGAATTGCAAGTTCAGAAACGTTAAAAGAGTAACCAGCATCTGTGTATTCTAAATCTCCAATTGGAGTGATACCCGGTAAATGTCTATTGGTTTTGATAAAGTTTTCTACAGTTTCTAAATCTTTAAACTTATAGTCTAATTTAATTTCAGAAAAACCATCGAAATAATCTTCAAAAACATAATCGGCATAGTAGCTATTTACAGTTGTAATGGCCCCGTTTACACGTAATTTCTCGTTACGTGCGTCCGAAGGTTCTGTAAATCCAATACCTACCCAACCTTGTGTATAAATATTATCCGTATTTGAAACAGCTCCTTTATGTGTTAGTGTACTATACCATGGTTCCTGTACCATTGTCGCTAAATCTAGTTCTGTTGGAATGCTGTTTTCACCAGTATAAACCAATTTACCTTCATTAAGGTTTAAGTCCAACGTAGTCAAAGTCTCGTTACTAGCAACCATCTCTTGGATATTGATCGTTTGGTTTACACCAGTTGCATCCGTGTAATGGAAGTTGTTTCCGTCGTAAGTAACATTACCCTCTACTTCTTTTAAAAACTCGTTTAAGATATTTTTAACCTCTGTATTGTTTACAATGTTCTCGAAGTTACTGATTACATCTGCAGGAACATCGATAACTGTTGGCGTACCGTCTTCACTTACATAAGTATATGTTCCGTTTGCGTTATTAGTTAAGGTAGTTACAGTTTCGTTACTACTAACCATCTCTTGGATATTGATCGTTTGGTTTACACCACTTGCATCTGTGTAATGGAAGTTATTTCCGTCGTAAGTAACATTACCTTCAACCTTACTTAAAAACTCGTTTAAGATGTTTTTAACCTCTGTATTGTTTACGATTTGCTCGAAGTTGCTGATTACATCTGCAGGAACATCGATAACTGTTGGCGTACCGTCTTCACTTACATAAGTATATGTTCCGTTTGCGTTATTAGTTAAGGTAGTTACAGTTTCGTTACTACTAACCATCTCTTGGATATTGATCGTTTGGTTTACACCACTTGCATCTGTGTAATGGAAGTTATTTCCGTCGTAAGTAACATTACCTTCAACCTTACTTAAAAACTCGTTTAAGATGTTTTTAACCTCTGTATTGTTTACGATTTGCTCGAAGTTGCTAATCACATCTGCAGGAACATCGATAACTGTTGGCGTACCGTCTTCACTTACATAAG
>JBEBUC010000030.1:0-23972 GCA_040393465.1 Flavobacterium sp. | reverse complement strand
TTCTTAACAGATTGGTAACCGTACCTTTAGCTTTATTGCAGATACGCAGATACGCGGATGGGCGGATACGTTTATGCGCTTTGGAGTGCTGTGGGTGTAAAATGGCTGTTTTTGGTTAACTATTCTTGCGGATACGCGGATGGGCATATAGGCGAATTCGCTTTGGAGTGATGTGGGTGTAAAATAGCTCTTTTTTGTAATTTATTCGCAAATGCGCAAATGGACGAATAAGAAAACTAAACATACCCATATATAAGGAATGCGGATATACGAATGGGCAGATGGGCAGATGGGCAAATGGGCGAATGGACGAATGGACGAATGGGCAAAAAAAAACACCTATATATAAGGAGGGGGTTTCGAAATTAAGAAAAAACGAAAACGGATTTTCGAAAATCCATCCTTACAAGGGAAGTCAGAGAGGAAATGAGTTTAAAGTGACATAAGGCACATCCCCGCACTATCCCCGCACTATCCATAAATCAACCATAGTGGACAACTGAGAAGCCTCCTCATATATTTTTTTACAAAAAAACAGCATTGGAATACAAAAAATAACATCCAAAAATTTACTTTTGCAAAAAAAAGTGAATATCAAACTCATCACTATAGGTAAAACCGACCATCAATCGCTTCAAACACTGATAGACGACTACAACAAACGCTTAAATTTCTATATCAAATTTGAACTGGAAGTAATTCCAGACATCAAAAATGTAAAAAACTTATCTGAAAGCAGTCAAAAACAAAAAGAAGGTGCAATTATTTTATCCAAAATATCCGCAACTGATCACTTGATATTACTAGACGAAAATGGAAAAACATTTAACAGTGTGGGTTTTTCTGTCGAATTACAGAAAAAAATGAATTCCGGTATCAAAACCTTGGTTTACGTAATAGGTGGTCCTTACGGATTTTCCGACGAAGTCTACCAGCAAGCCAAAGGAAAAATTTCCTTATCCTCCATGACGTTTTCACACCAAATGATTCGTTTGTTTTTTATCGAACAACTCTATCGCGGTTTTACAATCCTTCGCAACGAGCCGTATCACCATCAATAAATTCGATCAACGGAATCTAATTTCTGATTTAAAGCATCATTTTGCTCAATTCGGATGCGATTTTGAAGGTACTCCTCAAAAGTTAAGGTAGCACTAAAGCACAAGCTAATCGTCGTTAAGGAATCCGCACGATTGGCCAAGTCCTTCCATTGTACTTGCTCATCCTCTAGAAATAAATCATTCGAACCATTAAAGTACAATACATTTTTAGTAGTTTCCGGTCGTTTAAACTGATAGTCTATATATTGAAACGGAAAAAAGGCCAAGTTTTTATGTAAGGTATCTGCATATGAAAAGAATACTTCTTTATCATCGCTATGTGCCTTATCTGCGTATTTTTTGTCTTTTAATTTCTGAACTTCCTGTAATACCGACTTCGCATTAAGATCTCTTTGGATTGAAAAAACCCAATTCGTACCTCCAACAGCATTAGTTCTATTGACTGCTACAGCATCCGTTTCTTTCTCTTTTGTGATATAAACAGGAGAATGATCCGTTATTTCCCCCACCACGGTAAAATTATAACGCGTTAAATCCATTTCATTCTTTGTACAAGCTGCCATTCCAAGCAACACCCCAATTATTAAAACTATTTTTTTCATACAAACTATTAATTTTTAAGCGATTAAGCATCATCAATTTATTTTTAATATCTGAAAAGTCACCACAGCAATCTTATGCCAACTGTTTTAACAAAGCGATGACTTGAACAGCTTCCTTTACGTCGTGAACTCTAAGGATATTAGCACCTTTATTCACTGCTACTACATTTAAAACAGTAGTCCCATTCAATGCCTCGGCGGGTTTAATATCCAATAATTTATATATCATTGATTTGCGAGAAACCCCTACAAGCAGCGGTAATTCCAACAAACTAAACAATTGCTGTTTCTTTAGAACCTCGTAATTCTGTTCGGTTGTTTTAGCAAACCCATAACCGGGGTCCAAAATAATATCCTTAATTCCAAATCGCCTTGCTGCAGCAATACGTTCAGAGAAATAAAAAGTCATCTCGGCTACAATATCTTTATAGTCTGTTAATGTAGTCATCGTATTGGGCGTACCCCTCATGTGCATCATGATATACGGAACATTTAGCTGCCCTACTACTTCCAACATCCGCGAATCTAAAAGTCCCGCAGAAATATCATTGATCATAGCCGCGCCATTAAGGACGGCGCTTTTCGCAACTTGACTTCTAAAAGTATCTACCGAAATAATGGTTCGAGGAAACTTTTTTAAGATCAAATCAATCACCGGTAGTAAGCGTTGGATTTCAAGCTCTTCCGACACCCACTCTGCATTGGGTTTAGAGGAATAAGCCCCCATATCAATAAAGGTAGCGCCATCCACCAACATTTTTTCAGTCTGATTTAGAAAATCAAGATCCGTTCGATATTTACCCCCATCAAAAAAAGAATTGGGCGTAGTATTTAAAATCCCCATTACTTTGGGACTTGAAATATCTACTAAGTTTCCTAAGCAATTAATAGTCATTTTTATTTCTATATTGTATTTTTACCATTCTAAGGAATCAAAATCGCTTTTTAAATTTTAAATAGCAGAGTTTATTCCTATTTTTGACAACATTATCATACAAATATACTCTAAATGAATACGACTTCTAATCAATTTGACCAAGTAATTACCGTGTGTCGCAATCTTTATCAGAAAAAAATGAAGGATTATGGGTGTGCATGGAGAATCTTGCGTTTACCCTCTTTAACGGATCAGATATTCATTAAAGCACAACGTATTAGAAGTTTACAAGAGAATACGGAGCGCAGAATTGATGAAGATGAAACGTCGGAATTTATTGGAATCATCAATTATTGCATCATGGCGTTAATTCAATTGGAAAAGGGAGTAGCGACTCAACCCGACTTAAATTTTGAAGAAGCCTTAGCTCTTTACGACAATCAGATAACGGTAACAAAAACCCTGATGGAAAACAAAAACCACGATTACGGGGAAGCATGGCGCGACATGAGAGTGAGTTCCTTAACCGATATCATCTTACAAAAATTACTACGTGTAAAACAAATCGAAGATAATCAAGGAAAAACCTTAGTATCAGAAGGTATTGATGCCAATTATCAAGACATGATAAACTATGCCGTTTTCGCCCTAATTCTAATGGGTTTTCCCGAAAAAGATTAACTATTTGTCGTTATATCGACATCCCTATAATTTAATAGAAGTTCATTTAAACGTAAAAAATACAAAATAACTATATATGAAAATAATCGCACAAATTTCGAGACTTATAGTCGGCATCTTATTTATCATTTCAGGTTTGGTTAAACTGAATGACCCTGTAGGTTTTTCTTTCAAATTAGAGGAATATTTCTCCGAAAGCGTTCTTAATCTTCCTTTCTTTGAGCCTCATGCCTTGGCCTTAGCTGTAATTTTAGTTATTGCCGAAGTCCTATTGGGTGTAGCTCTGTTGTTGGGTTTCAAGAAAAAACTCACTTTGACCCTTTTGTTTTTAATGATTTTGTTTTTCACCTTTTTAACTTTCTATTCTGCATATTTCAACAAAGTTACAGACTGTGGTTGTTTTGGAGACGCCATTCCATTAACACCTTGGAGTTCATTTACCAAAGATGTGGTTTTGTTGGTTTTAATTTTGATTATCATTTTCAATCAAAAATATATTCGCCCCGTTTTTAGTTGTAAAATATCCGGCATTGTGCTCCTTATCACGTTGCTTTTATGTGCTTTTATGGGGTACTGGGTATTGAATCACTTACCCTTAAAAGACTTTAGAGTTTATAAAGTAGGAACCAATATTATGAAAGGTATGGAGATTCCGGAAGGAGCACCAAAATCTGTTTATGAGATGTCGTTTTTATATCGTGTAAACGGAGAAGAAAAACGTTTTACCGATAAAGAATTAGGTAATTTACCAGCCGACGCAGAATTTATCAGTAGAGAAGACAAAATGATTAGTCAAGGTTTCCAACCTCCTATTCACGATTTCACTATGGAAAAAGATGGTGAAAGTTATTTGGAGGCCATGATGGCAGAACCCAAATTGATTATGATCGTAACGTATAACCTGTCTCGTGCAGATGAAAACGGTTTAGCAATTTTAAGTGATTTTGCCAAAACGGCAACAGCAAAAGGATATAAAGTAATTGGAATGACTGCGTCCAGTACGGATGAAATCAATGCATTGGTTCAAAAATACCAATTGCCTTTTGATTATTATACCTGCGATGGAACCACATTAAAGACTATCGAACGAGCCAATCCGAGTATAGTAGTCGTTGAAAATGGAACTATAGTAGAAAAGAAACATTGGAAAGATGCGTCCAAAGTCAATTTAAAATAAAACGTAGACTTTGATATCCTATTTTTTCAATAAACTATTCTATGCCTTTTTTACGCTATTTGGAGTAGTAACCTTAGTTTTCTTTTTGTTTAATATACTGCCGGGAGATCCGGCAAGGATGATGCTAGACCAAAATGAGAACTCAGCACAGCTTGCGATAGTCAAGAAAAAATATGGATTCGACCAACCTTTGTCTAAACAGTATTTATTTTATCTCAACGATTTATCTCCCCTGTCTATACACAGTACGCAGACAGGGGATTATACTTATTGCAGACCGGGAAAATATAACGAGTGGCCTTTAGTCACTTTTAAGCACTCACAACTCGTTTTAAAAAAACCCTATTTGAGAGAGAGCTTTCAAAAAAATGGTAAGGAAGTTAGTACGATTATTGCGGAGACGCTACCAAACACCGTTTTCTTAGCGATATTTGCCATCGGAATAGCCTTGTTTTTAGGGATTGTATTGGGGATTTTTTCCGCTTTACACAAAGACAGTTGGCTCGATAAAGCTATTGCTATCTTCAGTACTTTTGGAATGAGTATTCCTTCTTTCTTTAGTGCTATCCTATTTGCCTGGATTTTCGGATTCTTGTTACACGATTGGACACAGCTGAATATGACCGGAAATTTATATGAAGTAGATGATTTCGGAAACGGCAAAACACTTCAATTGAAAAACAGTATTTTACCGGCTATTGTTTTGGGAATTCGTCCCTTGGCCGTAGTGATACAATTGATGCGTAACGCCCTACTGGAGGTTTTAAATCAGGATTACATACGAACGGCGAAGTCCAAGGGCTTGTCTACTTGGAATATCGTGTACAAACACGCTTTAAAAAACGCACTTAACCCTGTAATAACTGCCATATCGGGCTGGTTTGCATCGATGCTTGCCGGGGCTGTTTTTGTAGAATACATCTTCGGATGGAATGGTCTCGGGAAAGAAATCGTAGAGGCATTAAATACTTTAGATTTACCTGTTATCATGGGGTCGGTATTAATCATTGCAATCACTTTCGTATTCATTACGATTTTAGTAGATTTGATATATGCCTATTTAGATCCTAAAGTCAAACTAAAACAATAAATTACGCACCTATGAAAAAGTTACTCTTATTGTTCGTAGCCGTAACGGCCTTGATTTCCTGTAACCCCAAACAAGAACAAAATGAATTTTCCAAACAAACCTTGAGTGAAGAGCTTATCGGTTTTGACGGTAAGAAAATATCCTTTGATGAGATTTTAAAAAGACATGAAGGCAGTACTGTTGTTATTGATGTATGGGCTTCTTGGTGTCCAGATTGTATTAAAGGATTCCCGAGTTTAACCGAATTACAAACACAATTTCCAGACGTAGATTATGTTTTTTTATCAGCCGACAAGACTCCAGAAATCTGGAAATCATCTATCGAAAAATACCATCTTCAAGGTGATCACTATTTCATTACCGATGGCATGAAAGGAAGTTTTGGAAAATCGATTACATTAGATTGGATTCCCCGATATATCGTTGTAGATAAAACGGGAAAAATAGCCTTGTTCAAAGCTATTGAAGCCGATGCACATGAATTAATTACAGTATTAAAAAAATTAAAATAAAATGAGACATTCCATCGTTGCCGGAAACTGGAAAATGCATAAGAATGCATTAGAAACAGAAGATTTATTGAATGAATTGATTGAGAAACTTCCGACCGACAAAGAAGTAGAAATTATTGTAGCGCCTGCTTTCACCAATCTTTCTTCAGCTGCACAACATCTCGAATACACCAATATTGGAGTAGCTGCTCAAAATATGCATCAGGCAGAGGGCGGAGCATTTACAGGTGAAATATCTGCGAGTATGTTAACGAGTATCGGTGTAAACACGGTTATATTAGGTCATTCTGAAAGAAGACTCTACTTTAAGGAAACCAATGCACAATTGGCAGACAAAGTAAATACGGCACTGAAACACGAAATGCGTGTTATCTTCTGTATTGGAGAAGAGCTAAAAGACCGTCAGAGCAAGCAACATTTTAATGTTATTTACAATCAATTGAGCGATGGTTTATTTCATTTGAAAAAAGAAGAGTGGGAAAATCTAATCCTCGCTTATGAGCCGGTATGGGCAATAGGTACAGGAGAAACAGCATCACCTGAGGAAGCTCAGGAAATGCACGCCTATATCCGCAATCAAATTGCAAGAAAATATGACGAAACCGTTGCGGAAAACATTTCCATTTTATACGGTGGAAGCGTTAAACCGGACAATGCAAAGGAAATTTTCTCACAAACCGATGTTGACGGAGGCCTGATTGGCGGAGCTGCTTTAGTTGCAGAGGATTTTGCGCTTATTGTAAACGCCATCTAATGTCACCACAGTAATAAAATCAAAAAAAGTTCGTCTAAGACGAACTTTTTTTGATTAAATGAAATTGTACAAGCCAACTTACTATAGACTATTCGGCCGACCACCGTCGTTTTTGATTTAATTTTTCTTCTTCTTCCAAAACTTCTGCTGGTAATACTTTTAGAAAAGAGGGGTGTTGCTCAATCGCAAATTCTATTTTTTCGACAATTTGCTCGATAGTATCGTTGTCGTAATCAATATCCAAAGGTTGTTTGATTACCATCGATTGAAGAATGCCTTTCTTTTTAAGATACAATCCTTTCTTATCGAAGGACCGTCGAAACCCATCAATCACAATAGGAACCACTATAGGGCGATGCTGCTTAATGATGTGCGCAGTTCCCTTGCGAACGGGTTTAAACGAGGAAGTAGTTCCTTGTGGGAAAGTGATGACCCAACCGTCGTCTAATGCTAATTTAATATTTTCAGTATCCATTGGATTAACCGCTTTCTTATCTTTAATATCAACCCCTTTTTCACGCCAAGTACGTTCGACAGTGATTGCTCCCATATACGATAATATTCGAGGTAAAAGTCCTGCTTTCATAGTCTCTTTAGCTCCAACATAATAGATGTTTAACTTTGGGTTCCATATATAGAATATATTTTTAATCGAATCAACCCTTCCCTTTAAACTCGCGTTAAAAACATGAAACATCGCAACGACATCTGCAAAATAAGTTTGATGGTTCGAAATAAACAATACATTGGTTTCAGGAAGTCCTTTAATAATTTCAGAACCCTCAATTTTCAAATCGTTAAATCCTCTAAAACGGCGATGGGTTAGAAATCCGAAAATTCTAATTAATATTTTCTTTAAAAAAAGAATGTGCCCAAATGGATTTCGTTTGAATATTTTCATGAGTTTATTTAAAATCAGGCGCTAAATTAAGGTTTTTGGATCAAAAGAGCACCTTTCTTAAGGTTTCTTTTAACTCACTTAACATCATTGCTGTTGCTCCCCAAACGATGTGATTATCGATTAGGAAGGCCGGAACATCAATATCTATAGCATAACTGGTATTCATCTTTACCATTTCAATAATTCGATCATCTAGTAAATCTTCTATCGGCATTTCAATTACTTGTGCCACTTCTGTAGGCTGTAAAATAAACTTTAAATCCGTTGTTGCAAAGCCCAAAAATGGAGATACGATAAAATTACTCGGAGGTATGTAAATTTCAGAAAATGGTTTAATAATTTCAATTTTATCTGCTGTAATCCCCACTTCTTCTCTGGTTTCCCTCAACGCTGTTTGAGTAAGATTAACGTCTGTGAAGTCTTTTTTTCCACCTGGAAAGGCAATTTGCGATGAATGAATTCCAGGATATGCTGCTCTTTCAATCAATAATAGATTGGTTTTATTATCTTTGGGGTATAACAACATCAGTACCGCTGATTTTTTTGGGTTATACCTTTTATAATCTTCCGTTTCCAAGTATTTTATGCGTTCTAAAGGAGCCATTTTGACATGAGCCTTTAATGCAAATAAGGGCTGTGCTTTAATAGCAGGAATGTTTTTTATAAATTTATCGTAATCCATAATTCGTTGATTTCAAAAAAAACCTACTATAAATATACTTAAAAAAAACAGATTCTAAACTATGTTTACCAAAGAAGAAGCCCAACAAGTAAGAAAAGAATTCTGGATTGCCTTTGCCGAAAAGTACCCGCGAAAATGGTTGTTGCATCATACAAAAATCAAAGATTTTTCTTTTAAGTTTTTTGCAGATTCCAAAAAAGCACAAGTTCTTTTAGACATTGAACCTCGAGATCCCGAAAAGAGAACGATCTATTTTGAAAAAATAGAATCTTTAAAAACCATTCTATTAGAAGAACATCTTCCAGAAGCTATATTCGAACGCGAGTTTTACTTAGAAAACGGTAAGTTAATCAGTAGAATATGGGTGCAATTAGACCAAGTGAGTATAAATAACAAAAAAAGCTGGGACACTATTTTCGACTTCTTTTATGAACAAATGAGTGCCTTTGAATTGTTTTTTTACGAATATGAAGAATATATTAAAGATTTAGAGCTAAACACCTAAACAACCACTAATTTCTTTGACTAAAATTTTAGAGTACTTTAGCCGCCATTGAAAATATTTAAAAAAAGAAAGCTATTTTTTTATATCTTTCTTTTTTTAAATACAAAAAATGCCTAGAAAACTTTTCTTTATTTTCTTTCTGATTAGCCTACTTTCCACAACAGCTTATTCACAAGTCCCAACGATAACAAATGATTCGACTAAGACTATCGAGAAGATCGAGAAGATTGAAGATTTTTCAAAAAAGAGAAAATTCACCCGATTTATCCAAAAAATGGTATTTCGAAAATCCAAAGGACAAAATAAAACTAATGTTCCTGAAATAGAAGTTGATCGTAACTTAGAATTGGGACAGGGGAAAATTATTCGTAATATCAAAATCACTACTTTAGATCCTTTTGGATTATCGGAATCTGATACCACAAAAATTCCGACTAAAAAAGTAGAAACATTGGGAAACCGCCTACATCTTAAAACCAAAAGTTTTACGATTCGCAACTTGTTAATTTTTAAGAAAAACCAACGTTTTGATTCGTTAGTTGTCAAAGAATCGGAACGTTTAATTCGTACACAGCGCTATGTTAGACGAGTACTAATTCGTCCAATTCCAATTCCAAACAGTCCTGATTCGGTTGATGTATCTGTACGTGTGTTGGATTCTTGGAGTATCTATCCGACAGGGTCCTTATCAAGCTCCACGGGCCGATTGCAAATCATCGATCGTAATTTTGGAGGTTTCGGACACGAATTTTCCAATCAATACAAAATGCGTTTTAATGAAAACAAAAAAGCCTATAATACACAGTATCGCGTCAACAATATTTACAACACCTTTGTATCTACAAACCTGTACTACGACAGTGATTTAGAAGAAAACTACATCAAAAGCTGGAACGTGGAACGTCCTTTTTATTCGCCTTACGCGAAATGGGCTGGAGGAGCACAATTCTACCAGCGTTTCTATCGCGATTCTTTACCCGATGCGAATAAAAAGTACAGTATGCAAAATTTTAAATACAATATCAAAGATTTTTGGCTAGGCTATTCGCTACCAATTTCTAAAAAGTTGGGACCTGAAAGTGAAATTACCAATTTGATATCTTCCGTACGGTATTTTAGACAGAAATATACCGACCGCCCAACATTTGACTACGACACCTTGAGTTTTTATTCCAATCAAAAGTTGTATCTCGCTTCCATTGGAATTAGTTCTGTCAATTATGTTCAGGATAAATTTCTATACAATTACGACATTATTGAAGACGTTCAAGTAGGTAAATTATTTGCTATCACAGGGGGAATGCAAGAGCAAAACGGAAAACGACGTTCCTATTTTGGCGCTCAGTTTGCCCTAGGTAGGTATACCCGATACGGTTACCTCTCCACCAATATAGAATGGGGTAGTTATTTTTACGGAAAGAATCCGGAACAAAGTGCTTTTAAGATAGAAGTGACCTATTTTACCAAACTCATGCACATGGGCAACTGGCGTTTCAGGCATTTTGTACAACCGCAGTTGATTATCGGTTACAACCGACAGCAACACGTGGGTGATGAATTGCGAATAGATTCGAGCACGGGAATTGAAGGCTTTAACGCAGAAAAATTGCGCGGTACCAAACGAGCGATGTTGTCTTATCAGATACAATCTTATGCTCCAACCAATTGGAATGGTTTTCGTTTTAACCCGTATTTCAATGTAGAACTCGGTATGTTGGGCGATGAAAGCAATCGGTTTTTAAACGATAAGGTTTATTCTAAGATCGGTATTGGAGTAGTAATTAATAACGATTATTTGGTATTTAGCAGTATCCAACTCTCGTTGGCATACTACCCGAGTATGCCCGATAGAGACGGTAGCGTAATCAAAACCAATGTGCTTCGGAATCACAATTTCAGTTTACAGAATTTTAATTACGGCAAACCGACTACCGTTTCCTATCGTTAAATTTGCAAGTAATCATAGAACGATATAGAGGCTTCAACAGCTTCTATATCGTGTAATGAAACCCTATTTTCAAACATTAATTCACTTCAATGGATTGAGTGATATCCGCCAATTTTTGTTTGTTTAAAAACTTTTGATTATAAAAAATCGCTTCGATATGTTGAAGGGCCTCTAATTTTTCTAATGGGTTTTCTTTCAAAAGCATAAAATCCGCATCCATACCCACTTCAAGTATGCCATAATTATCATTAAATAATTCCGCCATACCTAAAGTGGCTGCTTTCAAAATTGAGGCATTCGACAACCCTGCTTTTTGATATAACTTCATTTCTTCAAACATTCCAAATCCCGGAACCACAAATCGAGAACTGCTATCTGGACTCAGAAGCAGAGAAACTCCCCTATCGTCTAATTCCATTAAAACTTTAAAACGTTCATCCATTTCCAAAGCATATTTTTTTACTTCCTCGTCAAATTTTTCGATACCCAGTTCTTCTCTATACTTCTTGGTACTTTCTATCCATTTACCCTTGATTTCTGAGTCCAAGAACTCCATACCGCGTTGACCTAACATTTCCTCTATACTGTATTGACCATAACCCACAGCATACCATTGCAAAGTAGGGCAAATAAAAACTTTTTTGTTTTTTATATAAGCCATGCGATCAGCGTATTTGTCTTTCTCTCCTATCAGACCACCAAGATGTTCTATCGAAGAATATTGAGAATCAAATACAGTCTTATCGTCTATAATTCCCTCGGCTGCTACTGGAAAATGCCCTCCTAGTGGAATAGCAAATTCCTTGCATTTATCGCTCAATTTTCGAAATAGCACTGGATTTTTTATATTTAAAATTTTAATTTGATCCATTTTATATGCTTTCGCATTTTTCACATAGGTATCGATTTGCTCATCCGTCAAATCAAAACCTTTATGAATTGGAGGTGCTGTCAAATATAATTTAGGATAATAACTTTCCTTTGTATTAAACTTTTCTACAAAATCGATATGCTTCCAGTCTCCACGCATCGATCGGATTTTAGTAACTCCGTTAATCAGATTGAGTTTTAATACCTTTTCCATTTGCTCCGTGTTTTCGGGAAAATGTACATGAGCATCTGCTAAGGTGGGCATTACAAAAGTACCTTTACCGTCGATTATGTTGTCAGCTAACCTCTTCGATTTTGATGCTATTTCAACAATCTTTCCATCGGTAATGGCTATAGTTTGATCCGATATCACGCTGTTGTTGACTGCATCTATTACATGAACATGTGTAAAGAGGTAATCTGCCTTTTGTGCTTGAGCAAACCAAGTGATACATAATACTCCAATAAGTAGTAGTTTTTTTTTCATACTTTAATTATATATTTTTAAACGCTGTTTTAGTATGACACCCACATTGTAGCGACGTCACTGTTTTATTTATTAGTTAACAGCTCCAAACAGTTTGCGTAAATCTAATTTAAATAAATCAGAGTACCCCATGCCAATTAAAAACCATGAAGCAATCTGGGTTCATTTACAGCTACACCCCAAACAAGATGTCATTAAAAAAGGGCTGTTTCACAATGTAAAACAGCCCTTTTATATATTTTTTTACAACCTACAATTCGGTCTCTTCAAAAATGTGTTTTATTATTTGAATGTCCTCAACAGTTAATTCTATATGACGTCTATCCATGACCACCTTCATGGTTTCTAATGTTTTATCCAATTCATAAACGGTACTGTTTTCACAGCCCCCCCAAGTAAAACTCGGAATAAATGTTTTTGGAAAACCCGCACCAAAAATACTGGCAGAAACTCCAACAACGGTTCCGGTATTAAACATGGTATTGATACCACATTTACTGTGATCTCCCATCATCAATCCACAAAATTGAAGTCCGGTATCTTCATAATCGTCCTGTTCGTAATTCCACAATTTTACGGTACCGTAATTGTTTTTTAAATTGGAATTGTTGGTGTCGGCACCCAAATTACACCATTCGCCAATTACTGCGTTACCCAAAAAGCCGTCATGCCCTTTGTTGGAATAACCGAATAAAACCGAATTACTAACTTCTCCTCCTACTCTACAATGTGGGCCAACCGTGGTAGCTCCATAAATCTTGGTTCCCATTTTTACTTGAGCTTCTTCACAAAGTGCGAAGGGTCCACGAATTATTGATCCCTCCATAATTTCCGAATCTTTACCTATATATATAGGTCCGGTAGTAGCATTAAGCGTTACAAACTCCAACTTCGCCCCTTCTTCTATAAAAATATGCTGATGTCCGATGGCATTAACACTCGATGGAATCGGTTCTGAGATTCGATCTTCAGTTAGAAATTCAAAATCCTCGCGGATTGCTTGGTCGTTTTTCATAAAAACATCCCACTTATTAGCGATTTGCATCAACTCTCCGGTATAATTTACGGCTTCGTATTGGTCAAAATCAATTTCGTCTTGAGAATCTTGCGTGTAAAAAGCTACTATTTCTTCTTGATAAAAAATGGCCTGAAGCGGTTCTAAAGCCTCTACCATTTCGATCAATAAGGGATTGGGTAGAAACGAAGCGTTAATCATTACATTATCTTCCATTTCAACCATAGGGAACTTATCACTCAAGTATTCTTCAGTGACTGTAGTTGTGGTATAACCCAAGTGTTTTTCCCATTTTTCACGTATGGTCAAAATTCCAACGCGGATATCGGCTACTGGTCTTGTAAAAGTAAAAGGCAATAAGGCCTCTCGAACGGTTCCGTCAAAAAGTATATAGTTCATCTCGATAGTTCATTTATAGTTTCAAAGTTAAAGCATTCCTGTTTAAAAAAAGGAAGATTGCCTTTTTTTTGTAATTGCAACCCGTGTATTCTTTTAAAAAGCACTTTGCAATAAGGATGGAAGTGATATCCTTTTGTGGAGCGCAGCGCAACAAAAGATAAAACGGACAGCCTGGCCCGAAGGGATTGCCCAAAAAAGACCAAAAAAAAAGCCTCCCCGAAGGAAGGCTTTAGTATGTGAAAAATCTCTAGAATTATTTAGAGAATTTTGCGTATTTCGTTTTGAATTTATCAATACGTCCTGCAGTATCGATAAGTTTAGATTTACCTGTGTAAAAAGGGTGAGATGTTCTAGAAATCTCCATTTTGAATACTGGGTAAACAACGCCATCAACTTCAAGAGTTTCTTTTGTATCAACGGTTGATTTGGTGATGAATACGTCTTCATTTGACATATCCTTAAATGCTACTAATCTGTAATTCTCTGGGTGAATACCTTTTTTCATGATGTAAATCTTTTATTAATTGGCCATTTTGACTTTTGAAGCTTTCCAATTTTCGTAGAAAGGTATAAAGACTCCACAGCTTTTTTATTTGTACTTCTTTTTGTTATCAGTTTGCAAATTTACAACTAAATTTCAATTATCAAACTTTCCGATCATTTTTTTATTGGTAGTTTATCTTTTTTTAAAATTTGTCTTTAGCAAAATTCCTATATTTGTACCTTATATATATACAAACCGATCTCATGAACGACGTTATCAAGAAAAATGGCCTGCAATTTGGTACAATTTTATCCGCCTATTATATTATTACCACGCTGATTATGTTCTTTTTCAATCAAAACTTATTTGTCAGTATTCCAATTGGGTTTGCTAGCATTTTTGTTTCCTTAGGGTTAGGTGTCGTAGCCTTGTTTTGGGCCAAGAAAAAACTCAACGGTTACATTACCTTTAAAGATGCTTTTACTTCATACTTTATTACTATAGTTATGGGATTATTAGCACATATTGTGATTACTTATTTGTTGTTTAACCTTATTGACCCTTCTGCAAAGGAGACTATCAAGGAGTTGACTATTGCCTTTACACAAAAAAACATGAGCAGTCTCGGTGTAGAAACGGAAACCCTCAATAAAACCATAGAACAAATCCGAGAAGCTGATAATTTTAATTTAGCCAATTTACTGAAGTCCTTTGCTTGGAAAACGCTATTGTATTCTGTAGGAGGTATGTTGATTGCTTTGGTATTTAGAAATCAAAATGAACCTACCCGTTAATCTATGGATATTTCTCTAATAATTCCTTTATTAAATGAGGCAGAATCCCTGCCTGAACTTCATTCTTGGATTAAGAAAGTTATGGACCAAAACGGCTATAGCTACGAAGTTTTATTTATAGACGACGGCAGTAAGGACGATTCGTGGAACATCATTACTGGTCTTTCTGAAAGTCATTCGGAAGTTAAGGGCATTCGATTTTTAAAGAATTACGGAAAGTCTCAAGCATTACACGCCGGTTTTGCACAAGCAGTTGGTGAGGTAATCATTACTATGGATGCCGATTTGCAAGATAGTCCGGAAGAGATTCCAGGCCTGTATCAAATGATTACCCAAGAACATTACGATTTGGTTTCGGGCTGGAAAAAGAAACGTTATGACTCGGTATTGTCTAAAAACCTCCCGTCCAAACTTTTCAATTGGTCGGCCAGAAAAACCTCAGGTGTGCAACTGAACGATTTTAATTGTGGTTTAAAAGCCTATAAAAAAGCCGTTGTCAAAGACATTGAGGTTTCTGGAGAAATGCATCGTTATATACCCGTACTGGCAAAAAATGCCGGTTACGACCGTATCGGTGAAAAAATTGTTATCCATCAGGCTAGAAAATACGGTACTACCAAATTTGGTATGGAGCGTTTTATCAATGGTTTTTTAGACTTGATTACTATCTGGTTTATCTCTAAATTTGGTAAACGTCCGATGCATTTATTTGGTGCCTTAGGTGTTATGATGTTTTTTATTGGTTTTTCGTCGGCCTTATATATTGGTTTTAAAAAACTCCTAAAACTCTATCATAATGAGGCAGCGATATTGGTAACTCAAGACCCATGGTTTTATATTGCCTTGGCCACCATGATTATTGGCACTCAATTTTTCTTGGCAGGATTTCTAGGCGAGATTATATTGCGAACTAAAAACAAAGAAAAAAGATATAAAATTGCAGCTACCACTAAGCTGTAATAGATAAAACATATGATTATGAAGTTAGAACAAACTTTACTAGACCAAGCGAATGCGTGGTTAACACCTGTTTTTGATGAGGATACGCAACGTCAGGTCAAAGCGATGATTACAGCTTCCCCTAAGGATTTGCAAGAGAGTTTTTATAAAAACCTCGAATTTGGAACAGGCGGTATGCGCGGAATTATGGGCGTCGGTACCAACAGAATCAACCGCTATACTTTGGGGAAAAATACTCAAGGACTATCCAACTACTTAAAAAAATCGTTTCCCGACGAAACGATTAAGGTAGCTATTGCTTTTGACTGCCGTCATAACAGCCAGTCTTTAGCTAAAGTAGTCGCTGATGTTTTTAGTGCCAACGGCATTCAGGTATATCTGTTTTCAGAATTACGCCCTACTCCAGAATTATCGTTTGCTGTGAAATATTTGGGTTGTAAAGCAGGTATTGTTTTAACAGCCTCACATAATCCACCAGAGTACAACGGCTATAAAGTTTATTGGGAAGATGGAGGTCAATTGGTTCCACCACAAGATGGGGAGATCATCGCTGAAATCGACAGTCTTACTTATGAGGCTATTCAATTTACAGCCAATGAGTCGTTGATCGAATATATTGACCGCGAAATTGATCAGGCTTTTATACAATCGAGTATCGAAAACGCTAGTTTCCACACGTCTGAAAAGGCTAAAATAGATTTAAAGGTTGTCTTTACTTCGTTACACGGTACATCCATTACCATTACGCCTACTGTTTTGTTGCAGGCGGGCTATACCGATCTTCATATCGTAAAAGAACAAGCGGTACCCGATGGCGATTTTCCAACGGTAAAATCACCCAATCCAGAAGAACCAGAAGCATTGGCGATGGCTTTAAAATTAGCCGATGAAATTCAGGCCGATATCGTTATTGGCACGGACCCCGATTCGGACCGACTTGGTGTTGCTGTACGCGACAACAACGGAAAAATGATTTTGCTCAACGGCAATCAGACCATGGTCATCATGACTGCGTTTTTGTTGGAGCAATGGAAACAAAACAATAAATTAACCGGTAATGAGTTTATAGGATCCACGATTGTATCTACACCCATGATGTTGGAACTGGCTTCTGCTTACCAAGTAGAATGTAAAGTGGGGTTGACCGGATTTAAATGGATTGCCAAAATGATTCGCGATTTTCCAGAACAAAAATTCATCGGTGGTGGTGAAGAAAGTTTTGGTTATATGGTGGGCGATGCTGTACGTGATAAAGACGCTGTAGCTTCTACCCTATTGGTTTGTGAAATTGCTGCCATAGCCAAAGCAGCAGGCAGCTCCCTATACCAAGAGCTTCAAAATTTGTATGTTGATTTTGGCTATTTTAAAGAACACTTGATCTCGATTACCAAAAAAGGTATTGACGGTGCAGCGGAAATCAGTAAAATGATGAGTGAGTTACGCTTAAATCCACTAAAGGAAATCAACGGGGAGCGCGTCATTTTTATAGAAGATTATCAAAGTGGTAAAGCGACCAATCTATTCACTGGTGAAGAAGAAAATTTAGCCATTCCAAAATCGAATGTCTTGATTTATTATCTTGAAGACGGTAGTAAAATTTGTGCCAGACCGAGTGGAACCGAACCGAAAATAAAGTTTTATTTTAGCGTTCACACACCGGTTCATCATACCGACGAAATAGCTGATGCAGAAGCTTTTTTAACACAAAAAATACAAGATATCATTGCAGACATGCAATTGTCTTAAGTAGTATAAATACAGATATCCCCCGAGAATGAACGAATATTTTAGAAAGATTTTTCGCTTTGCGAAACCGTATAAACAATATGCTTATTTAAATATTTTCTTTAATATTTTGTATGCTTTATTTAGTGCTTTATCTTTTATTGCATTGATTCCGATGATGAATGTGTTATTTGATGAAACCCAAAAGGTAACGGAAAAACCGATATATACCGGTTTAGGCGGTATCAAATCGTACTTTGAAGACAGTATGGGCTATTTTATAACCACCTATTCGGTGGAATACGGACCTCAAACCACTTTGATGATTATGGTATCGGTAATCATCTCTTTGTTTTTACTGAAGAACCTTTGTAATTATTGGGCGATGTATTTTATCACTTATCTGAGAAACGGGGTTTTAAAAGATATTCGAAATGCGATGTACAAAAAAACGGTGGAATTACCCCTATCCTTTTTCTCCGAAAAACGCAAAGGAGATGTGATTTCGAGAATGACTTCCGATGTATTGGAAATTCAATATTCCTTTTTATCCATACTCGAAATTATTATTAGAGAACCGTTGACTATTTTATTTACGATTATCGCCATGTTTGCGATCAGTACCAAACTGACGCTTTTCGTATTTATTTTTATACCTATTTCGGGGATTATTATATCTAAATTGGGTAAAACCTTAAAAAAGAGTTCTCAAAAAGCATCCGAAGAACAAGGGTATTTTTTATCGTTAATCGAAGAGTCCTTAGCTGGCTTAAAGGTTATCAAAGGTTTTAACTCTGAAAAGCGTTTTAACGATAAATTTCAAGAATCTACTTTGAGTTTCTACCACTTGAACAACAAAATCTTAAACCGACAAAATCTATCGTCGCCTTTAAGTGAGTTTTTAGGTATCGTAACCATTGCCGTATTATTGGTTTTTGGAGGTATGATGGTACTGGTTGATAAAACCTTATCCGGAGCTGCATTTATTGCATATTTAGGTATGGCTTATAACATCCTAACTCCTGCGAAAGCGATTTCTAAAGGGTTATACAGTTTAAAAAGAGGTGATGCCGCAGCAGAACGTATCTTAGAAATACTCGAAGAAACCAACCAAATCGAAAATAAAAAGGACGCTATCGTTAAAAACAGTTTTGAAAGTGATATCAACATCAATAACATCTCTTTTCAATACGAGAAGGAAACGGTTTTAGAAGATTTCTCTCTAAAAATAAGTAAAGGTCAAACCGTGGCTTTGGTCGGACAATCGGGAAGTGGAAAAAGCACGATTGCCAATCTCCTAACTCGTTTTTGGGATATCAACAAAGGCAGTATCACTATTGATGGAACCGAACTCAGAGATTTGGATTTACACTCGCTTAGAGCTTTGACCGGTTTGGTTACTCAAGACAGTATCTTGTTTAACGATACGATTAAAAACAACTTAAAAATCGGTAAGGAAGACGCCACCGACGAAGAAATTCTCGACGCTCTAAAGATTGCCAATGCCTACGAATTTGTAAAGGATTTGCCTTTAGGTGTAGATACCAATATCGGTGATTCTGGAAACAAGCTTTCTGGCGGCCAAAAACAGCGTTTATCCATCGCAAGGGCAGTATTGAAAAACCCACCGATTATGATTTTAGACGAGGCTACTTCTGCCTTGGATACCGAAAGCGAAAAGTTAGTACAGGACGCCATCGAAAACATGATGAAAAACAGAACATCAATTGTTATTGCACACCGTCTTTCCACGATTCAAAAAGCAGATTTGATAGTCGTAATGCAAAAAGGACGTATTGTAGAACAAGGGACTCACGATGCACTACTAAGTCAAAATGGAACCTACGCTAAATTAGTATCTTTACAAAGTTTAGAAAAACAACATTAAATAAATGTACACACCGAACAGCAACATTATTCTACCTAATGATCCAGATACCGTTATTTGGAAGTACATTGATTTGTCTAAGTTTTTAGATTTATTACTGGCAAAAAAAATGTTTATGTCGCGTTCGGACAAATTTGAGGACCAATACGAGGGAACCTTTAGCGAACCCACTTATGAGGAAATCAAAAAAATTGCTATCGATAAACCCGAATTTATAGATTTCTATAAATCGCATCGTAAAAATGTGGTCATCAGCAGTTGGCATATCAATGAGTACGAATCTTTTGCCATGTGGCAAATCTTTACTAAAAACAACGAAGGCTTAGCGATTCAATCGACTTTGGGTCGCTTGCAAAAAGCCTTGGAATCGGAAGATCGAATTCAACAATATATAGGCGAAGTCAACTATATCGACTATAAAAAAGAACACATTCCGTTTGACGATTTATTTTTTCCTTTTCTATTTAAGCGGAAAAGCTTTCAGTACGAAAAGGAAATTCGCGTTATTTCCGATGTTACTCCCTTAAATCTTTCAGTCAATGACGGTATTAAAATCCACATTGATATACACGAATTGATTGAAAAAATATACATACATCCCAAATCTGAGAATTGGTATAAAAAATTGGTTTTAGAACTGATGAACCGTTTGGATTTTGGGTTTGAGATTGAAAAATCGGATTTGGAAAGTGATATATTAATTTAAGCACTTCTAATAAGGATAATACAAAAAAATTCGTATCTTATCATCTCCAATAAATCTTCTATGAACTCATCTCCAGATAGAATCATTCACTCTATTTTAGATAATGATTTTTATAAGTTTACGATGCAACATGCAACCATAAAGAAATTCCCTTACGCTAAGGCTTCTTATGTTTTCATCAATCGCGGCGAACATCAATTTCCACAAGGATTTGCCGAACGCCTTAAAAGTGCTGTTGCTGAAATGGCCCATTTAAAACTTTCACAGTCCGAAAAACAATACCTAGAAAAAACCTGTCCCTATTTGGACCCGACCTACTTGGATTTTCTGCAAGGATATCGTTACGACCCCAATGAAGTACATATAGTCCAAGAAGGCACTCAATTAGAAGTTACTTTGTCTGGCTATTGGTATCGTACCATTTTATGGGAGGTGCCTTTAATGTCCATCATCTGTGAATTGTTTTACTTGATGTCTCCCGAAAAAAGGGAATCGGACGAACTCGTTATTGCTCAGGCCAAAGAGAAGATTGAAAATTACAGTAAACTGGGAATTACCATTGCTGAATTTGGAACCCGCAGAAGACATTCCTACCAAGTACACGATTTGGTAGTCGCTACTTTGAAGAAATATGGAGCGGGTACATTTATAGGAACGAGCAATGTACATTTTGCGATGAAATACCATACCAAGCCCATTGGCACTCATGCCCATGAATGGTTTATGTTTCATGCCGCTAAATACGGTTTTAAAATGGCCAATTCGATGGGGCTAGAGCACTGGGTAGACACTTACAGAGGTGATTTGGGCATTGCCCTAACCGACACCTATACCACGGCTGTTTTCTTTGAACAATTCGACAAAAAATTTGCCAAATTGTTTGACGGAGTACGTCATGATAGCGGCGACCCTTTAGAATTTGCCGATCTAACGATCAAGCACTACCAGAGTATGGGTATTAATCCCCTGTCAAAATACATCATATTTTCGGACGGGCTCGATCCCGATAAGGTAGCGCGCATTGCGACTTATTGTAAAGGAAAAATAGGTATATCCTTTGGAATTGGAACCAACTTTACCAACGATGTGGGTTTGCCCGCTATGAATATTGTAATTAAAATGAAACAAGCTTTTCCCGAAGGAGCGCATTGGATTGATGTGGTAAAACTTTCGGACGAGCGCAAAAAATATACTGGAAATCCAGAGATGATTGACTTGGCAAAACGCCTACTTGACATCAAATAAAACGACCTAACTTGTTGGATTACGACTACCGAAAATAAAGTAGGACTTTACAAGTTTTAAGAAATACGTGCTTTTTACGTAGATTCCTTATTAGAGAAACTATCGCGTATTTAACCGTTTAGAAAGTTGTTATTTTTTTACGGCTTTTTTATTCAAACTGTAAAAGTAATCGGTTAAAATACTATTTTTGTACCCAATTAAAATTAAAAAAAATGGCAACTAACAGAACATTTACAATGATCAAGCCTGATGCAGTAGCTGCAGGAAACATCGGCGGAATCTTAAACATGATCACAGAAGGTGGTTTTAAAATTGTAGCATTAAAATTGACTCAACTTACTGTTGCAGATGCTCAAAAATTTTATGAAGTACACAGCGAAAGACCTTTCTATGGTGAATTAGTTGAATTCATGTCAAGAGGTCCTATAGTTGCGGCAATTTTAGAAAAAGACAACGCAGTTGAAGACTTTAGAACCTTAATCGGAGCAACGAATCCTGCTGATGCAGCTGAGGGAACTATCCGTAAAAAATATGCTAAATCAATTGGTGAGAATGCCGTTCACGGTTCTGACAGTGATGAGAATGCTGCTATCGAAGGCGCTTTCCATTTTGCAGGAAGAGAGCAATTCTAATCCCAAAAAACAAGCACAAAAAAAACTTCTGAGAACTCAGAAGTTTTTTTTATCTTAAAATTAAGTCTTTAACGACTTCTTTCTTTAATTCCTCATTAATCATGCGGATAATTTTTTCTTTACCGTAAGATAATTCTTCTCTTACAACTGGTGAAGTAAGCGCTACATACAAGGTTTCTCTTTTTAAAAACACATCCGTCGTATAACTGGCAATACCCGGCCCTAGAAGATTCACCCAGGCCGCTCTTACGTCTATATTGTCTATTCCTGACTCGAGGTTGTTTCCTCTAATGATTACCTTTAAAACGTCTTGAATGGAATTCTCTTCTCTTAACCTCTTATCTGCATTAAATCGCTTTGCCATTATTTTTTTGAAAAGGGGATTGGTCGTTTGTAATAATATTTGATGTCGTGTTCGTTTTGTACAATTAGTTCGTCTTTAGATACCGATAGTAACTGCTCTTGCCAGTCTGCAAATTCCGTATGGTACTTCATCATCGTTTTACCGTCTACTTCAACAATTTCAATATTTTCATGAACTTCATTAGTCAAATATTCTCCATCGATTTGCGGCATCACCTTTTGACGAATTCCCTTGTTATTTTCTATCTCAAAAAAGTCAATCATGGTGTTGACCGTATATTCTTTGATTTCGCCGTCAGGCATTTCTGCTTTTTCAATTTCCCAATATCCGTTTAACTCTTTGACATCCGATTCAGAAATTGTTTTACTACAACTAGCAAATAGCCATAAAGCAGGAAGTATAAATAGGAATATTTTTCTCATAGGTACATATAATTATAAATGGCGTATCGATAATCAATCGAAGGACCCTTACTCATTTTTTTTGGAGGTACTAAAACAACTAAATCTTTAGACTATTTAAAAAAGGAATCGACAAATTCATATTTATTAAATACTTGCAAATCTTCAATTCCCTCTCCAACTCCAATGTATTTTACTGGAATCTGAAACTGATCGGAGATTCCAATTACAACTCCACCTTTGGCCGTACCGTCTAATTTGGTAACTGCCAAACTAGTCACTTCCGTAGCTGCTGTAAATTGCTTGGCCTGCTCAAAGGCATTTTGACCGGTAGAACCATCCAAAACCAACATGACGTCGTGTGGCGCATCTTCCACGACTTTCTGCATCACGCGTTTTACTTTTGACAATTCATTCATCAAGTTAACTTTGTTGTGCAAACGACCAGCTGTATCAATAATCACCACATCGGCATTTTGAGTTACAGCCGACTGCAAAGTATCAAAAGCAACAGAAGCAGGATCGCTGCCCATTTGTTGTTTTACAATCGGAACCCCAACACGGTCGGCCCAAATTTGTAGTTGATCAATTGCCGCAGCTCTAAAAGTATCTGCTGCACCCAATACTACTTTGTAACCCGCCTTATTCAATTGGTAAGCCAGCTTTCCAATCGTAGTCGTTTTCCCTACTCCATTAACACCAACCACCATAATGACATACGGTTTTTTATCTGCTGGAATAACAAATTCCGTAGCTTCACCCGATTGGGTTTCTGATAATAACGACGCAATCTCCTCTCTTAAGATTTGATTTAACTCGTCGGTACCAACATATTTATCTTTAGACACACGGCCTTCAATGCGCTCAATAATCTTCAACGTTGTATTAACGCCTACATCTGAAGAGACTAATATTTCTTCTAGATTATCTAAAACTTCGTCATCTACTTTTGATTTACCAGCTATCGCCTTAGTCAATTTAGAGAAGAAAGTCGTTTTAGACGTTTCCAGTCCTTTGTCTAATGTTTCTTTTTTCTCCGAGGAAAACAACCTTTTAAAAAAACTCATAATGGTATTAGATGTTTGAAATACAAAGATAAAGAATTAAAGTATATCCTTTTTAAAAGAGTGGATTTGTTTATACGCAAATCTGTTTATTCGCAGATACGCAGATACGCAGATACGCAGATACGCAGATACGCAGATACGCAGA
>JBEBUC010000029.1:0-30190 GCA_040393465.1 Flavobacterium sp. | reverse complement strand
AGACGAAACAGCAGCTTTTTTGCATATACGCATCCATAATATGGTTGCTAAAAATCGCTATAAAAAAAGCTTTGGTTTTGTCGAAGACGAAACCAAAGCTTTTTGATAAGGGCTTAACGTAAAATAGCATTGTAGCGTGTGCTATGACTTATGAGAAGGGGTACTAGTCAGCCTTATAACTTGCTGTTCTGAATTCTTACCGCGTTGAGTATGGCCAATAAAGCAACTCCGACATCGGCGAAAACTGCTTCCCATAAGGTGGCATTTCCAGTTGCCCCCAGGGTTAACACTATAATTTTCACAGCAAAGGCTAGTACGATATTTTGATATACAATTTGTCTGGTCTTTTTGCCAATTTTGATAGCAGTTGGTATTTTGCTCGGCTGGTCGTTTTGAATGACAATGTCGGCGGTTTCAATGGCTGCATCGCTACCCAGTCCGCCCATAGCTATGCCAGCGTCTGCCAAAGCTAATACGGGGGCGTCATTGATTCCATCACCCGTAAAAGCGATGGTATGACCTTGTTTTTTTAATTCTTCAACATGTCTTACTTTATCTTCGGGTAGCAGGTTTCCATAGGCATTGTCAATACCTAGTTGTTTTGCTACTTGTTGTACTATACTGTCTTTATCACCACTCAGCATCATGGTCTGGAGACCCATTTTATGGAGTTTTTGTATGGTTTCTAAGGCATCTTCTTTGATTTCATCTGCAACGGTAATGTATCCAGCATAACTTTGGTCGATAGATACAATGACTATCGATTCTACGATAGTATGTAGTTCGTTGGGATAAGTGATTTGGTATTTATCCAATAATTTGCTATTTCCCGCTAATACGATTTTTCCATTGATGATTCCCCTTAATCCGTGCCCAGGTATTTCTTCAATTTCAGTGGCTTCTAGCGTATTGTTTTTATGGACGTAAGCGACAATAGCGGTGGCTATTGGGTGCGTGGAATGGCGTTCTAAAGCGGCGGCGTAAGCTAATAATTCTTCTGGTGTAATTTGTGTCGCATCAATCTTTTGAACTTCGAAAACACCTTTAGTTAACGTACCTGTTTTATCCATGACAACCGTATCGATTTGAGTCATGACATCGAGATAGTTACTCCCTTTAAAAAGAATGCCGTTTTTGGAAGCAAGTCCAATTCCACCAAAATATCCTAGTGGAACTGAAATGACTAAAGCACAAGGACAAGAAATAACTAAGAAGACAAGAGCGCGATACAACCAGTCGGAAAACACGTAAGGGTTTGTCCATAAAGCAGGAGCGAAGGCAATCAATATAGCTAAACCAACCACAATTGGTGTATATACTTTAGCGAATTTTGAAATAAACTGTTGTGTCTTTGATTTTCGAGCCGTAGCATCTTGAATTAGGATTAAAATTTTGGACAACTTACTGTCTTCAAATTTCGAAGTGACCTGGATTTCACATGCGGTATTGAGGTTAATCATTCCCGCTAAAACAAGTTCTTGAGCTCTTTTAGTGTCGGGTTTGCTTTCACCTGTTAAAGCTGCGGTATTAAAAGCTGCCGTCGGAGAAAGTAGTACGCCATCTAGACCAACTTTTTCTCCAGGTTTTATTTGGATGATTTCGCCGATTTTCACAGACCGCGCACTTACTACAGCAGTGTTGTTGTTGCGCAGAACAGTAACCACATCTGGGCGGACATCCAATAATGCTTTGATGCTTCGTTTGGCTTTGTCTACAGAAGCGTGTTGAAACAGTTCTCCTACAGAATAGAATAACATTACGGCTACACCTTCAGAATATTCTCCAATGGCAAAAGCTCCAAAGGTGGCGATGGACATTAGAAAGAATTCTGAAAATACATTGCCGTTTTTAATCTGTTTAAAAGCTTGAATATTCACCGGTAGTCCCACATATAGGTAAGCGACTATATACCAAACTATTCGTAACGGATTGTGAAATATGGCCACTTCTAATTGTTCCATCGCAATTCCAGTTGTTAAAAACAAAAAACTGATGATGGCCGGTAGGTAGGTTTTCCATACCGTTTGGTTTGAGTGGTTCGTATTCTCAAAGTCTAGATCTTCGTGATTGTGATCTTCGTGATTGTGATTGTCTTGATGATGTATGTGTGTTGCCATATTGCTTGTAATTTTAATAGAACCGCTGGTGTAAGTAACGAATAGCTTATTCTTGTTTAAACAAAATTAGGCATTGTGTCTTCAAATGCAGCATTCGAAGTTAGAAATTGAACAACTTTGCAATGCTGTTGCAGGTTGAAATAAAAAAGCCACCCGTAGTGGGTGGCTTCAAAAAAAAAATACATCTATTTAAAATAATTAGAAACGCATTCCAATACCAAAACCTAGAAGTAAAGGATCTATCGTTACGTCAGCAGGAATATCTAATGGGCCTCCTGCTAAGTTGGAAGCATCTACAGTTACATCTGTTTTAAGTAATATCTTTTTAACATCGAGGTTTATAAAAAAGGTATCGTTGATATCAATGTCAAATCCAATTTGGAAAGCGTATCCAAACTTGTTTTTATATTTCACATTATGAACCACATCACCAGCTTTTTCACTATGAAATATAGTGTAATTCACCCCGGCTCCAACATAAGGTTTAAAAACGTCGCCAGCATAAACGTGATATTGTGCCATCAAAGTAGGAGGTAAGAGCCATACACTACCCAAATCAACATCTACGCCATTCGGAAGACCTACAGCAGTAAGGTTTGAAGAAGTTGTGTTCACGGTATGTCTTGTTGTTCCTAAAATTAGCTCAGCAGCAATGTTTTTGGTAAAGAAATACGTAAAGTCTAATTCAGGAATAAAGTTGTTTGAGATGTCTATTCCGCCGCCAATGGTTCCAATTGTAGCACTTTCGTTAGGGATTACTCCTACGCCACGTGCGCGTACCATCCATTTTTTGTAATCGGTAGCTTCTTTTTGTTCTTGTGCAATAACGCTTCCGGAGAAAAGCAGAAGACTTAATAAAGTAAAAATAATTTTTTTCATGTTGTAATATGTTTTATTGGGTAAAAATACCAGCTAAAAACGGCCTCTAAAATGATACTTATCATAGGAAAACTACGAGTTTAGAGTACTTTATTTTAAAACATTATTTTGGTAAAAAACAAATAAAATAGTATCGAATTTATTGTTTGCATTATTTTATTTATAATTTTATAAATAAATAATTAGAAAATATAGAAATTTTTGTAAATTTGATTTCAAACTAATAGGGTAATCATGAAAAAATCATTGGTTATAGGGGCATCTATGGATCCACAGCGGTATTCTTCTAAAGCAATTTCAATGTTGTTAGACCGTAACAACCCTGTCGAAGCGATCGGTTTGGAGCAAGGCGAAATCTTTGGAATCAGTATTCACAATAGCCAACCCCGGTTTACTGGAATAGATACCATCAATATGTACATTAACAGAAAATCGCAAGAAGATTTCTATGATTATATATTGTGTTTAAATCCCAAACGTGTCATTTTTAATCCAGGTACAGAAAATCCTTTTCTCTATTCGCTGCTATTACAAAACAATATTGAATACGATGAGGCATGCACTTTAATTATGCTGAGTAGAGATCGCTACTAGTTTTTTTGCTGATAAGAAGCAGTAAAAGAAAGGTTATCAATCCATTTACTAGAATTAATTCACTGTCGAATACATAGTTTCCGAGTAGGTAACTCGAGTAGGTACTAATGAAGTAAGTGGCCAAAGGAGAGATAATACATACTAGTGGCACCCACTGATCTCGAACGGTTTTGTTCTTTAGTAAAATGCTAAAAGTAAACAAACCAAGTAAAGGACCATAAGTATAAGATGCTATTTTGAAAATCATACTGACCACCGAGGCATCATTTATGGCATTGAATAACAGGATTACCAAAAACATCAAGGTAGAAAATCCAAAATGAACCAACTTACGGTACGTTACATTTTTAGGGTTTTTAGCTTGTTCGGGTTTATCCATTTTTAGAAAATCGATGCAGAATGATGTAGTTAATGCTGTTAAGGCAGAATCTGTTGTAGCAAAGGTTGCGGCAGTTAGTCCAAGTAAGAATACTATAGATGGAATAATGCTGAGATGATGAAAGGCTATTTCTGGAAAAAGCAAATCGGTTCGAGGTTTTCCTGATACGGCATCTATAGGGATAGCAACACCGTTCTGCTGGGCATAGATGTATAACAAGGCGCCTACTCCTAAAAAGAATAAATTGATAATAACGAAGATGGCCGTAAAAGAGTACATGTTTTTTTGCGCTTCTTTGATGTTCTTACAACTCAGATTTTTCTGCATTAAATCTTGATCAAGGCCTACCATTGCGATGGTTACAAACATACCGCCTATGATTTGTTTGACAAAGTGGAAGCGACTACCTATAAAATCCTCAAAGAAAAATATTTTGGAATATTGGCTTTCCTTAACCGTTTCAAAAGCTTGCCAGAGTGATAAATCTAACGAATCGCAAATAAAATAGATGGTGAGCAGTACTGACGATACGAGAAAGAAAGTCTGTAAGGTGTCGGTCACTATAATCGTTTTTAGTCCGCCTTTATAAGTATAAGCAAAGATGAGTAATAAGGCAATAAGTACGGTGGCGAAAAAGGGAAAACCGAAATAGTCAAAAACATAGCGCTGTAATACTATAACAACTAAATAAAGCCGAAAGGCCGATCCGATTGTTCTGCTTACAAGGAAGATACTAGCCGCGGATTTGTAACTATAGTGTCCCAATCGTTTTTCAATGTAAGTATATATCGAAATTAAGTTATATCTATAATACAAAGGAAGTAAAACAGCTGCGGTAATAATAAAACCCAAGGCATTGCCCAAAACAAATTGAAAATATTTAAACTGTTCACCGCTTGGAGCTCCTACTTCACCAGGAACGGATATAAAGGTGACTCCAGAAAGCGCAGTTCCAATCATTCCAAATGCAACTAAATACCATTTAGAGTTTTTATTAGCCATAAAAAAAGCATCATTGCTACTGTCCTTGTTACTGATGTAATGGGAAATGAAAATCAAGAAACCGAAATAAATGACAATAATGGTAATAATGGTAATTGGAGTCATGGGTTTTTGTTTATTAAAAATCAAAAATAAGTAATTTCGCCTTACAAAGTTCGCTGTTAAAGCAAATAGATCAAGAAGTAGAAATTACTATCTTTGCCAGATGGAATTCCCTTCAAAATTATTAGAAAAAGCAGTAGAAGAAGTGTCGCAACTTCCAGGTATTGGAAAGCGTACTGCTTTGCGTTTGGTTTTGCATTTATTAAAGCAAGCCCCAGATCAAACGACTCACCTGACTCAAGCATTGCTTCAAATGCGCAACGATATCAAGTTTTGTAAAAAATGTCATACCATATCCGATGTGGAAATTTGTCAAATTTGCGCTAATCCAGCTCGGGATGCCTCAACGATTTGTGTAGTTGAAGATATTCGCGATGTAATGGCTTTGGAGAACACCCAGCTTTATAAAGGTACTTACCATGTATTGGGAGGGAAAATTTCGCCTATAGATGGCGTGGGACCCAGCCAATTGAATATTACTACCCTTTTGGAAAAAGTAAAATCGGGAAAAGTTAGGGAAGTTATTTTTGCCTTGAGTTCAACTATGGATGGGGATACGACCAATTTTTACATTTACAAACAACTGAAGGAATATCAGGTATTGACCTCGACTATTGCCAGAGGTATTGCAGTTGGCGATGAGTTGGAATATGCAGATGAAGTAACTTTAGGACGTAGTTTGATGCATCGAATTCCGTTTGAAAGCGCTTTTAAAAATGTATAACCTATTTCTCGAGTCTTAACGTCTTTTGAATTGACTAATTTTTCACAAGACGTCGAATAGATTAGGGTGATGTGGATTGTTTACAATTAAATACTGATTTTTAATTATATTTGGCCGCGTGAAAAACACACTAAGAAACTTAGAAGCCCATTATTGGAATCATCATGAAGAAATATTACCTCTATTCTCTACTAGTACTTACTTTAGCTTGTAAATCAGAACCTAAAGACGTAGTTAGTCAAACAACACTACCGCAAACGAAAGCATTGCAACAAGAATCACCTATTATAAGTGAAAGGATAAATGGGACTGCTGCCGTTTTGGCTGAAGCAGATGGAAGTGCCCTATTTGAATTATATGATAATGCCTTAATTGAATCGACCCCAGAAAAGAATCATCAGGTTCAGATTATGGTGTATGCCGATTTAAAACCGGAAGAGTTTGATTTGACAACAATGGAAAAAGGTCGTTATTTGATTAGTGCAGGGGATACCATAGGCAGGGTTTTAAAAACACATGAAGTGAGTACCGGACAAGGGACTCATACTTTTGCACTGCTGTTTGGATATATAGCTAAAGATAAAATCAAGCCAGAAACGATAATAGAGAACAGGCTGGTTCAAGAGCTGAAGGAAAGCAACAGAACATTTAATCATTGGGAAACTTTTATTAAAAACTTCGAATTGAGTTCGGATGCCTTTGAGTATAAAAACTTTCAAACCTATTACAATTTTGAGAATTCTATAGAGGACCCTTCTCCAGGCTTTAGAATAGTCTTGCTGTTTGATGCGAAAAAAATGGTGGGAATTATTCATTCCAGACCCTTGATACTTGACGAATTTACGACACACCAATTAGATCGAGGTTACCAAGTGTCTTTCTTTGCCGATTTTCCAAAGCAAGAGCAAAGAGATTTTGTTCGTTTTATAAATACGTGGTTTGAAGGTGTTGATTAAAATAAATGTCGAATAAAACTGGAATTAAAACTGGAATTAAAACAGTTCAACGATTTTAGATTTGATAAAAAGAGCTATAAAACAGAACCGCTGTAGATTTTAATCTGCAGCGGTTTTTTAGCTTTTCGTTTTCCGTAGTTATATAGTTGTTTAAGCTTTAAGACTATATGACGAATGTTTTTATTGGAGCAATTGATTGAGTGTCATTTTGATCTTTACTATTATTTTAAAAAAGGAAGTGAATTAAAACACAAATCCATTTTTTAGATTAATCTAATTTTGTACTTTTGTTAGACTAAATAATAGAAAAAATATTGTAATGAATCTATCCGATCTCAAAAAAGGTGAGAAAGCCAGTATCGTTGCCATTTCGAAAGCATGTCTGCCAGAGGTACATCAGCGATTTCTGGATTTGGGATTTGTCAAAGGAGTAGCGATTGAAATTCAAAATATCAGTCCTTTACGTGATCCGGTAGCTTACAATATTCACAATACCTTAATTTCTTTGCGGTTGGAAGATGCGCAAATGATTATTATTGAGAAATTAGAAGAAAAGATATCATGATGAAAACCGCTTGTGATAGTTGCGACTTAAATACGACCTCTGATTTACGTCGATTGGGTGATTTATCGGGAAAACACGATTTTACTATAGCTCTAGCGGGAAATCCCAATACGGGGAAAAGCACTATTTTCAATGCTTTAACGGGCTTAAAACAACATACAGGTAACTGGCCAGGAAAAACGGTTACCCGAGCAGAGGGAAGTTTTTCTTACCGGGAACATCAATATAAATTGATTGATTTGCCGGGAACTTATTCCTTGTTATCCACGTCGGAAGATGAAGAGGTTGCTCGGGATTTTATACTGTTTGGAAGGCCCGATGTAACAGTTGTGGTAGTAGATGCTGGTCGATTGAATCGCCATTTGAGTTTAGTGCTTCAAATACAACAAATCACGACCAAGGTCATCGTTTGTTTGAACTTGATGGATGAGGCAACGCGTCATGGTGTAGATGTTGATGTTCGGGCATTGTCGCGCGATTTAGGGGTACCTGTTATTCCTACTTCTGCCAGAAATAAAGAAGGTATCCAAGAACTATTGTTGGCAATTGATCAAATCGCTACAGGGAAAATTTCACCTAAAAGTAATCCTATTAATGGAATTCCAGTAGCTTCTCAAAGAGCTGTTGAGGCTGTGTCGAAAAAACTGTTAGCATTGGATCCCGATCTTCCAAGTGTTTCGTGGTTGGCTATGCGTTTGATTCAAAACGATGAAAGTATTAAAAGAGCATTAGTAAGTGGTGCTTTTTCGGAAGTTATTGATACCGATTCTATTTTAGAAACCTTTGCTTTAGCTCAAGCATACAACGAGGAGCTCGGAATGGAATATGCTGATAATTTAGCAGAAGCTCTTTTTTCTCAGGTAGCTAAAGTGGTTAAGAGCACGGTGACTACAGCAGGAAACCCACGCTCATTTCGGATAGATCGTGCTATTGACAATGTTGTAACCAGCAAGATATGGGGTTTTCCCATTATGTTATTGTTGTTAGGACTTATTTTATGGCTGACCATTGTGGGGTCAAACTACCCGTCTAGTATGCTGTCTAATTTATTGTTAGATCAAGTTTATCCCCTTTTAAAAAGTGGTGCTGCCTATGCGCAATTTCCTTGGTGGTTAAGCGGTTTCCTAATTGATGGTGTTTATTTGGCTACGGCTTGGGTGGTTGCGGTCATGTTGCCGCCTATGGCTATTTTCTTTCCCTTGTTTACCTTATTAGAAGACTTTGGGTATTTACCGCGAGTTGCCTTTAATTTAGACAGAATATTTAAAAAAGCTGGTGCACACGGAAAGCAAGCCTTAACCATGAGTATGGGATTCGGCTGTAATGCTGCTGGAGTAGTAGCCACGAGAATCATCAACAGTCCTCGTGAAAAATTAATAGCGATTATCACCAATAATTTTTCCTTGTGTAACGGACGTTGGCCCACGCAAATACTTATTGGAACCATTTTTATAGGTGCTTTAGCCCCACCTTATTTGTCGCATACCATTTCTACTTTAGCCGTAGTTGGTATCGTGGTTTTGGGTATAGGGTTTACCTTTTTTACTTCTTGGCTGTTGTCGAAAACCATGCTCAAGGGAACATCTTCCTTTTTTACTTTAGAACTACCGCCATACCGCCCTCCAAAGTTTTGGCAAACGGTTTATACTTCGTTAATCGATAGAACACTCATCGTTTTGTGGAGAGCTGTTGTTTTTGCGGCTCCTGCTGGAGCTATTATTTGGCTTATAAGCAACATTCACCTGGGAGGAGGAGAAAGTTTAGCGGTTGTAACGATTCATGCATTAGATCCTATAGCAATGATTATTGGATTAAATGGCGTGATTCTTTTGGCTTATGTATTGGCCATTCCTGCCAATGAAATTGTAATTCCTACCATATTGATGTTGACCGCAATGACGCTCGGTGATCCCAATTTGGGTTCCGGTGCTGGAGTGATGTTTGAGGTTTCTGATGCGGAAATTGGCACTATCTTACATCAGGCGGGATGGACTACTTTAACGGGGGTCAATTTAATGCTGTTTAGTTTGTTGCACAATCCTTGTAGTACTACGATTTATACGATTTATAAAGAAACCAAAAGTACGAAATGGACTTTGGTGGCTACAGTGCTTCCAATCATATACGGGATTCTTGTTTGTTTTGCGATTACCCAACTTTGGGGATTCCTATAAAAATAAAAGTGGGTGTTTTAGTTTGGGGTGCTTTTAGCTTGATTTGTTGAGGGACCTTGGAGCAAAGTAATAGACTATATTTAACTCGATAAAATTTGAATAAAGGTAATAGTTTAATATTGGTGTTTAAAATCAATTAAAATGTCATTAAAGAAAATTGTAGTATGCTTGATTTTGGTAGGGGTACTTGTTGTAGTAGGACTTCAAATCCGCAGCACCTATTTTTACAATCCCGATAAAGTTATCGGACAAGCTATAGATAGTTTAAAAGGAGTACGGGTATATTATAATGGCGGTGTAAACCATGTAGGAAAGCGAAATCTCACGGTTGATAATTATAATCTAGGTTTGGAATACCAATGTGTAGAATTTGTGAAACGCTATTATTTTGAGCGTTTTCAACATAGAATGCCAGACAGTTATGGAAATGCGAAAGATTTTTTCAATCAGCAACTTGCCGATGGTGAGGTCAACAAAAAGAGAGCCCTCCTTCAATTTAAGAATCCGAGTGTGCTACCGCCAGAAACGGATGATTTACTGGTTTACAGTCCTACTATTTGGAATAGGTTTGGGCATGTCGCCATAGTTGCAGCAGTTTACACAGATTCGATAGAGATTATTCAACAGAATCCAGGGCCTAATGCGGCTACAAGAGAAAGATATGCACTAAGGCAATTCGAGGGAAAGTGGCAAATTGATAATTCTAGAATATATGGTTGGCTGCGTGTAATAGATGGAAATAATACGGAAATGGTTACGCAATAAAAATATAAAAGTTGAAGGTAAGGGAGAAATGAAAACGGTACTTAGTATCTCTATTCTTCATTGAGTTAAGGCATAAAAAAAACGTTGGTTAATACCAACGTTTTTTATTTTCTTTTGAACTGGCCGATTTTCTCGATTTCGGACTGCTTTTAGCTGCGGGTTTTTTTTCTGCTTTCGGTTCGGTTGCTGATGTATTAGGTCTGCTTCCGCTGCGATTTGCAGGTTTTTTCTTCGCATTTGCAGAAGAATGGGCTTCTTCCTTAAGTTCTTCGTCGGTATAGGGAAAAGGATGATTGTCAACTGTTTTTACGTGAACGTTAGTCAGCTTTAAAATATCTTTCCAATATGGTTTTTCATCGGCACTACAGAATGAGATAGCAATTCCCTCATGTCCAGCTCTACCAGTACGGCCAATGCGGTGTACGTAGGTTTCCGGAACATTGGGTAAGTCGAAATTAATCACGTAAGGCAATTGATCAATATCAATACCACGTGCTGCAATATCCGTAGCTACGAGTACCGTAGTTTCTTTTGCCTTAAAGCTTTCCAGCACTCTTTGTCTGGCCGATTGCGATTTGTCTCCATGAATGGCCTCGGCTTTTACGCCGTACTTTTTCAAGGCTTTAACTACATTATCTGCACCGTGCTTGGTTCTGCTAAAAACCAAAACCCCCGATAGATTTTCTTCACTAATTAAGTGATAGAGCAGTTTACGCTTGTTGAGTTTACTTACAAAATATATTTTTTGCTTTACCGTTTCTGCCGTAGAAGAAACCGGTGAAACCGTAACGTATTTAGGTGATTTTAATAAAGTATCTGCCAATTCTCTGATAGCCATTGGCATGGTTGCAGAGAACAATAACGTTTGTCTGTTGTCTGGAGTTAATTTGACGATTTTTTTAACATCGTTAATAAAACCCATATCCAACATTTGATCCGCCTCATCCAAAACCAAGAAATGCAAATCGTCTAAATCGATATACCCTTGTTTGTTTAAATCCAATAGACGACCTGGAGTTGCGATTAAGATATCTACTCCCTTTTTGAGTTGATCCACTTGGGTTACTTGTGAAACCCCTCCGAAAATCGTTAGTTGAGTTAAGTTGGTGTATTTTCCGTATGCGTCAAAGTTCTCGCCGATTTGAATAGCCAATTCACGAGTGGGAGTAACGATTAAGGCACGTACTTTTTTTGCTTTTTTGCTAGAACCAACCAGGTGATGCAAGTGATTTAGAATAGGAATAGCAAAAGCGGCTGTTTTTCCCGTTCCCGTTTGCGCGCAACCAACCAAATCTTCGCCTTTTAAAATAATAGGAATGGCTTTTTCCTGTATAGGAGTAGGTGTGGTATATCCTTGGTCAATTAAGGCGCGTTGTAAACTTTTATTTAGAGATAATTCTTCGAATGTCATATATTTAATTGTAGGCTTTTTACTAAAAGCATCATTGAATCTTGCAAAGATAGTTTATTTCCACTACAGGACGGTTATGATCGGTAGGCTAAAGAAGTAAAATTGCGATTTTAGTTAACGCAGCTCTCTATATATACAGAAGTTGTAAGGGTTTAAAAAAAAACACCGACGCGAATCGGTGTTTTTATAATTTACTCGGCATCACCGATTAATATTTCTAAAATCGTTATAGCGGCTTCACTTATTTTAGTTCCTGGACCAAAAACGGCGACAGCACCCGTATCAAACAGAAACTGATAATCTTGGGCGGGAATAACGCCGCCTACGATAACCATAATGTCGTCTCTGCCGTAATTTTTTAATTCTTGAATTACCTGAGGAACGAGGGTTTTATGCCCCGCTGCTAAAGATGAAACCCCTAAAATATGGACGTCATTCTCAACAGCTTGTTTTGCAGCCTCAGCAGGTGTTTGAAATAAAGGGCCTATATCCACGTCAAAGCCCACATCAGCATATCCCGTTGCTACTACTTTTGCACCGCGATCGTGTCCATCCTGACCCATTTTGGCAATCATGATACGCGGGCGACGGCCTTCAATTTTAGCAAACTTATCGGCTAATAGTTTCGCTTGTGCAAAACTCGCATCATCTTTTATCTCTTTACTATACACACCGCTGAAGGATTTAATTTGTGCCTTAAATCTACCAAAAATTTCTTCAAGTGCATCGCTTATTTCTCCCAAAGTTGCTCGATGTGTTGCTGCTTCTACGGCCAATTCCAATAAATTGCCTTGTCCCGATTGAGCGCTAGCGGTCAAATTAGCTAAGCACTCTTTGACTTTATCGTTATTTCGGGTTGCTTTAATATGAGCCAAACGCTCTAATTGTTGTTTGCGAACCGTTTCGTTATCAACTTCTAAAATGTGAAGAGGGTCTTCTTTTTCTAATCGGTATTTGTTTACACCTACTATGGTATCTTGTCCACTGTCGATACGCGCTTGCTTTCGAGCCGCAGCTTCTTCGATTCTCAATTTAGGTATTCCCGCTTCGATAGCTTTAGTCATACCGCCTAACTCCTCAACCTCCTCAATTAAAGCCCAGGCTTTATGAGCAATTTCATGAGTTAGATGTTCCACGTAAAAACTACCTGCCCAAGGGTCAACTGTTTTAGTTATTTTGGTTTCTTCTTGTAGGAAAATTTGAGTGTTTCTCGCGATACGTGCAGAAAAATCTGTAGGTAACGCAATGGCCTCATCCAAAGCATTAGTATGTAAGGATTGGGTTCCTCCAAAGGCAGCTGCAGAAGCTTCAATACAGGTACGGGCTACATTGTTAAAAGGGTCTTGTTCTGTCAAGCTCCATCCGGAGGTCTGACAATGTGTTCTCAAAGCCAGGGACTTATCGCTGGTTGGATTAAATTGTGTCAATAATTTTGCCCACAACATTCTACCAGCGCGCATCTTGGCAATTTCCATAAAGTGATTCATACCAATAGCCCAAAAGAAAGAAAGGCGCGGTGCAAATTCATCAATTTTCATGCCTGCGGCCAATCCCGTTCGGATGTAGTCCAAACCATCTGCTAAAGTATAGGCCAATTCAATGTCTGCGGTAGCACCTGCTTCTTGCATGTGATAACCCGAAATCGAAATCGAATTGAATTTAGGCATTTTCCTACTGGTATATTCAAAAATATCCGCAATAATCTTCATGGAAGGGGTAGGCGGATATATATATGTATTCCGAACCATAAATTCCTTTAAAATATCGTTTTGAATAGTACCTGATAACAACTTAGGGTCTACACCTTGTTCAATTGCCGCAACAATATAAAAAGCCATAATGGGTAAAACAGCACCATTCATGGTCATCGAAACAGACATCTCATTTAATGGAATCTGATCGAATAATATTTTCATGTCTTCAACACTGTCAATAGCTACTCCTGCTTTTCCTACATCACCGACTACCCTCTCATGATCAGAGTCATAGCCGCGGTGTGTGGCCAAATCAAAAGCGACCGATAGTCCTTTTTGTCCAGCAGCTAAATTTCGTCTGTAAAAAGCATTACTCTCTTCTGCCGTAGAAAATCCTGCATATTGACGTACCGTCCACGGTCTGCGAACATACATGGTCGCGTAAGGGCCTCTTAAATTGGGCGCAAATCCAGCAGCAAAACCTATGTGTTCGAGATTTTCGATGTCTTGCGACGTATATTTTTCCTTAACATCAATGCCTTCAGCTGTTGTAAATGCGGACGAAACCGATTTTCCTGCTGGTAAAACATCCAGTTTTAAATGTTGTAAGTTCTTTCTCATAGTTAGTCCTTATTGCGCGTTGTTTTTTTCAGCTTCCAATCGTTGTTGTTCCAGTTTTTCAGCTAATCGCCTTTCAATAATAGGTACAATTAGGGTTTTACGTGGATTGGATTTAACAAACGGAAATAGCTCTAAATCATGAGCCATCTTATCTTGAGGATTGGGATATTTATTGGTTCCTAAAAGGGTTTCCTTACCGCTGTCAAAAAGCTCTTGTTCCTTTTGAGCACTTTCATTGATTTTACGTTGTACTGTACCTTCAATAAGCTGCGTAATAAACCCGCCATTAGCTTCAATATCCTTAAATAATTCTAAGGCTTTTTCTGCTAATTGTTGGGTGATGTTTTCTATATAGTACGAACCTTCAGCCGGATTATCTACGATGTCAAAGTAACTCTCCTGCTTTAAAATCAACAACTGATTTCTTGCTATTCGATCACCGAATTCGTTATCTTTATGATATAAGGCATCATAAGGTAAGTTGGTCACCACATCGGCGCCGCCTAAGATGGCACTCATGCATTCTGTAGTGGTACGCAACATATTGACGTTGTAATCGTATATGGTTTTATTGCGCTTGGTAGGGGAAGCCAAAATTTTAAATTTAAAATCGGTGTGATATTCCTTTCCGACTAGCTGAAGTAACCAACGTAAGGCGCGTAATTTGGCAATCTCAAAGAAATAGTTGGTGCCTACCGCAACTTCAATCAATAAGGAACTTTGGTCGTTTTTTACGCGATTCCAATATTCATTCGCATGTGCTAAGGTGTACGCTATTTGCTGTACCATATTGGCACCTGCATTTTGATATAAAGAACTATCAACACTGAGTAGGTTGACTTTTAAATCATTGGTGTGTAGTTTATTTAAAATAGAAAAATCACTGTCCAGATTAGAATACCAATTGCCGTCTTTTGCCAACTGAGCAATAGGGTCAACTTGAATCCAGATTGTTGCCTGACGGGCTTTAGCAATCGTATTTATTTTTTGAATGTATTCGAGGTCTAAGAATCGTAAAGACAAAAAGATTTCTACAGTTTCTAAAGGTAAAGAGCCCAGTAATAATTCGAGATCGATGTTTTTATCTTTGATAGTAAAACGCAAGACTTCCGCTCCGCGTTCTAAAGTTTTTAACGCTCTTGATATCGATTTATCAACGTCAAAGACAAAGATGTCTTGAAGTATAGTAAAAGTCGATATCGCAGTAGGTATCGGTTGCGGTATTTGTGAATCGTCAAAATGGTAAAAGGGACGTACTTTTATTCCTTCCAAGCTTTCCCAAACTAAAGTGTCGTTGTAATCGGCTCCCTTAAGTTCGTATTGAATCAGATTTTTCCACTCTTTAGAAGAAACTTTTTCAAAATCTTCAAATAATTTTTTCGTCATACGGGTAAGTTTATGGAGTTATGGCGGTGTTTAAGCTGTCAAACTCTATGATGTAAATATCTTCATTGTCGCGCTTCATATAATATTTTTCTCGAGCATATTTTTCCGTGGCCTCCCCGTTTTTTAATAGCTTTATGGCTCGTTGGTCACGGATAATCTCATCTTGAAAATACGCTTTGTTGTTTTCAAGATCATCGGTAATCTTATTGAGAACTCGGTGTTCTAAAAAAGAGTAGTTATCGATGAAAAGCATCCAAATGATAAAAAAAAGACCTACCAGAAGAAAGCGATTTCTCAGCAATTTGGGAAATTGAAATTTCCTCTTTTTTTTTTCGATTTCTTCCTCCATAGTTAGTAGGCTATTTTTTGGTTGATTACTGTTCTAACCATATCAATGGCAACGGTGTTATACGTGTCATAAGGAATAATGATATCGGCAAATGCCTTAGACGGTTCAATAAACTGTTCATGCATCGGCTTTAAGGTGGTCTGATAGCGATTTAAAACCTCTTCCATGTCACGACCTCTATCCGCAATGTCCCTTTTTAAACGACGTATCAGTCGCTCGTCAGAGTCGGTATGCACAAATATCTTAATATCAAAGATGTCCCTCAATTCCTGATTGGCTAATATAAGGATTCCTTCAACAATCATCACCTTTCTCGGATGAGTAAGTACGTAATCATCTGTTCTGTTGTGCTTCACAAAGGAATAGACCGGTTGATTAATGCTGTTTCCCGCTTTGAGTTCTTTGAGATGTTCTGTCAATAGACTGAAATCAATAGATCGAGGATGGTCAAAATTAATTAATGCGCGCTCATCAAAATTTAAATTATCCGTGGCTTTATAATAAGAGTCTTGAGAAATTATTCCTACTTCTGCTCCGGGTAACTCATTCATTATCTGATGCACTACGGTGGTTTTTCCACTTCCAGTACCTCCTGCTATTCCTATAATTAACATCGTCGATTTGTTTTTGCAAAAATAGGAATTAATCTAGCAGCTTGGAAGGTTTTTCTGCTAAAAATAGTAGGATGCCTTTAGGATGGCCTCTTGTTTTTTAAGTCATTTAAACCATACTGTGCTGTTATGTATGCAAAGTTATTGGGGGTTATTTGAGGTATTTGCTGTAGGGCATCAGTAAGGTTTCGTGAGGAGCTAGACTAAAATATTTGTTAATTACTATTTTTAATCGTTCTAAATAATTATATTTGATTTTAAATAATTAGAAATTTTCTAGCTGGAATTTTCTAGAAACAACAATTTATATGGCCGTAAAAACAGACTTAATAGCAAGAGTTTTTTACTTAAAAAATAGAACCTATATCACTCCAAATTATATTCGAATCACTTTAGAAAATGAATTTGTTAGTGACTATAAACAGGCGACTATAGGAGTTAATAATAAAATTTTTATTGCTCCAGAAGGGGTTGATAAGGTTTATTTACCGGAGTTTGATGCTGAAAAGTTGGATTGGAAACCCGTAGCTGCAGCATTAGCTCCACACCGTAGAACCTATACACATAGGGGAATTAATATAGAAAAAAACGAAATCTACATAGATTTTGTGGCACATGGTGATGAGGGACCCGCTTCTGCTTGGGCAATTCACGCACCTATAGGGGCAGAATTAGGTGTAGTCATGAGAAAAGAACCGCATACCTTATATGAAAAAGCAGACTGGTATTTACTCGTGGGTGATGCTACGGCAATTCCAGTACTGGCTGCTATTTTGGAAGATTTACCTAAAACAGCTCGCGGTATAGCCATTATAGAAGTGGAGACAGCGGAAGACATACAGCAGATTGAAACCGAATCTCAAGTCGAAATAAAATGGATTATTAACCCGACTCCTGGTCAAGACAGTACATTGGCTTCTGAAGTCAAACACATTGTCAGCGATTTAAGCGAACCCTCTAAATTTGCCTATGTTGCGGCAGAGTTTACTTCGGTTAAGGATATTCGAACGCTTTTAAGAAAAGAACACCAATGGAACTCAGAGGAATTGCATGCGTATTCGTATTGGAAATATGGGAAATCTGAAACCAGTTCGGAGAAAGATAGAAGAGCGGAAAGAGCGGAAATCACTTAAGTTAGTAGGGGCCTTTTTTAGAAATAGGACCTAATTTTATTAGGCATTGTTTTTGATATTTATAAAAAAACACTTGCTGCCAAATGGCTCGTGAGAAAGGAGTTTGTTGCCGAGATATATTAAAAAGGATATATCGGCAGTAGGTAGTCTTAATTTAAAAATAAAATATATGAAAAAGTTATTTATTGTATCGGCTGTTTTGACCTTTTTGTTGGTTTCTTGTACATCATCAAAGAAGGATGGAAATGTTGGCGAGGTCGATTCGCTGACACCTAAAAACACGGAAGTGGTCGATATGCATAATGCAGAAAACGCACTAGATATCGTTGGAATTTACAAAGGTACTTTACCCTGTGCAGATTGTGAAGGTATACAAACGACTGTGGAGCTAAATGCAGACAACAGTTATAAGGTTACAACGGTATATCTGACCGATAGAAAAGGGGACAAGGAATTTGTTGAAGATGGTGTATGGGAGATTAAGGTAAATACCATAACTTTAAAAAATGCCGCTGAAGACGGACAACCGAATACCCAATTTTTTGCAGGTGAAAACACACTTACCCAATTGGATTTAGAGGGAAAAAAAGTGGAAGGACCTTTAGCAGCACATTATGTTTTAAAAAAATAAAAGGAAAAATCTGGTATTAAAGTCTCGCATTTTGCGGGACTTTTTTTGTTAAAAAACATGTTATATTTTTTGTAAATACCTAAATAACAGTTAATTGTTTGTTTTAGGATTTTAATTTCCATATATTGAAGAAATGGCTATATGCTAAGCTGTAGCCTTGTTTCTGAATTTATAATTAATATTTTACAATCTATGGTTTTTAAAAAGATATTGACCGCAGGTAGCGGTGTATTGGGGTCACAAATTGCTTTTCAGATTGCTTTCCACGGTTTTGATGTTCATATTTATGATATCAATCAAAAGTCCATTGCCTTTGCAAAAGAACGATTGACTAAACTAAAGGATCATTATAAGCAAGATTTGAATGCAACCCAGCAAGAAGTAGATGCAGCATATAATCGCATTACTTTCTTTACCGATTTAGAAAATGCGGTGGACGACGTTGATTTGGTTATTGAATCGGTGCCAGAAAATCCCGAAATTAAAATGGATTTTTACAAACAATTGAAAGCAGTTGCACCGGCAAAAACTATTTTTGCGACCAATACTTCTACCTTGTTACCAAGTACTTTTGCGGCTGCTACTGGACGTCCAAAAAAGTTCTTAGCATTGCATTTTGCCAATGAAATTTGGAAAAACAATACGGCTGAAATCATGGGTCATGATGGAACTGATGCCGCAGTTTTTAAAGAAATTGTAAGTTTTGCAAAAAGCATTGGTATGATTCCTTTAGAACTGCATAAAGAACAATCAGGATATCTTTTAAACTCCTTATTAGTACCTTTATTAGGTGCAGCAATGGATTTATTGGTTAAGGAAGTTGCCGATATAGAAAGTATCGATAAAGCATGGGTAATTGGTACCGGAGCTGCGGTAGGACCTGGAGCGATATTTGACACTGTTGGATTGAATACCGTTTACAATATTCATAAGTTGAAAGCAGAAGAATCTAAAAAACCTTGGGACGAAAAAGTGGTTGCCTACATTAAAGAAAATTTTATAGATACTGGGAAATTAGGTGTTGCAGAAGGACAAGGGTTCTACAAATATCCTAACCCGGCTTACTTAGAACCCGATTTCTATAAAAAGTAGGTCTTGTCAACAAAAAAGAAGACAAATTGTACAAACAAGATACAATCAAGTTATATAAAAGCGGAACTTCAAGGAGTTCCGCTTTTTATGTTTACTTAATTTTTTTTCTGTGTTTTTGCATCATTAATAGCCAACTTATAAATGTTATAGTAGAGAGCATTAACCAGAATAAATCGACAAATAACAAGTCGTCGTATCCTTTTGCAAAACTGATCCACAACCAGTTTGAAGTAACAATACCGTTGGTTATTGGAATACAAAATCCGAAGAGACTACCGAGCAATAAGGTGTCTCTAGTGGTAATAAAATTGTTTTTTCGAACGATAAAATACAACGAGAACAGCAGCCAACCCCAAAAGTAAAATTGATAAATAAAATTTTGACCTGCCGGATGCATAACTTTTACAGCTATAAAAATCAATGCTGTCATGGGATACATACTTAAACATACCGCTAAATAAATATGAACCAACCATTCGTTGAAAAGGCGTTTTTTAAGCGGGATATTTTTGCGGTCTCTAGCAATCAACCAGATTATAACACCAGAAATAATAACGAAACAGCTAGCAATACCCACCAAAAAGTAAAGTATTTTCAGGGCATATCCTCCATAATTCCCAAAGTGCAATTTGTAGAGTAAACTCTTGACGATATCGCTATAGGAGGCCGTATCCATCGGTTTTTTTTCTTCGAGTATTTGAGCGGTTTTGACATCAAAAACAATTTTGCCATTTCCAGTTAATTTGGTCGAATTGTGCACCTGTCCTTCCATGCTAACCGTCATGCTTTCATCACCGTAATTTTGAAGCGCTACGCGCGTAATTTTGGAGTTCTTCCAGCTCTGTTGTGTCTTATTTATAAAAGGCGCTAAATCAAATGGTTTGTGGAGCGGTATGTTTTTAAATGGTGGCGTTTTTGAATCGGCATAGCCCATATCGGCATAAAGAGCATCGCGGTCTCCATTATAAAGAAATTCCGTAACCGGCGCTGTGAATACGATATTTATCATGTAATAGGCGCCAGTAACCGCAAAAATAAATTGATAGGGAAGTCCAATAATTCCCAAAGCCGTATGCGCATCTGTCCACAAGGTCTTTAATTTGGACCAGGGGCGAAAAATGTAAAAGTTCGAGACAATCTTATTCCAATGTAATAAGACACCTGTAATCAGGGCAAATAAAAAGATAAAAGCAACAAAACCAGCTAAGTGATAACCGTAAGGATAGGGAATCTGAGCAAAGAAATGTAAACGATATAGAAACTCGCCTAAGGAATAAGAGTCTACATAGTTCGATGTTTGATTGGTTTGGTTATCCAATATAAAAAAGGTGCTGTCTCGACCTCGTTTGCCTTTTCCTTTTTTGTTTTTTTCCGTCAGCGGTGCACCGACACTATCCTTTTTAGCTCCGAATTGAATTCCTATTTTATTGTTTTTCTCCGGCAGATAAAAAGTGATATCACGGGAATACAAGTTTTGCTCCTGATTCAAAGAATCGAGTATAGATTGAAATCGGATGTCGGTAACCGAGTTTTTTACCTCTAAGGTATTTGCTTCCCAATTGTTTATTTCGCTTTTAAAAAAAGAAAAAGAACCTGCAAAAAAAATCACATACAACAAGGCACTGATAAAGATGCCGCTAATGGTGTGGGTATGGAAGAAAATATTATAATTTCTATTGTTCATGGATGTTTAGTAATGATTAAAATAATATTTGGTAAGCAAAGGGAATAAAAAACAGGAGGCTGATGACGAGGTAAATACCCCAGATTTTCCATCCGTTTTTTGCTAAAAAAGCGACTACAAAAAGGGTTGCCCAAAGAATAAAACTGCTAAATGCCATGGTTATAAGAAAGCTTTGTCGTGGTAGCCATAAGCCGAGAAATAGGTGTAGGGAGGTGGTCACTAAATAACCACCAAAAAGGCCTGCTGTTAGCTTTAGAAATTTTTGAAGTGGGGTGGATAGGTATTTGGTGTTTGCAGGCATCGGCTAAAAAATTAAAAATTCTGATATAAGTAAGAAGATTACAATAACAAGTAGGTGCGTCCATCTTAGAATTCTAAGTGGACTAAAAAGGACCACGCTGCTTGCGATGGCCATCAATAAAACGAAAAAACTATAAGTTCCTGCCTCGATACCATCTAACCGTATCAAAGCATATAGACTTAAAATGATTAGAAGTATCCCGATAAGTCGAGTGAGTTGGATGTTTTGTTGCAACCAAACTTGTATCGGATAATTGCGGCTGAGAGTGGCTTTTTGGGATGTATTATATAAACTGTAAAAGCCGAAAAAGCAGCATAGCGTAGCGATGGTGTACATGATAATGGGGGAGGTAAGAAAGCCAGCTTAGGTTCTAGCGTCTGTTTGGGGATTAATAAAATAAGTGGCGCAGTTCCAGATAAATTCGTAGGGTATTTGATTAAAAGTACCGGGTGTTTTGTCGATATGAATCACTTCTACGGCATAAGATGTTTGCCAAGGTAGCGTAAATGTGATTGCTCCGTTTTCGTCGGTTTCTACTTCTTTACTCCAACCGTCCTTAAAAAACAGCATAACTTTACTCTTCACTAACGGTAGGTTTTTAAAGCGTACTTGAAGTGTTATTTGGCGGTTTGTAGTAGCGGTCTCTAAAATTTCTAAACCGTCGAGATTGGTGATGTGATTTGTGTTGTAGTTTTTACCAACATTTATTTTTGCTGTGGCATGGTATTGTGGCTTGTAAATGCCAAAATTGTATTGGGAACTATCGACAACTTCCATTTTTTTGTTGTCTAAATATAGGGTGTAGCTGCCCGCTTTTTTAGGTGTAAATACGGCTTCATAATGGTCATTCTTGGCAACCGTTTTGAGCTCTTTTTTCTCTCCATCCGGGTCAATTAACCACAATTCAAAATCCTTAACCTTTAAAAAAACCGCTGTGGAGGTCTCTTCGACTTCATTGTAGGCAAATTCCCCATATTTTATTTTTACGGTTTGCTGTTTATTTAGTAGTGCTTGTGTCGGTGTCTCTATCCATAAATAATGGGAATATACCTGATGGAGTGGAGATAATAGAAGAAGTAAAAACAGTAATTTTTTCATAATTAAAATTTAAAATGGTTTTCTTAAAGTGTGCTTTAATTGGACTCAATAGTTCTTATAATTATTAAGTCTAAATAAGAACAAATGTATGTTATAAATTACTATAGCACAAACACTTTTATTTATTAAATATTTTTATAGCTTAAATGGTTGAAATAGGGTTAGTTGCATTTGTGCGTCTTAATATATTTTTCTTTATATGAAAAGGTGTGGTTGTATTGTGGTAAGGTTTTTTTTAAAAAATAAATTTTAATAGCTGTAAAGTGATTTTAAAAAGTCTCCAAAAGAGTTGTTAAATTTAAATTTTCTAATACTAGAGCATTCTCCATAAAATTTTATAGAATTAATAGGGCTGTAAGATTGATATTGGATTGCTTTTTAATATTTTTTTATTTTGTGTGCTGAATAAGTCGGATTTTTAAATATATTTGCTAGTAAGAAAAACAATGGAAATGATCAATTGGATTATAAAAAAGGGAAAGAAGCAATACTTACGTCGTATGTCGTGAGCAGCTTTTCTATTTGTTGAATCCAACACATATATAAAAGGCTTGTCATCGCGACAAGCCTTTTTTTATTTTAAAATGATTGATAGGGTTATGAAAGTATTAAAATTCGGAGGTACCTCGGTGGGAAATCCAGAACGAATGAAAAATTTGTTGAAACTGATTGAATCGCAAACGGCGGACAAGCATATTATTGTACTTTCTGCGGTGGCAGGAACGACTAATGCCCTAGTGGCTATTAGTGAAGCTTTTAGCAAAGGAGAAAAAGACGCAGCTCTAAAGCAATTATCGGAATTGCACGATTTTTATCTGGGGTTTGTTGTGGAATTATTTGACACAAAAGAAGGACTAACTAACGGTCAGGAACTGGTAGCACATCATTTCGATTTGCTAAAAGGATTTGCAAACGACTTGTTTACCGCGGTAGAAGAACGAATAATTTTAGCACAAGGAGAGTTGATTTCTACGGCTTTATTTCATTTTCATTTAAAGGAAAAGGGTGTTTATTCTGTTCTTTTACCTGCCTTGAGCTTTATGAGAGTAGATATAGAACATGAGCCCAGGATGGATCGTATTCAACACGATTTGGTCAATCTCCTAGACAATCATCCCTTTGCTAACATATTTATTACTCAAGGTTTTATTTGTAGAAATTCCTTTGGAGAGATTGATAATTTACGTCGAGGAGGTTCAGACTACACCGCATCGTTAATCGGTGGAGTGCTTCGTGCGGAAGAGGTTCAAATCTGGACAGACATAGATGGTTTTCATAATAACGACCCAAGATTTGTAAGCAATACAACACCGATCGAAAACTTGAGTTTTGATGAAGCTGCAGAATTGGCCTATTTTGGGGCCAAAATTTTGCATCCACAGAGTGTTTTTCCCGCGCAGAGATATAAGGTTCCTGTAAGACTTTTAGATACCTTATTGCCTGATGCAATAGGGACCTTAATAAGTGACGAAAACAAAAATAAAGGAAAAATTATTGCTGTTGCAGCTAAAGATGGAATAACGGCAATTCGAATACACTCGAGCAGAATGCTTTTAGCTTATGGTTTTCTTAGAAGGGTGTTTGAGGTTTTTGAACGATATAAAACACCCATTGATATGATTACGACTTCTGAGGTTGCCGTTTCGATTACTATAGATAATCGAAATTTTTTAGAAGAAATTATCGCAGAATTGACTGTTTTTGGTGATGTTGAGGTAGACGATAACCAAACCATTGTTTGTATCGTAGGCGATTTTGGACCGGAGACGCATGGACATATAACTCGTGTAGTCGAAGCGATAAAACACATTCCCGTGCGAATGATATCTTATGGAGGAAGTAACCACAATATCTCTTTACTCGTGGATACGAATAATAAAACGGAAGTATTGCGATCGCTTCAAAACAGATTGTTTTAATTTTAAGGACCTATAATTATGTGGACACCATCAATAATTTCGGACTTAGAGCGTGCCGAAACACCCTTGTATTTTTATGATTTGGGTTTGTTGAAAAAGACCTTGAATCAAATAGTACATGCATCAAAAGTATACGACTTTCACGTTCATTATGCATTGAAGGCAAACAACAACACTAGGGTTTTGCATTTAATTCAGCAAGCGGGTTTGGGTGCAGATTGTGTTAGTGGTAATGAAATAGAACTCGCGGTGGAACACGGATTTAAAACGGATCAAATTGTTTTTGCAGGAGTTGGCAAGACAGATAAGGAAATCCTAACAGCGCTCAAACATCAAATATTTTGTTTTAATGTAGAATCCGTACAAGAATTAGAAGTGATTGCGCAATTGTGCCAAGAAAACCTCACCACCGCCCGTATTGCCCTACGTATAAACCCTAATGTAGATGCGCATACGCATCATTATATCACTACGGGGCTCGACGAGAATAAATTCGGCATCCTTACACACGAATTACCGATGTGTTTAGAGATCTTGGAAAAACAGCCGCAATTGCAATTGGTGGGGCTGCATTTTCATATTGGCTCACAAATAACGGATCTTAATGTTTTTAAAAGCCTGTGTATTAAGGTTAATGAGTGGAATAGTTGGTTTATGGACCGAGGATATAAAGTACAAGTACTGAATGTTGGAGGGGGATTGGGAATTGATTATGATGAACCTGATGTGGAAAGCATTCCAGATTTTGCGTCTTTTTTTGCTGTATTCGACCAGTTTTTGGACCGAAAACCCCAGCAACAAATCCATTTTGAACTCGGTCGTTCTGTAGTGGGGCAATGCGGTTCTTTAATCAGTCGTGTTTTGTATATCAAAAACGGTCTAAAGAAAAACTTTGCGATACTTGATGCGGGAATGACAGAACTATTACGACCGTCGTTATATCAGGCATACCATAAAATTGAAACGCTAAACAATCATTTGCAACCGAAAATAGAAACGGCATATGATGTCGTTGGACCAATTTGCGAAAGTAGTGATTGCTTTGGAAAAGAAGTTCGATTGCCAGAACTAATTCGAGGTGATTTAATTGCTATTCGGTCGACAGGTGCGTATGGAGAGGTTATGTCATTACGATACAACTTAAGAGCACCGTTGAATTTTGTGTACTTGGAATAATTTACATTATAAATTTTTATACACAGCGGCTGTTTCTCGAACAGCTGCTGTTTTTAAGTCATATTTCCTTATGTAAGCCGTATACTAGCACAAAATTTTGTTAAACAGAACAAATAGCTTGTAATTAGATTGCGCACAATGTAGTTTTGCACAATCTAAAATACCTTATGGATCATTTAAAACTAAAAAATCAGCTCTGTTTTCCTATCTATGCTTTGTCTCGGCAAGTTACCTTGTTATATAAACCCTTTTTAGAAGAGCTCAATTTGACGTATACTCAGTATTTGGTCTTATTGGTTCTGTGGGAAAAGGACTCGATTTGCGTTCGAGATTTGGGAGAGAAGCTTTGGTTGGACAGTGGTACCCTAACTCCTTTGCTTAAGCGAATGCAAGAGAAGAAGCTCATTGAGCGCAATCGGTCTTTGGAAGACGAGCGTCGTGTTGATGTAAAATTAACCCAAGCAGGTATCGATTTGGAGAAATGTGCGAGTCTTATACCGGAGAAATTAAATCAATTGTTTGAACTCAATACGGAGCAAGCGAATCGCTTAAGATTGGAGTTAAAAGACTTGCTAGAAGTAACGAGTAAAAAATGTACTAATAAAGATAAACTATAGTGATATAGGTTATGTTCCTCTAGTCAAAAGTGAGTAGAGCCCCTATCGAAGTAATTTTAAATACAACAAATCAATAATAAAAATAATATGGAATTATTAAATGCATTAAAATGGCGTTACGCTACAAAAAAATTCGACGCTTCTAAAAAAGTTTCGCAAGACTTGGTTGAACAACTGTTAGAAGTAGCTCATTTGGCGCCCACTTCTTCGGGTTTACAGCCCTTTAAAGTAGTTGTTGTTACGAATCAGGCGGTAAAAGAATTGTTAGTAGCCCATTCGATGAATCAGCAACAAATTGCAGACTGTTCACATCTTCTGGTATTTGCAGCTTGGGATCAATATACAGCAGAGAGAATAGACGGAATTTTTAACAAAACCACTTCGGAGAGAGGATTGCCGCAAACGGCCATGTTGGAATATGGTAACAAAATAAAAGACTTATATCTCAATCAATCTGCGGAAGAAAATTTTGTACATACTGCAAAACAGACGTATATTGCTTTCGGTATGGTTTTAGCAGCAGCAGCGGAATTAAAAATCGATGCAACGCCAATGGAAGGATTTGACAGTGCAGCATACGATGAATTGTTGCAATTAAAAGAAAAAGGACTGAAGTCGGTAACCATAATGCCGTTAGGGTATCGCGATGCGGATAACGATTGGTTGGTTTCTATGAAAAAAGTTCGTCATGACAAAGGTGATTTTATCATCGAAGTAAAATAATTGAGAATCGATCACTAAGAATTGATTTAAAGAAAGGTATGGAGTTCAAAAAAATCACAACTGCTGGAAGCGGAGTTTTGGGGGCGCAAATCGCTTTTCATGTGGCATTTCAAGGGTATCAGGTAGCGTTATATGATGTAAGTGATATAGTCTTAACGCGTACCAAGACCCGATTTCTAGAACTTAAAGAAGTGTATAAAAGGGAGCTCCAAGCTACACAGCAGCAAGTTGATGAAGCCTTTCTAAGAATCACTTATTATACCGATTTAAAAGCAGCAGTTCAAGATGCGGATTTGGTAATCGAATCTGTACCTGAAGACCCAAAAATAAAAAAAGAATTTTATACGCAACTCGGTGTTTTTGCGCCAGAGAAAACCGTTTTTACAACAAATTCGTCTACTTTGGTTCCCAGTATTTTTGCTTCAGTTTCGGGGCGGCCTAAAAAGTTTTTGGCTATGCATTTTGCCAATGAAATCTGGAAGCACAATACCGCTGAAATCATGGGACATAAAGATACGGATTCCGATATTTTTGATGCTGTAGTGGCCTTTGCTAAAAGTCTTAATATGGTTCCCTTGGAATTGAGAAAAGAACAGTCTGGTTATATACTCGACAGTTTATTAATGCCTTTGTTAAGTGCTGCGATGAATCTGTTGGTCAATGAAATTGCCGATGCGGAAACTATTGACAAAGCATGGGTAATCGGGTCAGGAGCAACGCTTGGTCCTTGCGCTATTTTGGATTTAGTCGGTTTGAATACCGTATATAATATTCATAAAATCGGGGCGGAAAGAACAAAGAATCCATTGGAACTCAGGAAAATGGACTTTTTAAAACGAAACTTTATTGATCAAGGGAAATTGGGAAAGTTGTCAGGAGAAGGATTCTATAAATATCCCAACCCGGCCTTTGAACAGGCTGACTTTTATAAAGCAGAGTAGCGGTATTGTAGCGATGATGAGGTCTTTAGATTTCTAAATTTGTGAACTAGGGACTACGAAATAAATAATAAAGTTTTTTTTAATTTATATTTTATTAAGTGTTTCGTTAATAGCTGTTTACTGTTTGATGTAAATAATAATATTGATTTATTGATGTTCAAAAGGTGTTTTCTCTCGTTTTATTAAAAATTGTTACTTATTTTTGGTGTTAATCAATTTATAGACGGGCAACACCCTTAATATTAAAACAAAATAGTATGAAATTAGGAGATATTGATGTAGTAGGTGAAATCATTGATTTGAATTTTCAATTGTTGAGAACTCAAATACTTTTAGAAGAATTGATGAAGCACAATGCTGAGCATTTAAAACTTCCGAGTCAAGAGGCGATGGCAGAGATAAATGAGTTTACTTTAAAATCCATACAAAAGAAATTTCCAAATATGAATATTGGAAAGAAAGATGAAGAAGCTGTGAAAGAATAAATAAAAAATGACTGTCTTTGGAGATGGTCATTTTTTATTTCGGTCAATGGGTATAGTCTTTTTTCTCTAGCTTATGTAGGTGTAATAATGCTATAGGTAGAACGATACAGTGAATCTGCGAGTGCTGTTTTTTCGACAAAATTCATTCCGGATTTTTCTGAGATTCGGATAGAGCTTAAATGAGTCGAATACATTCGTGTAATCACTTTATGTGCTTTTAGGTTTGTAAAGCAATAATGGATAAGACCCTTTGCTATCTCAGTGCCATATTCTTGGTTCCAGAAGTTGCTCGATAAGATGTAGCCAATTTCTAGTTCTTTATAGTTGTCGAAGGAATTGTAAATTCCAGCTTGGCCCATAAAGGCCCCCGTTTTTTTTTCTATTACAACAAAAATACCGTGTCCATTCTGTATGTCTTTATAGTTGTTGCGAAACTTCTGCTCCAATTCTTCTTTTGTCCAACGCGCAGGGTTATTGGGAATGTACTTCATGGTTAAGGCATCGTTGTATATTGGTAAAAGCTGCTTTATATGTGTGGAATCCAGGGGGTGAAATTGTAAGCGTATAGTTTTTAACATCTCAGCTGTATTAAAAATTTGATATATAGCATAGGAAAGGATTACTGTCAATTTCAATAGGATTGTTCAAAGGCAAGCGGTTTCTGTAGCATAGCTTGAACTTTAGTGTTTTTCAAAAAAGTGGTATCCAATGCGGTAGGTGTTTATGCTTGGCTTGGAGCGCGCATAGGGCGCAATCTAATTGTTATAATTCTTTTTTTTTGCTGCTAATCGTGGTAATTTAAGTGTTTTATATAGAATAAAAAAGTCCTATTTAAATAGGACTTGTAGATGTGTAATAGTTTTTTATTGACAAAGTGTTGCGCTCCAATCTTGTTGGCCTCGGTCTAGTCTACATATATAACTTTCTTTGATTTCATCAACAACTGATTTGCCTTCTTTGTTTTTAATGATTCGCATGATGACTTTTTTATCTTTTACGGAATCATCAGTTAGATTCTCTTCTATCAGTTGAACGATGGTTTTGCCGTTGCCAGAAGAAATTTTTGTAATGATATATTTGTAATTGCCTTCTGCTCCTTTATCTTTAGGACTGTACACTTGCATCATTTCCTCTTCAGATACTATTTTCTTTTGTGTTATGGTATTATTTAGTTTGTTGATAACCGAGTTTTCTATAATTCTAAATTCATCGCTTATAGTCTCTTTGGGTAATGTGCCTTGGGCGGTGTCAATAACTGATTCTGTACTAGTTTCAGTAGTGGTTTCTGTTTTTTTCTCCTGACAGCTGCTCAGAAAGAGCAATGCAAAAATAGGGAGAGCAAGGAAGTAATTTTTCATAATCGCTGTTTTTTTAAAGGTATAAAATATTAGGGCATTAGAAAACATATTAAAAATACAACAATTAAATCAATTGAACAAGTATTGTCAATAATTTAAAGCTCTTTAGATTATTTATATAGCATATTAGCGACTTTGGTTGTTATATCGTAATCTGTTTCCTTATTTTGATGGGGACTTTTTGAGGAAGCACTCTTTATATATAGGTCTTTTATTTGCCTATTAGCCCATTCGCCCATTCGCCCATCCGCGTATCAGTGTATCAGCGTATCAGCGTATCAGCGTATCTGCGTATCTGCGTATCTGCGTATCTGCGTATCTGCCTTCTCTCTATTATATATAGTGATTTCAAAGCACTACACTCCAAAGCTTATTCGCCCATCTGCGTATCCGCCTTTTCGCTTTCTCTCTATTATATAGAGTACTTTCAAAAGCACCACACTCCAAAGCGTATTCGCCCATCTGCGTATCCGCGTATCCGCTTTCATTATATATAGGTATGTTTAGTTTGCCCATTTGCCCATTTGCGAATAAATTACAAAAAAGAGCCATTTTACACCCACAGCACTCCAAAGCGAATTCGCCCATCTGCACATCTGCGTATCCGCTTAAAAAAAGATTCCTTGTAAAGGTGCGGTTATTAGTAAGTTAAGAAATCAGTCTAAAAAACTTGCAATAAAAACTTCTAAAAGAGTAGGAAAGC
>JBEBUC010000028.1:0-32540 GCA_040393465.1 Flavobacterium sp. | reverse complement strand
TCCTTTTTAATTGTAAAAGAAAAAAGAAATGGCAAAATTAACAAAAAAGCAAAAAGATGCAGCTTCTAAAATCGAGAAGAATAAAGCTTACTCTTTGAAAGATGCTTCGGCATTAGTAAAAGAAATCGCTTCTGCAAAGTTTGATGAATCAGTAGATATCTCTGTTCGTTTAGGAGTTGATCCTAGAAAAGCAAACCAAATGGTTCGTGGTGTGGTAACATTACCTCACGGAACTGGTAAAGATGTTCGCGTTTTAGCATTAGTAACTCCAGACAAGGAAGAAGAAGCTAAAGCTGCTGGTGCAGATTACGTTGGACTTGATGATTACCTACAAAAAATCAAAGACGGTTGGACAGATGTTGATGTTATCATCACGATGCCTGCTGTTATGGGTAAATTAGGACCATTAGGTAGAATTTTAGGGCCAAGAGGTTTAATGCCTAACCCTAAAACTGGAACGGTAACTATGGATGTTGCGAAAGCAGTTCAAGAAGTGAAAGCTGGTAAAATCGATTTTAAAGTTGACAAAACAGGTATCGTTCACGCGTCTATCGGTAAAGTGTCTTTCGAGGCAGAAAAACTTACTGAAAACGCTGCGGAATTGATCCAAACATTAATCAAATTAAAACCAACAGCAGCTAAAGGTACTTATATTAAGTCTATTCATATATCAAGTACTATGAGTCCTGCTATTGCTTTAGATCCGAAAGCAGTTTAATTGGTAGTTAAAAATTGTAAGCATGACTAGAGAACAAAAATCACTCGCGATTGAAGTTTTAACTGAACAGTTAGCTGGAGCCAATATTTTATATATTGCAGATATATCTGGACTAAATGCGGACGTTACTTCGAATCTACGAAGAGCTTGTTATAAAGCAAGTATCAAATTAGAAGTTGTAAAAAATACCTTGCTTGCAAAAGCAATGGAAGCTTCTGTAAATAATTACGAAGATTTACCTTCTGTGTTAAAAGGGAATAGTGCGATCATGATTGCTGAAGTTGCAAATGCTCCAGCAAAAATCATCAAAGATTTTAGAAAAAAATCTGCTAAACCACTTTTGAAAGGAGCTTATATCAACGAAGAAATCTATATTGGGGATAACCTATTGGATTCTTTGGTGGCTATCAAGTCAAGAGAAGAAGTTATTGGAGAAATCATTGGATTACTTCAGTCTCCTGCACAGAGAGTTATTTCAGCTCTTCAAAATCAATTTAAAGACGAAGTTGCTGCTGAAGAAGTTTCAGCTGAGTAAACATTCGTTTTGATTCTTATACAAGAACGCACTTAATAAATTATATTTTTACAAATCAAATTAAAAGATAGAAAAAATGGCAGATTTGAAACAATTCGCAGAACAATTGGTTAACCTAACAGTTAAAGAAGTTAACGAATTAGCAACTATATTAAAAGATGACTACGGTATTGAGCCAGCAGCAGCAGCAGTAATCGTTTCTGGAGGAGACGCAGCAGTAGTTGAAGAGCAAACTGAATTCACAGTTATCTTAAAAGAGGCTGGAGCTTCTAAATTGGCTGTTGTAAAAGCAGTTAAAGAATTAACAGGTCTTGGTCTTAAAGAGGCTAAAGATATCGTTGATTCAGTTCCATCTAACATCAAAGAAGGAGTTTCTAAAGATGAAGCAGAAGGTCTTAAAAAATCATTGGAAGAAGCTGGAGCTGTTGTTGAGCTTAAGTAATCAACCCAACATGATATAACCAGGTTTAGGCCTTGAGAATCACTCTCAAAGGCCTAAACCATTTTGCGTATAAGCACTTTTCTACGCAATATTATTATTATTTTTTAATCAAAATTTTGTCCATTGATGATTACAAATCAGACTGAAAGATTAAATTTTGCCTCGACTAAAAACATACCTGCGTATCCAGATTTTTTGGATATTCAAGTGAAATCTTTTAAGGATTTTTTTCAGTTAGAAACCAAATCTGAAGAAAGAGGCAATGAAGGTTTATACAATACCTTCATGGAAAATTTCCCTATTACTGATACTAGAAATCAGTTTGTATTGGAATTTCTTGATTACTTTGTAGACCCTCCCCGTTATACAATTGAAGAATGTATTGATAGAGGTTTAACGTATAGCGTTCCTTTAAAAGCACGTTTGAAATTGTACTGTACTGACCCAGAACACGAAGATTTTGAAACTATTGTTCAAGATGTGTATCTAGGAACCATACCTTATATGACGCCGAGCGGTACATTCGTAATCAATGGAGCTGAGCGTGTAGTAGTATCTCAATTGCACCGTTCACCTGGTGTTTTCTTTGGTCAATCTTTCCATGCAAATGGTACAAAATTATATTCAGCTAGAGTAATCCCGTTCAAGGGATCTTGGATTGAGTTTGCTACCGATATCAATAGCGTGATGTACGCGTATATCGATAGAAAGAAAAAATTACCTGTTACAACTTTATTCCGTGCTATAGGTTTCGAAAGAGACAAGGATATCCTAGAGATTTTCGACCTTGCTGAGGAAATTAAAGTATCGAAAACAGGTCTAAAAAAATACATAGGACGAAGACTTGCTGCTCGTGTGTTAAACACTTGGCATGAAGATTTCGTTGATGAAGATACTGGAGAGGTTGTTTCTATTGAGAGAAATGAAATTATCTTAGACCGAGATACGGTGCTAGACAAAGATAATATCGAAGAAATCATAGATGCCAACGTTAAAACAGTTCTTTTACACAAAGAAGACGCAAATCAGGCAGATTATGCCATCATACATAATACCTTGCAAAAGGACCCTACGAACTCTGAAAAAGAGGCGGTAGAGCATATTTACCGTCAATTGAGAAACGCAGAACCGCCTGATGAAGAAACGGCTCGTGGTATCATTGACAAATTGTTTTTCTCCGATCAACGTTACAATCTAGGTGAAGTTGGTCGTTATAGAATGAACAAAAAATTAAACTTGGATACGCCAATCGATAAACAAGTTTTAACAAAAGAGGATATTATCACTATTGTTAAATACTTGATCGAATTGATTAACTCTAAGGCAGAGATTGATGATATTGATCACTTGTCTAACCGTCGTGTTAGAACAGTAGGAGAACAATTGTCAGCTCAGTTTGGTGTTGGTTTGGCTCGTATGGCAAGAACTATTCGTGAGCGTATGAACGTACGGGACAACGAGGTGTTTACGCCAATCGATTTGATCAATGCTAAAACACTATCATCGGTAATCAATTCGTTCTTTGGAACGAACCAGTTATCTCAGTTCATGGATCAAACCAATCCATTGGCCGAAATTACCCACAAGCGTAGACTTTCTGCCCTTGGACCTGGTGGACTTTCTCGTGAAAGAGCTGGATTTGAGGTGCGTGACGTTCACTATACGCACTACGGTCGTTTATGTCCAATTGAAACTCCAGAGGGACCAAACATTGGTTTGATTTCGTCTTTGGCTGTATATGCTAAAGTAAATGGAATGGGCTTTATTGAAACGCCTTATAGAAAGGTTGTTGATGGTAAAGTAGATTTGGTTTCTGTACCGGTTTATTTAAGTGCAGAAGAAGAAGAAGAGAAGATGATTGCTCAGGCAAACATCGAGATGACAGATGACGGTACCGTAACGGCAGAACGCGTTATCGCAAGAGAAGAAGGAGATTTCCCGGTGGTAACACCTAAGGAGATTCATTATACAGACGTAGCACCAAACCAAATTGCTTCGATTTCAGCATCGTTGATTCCTTTCTTGGAACATGATGATGCCAACCGTGCTTTGATGGGATCTAACATGATGCGCCAAGCGGTGCCTTTGTTAAGACCACAAGCGCCTATCGTTGGAACTGGATTGGAACGTCAAGTAGCTTCGGATTCTAGAGTTTTGATCAACGCTGAAGGTAATGGAGTTGTAGAATATGTAGATGCTCAAAAAATCATCATTAAGTACGATCGTACTGATGAAGATCGTTTGATCAGCTTCGACAGCGACGAAAAAACCTACAACTTAATCAAATTCAGAAAAACGAATCAAAGCACAAGTATCAACTTAAAACCGATTGTTCGTAAAGGCGATCGCGTGAGTAAAGGACAAGTACTTTGTGATGGTTATGCTACTGAAAAAGGGGAATTGGCATTAGGTCGTAACTTGAAAGTGGCCTTTATGCCATGGAAGGGATACAACTTTGAGGATGCTATCGTAATCTCTGAAAAAGTGGTTCGCGATGATATCTTTACGTCTATTCACGTGGATGATTATACACTGGAAGTTAGAGATACTAAATTAGGAAACGAAGAGTTGACTAATGATATTCCTAACGTAAGTGAAGAAGCAACCAAAGACTTGGATGAAAACGGAATGATCCGAATTGGAGCTGAAGTGAAACCAGGTGATATCTTGATTGGTAAGATTACTCCAAAAGGAGAGTCTGATCCAACTCCAGAGGAAAAACTTTTAAGAGCTATCTTTGGTGACAAAGCTGGTGATGTAAAAGATGCTTCTTTGAAAGCTTCACCTTCATTAAGAGGGGTTGTTTTGGATAAAAAATTGTTCGCAAGAGCAGTAAAAGACAAACGCAAACGTTCAAAAGATAAAGATGAATTGGCTGTACTTGAAACCAAGTATGAAATAAAATTCAACGAATTAAAAGAGCGTTTAGTTGAGAAATTATTCTTTATCGTAAATGGTAAAACGTCTCAAGGGGTGTTGAACGATTTGGGAGAAGAAATTTTACCAAAAGGTAAAAAATATACTCAAAAAATGTTGTTTGCAGTAGAAGATTTCGCTCACTTAACTAAAGGACAATGGACAACCGATGATCATACGAATAATATGATTACCGATTTGATTCACAACTATAAAATTAAGTTGAACGACCTTCAAGGGATGCTGAGAAGAGAAAAATTCATGATCACTGTTGGTGATGAACTTCCTTCAGGAATCCTTAAATTAGCTAAGGTTTATATCGCCAAAAAACGTAAGTTAAAAGTAGGTGATAAAATGGCTGGACGTCACGGAAATAAAGGTATTGTTGCCAAAATTGTACGTGATGAAGACATGCCTTTCTTAGAAGATGGAACACCGGTTGATATCGTATTGAATCCACTTGGAGTACCTTCTCGTATGAATATTGGTCAGATTTATGAAACGGTTCTTGGATGGGCTGGACAAAAATTGGGAAGAACTTTTGCAACTCCTATTTTTGACGGGGCAAACTTGGATCAAATCAATGAATTTACCGATGAAGCGGGAATCCCAAGATTTGGACATACTTATCTATACGATGGTGGAACGGGAGAACGTTTTGACCAAAGAGCAACGGTGGGTGTAATTTATATGTTAAAATTAGGACACATGGTAGACGATAAAATGCACGCGCGTTCTATCGGACCATACTCTTTAATCACGCAACAGCCTTTAGGTGGTAAAGCGCAATTTGGAGGTCAACGTTTTGGAGAGATGGAGGTTTGGGCTCTAGAAGCTTATGGTGCATCAAGTACACTACGTGAAATATTGACGGTTAAATCGGATGACGTTATTGGTAGAGCGAAAACTTACGAGGCAATCGTTAAAGGTGAACCTATGCCAGAACCAGGACTTCCAGAATCATTCAATGTATTAATGCATGAATTGAAAGGTCTTGGATTAGACATCAGATTAGAAGAATAAACTAAGTAATGTGACAAGCAGTATACCTGTATACTGCTTGTTTTTTACAATACACTTTAACAAGTAAGTTTACCATGAATAAAAATAAAGAGAAAAATACCGTAAAAAGGTTCAATAAAATCTCAATTGGTCTGGCCTCTCCAGAGTCTATACTTGCAGAGTCTAGGGGTGAAGTTTTAAAACCTGAAACCATAAATTACCGTACACACAAACCGGAGCGTGATGGTCTTTTCTGTGAACGTATCTTCGGTCCTGTTAAAGATTTCGAATGTGCTTGTGGTAAATACAAAAGAATCCGTTATAAAGGAATCGTTTGTGACCGTTGTGGGGTAGAAGTTACAGAGAAAAAAGTACGTAGAGATAGAGTTGGACACATTAACTTGGTTGTTCCAATTGCGCATATATGGTATTTCCGTTCACTTCCAAATAAAATTGGTTATATCCTTGGACTTCCGTCTAAGAAATTAGATATGATCATTTATTATGAGCGATATGTAGTTATTCAAGCGGGTATCGCTAAAACTGCGGAAGGAGAATCATTAAAAAGACTGGACTTCCTTACTGAAGAAGAATATCTGAATATTTTAGATACGCTTCCAATGGAAAACCAATATTTAGACGATAACGATCCAAATAAATTCATCGCCAAAATGGGGGCTGAATGTATTATGGATTTATTAGCACGTATCAACCTAGATCAGTTATCTTATGATTTACGTCATGCTGCTAATACAGAAACGTCTAAACAAAGAAAAACAGAAGCTTTAAAGAGACTTCAAGTTGTGGAAGCTTTCCGTGAATCGAACAATTCGCGTGAAAACCGTCCAGAATGGATGATTCTTAAAGTAATCCCTGTTATTCCACCAGAACTTCGTCCTTTAGTGCCGCTAGATGGAGGTCGTTTTGCAACTTCGGATTTAAATGATCTTTACCGTCGTGTAATTATCAGAAATAACCGTTTAAAACGTTTAATGGAGATCAAAGCTCCTGAAGTAATCTTGCGTAACGAAAAACGTATGCTTCAAGAATCGGTAGATTCCCTTTTTGACAATACCAGAAAATCTTCTGCTGTTAAAACCGAATCCAACCGTCCTTTGAAATCACTTTCGGATTCCTTAAAAGGAAAACAAGGTCGTTTCCGTCAAAACTTATTGGGTAAACGTGTGGATTACTCTGCGCGTTCGGTAATTGTTGTTGGACCGGAATTGAAATTGTTCGAATGTGGATTGCCAAAAGATATGGCTGCTGAATTGTACAAACCTTTTGTGATTCGTAAATTAATCGAAAGAGGAATTGTTAAAACAGTAAAATCTGCAAAGAAAATTATAGACAAAAAAGAACCTGTAGTTTGGGATATTTTGGAAAACGTGATCAAAGGACATCCTGTTCTTTTAAACCGTGCTCCAACACTTCACAGACTCGGAATTCAAGCATTCCAGCCTAAACTTATCGAAGGAAAAGCAATTCAGCTTCACCCGTTGGTATGTACGGCCTTTAATGCCGATTTCGATGGTGACCAGATGGCTGTCCACTTACCACTAGGACCAGAAGCAATTTTGGAATCTCAGTTGTTAATGTTGGCTTCTCACAATATATTAAACCCTGCCAATGGAGCTCCTATTACGGTTCCATCTCAGGATATGGTTTTGGGGTTATATTACATGACGAAAGTTCGTAAATCAACTCCAGAAGAACCCGTTGCAGGAGAGGGAATGACCTTCTACTCTGCGGAAGAAGTAAACATTGCTAAAAACGAAGGTAAATTAGCATTGAATGCCTCTATAAAAGTTCGTGCAAAAGACTTTAATGCAGCAGGTGAATTGGTATACCAAATCATCGAAACTACTGCAGGAAGAGTTTTGTTTAATGAAGTAGTTCCTGAAAAAGCTGGTTTCATTAACGAGGTATTAACTAAAAAATCTCTTAGAGATATTATTGGTAGAATCTTAAATCAAACGGACGTTCCTACAACTGCAGCCTTCTTGGATGACATGAAGACTATGGGGTATAACTTTGCATTCAAAGGAGGTTTGTCTTTCAGTTTAGGAGATATTATGATTCCTGAGCGTAAGCAAGAATTGATTGATGATGCCAACCAACAAGTAGCTGCTATTACAGTAAACTACAACATGGGTTTAATTACCAACAACGAACGTTACAACCAAGTAATTGATGTTTGGACATCAACTAACGCCATGTTAACGGAGCTGGCCATGAAAAATATCCGTGAGGATAAACAAGGTTTCAACTCGGTATACATGATGCTTGATTCTGGAGCAAGGGGATCTAAAGAACAGATTCGTCAGCTTACAGGGATGCGTGGTTTGATGGCTAAACCTAAGAAATCTACTGCAGGTGGTGGTGAGATTATTGAAAACCCAATTCTTTCAAACTTTAAAGAAGGTTTGTCGATTTTGGAATACTTTATCTCTACTCACGGTGCACGTAAAGGTCTTGCGGATACGGCTTTGAAAACGGCCGATGCTGGATATTTAACACGTCGTCTTCACGATGTAGCTCAAGACGTTATTGTAAATACCGTGGATTGTGGTACATTAAGAGGAATCGAAGTGTCTGCACTTAAGAAAAACGAAGAGGTTGTAGAAACCTTAGCGGAAAGAATCTTAGGTCGTGTTGTTTTAGAAGACGTGGTTCATCCGTTGACTTCTGAAGTGATCATCGAAGCAGGAAATGAAATTACCGAAGTTCATGCGAAAATCATCAACGCATCTCCAATCGAAAGAGTAGAGGTTCGTTCGCCATTGACGTGTGAAGCTACAAGTGGTATCTGTGCTAGATGTTACGGGCGTAACTTAGCTACGGGTAGAATGACCCAAAAAGGGGAAGCCGTTGGTGTAGTTGCTGCACAATCAATTGGTGAGCCGGGTACACAGTTAACGCTTAGAACCTTCCACGTTGGGGGTACTGCGGGTAACATTTCTGAAACTTCTAACATCATTACCAAATTCAAAGGTCGTTTAGACATGGAAGATTTGAGAACGGTTAAAAGTGAGGATGCTGATGGTAATTTTGCCGATATTGTTATCTCGCGTTCAACGGAGTTGAAATTGGTAGATGAAAATACAGGTATTGTTTTAAATACGCATAATATTCCTTACGGATCTACTATTTATGTAAAAGATGGCCAAGTAGCTGATGAAGGTACGGTTGTGTGTAAATGGGATCCATATAATGGGGTAATTGTTTCTGAATTTACAGGAAAAATTGCTTATGAAGATATCGAACAAGGACAAACGTTCATGGTCGAAATCGATGAGCAAACCGGTTTCCAAGAAAAAGTAATTTCAGAATCTAGAAATAAAAAATTAATTCCTACCTTATTGATTTACGGTAATGATGGAGAATTAATTCGTTCGTACAACTTACCAGTAGGTTCCCACTTAATGGTAAATAACGGAGAAAAAATTAAAGCGGGTAAAGTTTTAGTTAAAATTCCTCGTCACTCTTCTAAAGCAGGGGATATTACAGGAGGTTTACCAAGAATTACTGAGTTGTTAGAGGCTCGTAATCCTTCGAATCCTGCAGTGGTTTCTGAAATTGATGGAGTGGTTTCGTTCGGTAAAATTAAGAGAGGTAACCGCGAGATTGTTGTAGAGTCTAAATTAGGGGATGTTAAAAAATACCTAGTGAAACTTTCCAACCAAATCTTGGTTCAAGAAAATGACTTCGTGAAAGCCGGTATGGCACTTTCTGATGGGGCAATTACTCCAGATGATATCTTGAGAATTCAAGGACCTTCTGCTGTTCAACAGTATTTGGTTAATGAAATTCAAGAGGTGTACCGCTTGCAAGGGGTAAAAATCAACGACAAACACTTTGAGGTAGTTATTCGTCAAATGATGCGTAAAGTTAGAATTCAAGACCCAGGTGATACCCTATTCTTAGAGGATCAATTGGCTCATGCTAGTGACTTTATCGTGGACAATGATAAATTGTATGGTATGAAAGTGGTTGAAGACGCTGGTGAATCGGTTAACTTGAAAGAAGGTCAAATTATCTCTACCAGAGACTTACGTGATGAGAACTCTCTATTGAGACGTGAAGATAAAAACTTAGTAGTTGCAAGAGATGTTATGCCTGCAACAGCTACGCCAATTCTTCAAGGTATCACTAGAGCTTCCTTACAGACCAAATCGTTTATTTCTGCAGCATCCTTCCAGGAGACTACAAAAGTGTTAAACGAAGCAGCTGTAGCTGGTAAAATTGATAGATTGACTGGATTAAAAGAAAACGTTATTGTAGGACATAGAATTCCTGCAGGAACGGGTATGAGAGAATATGAATCTATCCTTGTTAGTTCAATGGACGATGTGGAATTGAACAATGAAACAGAGGATTTAAATTTCTAAAAACATGGATAAAGATCAACAACAAGGCCAATTCAATATTGAATTGGATGAAAACACCGCAGACGGAACCTATTCCAACTTGGCGATTATCAATCATTCCAATACGGAATTTGTAGTAGATTTTATTAGTGTAATGCCGGGCGTTCCCAAAGCTAAAGTGAAATCGAGAATTATCTTGACGCCACAACACGCTAAGCGTTTGCTACAGGCATTAGAAGAGAATATTCGTAGATTTGAACTAGCTAATGGTGAGATTAAAGAGGTGGAACAGGTTCCATTACCGCTTAATTTCGGTCCAACCGGCCAGGCTTAAGTCGGTGTAACAATAGAATGAAAACCCCAATTGATTAAAATCAATTGGGGTTTTTTTATACAAAAAAACGAATGCACTAACTTAATGTATTTTAATAATATTAAAAAATTAAGGATTTCGAAGGTTTTCTTTTTGTATAGTTTTCTTTGTTATAGAACCTTGCATATTGTGAAGGTTTTGGTTGCATTATCAATAGCAAATCATTTGCAGTCGCAGCAGGTCATTTTTTAAGGAATGTTGTTTTTTTTTGTCTTTTTTAACGGCAAGGAGATTTTGTTTTAAAATGTTAAAACATATAATATTTTATATTTAATATTGCATATTGTTGTTTTAATTATATTTTAGTTAAATATTATGTATTTTTTTGATTTAATTGTAAAACTTGTATTTTTAAGTCTTAGTAAGAAATTAAAAAAACAATTCTCAATGAAAAAAAAATACATTTACTTTTTATCCGCTTTGATGCTGCTTTTTTCTGCTAGGGGAAATGCTCAAGCAAATCAGTTTGAAAGACTGCAATTTACTTCTGGCTTTAATGAGGATGTTATTGCCAACGGGACAGGACCCGTGCATGAGTCAACTACGGCTATGATAGATAATGATAGTTTTAATCTTCATAGTTTAGATTTTAAGGCAACCGCAACTTCACCAGCTGCACCAGTTGGTTTGCCGGTGTCTGGATTGATTAACGCTAGTAATATTGCCGGACTAAGTTTTCAATTACAACCATATAGTCAGCCTAATTCCGTGCGTATTGGATATAGTGGTACCAGCCTAACCTTGGTGGTAAGCAACCAGCAAAAGGCGTCAAAAATTTATCTGTTGGTTACGTCGGGAAATGCCGGGAATGTACCTGTTGTTTTTAGTGCGAAAGTCCATTTTACCGACAATAGTTTTCAGGAGGTTACGCGACTGAGCGCTCCGGATTGGTATAGCGGTACTGCTGCCATAACCGTTGCTTCGGGTTTTGGTAGAGTTAGTGTTTTTACTGATGAAATCGAGACCCCTTTGGGGAATCCCAAACTGTTTAGTGCGGAATTGAATTTGAACAATGAAAATAGAAACAAACTGATTCATTCTATTGAAATCATGAAGACATCTAGTGCTGAAGGGATTTTAAATGTTTTTGCAGCGACTGTTCAGAAAGTAGCGGATTGTATGGCGCCACATACGGTGAGTGTAACTAATATAGTACAGCAAGGAGCTACTTTAAGATGGTTGGCTCCCGCTTCGTTACCGAGTCTGGGATATCAGTATGAAGTAAGAACTTCAGGCCAACCCGGTAGTGGTGTCTTAGGTTTGTTCGCTTCGGGCCATGTCGCTAATAACGTATTGTTTCAAGATATTACGGGTTTAGGAACCAGTACGGAATATAAGGTCTATGTCCGGGCTCAATGTAGCAGCAGTAGTTTTAGTCTTTGGACTGCCGCTTTTACCTTTAGTACACTGTGTGGATATCCAGAGTTAACTGCTTCAGATGTAACTGTCTGTAAAGGTTCGGCAGCTACTTTATTTGCTTCGGTACCAGAGGGTAGCGTCCGTTGGTTCGACAGTGAGGTTGGTGGACAGGTTTTAGGTTCGGAGAATTCGTTGGTTACCCCGGCTTTGGACGAGACCAAATCGTACTGGGTTAGCGCACTGGGAGCTGATAGTTTTTCTGGTTATGGAGGTAAGCGTGCGCCAGCAGCAGATGGGGTTGGGGTTACTTTAGCAAATTGGGGTATTGTATTTAATCTTTCCACTGAAGTTACTTTAGAGAGTGTGGATGTGTACTCAACTTCTAACGGAATTTTAAGGGTTAAAATAACCGACCATACCGGTGCCGAGCTTTTCGCTACTCCGAATATTACCATTTTAAATGGAGGTACAACAACCCCAAATGTAATCCCTTTGGGGTTTACACTGCCTGCAGGAACGGGATACCGTATGTTGGTGAAGAATTACACGGATACCGGTTTAATCCGGGAGACCGATGCTAATGTCTCTTTCCCCTATTTGGGTGAGGGCAGTGTCTTAACGGTTCCAGCGGGTTGGTGGGATCCAGAAATAACATCCAGATATTATTATTTTTATAATATTAGATACAGTAGCGGTTGTCAGTCGCCAAGAAAAAAGGTGGTTGCTAATGTAGTAGCAGGACCTGACTTTGAATTGAGTACCGATAGAGTAATTCTGGACTGTGAGGCAACACCTTCAGAAGCCGTTACGATAACAACAGGACGTGATTCCTTTGATTCCTATGTTTGGTCTCCGAGTACAGGGGTATCAGGAGACCCACAAACGGGTTGGATATTTACGCCAAATAGAAACCAGACCTATACCTTGACAGCACGGCAAAGTACAGGACTGAATTGTACTGTAGTCAAACAAGTAAGAGTTTTAGGTAAAACAGTACCTACGGCTGCTTATATTCCGGAAAACACCTTAGACGCTGTTTGCCGTACCGCAATTATTCCCTTAGAAGTAGCTATTGACGACGAAGAACAAAATATAAATGAGGTACAAGTGGGACAGGACGTTTCTACTACTTTCAATAATAATTTATCGGCTTTTAATAATAATAGAAATAGAGTCCAAGTGCAGTTGTTGTTTACGGCAGCGGAATTGCGGAATTGGGGTTTGGAAAGAGGGTCTATTTATTCCTTGGCCTTTTTCGTTAGTTCCTTAGGAAGCAGTGCGAATAATACGAATTATATCGTTAAAATGGCACATACTGATTTGTCGCTGTTTACATCGGCAACTTTCAGTAACGATACCTTCACCGAAGTTTACTATAAAGGGAGTCACGGACATACAGCTTCGGGATGGCAACAAATTAATTTTGACAGACCGTTTTATTGGGATGGTGTTCGAAACCTCATTATAGAGCTTACTCATGGAGGTTCTAATGGCAGTGCTAGTGCAGAGACCCATTATACTGCGACGACTGAAAATCGAGTTGTTTTTGGATATAATAACGGAAATATAGCGCTTTCAAAGAATCGTTTTAACGTCAATTTTACGCAGAAAATTTTATACCATATCAAATGGGAAGACCAGGGTGGAGGTCTGTATATAGATGCCGCGGCAACAATACCGTATTTGCCAAATGTGAATACAAGTCGAGTGTACTACAGGCCGACACAGGTCGATTTAAATACAGTTACCGCTTTTGTAGGCTTGCGGGAGTGTTATACCTCTCATGATTTTAATATACACGTAGTGGAAACACCTCCAGTCGAAATCGAACCATTGAGATTCATTTGTGGGCAACAGCGGATTTCGGATTTCGGAGTAAGGGGACACGATATCAAATGGTACGAAACGGAAACAGGTGGACAACCTCTCGTTCCATCGACCATTTTAGAAGAACAATCGTACTACCTCACCCAAACTATGGATGGTTGTGAATCGCTGAGAACGAAAATGGATATTCGCTTTTACTTTCAACCTGTACCACCGAAATATCTGGCAAATGCTTTTGTTTGTGGTACTGTTTATATAGATGATTTAGCAGTAGAATACAATAGGGCAAATACATTAAACTGGTATGATGAACACAACAACTTAATTACAACTAATGAACGGGTGCGAACGGGCGTCTATTACATAACACAAAGTAATACCGACTGTGAGTCGGAACGCACTACAGTTAGCATTACAGTCAGTCCAATACCTGCTGCGCCGATTACACGACACTTGGTGTATTGTAGAGCAGTTAGAATAGCGGATACAAATATGCCTGTAGAACAAGGAGCTGTTGCACATTGGTATAGTTCACCAACCAGTATATTGCCTTTAGGTCCTCATCAAATAGTGACTACCGGTACCTATTATGTAAGCCAAAAACGCAACGGTTGTGAGTCTGAAAGAGTAGCCATGACGGTGGAGGTTTTTCCACAATTAGCTTCACCGGTAGCTGAAAATCAAATCTTTTGTAATCAGGCTGTAGTTCGAGTTTCTAATTTAATTGTTGGCGAAACATTGCCAGATGCTATCGTACAATGGTTTACTGCAGCAAGTGGTGGAGAGCCATTGACTGCAAATCAATTGGTTAGTAGAGGGTTTTATTATGTCTCTCAAAAAGTCGGTCCATGCGAATCTGCTAGAGTACAAGTTTGGGTTGATGTAGTAGCTAATAACACAGCTCCGAACATTGTTATACAACAGTTTTGTGGTACGGCTACGGTTTCTCAGTTACGTGCCAATTTGCCGGAAGGCATGGTTGCCAAATGGTATACTCAAAGTGCAGGCGGTATTGCTTTAGCTATGGGAGCAGAACTACAGAGCGGATGGTATTACGCCAGTCAATCATTAAATGGTTGTGAGTCACCGAGAAAACGAGTAGAGGTGGTGATTGATGAAATACCATTGCCTCCAACGGGTAATGCGTACCAACAATTTGTAGAAGGAAGCTTAATAGGTGATTTGATCGTGGATCAAGAACATGTAGTCTGGTTTGGAACCATGGCCGATGCGGTAAACAATAGGAATAGACTTCAAAATGATTATCCGTTATTCGACAATACTATTTATTATGGCGTAGTTATCTCGGAGGCCGGTTGCTTAAGTGCTGTTTTTCAAGTAAAAGTCCAACTTACTTTGAGTTTGAATACGTTCGACCTAAAACAATTGAGTTACTTTCCAAATCCGGTGAACGACATACTGAATATTGGCTATAAAGATTTAATTACTAAAATTGAGGTGTATAGTCTAGCAGGTCAGCGTGTGTTGGCTAAGGAAACAGCAGCATATACGGTAGATATTGATATGGGCAATTTGGCAAAAGCACCGTATTTCGTTAAAATATTTACTGCTGATCAACAGCAAATAATTAAAGTGTTGAAAAAGTAATTTTATGCTCGTTGAGCAATCGGTATAGAAGGTTGAGGCGGACAGCAATAGTTCCTAGGTCTCTTTTACTAAGAAAATTGAAATTACTTAAAAATCTACTGGCTAGAAGGTATTGGCTACTTGTAAAACAAGTAGTCAATACCTTTTGTTGTTCTGTTGAGATTCGATTCGCATATTTACAATGCGTCATCTTTTTATACGCTGGCGACTGAAGTTTCTAAGCTAATGTTTGTTTTATTCCTATCTCTAGGTATGCTATTAGGAGCTTTCTGCAGATGGAATACCAGAGAAGTGAATATCAATTTAGCTCGCCTAATGCGAATGTTATATGTTAGAAAGGAATTTATTTATATTTTTTTATTTAAAAAACAAAACTCAAGAGTTTTTGTGTTGTTGTTTATTTACTAAACGCATCAAATTTGGCCTCAATGTATTTTTTAATGTTAAAATAATTATATTATGTGTATTTGTGGATAAAATGTGTATTTTTAAAACTCTTAATATAAACACAAAAAAACACTTTACATGAAAAAAACTACACTTCTATTTTTAACGCTGTTTTTGATACTGTTCCGTTGGACGGGTACAGCACAAGAATATGTGAGACTGGGGGTCACCTCGGGTTTTAACGTTGATGTAATAGCAAATGGAGTAGGACCTGCCTTGGGATCTACCACTGAAAGAGTCGATACGAATGAATTTAATTTTATTAGTAGAGACTATCAATTGACATCCACATCTTCGGCGCTTACTGCAGGTTTACCTGTGGATAGGGTTATCGCAGCGACTAATATACCTGCGTTGAGCTTTCTGCTAAACCCGTATGATCAGAATAATTCGCTTCGAATTTCTGCAGCGAATACGCCAGGAACTTTGGTGTTTACCAATCAGGAAAGGGCGGTAAAAATGTATTTGTTGACTACGGCTGGAAATGCAGGGTCAACGGATGTTGTTTTAAGTGCTAAAGTCAACTTTACGGACAATACTTCTCAAACGATAACGGGACTAACTGTTGCAGATTGGTACCAAGGTACTTTACCAAAAACGGTAATTTCGGGTATAGGACGGATCCGAGCTGCTAATAATACCATTGAAACACCTGCGGGTAATCCGAAGTTGTTTAGTGTTGAAGTCAATCTAATTGCGGCCAATTACCAAAAGCAGATAGCCAGCGTTGAGATTACGAAAACATCGTCAGCAGTGGGGGTGTTGAATGTTTTTGCAGCTACGGTTGTAAAAACACCAGCTTGTTTTGTTCCGAATACAGTTTCAGTTGATGATGTTTTGACCACAACAGCAACCATTAAATGGTTGGCTGCTGAAGTTGTTCCTGCTTTGGGATACGACTATGAAGTGAGAACTAGTGGTTTGCCAGGTAGTGGTGCCACGGGCTTAGTAACTTCGGGTAATGTGGCCAATACGGTATTGCTAAAAGCAATTACTGGATTGGTGGGGTCGACGGAATACTTTGTTTACGTGCGTTCCAAATGTACGGCTACGAGTTTTAGTGGGTGGACTGCAGAAAAAAAATTCAGCACTTTATGTGTGTTTCCAACGATAGTTGCTACGGCTAGTCCGGTTTGCGGACAAGGTACGGTTACTTTAACGGCTACGGTGCCAACGGGTACTGTAAAATGGTATGATAGTGCGGTAGGAGGCAATGTTTTGGGGACTACGAATTCTATTGTTACACCGCTTTTAACTGCGACAAAATCATTTTGGGTATCCTCTATCGGTTCTGGAAGTTCTAGCGCTTATGCCGGAAAATTGGCGCCAGATTCTGGTTCAACGGGTTCTTCTTTAAGTAATTGGGGTATTGTATTTAATGCTGCTGAAGAAGTTACTTTAGAAAGTACCGATGTATATTCGACGACTGCGGGAACTTTAAGTGTTAAAATAACGAATAATGCGGGTGTAGAACTTTTTTCTACGCCGACAATCAATATTACTGCTGGGGGGACTACTACGGCCAATGTAATCCCGTTGGGGTTTACAGTGCCTGCGGGAAATGGGTATCGTATTTTGATAAAATCCTATAGTGGAGCCAATCTAATTCGCGATAATGGGACTTTGAGTTTTCCGTATGCGGGTGACGGGGCTGTTTTATCGGTTCCATCTTCTTGGTGGGATCCGGCATATACTGGAGCCTATTATTATTTTTTCAATATTAAATATCAAAAAGGCTGTATATCTCCAAGACAAGAAGTGGTGGCTACAGTGACAGCTGCTCCAGCTTTTAATTTGAGTGCAAATTCGGTATCTGTATGTGGAGGAACCCCTTCTGCACCGGTTACGATCACTACTGGGAGAGAAGCGTATGAATCTTTTGTATGGACACCTGCTACAGGAGTCACAGGAAATGCACAAAACGGCTGGGTATTTAATCCAACGGTAAGTACGCAATATACCTTAGTAGCTTCACAAAATGCAGGTCAACGTTGTCAGGTAGCGAAGACAGTAGAAGTTAAAGTACGACCAACTCCTGTTCCAACGTATATTCCAGCAACGGATGCCGCACCGGTTTGCGTAAGCAGTATTGTGGCTTTGGAAGTCAACAATGCAACTGAAAAAACGGTGCAAGTTGGCGAAGCAGTACCGACGAGCTTTTCAAACGAATTATCGGCTTTTAATAACTATAGAATTTCTGCGCGTGTTCAAATGTTGTTCACTGCTCAGGAATTGAATGATCTTGGATTGGAAGCCGGACAAATCAAGTCTATAGCTTTTAACGTAACGACTTTGGGTTCTAGTGCTAATAATACCAATTATAAGGTAAACATGGCAACGACAGCTTTAAGTACGTTCAGCAGTGCTAGTTTTATTACAGAAAATATCACTCCAGTTTATTCTGCAGCAACGCATACACATACGGCGTCCGGTTGGCAAGAAATTGTTTTCAATACACCTTACAATTGGGATGGTTTGGGGAATTTAATTGTAGAATTGGATTACAGTGGAATAAATTCTAGTGCCAGTGCAAATACCCATCATACGGTTACGGCTGATAATTCGGTGATATTCGGCTATAATGGTTCTAATATTGCTTTGTCAAAAAACAGATTCAATATTAAGTTTAAACAAGATATAAACTATACCGTAAACTGGGAAGCTGCTGGAACCGGTTTATACATTGATGCAGCTGCTACGACACCTTATGTGGCTAATGGGAATGTTCGAAAGATTTATTACAGACCACAACAAGGAGGTTTAAACGAAGTAACGGCTACCACTACAGTAAGTGGTTGTTCTGCAGTTAAAGTTTTTAATGTAAATACTTTTGCTGTTCCGGAACCTGTTGTTGAAGAAAATTTATCTTTCTGTGGAGAAACAACCGTTTCCAGTTTGGTTGCTACTGGACAAAACCTTAAATGGTATGATGTGGCAGTAGGAGGAGCTCCGTTAGCTGCGACAACAGTGTTGCGTGCGGGAGATTACTATGTTTCCCAAACTGTTGATGGATGCGAATCTTTGTCCAAACATTTTACAGTAGCCTTTCTAAATCAGCCTAGCGCGCCTGTTTCTCTTTCAAGAAGTGTTTGCGGACCAACTTACTTAAACGATTTAGACGTGCAATTCGATGCAGCTAATACTTTGAATTGGTATGACGAAGGTGAAAATCTAATTACATCTAATGTGTTATTGCGTACAGGAACATATTATGTTTCTCAGAGTAATACAGCTTGTGAATCGGTACGTGTAGCGGTTAATATCAATGCAAATCCTATTCCGGTTGTACCTACTGCGACTCCTCTGATTATCTGTGGACAAGCACGTGTTTCGGATTTGAATGCGCAACTGCTTCCGGGTGCCTCGGCCAGATGGTATACAACTGCTAACAGTGAACTGCCAATGAATTCCAATGAACCTCTAAGTACAAGAACCTATTATTTGAGTCAAGTTTTACAAGGGTGTGAATCGGATAGAATAGCTATTTCTGTATCAGTATATGCTGCGGTTCCTGTGCCTCAAGTGCAAAACCAAAATTTCTGTACTACGGGTATGCGTGTTTCTAATTTATACGCAATTGCAATTCCTGGTGCTACTATTAAATGGTATGCGGGTGCTAATGATAGTGAGGTCTTACCACAAAATCAAATATTGACCTCAGGATTGTATTATGTGTCTCAAAAAATAGGAGATTGCGAATCGCCGAGAGTACGTATAGGTGTTAATATTATCGATAATAACGTAGCGCCAAATATCGCTAGTCAACAGTTTTGTGGTGCAACGACCGTGTCGCAATTAAGAGCCAATGTTCCAACAGGAATGATTGCCAAATGGTACAATCAGGAAAGTGGAGGTGTGGCCTTACCAAATAATGCCCAACTTCAAAGTGGTTGGTATTATGCCAGTCAATCGTTGTCTGGATGTGAATCTCCGAGAAAACGAGTGGAAGTGATTATCAATCCAATTCCTCAACAACCAACAGGCCAATCGGAACAAGAATTTGACGCAGGCAGTGTAGTGGGTGACTTAAGACTCGATGTGGACAATGTAGTTTGGTTTGCTTCGGAAATAGATGCGCAAAACAATAGAGACCGTCTTTTTAATGACATTACTCTAATTGATAATGTAGTGTATTATGGTGTTGTTATCTCAGATGGAGGTTGTTTAAGTATGCCTTTTGCAGTTAGAGTTAAGATGAAGTTGTCTACTGATAACTTTGATTTGAAGCAATTGAATTACTATCCGAATCCGGTTAAGAATGTGCTAAACATTACATATAGCGAAGTGATTACTAAAGTAGAAGTATATAGTTTGACAGGGCAACAACTACTTGTACTGCAAGCGACTGACACCGAAGTTAATGTAGATATGAGCGCTTTGGCAAATGCTACGTATGTCGTTAAAATGTATACAAAAACCAAAGTTCAATCGATTAAAATTATCAAAAAATAAAAGGGTAAAGTCCAAATAAATAAAGGTTTACGACGTGAAATAAAGAACGCTTCGACTTAGTCGAATAGTTCCTAGAATACCCTGATAATAGGTCGATTATTAAAGCATCTCTGACTTGCGAAAACAAGTTTAGAGATGCTTTTTTTTTTGACGTAGGGCTATTTGCCGAGCGACGCTACTATTTTATAGATAGCTCTTGATTTGGAGCAATCAGATTTTGAGATTTCGTATTTTTTGCTTGCAAATTACTGTTAATTAATTTTCGTAATTTTCTTTTTTTATTTGTATTTATTGCTATATGGTTGTTTTTTAAAAAAATACTAATTTTTGAAATAAGTGTTTTTTTAAAATATAGAAAAAATCTTAATTTAGTTAAATTGATAATGATAAATTAGTATAATGTTTTTTTTGTTATTTTTAATAACAAAATTAAAACTAATACAATATGAAAAAAATTATACTTTTCTTGTTTTTCGTACTTTTTAATGTATTGTCTACATGGGGACAAGTGGAAATAGGTACAGGAACAGCAACTCAGCGTTATCCGTTAGGTAATTACTATGGGTTTGAGAGGTCTGCCTCATTATATACCGCGGCAGAAGTGACGGGCGTTGGGAATATAGCTACTTTAAGCTGGTACGCGACTACGGCTGGTCTAGGTGCGCGACCCATTGTGATTTATCTTAAAGAAATAGAAGAAGAGGAATTGACTGCGGTTGCATGGGATGTATTAACTAACGGTGCTACCAAAGTTTACGAAGGCAGCATAACCCCAGTTCTTGGATGGAATGACTTTAGCGTCACGACACCTTTTAATTTTACCGGGACTAAAAATTTGTTGGTTTTGGTCGAAGCGAATTATGGAGATAGTGGTAATGGTAACGGTACAGAGGGAAATTCGATACGCTATACAACGGCAGCGCGCAAACAATTGACGATTTACCGAGATACGAGTCCTCCTACATCCAATGGGATACTTGAGAGTAATCGCCCTAATATAAAGATTGCGATACCTATTCCGAACTGTAGTGCACCTCCGAGTATTGCCAATGCGGCTCTTGGGGTAACAACAGCTCGTTTTACGGTTCCTTCGCCTTCGTCACCTTTAGGTTATGAGTACGAAGTGAGAACCTCTGGAGAACCGGGGTCTGGTGCGGTAGGTTTGGTACAAAACAACGCCAATAATACTAATGTATTTGATGTAGCTGGCTTGTTGGCAAATACAAATTATGTCATTTACATTCGTGCGTTGTGTACGGTCACCGATCGCAGCGTCTGGAAAATGTTTCGATTCACAACGTTACGTACAGGGCAAATCGGTTGGGGACCCCAAGCAACCTCTAACTTGCCCATTCAATCAAATTACGCTTATAATTACTCTCAGCAAATTTATCTTGCAGAAGAAGTTGTAGGTGCTGTGGGTGTACAACGATACATTACTAGAATAAAATTCCACTTTACGAGTAGTGCTATTACCAATAACTATAAAGATTGGAAAATTTTTATGGGAAATACTTCTAAAAGTAATTTTGAATCTACAGCTAGTACCGAGTGGGTTCCTGTATCTACGATGACAACTGTTTTTAACGGAGAAGTTACCTTTCCAAACCCGTCAGGAGATTGGATGGAAATAAATTTAACTGAACCGTTTTTATGGGACGGCACCAGTAATATCGTAGTCGGTGTTCATGAATATACGCCAAATTATACCGGGGGTGCGAGTTTTAGATCATTGGACACCAGTCCCGCCTTTAGAGGATTGCACTTTAGAAATGACAGTGAAAATAATAATCCTAATCCCAATTGGCCACCTACGGCTAATCAACGCTATACTTTTGTGCCTCAAATCATTTTAGTGGGAGAGCAAATTCCAGATTGTGTGGGGGTTTCTAACCAAAACTACACAGACGTAAGGGAAAATAGTGTTAAGATTAATTGGGAAAACACAGGAAATTTGGTGCAGCAAACGGAATACTATTTAGCAAATACCTTAGAAGCTCCCACAGACAATACACTGCCTACGGCAGTGATGAATGCAACTGATAGAGAAGTAATTTTGACTGGACTGTCTGAAGGGACTCAGTATTATGTGTGGTTGAGAAATGTATGTCAAAATGCGCAAAAAAGCAATTGGAGCGCTATTCCTTTGGACTTTATGACAGCACTATCAGGACAGTTAGGCGAAGGAAATCGAGTAATGACTGCATTGCCGATTTCAAGTAATTTTAATTTTAATTTTTCACAGCAGATTTATTTGGCAGAAGAACTTCAAGCTGCCTTACAATCCAATAATTATATTAGAGGTATTAAATTTCATATCAATGTAAGGGATACGGAGGAAAACCAAGCGAAATACAAAGATTGGACAATTTATTTAGGCAGTACAGAAAAGGTTCAGTTCGATTCTTTGTCCAATACCGAGTGGGTTCCTGTTTCTCAATTAATAAAGGTGTTTGATGGCGCATTGGTGTTTCCGAATCCTACAAACGACTGGATGGAAATCGTGTTTGCAGAGCCGTTCTTATGGGATACGAACTCTAATTTAATTCTAGGGGTTTATGAAAACACACCAGGTTCGGGAAACGCTTTTGATACCGCTGAATTTCGAATACAACATACTCAAAACAATAGAGCCATGTTAAGTAGGTCAGGTAGTAATTGGGACTTGAATCAATTGCCTGCGCCTTCGATGCTTTATAAAGCGATTCCTCAAATTGTTTTGACAGCTACGCCGCCGCCGCCATGCTTACCTATTTCGACATTTGAATATACGAACTTAGCTAGTGATTCAGTACAGTTTAATTGGACGAACCGGGAAGGTATACGGGGTGTAGAATATTATATTTCTACATTTGACTATGTTCCGGATGTTGATTTGGAGGCCGCTGGAGAGGTTCTTTTTCCGGATAATCAGTTGATTTTAACGGGTCTAAATGATAATACCAGTTATCATATTTGGTTTCGAGTATTATGTGATGACGAGACTCGAAGTGAGTGGTCTGTTTATCCCAAAACTTTTACAACATTATTCCAGGGGCAAATTGGTGTAGGCGATTTACTCACCGCTTCTTTGCCGCTTCATTCAGATAATTTATATAATTACTCGCAACAAATTTATTTGGCAAGTGAGGTTTTGGGAGCAGTTGGTACCGATAGGTATATCAGCAAAATTAAATTTTATTTTGATTCGAATAATGCAACAGCGACCTATAGCGATTGGAAAATTTTCATAGGCAATACGTCCAAAGATCGTTTTGAAGGAACAGCGACAGTAGAATGGGTAGCGGCGGCGGCTATGACTGTGGTGTTTGATGGTGCGGTTGCTTTTCCAAGCCCTACCGGAAATTGGATGGAGATAAACTTGGCAGAACCATTTTTATGGGATGGATCAAGCAATATAGTTGTAGGTGTGCATGAGTATACTCCCGGAAAACTTGCCGGTGCTAATTTTAGGAGAATGGATACTGGAGAGGTATATCGAGGGTTACTCGCGCAAACTGATGAGAATGTCAGCGTGGTGAACCCGTACAATTCACCTATAGCAACTAGCCGTTTCAAGTATGTGCCACAAATCATATTAAATGCCGAACCAACACCCGACTGTCTCGGGGTTAGTTCGTATAGTTATTCCTATGTTGGTGTTAACGCTGCTGTGATAAATTGGACCAACCTCGTTAGTGGTCTTGTGGCAACGGAATACTTCTTAAGTACAGACAGGACACAAGCACCAACGGCTACTTCGCTTGCAACCGGAAGGGTTTTGGCAGGAATTACTCAAGTTGCTTTGAGTAATTTGACCGAGGATACCCAGTATTATGTGTGGTTTAGAAATCAATGTAATGCTACGGAAAAGAGTGCTTGGAGTGCAATTCCCTTAGCTTTTAAAACCCATATTCAGGGGCTGTTTACCGATGATGGTACTAGTACAAGTGCTTATTTGCCTTTGTATTCGACATATAGTTATAATTATTCACAACAGCTTTATCTCAGTAGTGAAGTTAAAGCTGTTTTGGGAATTGATGGAAGAAAATACATTACTAAATTGAAATTTCATGTTAGTTTATCTTCTACTTCGATATGGAATAGGTATGTTGATTGGAACATATTTATGGGAAATACGACTAAAGAAGAGTTTGAAGGAAACCAAGCGAGTAATTGGGTACCTACATCAGCCATGCGGCAAGTGTTTGATGGTGTGGTTAGTTTTCCAAATCCGACCGATGATTGGATGGAAATAACGTTACATGATCCTTTTGTTTGGGATGGGGTGAGTAATTTAGTTATTGGTGTTAATGAATATACACCATCGTATAGTAGTGGAGCGAGTTTTCGGAAGTTGGATACCCCTGGACAGCGGGGAATGCTTCATTATTCCGATGTCAATCGTCAGAGTATTAATAATTTACCTGATGCCTCTATGAGAGTGAGATACGTTCCGCAGTTATTCTTAGAAATGGAAGCCATGCCGAATTGTTTTCCGCCTACTGCTGTAGGTGTTACGGATATAGGGAGGTATAGTGCAACAGTAAATTGGTCTGCGCCTTTTGAGGGAGTTCCAGCAAACGGTTACGAATATGAAATCAGAACAGAAGGGGAGCCGGGTAGTGGTTCTGTAGGTTTTGTTGTAATGGGGTCGGTGACGAATGCTGTTTTTACCGCAAACTTAACCTCTTTGCTACCAGCAACGAGTTATACAGTATATGTTCGAGCTCGCTGTGATGGTAGGAATATATCACCTTGGACCGTAGGTGTTTCTTTTACAACAAGTTGTGAGTATCCGGATTTTGATCTTGCAGACGAAGTACAGGTTTGTGGTCAAGGAACGGTCGATTTGATGGTGAATATCACGGGAATCGATGGAACTTTTAAATGGTATGACGTGGCAACTGGCGGTAGAGCACTTGCGGAAGGACCTACTTTCACTACACCGCTACTAACGGCTACTAAGTCGTATTGGGTAGAAGGTTCTACTGGAGAAGTAGGGAATTTATGTCTGACTCCGACGGGACGAAAACGTGTTACTATTAAGGTGACGGATGCTGTGCCTTTTGAATTGAGTGATAGTACTTTCACAATTTGTGAAGGAGCTACTACAGCTGTAGTTTCTTATCTAGGCGATTTAAGTGTTTATGATACCCATACTTGGTCACCAGCTACAGGAGTAAGTGGAGATATTCAAAACGGATGGGTGTTTAATCCAGTAATCACTACGGAATATGTACTTACAGCCAAACAACAAAGCGGAGATTTTTGTGAGTTTGCTAGAAAAGTTACTGTAATAGTCACGCCATTACCTGTCGTAAACTTTAGTCCAGAGAAGGAAAATGTTATTCTGTGCAAAGAGGAGGTGCTCGCTTTTGCGGTTGAGGATGTTGAGCGTAATTATTTGGCTACAGTAGGTCAAGCTGAAACATTGACTGGAACTTACGAAGACATCTCGGCATTTAACAATAGAAGAAGAAATGTGAGAGCACAGCTGTTATTTACGGCAGCGGAATTACGGGAAAATGGTGTTTCGAAAGGCCTTTTGAAATCGATTTCGTTTAATACTACTACCCCAGGTGAAGCCTTTGATAACGCCAATTATACGATTCGAATTGCCACGACTGCGATTGATAAATTTGAAACAACAAATTATGTAAGTACCGCGTTTACAACAGTGTATGGGCCGGTTTCTCATGTTCATACAGAATCGGGATGGCAAGAAATTGTTTTTGATCGGGCTTTTGAATGGGATGGTGAGTCGAATTTAATCATAGAGTTTTCGCATTCGGGAATTGACAGTTTGGAAAATGCTCGAACTTATTATACGAGAACTACTGAAAACAGGTTGTTATTTGGTTATAACGATACGTCGACTCCGGATTTAAGTAAAATACGTTTTAATATTAGGTTTTTTGGGGAACGAATATTAGATATAAAATGGTTTCCGGTTGAGAATATTTATATGGATGCTGCGGCAACGGTTCCTTATTTGTATAATCGGGATACTCCTGTTAATCAAGTGTTTTACAAAGCAGCGGTCGAAGGTTTCGGAAATTTGGTCGCTACGGTTAATGCTGGCAACGGTTGTCCATTAGTAAAAAATTTTAACCATAGAACGGTGGTAATTACCAATGCGCAAGCGACTAATCAAGAGTTTTGCGGTGTGGCTAGAATTTCAGATTTAGTCGCAACAGGACAAGATGGGGCGAGCTTCCGTTGGTATCCGCAGATGGAAGGTGGTTCGGCTTTAGCCTCTACAACCCTGGTAACTACTCGGACTTATTATGTCACTCAGGCTATAGGTCATTGCGAGTCGGCAACGAGAATCCCAGTTCGAGTTGAAGTCAATCCTAAACCAAGTGATCCTATTGTGCTAAATAGCGCTGTTTGTATCCGTGGAACCTTAGCTGATTTGAATGTGAATTATGATGCAGCAAATTCACTAAATTGGTATGATGCTGATTATAATTTAATAGTTGGAAATATAATGCTAGAGGAACAAACGCTTTATGTGTCTCAGACTTCTGGAAATTGCGAATCGGATCGTGTCCGTGTTGATGTGGTTGTAGGAACAGTTCCTGATACTCCTGTTGCCCATGCGAATCAATTATATTGTGGAGTAGCGCAAGTTGCTAACCTAGCTATGGATTTAATGCCTACTGCGGTAGCACGTTGGTATCGCAGTATGGAATCAACCGATGCGCTTTCTCCGAATGAGCTCCTTGAAACAGGAGATTATTACGGTGCACAGGTTACCCGTGGCTGTGAGTCTGCCAGAGTAATGGTACGCGTTGTTGTGGGTGATTTTATGGAGACACCTAAGGTTCAAAGTCAAAATATTTGTAATACGAATACAACGGTAGCTCAATTGCAAGCGTCGGGATTGCCTGGGGCGGACATCCATTGGTATAGCGCTGAAACTGGAGGGGTTCCTTTGGGGGCAAATCAAGTGGTCTATTCTGGTCTATATTATGTGTCTCAGCAAATAGGTGATTGTGAATCTGCTCGTGTTCGCGTAGGCATTCAAGTTGTCGATAATAATACAGCACCTAACGCACAGGCTCAATCGTTCTGTGGTCAGGCAAAAGTACAAGATCTATACGTAAGGGTTGGTACCGGTTTTATTGTGAAATGGTATACGCAACAAGAGGGAGGAGCTGCCTTGAATGAAGCCGAAGCGCTTCAAACAGGAGCTTACTATGTGAGCCAATCGATTTATCATTGCGAGTCTCCTAGAAAACGCGTAGAGGTGATGGTTAACCCAATACCGATTACACCCACAGGAAATGCAGTTCAGGAGTTTGAGTCGGGTTTTACTGCAGTTGTCGGCGACTTGATGTTGAACGAATCGAATATTATTTGGTTTAGCTCAGAAGAAGATGCTTTAAATGACATCAACAGATTAGGAGTTGATATGCCTTTAATTGACGGCGATTTTTACTATGGTGTTGTGGAGTCTCTAGACGGATGTTTGAGTTTGCCTTATAAAGTGCAGGTCATTATAAAATTAGGAGTCAATAATTTTGATTTAACCAACTTGAATTACTATCCAAATCCAGTTACTGATATGTTGACTATTTCCTATAAGGAAACAATCACTCGTGTAGAAGTGTATGCTTTGACAGGGCAACGGGTCTTGACGAGGAATGTCTCGGACAATGTGGTTTTGCTTGACATGAGCAAATTGGCTGCTGCGACCTATGTAGTGAAAATATACTCAAAGAAACAGCAACAGTTCTTGAAGATTCTTAAATATTAACAATTATTTAATTTTCTTAAAAAACCCAATTGAGAAATCAATTGGGTTTTTTGGTTTTTTTTATTAAAAGTTATTAATTGTGGTCTATTGTTGAAATAAAAGTTTAATTTAGTAAACACTAACCAATAATTATTTTTAACATGAAAAAACAAATACTCTTGTTGTTTTTCGTGCTATTTCAAACATGGGCCTCCTGGTCTCAGATTGAAATAGGTTCGGGAACGGAGGGAAAGCGGTATCCATTAGGTAATTACTATGGATTTGAGCGTTCTGCATCCATTTATATGGCCAGTGAAGTGCAGGGTGTTGGAGCGGTGACCGCTTTAGCATGGAATGCAAATGTTGGTGGGGGACCAGCAAGACCTATTAAAATCTATTTAAAAGAAGTAACCGAAAGTACTATAACCGCTGCTTCGTGGAGTACCTTAACTACCGGCGCTACTTTGGTTTATGATGGTACATTAACTCCTGTTCAAGGATGGAATAGTTTTGCTTTAACCGCAGCATTCAACTTTACGGGTGGGGCAAAAAATCTTATGGTTTTGGTCGAAGCTAATTTTGGAGGCGGAGGCGGTACTTCCAGTGATGGGAGTATGGTGAGATTCAGTTCGGCTACCGACAAACATATTTATATGGAGGCCGATACTAATGCTCCTACAGGTAATGGAACTGTAAACTCTGATCGACCTAATATACGAATCACTTTACCGCCACCAGCTTGTTTAAACCCAGTTCTTAATGGTAGTATTATACTTTCTCCATCGGGTGCTGAGATTACATTGGCTTTGCCGGTTCCTGCCTTGGGTAATGAATACGAAGTGCGGACCACAGGTGCGGCAGGCTCAGGTGCCACAGGTTTGGTTCAAACAGCAACGATTCCTTCCAATGTAATTACTTTGACTGGGCTGTTAGAAAATACCAGCTATAAAGTTTATGTACGAGCAAAGTGTACGGCAACGGCTTTAAGTGGCTGGGTTGAAATTGAGTTTAGAACGACTATAGCAGGTCAAATCGGTGACGGGACTGCAACAACCTATCAATTGCCTATAACTAGTAATTATAATAATAATTATTCGCAACAGATTTATCTGAAATCTGAAGTTACGGATGCTTTGGGTGTAAATAATTTAATCACGAAAATTAGATTTCATATTAATTCAGCGGGAGCAACGGAGGCAAATTTTAAAGATTGGAAAATATTTATGGGCAATACGTCCCAAAATGCTTTTGCAAGTTCATCGTCTTGGATACCAAATGCTCAGTTGACAGAGGTTTTTGATGGACAGGTAACCTTTCCAAATCCGACAAATGGTTGGATGGAAATTACGCTAGCAACTCCTTTTGTATGGGATGGTGTAAGTAATTTGGTTATTGCTGTTAATGAGTATGCTCCGGGTTATTCTTATGGAGCGGTTTTTAGAAAAATGGATACTCCGGATAATAGAGGAATCTTACATTTTACAGATTCGCCGATTCCAAATTTAAACAGCCTTCCAAATGGCTCCTTATATAAATATGTTCCTCAATTGGGTTTAATGGGTAATCCGTTGCCTGATTGTATGTACCCGTTAGGAATACGATATAGTGATGTAACCAGCAGTTCTGTTAAGTTTACTTGGAACATTTATGGTACAAATCCAATACTTGGAACGGACTATTATTTGAGTACATCAGCCGATGAACCCGATGAAAGTACCGTGCCGTCCGACACGGTTGGGCCGAACGGAAGAACATTGCAGCTTACTGATTTAACGGAAAACACCCGCTACTACATTTGGTTTAGAACAAAATGTAGTGCTACTACTACTAGTGAATGGGCTGCTGTAGTTACTTTTAAAACAAATAGTGTAGGTCAAATCGGTACTGGAGAGGAATTGACTACTTCCTTACCGATTCAATCTAGTTCTAACTACAATTTCTCGCAGCAAATTTATTTAGCTAGTGAAGTTTTGGAATCGGTTGGAACAAATAGATACATCAAGAAAATTAAATTCCATTTTACCAGCTCCGCAGCGACTGCGAATTATAAAGATTGGAAAGTGTTTATCGGCAATACGACCAAAGGTAGTTTTGCTGGGACAACTGCTGCAGAATGGATTCCTGTAGCGAATATGACTACGGTATTTGATGGTGTAGTCACCTTTCCAAACCCAACTGGAGATTGGATAGAAATTACTTTGGTCGAACCGTTTTTGTGGGATGGGACCAGTAACATAGTTGTTGGAGTTCACGAATATACAAATGATAAAATGGCAGGTGCTAATTTTAGAAAAATGAATACGGGAACTACAAATAGAGGATTGCTTTACCGTGTAGATGGTGATACTTCAAATCTAGATGTGTATACATTACCTGCAGCGAGTGAGCGATTTACCTATGTTCCGCAAATAGTGTTGTTGGCGGATCCGGCGCCAGCTTGTGTAGGAGTAAGCTCTTATAGCTATTCCGATTTGACGATAAATTCGGTGAAAGTCAATTGGACGAATAGTACTACGGTTTTGGGTACGGAGTATTATTATGCGACATCTTTAACACCAGCACCAACAGCAAATACGACTCCTTCAGGAACGGTTAATATGCCTACATTGTTTGCTAATATCAATGGATTGACTCCAGATACGCAATATTATGTTTGGTTTAGAAACAAGTGTACGGCTACAGATAAAAGTGCTTGGAGTGCAATACCGCTTAGTTTTAGAACGGGTATTAGAGGACAGGTTGGTACTGGAACAGATACCTCCGATCAATTGCCGATATATAGTTTATACAATTATAATTATACGCAACAGATTTATTTAGCGAGTGAGATAGTTGCATCTCTAGGAGCTAATGGGCAGCAGTATATTACCAAATTAAAATTTCATTTTAAAACGGGAAGTACTACGGCAACTTATAAAGATTGGCAAATTTTTATGGGCAATACAACCAAAACCTCGTTTGCTAGTGTGGCCGCTGACCAATGGGTACCAGTTACCGCTATGCAGGAGGTGTTGAATGGAGTAGTTACTTTTCCAGACCCGTCGGGTACTTGGATGGAAATTACGCTTGCGGAACCTTTTGTATGGGATGGAACAAGTAATATTGTCGTAGCTGTTAATGAATATACACCAGGCTATACAAGTGGTGCCTTATTTAGAAAAACGATTACCGCAACGGATAGGGGATTGAGTTATTACGATGACTATACAATTCCAAATCCTGCTACTCCGCCGGCGGCGAAGTATAAATATGCCTATGTTCCTCAAATTATTTTTGAGACCACTGTGGTACCGTCGTGTTTAAGACCCCTTGGAGTTCAAAGTGCGGATGTTACTAAAAATACAGCAACAATTAGTTGGAGAGCGCCAGTTAATGTTCCGGCTTTAGGCTATGAATATGAAATTAGAACTTCAGGTGCTGCTGGCTCCGGTGCAATCGGTCGATTTGCAACCGAATTAGTTGCAAATACGATTCTAACTAAAGCGCTTACAGGATTGACTCCGTCGACGGAATACTCAATATATTTACGTTCGAAATGTAGTGCTACAAGCTTTTCAGACTGGACTTTGGTAAAGACGTTTACTACGAAATGTAATTATACCGATTTTACAGTGGAAAATGCAGCTATTTGTGGGCAGGGAATTGTGAATTTAGCAGTTACTGTAACTGGAACTACAGGAGTTTTTAAATGGTATGATGTAGCAACAGGAGGTACTGTCCTTTTTGAAGGATTGACATTTACAACGCCATTATTGACAGCGAGTAAATCGTACTGGGTAGAAGGAGTTGTTGGGACAGGAAATGCTGCTTGTTTGTCAGGTAGAAAGAAAATTGATGTAGTGGTAACTGCAGCGCCAACTTTTGCACTAAGTACAGCTGCGCTAACTATCTGTGAAGGTGAAACCAGTGGTTTGGTTACGATAACCAGCGATGTAAGTATTTATAATACCTATACTTGGTCACCTGCTACCGGAGTTAGTGGTAATGCGCAAACAGGATGGGTGTTTAATCCGACTGTAAGTACCGAATATACACTAATTGCAAAACAAAATGCAGGCGATTTATGTGAAGTTGCTAAAAAAGTAGCAGTGACCGTTAAACCTTTGCCTGTAGCGACCTTTTCACCAACAGAAACGGATGTGATTGTTTGTGAAGGAGAAATTCAAATGTTAGAAGTTGATTATATTAGAGATTTCCAAGCCACACTTGGTGCCGGTACTACCGTATCTGGGAATAACGATAACAATACGGCTTTTAACAATAGATATACGGCTGGGAAATCGCAGTTGCTATTTACAGCTGCAGAATTAAATGAGGCTGGAATAGCAGCTGGAAATATTTCGAGTTTATCTTTTAATATAGCAACTCCGGGGTCTGGTTTGACTAATGCCAACTACGTAGTGAAGATTGCAACAACTGCTTTAAATGCGTTTGCAACAACTGCTTTTGTGACTACAGGTTTTACTACGGTTTATGGGCCGAGTACCTATACGCACACTGCATCAGGTTGGCAAGAAATCGTATTCGCTACTCCTTATGTTTGGAACGGAACGTCTAACATTATTGTTGAGATTTCACACTCGGGTGCAAATTCAAATGATAATGCCAATACGTACTATACGACAGGAACTGAAAACCGATTATTATTCGGTACTACAGGAGCAGGTACTCAAAGTAAAAACAGATATAATGTAGTGCTTAAAGGAGCAAGAAATTATAACGTGACTTGGTCTCCTATTACGAATGTTTACACAGATGCAGCCGGAAC
>JBEBUC010000027.1:0-34459 GCA_040393465.1 Flavobacterium sp. | reverse complement strand
AGAGCGTCGGATTGTGGTTCCGAAGGTCGGGGGTTCGAGACCCCTCATTCACCCAGAAACAATAGCCTGTTATCTTTGGATAGCAGGCTTTTTTTGTGGTGTTAATTCCCGATTACCAGGCGAATTTTGGTAGCTGTTCAACTTATAAATCGTATCTTAGCCAGGCTATTTAAAAAGGTAAATCCATTTTCCATTCTCAATAAAAAAACATGAAATTAATCGAAAATCAAGTATTTAATCAATTGAATTACTTGGAACAAGCAGAGTATTTTGAAACTACTTTTGAAAACTGTGATTTAAATAAATTTAATTTTTCTCAATTTGAATTTGAAAACTGTGTTTTTAAAAATTGTAATTTAAGTTTAGGACAGTTCAATCAAACCTCGTTTCGCGAGGTGGAATTTATCGATTGTAAATTAATGGGTATTGATTTCTCTAAAGTCAATGCATTTTTGATGCAATGGCGTTTTACTCATTGCAACCTGCAATTTTCAATATTTAATGGTCTAAAAATTAAAAAAACGAGTTTTATCAGTTGTGAACTTCAAGATGCGGATTTCGCTCAATGTGACTTAACTCAGGCTTGGTTTGATAATTCGGACCTTAGCAGAGCGGTGTTTGATAATTCCAACCTTACTCAAGCCGATTTTAGAACAGCAAAAAATTTCTTAATCCGACCGGAGTCCAATATCCTTAAAAAAGCCAAATTCGCTCAAAATAATTTAATGGGCTTGGTATTACATCATCAAATTCAAATAGAATAACAAGGGGGAAGCTGCTTGAACCCTAATCCCACCCATTTACTTTAAAGTAATGGAGCATTCTAATCAAAGTACTTGTTAATCTTCTTTGTCTTTACGGGGCAAGTCAAAAAACCATCCTATACTATTTTAGGATGGTTTTTTGGTTTGTGATAGGCTTTCTTTCTAAATTACTACTATCGAGTTCCTTGCTGTAAAGAGATTTGTATTGAATTAATAGAGGTAAATTCCTGTAATTTATAAATGAAAGCTAGTTAAATTTTGTTTTTTAACACGGTATTGTTTTTTTTAATCGTTTCGTTTTTTATTTTTATATCGAATAAATACTAAAAACGAAAATTATGAAGACCGAAAACTCAACAACGCTCTTTCGATTTGTAACTATTCGAAGTGCACAAACACTTAATTTAAATGCCTTAAAATCCCGCTTTATTCAACTGCCAAAATCGGCGGAAAAAGGTTTATTTTTTGAAGCCATAAAGAAGAAGCGGCCAGAGAAAACCAAATACGAAACCTTATTAGAAGTTTCAAAATCCTATAAAGAGGTTATCGTCTCAAAAGAAAAGCTTCAAGATGAATTTGGTAGTGTCTATGAATTTTCAAACTGGCTTGCCCAAAATAAGTCTGAAGCAACTGAAAAGGAAATTGTCGCTCATGCTAGCAGCATTAAACCAATAAACGCACTGAAGTTAGAAAAAATATGGAATAATATTTTTTATCAAGCAACTGTTCAAAAGGATGAAGCTTTGAAAGATTGCTTAATAGAATTACTAAAAGCGAATCATGTTGTAGAAACGATTTCCGATAAAGATAATCTGAAACGGATAGGGAAAAGGGAGTCAATTATTGATGTTAGTACCCAGAGCGCTTTGGTGCTTCCAGCATTCTTGTTTGATGAAAAAACTACCGCTTTAGAAGAAACGGCGATGAATACAACACAAAAAGCTGCCATTTTTATTCCTGATCATTTGATTCAAAAAAAGATGAAACAAGCGGAGGCTTTATTAAAACAGGAACAATTGAACGTTTTGCAACAAGATTTGGATGTTTTGGCCGAGGAGTATAAAACAGCATATTATACAGCCTATGAATCGGCTTATGAAAAGTATCATCAAGAAGTAAAACTGATTTATGATCGTCATACTAAAGAACAAGAAGAAATTAGAAAGGGATTTTGTAGTTTGGTACAAGTCGAAAAAAGAATTTATGATGCCAACGACCCTTGTCAACAACTACCCCATTTGACTCCACCAAAAGTACCCGTGTTCAAATTTCAGTATGAAAAAGAACTTTCGTACAGTCGTTTGCAAGAAGCCTTGGATCCCATGGCTTACCAAACCTTACTGCAAAGTATTCATTATCGTGACGAAAAACGGCAAACTGACAGTCTAAAAAGAGCTTCAATTAGCAATAAAAATCCACAACAACTCCTGGACTCGATTGGAACCTATGCCAAGCTGGACGGTTATCTGCAAACTGCTATTCAGAATAATAATGCGGCCTTGATTAATTCTGATACATCGTCTTCAAACCGATTGAGCAGTGTTGGCGGAATGCTCGTTCCCGTGTCAAATGAAATCAGTTGCAAGCCGTTTGAGTACAAAACCTGCGGCATTACGACCAATTTACAACGTACAGCCACCTTCTTTATGGGGGTACCCGATCCATCTTGGCAAATGGCGAGTATTAAGGTATTGCTTTCTAACGGGGTTAGCTCGGAATCCTATTTTTTAGACTATCCAATCCTGGAGCAAAAAGGCAATCAAATCGTACTTTATAATGTAGAGGGATTTCCTGCTCATTTTAGTCAGGATCGATCAAAATCACTGTTGGGTTTGGAAATTGTATTTACGAATGGTTGCCAAAAGATACTGCCTCAAGTGGACATAGGGGCACAACTGTGTTATGTGGGAACTTTATTAGGCGATTGTGGTGAAAATAACGATTTAAATGAAAATGCTTACATACCTCAAGGCTTTGGAATTAGGCTTTTGGGTATAGCCGACTACAAACGCATAGAACAAACGGTTCACTGCTATATCGAAGGGGAAGTTTCCAATATCGAAAACATCATGGCCAGAGCATACCGCGAAAAATCGTCGCGGCTACTTAAGAGAACGGAGGATACCCGAACCCAAATTGCGGAGCAAGAAAAAGAACAATTTACCGATACCAGCACCACAGATCGTTACGAGATGCAAACCGAGGTTAATAAACTATTTCAAGAGAACAAAAGTTTAAACGCTTATGTCAATGCGGGATACTCGGGTACATTTTTTACAATAAATGGTGGTGTAGCACATGCGAGTAACACATCTAAAGAAGAAAGTATTCGCAACGTAATCTCGCAGGTAAAGGAAATTACCCATCAGGCACAAGACCGAGTGATAAATAAGGTAAAGCGGGAACGCATACAAAAAGTAATCGATGAATTTGAAGAAAACAACAAACACGGCTACGACAATCGAAAAGGAGATAAACACGTAGTAGGCGTATACCGTTGGGTCGATAAATTGTACAAAAATCAGATTTACAATTACGGTAAACGCATGATGTTTGAGTTTCTGATTCCCGAGCCGGGCAAATTGCATACCGTGGCCATGAAAGGCGAAGAGGACAAAGCGATTATTTCGTTTGAAAAACCGCAAGATCCACGTACGAGTAGTTCTATGAAAATGGCAACAGCGGCGCAAGTAGACGAAATAAATGCCCAGTTTTGGGCAGCTAAATTCAATGCCGAAATTCCTGTACTACCCGATCAAAAAATTAGTTTATCCGCTGCCTTTGCCGACAACGGTGCTAGTGGAAGTTATGTACAAGATAATAATTTTGTTGGGGGTAAGAGCTTTTCTATCGATTTACCCGACGATTATAAAACGACCCATATTACAGGCGACTTGCATTTTGTATTTGTACCTAAAAAGCTTGAAATAGAAACTCACGGTATAGTATCTATAGCAGGTAAGCAAATACGTATTCAAAGAGAAGTGTTCGACAATAAAAAATTTAATTTCCCGCTATTGGGAGTCGAAAAAAAAGTAGAAGTTAATTTGGCTGGCGGTGATGTTGGAGGTATATCGGTTTCTCTAAATATCGATTGTAAATTAAAAGTAGAAGCAATAAAAAGGTGGCAACAAGGCTGTTTTCAAGTGATAATAGCTGCGTATAATGAAGCGTTGGACTTGTATAATGCTAAAATTCAGAATGAACAGAATAAGGTCGTTGAAATTAAGAAAACGAATCCCGGATTTTATAGGCAAATTGAAAATACGGTATTGCGAAAAAACTGTATTTCGTATTTGGTTCGTGATGCGGATATGGGAATGGGTTTTACCAGCGGACATACCATAGACAGTTTTGAAATCAACCAAAGTAAATCACTTAGTGCCTATAGCAGCATGGTTAAATTTATCGAGCAAGCCTTTGAATGGGATTTGATTTCCTACCATTTTTATCCGTTTTACTGGGCTGAAAAAGGGCGTTGGGCAGATTTATACACCTATGATGAAAGCGATGACCCTATTTTTAGGAATTTTATGCAATCGGGTATGGCTCGTGTGGTGGTTACAGTTCGACCGGGTTTTGAAGAAGCAGTACAACTGTATATGAGTACCGGGAAGATATGGAATGGTGGCGAGATACCTGTTATAGGAAATCCGCTGTATTTATCGATAATTGATGAAATTCGCCAAACGGAAACCGTAAAAGAGGGTAAGGCTTGGATCACGCGTATTCCAACCTCATTGACCATTTTGCAAGCGGATAGCGCGGGCTTAGTTGTAGATAAAGCCCTACCGTGTAATTGCGATAATCTAGAAGATTTTGAAGACCCAACTTTGGTACCGTGTAGTGACCGTTTTGTGATCAATAAAAACTTGATAGGCGGCGATACGGGACCAGAAAATGGGCCTATACAATAGAAAAGGTAAACGACACCTTGTTTAGCTTTAATTAAAACGATTAGGGCTTCCAAAGGTAAAAAGTATTTTTTATGGCAGATTTTGATGAAGCATCTAGAGAGCTATGGCAGCATATTCGATTGGGAACCGCCTTTGCGCAACCGCCACCAGATACGGGTCCCTATCGCGCTGATTTTTACAATACCGAAAAAGACGGAGGACTAAAATTTGATCAATTAATTCGGTTCCTCACCGGTTCGTATAGGGATTCGAGTTTGGTTTTTAACTGGCAAAACTATGCGGCACCGGCAACTTATACTTCGACTCGAGCCCCAGATGGGGAAGGGGGCTTTATCGAGCGGGTGCGCATTACTGATCATCACGTTCCCTTTACATATCGTAACGAACGCCAAGAAAAAGTGGTTTCTGCTTTATCGGTTAAACTCAACAAACGAAAAGATTATTTGGAATACTATTGGGCCTATGTATTAGCTTTAGAGCCGCAAAAAAAACAGCTCGCTGCCATACTCTGCTTTTACTACGACAATACCGCGCAATACAGAAGTAAGGTGGTCGATGTTTTGGAACCCCATAAATTTAAGATTGAAGAAAAGTATATCGCCGTACAATTGACCACTACAAACCTCTCGGATTTTTACGGTTTGGTCAAGACAATCTCCAACAACAGTAGCGATTTGCAATTTGTAGCCAACCAACTTGCCTGGCATTTTTCCAAACATATTAACGCGGCAACACAAGCGGTTACCTTAAAATTCTTATACGAGCGCATTCCCGATTTTATCATAAGCGAGTTGCGTTCTCATGTCGATTTTAAACTTGCGGTAAGTCATTTGCACCTCTTAAAAAGCTACGACGATAGCGGTTGGTTTAGCATTCTTAAAGACAGTAGTGGTGCGGTTATCAACCTATTGCGCTTGATTGGCAATTCTCAACAACTGTATAAACTGTTTTTAGACGATCCTCTGCTGCTTGTGGAATTGTATCAAAATATGGATGGTGTATCAACGGTAGCCGATGTATCGGAACAAAACCGGCAACTCTTGGCCGATTTGATGTTGGTTTTGTGTACTACCACTTCTTATGAGGGGATAAAAAGCAGTGGAGCCGTTTTTAGAATCGGTAAGGACTACAAAGTTTACAGTCGTATTCACCCTTTTGGAGCAGCGCCAAAAGACCGGTTTTTTTTGCAACAAATGCAGCGCCAAAAAGATAAAAAACTAGAGCGATATCCCGACGATATTCCGCGCTTGAGTTCGGGTAAAGAAGTGGATACGGCTTATTTTATGGAAAGTGATTCGGGCACGTACCACCATCCTTTAGAAGCTGTTTTCTTGGTTGATATGGATTCGCAAGACCAAACGATTTATACTGTTCCTGCCATTTATGTCAAAGCCATGGCCGACGAAGGCGTATGGAAAGACGTGGTGCTTGGACTGCGCTTGGGAGGCAACCTCTTGGCGGTTGTATTGGGAGTAGCTAGTTTGGGTACGAGCAGTGCGTTGCTGTTGGCAGTGGCGGTGGCCGATATTACCTTGGCAACTACCGATATTTTGGTGGTAATTGCCGAAGATGAGCTGATGAAAACCCAAGAGGGACAAGAGTTTTTGCGCAATTGGAATGCGATACAACCCTTGCTGTTGATGGGTACCTCGGCACCATTAATGGCACGATCGGCCTTGACGTTGATAGACAACACCTTTAGTACTGGTGCCAAACTGCTGGCAAAAGCTACTGCTCCGGCTACTAAAAACTTTTTAAGGGCCAGTCTTTTAAAAATGGTTTTAGAAAAAAATATCGTTAATTTTACTACAAGCAGCCTGCAAATTATCGATGACGGTTATGGGGTATATCAAGCAACCTTCTCGGTTATTAAAATACGCGAAGCAACGCGTTTGCAACAACTAGGGGTACTGTTTATAAAAGGAGAAATGACAACGGGCAAAACCACCAAATCCGGATTACTCGTAGTTTACAAAGGCGAAATCATTGCCAGTGGCGAAGCCAAAGCAGTACGCAAAAGTTTGGAAGAGGTTTGGAAAGTACAAGGAGCCAAATTGGTCGAAGCTTTAGAAGGGCAATTGGTTTTAAAAAAGATTGATGAGGCTATTGCAAAATTGGGGATTAGTATTCGCATTCCAAAAAACACTTTAAGCGTTTTTGAAAGCGAAAGAAAAATACGGCAAATTATATATGCCCTAAAAAACAAAATCCCTCCCAAAGTATTTGATCCTAATAAAAAAGCATTACAAGATTTGGGCATTAAGTTGCCCAGATCAAAAAACGGTTTAAGTGTGGATTTTGAAGGTACTCCCTATCTATATCCTATAACAGCAAACCAAAAAAATATAGTAAAAATAAAAATGACAGGGAGTAGGAGATTAGATGGTAAATTGGCAAACCGACTTGCTGGTTTTGAATCGCAACCTACGAATTTTACTTGGCATCATTTGGATGACTATGATCCCTTTACCAATACTTGTACGATGCAATTAGTTAAAGACAAAATTCATATAAAATGCAATCCTCATTATGGAGGTGTGGAAGTTGTCAAACAATATTTTTCAAATAAAAAAATCTATAAGACACGAACAAATAATTTAAATTGATAAAAATGACACATAGAATAATGATAACTAATTCAGAGCTGAATATCAATAAAAATGATATACAAGATTTTGAAAAAAACTACAATTTAATTTTACCTGAAAATTACAAGAAGTTCCTTTTGAAGTACAATGGGGGACAAGTTGACGATGATAGATGTGAAGATGTTCAGTCTTTTTATTCGTTAAAATACGGTGAGTTAACCATTGATTATGTGTTTGAGAATTATTGTATTATCGAGCCATTGTTAGATAAAGATTATTTACCCATTGGTAATTCTTATGGAAACCCCATTACACTCTGTTTAAAAGTTGGTAAAGATTATGGTAAAGTTATTATTTTCTATTTTGACAGGGACGAAGAACCCGTGGTTATAGCTGATTCTTTGGAAGTGCTTTTAGGAGTAAAAAGCATGGATGAATTGTAGTTTAGAAGTTTCTAATATGCTTTCAGTGAAAATTTTGCTTTATGTGAGTAAGCTTTGTCCTAAGAAGAGCTGGTGGCCATAATCACGAAGCTATCGGCTCAACCATCAAAATCCGAAAATACTTGACCAAGCCGGTGGATGATATGCCTTTTGATGCTTTGATTTCGGTGCGCTACCGGGTTCAGGGCAGACTGGGTCAATGGGTCGATAAAGAGGCTAAATCGACGATGTTTCCAATAAATTGGGATATTACTCGAGTTAAACAGGAAATCGCTTTGGTGTATGATGATTTAGTAAATACAGGATATAATTTCAGGGCTAAAAAGCATACACATATTTGTAAAAGTACGACTGGATTTTATATTAAAATAGAAGTTGACCAATTTGGAAATATAATAGATGCTTATCCACTTATGTAGAAAAATAAATTAAAGATATGAGTTATAAATTAAAGAAAATAGGATATGGTGTAGGTACTGCTGATGAAATCTTCGAATATGGAGTTGATTTAGATTCACTGACTGATGAAACCTGGGCTTTAAACGGTATGAATTGGTGGGGTTGGACCCCAGAAGAAATACAAATGATTATCAATAAGTCGCATGGTTTAATTGGTGATCAAATCTTTGAGTATCAAGTAGAAGGTAGTGATTTGATTATATATGTTTATATAGATGAAGTTCATTTTTTTGATGCGTATTCCGAACAAGAAGAGGCGGATCTTATATGGTCTTTTGATCAGTTTATAGATTTTATGGAGCAGTTTAAAGTATTTGTAGCAGAGAACAGTTAGGTAATGAAAAATTCGGATTTCAAGAAACGCTTTAAACGTTTTTGAAAGCGAAAGAAAAATACGGCAAATTATAGATGCTCTAAAAAACAAAATCCCTCCCAAAGTATTTAATCCCAATAAAAAAGCATTACAAGATTTGGGCATTAAGTTGCCCAGATCTAAAAACGGTTTAAGTGTGGATTTTGTAGATACACCCTACTTATATCCAGTAACGGGCAACCAAAAAAATATAGTAAAAATAAAAATGACAGGGAGTAATTATTATGACAATAAATTGGCAAACCGACTTGCTGGTTTTGAATCGCAACCTACGAATTTTACTTGGCATCATTTGGATGATTATAATGTTATTGATGGGGTATGTACTGTGCAATATGTGAATAAAGATATTCACGCATCTACATATCCTCATTTTGGTTCAGTAAAAGTTATAGAAGACTTCTTAAATATAATTTATAAAAATTAACCTTATGAAAATTGAATTTGAATATACAGAGAAAAATATTTCGGTAGATGAAATTTTAGATTTTGAAGAAAAAAACAATGTTAAATTACCTGAGAATTATAAGAAATTAATAACTAAGTTTAATGGTGGTCTAATAGTCAATTCTGATAATATGGACACTCTATTAAGTATAAAATATGGAAGTGTTAGAGTCGAGAATATGATAAAAAAACATCAGATTATAGAATCGAATATACCAAAAGAATTCTTTCCATTCGCCTTAGATTTTTCAAACAATCCTATTACAATCTGTTTAAAGGAAGATTCTCATTATGGAGAAATTGTTTTGTTTTATTTTGATGTAGATAGCGTTAGAATGATTGCTAATTCTCTTGAAGAGTTATTAGGAGTGACTACTATAGATGAGTTATAATTAAAATACTAAAGTAATTGATAAGTTCCAAAATCATTTAAAAAAAAGCAAATTGATGAATAAAATAGTGATTACCGATTCAGAAGTAAATATCAATAAAAAGGATATACAAGATTTTGAAAAAAACTACAATTTAGTATTACCTGAAAATTACAAGAAGTTTCTTTTGAAGTACAATGGGGGACAAGTTGACGATGATAGATGTGAAGATGTTCAGTCTTTTTATTCGTTAAAATACGGTGAGTTAACCATTGATTATGTGTTTGAGAATTATTGTATTATCGAGCCATTGTTAGATAAAGATTATTTACCCATTGGTAATTCTTATGGAAACCCCATTACACTCTGTTTAAAAGTTGGTAAAGATTATGGTAAAGTTATTATTTTCTATTTTGACAGGGACGAAGAACCCGTGGTTATAGCTGATTCTTTGGAAGTGCTTTTAGGAGTAAAAAGCATGGATGAATTGTAGTTTAGAAGTTTCTAATATGCTTTCAGTGAAAATTTTGCTTTATGTGAGTAAGCTTTGTCCTAAGAAGAGCTGGTGGCCATAATCACGAAGCTATCGGCTCAACCATCAAAATCCGAAAATACTTGACCAAGCCGGTGGATGATATGCCTTTTGATGCTTTGATTTCGGTGCGCTACCGGGTTCAGGGCAGACTGGGTCAATGGGTCGATAAAGAGGCTAAATCGACGATGTTTCCAATAAATTGGGATTTGGAAAGAATTCAACAAGAAGTTGCTTTTGTTTATGAAAATACTGTAGCTAAATCTAAAGGTCTTGATATTAAAACTTTAGAACGAAATATTCAAAATTACAAAGGGAAATGTACAAGTGATTTTGATATTTTGATACAAGTTGACAGAAATAAAAATATTTTGGATTCGTATCCATTAATTAAAAAATGAAAAAATGACTTATATATTTAAAAAATATGATTGGGAAGGAATTACAATGTATGAAGTTAATTCTGAATTTCTGATTTTAGATCTACTAACTGGGTACTATTGGACTTCTATAATTATTGAAGGTATTATTGAAGGTATTGGATCAACTAAAGATACTTTTAATGATTTTAAATTTCAGACAGAGGGGGATGATTTATACATTTATAGTAATAGTTATGGTGTGCAATTTTTTGATCTAAAGAGTGTCAAAAAAGAAGTCGATTTAGTATTATCACATGATGTGTTTTTAGGTTTTCTAAATGATTTTAAAGTATTCGTAGCAGAGAACAGTTAGGTAATGAAAAATTCGCATTCCAAAAAACGCTTTAAACGTTTTTGAAAGCGAAAGAAAAATACGGCAAATTATAGATGCTCTAAAAAACAAAATCCCTCCCAAAGTATTTGACCCCAATAAAAAAGCATTACAAGATTTGGGTATTAAGTTGCCCAGATCAAAAAACGGTTTAAGTGTGGATTTTGAGAATACTCCTTATCTATATCCGGTCACAGCAAACCAAAAAAATATAGTAAAAATAAAAATGACGGGGAGTGATTATTATGACAATAAATTGGCATACGAGCTTTCAGGAATAAAAAAAGATGGGATGTATACATGGCATCATTTAGATGATTATAATCCATTAATCAATACTTGTACGATGCAATTAGTAATAAAAAGAGTTCACAGAGCGGCGGTGCCACATTATGGTAGTGTTGAATTATTCAAAAAAATTCTAAAAGTAGAAAAATATTAGGTAAATATGAAAGCAATAAAATTTGAAAACACAGGGAAAGGTATTGATTTTCAAGACATTAAAGATATTGAAAATGAAATAGGTGTGGTTTTACCAGAAAATTACAAGAAATTAATTCTAAAATTTAACGGTGGATTTACAGAAGAATCGAGCTTTATTGATGTTTTACTAAGTATAAGATATGGTGAACAAACGGTACAAGATATGGTTAAGATGCATCAATTTTTAGAAACAAACATCCCCATCAATTTTCTTCCAATTGCATTGGACTGGTCTGATAATCCGATTACTATAAACTTAAATATTGGGAAAAACTATGGTGAGATAGTGCAGTTTTATTTTGATACAGACCAAGAGCCAGAAGTGCTAGCCAAATCGCTTGAAGAGTTATTAGGAGTAGAAAGTATGGACGAATTATAAAGCAAAATGTTGTGACTTAAAAAGGTAAAACACGGCCATAATCACTAGACTATTGGCTTAACAGCTAAAATCAAAAACCGATACACGATAAATCTTTTGATGCTTTGATTTCGGTGCGGTATCGTAAACAAGGCAGACTGGGTCAATGGATTGATAAAGAGGTTAAATCGACGATGTTTCCAATAAATTGGGATATTACTCGAGTTAAACAGGAAATCGCTTTGGTGTATGATGAAATGATAAAGGCTAATTTTAAACTTAATGGTTCAAATAATAAATTTCAATTTCCTGCATCGAATGGGAAATTTAGAATTTAAATATTTAACACGATAATTATGAAAATAATAGAAAGCGAACAAAGTATATTGATAAAAGATTTCAACAAATTTGAAAAGAAATTTAATTTGGTTATTCCACGAAATTTTAAAATGTTGTATCTAAAATATAATGGTGGTATAGAAGAAAGTGGAAATGAAATCGTGAATCAATTATTTAGTCTCAATTATGGTGAAAATTCATTGGAATCTGTACGCACATTAATGCAAATTACAGAAGATAATATAGCAAAAGAATATTTGATTTTTGCAAACGATGGTGTTGGAAATCATATTGCCATAAATGTTGATAAATACAGCGATGGTTATGCTGAAATTTTTCTTTTTAGACATGGTGACTTAGAACCTGTCGTTATAGCCGATTCTTTAGAAGCGCTTTTAGGAGTAGAAAATATAGACGAATTGTAGTACGAATGCAAGCTTGATTGTTATTAATTATAGCAAAATGTTGTGACTTAAAAAGGTAAAACACAGCCATAATCACGAAGTTATCGGCTCTATCATCAAAATTCGAAAATACTTGACCAAACCGGTGGATGATATCCCTTTTGATGCGTTGATTTCGATGCGCTACCGGGTTCAGGGCAGAGTGGGTCAATGGATAGATAAAGAGGCCAAATCGACGATGTTTCCCTTAAATTGGGATATTACTCGAGTTAAACAGGAAATCGCTTTGGTGTATGATGAAATGATTAAGGCAACAATTAAGTTTGAATTTGATAATAATATATTTTGTTTTCTTACGTCTGACGGTAAGTTTGTTATTCAAGTAGAAGCTGATCAATTAGGAAATATTACTAATGCATATCCATTATTAAAATATAAGAAAGTATGAAATACAAATTTTCATTAAATCCATATAAACAAAAAGACATGCATGACAAGTTTTATGGACTTGATTTACATGTGTTAGCGCGTGAAGAATGGGCTTTAAACGGTATGAATTGGGATGGTTGGACCCCAGAAGAAATACAAATGATTATCAATAAGTCGCATGGTTTAATTGGTGATCAAATCTTTGAGTATCAAGTAGAAGGTAGTGATTTGATTATATATGTTTATATAGATGAAGTTCATTTTTTTGATGCGTATTCCGAACAAGAAGAGGCGGATCTTATATGGTCTTTTGATCAGTTTATTGATTTTATGGAGCAGTTTAAAACATTTGTAGCAGAGAACAGTTAGGTAATGAAAAATTCGCATTCCAAAAAACACTTTAAACGTTTTTGAAAGCGAAATAAAAATACGGCAAATTATAGATGCTCTAAAAAACAAAATCCCTCCCAAAGTGTTTGATCCCAATAAAAAAGTATTTTTAGATTTGGGCATTAAGTTGCCCAAATCTAAAAACGGTTTGAGTGTGGATTTCAAAGGTACACCTAGCTGTTTGATAAAAAAACCGTCAATAACGTCAGTACATTTAACATCAGCGCTGCAAATAAATAGGATGCGATTGATATTCGGTTTTTATAGGTTCTAAAAACAATCAAACAAGGCAGTAAAAACAACAAAATCACCATCGGAATAAACAATTTACTTGCCCAAAGGCTCAAAGCGCTCTGGGTGTACAAGTGCTCGAGAAAAGCAGCGCGTAACATCCATAAAATCAAAAGTATTAAACTGAAATAAAAAATAACCTTGTCGTAGAGTATTGTTTTGTTCATTTTGCTTCGTTATTTTTTATACGCGTTTCTCTATTAATTAGTTCCCAAGCTGTAGCAAAAATTAATTGCACACGTTTTTGTAATAAGGGATAATCAATTTTATCTGCCGTATCTGTAGCTTTATGATAGTCGGCATGCGGGCCGTTATAATAAAAAATAACCGGGATTCCCTTTCGAACAAAATTATAATGATCGGATCTAAAATAGATTTGTTCGGGTTCGCCTTTAACATTGTATTTATAGTCTAAGGTAAGTTGACTGTATTTCTTATTGATACTTTCGGATACCTCGTGTAGTTCGGTACTCAATCGGTCAGAACCAACCAAATAGATGTAGTTTCCCTGTTGTAAATAGTCGTTTGCGCGCCGTCCAATCATATCTATATTTAAATTGGCAAAGGTGTTTTCCAACGGAAACAGCGGATAGTCCACATAATATCTAGAACCGTGTAAACCATATTCTTCTCCGGTTACGTGTAAAAAGAGTAGGGAACGCTTGGGTGTAAAACCAAGGCGAACCGCTTCTTGAAATATTCGGGCAATTTCCAATACGCCTACAGTACCCGATGCGTTGTCGTCGGCTCCAAAAAAGGTTTTTCCAAATTCGATACCCATGTGGTCGTAATGCGCAGAAATGACTAAAGTTTCCTCAGGAAATTCACTACCGCGTATATAAGCAATGACATTTTCGCTATCGTTTAAAAGCGGGCTAAAAAGTTTTTTCATATAGGCAGAAGGAATTTTTTGCAAATAATTATCGGTTCCTTGTGGTGGGGGTATTTGGTAGTTTTGATATTGTTTTACTAAAAATTCAGCCGCTTTTTTCTGACCCAATTCACCGGTTCTTCGGCCCTCAAATTCCTCAGACGCTAGAATATGCAAGTTTTTGTATAGGGTGTCTTGATTGATTTGAGCGTAAAAATATTCGAAATCCAATTGGGGTTTTTCTTGAGCTACAGCAGATCTGCTGATTCCCAATACAGTAAGTGTTATTAATAGAAATTGAGGTACATTCATAATGATATATTCTAATCCAATGGTAAATATAAACATCCTCGATAGGAATGTTTCTATTTAATAGAAAATTATTGTTAATCCTGCTATCTTTGTTTTTTAAACTATAATTATGAGTCAAGTTGTATTGATTACTGGCGGGTCTTCTGGAATTGGAAAATCGGTAGGAGAATATCTTCAGCAAAAGGGATTTACCGTTTTTGGTACGAGCCGTAACCCGCAAAACATCCGAAATTCTAAATTTTCTTTAGTGACTATGGATGTTCGAAATGCGGAATCGATTCGATTAGGGGTAGAAGCGGTTTTAGAAAAAGCGGGCCGAATTGATATTTTGATAAATAATGCAGGAGTCGGTATTACGGGAGCTTTAGAAGAACTGCCTAGCGAAGAAATTTTTAATAATTTTCAGACCAACTTGTTCGGACCAATTGAAGTGATGAAGGCGGTATTACCAGGTATGCGTCATCAAGGAAAAGGACTGATTGTAAATATTACTTCCATTGCGGGTTATATGGGATTGCCTTTCCGCAGTGTGTATTCTGCGTCAAAAGGAGCTTTGGAAATCATTACTGAGGCATTGAGAATGGAGGTAAAACCCTTTGGTATTCAAATTACCAACGTAGCTCCAGGCGACTTTGCCACCAATATAGCTTCTGGACGTTATCATGCACCACTGTTAGAACAGTCACCGTATAAGGAAGTATATGGTGCCACCTTAAACATGATGGATGAACACGTAGATTCGGGAAGTAATCCACAACAAATGGCCGAAGCCATTTATAAAATAATTTTAACGCCAAAACCGAATATTCACTATAAGGTGGGAGCATTTATGCAAAAATTTTCGATTGTTTTAAAACGAATTTTACCCGATAAAACGTATGAAAAACTGTTGATGAATCACTATAAAATTAAAGAGTAAGGTCTTTTGCATTGAAGACTTTAGTAGTATTTTTGAAAATCGAAACACCACAAATAATAATTAGATATGAAATTTTTTATTGATACCGCCAATTTAGAGCAAATCAAGGAAGCACAAGCTTTAGGAGTATTAGACGGGGTAACGACCAATCCTTCATTAATGGCAAAAGAAGGCATTACCGGTGCAGAAAACATCTTAAATCACTACAAAATGATTTGTAGTTTGGTTGAGGGTGATGTTAGTGCCGAAGTTATTGCTACGGATTACGAAGGTATGGTAGCTCAAGGAGAGGAGTTGGCAAAGCTTCACGACCAAATCGTTGTTAAGTTACCGATGACGCAAGACGGTATCAAAGCCTGTAAGTATTTTTCTTCTAAGGGTATCAAGACCAACGTTACCTTAGTTTTTTCTGCTGGACAAGCGCTATTAGCCGCTAAAGCGGGAGCTACTTATGTATCGCCATTTATTGGAAGATTGGACGATATTTCTACGGATGGTTTGATTTTGATTCAAGAAATTCGCCAGATTTACGACAATTACGGTTTTCAGACTCAAATTTTAGCGGCATCTGTACGTCATACCATGCATATTGTTAATTGCGCCAAAATAGGTGCTGATGTGATGACAGGACCTTTGTCTGCAATTTTAGGCTTGTTAAAACACCCTTTGACCGATAGTGGACTCGCGCAGTTTTTATTGGATTACCAAAAGGGTAATGGTTAATTAGAAATTAGTATTCACCTTTAAGGTTTGATTATTTTAATAAATACAGTTTAGAATGCTGTCCAAATACCTCAAATGGTATTTGGACAATTCTTTTTTTGCCCATCCGCCCATAGGCGTATCTGCCCATCCGCCCATCCGTGTATTTGCCCATAGGCGTATCAGCGTATCTGCCTATTCGCGTATCAAACTATTTGTCCCCAATTAATCAATTCTTCTTTAATTATTTGGAGGCCTTTTCCCGCTTTTTCTGGTATGATTTTTAGATGCTGATAGGCAGCAGAAACCGGAGCAGGTTTAGGGTCTATATAATAAACTACAGCCTGATCAGGGGCATAATCCATTAAGGATGCAGCGGGATAGACTTGTAGTGATGTTCCAATTACAAGTACAAAATCAGCTTCTTTTACGATATCGATAGCGCGTTCCATTTCGGGTACGGCTTCTCCAAACCAAACAATGTGTGGGCGTAGGGCGTCTCCTTGTTCGTTTCGGTCGCTACTTTGAAGATCGGCAGTCCAATCCAAAACCAATGCTGCATCTACGACACTGCGAACTTTTAACAGTTCCCCATGCAGGTGGATAACGTTTTGACTACCGGCGCGTTCGTGTAAATCATCGACGTTTTGCGTGATGATGGTCATTTTAAAATCGTTCTGCAAATCGGCTAAGATTTGGTGACCGCTATTCGGCTTTACTTCGAGCAGTTGTTTGCGGCGTTGGTTGTAAAAATCCAAAACCAATTCGGGGTTTTTACGCCACCCTTCGGGCGAGGCTACTTCCATGATATCGTGGCCTTCCCATAAGCCATCGGCATCTCTAAAGGTATTAATACCGCTTTCCGCACTCATTCCTGCACCGGAGAGCACAACTAATTTTTTTTCCATATCTTTTATTGTAAACCTATTGTGGTGTGTTTATCTTTGTTGATTAAGTAAGTTAATAATAAATAATGATTTCTACCGACAAACTATTTCAAAATATTGAGTATCTAAATTATTTAGAAGAATTTATTACAGACAATCGCAAGCAAGGTTTTTTAGAGGTTTTAAAAAACAGAACCAAACATTTTACCATAGTAACCGAAGATCTTTTTCAATTGCATAATACCAGCGCAGTAATGCGTAGTTGCGAGGTTTTTGGTTTGCAAGAATTACATGTAATTGAAGCAAATATGGGGAAAACCATCGATAAAGAAATTGCTATGGGTGCAGAGAAGTGGGTGGATATCCATAGACATAATTCCAGCCAGCATTGTATCGACAATTTACGGGCACAAGGTTATCAAATTGTGGCCACCACGCCTCATGCCGATTCGAGCTTATTGGAAAATTTCGATATTTCTAAACCCGCAGCGTTATTTTTTGGTACAGAGCGTTCGGGGTTGTCTGATGAAATTATCAATCAAGCCGACAGTTATATAAAAATACCGATGGTGGGGTTTACGGAGAGTTTAAATATTTCCGTATCCGCAGCTATTGTTATTCAAGATATCACGACGCGATTGCGCAATTCGGATATATCGTGGCAATTGAGTGAATCGGAGGTGCTGGAAAAGAGAATTGATTGGGCGCGCAAAACCATTAAAGATATTGATAATATTACAGAGCGGTTTTTGCAGTTAAACAAATAATTCCTAGTTTGTAGGATTTGTTAATAAAAAGAGGCTGCCCTTTTGAGACAGCCTTTTAAGTATTATTTGGTTTTCTTTCGCATTTTCATATTGATAAACTCTACAGCCAGCGAGAATGCAATGGCAAAATAGAGGTAGCCTTTAGGTACCGCTCCGACTTCTTGTCCGGCTAGTACCGCATGGGAAAGGTGCATGCTTTCTGTAGTTAACATAAATCCGATGAGAATTAAGAACGACAAGGCTAAAATTTGTATAGAAGGATTCTTATTGACAAAGTTTCCTACCGGTACGGCAAAAATCATCATGACACCAACAGAAACGACTACTGCCGCTATCATAATATAAAGTGCTCCTTCAACACCGTTGGTCATCCCTACAGCGGTAAGTATACTGTCAACAGAAAAGATAATATCGATCATTAAAATTTGAAACAAAATGTTTCCAAATGATTTGTGAATCAGTTTTTTGGTATCTATAGGCGAGTCGTGATGTTCGATATGACTCACTTTTTCGTGGATTTCCTTAGTAGATTTATAAATTAAGAAAATACCACCAGCCAATAAAATTAAGGCTTGCCCATTAAAATCTGCAGTAAACCAACCCCAGTCAACACTTAAAAAGGGTTCTTTCATAGCGATCAAATAGCTGACTCCAAAAAGCAGTCCAATTCGCATAAACATCGCTAAAAACAATCCGATTCGGGTGGCTTTTTTACGTTGTTCTTCGGGCAGTTTTCCCGTAACGATGGAAATAAAAATAATGTTGTCTATTCCGAGAATAATCTCAAGGAATGTCAAAGTTAAAAATGCTACGATGGCATCTGCGGATAATAATACTTCCATGTTTGTTTTTAATAGATTATTCGGAAACCTTTTCGATAACTCCGCGTTGTTTTTTTGCGTCTCCGACTATCCCATACTCAAATGTATAAGTTTTGCCCTGAGTGGTAATGATTTTCATGCTAACGGCTTTTTGTTCGGCTCTATTTTTTGGATTAATTTTTTGTAAGACGTATTCACAATCATTAATCCAACGGATACTCGAGGTATCAACCTGTCCTTCAAAAGTTTCGATTTCAATACTGTCGTTTCTCACAAATCGGGATGTTTTTTTAACTCCTTCAATTTCTGTTTCAAAGACAAACGTTCCCGTTTTAAAATCTTTACAATTGCGTTCTTGTTGATAACAGGACGCCAAAACAAGTGTTAAAGGTATAAAAAAAAGCTTTCTCATGATATATGTTGATTTAAATTCTTAAATTATTTACCGAATAGGGATTTCATTAATGTTTGTATGCCTTTAAAAAAGAGAAACATAGAGGTAATACACATAAATATACCCAATCCCAATACAAAATAATAAAGCGGATGATTGGGGTTTTTAAAGGCACTATTGATGACAACAGGTCCCATAAACATTAGGGGAAGGGTAACAGCAAGGTACTTAATACCTTTTACTAAAAATCTTCTATTGGTGTGTTGTTGTTGTTCCATTTTTTTACAATTTATAATGTTCGATTGCTTTGCGAACCGTTTGATGTTGATCTAGTAATTTAGAGGCTTCCGTGGTGCTGATATGTAAGGTGGTGCTGATAATTTGAATGCCTCTTTGAATTAATTTGGCATTGGTCATTTTCATATCGACCATTTTATTACCCTTTACTTTTCCCAATTGAATCATGGTAGTCGTAGAAATCATGTTTAGAACCAGTTTTTGAGCCGTACCCGCTTTCATACGCGAGCTGCCGGTAATTAATTCTGGACCAACAACAACTTCTATGGGATAATTGGCTACAACAGTTAGGGGACTAGCAGCATTGGAAGTAATACAAGCGGTTGTAATTTGATGTTTATTGCACTGTTTTAAGGCTTCTATTACATAAGGAGTAGTACCTGAAGCGGCGATACCTATTACGATATCGTTGCTGTTGATTTGGAACTCTAGCAAGTCTAACCAGCCTTGCTGCGGATGGTCTTCGGCGTTTTCGACAGCATTTCGAATGGCTTGATCGCCTCCAGCAATAAGACCGATAACAAGGTTGTTATCGACACCAAAAGTTGGGGGACATTCGGAGGCATCTAAAATACCCATTCTTCCCGAAGTTCCAGCTCCTATATAAAAAAGGCGTCCGTCTTTCTTTAGTTTTTCTACTACTTGTTGTACCACGAGCTCTATTTGTGGTAAAGCACGCTCCACGGCCAATGGCACGGTTTTGTCTTCGGTATTGATGTGGCTCAATACTTCTGAAATAGACATTTTTTCTAAATGGTTATAAGCAGAATCCTGCTCGGTAGTTTTGATAAAGCTCATAAAAAAGGCTGATATGGGAACCACACAAAGTTACATATTTTTTGCAATGCCAAGCCAAATTGTATTTTTTCTAGCGTTTATTTATACTGTTTTAAACCATTTCGATTTCAAAATGGTTTTGTAAAGCGTTAAGGATTGAAACGATATCCTTGTTTGGTGCCTTTTACCAAACAAGATAAAGTGGAAAGCCTGGCCCGCTAGGGCAACGCCAGGAATAAAATAATGCTAAAGACTCAGATACTTTTGTTTTTTTATAGTTTGATATCGTCGAGAATAAACTACTTTTGCAGCAAGCAGACTGCCCTATCGCTAGTTCGTAAGAATTAGAGGAAAGTCCGGACACCACAGAGTAGCATAGCGGGTAACACCCGTCATTAGAAATTTTCTAAGAGGACAAGTGCAACAGAAAGTATGTACAGGTAATGCTGTAGTGAAACCAGGTAAACTCTATGCGGTGAAATGCCATGTATATTTAACGCTTGAGGGCTACTCGCCCGATGTTTTAGGGGTAGGCAGATGGAGCTATCGAGTAATTGATAGCCTAGATAAATGATAGGGATGCGTTTTTCGCATACAGAATCCGGCTTATAGGTCTGCTTTTTTTATTCTTCTTCACCACTTGAAAGGGGTTCGACCTCTTCTTCAGTTTGAAATTCAAAAAACGAAAACACCGAACCACCATAATTCTTTTGAAACGAATAGTTATCTAGGTGTTTTAAATTGGTGTATTTAGAATGTTCTACCACCAACATACCTTCGGGGTCTAAGATGTTATTGGTAAAAATCAATTGAACAATACTCTCAAATTTCTCCAAGGTAAATTCATAAGGAGGATCGGCAAAAACCAAATCATAAGTCGCTTTGTGTTTCTCTAGAAACTTAACGACATCCGATTTTAATGGCGTAATGTCCAAATCCAATTCCTTAGCCGTTTTCTTGATAAAGTTGACACAGCCAAAATCGCCATCTACACTAACGATCGGACCAGCTCCTCGAGAAGCAAATTCATAACTAATGTTACCCGTACCGGAGAATAAATCCAATACCTTTAACTCGTGCAAGTTAAAATGGTTGTTAAGTACGTTAAATAGTGATTCTTTACTCAAATCAGTTGTGGGACGAACGGGTAAATTTTTGGGCGCAGTAATTCTTCTACCTTTGTGTTGTCCGGAAATAATTCTCATGATTGAAATAGGATATAATATGAATTAAAATTTTGGGTTGTAGTGTTTTCTAATACGGTTTGTAGTGGTTTAAAAGAAACCTCTCGAATGTATTTATAAGCAATGTTGTACCATTCAGATTCAGCCGTTATAGCTCCCAATAGTACTAAGGAGTTTTGGTCTGGGTTTAATTCCAGTTGTTCATATACAAATAATATATAGTAGATGAAATCCTCGGGTGTTTGGTACTCGAAAGAATTAAACAACAGCAATTGATCGTTTTTTATCACAATTAACTCAAAGTGGGAATCTTGTAGATAGGCATATACCACCGTTTCATTGTTGTTGCTGTTCTCTCTTAGCAAATGCGAAACAAGTGATGTATTGATGTTTTGATATACAAAAGAACCTAACTTATCGAGTAAAAAATTATTAACCGATATGTAGGGAACATATACATTGTTCATCTGGTACAAATCCATTTCATCATAGGCAAAGAAGTCTGTTGAAAATACTTTGGTCGAATATTGTAGATACGCGCCAAGTGTGTCTTCATCGAAAATTACCTGAGGTACAAAAGTATTCAGTGCATTGTCATGCAACACCAATACTTCTTCATAATTGTTGCCTAGACTTTGATATTTGCTAAAAATTGCTTCTAATTGTTCTTCCAAAGGAAGTGTTGTTTGTAAACGCTCGCTTTGAAATTCCAAAGTGTTTTTAGTAAGTACATCTTTTATGATAAAAGAGAACTCGTGCAAGGAAACTTGTATGATTAATTGACTGTAATTTTTCGGATGACTCATGGAAAATGATTTTGAGGTACTACTGCTAGAAACACCCGACAAATTTAAGCAAATTTTAAAGGAAGATATTCCTTTCGGGTTCAAAATCCTTAGTATCTTTGAAAACTAATCCGTTTTTACCTATTTATAATGACGCCTTCCAAGTTTCACCGTTTGCTTTTGGATCAATTTCCCTTTGAAGCAACCCTAAAACAAGATATATTTTTTCAAAAAATCGCACACTTTGTAACAAGTACTAAGCAAGATGAGCTTTTCGTCCTTAAGGGATACGCTGGAACAGGAAAAACAACCCTATTATCCACTGTAGTTAATGCGTTGCATTTGGTAAATAAAACAGCAGTAATGTTGGCCCCAACTGGACGCGCCGCAAAGGTAATTTCAAATTATTCCCAATTGCCGGCCTTTACTATTCATAAAAAAATTTATTATCCCAAGAAGGGGAAAAGTGACGGCGTGCAATTCACAATGCAAGTCAATAAGGCACGAAATACTATTTTTATAGTTGACGAGGCTTCGATGATTTCGGATACTTCAACGGATACAAGTATGTATCAAAACGGTTCTTTATTAGACGATTTGATCCATTATGTTTATAGTGGACGCAATTGTAAACTAATTTTAATTGGAGACACAGCTCAGTTGCCTCCGGTACACATGGATATTAGCCCTGCGCTGAATATTGATCAATTATCGTTAGGATTTCAAATGAATGTGGACCACATTGAATTGGATGAAGTCATGCGACAGGAAGAAAATTCCGGAATTTTATATAATGCTACGGAATTGCGCAGTTTGTTGCATTCGCAGTTTTTCGATACATTTAAATTTTATTTAAAAGGGTTTAAAGATATCGTTCGCTTGCAAGATGGACAAGACATTCAAGATGCTATTTTAACCGCCTACGACAAACAAGGACCAGAGGAAACGGCTTTTATTGTAAGAGCCAATAAGAGAGCCAATCAATATAACGAGCAAATACGTACGCGAATCCTAGATAAGGAGAGCGAACTTTCGCCAGGCGATTATATGATGGTTGTCAAGAATAACTATTATTGGCTAAAGGATTCTACGATTACGGATTTTGTTGCCAATGGGGATATTATTGAAATTCTGCAAATCTATAAGATACAAGAATTATATTCGTTTAAATTTGCGATGGTTAAAGTACGGATGATCGATTATCCACAAATGGTTCCCTTTGATACGATATTGTTATTGGACACCATTCAAAGCGAATCGCCAGCTTTGACTTATGAGGAGTCCAATCGATTGTATCAAGAGGTAATGCTCGACTATCCGGAGGAAAACTCCAAGTATAAAAAATTACAGAAAGTAAAGCAAAATGAATATTTCAACGCTTTACAAGTTAAGTTTTCCTATGCAATAACTTGTCATAAATCACAAGGAGGTCAATGGAATACCGTATTTATTGAGCAACCGTATCTGCCTGATGGTATTTCCAAAGACTATATTCGTTGGTTGTATACGGCCATGACACGTGCGAAAGATAAATTGTATTTAATTGGTTTTAAAGACGAATTTTTTGAGGATTAAACCGAATTTAATATTTAGAATGTTAACTATATAGTTTTTATTTATGAAAATCATTGCCGTTATTCCAGCCCGATATGCTTCTACACGTTTTCCTGCCAAATTGATGCAGGAATTAGGAGGTAAAACCATTATTCGTAGAACTTATGATGCAGCGGTTGCTACAGCTTTGTTTGACGATGTTTTCGTGGTTACTGACTCGGATTTAATATTTGAAGAAATCCAATCTCATGGTGGAAAAGTGGTTCGAAGTGTTCGGGAGCACGAAAGTGGTAGTGATCGTATTGCAGAAGCTATAAAAGATATAGAAGCGGATATTGTAGTTAATGTTCAGGGCGATGAACCTTTTATAAATAAGGATAACTTAGAAAAAGTTATTGCTATATTTAAGGAAGATCTGGGTGGAGAAATTGATTTAGCTTCTTTGATGACACCTATAGACGATTGGGAAAGTATAGAAAATCCAAACCATGTGAAGGTCATCGTTGATCAAAATCAAATGGCTTTATATTTTTCAAGATCGGTAATTCCGTATCCGCGAGATAAAGAGGTAGGGGTACAGTATTATCAACATATCGGTATTTATGCGTTTAGAAAAGCGGCCTTGTTAGAGTTTACAACTTTACCGATGAAGACTTTAGAAGCTTCTGAAAAATTAGAGCAATTGCGTTATTTAGAATACGGAAAAAAAATAAAAATGGCCATTACCAATCATGTTGGTATTGGTATAGATACCGTTGAGGATTTGGAGAAAGCAAAACGCTTGTTGGAGCAATACCCAAACTTATAAAGTAAAACAGCAATAATAGTACAAAAAAAGACCGATCAAATTTTATTTTGATCGGTCTTTTTTTGATAGCTAAATTTCTGCCTAAGGTTCTTGGGTAGGCATAATCGGTTGCGGGATCTCATTTGGTGTAGTGTTACTTTCGTTTCTCCCTTTGTTGCTGTAACGGGTTAACGCCGCGGCAGGAGCTTTATCGTCCAACGGCATATTGATGCTTGTTACCCATTCCGATGGTTTACGGGTGTCTAAGATTGATTTTTCAAAGACTAAAATAACATTCTTAGAAAAATTTTCCACTTGATTGGCCTTTTCCATAGCTACTCTAGTGTCTGAAATAGCGGTTTTCAAGTGGGAGTAATCTCCTTTTAAGACCGTATTGAAGCTAACAAAACTCTCTTGTTTACGACCTTGTACTTGACTGTCTTCTGTAGTAAATATTTCTTCCCCTATAGGAACACACATGGAAAAGCTTACGGAATCAGCGGTTGCATTATGCCGCTCTATAATTGCAAAAGGTTTGCCCTTTAAGGTTAACGAATTGTCCTTGACAAAGTCAATTAAACTCTGCGCTATTAAGGCCATTTCTTCAGCTAGGTTTTCATTGTCAGCAGTTGCTTTCTCCATGATATAATAGGTCTCTCCTTGAACGACCAAACCTTTAGTATCAACGGTAAATTCACTAAGCTCTTTGGAAAAATAGTTTTTGATATTGGCTAGACCTCGATCTAGTTTTTCGCCTATAATATATTCAGGACCTCCTTGAAAAAAGGACGTGACCTTCATCCAGATACCCATAGTCCCTTTAACACTCCAAGTTAACATGGTTCCTTTGGATTCACTTTTGAATTTCCAACCCATTAACGAAATGTTTTTATCCACTATCAGATTCTGAGAAAGACTGTCTTTGGGAATGGCTTTTAAAGTTTTAATACTGCCTTGTCCATTTTTATTTGACCAGCTAAAACCAGCGGAGTCCCCTTTAACGGTAGCGTCAAATATAAGATTGTTGTGGTTTAACTCCTCCCATGGAGCCCAATCTTCCCAGCTTTTTAGATTGTTGATATAGTGGTAAACAGTGCTTTGTGGAGCATTGATAAATAGAGATCTTTTTACGGTATAAGCACCATTTTGGGTAGCTATATATACAAATAAGGCCACTAGACTTAAAACTGCTAAGAGTAAAAAATATTTAAGTATTTTCATAGGTCGATAGTATTTGAAAAGCTCCCAAAGTCCCGACTTGTTTCTAGCAATGTTTCTCTGTGAGTAGCGGGCTAAAAAAGCGGATTCTATAAATGCTTGATTTTTTGATAATTTGTAATCAAAAGTAATGAAATAATACTATTTCAATGTGGTTTTTAACACAAAAAGCAAACCTATAAATACAATAAAGCCAATTAAGACCCATAAACTCCCTTTGTAGTACGTTTTATGCAATTGTAAGTCTTTTCTGTAAACATAAATCATTGCTATTATAAAAACAACGACAAAGAAAATGGAAAATTTGATTTGTCCTGGAGTAAACATAATTTTTTAATTTGCACAAAATTAGTCTAATTATACGAATTTGCACGCATAAAAAACAAAATTGATTGGATAGGATTCTGAAATTTTTGTATAAAAAAAACGGCAGGAATTACCTGCCGTTTTTAAATTGTATGTTCAAAATATCTTTAGATTTTCTCTGTCCAATTAAATGGATCTTCTTCTGCTTTATTTTGAATACCGGTTAGTTTGTCCTTTATAATAAGGGCATACGATTCGTTGTCTTTTAATTCAGCTAAAGGGTAATAGGTATCTTGAAAGGCAAAGCCTTCAATTTGACTTACAACTGCAGCAGTACCTGCGCCGAAAATTTCTTTTAAACTTCCGTTTTTTACGGCTTCGATTATCTCGTCAACCAGCACAGTTTTCACCTGAATATCGATCCCGATGTGTTTGGCCAATTCAACAATACTTTTTCTAGTGACACCATCAAGGATACGCTCGCTTGTAGGTGCAGTGAATAGGGTATCATTAATTCTAAAAAACACATTCATGGTTCCGGCTTCTTCCAATTTAGTATGTGTAGCATCATCGGTCCAGATCACTTGTTGGTATCCTTCCTTTTGTGCCAATTGAGTAGGGTAGAATTGTGCGGCATAGTTTCCAGAGCATTTAGCAGCTCCAACACCACCATTGGCAGCACGACTGTAATGTTCTGCTATTTGTACTTTTACTTTTCCAGCATAATATGATTTTGCTGGTGATAATAAAATACAAAATAAAAATTCCTTTGATGGACCCGCGATTACTCCAGATTCTGTAGCAATCATAAATGGACGAATATATAAAGAATTTCCTTTTCCTTGCTTAACCCAATCTTTATCAATGTTTAATAAGGCCTTTAAGCCTCCGATAAAACGCTCAGAATCAATTTCTGGCATGGCTAATCGTATCGCTGATTTGTTAAATCTATTGAAGTTTTCTTCTGGGCGGAACAACCACACATCTTCGCTTTGATCTTTATAAGCTTTCATTCCTTCAAAAATCGCTTGCCCATAATGAAAAACACGGGCAGAAGGATCTAACTGAATTGGGCCATAAGGTTTGATTTCAACTTGTCCCCATACGCCATCTTTGTAAGAACAAACAAGCATATGGTCGGTAAAGGCACCACCAAATGATACATTTTCAAAATCAAAAGTATCAATTTTCGATTTTTCTACTTGTGAAATAGAAATATCTGTGATTGTTTTTAAACTCATTATAATGTTTTTAAGTGTTGTTTTTTTCTAAAATACAGCAATTTATTGCCTATTTTTTCGTAAAATTACTTTTACAAATTTAGCAAAAATATCTCCAAAATGTCCCTGTTCATTGAATTATTTTCGAATTCAATTATTTTTAATTATATTTTTAAAATTATAAATAAAATTTACAGATAATCCTTTAATGGCAATGAAGACACTCCTATTGTGGCGTATTTCCGTTTTTTAAGTATATTTGGAAAAATAATTTAAGCATTAAAAGATGAAAAAAATAGTAGTTCTCTCCGCTGTTTTAACACTACTGTTATTCAGCTGTAAAAAAGCTGTTGACGAAACCGTAGTAGAAGCGGCACCTACCGAAATCAATTACGAGGTTTTTGGCGATTCAATCAACGCAACACCGGTATTGACTCAGTTGGAAATGTCGGAAAAATACAAAAACATGAAAGCTGGGGATACTTTAGCTGTTCAATTTAAGTCGAAAATAGAAGAGGTTTGTCAGAAAAAAGGTTGTTGGATGAGTCTCAGTTTGGACGAAGGGCAAAAGAGCTTTGTCAAGTTTAAGGATTACGGCTTTTTTGTACCGATGAATGCAGGTAATCACGACGTTATCGTAAGTGGTAAAGCTTATGTCAATGTGGTTTCTATAGATGAGTTAAAACATTATGCGAAAGATGGAGGCAAGACAGAAGCTGAAATCGCTGCGATAACGGAACCAAAAATCACCTATAGTTTTATGGCCGATGGCGTTCAAATAAATAAATAATGAAAACGGCTTTTTTTGTCGGTTTGTGCTTGTTATGTGTTTCGTGCAAAGAGGTAAATAAGGATATACAGCAGGTTGACGTACCTAAGAAAACAAGTGCTTTTGTTCATTATCAAATGTCTGAAATGGCCTTGTTAATGGAACAGATGTATGTTGATAATATGCGCATTAAGGCGGCTATATTGGCAGAGGACACCATAGCCGACAGTTTGCCTTCCTATTACCTGAATTTGGAAAAAGCTACCTTGACGGATCCCACAGACCGCGATTTGTTTTTTACTACCCAGTTAAATCTTTTTTTAAGGGCACAACGACTGGTTTATGAAGAACCGCAAAACCGAAAACAGCACTTTAATGCTATGGTGGAAAGTTGTATTGCTTGCCATCAAGTTAAATGTGGTGGCCCTATAGAGCGCATCAAAAAATTGTTAATACCTTAATTTTGAATAGAAAAATAATTATTACTTCCGACGGCTCTAGCAGTATATTCCTCGAAGAGTTACAAGAAACCTATCATTCGGTTTTTGGTGCTATACAAGAAGCCAATCACGTTTATTTGAAAGAAGGATTTTCTCAAATGACTTTATCGGAATTTAATATACTTGAAATGGGATTTGGAACAGGATTAAATGCTTTCTTAACGGCTTTAGAGGCACAAAAGCAACATAAGAAGGTTCGGTATCACGCCGTAGAGGGATTCCCTATTACTCAAGAAGAAGTTGCTGTGTTGAATTATCCTGATCAGGTGGATGATAGTAACGCCGTTCGTTGTTTTAACCAGCTTCATCAAATCGATTGGGAAGTGGAACTGGAAATTAACGACAGCTTTAGATTAAAAAAAATGAAGGCTCTTTTTGAGGAAGTGCAATTAGAATCGGGATGTTATGATTTAATTTATTTTGATGCTTTTGGTTATCCTTACCAACCGGAATTATGGTCGGAACTAATTTTTAAAAAGATGTACGATGCTTTAGCGCCACAAGGTATATTGGTTACGTATGCTTGTAGAGGACCGATTAAAGTGGCCATGCGAAATGTGGGTTTTAGAGTAGAGCGTTTGCCTGGACCTCCAGGGAAAAGACAAATGATCCGAGCTCATAAAAAATCAAAATAAACGGGTATTAACTCATAAAATATTCTTAAAAAACAAAAATAACATATTTTGTATTGAGGAATTGTATTATATTTACTCTAGCGATATCCCTTTAATTATTTAAGTTAGATATGAAAGCAAGACAAATGTTTGATTACACAAAAACGGTATTAGAAAATGTTAGTTTTGACCCGTTATTATTTTGTAAGGAGCTAGAGAAAGCAATGAAATCCTTGTTACCTTACGATTTGGATTTATTAACCAGATGGTTAGAAAAATACACCTTGGGGAAACCCGAACTGCAACAGTGTTTGTTGTTGATTAACGAATAATATAAAAAAAACTCACCTAAAAAGTGAGTTTTTTTTATACATAAATTTTACATTTAGTAAAGTATTTACAAGAGTCCCGATTTTCGATTCAATTTAGGACTTATAATTTGTATGTCACTAAAAGCAATAGCACCACGGACTACGCTTAGTATGGTTTCTTGTAAGGCTTCGATGATTTGAATTTTCAATTCGCTTTTACGATATATCAAACTAACTTCTCTGGCGGGCTTAGGATCTTTAAATTCAACAAGATTAACCAAGTATTCCGTCTTTAAATCCAAAGTATGTAAATAGGGTAGTAGGGTAATACCTAAACCTTCATTGGCTATTTTTATTAGTGTTTCAAAACTGCCACTTTCTAGCTTAAAGGGAAGTTCATTGTCAAGGCTGTTGTTTTTGCACAAATTAATTACGCCATTTCTAAAGCAATGACCGTCTTGCAATAAGAGCAGATGCTGTAAATCAATATCATTAATATCTATTTTTTTGGAAATATCCTGTCTAAAACGCTCTGGGAAATAACCGACAAAAGGTTCATAATACAAAACGGCTTCTTTGATGTCGGCCTCTTCTAGAGGCGTAGCAGCAATGGCAGCGTCAATTTGCCCATTTCTCAAACGCTGAATAATTTCTTCTGTATTGTATTCCTCTACAATTAGATTGACTTTTGGATGCCTTTTAATAAAAGTTTTTAGAAACATCGGCAATAAAGTAGGGGTAATTGTTGGTATGATACCTATGCGAAATTCCCCACCTATAAAACCTTTTTGTTGATCAACGATATCTTTAATCCGATTGGATTCCTCTACAATTTTTTGTGCCTGCTTAATTATAATAGCCCCTACTTCAGTAAGTTGAATGGGTTTGGTGCTGCGGTCAAAGATTATGATTCCCAACTCTTCTTCTAATTTTTGTATTTGCATACTTAAGGTAGGCTGGGAAACAAAGCTTTTTTCTGCAGCTAAAGTAAAGTTTTTATGCTCTGCGACTGCAATAGTATAAATAAGTTGAGTAATAGTCATAAGTGTAAATAGCGTTGTTTAAATTCAAAAAATCAGTTCCATTTAATATGTATTTTATAAATCAATTTTTTTTAATTCAGCATAATTGTTTTTTAATCTTTTAAGCAAAATTCCATAAATTATTTTATAAATCAGCCAAATTAATCCTACAAAAAGAACAAGAAAGGCTAAAAAAGCTAAAATGAATACAGAAGACTGTATGTTGTTCAGTTTGTCGAAATAGTGATTGTCATGACTTAAAACAAATAGCGCATAGAACATGCCTACAACAACCATAAATAGATTGATGTAAATGTAAATCCGCACGGTATTTCGGGTTTTTAAAATACCACTCATCAATGTTTTTGTTGAATCCGATACCGAAATAGCCCGATAGTTTTTGTAAAATAAAATAATAAATACTAAAGACAGTCCTATAGAGGTGTAGTCCATTATTTTCAAAAACAAACCTGTTTGATGCAAGCTGTTGTTCGGCATAAATTGACTGATAAGATTGAGGATAATAAACTCAATGATACTGATAATAAAAATCCACTTCACTATCGACGACGATCTTTTGTGGATCATGTTTTTGATCTCGTCTTGAGATATTTTAGGAAAGTCTGAATCTTTGTTCCAGTGTTTTTTTAATAAATCTAATTCTTCCATATGTAGGGCAACCTTAAGGGTTGATGATTTTTTTTAATTTGGTTTTAATCCGGTTCATTTTCACGCGGGCATTCACTTCACTAATACCCAGAGTCTCGGATATTTCTGTATAATCCTTATCTTCGAGATACATATATACCAGTGCTTTTTCGATGTCGTTGAGTTGCTGTACGGCTAGATATAAAATTTTGAGTTGTTCTTCTTCTTCAAAATTGTATTCGTCGTATTTAAATTTGTGTATAGTAGCATTAAACTCAATCGTTGTAATGGTTCTGCTCTTTTTCCGATAAAGAGAAATAGCTGTGTTTAGTGCTACCCTATAGGCCCAAGTTGTGAATTTTGAATCGCCTCTAAATTTGGGATACGCTTTCCATAATTGAATGGATATCTCTTGGAATAAATCCTTATGTGCGTGCTCGTCAGAGGTATATAAGCGACAAATTTTGTGGATTATATTCTGATTTACTTCGACTTGCCGAATAAATTCTTGTTCTAAAATTGGATTCATAAGTCATTTGACGCCTATAACATTTAATTGTTACAAAAGTAGTCCCTTTCGTTATATTTAGTGTCAGAATGTTTTTAAAATTTGACTTTAGTTGTGGATTTATCTTCGTAAATTTGTTAGTTAAAATGAGATATTATGATGAACATTCCTACTTCAAGCTTTCCAAGAGTTGTGATTATTGGAGGTGGCTTTGGAGGATTATCCTTAGCTAAAAAGCTTAAAAACAAAGGCTTTCAAGTTGTATTACTCGATCGACATAATTACCATACGTTTCAACCATTATTATATCAAGTAGCCACTGGCGGATTAGAAGCCGGATCTATTGCTTATCCCATCCGTAAAGTGGTTCAAAACTACGAAGAAATTTATTTTCGTTTAGCCAATGTGGTTCGAATAGATACGGAAGGCAAAAAAGTGATTGCGGATATAGGAGTTATATTTTATGATTATTTGGTGATTGCGACCGGGTCTAAAACCAATTTTTTTGGCAATACTGCTATTCAGAAAAACAGCATGGCTATGAAAACGATTCCTCAATCGTTAAATATTCGAAGTTTGGTATTAGAAAATTTTGAAGAGGCGCTTTTGACTAATGATATGAACGAGAAATTGGCTTTAATGAATTTTGTCATTGTAGGAGCGGGACCTACTGGTGTAGAGTTGGCAGGAGCTTTGGCAGAAATGAAAAAAGCAGTTTTACCCAAGGACTATCCAGATCTGGACATTCGTAAAATGGAAATTAATGTCATCCAAGGTTCAGGTCAGGTCTTGGATGCTATGTCGGACAAATCATCTGACAGAGCGGAGCACTTTTTAAAAAAACTCGGCGTTTCCATTTGGAAAAACGAACAAGTTACCGATTATGATGGCAAAGTGGTTACTACCAAAAACGGAACAACCTTTCGAACAGCGACGGTCATTTGGACAGCAGGTGTAAAAGGGGCTTCCATCGATGGTTTTGAAGATGAAGTGATGTTGAGCCGTGGCAATCGCATGAAAGTCAATGAATATAATCAAGTAGTGGGATTTGATAATGTGTTTGCTATCGGTGATATCGCAGGTATGGTTTCTGAAAAACTGCCTGGTGGCCATCCGATGATGGCTCAGCCTGCAATTCAACAAGGGCGTTTATTGGCCCAAAATCTAGTTCGTTTACAAAATAATAAAGCGCTAAAACCTTTTGTCTATAAGGACAAAGGCTCCATGGCTACTATTGGTAGAAACAAGGCAGTAGTCGATTTACCAAAATGGCATTTTAGTGGGATATTCGCCTGGTTTGTATGGATGTTTGTACACTTATTGTCCTTAATTGGGTTTAAAAATAAAATTGTTGTATTTTGGAATTGGGTATATAACTATATTGTTTTCGACCGTGAAGGTCGTTTGATAATACGTCCATACAAACGAAAAAACAACGAAAGTTTCCCAGAAGATACCGATTTATAAAAGTTTCTCTCTATGATAATTTATAAGTAAATCAACAAAGCGATTATAAGATTTAATTCCCTCTTGTTGGTTGTTGATTTTTAAAAAATTATTGTAAAATATTTTAAAGAAAGAATTGGAAATGTTTCGATAAGAATCCCAAAATACCTTGTTTTCCATTAGATTGTGATACACTGCGGGGTTTATATGAGTTTGAATCGTTTCCAATTCTTTTATTTCATTTCGTTCCATGGTCGTTAAGCAATAACGCAGCGCATAAATGTAGCCAGCGTATTGGTATTTCTTATCGGTCTGTACGGTGGCATTGAGATAGCCAATAAAATTAGCTTCACTCTCAGAAGCATAACCGATTTGATGCGCAATTTCGTGTGAAGCAGTGACGTACATTCCTAACTTAGGAACCTTATTATTGACCTGTGCTTCATTGGTGAAGGGATTGATGTATCCGGAAAACCCCATATAACTCAAGGGAGTACTCCATAAAGATGATTTTAATGAGAAGTGCCGATTCTTAATCCACGGATAAATTTTCGTTACTTCCGCATAGCCGCTATTGGCTTCGGTATAAATTTTAGCCAAATCGTAATCAATAACAACTGCTTTTGCGGAATCGCCTGTAATTTCTAATTGGAGTTGGTTTACTTTAGTTAGGAGTTGGTAAGAAAAAGCTATCAATTCGGCATCGGTATAGTTTTGTCCGATTTCGAGTTTCTGATAAAGGGGCACCCTATAATTGTTGAAACCCCAAAAGAGATTAAAAAATAAAAAGAAAAGGGTGCATACACGCAATAAAAAGTAAAACAAATGGGTAAACCGCCTGCTCGAGTTATACTGTCCTTTTTTTTCTTTAAAAATGACCACGCAATTGACTATAAGGAATAGGCTAATAATCAAATACAAAACATCACCAATAGAAAAGGGAAAGAATCCGTAAACCTGTCTGAAAAAATCACTAATAGTGATATATAGCCCATTGGAATAGTATTCCTCAATCCATTGAGGGTGTTTTTGGAATATTTTGATCAACAAATACTGAATGACTAGCAGTAAAATCCAAAACCAATTTTTGCGCATCTTTTTTTTATAAAAATATAAAAAATTTAATTGTTAAATTTTATTTAGAATAAATAAAAACAGATACCTTTGTCATTATTTCTTAGTAAGTTATGTCAAAAGATAAAAAAGAGGGAAAAGTGATATTTTTTTGTAACGGTAAAAAATGTTGTCGCTATAATGAAGAGGCTAAAACTTGTTTTAGTGAAATGATTATCGAAAATGGATTGGAAAACCAAATGGAGATTCAAACCATGAAATGTCAAGGAATGTGCAAAAAAGCACCAGTCATATACCTTCCCACTCCTGATGTCTTTAAGAAGGAGGTTTCTAAGAAGAAAGCTCGTAAAATTTTTGAGAAGTATATCGCTTGATACGCTGATACGCTGATACGCTGATACGCTGATACGCTGATACGCTGATAC
>JBEBUC010000026.1:0-36106 GCA_040393465.1 Flavobacterium sp. | reverse complement strand
AGCAATCTGCAAAAGGAAAAAAAGACGGAGATATCAGATATCTAACGCCTTTAAATATAGAAACAAACAAAGCTAAGAAATATTGTCGTTTCAAAAAATCAGGTATTAAATATATCGATTTTAAGGATCCAGATTTCTTATTGAAATTCGTAAACGAACAAGGAAAAATTCTTCCTCGTCGTTTAACAGGAACATCTTTGAAATACCAAAGAAAAGTTTCTGTAGCTGTTAAAAGAGCTCGTCATTTAGCATTAATGCCATATGTGGCTGATTTATTAAAATAAAAAGAGGCGAAAACTATGGAACTTATTTTAAAACAAGACGTACAAAAATTAGGATTTAAAGATGACTTAGTTTCGGTAAAACCGGGATACGGACGTAACTTTTTAATTCCTCAAGGAATTGCTATTTTGGCTACACCTTCTGCAAAGAAAGTATTGGCTGAGAACTTAAAGCAAAGAGCTCATAAAGAAGCTAAAATTGTTGCTGATGCGAATGTTATCGCTGAAGCGCTTAAAGCTTTAGATATTAAGATCACAGTTAAAGCTGGTGGTGAAAAATTATTCGGTTCTGTAACCAATAATGACCTTGCTGAAGTTTTTGCTAAAAACGGTCAAAGTATTGATAAAAAATTCATCACTTCTGGTATCATCAAACGTACTGGTAAATATGAAGCGACTGTTCGTCTTCATCGTGAAGTAATCATTGAAATTCCTTACGAAGTTATTGCTGAGCAAGAATAATCATTTGATTAATTATATATAAAGGCCTTCTCTTGCGAGAGGGCCTTTTTTTTTTGATGGCGTTGAGGTTTTTTTGGACAATAGATTCTATAGCTATTGGACGATTTGTATTTATTAGGGGAACACCTTATTTTTGGTTGAGTTAAAAACGAAATTATGGAAATCAACAAACGTTTTGATCGGGTTTTGGCTATTTTTATACAGTTGCAATCTAAAAAGGTCGTAACAGGGCAGGAATTGGCACAGCGATTTGATGTTAGTCTACGCACGATTTACAGGGATATCCGATCTTTGGAGCTGGCGGGAATTCCCATTTACAGTGAGCCTGGTGTTGGTTATTCTTTAGTTGATGGTTTTCGCATGGCGCCGACGATGTTTACTAAAGAAGAGGCCTTGAGTTTTGGTGTTGCTGAAAAACTGATGAAGAATTACCTCGATCGTCACTTAAGTAATCATTTTAGTGCTGCCTTATACAAGATGAAAGCGATGCTTCGTGCTGCGGATAAAGATGTGATTTCTAATGTTGAGGAAAAAGTGTTGATGGTATCAAAAATAGAACTTTTCAACAATGAGGTACCTGAGGGTTTGTCGGTTTTATTTCAAAGTATTTCGTTGAAGCGCTGCGTTGGATTGACTTATCAAAGTATGGACGTAGAAACGCCAACGGCACGCTGTGTAGAGCCTGTTGGGGTTTTTCACGAAAATAATTTTTGGTATTTTATTGCTTATTGTCATTTGCGTCAAGATTATCGGCAATTTCGGTTAGATCGCGTGCATGATATAAAGCTCACGCAGGCTCTTTTTACGAGAACGCATCAATCATTGGAGTTTTATTTGAAAAAAGACAAGCAGTTACCCGAAGTGAAAGTTCGTATTTCTGTGGATAAAAATATTGTAAAATACCTAAAATGGGATCGTGATTATTACGGTTTTCGGGATGAGCAAGAATTTGAAAACCAAGTAGAAATGACCTTTTTGTGTACGAACTTAAATAATGGTTTTGCCCGTTGGTTTATGATGTTTGGTGATAAGGCTCGGATTCTAGAACCGGAGGAGCTTCGATATAAAATAAAGGCGCTTATTCAAGAAAATTTAAAAAATTTGGAGCTGTAATTCAATAAAAAATCCAGTGATTTCACTGGATTTTTTATTGAATTACCTTTCCCAAAAAAATGGGGGTTCTATATTCAGTGCTCTAAGATATACATAGGCTTGCCCACGATGATGAATTTCGTTGTCGATAAAGTATAAGAGATTATTGATTAAACTGTTGTTGTATTGTCCGAATAAGTTGAATGCTACAGGGAAGTCGGCTTCGGGTATACGAGCGTATAAAAAATCAATTGTTTCGGTATCTTTATCCCATTGTTCTAATATGGCAGTTTTGGTGGTATAGCTGTTGGTGTGTTCTTGGAATGCTTGCGGAACCTTAGATACTATTTCTTCTAATCCCGGTACGGCAATGGCTAGTAATTCGTGTACCATAGCAGAAAAAGGGCGCATACCGCCTATAGAAAAATGAAACAAGTCCTTTTCGGGAAATGCTTCAATAATACGACGGGTTAACGCACGGTGTCCTTGCCAATGGATTAATAAGTCTTCTTTGGATAAAATGATGTTGTTCATGCTAAAATGTTTTTTAAATTATTTTTCAAAAGTAGGGGCTGCAAATGACAACTGTGTGTCAGTAGGTCGTTGACAATGCTAACTTTTTTTAAATTAAAGTTACGGTGGTTTTTTGTTGAAAAATAGGGGAAGATTTGTAAAGTATCGTATTTTTGACTTTTGAAAATACAAATTGAAATTACTTAGACAACTCCTTCGTATATAGTCGGTATAAATGAGGTGCCCGGGATGTGAATGGTCTAGAATAATAAATATATCATTATGAAATACAGTCGTTTGACCAAAGAGCAATTTGAGGAAATGCATCAAGAATTTATTAATTTTTTGGTTTCTCAACAGATTGATAAAAAAGAATGGGATGAGATTAAAGAGAAAAAACCTCAGGTAGCAGATCAGGAATTGGATGTTTTTTCCGACTTGATTTGGGAAGGTGTATTGACGAAAGCAAAATTTTTGGAACATTATTCGAAAAACCATATCTTTTTATTCTCTTGTGATGATACTCGAATTGATACGATTGTTATTAAAAGTTTAAAACAAGATGTTGATTTTTTATCTCAAAAAGGTTTGCAATGGTTGAGCGATGCCATTTTTACCGATGAGGTAGAAGTTAAATATGGTGCTAAAGACTTTGAACGTGATCGTAATACGGAGCTCTTTGAAATTATTCAGCAGGGTGCTATCTTGAGTGAGGGGAATTTGTATGGGGAGTTTAAGGAAATGTTGAAATTATAATAACGAGGACTATGGATGAGGTATTAAAACAAATCAATGCTTTGCGTGAGGAGCTTAACCAGCATAATTACAATTATTATGTGTTGGATAAGCCAACTGTTACGGATTTTGATTTTGATCAAAAGCTCAAGCAATTGGAGCAATTGGAACTGCAGCATCCGGCGTATTTCGACGAAAACTCTCCAACGCAACGCGTAGGAGGTGCCATAACGAAAAATTTCGAAACGGTTCCTCATCAATACCGCATGTACTCATTGGATAATTCGTACTCAAAGGAAGATTTGTTAGAGTGGGAGATGCGTGTTCAAAAAGGCTTAGGCGACGTCGCCGTAACCTATACTTGTGAGCTTAAGTATGACGGCGCATCTATAAGTATTACTTATGAAAAAGGCGTCTTGAAACGCGCGGTAACTCGCGGTGATGGTTTTCAAGGAGACGATGTTACCAATAATATAAAAACTATTAAGTCTGTTCCTATCCGACTAAAAGGAGATTGTCCAGAAAAATTTGATATACGGGGCGAAATCATTTTACCGTTTAAGGGTTTTGAAAAGATGAATCAAGATTTGATTGAAATTGGCGAAAACCCGTATTCTAATCCTAGAAACACTGCTTCAGGTAGTTTGAAATTGCAAGATAGTGCCGAAGTAGCTCGCAGACCGTTGGAGTGTCTTTTGTATGCCATTGTAGGAGAGCAATTGCCATTTACGACTCAATTTGAAGGATTGGAGAAAGCTAGAGAATGGGGGTTTAAAGTACCGCCAAATGCTCAGTTGGCTCCGGATATGGAAGCTGTTTTTGAATTTATCGATTATTGGGACAAGCACCGCCAAGACTTACCTTATGAGACCGATGGTGTGGTGGTTAAAGTTAACTCAATTGACCACCAACAGGAATTGGGGTATACTTCAAAAGCACCGCGTTGGGCTATAGCGTATAAATTTAAAACCGAACAAGCCGAAACGATATTAAATACCATTACCTATCAAGTAGGAAGAACGGGGGCTATTACTCCAGTTGCAAATTTAGAAGCAGTTCAGTTAGCGGGTACTACGGTACGTAGAGCTTCTTTACACAATGCAGACCAAATAGAAAAACTAGATATACGCGAGCGCGATTCGGTATATGTGGAAAAAGGCGGTGAAATAATACCGAAGATTGTGGGTGTAAATTTTGATGTACGACCAGTAGATTCTGTGCCTACCGTTTATATTACACATTGTCCGGAATGCCAAACGGAATTGATTCGAAAAGAAGGGGAGGTACAGCATTATTGTCCTAATTTTTATGGCTGCCCACCACAGATTATTGGAAGAATTCAGCATTATATTTCCAGAAAAGCCATGGATATTGAAGGATTGGGTGGTGAAACCGTAGCTTTATTAGTACATCATCATTTGATTGAAAATTATGCCGATTTATACGAGCTGAGAAAAGATCAGATAGTGCACTTGGAGCGTATGGCGGATAAATCGGCTGAGAATTTACTAAACGGAATCGAGAAATCGAAGCAAGTTCCATTTGAACGCGTATTGTATGCTTTGGGAATCCGTTATGTTGGTGAAACCGTTGCTAAAAAACTGGCAAATCACTACAAAAGCATTGAAGCTTTGTCAAGAGCAACACTGATGGATTTGATTTTAGTAGATGAAATTGGAGAAAAAATCGCCCAAAGCGTGGTGGACTTCTTTGAAAACGAGGAAAATAAAATCTTAATCAATCGATTAAATAATTTTGGAGTACAATTTGAAATGGAATTCAAGGAGAGCACGGCAATATCCGACCGTTTTTCGGGACAGATATTTGTGGTTTCGGGAGTTTTTGAAAAATTTTCGAGAGATGAACTCAAGCAATTAATCGAAGATCACGGAGGAAAAATAGGCAGTTCCATATCGGCCAAAACCACTTATGTTGTTGCTGGAGACAAAATGGGACCTGCTAAATTAGAGAAGGCTAATAAATTAAAAATCAATATTTTATCAGAAGACGATTTTATAGCTTTAGTAAACTAATAAACCGTTTTTATGATGTATAAAAGCTTGCTCTAGTGAGCTAAATACCGTTTTAGTCATAATAAATGAACAAAAAGTTTAAAAAGCCTTGTTTTCTTTTTAGGGTTTCACATTTTACGTATGTTTAAATTGGTTAACTTTGTAAAGAACAACCTTAGCCTATGTTTTTAAATATATTAAAGTACAAAACCCTTAAGAAATCGGCAGAAGCACAATTGTTAAAAGGACAAGATATCGATTTACGGGGTGAAATTAAAGAGGTGGGAATCATCTTAAATCAAAAAGATTTTTCGAATAAGGAATTTCTGGTTCAGGAATTGCGAAAACATAAGATTAAAACGGAGCATATTGTATTTTTGATTAGTAACGCCGATTTAAACACTTTGAAAGCTAATGAAGTGGCTGTTAAGCCAAAGGATTTTGATGCAAGCGGGCAATTGAGAAATGAAAAAGTTGCTGGTTTTATTCAAAAAAAGTTCGATTTGTTAATTAGTTATTATGATGTCGATGAACCTTTGTTATTATGGTGCACTGCGCATTCAAAAGCAAAGTTTAAAGTTGGGTTTTCAAGTGTGAAAATCAATAACAACCATTTTACTTTACAATTGGAAACAGGACAACATAAAAGTTATATAGACGAATTGTTTAGATATATAGAAATTTTAAAAAAATAGAATAAATGCAATCATTTGTAGGTACTGGAGTTGCTTTGGTAACTCCCTTTAAAAGTGATTTTTCCGTTGATGTAGAAGCTTTAGGGCGATTGGTAGAACACGTTACTAAGGGTGGTGTGGAGTATCTGGTGGTTTTGGGAACTACTGGAGAATCGGTTACTTTGTCTAAAGCTGAAAAGGAATTAGTTAAGAAAACAATCCTCGATGCTAATCAAGGAAGGTTGCCTTTGGTTTTAGGTGTTGGTGGTAATCATACTGCTGGAGTGATTGAGGAATTGACGGCCGAAAATCTAAAGGGATTTGCAGCCATACTATCGGTTTCTCCCTTCTATAATAAGCCTACTCAAGAAGGAATTTATCAACATTTTAAAGCGATTGCATTAAATTCACCTGTACCTGTTATTTTGTACAACGTACCGGGAAGAACGGCGAGTAATATGCTGCCCAATACGGTTTTGAGACTGGCTAGCGAATTTCCAAATATCATAGGGATTAAAGAAGCAGCCGGCGATTTGGTTCAAGCGATGCAATTGATTCAACACAAACCCACTAACTTTTTAGTGATTTCTGGAGATGATATGATTGCTTTGCCTATGGTTTTAGCAGGAGGTGCCGGGGTAATTTCGGTAATTGGACAAGGGTTTGCAAAAGAGTTTTCTGATTTGATTCGATTGGGATTGAAGCGAAAAGTAGATGAGGCTTTTGCGCTCCACTACCAATTGGCGGAAAGCATTGATATGATTTTTGAACAAGGCAATCCTGCGGGAATAAAAGAAATGTTACACGCGATGAAAGTAACAGAAAAAACGGTGCGTTTGCCGTTAGTTAATGTTAACGAAGATTTAGCAAATAGGATTGAATCATTTGTTACTAAAAATTATAAATTAGCCAATCTATAAAAAAATATAAGAATCATGTTATCAGCAGATTTACAAAAAGCATTAAACATACAAGTTAAAATTGAAGGTGATTCCTCTCAGATATATCTGGAAATGGCTTCTTGGGCAGAAATTCAAGGATTTGAAGGTATTGCAACTTTTATGTATGCTCAGTCCGATGAAGAGCGTCAACACATGTTGAAATTGATTAAATATGTCAACCAAAGAGGTGGAGTAGCGGATATTCCTGCAATTTCCAAACCGGAATTGGATCATACTTCTTTTAAGGCGCTTTTTAAACAATTATTTGACCACGAAGTATATGTGTCACAGAGTATTAACGACTTAGTGCATATATCTTTGACAGAACGAGACTATGCGACCCATAATTTCTTGCAATGGTATGTTTCTGAACAAATCGAAGAAGAAGCTACAGCCCGTACTATTTTAGATAAAATTAATTTAATTGGCGACGATAAAGGAGGACTTTATTTGTTTGATAATGATCTTAAGAACTTTAATCAACAAGTAAAACCGGCTTTATAGTTTGTTTATAAAATCTTGAAAAAATTCAAGAAAAGGTGTCTTATATTGACATCTTTTCTTTTTTACTATAAAAAGGTTTTTTATAATCCAATTAATACTTAAATTTGCATTTGCTTTCATAGAACTGTCTCGGGAAGTTTTTGTTATAAATCATAAACTGTATGAAATCGTTACTAATAATGGGTTTGTTGCAAACAAACGCAAATAAAGAGCAAGCGATAGCGTATGACCTTAATGTGAAATAATACCTACATATGAAAAAATATATATGCTTATCTCTTTTAATGATAGTATTAGTCGGGTGTAGCCCGCTTCAAAAGGCGATGAAATCTGATGATATCGCTTATAAAAGAGAAGTAGCACAACAATTATATGAACAAAAAAAATATAGAAAAGCACTTCGTCTATATGAACAATTAGAGCGTGTAGGTAGAGGAACACCAGATGCGGAGCAGATGTTTTTTAACTTTGCTAACGCATCCTATTTTGTTAAAGATTATATGCTTTCAAGAGAGCGTTACAAATTATTTGCAGCAGCTTACCCTAAAAGTGTGCATCACGAAGAAGCTTTATTGTTAGAAATAAAGTCTACTTTTGCCTTATCGCCGGTGTATTCTTTAGATCAAGGATTTACCCATGCAACCATTACAAAGTTACAGGAGTTTATTGATACCTATCCCGCATCGGAATATGCTATTGAGGCAAACCAAATCATGACAAAGGCGAATCAGAAATTGGAGCGCAAAACTTTTGAGAATGCTAAGCAGTTAAATACGATTGGTGGTTGGACAAGAGATTATACAGCTGCAATTATTGCTTTGGATAACTTTATTTTTGATTATCCAGGAACCATATATAAAGAAGATGCATTGTATTATAAATTTGATTCCGCATATAATTTAGCAATTAACAGTGTGTATTCTAAAATGGAAGACCGTTTAGAAAATGCCAAAACCATGTATGAGGCTTTAATCCGATTTAAAGAAGATACAAAATATAGAAATCAGGCCGACAGAATGTTGGAACGAGTTAATAACGATTTACAACAATTTTCAAAATAATTTTAGGATGGATTTAAAGAAAACGAATGCTCCAGTAAACACAATTACCTACAACAAGAACAAGATTGAGGAGCCTACAGGGAATGTTTATGAAGCAATAACTATTATTGCAAAAAGAGCGAATCAAATCAACGCAGACATCAAAAAAGAGTTGTTAGATAAATTGGATGAGTTTGCTACGTATAACGATAGTTTGGATGAGGTTTTTGAAAATAAAGAGCAAATCGAAGTGTCTAAGTTTTACGAAAAATTACCTAAGCCACATGCTCTTGCAGTAGAAGAATGGTTAAAAGGAGATATTACATATAAAGAAGTTGTGAAATAATATATACTACAACATGTCAGTTTTAAGCGGAAAGAAAATAGTACTGGGCATATCTGGTGGAATTGCCGCTTATAAGACGGCAAGTTTAGTGAGACTATTGATAAAAGCAGGTGCCGAGGTTCAAGTAATCATGACACCTGCTTCTCATCAATTTGTTACTTCGTTTACCTTATCGACCCTATCAAAAAAACCGGTTTATACCGATTTTTTTAATTCCAATCAAGCTACTTCAACATGGAATAACCATGTCGAAATAGCCTTATGGGCCGATTTAATACTCATTGCTCCGGCTACGGCCAATACCATTTCAAAAATGGTTAGTGGAGCGTGCGATAACTTATTACAAGCGATTTATCTGTCGGCAAAATGCCCGGTTTATTTCGCTCCTGCTATGGATTTGGATATGTATATTCATCCGGCTACTCAAAATAATTTAAAAGTTTTAGAATCCTACTCCAATTTGATGATTCCCGCTGAGAAAGGGGAATTGGCAAGTGGTTTATTCGGAGAAGGTAGAATGGCCGAGCCAGAAAATATCTTAGCCTTTTTATCTAAATCCTTATCTCAAACGCTAACGCTGAGCGGAAAAAAAATACTAATTACTGCAGGTCCGACATACGAAGCTATAGATCCGGTACGTTTTATAGGTAATCATTCGTCTGGAAAAATGGGCTTTGATATTGCTTTAGCTGCCGCAAATCTGGGCGCTCAGGTGATTTTAGTCACAGGGCCAACGCAACAGCAAATTCAGCATCCTTTGGTAAACGTTATTTCTGTTTTGTCAGCACAAGAAATGTACGATGCCTGTCATAAGTATTTTGACGACACCGACGTTTTTATTGGTGCGGCTGCTGTAGCGGACTATAGACCGAAAAAGGTTGCTGTTCAAAAAATAAAAAAATCAGCAGCTGATTTTGTTATTGAACTCGAAAAAAATCCCGATATTTTAGCTTCTTTAGGAGCCATTAAAAAACAACAGTTTTTGATTGGTTTTGCTTTAGAAACTGAAAACGAAATAGAGAATGCCCAACAAAAAATACGCAGGAAAAACCTGGATTTGATTGTATTAAATTCACTTAATGATGCGGGTGCCGGTTTTGGTTTGCCTACAAATAAAGTGACATTTATCGATAAAAACTTTCATGTTGAACCTATGGATTTAAAAGCAAAAGAAGCTGTTGCGGTAGATATTATCAATAAAATAAAGGATCACTATGCGTAAAATATTTTTGTCGTTTGTTGTGCTGCTGTGTTCAAGTGTTGTTTGGGCACAAGAATTAAATGCTACGGTATCCGTTAACCACAGTCAAATTGGAAACAGTAATATGCAAGTGTTTAAAACGTTGGAGACTTCTTTAAAAGATTTTATCAACAGCAACCGCTGGACTTCAAAAAACTTTGGTTCCAATGAAAAAATTGATTGTACTTTTTTTTTCAATGTTACCGCTTATGAAAACAATGTAATATCTGGTAGCTTGCAAGTGCAATCTTCTCGAATCATTTACAATTCAACCTATACTTCACCTTTGTTGAACTTTAATGACAAAGATATTAGTTTTCCCTACACACAATTTGAAAACTTAAATTATAACCCCAATAGCTTCGATTCCAATTTGATGGGATTGATGGGGTATTATATCAATATTATTTTGGGATTGGATGCCGATTCTTTTTCTAAGAATGGTGGAACGGCTTATTACCAAAACGCATCGAGTATCGTATCTATGGCACAACAAAGTGGCTATAAGGGATGGGCTCAAGGTGATGGTAACAACAATCGATATTTCTTGGTAAACGACATCATGTCGTCGGCAAACGATGCTTTTAGAGAATCGCTCTATATATATCATCTTCAAGGATTAGACAAAATGGCAGATGATACTAAAAAGGGAAAAGAGGCCGTGATGACTTCTATCGAAACCCTCTCCAATTTATATGCTGTACGACCAAATGCTTTTTTATTGCGCATTTTCTTTGATGCTAAAGCAGACGAAATCGTTTCTGTTTTCTCCGGTGGACCCGATGTAAATAAGAAAAAGACGGTCGAAACCTTAAATAAAATTTCGCCTTTGAATTCTTTCAAATGGAATAATTTATAATTGCTTAAAACAACCATTCATGCTGAGCGTATTATCCATTAAAAACTTTGCTTTAATCGAGCGTTTGGAAATTGATTTCTCGAATCATTTTACTATTATCACTGGTGAAACTGGGGCGGGAAAGTCTATTTTACTGGGTGCTTTAGGTTTAATTTTAGGAAAACGAGCCGATTTGAGTTCGCTCAAAGCCAAAGACGAGAAATGTGTTATTGAAGCCCATTTCCAGATTGCAACTTACAACTTAAAACCCCTGTTTGAGCGTCTCGATATCGATTATGAGGAAACAACTATAATCCGCAGAGAAATTCTTCCGTCAGGGAAATCAAGAGCTTTTGTCAACGACAGTCCCGTAAATTTACCTGCTTTGCAAGATTTGGGAGTGGCGCTTATAGATATTCATTCTCAACATCAAACGCAGGAATTGTCTGACGAAATTTATCAGATTCAAATCTTGGACGCCGTAGCGAAAAATACTTCAATTCTTTCAGAATATCAACGGGCTTTAAGTATTTTTAAAAAAGGGCAAACCCAATTGAAAGATTTGCAAGCCGAACAAGCCGATTGGATTAAAGAACGCGATTACCATACTTATTTGTCCGAAGAGTTGCATGAGGCGCAACTTAAAGATGGAGAACAAGAAGTTTTGGAATCCGACTATGAGAAATTAAATAATATAGAATTTGTAAAAGAAGCCTTATCCAAGTCTTGGAGTTTGCTAAACGAAGATCAAATAGGTGTTAATACAGCGCTAAAAGAAGTCCGTACTTCTTTGCAGCGAATTGTGAATTTTTCAAACGATTTTAAAGATTTGTTTGAGCGCGTTCACAGTGTTGAAATTGAACTTATTGATGTGGCCAATGAAATGGAATTGCAAAATGAAGGATTGGTTCACAATCCAGATCAGTTGCGTGCTATTGATGAAAAGTTGCAATTAATTTATGCCTTACAGAAAAAGCATCAGGTCCAAAGTATAGCGGAGCTGTTGGTTATTGAAAGTGAATTAAATGAAAAACTTTTTTCAGGCAGTGATTTAGATACGAGCATTGATAAACTTTTAATTGAATTAAATCTTCAAGAAGAAGTATTAACGGGTCTAGCAGCTCAGTTAAGCCAAAAAAGAAAAGAGGCTGTTCCTGTTTTGCAGGAAAAACTGTTAGAATTACTGCGGTTGTTGGGGATGCCTAACGCTGCTTTTCAGTTCGAGATTAAGCCCAATAAATCGTTTTTAAGCAACGGTATGGACGATTTACAACTGTTGTTTTCTGCGAATAAAGGTATTGATTTTGGATTGTTAAAAAAGGTAGCTTCTGGCGGAGAATTGTCACGAATTATGTTGGCTATTAAAGCGATTTTGGCGCAATACTCTCACTTACCTACCATCATCTTTGATGAAATTGACACCGGTGTTTCTGGTGAAATTGCGGATAAAATGGGAGTCATTATGCAACGCATGAGTCAGAAAATGCAAGTGCTTTCCATTACCCACTTACCTCAAATTGCTGCAAAAGGAGATCATCATTATAAGGTTTTTAAAACAACTCAAGACGACTCAACAACCTCACAGTTGGTGTTGTTGAATGAAAAAGAACGCGTTACTGAAATTGCTCAAATGCTTTCTGGAAAAGATATATCCGAATCGGCACTAGTACATGCACAAGAATTACTGAACAAATAGTGAAATTATGGAGGAAATCAATCATTATGAAAATGAGTTTATCAAAGCAGACCGTTTGATTTCGGACGGGGATGCAGCTATGGGGAAAGAAATCATTGAGGGGATTTTATCTGAGGTCCCTGATTTTGGACGTGCTCACAACCATTTGGGATGGATTTTTTATTATAAACTGTATGATTATGCTCGAGCGGAATATCATTATCAATTGGCGATGAAGTTTGAACCAACCTACGGAGCGGCTTATTTAAACTATACCTACTTATTGATTGATTTAAAGCGGCTAGATGAGGCCAGAAAACATATTGACTTTGCAATTAATACTGTTGGAAACACTGATTTAGGCTCGTATTATTGTGAGTTAGGTCGATTGTATGAAATAGAGTTAGATTTTATAAATGCCTATAAGCATTATCGAAAAGCGCAATACCATTCGTATTCAAACTCGTTTATCGACACACTGAAATTAAATGCAGAAAGGGTAAAAGATAAAATGAGTATATTTGAAAAACTTAAATTAAAATTTATTTAAAAGATATAGTTTATGTATAATTTGTTAAAAGGGAAAAGAGGAATTATTTTTGGGGCACTTGACGAAAATTCAATTGCTTGGAAAACGGCAGAGCGCGTACACGAAGAAGGCGGGACATTTGTTTTGACCAATGCACCTATTGCCATGAGAATGGGAACATTAGACCAATTGGCAAAAAAAACCGGTTCTCAAATAATTCCTGCAGATGCTACTTCTATGGAAGATTTAGAACAGTTAGTTGACCAAGCAACGACTATTTTAGGTGGTAAAATCGATTTTGTACTTCATTCTATCGGTATGTCAGTAAACGTTCGTAAAAGCATTCCTTATACTGAAAACAAATATGATTTCACCCAAAAAGGTTGGGATGTTTCTGCAGTTTCTTTCCACAAGGTTATGCAGGTTTTGTACAAAAAAGACGCTATGTCAGAATGGGGAAGTATTATAGCATTGACTTATATGGCATCGCAACGTGTTTTTCCAGACTATAATGATATGGCCGATAATAAGGCATATTTGGAGTCTATTGCTCGTAGTTTTGGATACTTCTTTGGGAAGGATAAAAAAGTCCGCGTAAACACAATTTCTCAATCTCCAACAGCTACTACAGCAGGACAAGGTGTTAAAGGATTTTCTGGATTTATTTCATATGCAGACAAAATGTCTCCGCTTGGAAATGCTTCTGCTTTAGATTGTGCTAATTATGTGGTAACGATGTTCTCGGATTTAACTAAAAAAGTAACCCTTCAAAATTTATTTCACGATGGCGGATTCTCCAATATGGGAGTGAGTCAAGAAGTGATGGAAGCTTTCGAAAGAGGTTCAGAAGACTTAAAGTAAGTTTTTCAATTATATGATAAAGATTTTAAACGGAACCATTTTTTAGATGGTTCCGTTTTTTATTTAGCACTTGCGTAAGTTCACTACTATGAAATTTTATAGTTACGGACAACTAGGTTAATCCCCGTATATTTTAAGCCTGTTGTAACAATTCGGACTGTTGTCTAAAAATAATTCGGATACAGTTTTTTTTAAAGAGACAGCGGTTTAATTGCCTTGGACCATGTGCAACTGGTATCCGTCTTCCGTTTCAAAGGCAACAATAGCAACGGTATATTTTGATAAGTGATTAAAAATAGTAAAAACGAATTGAGGAAGTCCGTACTTGGAGAGTTTGTAAAATCAAATAGGGCTAACTCGAAAGATAGCCCTATTTGATTTAGAGTAATATGAAAATTAGTATACGGTATGTGTAGCCGCTTCGTATTGCGTAATTCTAAAGAATCCTAAAGGATATTGTTTCTCATGGGTAAGGTTCTGTATATTTCCTCGAACTTGTCCAGTGGGCACTTCAAATGGCCCACCACCGCCTTCTATAATTCCCAATAGGGTATTCATATAATTGTAGTAGGACTTAGAGATACCATAGAGTCGAATGTGTAGCGTGTCGCCAATTTCCAATTCATCATTAAAATAAGACGTTTCCATTTTATTACCTTGAGAAAACTCATCTTTAAAGACGCTATAAACGTTTTTTTCGCCTTCGAGTTCATAACGTACTAAATAATAATTATCTTCATCCGGGTTATCTTGAAAGTAGGTGATTATTTGATAGATGTCGTCGGAGAAAATTTTTGTAATCTTTTGTTCGATTTCTATAATTTTCGGGACCTCCATGAGTTTTTCAGTCGCTTCATAAATCTCGTTTTCATAAACGATGTGTAGCTTATAAGTATCTTTTAGATTAGCGGTAAAATTACCACAGTAATATTCGCCAGTTTGCCCTTTTTCTGTAAAGGTATATACTTCACCAGTACTACTTTCAACAGTTACTAAGGCTTGATGGGCTTTCGGAATTTCTTTAGAATAGTAATCGGTTGTCAACGATAAGCGAATCATTTGTTCGCTTGCCTGAGGTTGGATGGTAAAATCCAAATTGGCTTCAACAACCAAGCGGGGTTCTGCTGTAGGTAAATCGATATCTACTACGGTTTCGCAGCTTGTAAGACTTAAGCTAAAGAGCAAACCAAAAATTAGTTTTATATATGTTTTCATCGATTAAAATTTAAAATTATAAGTTACACTAGGAACCATTCCGAAAATAGACATTTTTACCGCCTCATTTTGCCCAATGATATCGCTTTCTCTAAAGTTTATTGAAGCGGCATTTTTACGTCCATACAGGTTATATATTCCAAAAACCCATTCTCCTTGCCATCCTTTTTCTTTATCGGGTTTCGATACATAAGTCGCAGAGATATCTAAGTGATGGTAAACGGGTAAGCTGTTTTTGTTACGCAGGTCGTAACTTGGAATACGCACATCTAGATATTCATATTGGCCGTTGGGATAGGTGACTGGACGACCAGATTGTAAAGCAAAACTCGCGCTAAAGAGCCATTTTTTATTTAATTCGTAAACAGCCATTATGGATAAATCGTGCATTTTGTCGTAGGAACTTCTATACCATTCTCCGTTGTTGATACCTATTTCTTGTGGAGTTCGCCCAGGAGTTCGTTGTTCCGACTTCGATAGGGTATAGGAAATCCAACCGGTTAATTTTCCGGTATTTTTTCTAAACATTAGCTCCAAACCATACGAACGAGATTCACCAGTTAAGATAATTTGTTCGATAGCATCATTGGCAATCAAGTCGGCACCATCGATGTAATCTACTTTGTTTTTTCCCTTTTTATAATAAGTCTCTACTTCTAAGGAATACTTATCGTTATCGAAGTTTCTAAAATAGCCCAAGGCAACTTGATCGACCATTTCTGGTTTTAAAAAGGCATCACTAGGTGCCCAAATATCCAAAGGAGTAGGAGAAGAAGTATTGGAGATTAAATGCAAATACTGGTTCATTCGGTTATAACTGGCCTTAACAGATTGGTCGTCATTGAATGCGTATGAAATGGAGAATCGCGGTTCAAAATTCTGAAAACTTTCGATGGTTTCTCCAGACGAATAATGTTTGGTGCCAATAGGAGTTCCTTTCGAATAGATTTTGAGTTTTTCATCGTAATCTACGGCTTGATTATTGGCGTAGATATTCATGGTTTGAGCCCCTAAACGGTAAAACATACTATAGCGCAATCCGTAATTGACAGCTATTTTTTCGGTTAGTTGTTGTTCCGCTTCTAAATAGACACTGGGTTCAAAAGCGTGTTTTTGCTCTAGTTGACGCTCATTTATGGATGAATCGGGTTTTGTAGGGGATATTTTACCCGGATTAAAATCATAATAAATGGCGTTTACACCGTAGTTTAATTGAAGTTTATCGGATAAATAATGTTTTAAATCGTATTTAAAATTGTAGTTCTTAATACCAGAATCCCAATCCAAACCGGCAGAATCCAATTTAAGACCATAAAAGTAATCGCTATAAATCAATGAAGTATTGGCAAAAAGTTGGTCGTTAAACAAGTGATTCCAACGAAGATTTATCATTGTATTTCCAAATTGATTGCTAAGGAAATCGCTAAACTTAAAAACATCGCGCCCAAAATATCCTGATAAATACAAATTGTTGTTATCATTGATTTTGTAATTTAATTTGGTGTTTAAATCATAAAAGTAAGCAGTACTGTTGATGTCTGTTAGCTTTAGAAATAAATGGGCATACGAACCTCGACCAGCAATCAGAAAAGACGAACGGTCTTTTTCAATGGGACCTTCCAGCATAAGACGGCTCGAAATAGAACCTATTCCACCGGTACCATGAAATTCTTTGCTATTTCCATTTTTCTGAAAAATATCCAGTACAGATGACGCCCTACCTCCAAATCGCGCTGGTATTCCTCCTTTATACAACTTTAGGTCTTTTATTGCGTCGGAATTAAACACAGAGAAAAAACCAAATAAATGGGAAGAATTGTAAACAGTTGCTTCGTCTAATTGTATTAGGTTTTGTCCTGCGGACCCTCCTCGAACATTAAAGCCCGAAGCACCTTCACCTGCATTGGTAACACCAGGTAACAAAAGAATGGACTTTAGAATGTCTGATTCTCCCATAACCACAGGCATCTTCTTGATTTCGTTAATGGACATTTTATTAACACTCATCTCGGGTTTACGGATTGCAGCTCTTGGATTATTTTGAATAATAACGACCTCATTGAGTTGCTCCGAGTCGGTATCTAAAGCAATATGAAGTTTCGTATTGCTCAGTAATTCTACTTTCTTATACTGAGTTGAAAATCCGACATAGTCAATTTTCAATGTATACGATCCTTTGGGTAACGATATGGAATAAAAACCATATTCGTTAGTACTAGTTCCGTTATTGATTTCGTCTATATATATAGAAGCACCAATTAAAGTTTCGTTGTTTTTAGTATCTGAAATAATACCACTTAAAGTAAATTTTTCTTGAGCATTAGACGAAGTCCATAAGAAAAAGGTAATGAAGAGGCAATACAGGTTTAATGAACCCGGTCTCACAATTTTTAGAATCATAATTTTTTATTAATTAAACACACAAATTTAGCACTTAGAACGAAACTATGTCGGTAATTATTTTCAAGAACCAATAATTTATACCAAAGGTTTTCGAATAAATTTATTGAATCAATTAAAAATATATAATACTTTTATAAAATAGGTTAATAGTATGTTTCGTTATTGATTAAAAACCTTAAAATCGATTAAATATCGATCCCTTTTGCCATTTTGTATAAGTGTAAAAGGGTCTTCCAGTTTCGTGTACTGGCTTTTACCTGGAGTTTACTTTCAAAATAGGTATTGGTTAATTTGGTTTTACCATATCCATTTAAGCAATACAAGTAAATAACTTGGTTATTAATGAGAAATTGGTCGGACGGGGAGTTTTGAAGTTTGAGTTTATCTAAGTTTTTTTCCTTGGGTATTGCAGCAAGCAATGTTACATAAAGCAGCGTCGAATCAGATTCAGCGCTGAAAGGATTGTTCTGTAGTATGTTATCGAGGGTGGATACGTCCAGAATTATTACCGGAACTTCGAATCCCAATTCTTGTTGAATTTGCTGTTCGATTTGTTTTTCAAGACATTGTGGTTGTTGCTCCGTACATTGGAATACAATGTTTCCACTTTGAATATAGATTTGGATGTTTGTAAAACCTAAATCTTTAAATATTTTGTGAAGGACAACCATCTTAATTCGTTTATGGCTTCCAACATTGATGCCCCTTAAAATCGAAATATATGTTGTCATGAATTAGGTGTTTGTGAGGTATGCTGTAAAAGTATCGTATTTTTAGGTAAGATGAAAAGGCGGTAATTATTTTAAAGTGAAATAGGTTTTTTATATAGCGAAGAAGTGGACTTTTTTAGGGTGTTTTATTTTACTTTTGAAGTTATGAATACGAAATGGACTTATTCGAATATTTGGTTGAGGAACATTGCGATGTATCTTTTTCTATTTACCCTTTTTTTTACGGCTCAATACTTTGATCGCAGTGAGGTAATGACAACGCAAACGATTATTGACGAATTGCTGTTGGTCTTGACCTTGATTTATGCTTTTATATTTTTTCATAATACAATAATTGTTAAACCGCTTTTACTAAATAAAAAATATCGACAATTTTTTTTATTTTCTTTTTTATGGTGGGCGTTCTATATAGTTGTTGCTACTAGAATAAACCTGTATAGAAATGATTACGATACCTTAGCCAATCAAATTGGTAGTGTTGTTTTTATCGCTTTTGTGGGTACGGGTGTATATTTTATTCATGTTTGGATTCGTCAGAATGTTATTACTACCCAAAAAAAATTATTAAGTACAGAAGCCGAATTGGAGGTTTTAAAATTACAACTCAATCCTCATTTTTTACTTAATGCGTTAAATAATCTTTATGGTGTGGCTTTGTCTAACCCGCAGGATACTCCAAATCGGATTTTAGAGTTATCAGATTTGCTTCGATATCAAATTGAATCTACTAAAAAAGACTATATTGGTATACATGAGGAGGTAGATTTTATAAAAAAATACATCAGTTACCATCAGTTTAAAAGTAATGATTTAACGGTTATTCAAACATATTCAGGTATGTTTAGCAAACATAAAATCCCGCCATTATTATTTATTTTGTTGGTTGAGAATGCCTTGAAATTTTCTGCTCAAACGGAGAAAGCTATGGTTTCACTAAGTTTAGATATGGTTGGAGACGACTTGATTTTTTCTATTGAAAATGGCTGTCTTTCAAATTTTGAAAAGCTTGAGGGAACAAAAATGGGATTAGAGAATTTAAAAAGACGCTTAGAAGTTACAGCAATTAAGTATAAATTAGACATAGCGTCGACAAACGGAAAATTTAAAGTAGTGTTATATTTATGGCAACTCCCTATAACTGTTTTATAGTAGATGATGAAAAACCAGCACATCAGGTTATTCAATCACATATTAATCAATGTGATGATTTAGTAGTAGTCGGACAAGCGTATGGTAGCTCTGAAGCCTTACAAAAACTTCAAGAGTATAAAGTCGATATTTTATTTCTCGACATCAATATGCCCTTAATCACCGGTTTAGAATTGTTGCGCATTTTACCTGAAAAGCCAATAACCATAATTACTACAGCCTATTCCGATTTTGCTCTAGAATCCTATCAGCTCGACGTGGTAGATTATCTTTTAAAGCCCGTTTCTTTCACCCATTTTATTAAGGCAACTCAAAAGGCAAAGATATTTTGTAAACAACGGGTTACGCTAAAAGACGTTAAAACACATATTAGTGTTAGAGAGCATGGTCGGGTTGTAGATTTAAACTTGTCTTCCATATTATTTGTAGAAAGCGCAGGTAATTACATAAAAATCTTTGTACTGGGGCAATCTCGACCTTATTTTATATATGGGTCCTTATTGAGTGCTAAAGAAGATTTAGTCTCCGACTATTTTTTACAAGTACATCGGTCTTTTATTGTCAATAAAAACCATATAGTAAAAAATGAAAAAAACATTCTATATTTACTAGACAACTACCAGATTCCAATTGGACGTAAATATCAAATTTTGATGGATCGATTGTAGCAAGTGAGAGGTAGCTTAAAGACAGCAGTTAAAAAAAAGAGCGGCTTCTAGCCGCTCTTTTTTGAATTTATGATAATTACAATTAGGCCATTTGATCGATAATAGTGTTTAAAGTTTCACTAGGGCGCATTGCATGATTGGTATTAGATTCGTTGGGTTGGTAATAGCCACCTATATCTTGTGGTTTTCCCTGTGCTCCGATTAACTCAGCATTGATTTTAACTTCATTCGCTGTCAAAGCTGCTGCAATAGGAGTAAAGAAGGCTTTAAGCTCTGCGTCTTTAGCTTGTTTAGCTAATTCTTGTGCCCAATACATAGCTAAATAGAAATGGGAACCTCTATTGTCGATTTGACCTACTTTACGTGCAGGGGATTTGTCATTAGATAAAAACAAACCGGTAGCAACGTCTAAGGTTTCGGCTAAAACTAAAGCTTTAGCATTGTTTTGTGTTTGACCTAAATGTTCTAATGATACGGCTAAGGCCAAGAATTCACCTAAGGAATCCCAACGCAAATAACCTTCTTGAATAAATTGTTCAATATGTTTTGGTGCCGATCCACCAGCTCCAGTTTCAAACAAACCACCACCGTTCATCAAGGGAACAATAGACAACATTTTTGCCGATGTCCCCAATTCTAAAATTGGAAATAAATCGGTTAAATAGTCGCGCAATACATTTCCAGTAACCGAAATGGTGTCTAATCCTTTACGAATTCTATCTAGGGTAAACGTTGTAGCTGCAACCGGATTTAAGATACGAATATCTAAACCGTTGGTGTCGTGATCTTTTAAATATGTAGTTACTTTTGCAATAATTTCTCTGTCGTGTGCTCTGTTTTCATCTAGCCAAAAAACAGCAGGAGTTTCAGATAAACGCGCTCTATTTACGGCCAGCTTAACCCAGTCTTGTATGGGAGCATCCTTGGTTTGACACATTCTAAAGATATCTCCTTGTTTTGCTTTTTGTTCCATAAGTACGACACCGGCCTTATTACTTACTTGCACAGTACCTGGAGCTGTAATTTGGAATGTTTTGTCGTGTGAACCGTATTCTTCTGCTTTTTGAGCCATTAAACCTACGTTTGGAACAGATCCCATAGTACGTGGGTCAAAAGCACCGTGCTTTTTACAGTCCTCAATAGTCGCTACATAAACTCCTGCATAAGAACGGTCTGGTATTAAGGCAATAGTATCTTCTGGTTTGCCGTCTTTATTCCACATTTGTCCAGAGGTACGAATCATTGCTGGCATCGAAGCATCTACAATCACATCAGACGGAACGTGTAAATTTGTAATTCCCTTGTCAGAGTTTACCATGGCCAATGCAGGCCCATTTGAAATAGCTGTTTCAATGGCCGCTTTAACTTCAGCTTCTTGAGGTAAACCTGCAATTTTAGCATAAACATCGCCTAATCCATTTCGAGTATCTACGTTGATTTCTTGGAATAGTGTAGCATATTTTTCAAATACTGCAGCAAAATATACTTCAACTATAGCGCCAAAAATAATAGGATCAGAAACCTTCATCATCGTTGCTTTTAAATGCACAGATAATAAAACGTTTTTTTCTTTTGCCACTTGAATTTCTTTTGCTACAAATGTTTTTAACGCCTCTAAGCTAAGAACAGCACTGTCAATAACTTCCCCAGCCTTAAGCGGTGCAAAGTCTTTTAAAAGTTGTTTATTACCTTGAGCATCGATGAATTCTATTTTATACTGTTCGGCATCAGCTAGTGTAATCGATTTTTCACTACCGTAAAAATCGCCTTCAGTCATGGAAACTACAGCTGTTTGTGATGTAGCTGCCCAAGCCCCCATAGAATGAGGATTTACTTTAGCAAAATTCTTAACTGCCTTAGGAGCCCTACGGTCGGAGTTTCCTTCGCGTAGTACTGGATTTACTGCAGAACCCAAAACTCTTGAGTATCTGTTTTTTATTTCTTTTTCTGCGTCTGTTTTTGGCTCTTCCGGGAAACTAGGAATGGCATATCCGTGTTTTTGCAATTCGGCAATAGCTTCTTTTAATTGAGGAACCGATGCAGAAATATTGGGTAATTTTATAATATTCGCTTCTGGTGTATTGGCTAAATCTCCCAGCTCACTCAAGGCATCTTCCGTTTTTTGAGAGGCTTCTAAGAAATCGGGAAAAGTAGCTAGTATTCTTCCAGATAAGGAAATGTCTCTGGTTTCTACTTCGATCGCTGACGATTTAGTAAATGCTTTGATAATAGGTAATAATGAATGTGTAGCCAACATAGGAGCTTCATCAGTCATCGTGTAAATAATCTTAGATTTGTGTGTCATTTGTTGTAATTTTAAATGATAGCAATCGCTTTTTATATAAAAATAAAATATACTTCGATAAATGTTTCAATAAAGCAAATATAATAAATATTAGCCTGAAAATGTACGAATAACTAGAGTTTGATTTGTGTTTTGCCATTTTGATAATGGTCGATGTTAAACTTTGTAATTCCATAATTTTTGAGTTTAAAATCCGCCTTTTTCCAAATGGGTGTATAAAAAAAGACCCCAGTAAAGAGGTCTTTTTAAATTATTTCATATTCAAGGCTTTTTTCCACCAAGGTCGTGTGTCTTGCTCTTGGTCTTGACCATAGCCATAACCATATCCGTATCCGTAACCATAACCTTTTGTGGTATTGGTGTCGTTTAGTAAGATAGACATATTTGGAATTTTGTTCTCACGGAACAAACTATCTGGAATTTTTAACATGCGTTTGTCGAGGTAATTAGCTCTTACAACATAAATAAAGGTATGTGCGTGTTTGGCTATGAGTAAGGTATCTGTTACCAAACTTACAGGAGCAGTATCTACGATGATGTAATCAAAACTCTTTTTTAAATTGTTGAACATTTCGTCTACTTTGGAACCCATTAATAATTCAGCAGGGTTCGGAGGAATAGTTCCAGCAGGTAGCACATAAAAATTCTCAAATCCATCGATTTTACTAATATAGTTATTGATGTCCGTTTCTTGACTTGCTAAGAAATTGGACACTCCTATAGAGGGTAAGGACAAATAATCGTCTAATCGCGGATTTCTTAAATCCATTCCAACCAACAAAATACGCTTCCCAGATAAAGCAATGGTGCCAGCAATATTAACTGAAGTAAACGTCTTACCTTCTTTGGGGAAAGTTGAAGTTAAGAAAATGGTTTTAGCATCACCTTCGGGGGTTTTTGTAAGCATAAACTCCAAGTTGGTTCGAATAATTCGAATCGCTTCAGCTGTACTAGAACGACTGCTGATTTCAATAATTTGATTGTGCGATTCAGAGTGTGGTACATCGCCCAAAAATGGAATCTTTGTTGCATTCTCAATATCAAGTCTGTTTTTAATTTTAGTATCTAGTAGTTCTTTAATATAAATAAATGCAAAAGGAATTAAAACTCCTATAATCAGTGAAGCCAAAAGGATAATACTTCTCTTTGGAGATACTGGGGAGGAACCTGCTTGCGCACTATCGACTACTTTAGCGTTCTGATCAGTAGCTGCTAGGGCAATAGCTGTTTCTTCTCTTTTTTGAAAAAGGTATAAATAAATAGCCTCTTTTACTTTTTGTTGACGGTCAATAATTCTAAACTCTCTCTCTTGACGCGGAACTTGAGCAATTTTTGCCAATAATTCACGGTCTTTAAGTTCCAGTTCTCTTCGGGTAATCTCTAAAGAATTCTTTAATCGGGCCAAGCTCTCTTGTACAGATGCTTTCATGGAAGCAATTTGTGAATCCAATCGTAAGATGGCAGGATTTTCTAAAGTAGAGCTCGATTTAAGACGGTTTCTCTCTAAAACCATACTGTTGTATTGATTGATTAAGCCCGCTGATCCTGCGTCTGATGTTACTATATTCGACGGCAACAGGTCTTCGGCTTTACTTTTGCTTAAGAAATCAATCATGGAGGAAACCACTTTTAATTCCGTAGCATTTTCAATAATACTCTTCTCAAATACATTGGCATTTTGTAAAAATATTCCGGCTTGAGTTGGAATATCTGTCAGTTTATTACTGTATTTATATCCTTCGAGTGATTTTTCTACATCTCCTAATTCCAGTGTAATTAACTCTAAACGGGTGGCTATAAATTCAGATGTTTTTTCAGAAACAAAACGTTTGTCAATGATGGCTTCTTCGTTATAAACCTTAACCAATTCGTTTAAATAATCGATGGCTTTAGATGGTGTAGCATCAATCAGAGATAAATCAATAACGGAAGAAAACTTATCTGTAGGAATAATAACTAGGTTTTTCACATAGGCATTAACAATATTCTCTATAGGGAAAATCTCAACATTAATATTGTTATTGAGCTGATTTGAATTACCAATGCTGTCGTTTTCGGGTGTATTACTTAATTGAGTAGGCTTCGGCTTTTCTGCATTTTTAGTAACGACTAAGGTTCCCAGTTTGGTTTTGATGGTGTCTCCATAAGCAAAAGTACCTAAATCTGAAAATTGATCCTCTAAGTTAAACTTAGTTTCGTCGATTTGTTTTACTGAAAAGGAGTAGCGTATTTTATCAAAATCAAAAACGGGTTTGATAAAATTAAATCGAAACGGTATATTGTCGTACAATTGTGTTTTTCTAACTCTACCTTCATTGAAGTATGCGATATTTAATTCAAGTCTTCGAATCGTCTTTTCAGCGACATTAGTGGATTTAATAAGTTGTATTTCATTTTCAACATTGCTTTTTCCTCCTGAAAACATAGCTAAATCAGAAAACGCGGCCATTTCAGACATCATTCCACCACCTCTTCTCTCGTCCTTAACGATGATAGTGGTGTTCACTTTGTACATTTCTTGAGTGTATCTTAAATAGATAAAAGCACAGATCAATACTAGAAAAACACTTAATAAAAACCATCTCCAATGAATGAAGTATTTCTCTATTTGTTCTCTTATGTTGATATTAGAATGATCTTCTTTTTCAATTTGATTTTCCATATAAGATTATTTGAGCGACAAGGCAATTATAGTTACTAATAAAGACAAAGCAGATATTCCAATAGTAATGTTTGGACCTACGACTGAAGAATTGATTTTCGTTTTGTTTGGTTCTACATAAACAATGTCATTTTGTCTTAGAAAATAATAAGGCGAATTGATAAAGTCGGCTTTTGTTATGTCAACGCGAGCAAAACTTCTTTTTCCATCTTGTTCTCGGATAATCATGATGTTTTTTCTAGAGCCATAAGTAGATAAGTCACCAGATAAGGTGATGGCTTCAGGCAGCGTTAATCGCTCGCTAATTATGGAGTGTACCCCCGGTCTATTTACTTCCCCTTGAACAGTTATTTTAAAGTTCATTATCCGCAAATTCACTATGGGATTGGTTAAGTATTTGTTGATTTCTTCCTTAATTAATTCAATGGCTTGGGATTTATTTAATCCACCTACTACTAAGGTTCCTACTATAGGAAATTCAATTTTTCCTTGGGAATCTACTAAATATAGTTGTTGTGTCATTTGCCCGTTTCTTGCAGGGTTTTTTGGGTCTGCAGTCATCGTACTAAATAGATTAAACGGTGCGGCAGACTCTGGGTCCTCTGCGGAAACAATAATCATCAATAAATCATCTGGAGCTAACTTGGTCTCAAATAATTTACTCTGAGATTCCGAATTAATTACTTTGTCGATATCTTGATAATATAAATACTTTTCTTTAGAAGCACACGAGCTCAACGCCAACATAGCGAATAAGAGCAGGAGATATGTTATGGAATTCTTAGTCATATTCTTTTTTTGCAAATGTAAATGTTCTATTTTGATTTTGAAATGATTAATTTAGTAGAATAGGCTTCGTGTCTAACTTTGCGTATTGTGAATTTAAGCTTTTGAATTCGGGGACAATCAATTTCATTTGTGTGACCATTTCTATAGTTTGATTTGTGTGAGCATATTGAGCCAATTCCGCAATTTGATGTTGCAAGATATCATATAAATCTTTAGTATCTTGTACAATCATGATTTTTTCATGGTGTGTCGGTTGGGTAGTAGAAGTGTTGTTTAGTAGTTCTTCATAAAGTTTTTCGCCAGGACGTAGTCCGATGATTTTTATTTCGATATCCTGATCTGGAACTAATTCAGCCATTTTAATCATTTTTCGTGCTAAGTCTATAATTTTAACTGGTTTTCCCATGTCAAATATATATATTTCTCCGCCATTTCCCATGGCTCCAGCCTCTAAAACGAGTTGGCAAGCTTCTGGAATGGTCATGAAATAGCGAATGATTTCTGGATGCGTAATGGTGATAGGACCGCCTTCGGCAATTTGTTTGGTAAAAAGCGGTACCACAGATCCATTAGAACCCAAAACATTACCAAATCGAGTAGTGATAAATTTGGTCTTAGCGGTATTGTTTTTTACTATATGAGCGGCTAATGACTGTACATATTTTTCGGCAATTCGTTTACTTGCTCCCATAATGTTGCTTGGATTAACAGCTTTGTCTGTCGAAACCATAACAAAATGGGAACAGTGGTATTTTACTGCTAAATCTGCCATGTTTTTAGAACCCAATACATTGGTAAAAATGGCTTGGCAAGGGTTTTCTTCCATTAAAGGAACGTGCTTGTAGGCCGCAGCATGATAAATGACATCGGGTTGATGCTTTTTAAAGATGCTTTCCATTAAATCGAAATTCCTAACATCGACAATTAGGGTCACAATATTCAATTCAGCATGTAGTTTTTCTAATTCTAAAGAGATATGGTGTAAGGGGGTTTCGGCCTGGTCAACTAAAATGATTTTAGAAGGTTTAAAGCGGGTCACCTGCCATACGATTTCTCCTCCGATAGAACCTGCCGCTCCCGTGATGAGAATGGTTTTGTTTTCGAGTTGCTCAGAAATTTTGGTAAAATCCAATTGTATCGGTTTGCGTTCTAGTAAATCTTGAATCTTTATGTTTTTTACATTACTGGCAATTTTTTTTGAATCGTTCCAGTCACTAACCTTAGCTAGGTTGTAAACTTTGTAATTAAAGTTTAGACAGTCTTCCACGATAGCGATTTTATGGGGTGTACTCAGGTCGTTATCGGCAACGATTAAAGCTTTGGCCTTGGTGTAACGAAGTATGCTTGACGTTTTTTTGTCGGTATTGAATACCGGCAAATTGATAATGCGTTTGTGTGGTAATTGTTGTTCACTACTAATAAATCCTACTACTTTAAAACGTTTAGGTTGCTCTGCTCGTAAGGCAGATGTTACCGCTATAGCATTAGTGGAATTTACCAATACAATTACCGGAGTTAAACTGTTGTTTTCGAAGGAACTAAATACCGTTTCGTAGAGTTGTTTTATCGAAATTCTATAAAATAAAAGCAGACAGAATGAAAGGGTAACATTTAAAAATAAATACGTGTTTAAAAATAATTTGTCACCACTATAAATTTCATAAAATCCGTTTAAAGAAAATAGCGTTATAAAAGTAGCTGATTGTGAGATGGAAATTTTTATAGCATCTATCAAGGTCGAATGTCGTACAACGCCGGTATAGGTTTTAAAAAACCAAAAGTAAAAAAACGTAGTGCAAAAATACACGATGTATATCGTCCAAGCCATATTGGTTGGCCTGGCGGTAACACCAATTCCTTTCAGCATAAAAAAGCTAAATACTCCAGCTATCAAAACCATGCAAATATCTATCAATAGGATAGACCAACGCGATAGATATTTTAGATTTCGTAAATCAAAACGATTAGAAACCTCGGTAACAATTTTATGAAGACGATCAATTAAAATAGATGGCCAATTTTTTATCAAGATATTATAGGAGTTAAGTTAATAAATGATTTTGTCCAATAATAAACTTTGTCACTTGATTTCTCAGGTAGGCGAAAGTTTTTTTCTTGAGTTTTGCGTAATGAATTGCTCCAGTATGCTGGTTTTGTGAGGTTAAGTAAAAGTGATGTAAGCGTTTTTGTTTTTTGTTTTGTTTGAAAAAAAAGTAAGTGATTTAATTGCTGCAGTGATTGGATAAAAACATTTTTTGGATGTTTTATAGTGGAGCTAAGATAAACACTTGTCGTTAGGAAGGTTTTGTTGTTTGGCGAGAAAAGGTGTGTTTCTCTTGTTTTGTGTAAAGGTGTGTTGGACCACCATCTTAAAAGACAGGAAATCTCATGAGATTGGCTTAGTGGTTCTAAATTTTCAACGGCCATAATTGAATCGCTATCGCCGTTGGTGTTAGGGAATGAAAAAGCATCTAAGTGAAAGCGACAGGGCTTAAACTCAGTCAAAAAATTTTTAGAAATATTGTTTTTTCTAATGAACATTTTGCGCATTGTTTTTCAAAGTACAAATTTAGCTAAACTTTTGATATTTTGTGCAAAATTGCACGTTTTATTTGTAATTTAAATATAATTTCAAAATATTTTGTATTTAGTTTAGAAATCTAATTTCTTCTTTCTCAGCTCGAAATTTTGTCCTAAATATACTTTTCTAACCATTTCGTCTTCAGCGAGTTCTTCTGGTATTCCGGCTTTTAGGATTTTACCTTCAAACATCAAATACGTTTTGTCTGTAATGGCCAAAGTTTCTTGAACATTATGATCGGTAATTAAAATGCCGATGTTTTTGTTTTTTAACTTCGCCACGATTCGTTGAATGTCTTCAACCGCAACCGGGTCGACACCTGCAAAAGGTTCGTCTAATAGAATGAATTTAGGGTCTGTGGCTAGGGCTCTAGCAATTTCGGTTCTTCGTCTTTCTCCTCCCGACAATAAATCACCTCGGTTGGTACGAATGTGTTCTAAGCTGAACTCGTCGATTAGCGATTCCATTTTAGCAACTTGTTCGACTTTAGAAAGTTTCGTTAATTGCAGTACGCTTAAGATATTATCTTCGATGCTTAACTTTCTGAAAACAGAGGCTTCTTGGGCTAGATAACCAATGCCGTGTTGTGCTCTGCGATACATCGGAAAGTCTGTAATGTTGGTGTTATCGAGATAAATATTACCTCCGTTTGGTTTTACCAGACCTACGATCATATAGAATGATGTGGTTTTACCAGCTCCGTTTGGCCCTAGTAGTCCCACAATTTCTCCTTGATTGACCTCGACAGAAATGCCTTTAACTACATTTCTGCCTTTATATGTTTTGATTAGGTTATCTGCTCTTAACTTCATAAGCTGGTTTTAAGAAGGTTTTAGGTCTTCTGTTGGTTTGGGTTTACGTTGTACAAACTTCGATATAAAAATACTGATTTCATAGAGAATCAACAAGGGAATCGAAACGATTATTTGACTGATGATGTCTGGAGGAGTAATAACTGCTGCAATAATCAGTATAAGTACAATGGCATATTTTCGATATTCTCTCAAAAATTGAGGAGTAACTAAATCGAGTACGGATAGGAAATAAATGATGATAGGTAGCTCGAAAACCAATCCGCAAGCCAATGAAGTCGTTTTGACTAAGCCGATATAGGAGTTAAGGTCAATTTGATTTTTAACAATGCTACTGACCTCTAAATTGGCTAAGAAGTTTATGGATAGGGGAGTGATTACAAAGTAACCAAACACAACTCCCATAAAGAAAAGTAAAGAGGATACAAAAATAAAAACGCGGGCATTTTTCTTTTCCTTATTGTAGAGTGCTGGACTAATAAATTTCCAAAGTTCCCATAGTAAATACGGAAATGCTATGATAAAACCTGCTGTAATTGAAGTCCATAACATCACGGAAAATTGTCCCTCCATAGTTCTGTTTTGAATTTCAAAAGGCAGTTGTTGATTGCAAAAGCTTTTGTCTAAGTCAAATCGTTGTGCAATGTCACAAAAGAATTGATAAGTGATAAAATCGCCGCGTTTAGGTCCGAAAATAACGGTATCAAAAATGAAATCAGTGAAGCAAAATGCTACGGCTCCTCCGATTAATATCGCAATGGCGGATCGGACTAAGAGCCATCTTAATTCTTCCAAATGGTCTAAAAAAGACATTTGCTTTTGTTTGTTTTTAGGTTTACTCATTATGCAATTCCTTCTTTTAAAATATCGTGTAAGTGGATGATTCCAATGTATTTGTCTTGGTCAGTTACTAGTAACTGAGTAATGGAGTAGTCTTCTAAAATCGATAGTGCGCGTTCAACTCTTTCCTGGCTATCAACGGTACGTGGACTAGGACTCATGATGTCTTTTGCCTGGATATTTGATAAATCACTTTGTGTTTGCAACATTCTTCTAAGGTCTCCATCGGTAATGATGCCAACTAGTTTGTCGTTTTCAACTACAGCGGTCACCCCCAATCTCTTTTCTGAAATCTCCACAATAACGTCTTTGATGCTGGAGTTTGGTGCTACTTGTGGTTTTTCGTGCTTACCCAATAAATCCTTAACGAGCATCAATAGTTTTTTGCCTAAAGCGCCTCCAGGGTGATAAAGGGCAAAATCCTCGGGTTTAAAGTCTCTCAATTGCATCAAACAAACGGCTAAGGCGTCTCCTAATACTAATTGTGCTGTAGTGCTGTTCATCGGCGCTAAATTGTTTGGACAAGCTTCGCGTTCTACATAGGCGCGCAACACAAAATGGGCATTTTTTCCTAAAAAAGAATCCGGATTAGCGGTAATTGCAATAAGCGTATTTCCGAATCGAGTAAGGTAAGGAACGAGTGCTTTAATCTCGGGGCTGTTTCCACTGTTAGAAATGCAGATTATGCAATCTTGGGGTTGAATAATTCCTAAATCTCCATGAACTGCTTCTGCTGCGTGCATAAAAAGCGATGGTGTTCCGGTAGAATTAAATGTTGCCACAATTTTTGTTCCAATTAACGCGCTTTTGCCAATTCCTGTAACAACAACCCTGCCTGTGCAGTCTAAAATTGCCTTGACAGCATTTTTAAAATCGTCGTCTATATAATTAGATAAGTTTGCAATACTTTGGCTTTCAGATAGTAGGGTGTCTTTTGCGGACTGAATGATGTCTATTTGTTTATCCAAAATCTAGATTGTTATTTTTTATTTATAGTGTAAACTTTTTTTGTACCTTTAGGTTCAGCAAATTTATGTAAAATACCATTAAAAAATAATGAAATCAGACGAAATTGACTTACATAAGGAATTAAAGACTTATTTTGGATTTAATCAGTTCAAAGGTCTCCAAGAAGAAGTAGTCAAAAGCATTATTACCGGACACAACACCTTTGTGATTATGCCTACGGGCGGCGGTAAATCTTTATGTTACCAATTGCCCGCATTAGTGTTGGGTGGAACTGCAATTGTGGTGTCTCCACTAATTGCGCTAATGAAGAATCAAGTAGATGCTATTCGTAGCTTGTCTACAGAATATGGTATAGCCCATGTGTTAAACTCTTCTTTAACCAAAACAGAAATTACTCAAGTAAAAGCAGATATTAGAAACGGAGTTACCAAATTATTATATGTAGCGCCAGAATCACTAACCAAAGAAGAATATGTGAACTTCCTACAAGAGGTTCCCTTGTCTTTCGTAGCTATTGATGAGGCGCATTGTATTTCGGAATGGGGGCACGATTTTAGACCCGAATATAGAAATTTGAGAAATATCATTAGGCAATTGGGAGATATTCCTATCATTGGATTAACCGCGACAGCGACACCTAAAGTGCAAGAAGATATTTTAAAAAACTTAGAAATTCCAAATGCCAATGTGTTTAAGGCTTCGTTTAATAGACCAAATCTCTATTATGAAGTACGGACGAAAACGAAAAATATCGAATCCGATATCATTCGTTTTATCAAGCAACACAAAGGTAAATCAGGAGTGATTTATTGCTTAAGTAGAAAGAAAGTAGAGGAAATTGCTCACGTTTTACAAGTAAATGGCATCAGTACCGTTCCGTATCATGCAGGTTTGGATGCTAAAACGCGTGCTCGACATCAAGATATGTTTTTGATGGAAGATGTGGATGTCGTTGTGGCTACGATTGCCTTTGGTATGGGAATTGATAAACCAGATGTGCGTTTTGTAATTCATCATGATATTCCTAAATCTCTCGAGAGTTATTATCAAGAAACGGGACGTGCGGGACGTGATGGAGGAGAAGGACATTGTTTAGCTTACTATTCGTATAAGGATATTGAAAAGTTAGAAAAGTTTATGTCTGGCAAACCGGTTGCGGAACAAGAAATTGGATTTGCCTTGCTACAGGAAGTCGTTGCTTATGCCGAAACTTCAATGTCTAGACGGAAATTTTTACTACATTATTTTGGAGAAGAATTTAGTGATGTGGATGGCGATGGGGCGGATATGGATGATAATATTCGCAACCCAAAGAAGAAAATCGAAGCCATGGATCAAGTGGTTACGCTAATAAAAATTGTTAGAGATACCAAGCAATTATATAAAACCAAAGAAGTAATCTTTACCTTGATTGGTCGGGTTAATGCTTTGATAAAAGCCCATAGAACTGATGTTCAGCCTTTCTTTGGAATCGGTTTGCCCTTGGATGAAAAATATTGGACTGCTTTATTGCGTCAAATATTAGTTGCAGGGCTACTTTCTAAAGATATTGAGAGTTATGGCGTATTAAAATTGACTGCAAAAGGATTGGATTTCGTTGAAAATCCGGAGTCTTTTATGATGTCTGAAGATCACGAATACAGCGATGCTTTTGATGAAATTGAGATAGCTGCATCCAAATCTAATTATGTTGCAGATGAAGTGTTGGCAGGAATTTTAAAAGACTTGCGGAAAAAAGTGGCTAAAAAATTAGGCGTTCCTCCATTTGTAGTCTTTCAGGACCCGTCTTTAGATGATATGGCTTTAAAATACCCAATCACTATTGAAGAGATGGGGAATGTACATGGTGTGAGTGAAGGTAAAGCTAAAAAATACGGAAAATATTTTGTAGATGTCATTTCCAAGTATGTAGAGGAAAACGATATTATTCGTCCAGACGACTTGGTTGTAAAGTCAACAGGGGCAAATTCGGCCTTAAAACTATTTATTATACAAAGTGTTGATCGTAAGTTGTCTTTAAACGATATTGCGGCGGCTAAAGGATTGGACATGAATAGTTTGTTAAAAGAGATGGAGCAAATTGTTTACGCCGGTACTAAATTGAATATAGATTATTGGATAGACGATGCTTTAGATGAGGATCAGCAGGAAGAGATTTACGACTATTTTATGGACTCTGAAAGCGATGCTTTAAAAACGGCATTAGAAGAGTTTGACGGAAATTACGACACCGAGGAGTTGCGATTGATGCGGATCAAATTCATTAGTAAAGAAGCTAATTAAATAAAAAAACCACTTTCGAGTGGTTTTTTTATGGTGTATAGAGTTCTCCTCGGTGGGGTTTTAGAATATCTCTCACGGCCATCATTTGTTGGTCGTTTACTACCATAAAAGCAATGGCGTGAAATTCGCTGATGATTTGGGAACCCGTGATTTCAATATCCAATTTCTCCATTGCGATATATTCCTTAAGGTGAATTACGTGATGTATAGCTGTGTTTTCGGCAACGGCTCCTTTAAAATCCCATATTAATTTGATTTGTCGACTCATCGTTAAAAACTTTAGGTACAAAAATACAAATACCTTTTGAAAACAGTATAGATTATCTCATTTAAAGCAAATCCATTTTTTAAATTTAATTAGGGTTTTGGATATTTTATAGAAAATTCGATTTGCGAAGTGGGATTCGATTAAACAGTTCTTTTTTTGTATTTTTGACAAGCTATAATTGAAATATGAAAGAAGAACAAGTTATCTTAGTTGACGAAAAGGATGAACCTATAGGTTTGATGGGTAAAATGGAAGCGCATGAAAAGGGCATCTTACATAGGGCTTTTTCTGTTTTTATTTTAAACGACAAAAATGAATTGTTGTTGCAACAACGGGCAGCTCAAAAATACCATTCTCCTTTGTTGTGGACCAATAGTTGTTGTAGTCATCAACGCGATGGTGAAAGTAATATACAGGCAGGACAAAGAAGGTTAGAGGAGGAAATGGGATTTTGTGTTCCGTTAAAAGAATTGTTCTCGTTTATATATAAGGCTCCTTTTGACAACGGATTAACAGAGCATGAGTTTGATCATGTAATGATTGGGTATTTTAATGAAGAGCCGATTATCAATAAGGAAGAAGTAGAGGATTGGAAGTGGATGACTATTGAAGCTGTTAAGAAAGACATGGATTTGAATCCGGATTTATATACCGCATGGTTTAAAATTATTTTCGGACAATTTTACCCTTATATAGAAGCACAAAAAAAATAAACAGCTAGACATGAAAGTTACTGTAAGTAGAAAAGCACATTTTAATGCCGCGCATCGTTTGTATCGCAAAGAATGGTCGGATGAAAAAAACGAATTGATTTTCGGGAAATGCAATAATGTTAACTTCCACGGGCATAATTATGAGGTTATAGTGCACGTGACTGGAAGTGTTGACTCGGAAACGGGATATGTCATGGACCTGAAAATGCTATCAGATCTTATTTATGAAGAAGTAGAGGTTCCTTTTGACCATAAAAATTTAAACCTTGATGTACCCGATTTTGCCAATTTAATTCCCACTGCAGAACATATAGTCGTGGTCATTTGGGAAAAATTGCGAAAGCGAATCGATACAGATAAGCAGCTCGAAGTGGTGTTGTATGAAACGCCGCGCAATTTCGTTTCTTATAAAGGAGATAAATAAAATGCTTTTGCGTATTGGATAAATTAGTAACTTGCGCCTTCGTTTTTTAAACGAAAAAAAAATAAACAAACAAAATAAACAAAACTAAACAACTCGTTTATTTCCACTAAGTGAGTCAAAAGTATATGAGTTTTTTAAGATATCCTATGGTTTTTGATCCTATTCTCAAAGAGAGAATTTGGGGAGGAACCAAATTAAATACAATATTAGGTAAGGCAATTCATTCCGATCACGTCGGAGAGAGTTGGGAGATATCTATGGTACCTGGTGAAATTAGCCAAATTTCGAACGGTACGTATCAGGGTATGTCTCTTGAGGCCCTTATCGATATATTTCCTGAACAAGTCTTGGGTACTAAAATTTATCAGCGATTCGGAAAGCAATTTCCTTTGCTGTTTAAGTTTTTAGATGCAAAAGAAGATTTATCCATTCAGCTGCATCCCAACGATGATTTGGCTCAAAAGCGGCATCAGTCTTTCGGAAAAACGGAGATGTGGTACGTCATGCAAGCGGATGTGGGGTCGCGTGTAGTAGTTGGATTCAATGGTCCGGTTAGCTCAGAAGATTATTTACATCATTTGGAGCAAAAAACCTTACCTACCATACTCAAAGAGATTTCGGTTAATGTAGGGGATGTTTTCTTTATAGAAACCGGAACTATTCATGCAATTGGTAAAGGGGTTTTGCTGGCGGAAATTCAGCAAACTTCCGACATAACCTATAGAGTTTATGATTGGGATAGGGTCGATTCTACTGGAAAAGAGCGCGAATTGCACATTGATTTAGCTTTAGATGCTATAGATTACCGACCGCGGCAGGTGGAGCTGTTTTATGAAAGAGAATCCAATCAAGGTAATATGATTGTTGATTGTCCGTATTTCAGAGTTAATTTTATTCCGTTAGATGGGGTTTTTGAAGCTGAGAAACAAGGAGATAGCTTTTATATCTATGTTTGTACAGAAGGAAATATGTCGGTTTTACTAGAAGGACAGCAGGAATTTAACTTTAAAAAAGGAGATACTTTTTTAATTCCGGCTGCTCTAAAACAATACAAATTACAAGGAAAGGCATCTTTGCTGGAAATATTTATATCTTAAATATGACTATCAAATTTAAAGTTGTAACTTTGCAAACAATTATTTTTTAAAAAGTATAAGAAAATGGCAAGCGTAAAAAATTTAAAGAAAGATATTCACTATGTATTAGGTGATCTTATTCAAGCGATTTATATTCATGAAATGGCTACAGTTGGAGCGCCGACTGAAAAAACAAACGATTTAATCGAAGAAACATTACAAAAATTCGACGTTTTAATCGCTAAAGTAAACGCAAAAAAAGTGGAAGATAAAAAAGCACATTTCAAACAAATTTATGTTGAATTGGAAGAATCTGCAGGTCAGTTAGTTGAGAAAATCAACGCACTTTAATCGCAAAAAGGCTTAAAAAAAAGAAAAAATATATTGCGAAATTCAAAATGTATTTTATCTTTGCACTCGCAAATGAGTCGCCGGTGTAGCTCAGCTGGCTAGAGCAGCTGATTTGTAATCAGCA
>JBEBUC010000025.1:0-36210 GCA_040393465.1 Flavobacterium sp. | reverse complement strand
GCTTTCCTACTCTTTTAGAAGTTTTTATTGCAAGTTTTTTAGACTGATTTCTTAATAGGTTGGTAACCGTACCTTTAGCTTTATTGCGGATACGCAGATACGCGGATGGGCGAATACGCTTTGGAGTGCTGTGGGTGTAAAATAGCGGTGTTTAGTTAACTATTCTTGCAGATACGCAGATGGGCGAATACGCTTTGGAGTGTGGTACTTTTGAAAGTACTCTATATAATAGCGAAAAAGCGGATACGCGGATACGCAGATGGGCGAATAAGCTTGGAGTGCGCTACTTTTGAAAGTAATCTATATAATAGAGAGAAAGCGGATGCGCAGATAGGCTGATAAGCTCGAAGTGCGGTACTTTTGAAAGTACTCTATATAATAGCGAAAGCTGATACGCGAATGGGCGAATGGGCTGATAGGCAAATAAAAGACCTATATATAAGGAGTGTCTTTCGAATTTACTATACCCCATATAGAGATAAGACGATTGCTTCGCCAGTTCGGCTACCCGCCTCGAGCTGCACCTTCGCTTTTAAAAGATTGCAGTAAGAAAACACCCCACCTCTTGACAAAGCTGTCAAACATCCATTCATAAGTTATTTCCACCCTAGAACAAAAAACCCAGCGAAAATTCACTGGGTTTTTTATACTATCATAACAAATTTACATCACCTTAAAAAGCAGAGGAGATCCCTATTGTCAAACCTGCTGCTTCAGAGACCATTCTACAAACGCCTCCTACACATAGTAATCCTCCACGTTGACGACCGTAACTAACGGACAAACGCGTTTTACTTTTCGTATAACTCATACCAACATTATAATAATGTATCCTTTGCTCTTCTTCTTCGTTACCATAATTGTAAATGTCGTTGACGAAAAAGCCATAGGTCGAATTCGGATTGTATTCCAGCATACCACCTACCCAATTCTTTTTATCTTCATCAACCCAAATATGCTGTCCCTGCAAACGAATCGATTGAGCCTTACCAAATCTATATGTAGTTTCGGCACCAACAAAATGTGAATTCACCTCACCAAAAGTATCTTCTACATATTTTTTATGGTAATACTGCTTGAGGTAAGTAAATTTAGAATCCCATTTTTCAGTCCATCTCTTAGTCATTTCCACGCCTAAATCAGAATAATATTTTTTGCCGAATTCTAAAAACTCAACATCCATACTACGCGTCTCCAAATCCACGTTTGAATTTTTTAGACCAGACCAATACGAACCATTTACAGCAATTTCAGTTCCGAATTGCCCTCCTAAAGGAGACCCCTCCTCAAACGTATAGAATAAATCAACCTGTCCTCCGATTTCACCTGATTTTTCAAGTGGAATAAAAGTCAAATTTGGTTGCGCCTGATATACATAGATGTTTTGAAGCGAGAAATCATATTGTTTTGTCAATGCTGGTATATAATTTACCACACCTTGATTATACAGATTCCCCGCCAAGCCTCGTTCGGAATAGAAACTAAAATTCTCCATTCTTCTTAAATTCGCAGTTACTCCAAACCCCTTTTGCGAATAACCCATATTCATTAATAAAGCACTACCGCTTCTTTTTGGCAAATCGTTCTGAATTTCAAAAAATTCCACTGGCAAATCTTTTGACTTATAGGCATATTCTGCCCCCCAATGAAACCCGCCTTTAGCCAAATCCACTCTTGCAGACGTTACAGTTGTCGTTTTATCAGCATTAGGAAATAAATCCGTTATGTTTTCATAACGCAATACATAACTTGCTCCTAAAGCTAATTCAAAATCCTCCATACTCATTAAGTCCGAGAGACTTACTTCGAGATTTGCGCCGTACAACATCGATTTAGCCAAGTCAAACCCCATACCTATACGTTGTTTTCCTCCTAAAATCGTTGACTTGATTGCTTGATCGGCAAAAGTATAATTAATTCTTGCTCCAAAAAGGGCATTATTAATACCTAATTGCCTGTCTTCCCAGGACCTGAAAGCCAAACCACTACCGAATTGATCATAAAAATGACCTATCGTAGCGTCTAATCCCAATTCACTGTCATTAAATCTTGTATAGATAGTTCCGACATTAAACTTATCGAATAATTCATTATAGTTCATAGGGGCCTTTGGAGCATAAGACTCTAACTGCATTCCAAATTCCCATTTTTTTAAATAATAATCTGCTTTTAAATAATTACCTGAGCGAAAGCGCTCTTGAGCATCATTCTCTGATAGTTTAATTTTATTATCGTCAACATACCATTGTGAATTAGATTCTAATCCCACTTGTAATTGCCCATATGTATAAAAACCACTTAACACCAAAAGTAAAGAGAGGAGTTTTTTCTTCATGTCTAACTAACTATTATTTCTTTAAATGTTTTTTTATAACGGCATACATCTCTTTTTCGGAACCCGGAGTATAACTAGCATGCTCGAAGATTACCTCTCCTTTTAATAAAACTAAAGTATAAGGTACATTTACTACATTCATAGCTCTTTTAACTTGATGATTATCGTCTAATAATATTTTATAGTCCCAACCCTTTCCACTTACCATTGGACGAACGCGTTTACTCGTTCTAGCATCATCTATAGAAATAGCAACCAATTCTACACCTGTCTCTTCCTGCCATTGTTTATATACTGAATGTATTGCTGTCAATTCATTGATACACGGACCACACCAAGTTGCCCAAAAACTAACAATAACAGGGTTTTCGTTTGAGTTGTATTTAGAAAGTTCCACTCTCTTACCGTCTAAATCTTTGATGGTAGCAACAGGTAGCTTTCCTTTCTTACTCTGAGCAAAAACCACAGTACTACTGCAAAGTAGCATACAAATCACAAGAAATCCAAATCTCTTAATTTTCATAATTTAAAATATTTTTTTGTAAATATATAAAAAAAATAAACTAAAATTTCATATATCAAATTTTTTCATTTACTTTGGTACAGTAATACCAAATAACCAACTATTAAAGATTGTTAAATTTCTAACAAAATTAACTTATGAATCAGATTACAAAATTTATTATGCCGTTAGTTCTTATTTTAGGACTTTCATTTTCTTGTAGCAGCAGTGACGACTCTAACCCAGAACCAAAGCCGCCTGAACCGCCAACTTCATCTATTAAGTTGACTTCTTCTCTCACCACATCTACATTAGAAGAAAATGCCACCTATGTTTTTACAGTAAAAGATGAAAAAGGGAACGATGTTTCTGAGTTCGCCGATTTTGAAATTAATGATGTTGCTAATCCTACAAATCAATTTACGCCTAATACCATAGGCGAATACACAGTAATTGCTAAATGGAACGAACTAACTAGTAACTCCGTTTCATTTTCAGTAACCGAAGTACCTGTAGACAACACAAACAAATATTTTGTACATAAAGTTCTCGTTGAAGATTTTACAGGCGCTGGTTGTGGATGGTGCCCAAGAGTATCAAAAGCCATTGAACTTGCCGAAGCTGCATCAGACAAAATCATTGCAGTTGCTATACACAACCCAGTTTTTGGTCCAGATCCATTTACCTTCAGCGGAAGAACCGTTTTAGAAAACAAATTGAGAGTTCAAGGATATCCAACAGCATTTATCAATAGAACTATTGCTTGGAAAGCACCGGAAAATACGAACTACGAAATACCGTTAAAGGCACCACATTTAAAAGAAAGCTCTCCTATTGGAATCAAAATAGAATCCAATCTTTCAGCTACCTCAGGTAGCGTTGACGTCTCATTAACTTTCAAGGAATCTTTTGAAAATCTTAAATATGTAGTATTCGTAGTTGAGGACGGATTAATATACAAACAAACCAACTACACAGACTTATATGGAGGAGGATCTACACTTAGAGATTTCGTACATAACAACACCTTAAGAGCCACATCAGGTACTTTACTAGGTAACGACATCGACAATGCATCTACTGCAAAAGACAGTAAAGTAACTATTAATGCTCCTATCGCTAATTTTGTATCAGCAGACATTAGTAAACTAAAAGTTGTTGTTGCTGTTTTAGACAGCAAAGGAGTTGTTTTGAATGTACAAAGCGCACCAGCTAATCAAACTCTTGATTTCGAATACGTTAAATAGTTTTTTCACACTATACACAAAAGGGGCTGTCTCATGATTTGAAACAGCCCCTTTTTCATTTAAATACCGAGCAATATTAGTATTACATGTTCCATTCTGAACAACACTTTCAGGCAAATTAATATTAAAATGTCAATTACTTAAAATTGATGGCAGCAGAATATCCAGCTCATCAGCTATTCAAAATGGCAACACAACCATACCAAATCCTCCTTTTTATCTAATCGCCTATTTATAAAGTCTATTTGGTTTACAAAACCAAACACGACACTTTATCGTCAAGAACCAATAAAACACAAGGCTTTTATCCACGAACAACTGCGTGCCGACTACAAACAAAAAAAGCCAGACTTTCGTCTAGCTTTCTTATTTTGCTCCCCCTCTTGGGCTCGAACCAAGGACCCTCTGATTAACAGTCAGATGCTCTAACCAACTGAGCTAAGGAGGAAGGTATCTTACCTTTATTGCGATGCAAATATAGAATGAATTTTCAGAAAACGCAAATCGTTTTCTGAAAATTTTTACTTTTTTGCTTACTTAAAGACAGCCTTATATATATCGTTCCCATTTGCAAATAAAAGCAACGCTATAAGTATAAAGAACCCAGCCATTTGCGCATTCTCCATAAATTTATCACTTGGTTTACGCCCCGTAATAATTTCATATAATAAAAACATCACATGTCCTCCATCAAGTGCCGGGATAGGCAAAAGGTTCATAACTCCCAGCATAATTGATAAAACTGCTGTGATACTCCAGAAAGCTTCCCAGCTCCAAAAACTAGGAAAAATATCAAAAATAGCTTTAAACCCACCTACACCTTTATAGGCTCCAGTCTCTGGAGATGCAATCATTTTTAATTGCTTTCCATAGTCCAGCAATTTTTCTTTACCCTTATTCATTCCTATTGGAATAGACTCCAAAAGCCCGTATTGTTCCTTATTGAATTTATATAAGCCCAATTGTTCCATATTAGAATAGGTCAGCCCAGGAGCAAAAGCAACACCTAACTTCCCGTCTTCGCTTACCTTAGCTGTTAGCAACTCCTCTTTTCCATCTCGTTTTACAACGACAGGAACAGTCTCGCCTTTATGTTGATCCAAAACACCTTGAACCTGATCGGCGAATGCAATAGGTTGTCCCCCAATAGCAGCGACTTGATCCTTTGGTTCAAAAACCTTTGCATTTGGGCTATCCTCAGGCAATCCAGCAATAATAAACGGAATTCGAAGACTTACTAATCCGGGAGATTTATGCTGCATAATCTGATCGATAAAATCGACTGGAAATACGATACTCTTTTCCTGACCTTCTCTCTCGACAAGCACTTCTTTACCCATCAACAATTTACCGTTGATTTCATTATAGGTTTCGATCTTTTTTCCGTCAACCGCGATAATTTTATCGCCCGTTTGTAAACCTGCTTTTTCCAAGGCTGGAGACACGACCCAAACACCGTTTTTAATATCGTCATTCTTGATAAACAACTCCCCATAATAGTAAGTCATCCCAATATAAATTACAAAAGCTAAGATAAAATTTACCGTAACTCCTCCCAACATAATAATCAATCGTTGCCAAGCCGGTTTCGAACGAAACTCCCACGGCTGTGGTTCTTGTTTCATCTGATCTGAATCCATACTCTCGTCAATCATACCTGAAATCTTCACATAACCTCCTAGAGGCAACCATCCAATTCCATATACGGTATCGCCAATCTTCTTTTTAAATAGCGAAAACTTTACATCAAAAAATAAGTAGAATTTTTCAACCCTTGTTTTAAATATTTTAGCGGGGATAAAATGTCCCAATTCATGCAATACAATTAAAAGTGATAAACTCAATAAGAATTGAGAAAGCTTAATTACTATTTCCATTTTTAAATTTTAGATTCGATAATATTCTGACAAAAGTAAAATTTTAGTTTTACTAATTGCATTTATTTTAGTTTTGACTAGAGTTTTATAATAGTTTTATGAAAAACCCCTAGACTTGTAGTGATTGCCAATCGATAATTCCCTTTGGCTAAATGCGCAATCGAAAAACGATGTTCCTTAAAAGTTCCCACTAAGCTTCCCTTTCCATCATATACCTCTATTTTATCGAGGCTGAATGCATCGTTCCTTTCAAGATAAAGTTCTGTAAAAGCGGGATTCGGATAAATCGAAATAGTGATGTCTTTAGGAAGTATATCACCCACGGCTAAAGTTCCCGAGTTAAAACCGGTAATAATATGACTGTTCGGATCGACCACTACAGCTTGTACGACAAAGTCTGCTTCCACTTCAAACAACTGCTCGGGTACCGTATGGTCGAGTAATACCGTTTTCGTTTCGCCCTGAGCACCGCTCAATCGCACTTCTAACGGCATGGTAAAAAACGGTACTGCGACAGAAGAGGTACGCTGACTCACTTTCAAAGATACCTTCGTACCCGACTGTTGAGCCATTACGGTATAAGTAGGATAACCTTCTCCAAAAACCCATTGATTAAAGAATGGCGTTAAATCCTTTCCTGACGCATTTTCTAAATGCGTCTTCACATCTGGTGTATAGGCGTGTTTATAAGCTAAGTTAACATCATTTAAATACGATTTTATCCCGGCAAAAAAGGCCTGATCACCCAATACATATCGCAACATGTGCACCGTCATAGCCCCTTTATTGTAAGTTATTCTACTACTAAAAATTCGATCTGAACTTAATGCTTGAAGCGGTGTTAAATAAAGGTTACCGCCATTTTGAGAAGTGACATCGCTAATCAAATTTTGCCTCCAATTTCTAAACTGCGATTCTCCTCTCAAATTTTGAACTACCAATCCAGCAGCATATTCTGCAAAACCTTCGTTAAGCCAGATGTCTTGCCAAGAACCGCAAGTAACTTTATTGCCAAACCACTGATGCGCAAGCTCGTGTGCAATCAATCCCTCACCGAATGACCCCATAAAAGACACGGTTGAATGCTCCATTCCACCGCCCCATCCAAATTGTGCATGGCCATATTTTTCATTGGCATAAGGATAGGTTCCGAAAAGGGATTCGAATAAATTCATAATAGGCAAGGTTTGTTGTAACTGCGGCACCACCGTATTAAAATTTTCCGGATAAATATAATTTACAATAGGAAATTCATTTGGAGGAGTCCCGGCACTTTGCTGATAGATTTGATAGTTGGTTACAGCAATTGCTACTAAGTAGGCTGGAATAGGATAATTATGTTGAAAATGAGTTGTAATCGTGCTGTTAGTATTATTGACCTGCGTTACTTCCACCCCATTAGCAACTGCCTTATAAGCTTGAGGAGCGGTAATAACTATATCGATAGCATCTACCTTATCGGTTAAATCTTGCTTACAAGGCCACCAATCACTTGCTCCAAAAGGTTCCGACAAGGTCCATAAAATAGCCGTTCCTCCATGTCTCGCAGTCGTAAAACTACCTTGATTTCGCGGAGGCGCTCCTTCATAAGTAATCACAATTGATTTTTCTTGACCCACATTTAAAGTCGATGAAAATTGAACGACTAATTCATCGGTTTGATTTTGCGTAAAATTCAGTACGGTACTTCCCTCTTTTACCGTCGCCACTCGCAAAGCGTTGCTAAGGTCAAAAACCACTCTATTCATCGGCTCCAAAGCTTTAAATTTAGCCGTAACCACCCCTTTAATATAATAAACTGCTGGATCAACGTTCAAATCCAGCTTCTGATAGACTATGTCGTAATTTTGGGTATTGGGATTGACATTGAAAGCCAATAAAGCCTCAGCGTGTTTTTGCTCTCTCGCTATTAAGGCGTCGCGCTCCTCAACGGGGCTTTGTTGAGCGACCACAGTGAGCGAAAGCAAAAAAGTAAAAAACAAAAATGTTTTTTTTATTTGGATTTTCATAGGTGATTCAATATTTAAAATAGATGGTGTCCTTTTATCAATTAGTCGCTATAAAGAAACGAATTTTGTATCACAAAAAGGGGTGCTTTAAAAAAAAGCCCGTTATTAATTTGAAGTAAGGGCATTAATACTCGTTGATTAGAAAAGTATTTTCTAAATTTGCTCACATTAACTAATTTATTTAATCATGTTACAGATAGCTTATATCAGAGAAAATCAAGAACAAGTCGTAAAAGCTTTGGCTAAGCGAAATCTTGATGTTACCGATTTGGTGAACGAAGTGGTCGTGTTAGACGAAAAACGCCGCAGTACTCAAGTGGAATTAGACACCGTTTTAGCAGAATCCAATAAACTATCGAAAAGCATTGGTGAGTTAATGAAAAGTGGCGAAAAGTCGAAAGTCGAAATACTAAAACAAAAGACCGCTCAGTATAAAGAACAAAGTAAAGAGCTAATGGAAACTTTAGCTGCGACTACGGAACAATTGCAACAAAAATTGTATCTACTCCCAAATTTACCTCATGACTCTGTTCCTGAAGGAAAAGGCGCAGAAGACAACATCAATATATTTGAAAAAGGAGACATACCGACTCTATATGACGGAGCGATTCCGCATTGGGAATTGGCTAAAAAATACGACATCATCGATTTTGAACTTGGTGTTAAAATTACGGGGGCCGGTTTCCCTGTTTACAAGGGTAAAGGCGCCAGATTGCAACGTGCCTTAATTGCCTATTTTTTAGATAAAAACACCGAGGCTGGATACCGCGAATACCAAGTCCCTCATTTGATCAACGAGGCTTCTGGTTTTGGAACAGGTCAATTACCCGATAAAGAGGGTCAAATGTACCACGCAGGAGTTGATGATTTGTATTTGATTCCTACAGCAGAAGTTCCAGTAACCAATCTATTTAGAGATGTTATTCTTCAAGAAACAGAATTGCCTGTGCTTTGCACGGCGTACACCCCATGTTTCAGAAGAGAAGCAGGATCTTACGGAGCTCATGTTAGAGGACTTAATCGTTTGCACCAATTCGACAAAGTAGAAATAGTGCGTGTTGAGCATCCAGACAATTCTTACCAAGCCTTAGAAGGCATGGTTGATCATATCAAAAACATATTAGACGAACTAAAACTACCGTACCGTATATTAAGATTATGCGGTGGAGACATGGGTTTCACTGCGGCATTAACCTATGACTTTGAGGTTTTCTCAACAGCTCAAGATCGTTGGTTAGAAATCAGTTCTGTTTCCAATTTCGAAACTTTTCAATCGAACCGATTGAAGTTGCGCTTTAGAGACCAAGACGGTAAAAACCAATTAGCACATACCTTAAACGGAAGTTCATTAGCACTTCCAAGAGTATTGGCAGGGATTTTAGAAAACTACCAGACAGCCGATGGAATTGTTATTCCCGAAGTGCTACGTCCGTACACCGGGTTCGACATGATCGACTAAATAAAAACTCACTAAAGCATCATTTTTAATTTTTAAACGAAGAATGGTGCTTTAGTATTTATAAATACGAACGGCCAATTGCAGGGAGTCAGGACTACTTTAAAATATAGCCTAGATAAATCCAGCAAAAAACACGGACCGCAAAATACTTTTTCCTATGATTGTGTACAATCTTACCATAAATATCCACGAAAGTGTTCACGATGAATGGATACAATGGATGCAAACCAAGCATATCTCTGACACTTTAGCAACGGGAAAATTCGAATCTGCTCGATTAGTTAAGGTTTTGGTAAATGAAGAAATGGGCGGCGTAACCTACTCCGTTCAATTCACAACCAAAGACAAAGAAACGCTTAACCGCTTTTATCTAGAAGATGCTGTGCGATTAGAACAAGAAGCCTTAAGCCTTTATGGCGATAAGATGCTGACGTTTAAAACTGAATTAGAGATTATTAGCGAACATTAAATTCCTTATACTATGGACAAAGTAAGAGCCAAAAAACATTTAGGCCAGCATTTTTTGGTTGACGAGAGCATTGCAAAACAAATTGCTGACACTTTACGTCTAGAAGGATATAGCAAGATATTGGAAATTGGACCTGGAATGGGTGTCTTAACCAAATATTTATTAGACAAACCTGTAGAAACCTTTGTAGTAGAAATTGACCGCGACTCGGTGCTTTTTTTGAATACGCATTATCCGAAACTACACAATCATATTTTTAGTGAAGATTTCTTACGATTCAACATTACGGAAGCAATGAATCAGGAACAATTTGCAATCATCGGAAATTTTCCGTACAATATATCTACTCAAATCGTTTTCAAGACTTTAGAACTTCGCGCCTTTATCCCCGAGTTTTCAGGAATGTTTCAAAGAGAGGTAGCACAGCGGATCTGCGAAAAAAAAGGAACTAAAGCCTACGGTATCTTGTCTGTTTTAACGCAAGCTTTTTACGATACTGAATATTTATTTACGGTATCGGAAACGGTTTTCAATCCACCACCGAAAGTAAAATCTGGTGTTTTGAGAATGAAACGAAAAGAAAACTACACCTTACCTTGCGATGAAAAGCGTTTTTTTACTGTGGTAAAAACCGCCTTTAATCAACGTAGAAAAACCTTGAGAAACAGTTTGAAGTCGATGAATCTTTCAGAAGAACTAAGAGCCGAGGAGATTTTCAATCTAAGACCCGAGCAATTGGACGTAGAACAATTTATATATCTTACCCAGAAAATAACTGCCGATGGAATTTAAAATCAGTAAAGAATCTATCCAAGAAATTGAAAATTTAATTTCTGAGGGAAGAGAACAGGACCTTTTAGATCAGCTAAAAGACGTCCACTATGCTGATATTGCCGAAATCATGAACGAGCTTTCTCAGGAGAGTGCGAGCTATGTCTTTAATATATTGGATAGCGAAGTCACTTCTGAGGTTCTTTTAGAACTAGACGAAGAAGTTCGTGAAAAGATTTTGAACAACCTTTCTGCCAAAGAAATTGCAGAAGAATTAGACGAGCTCGATACCGATGATGCGGTAGACATCATTTCCGAGTTATCGGCTGACAAAAAACAGGAGGTTATTTCTGAGTTGGAAGACTTAGAGCATGCCAAAGATATTGTCGATTTACTGCGTTATGACGAGGATACCGCTGGTGGATTGATGGGGAAAGAATTGGTATCTGTTAATGAAAATTGGTCGGTACTGACTTGTGTTAAGGAAATGCGTAAACAAGCCGAACACGTATCTCGCGTTCACTCGATTTATGTGGTTGACGATGAAAACCGCCTCAAAGGGCGTTTGTCGTTAAAAGACTTATTAACCACCTCAACAACCAGTCATATTAGCGACGTTTATATCCCTAAAGTGGATTCGGTTAATGTCAACACCAAAGACGTTGAAGTGGCGCGTATCATGCAGAAATACGATTTGGAAGCCATCCCTGTAGTTGATGAAATGGGCCGTTTACTGGGAAGAATTACCATTGATGACGTTCTGGATGTTATCAAAGAGGAAGCAGACAAAGATTACCAATTGGCAGCTGGTATTTCTCAAGATGTTGAGGCCAATGACAGTATTTTAGTACTAACCCGTGCTCGACTCCCTTGGTTAATTCTTGCGATGATTGGTGGTTTTATCGCCGTTAATGTTACCCGGAGTTTTGAGGGCGCTATGGAGAAATACAGAATCCTATTTTTCTTCACTCCATTAATTGCAGCTATGGCAGGAAATGTTGGTGTTCAATCTTCGGCTATTATTGTTCAAGGTTTGGCAAACAACACCATTACCGGATCGATATGGAGGCGTTTATTAAAAGAAGTTACCCTGAGTTTATTTAATGGTTTTTTACTCGCTATTCTGCTTATGTTGGGTAGTCACTTTTTATTAAATGTCGATTATATCATTGGAATTACAGTATCCATTGCACTAATAAGTGTCATTATTATTGCGAGTCTCATAGGAACTTTTGTTCCGATTTGTTTAAACAAATACGGTATTGATCCCGCTTTGGCCACAGGTCCTTTTATAACCACAAGCAATGATATATTTGGAATCTTAATCTACTTTTCTATCGCCAAAGTTATACTTGGTTTTTAATAGTAACACTAATGCTTTGATTTCTTCAAGCTTTTTATAATTTTTAGCCTTATGAAAACCCTTCGAACTTCAAAAATATTACACCTAGACAGCAACCATCCCTTGATGATGGAACAATTGCATACTGCAGGTTTCATTAATGACTTCGACTATACTTCGTCGAAAGAAGCGATTGAGCTAAAAATAGCAGAATACGACGGTATCGTAATCCGAAGCCGCTTTAGGATAGACCGCAACTTTATCGATGCGGCTACCCGATTAAAATTTATTGCTCGAGTGGGTGCTGGACTGGAAAACATCAATTGCGACTATGCCCTTTCAAAAAACATTTCCTTAATCGCAGCTCCCGAAGGAAACAGCACTGCTGTGGGTGAACATGCGATGGGCATGCTGCTGTCTTTGATGAACAGATTGAACATCGTGGACCGCGAAGTCCGTCAGGGGATTTGGGTTAGAGAAGCCAATAGAGGTGCTGAAATCGAAGGAAAAACAGTAGGCATCATTGGTTACGGTCATATGGGCAAAGCCTTTGCACAACGCTTAAAGGGTTTTAATTGCAAGGTAATTTGCTACGATATAAAGGAAGGCGTCGGTAATGAAAATGCTACTCAGGTTAGCCTAGAACAGCTTCAACGAGAAACTGATATTTTGAGCTTACACACGCCTGAAACGCCCGACACCTTAAACCTCATCAATAAAGAATTCCTTGGCCAATTAGCCAAACCCATTTACTTTATCAATACCGCTAGGGGAAAATCGGTAAACACGGCAGATTTGGTAGCCTCCCTAAAATCGGGTACCGTACTGGGAGCCGGTTTAGATGTACTCGAATACGAAAAATCATCCTTCGAAAATATGTTTCAAGACAAACAACTCCCGGAGCCTTTACAGTACCTAATACAATCTGATCGCGTTGTACTATCGCCGCATATTGCAGGATGGACCATTGAAAGCAAAGAAAAACTAGCGCAAGTTATCACAGATAAAATCAAAGCGTTGCACGCGAGTTTTTTACCTTTATAAAAAATAGTATACCCAACTGGAGGCGAATTGCATTCGCCTTTATAAAAAAGGATCGTATTGCTGAGGCAATATGATCCTTTTTTTATACCCAGATCAAACCCTCACGCATTTAGCCACTTATTCGGGATAATGATACGCAAAATTCCATAGAATTCGCATTACCCAAACAAACATAAATCACTGACTGTCAGGTGTTAAATTTAAAAATTTAACACCTGACAGTCAACTTTTTTCTAAGGAATTATTATTTTTGAAATAGATTAACCCTGTAATTTTCGGAACTATGAAAAAAACATTTGTAACTCTCGTAGTGCTTTTGTTGGCGGCCCTACTATTCGCAACCGATCAACATGACGAAACCTCCTTATTTGAGGATATAAAGAAATCTACCTTTTGTGTTGTTTATCTGGCGCACATGAACAGTGCTGGAACTGCCCTGATTGTAAATAGCTATCGCGTAAAAAAAGACGGTAGAAGCTGCTCTGAAATAGAACAAATGTTCGATGACCATTTTAATTAAAAAAATAAAAAAGATGATACCTAGACTATACCATTTAATCCTTTGGCTATGCGCCACTAGCGCCTATGCGCAACAAGAATATGACGTGATTTCCTACAACTGTCATCACCATTTAGATCGCCCAGCAATAACAGAAGACATGCTATACCTAAGTCCCGATCAAAAGAAATCTTACTATCAGTTGGGGCCATACCAATTCACAAAAGATCTGGAATTCCCCAAGGAACTCGGTAAGGTGATTGTGGTACAAGACAAAAGCTCTGGAAATACGGATCAATTTTTTTATTTCGATTTCGATAAGGCTACTTTATACTCTCGAGTAATTCCTTGGAAAAAACCGTATCTGATAAAAGAGCCTATCCCGACCATGCAATGGCAATTACATAAGGACACTAAGATCATTAAAAACCAAACGCTACACAAAGCAACAACCACTTTTAGAGGTCGTAATTATACCGCTTGGTGCGCGCTAGATTATCCCATTTCTATAGGACCCTGGAAATTTAACAATTTACCGGGTTTGGCGTTTGAAATAACAGAAGACCATGAAAACTACAGTTGGTATCTCACTGACATAAAAAAGAAAGTATTAAAGAAACTACCGCTGCACTTTGATTTAAATAGCGGTGCGATTTCCTTAAAAGCGTTTTCAGAATTTTTTCACAAAGAGATTAAATTGGAAGAACGTACTTTTTCGCAGCAGCTACCTAAGGATCTTGAAATAATGAGCTCCGAAAGCAATTCTCAGGAACTTTTTAAAAAGCAAATTGAACTTACTTATGACTAAAAAAGCATCGTAATGTCGAGACATTACGATGCTTTTTTTTTCAAACTTATAAGGTAGCATTTGCTCACTGGGCCGAATTGCACTCGCCCCTACTCGTCAGTCATCTTTCGTTCCAGTTCAGCTTGAAACTCTTCCATCACTGGTTTGACCGTGCTTTCCGGTAAATCGGCTATTCGGATATACATTAAACCATCAACGGCATTATTAAACAATGGATCAACATTGAACGCCACGACACGAGCGTTTTGTTTGATGTATTTCTTAATCAAAACCGGTAGTCTTAAATTACCCGGTTCTACATCGTCGATGATTCGGTCAAATTTATTTAAATCGGCTTCGGTCTCGTTAAATACGAAATCCTTATCGGCATCCTTAAGCTTTACTTTATATTCCATTTTTGGTGATATATACTGCGCCACATAAGGGTCATAATAATGCGATTTCATAAACTCAATCATCAGCGATTTGGAGAAATCCGAAAACTGGTTACTGATACTCACCCCACCAATCAAATACTTGTGATCGGGATATCGCAAAGTAGTGTGCACGATTCCCTTCCAAAGCAGGAATAGCGGCATGGGTTTTTGTTGGTATTCCTTCACGATAAAAGCCCGTCCCATCTCTATGGATTTCGACATCATTTCATACAGTTCCGGTTCAAATCGGAATAGTTCGTGTAAATAGAAACCCGAAATCCCGTGTTTAGGAAAAATTTCGGATCCCAGTCCCATTCTATATGCTCCAGCAATCTGCTGGGTTTGTTCGTCCCATAAAAACATATGGTGGTAATACAAATCGTATTTGTCCAAATCCAGCGAATTGTTGGTTCCTTCTCCCACCTCTCTAAAGGTAATTTCTCTCAACCTACCGAGTTCGTGCAAAATTTGAGGAATTTTATCTGCCGTAATCAAAAACACTTCGTAGTTTTTGCTTTGCAACAACCTGCAATCTTCCTTACGCAGCATCTCAATTTCCTTTAAGATACTTTCTTGTCTGGCAGGATTGGCAATTTCTTTAGGTGTCTTTGGCAATTTAAAAGACGAAACACTTAACAGTTTCATCGTATCGTTTTTATAGGCATTAGCCAATAAATACGTTTTATGTCTAAGAAAATTACCGTAATCGGCAATTTCTTTATGTTCGTTTTGTTCGGCAACTGAAATGGGTTTTCCAATCCTCACTTTAATTACACGATCTTTTTGCGTCAATAACTCCGAGGGTAATTTGGCTGTTCTTAGTGTTGGATTAATTTTCGATAGAAAATAAAACAACCTGCTATTCTTAGCATGGAAATAAATAGGAACTACGGGAACATTGGCTTTCTTTATCAATTTAATGGCACCTTCTTCCCATGGTTTATCTACCAATAATTTATCGTCCTTGTAGGTCGACACCTCCCCTGCAGGGAACATTCCCAGAGGCTTACCGTCGCTTAAATGCTTGAGAGTCTCTTTGACACCAAGCATACTGGACTTGGCTTCTTTGTGGTTTTCAAAAGGATTTACAGGCATCACATACGGCCTTAATGGCTCAATGCGTTCCAATAAAAAATTGGCGACAATCTTAAAATCCGGATCTCGTTCTAACATTAACTTCAATAGCAAAATCCCATCGATACCTCCTAATGGATGGTTCGAAATGGTTATATAGGGTCCTTCTTTCGGAAGTCGTTTTAACTCCTCTGGGTTAATTTCAAATTCAATTTTAAACTCGTCTAAAATGGCGTTTAAAAAGGCTACATCAGACAAATGTTTATTTCTATCATAGATATCATTTAACGCTGAAATCTTGAGTATTTTCATCAATAACCAACCTGAAAAAGTACCCAAAAAACCATATTTGTCCACCTTAATTGCCTTCGCAACCTCCTTCGCTGTAACTAGCCCCATCCATTATATTATTAATCCAAGCAAATATACTAATTCTTTGTTTAAGCATTTTTGTTTTAAATAAACTAAAGTAGTAATTTATCTAAAAACCTTTTATATAAATTTTAAATCTACATTATTATTACCAAAAAAGCTAATTTGAAAAACAACTGTGTTTTTTTTTCTATTTTTGATGGAACAAACAATTTTAAAATGAAAGTTATTTCCTACAATGTAAATGGAATTCGCGCAGCCATCACCAAAGGTTTTTTAGATTGGTTACAAGCGGCCAATCCCGATGTGATTTGTTTACAAGAAATCAAGGCCATGGAGTCACAAATTCCAACAGCAGATATTACAGCAGCGGGTTATCCGTATCAATATTATTTTTCTGCCCAGAAAAAGGGATATAGCGGTGTCGCTATTTTATGTAAAACCGAACCCAAAAATGTAGTTTATGGCACGGGTATTGCACATATGGACTTCGAAGGCCGAAACCTGCGCGTGGATTTTGACAACTTATCCATTATGTCGTTGTATTTGCCATCGGGAACAAACATAGAGCGCTTAGATCACAAGTTTCAGTATATGGATGATTTTCAAGCCTATGTTTCTGAATTGGTTCAACAAATTCCGAATTTGCTCATTTGTGGCGATTACAATATTTGTCACGAAGCCATTGATATTCACGATCCTATTCGCAATGCTAAAGTTTCTGGATTTCTTCCTCAAGAGCGTTTATGGTTAGATACTTTTATGAAAAACGGCTTTATCGATAGCTTTAGATTATTTAATCAAGACCCGCATCACTACAGTTGGTGGAGCTACCGAGCCAATGCTCGTAACAACAACAAAGGTTGGAGAATTGATTATCACTTGGCGTCGGAATCTTTGAGATCACGCATTACGAGAGCATGCATATTACCCGAAGCAAAGCATTCAGACCATTGTCCTATATTAATTGAAATCGAACCTTAATTCCGATAAAAAATGATAAAAAAAATAGCTCTAGGCTTACTGAGCATCACCTTGTTGAGTTCGTGTGTATCCCGAAGATTATACAACGAATTAAACGGTCAATACGAAACAGCTCTACAGGAAAACGATCGATTATCATCTGAAATGGAAACCCTGAATGGCGACCGTTCCCAATTGGAAAAAGAACGTCAAAAATTACAGTCTCAGTTAGCACAACTAGAGGAAGAACGCAATCAACTGAATTCTGAAATTGCCGCAGCGCAAGGCACTTTGAGCTCGTTGACCGATTCGTATTCCTCTCTTGAAAAGAGTAGCGCGAGCGCACTAAAAGCGGAGGCTGAACGCTTAAATAAACTGAAATCGGAATTGCAAGAACGCTCCAATAGAGTTGCCGAGCTGGAAGGAAAAATTGCCGCCCAAGAAAAACACATGAAAAACCTAAAAGACAATTTGTCCAAAGCGCTAAACAACTTTGAAGGGAAAGGATTGACCATCGAACACAAAAACGGAAAAGTTTATGTTTCCATGGAAAACAAATTGTTGTTTAAATCGGGAAGTTGGGCAGTAAATCCAGAGGGAAAAACCGCTGTTGAAGAACTCGGTAAAGTATTGGCTACAAATCCGGATATCGCAGTTTTGATAGAAGGACATACCGACAACGACAAAATACTCGGTTCCCTAGGCGGTGGAATAGAAAACAACTGGGATCTTTCCACCAAACGCGCTACATCTATCGTTAACCTACTTGCCGAAAACAACAGAATTGACAAAAAGAACTTAACTGCTGCCGGCCGTAGTGAATACGCACCACTAACCACGAATACCACGCCTGAAGGAAAGGCAAAAAACAGAAGAATTGAAGTGATTTTATCTCCGAAATTGGATGAGATTTCCAAAATGTTAAACGACTTATAGTCATACAACCCAAAAACACTAGGGGCGGACAACTGTGGTTTCCGCTCCATTTTCATTTGCCAAAACTATTTTTATAAACCTTTAAAATCTTTAAATATGAGCCAAAATACCCCATCCACTATTGAAATTATCAATACCGATTCCATCAACGCCATTTATCAATGGACTTTTGATTTTTTATCGCCCCTGGGCTTAGATAATTATTACACCCACAGTGTTACCGCAATCGTTCTTTTAATTACCGTTTCTGCTTTTTTATACATAGTCGATTACATTATTAGAAATATAATACTAAAGCTGGTCAAGTCATTTATCCTAAAAAGCAAAACCAATCTAGACGATATCCTCGTTCACAACAAGGTGTTTGATTACTTTACACATATCATTCCTTTGATACTTGCCAAAATATTATTTCCAATTATTTTTATAGGGTTTCCAAACTTAACCAACTTTACCGTTAAGGCTACCGATGTTATTTTAGTTTTTGCAATTACCTTATTTATCCGCTCGTTATTTACCAGTGCTAGAGATTTCGCAAAGACTTTAAAATCCATGCAAGACAAACCCTTGGATAGTTATTTCCAAGTGATCAGTATTTTTCTGTATTTTGTAGCAGGCATCATCATATTTTCACTTTTAACAGGAACTTCTCCATGGAAATTTCTAGTTTCCTTAGGTGCGGCATCTGCGATACTGATGTTGGTTTTTAAAGATACCATCATGGGGTTTGTTGCCAGTATTCAAGTTTCTTCTAACGATATGGTTCGCGTGGGAGACTGGATTGAGATGAGCAAATTTGGAGCAGATGGAACCGTTACTCAAATTAATTTAAACACGGTTAAAGTACAAAACTTCGACAAAACCATTACGACCATACCCACCCATTTACTCATTAGTGATTCGTTTAAAAACTACAGGGGAATGGAGGTTTCGGGAGGACGTCGAATCAAACGGTCCATCAATGTTAAGATTTCTTCGATTCGCTTTTTGGAAACAGCAGAAATCGATGAGTTACGTAAAATTCAAATTTTAGCTCCCTATATTGAGGAACGTACCAATGAAATCAACAACTACAATAGCGAAACCCAAGCCGATCCTTCTATGCCTGTAAACGGGCGTAAGATGACGAATGTTGGCTTGTTTCGTGCCTATATAACCCGTTACGCACTTCAAAATCCCGGTATTCATCAAGAAATGACATTGATGGTCCGCCAATTGCACCCAACCGAACACGGCTTGCCGATTGAATTATATATGTTTACCAACGATATTCGATGGGCATACTACGAGACCATTATGGCCGATATGTTTGATCACCTGTTGGCATCTATTAAATTCTTTAAGTTAGAAGTTTTCGAATTACCTGCCTCAGATGATTTGAGAAGTTTAAAATCTTAAAGCGTTACTCACAATTACCAAAAGAAAGACGGTCTCCATTAAGACGGTCTTTCTTTTTATATTGATTTGTTATGACTTAAATATCCGAGTAGTATTTAGCCGAATTTCAACAAGAACTTAGTTTCCTCCAACATAGTTTTTTCGTAAATGTTTTCGTTTAAAATGTGTTTGCCTTAGGTTTTTATCCCCAGTGATTATACTGATATTACCGTCTATTTCCAACATGGCCAGCTTAACCTCTTTAAAAAACTCCACACCGTGTTCATGCATGGCTTCGGTTAACTCATCCGAAGTGATACCCAATTGGGTAGCCTTGGCAAAATCTACTTTGCCATCGTGTATTAAAATTTGGGGTTTCTGTTGTAAGAAATCGCGAAGCTTATCGCTTTTAAACATCCACTTTTTTAGTCCATAATTGACTATAAACAAGACCGAAGCTGCTACCAATCCACCAGACAAACTCGAATCGCTTCCAACCATAGCATTTTGAACCGAGTTACTGATTAATAGTATCAAAATCACATCAGCCGTATTCAATTGCGACAATTCTTTTTTTCCGAAAATTCGCAAGGCGATAACCATAAAAAAATAAACCGCTCCACTGCGCAATACAATATCTAAGTAAGCATTCATAATCTGTTTCTTTTGAAATTAAAAGTAATAAAAAAACCAGAGCTATGGGCTCTGGTTTTTAGTTACAGTCTACTATAGCATTAAAATCCTATAATGGATTTGTCTTTATTCGAACGAATTTGATATCCGAAGCGAATCTTTTTGGTTTCGTTGGGCTTTAATTTTACAGTCCAAGTCAACAAACCTCTTTCGGCATCTACTGTTGCACCATCTTTATCGGTTAATTCTATTTCAATTTCTTTATTAGAACTTATAGGGAATTGATCTTCTATTTTAATATCTACACTTTCTTGTTTGTTGTTTCGCACCGTGATTTCATAGACAAAGTGCTGCGTCTTTTTAGACGACAGGGTTTTTGTTCCTGATTTATCTGCAATCAACGTGCGTGTTAGCGTAATTTTAGTATCCTTCCCTAGGTTTAATTTTAACTCCTCTTCGGTGTTTTCTGTGTTAAGTTGGGTTTTACCCACATGCATACCATCAAAAATCACATTGGCTTCACCGGGCAATAAATTATACCCTCCATAGTCTTTAATCGTTGCTACCAAATAGGCGTTTAAATCCATTTTAGGAGCACTGTAATATAAATATGTTGCAGGTAAATCAAAATTCTTTAAATCAACACTATGTCTTTTACCATTCGTCAAAACGGTATAAGGAATCTCGATATCAAAAGTCACATTGAGTTGGCTGATATTGACTTGAGTATATTCTGCGATGGTTTGACGCTCGCGATAAGACACCTCTTCTAATAGAGCTGGAGGACTTGGCCTATCGGCACTACTTTCTATACGAGAAACGGAACCTGTCATGGTTCTTTTACTGGTTGAATACCCCATGGTCACTACTTCATTGGTGGTATATTCTGGAACATAATCCACAAACCACGTATTCCAAGTTGGTGTTTGATTGCTTTGGTTAACTACACCAGAAGTCAAACTTAATTTTACATTTCTCCAATCTACTCCCGATGTTTGAACCACTTGAGCCTTGTACATCACTTTTATGGGTTGGTTGATTTTGTCTATCCTCAAATCATAAAACGGTTGCCATTGCGCATTATTGGTTACGTAATTCACTTGAAAAGGCGTCGCTCCTGCTTTATTGCTCATCACCTGAAGAATCAATTTACCGTTACTGGTTTTTTCGGAATTATCCATCCCAAACGTCAGTTTGGACTTGAGGTTATTCCATTGCAATTCGATTTTTTCCTTTTCCTTTTTCTTTTTGTAAATCCCGTTCTCCAATTCTTGACGTTTGGATTTGTAATATTCTACCCATTTGGACATTTCTGCCATAGAGAATTCTTTTTTTGATTCGCTATACGTACTATTATCCAATAATTGAACAGTTTTTAAATCGGCGTTGATTTCATTTTTAATCATCTCCAACTTGATTTCCACAGCGGCTATACTATCGCGAAGTGGTTTGGTCAAAGGCGAATTTTGTGCGTTATCGTATTCCTCTATATACGCATTGGAAAACTGTACCGACATGACGGTAACATCTGGCGTTGATCCTACCTGAATGGTGTTTTCATTGAGTGCATTGGCTACATTGGTAATCACCACTTCCGAAGTGCCTTTTGGCAAGTTTGCTATGGCATTCTGAGTTAATTCAGCACCGTTATAATATACTCGTGCCGATTCCAATTTGGCTTGTGTAAAAATGGCTTTCTGAGCCCAACTCCCCGACGAAATCAAAGTCAGAGCGAAAAATGTAAACAAATGCTTCATAATTAAATAATATTTTGGTTAAGTCCGTTTATCTGATTACTGTACGATCATTATTCCGCGAGTACATTACCGACAAAGAAAAGGACCGAATTAATATTGTTCTAATCCAATACCTTGCCAATTATCCGAAAAGGTATTCAACTACATCTTCAATTTTGGAGACCAAGATTACTTTAATTCCTGTTCCCTTATATGAAATTTTGTTGTATTTGGATACGAACATCGAGGTAAAGCCCAGTTTCTCGGCTTCTTGGATACGCTGATCGACCCGGTTAATCGGGCGAATTTCACCGGAAAGCCCAACCTCTCCAGCAAAACAAAATTCCTTTGGTACCGCAATATCCTCATTGGACGATAATATCGCTGCAACCACTGCCAAATCGATAGCCGGATCATCGACAGAAATTCCACCGGTAATGTTTAAGAAAACGTCTTTGGCACCCAATCGAAAACCGGCTCTTTTTTCCAAAACCGCCAAAATCATATTGAGTCGCTTGAGGTTGTAGCCCGTTGCACTTCGCTGAGGCGTTCCATAGACTGCCGTACTAACCAAAGCCTGAATCTCCACCATAAGGGTACGCATACCTTCCAAAGTTGCGGAAATAGCCGTTCCAGACAGTTCTTCTTCTTTGTGGGAAATCAGTATTTCTGAAGGATTAGAGACCTCGCGCAGTCCATTTCCTTGCATTTCATAAATCCCCAATTCGGCTGTAGATCCAAAACGGTTTTTTAAGGAACGTAAAATTCGGTATACATGGTTGCGATCGCCTTCGAATTGAAGCACGGTATCAACCATGTGTTCCAAAATCTTTGGTCCAGCAATATTTCCATCTTTGGTTATATGCCCGATAATAATCACCGGAGTATTGGTTTCTTTGGCAAATTTTATAAGCTCGGCGGTCGTTTCTTTTATCTGAGAAATACTACCTGCTGACGATTCTATATAATCGGTATGTAAGGTTTGAATAGAGTCTATAATCAAAACGTCTGGCTCGATAGCCTCAATTTGGCGGAAGATATTTTGGGTATTGGTTTCCGTTAAAATATAGCAATTTTCACTTGTAGGATTGATGCGTTCTGCCCGCATCTTAATCTGTTTTTGGCTTTCTTCACCAGAAACATACAGTGTTTTATAGGGAAGTTTTAATGAAATCTGAAGCAACAAAGTACTTTTTCCAATACCGGGCTCCCCACCTAAAAGAATCATCGAACCGGGCACTATACCACCACCCAATACGCGATTTAGTTCTCCATCAAGAGTATTCATCCGGATTTCTTCCGTACTGTCGATTTCTTTAACGCGTAACGGTTTGGATACCCGCTTGGTTCCTGAACCGGAACTAGCCGTTGCCCAAGCCGTTTTTTCTTCTTTTTGAACCACCTCTTCTACCAGAGTATTCCACTCTTTACAAGACGGACATTGTCCCATCCATTTCGGTGATTGCGCACCACAACTCTGACAGAAAAATGCCGTTTTTACCTTTGCCATACTTTTTTCATTAAAAGGTAAAAGTACGATTATTTACGGATTCGTTTATTTACGGATTCGTTTATTCGTTTTGGAGTATCGTTCCTACTATAATTGCTCTGCAACTAGGGACTCAGTAACCTACTCCGCAGTATTTTTCTTGTAAATAAGGGGCAAAAACAAAAAGGATAGTGCTCCTAAAATAACGACTATAGCAGTCTGAGAAGTCCATAAAATCCAACCAAAAGCAGTACCTGCTGTTTGAGGAATATGATAAAACAACAACAATTCAGATACGATTAAAGGAAATGCTCCAAAACCGCCATTGGTAAAAGTCACTGCAAAACTGCCGGCTACAAATGACGACATCACCATACCTAAATCCATATCACTGGTTGCAGTCAAAGCAAAGATTCCAAAATAAAAGGTGAGTATATAGGTGCTCCAAATAATTAAAGTATGAAAGAGAAAAGCCCCTCTTTTGGGCAATTTATAAATACTACTTAGCCCTTCAATAAGCCCTCCTACCTTCCTTTTTATCGACCGTATAAATTTCCATTTCGCATAGCGAAAAAGGAGTACAACCAAGGAAAAAAGAAAGACACCGACAACACCTAAGACAATCAATTTCTCTATGGGAATTTTTTCGAGTAAAAACTGTCTTAAAATATCGTATTGAAAAAGCAGCGCCACCAGCACACAAAAAAGCAGGCAAATCAAATCGATAACCCGTTCGGATATTATGGTACCAAATCCTTTGTCGAAAGGAACTTTCTCGTATTTCTGTAAGATTAGGGCTCTGGAAAACTCCCCGGATCGGGGCAGGGTAAGATTGAGTAAATAGCCTATAGAAATGGCCATAAAATTGGTGGTAAATTTGGATTTATATCCCAAAAATTCCAAAGAAAAATTCCATCGGTATGCCCTAGAAGCCAAACTGATTATAGAAAAAACAGAAGAGAGGATTATATAATTATAATTGGCATTTTTAAAATAGCCTTTCATCTCTTCTATTTGCTCTGGACTAAACTTATTATAAGCATAATACACCAAAAAAACACCCAACAAAAGTGGTAGTACTATATTGGCGATTTTACCTATTTGGGGTTTGGTCATATTAGGTTAGCGTATTGTCTTTTTCATTTGGAAAAACGATTGATGGCTTGAAGGTTTTGGCCTCCTCAGCATCAATAATACCGTAAGCAATAATGATGATTACATCACCTTGGTGCACTTTACGAGCCGCAGGTCCATTAAGGGTAATTTCCCCACTATTTCTAGGTCCAGGTATGGCGTAAGTTTCAAAGCGCTCCCCGTTGTTAATGTTGACAATGGCGACCTTTTCTCCTTCAACGATGTTTGACGCTTCCAATAGCGCTTCATCGATAGTGATACTTCCAATATAATGAAGATCAGCACCAGTTACCGTTACACGATGAATTTTAGATTTTACAACTTCTATTTGCATCAGACAATATTAATTAATTTAAAGATATGTTATCTATCAGACGAACTCCTTCCAAATGAGCTACAAGGAATCCTCTATATTTATGACCGGCTTCTTTTTTAACAATAGGTTTTAAAGTTGCTTCGTCGGCAATAGTAAAATATTCGAGTTCAAAGTTAGGATTATTTTTAAATTCGCTCTCAACAAATTGCTGAACTTTAACGGGATTTTCAGAAACAAATCTTTTTTTAGCCTCTTCCAAGACTTGATATAAGTAAGTTGCTTCTTTTAATCCTTGGTTCGATAGCCTTTCGTTACGAGAACTCATGGCCAATCCCGAATTTTCTCGATGTATAGGCACTCCAACAACGGCCACATTCAATCCGGTTTTTTCAACCATTTTCTTGATAATCTGCAATTGTTGAAAATCTTTTTCGCCAAAGTAAGCCACGTTAGGACGCACGATTTCAAAGAGTTTTTTAACCACGGTTCCAACACCGTCAAAATGCCCAGGCCGCTTTGCACCTTCCATTTCAAACTCCAATCCATCGTAAGAAAAAGATTCTGAGACGGTATTATTTTCATAAATCTCGCTTACACTGGGAGCAAAAATGACGATTTGATTCGAAAGTGATTCAATTGTCGTCACATCGCGATCCAAATTACGAGGGTATTTCTCCAAATCTTCGGCATTGTTAAACTGTGTTGGATTTACAAAGATACTGACCACCGTACAAGCGTTATTTTGCATCGATTTCTCGAGCAAAGTCAAGTGCCCGTGGTGAATGGCTCCCATGGTTGGCACAAAGCCAATGGTTTTGTTTTGGTCTCTAAACGCTTTTAAATGACGCTCTAAACTCGTTTTTGTGGTATAAATAAACATCTCATTTAGATTTAAAATGACTGCAAAATTAGTTAATTACCAAATAACTCACTAAATTTTTGTAAATTTGCAACGTTTTTTATAACGAACATAAAATCAAAATTCAAGATGGAAGATAAGAGGATATTGTATGTATCATCTGAAGTGGTACCGTATTTAGCAGAAAATGAGGTTTCATTAATGTCCTATGACGCCCCAAAGATGATCAACGACCAAGGCGGTCAAATCAGAATCTTCATGCCAAGATACGGAAGCATTAACGAGAGAAGACATCAATTGCATGAGGTGATACGCTTATCAGGTATGAATCTGGTAGTAAATGACATGGATATGCCCTTGATTATCAAAGTGGCTTCTATCCCAAAAGAACGCATTCAAGTTTACTTTATCGATAACGACGAATATTTTAAGAGAAAATCGACTTTCACCGATGAGGACGGAAACTTATTTACCGACAACGACGAAAGAGCTATTTTCTTTACCAAAGGGGTTATTGAAACCGTTAAGAAATTAAATTGGGTACCAGACATCATCCACGTACAAGGTTGGTTGGCTTCTTTATTGCCTGTTTATCTAAAAAACTTTTATAAAGACGAGGCTATTTTTTCGGAAACAAAAATTATTACCTCCGTATTTAGCCAATCATTTGATGGTCCATTAGGAGCTCATATGAAGAGCAAAGTAGCTTTTGACGAATTGCCAGAAGCCACTATTGCAGATTTGGATGACCCTACTTATGAAAACATAATGAAGAATGCTATACTTCACTCAGACGGGGTAATTATAGCCTCTGAAAACGTGTCTTCAAGTTTAACAAAATTTATAGAATCTTCAAAAAAACCTTTTTTACCTTTCACACCGAAAGAAAAATTTGCAGAAGCATATACTGATTTTTATAAAAAACAAGTATAATCCTAAAATTGGAAAAAACCACACATGAATAGAAAAGCATTATTAAAAGGTATATTACTCTTAATTGGGACGCTGAGTATCCAATCTTGTGACAAAGATTTCAACAACATCGGTTCGGAAGTTATCGGAGAGGAAAATTTCTTACTGGACAAATACACCGCCCAAAATGTTGTTGCATACAATCAAGTTACCGGAAACGGAACCCAACCAGGAGCAGTTGAAACTGGTTATTTACCCTATAATGCTATTGGCGCTATGGTTGACCCAGCATTTGGAGCAACAGTAGCGAATTATGTGACTCAAGTGTCATTTCCTGTTAATAACAGTTTGGCGTCATTGGGGAAAAACCCAAAAGTCGATTCGGTATATGTTTATATCCCTTATATAACCGGTACTTCTACAACAACTAACGACATCACGGAATACGAATTACCCTCGACTTATGGTTCGGGCGTTTTTAGTTTAAAAGTTTATGAGAACGGTTATTTCTTGAGTAATTTCAGTCCTGATCCAAATAATGTAAATAGGATTTACTCGGACGAAAATTCCAAGATTGAGAACTTTATTAAGGGAACTCCCTTAAATGATTCCAAAGACGTTTCTCAAAATTCGGCTTTTAATTTCAAAAAAACAGCCATTAATCTATATCAGTACAACGAGGACGGTTCTATAAAAACAGACGAAGAAACTGGGAAACCCCTAGTCAAAGAGTCAATAGCCCCTGGTATGTGGCTTGACTTAAACAAAGCATACTTTGAAAAAATGTTATTTACGCCTGAAAATTTACCGAACTTTAGCAACAACAACCTTTTCCAAAACTTTTTTAGAGGGCTTTATTTTAAAGCGGAAAGTACAGGTGGAACAGGTTCTATTGGAGTGATGAATTTTGCAGAGGCAAAATTGGTCATCATTTATTCTCAAGACTCTGAAACTGCAGGTAAAAAACGTGATAGAAAAAAACTTGAATTAAAAATCAGTAGCGATGTTGTAAAATTGGGCGTTACCGACAATACCCTAATAACTGGTAATTACTTCACTAATGATTTTAGTGCTAACTACCTACAAAACATAGCGAACCCTAACAAAAATCAAGGGGACGAAAAACTGTTCATCAAAGGCGGTAGCGGTTCTTTTGCGGTAATCGAATTGTTTAAGAAAAACAGTAACGGTGTTTCTGAGGAACTGAATTATTTGCGAGAAAACAAATGGTTAATAAACGATGCGCGACTTAATTTCTATGTCGACAAAGTAACCCTGTCTAACGGCAAACAAGTAGAGCCAACGCGTATTTATTTGTACGACTTGGACAACAACATGATTCTAAAAGATTATGCCACAGATAATACTTCTCAGAGCTCTACATATGCCAAAGCTATTTACGGAGGTATCTTAGAAAAAGAAAGTACAGAAGACAAAAAGGGAATTCGCTATAGAATAAAAATTGCCGACCACATCAACAACCTAATCAACAAGGACTCCACTAATGTAAAATTGGGATTAGCCGTTAGTTATGACATCAATAATGTTTCTTCTAAACGATTGAAAAACCCCATTAATAATTCACCAAGAGTTATAAAATCGATTCCGACTTCGTCAATTATGTCTCCACTAGGTACTGTTTTATACGGAAACAATACCAGCGACGAAAGCAAAAAACTGACACTCGAAATCTTTTACACCAAATCTAAAAACTAAAAACTATGTGTGGAATAGTAGGATATATAGGTTATCGTGATGCCTACCCTGTAATAATCAAGGGTTTGACACGACTGGAATACAGAGGTTATGATAGTGCTGGATTGGCAGTTTATGACGGAACTCAAATCAATCTTTGTAAAACCAAAGGAAAGGTTTCTGATTTAGAAGCTATAGCTACCGACGCCGTTAAAGTAGGTACCGTTGGTATTGGACATACCCGTTGGGCAACTCACGGTGTTCCGAATGACGTCAATTCACATCCTCATTTCTCTAATTCAGGCGAACTGGTTATCATTCACAACGGAATTATTGAGAATTACGATTCTCTAAAAAAGGAATTACTCAACAGAGGCTATACCTTTAAATCCGACACGGATACAGAAGTTTTAATTAACTTGATTGAAGACATACAAAAAACAAATAACTTAAAACTTGGAAAAGCCGTACAAGTAGCGCTTAACCAAGTTGTGGGTGCCTATGCGATTGCCGTTTTCGACATTAAAAAACCCAATGAAATCATAGCAGCAAGACTGGGAAGTCCATTGGCTATTGGAATTGGAGAAAATGAATATTTCGTAACTTCAGACGCATCACCATTTATAGAATACACCAATAATGCCATCTATTTAGAAGATGAAGAAATGGCTATTATCAGATTGCACAAACCTCTAAAACTAAGAAAAATCAAAGACGATTCTTTGGTTATTCCTTATGTTCAAGAATTGCAACTCAACCTCGAGCAAATTGAGAAAGATGGTTACGACCATTTTATGCTTAAGGAAATCCACGAACAACCCAATGTAATCAAAGATACCTATAGAGGTCGATTACTTTCCGATCGCGGTTTAATAAAAATGGCCGGAGTTGAAGACAATTTAGAAAAGTTTCTCAACGCCGACCGAATCATCATTATCGCTTGCGGAACTTCCTGGCATGCCGGTTTAGTCGCAGAATACATCTTCGAAGAATTTGCAAGAATTCCAGTAGAAGTAGAATATGCCTCCGAATTTAGATATAGAAACCCGATCATTTATCCCAACGATGTGGTCATCGCTATTTCTCAATCTGGAGAAACTGCCGACACTTTGGCTGCCATCAAATTAGCCAAACAACGCGGGGCCTTTGTTTTTGGAGTATGTAATGTGGTAGGCTCGTCTATCTCTAGAGAAACACATGCTGGTGCTTATACCCATGCTGGTCCGGAGATTGGAGTTGCTTCAACCAAAGCCTTTACTACGCAAATCACCGTACTTACACTTATTGCTTTGCGCTTGGCTAAAGCTAAGGGCACTATGAATAATTCAGACTATCAACGCTACCTGTTAGAGATGGAAATGATTCCTGAAAGAGTCGAAGAAGCTTTAAAGATGAATGAGGAAATTCTTAAAATCGCTAAAGTGTATCAAAATGCAACAAACTGCCTTTATTTAGGTCGTGGATACAACTATCCTGTAGCATTGGAAGGCGCTTTAAAATTGAAAGAAATTTCTTACATCCATGCGGAAGGATACCCTGCTGCTGAAATGAAGCACGGTCCTATCGCCTTAATAGACGAACACATGCCGGTAATCGTAGTAGCTCAACAACAAAATCATTACGATAAAATCGTTAGCAACGTACAAGAAATCAAAGCTAGAAATGGTAAAATTATCGCTGTAGTCACCAAAGGTGATGAACAAGTACGATCGTTGGCCGACCACGTTATTGAGGTACCCTATATCTCCGAAGCGCTTTCACCAATTATCACAACCATTCCTTTGCAACTTTTATCTTACCACATTGCTGTTCTAAGAAATTGCAATGTTGATCAACCTAGAAATTTAGCAAAGTCAGTAACGGTAGAATAAACCTTTCTGATAGCTATTTAAATTAAGACTGGGATTTGTACTTACAAATCCCAGTCTTTTTATACCGCCTAATTCCTTATTTAAAATCTTTTAAAAGCGGGCTCACTGTATTTATAATCTCCGTTTTAAAAACAGCTAAAATTCCCTTCTTTACAAAATTCTTATGCACCAATAAACAAATTTCTCTATTGGGATTCGGACTGTGAAATTGATGCAGCTTTGCCAAATCAGTTTCTTTAAAATCCAAAGTGGCTAAATAGGGCAACAAGGTTAATCCGCCCGTTTTTTTCACCAAGCGGATTAAAGTATCCAAACCTCCTGCCTGATAATCAATATTACTCCAGTTTTTCTGCTCTTGATTTTCAGCGCAAAGCGTCTGTATCTGCGAACGCATACAATGCCCCTCAGCCAACAACCACAATTTTTCTCGATCAATATCCTTCAAGTGCAACGGAAAATCATGCTCACGCTCTGAATAATCAAATAAGAGAAACGCTTCTTGATAAAGCGGAATACTGACTACATCACTAAACTTTGAGGGAATCGGACTCGACGCTATGCCAAAATCTAACGTGCGATTTTCAATTTTCTCCAATACACTTTCGGTTATCAATTCCTGAACGACAAGTTGAATTTCTTTATACTGATGAACAAATCGACTTAAAAACAGCGGCATCAAATACGGCGCTACTGTAGGAATAACTCCTATGCGTATCAGTCCTGACAAATCTCCTTTCATCTCTTTAGCAACTTCCTGTAAATCGTAAACACCCGCCAAAATCATCTTTATCTTGTCTATAATTACGGCGCCTTCCTGAGTTACCCCAACTGGTTTACTTCTTCTGTCGAAGATCTTAATTCCTAACTCCTCTTCCAATTTAATAATCATGGTACTCAAAGTAGACTGAGAAACAAAACACTTATCCGCTGCAAAACTGAAATTAGTTTCTTCATAAACTGCTAATACATATTCCAATTGTTGTAAATTCATAGTATCTTTATTAAGACACAAAAATAATCAATATCTACGACATAGATATTACTATCTAAACATTCGTTATTATCAATACCAAAATACCGTTATCTTTATACTATATAAAAAATCACTTACTTAAACTAACTACATTATGGAGAACAATTCTAAAAACAATAAGCACACCAACTGCCCAATCACCACCAATGCTGGAGCCGCAGTAGGAAATTATGAAGATTCCCAAACAGTAGGAGCACGCGGACCAGTGTTATTGCAAGACTACTTTCTTCATGAAAAACTAGCACAGTTTAACCGAGAACGAATCCCAGAGCGTATTGTACACGCCAAGGGAACGGGAGCTTATGGAAAATTCGTGGTTACCCACGACATCACCAAATACACCCGTGCTAAACTATTTTCACAAATAGGAAAAGAAACGGATATGTTTGTACGTTTTTCTACTGTAGGAGGAGAAAAAGGATCAGCAGATAGCGAAAGAGACCCTAGAGGATTTGCTTTAAAATTTTATACAGAAGACGGGAATTGGGATTTAGTAGGAAATAACACGCCGGTATTCTTCATCAAAGACGCCAAAAAATTTCCCGATTTTATACACACGCAAAAGAGAGATCCGCATACCAATTTAAAAAGCCCTACGATGGTCTGGGATTTCTGGTCGTTAAATCCAGAGAGTTTACACCAAGTATTGATTTTAATGTCTGACCGCGGTACTCCAAATGGATTTCAACACATGCATGGTTTCGGAAGTCATACTTTTTCGATGGTCAACGATAAGAACGAAAGAACTTATGTCAAATTTCACTATAAAACACAACAAGGCATAAAAAACCTAACTGGTGAGGAAGCTTTGACAATGCGCGGTATCGACCCGGATTTTGGTCAGAAATCACTCGTAGATGCGATTTCCCGAGGCGATTTCCCACGATACACTTTCTCCATCCAGGTCATGACCGAAGAACAGGCTCAAAATTTCCGCTGGAACCCTTTTGACCTGACCAAAGTATGGTCGCAAAAAGAATATCCTCTACTAGAAGTAGGATATATTGAACTCAATAAAATACCTGATAATTATTTTGCCGAAGTCGAACAAGCCGCCTTTGCACCAGCCAATCTAGTTGACGGTATCGGTTTTTCACCAGACAAAATGCTCCAAGGACGAATACTATCGTATCCCGATGCGCAACGCTATCGAATTGGCGCTAACTATCAGAGTTTACCGGTGAATGCCTGTCCCTATATGACCAACAATTACCACAGAGACGGCGCTATGCGATTTGACGGAAACAACGGCAGCGCACCAAACTATTTTCCAAACAGCTTTGACGGCAATTTTGAAGATCCAAAAGCAAAAGGCCTACCTTATGAATTGGAATCCAATAAAGTTGCCTACTACGACCGTAACGAAAACGACAACGATCATTATACCCAACCGGGAGAATTATTTGACCGCGTTATGGACGAGGAAGCCAAAGCACACACCATCAGCAATATTGTCGGCGCTATGAGTGGTATAGCAGGACCAAAAAGAGACGAGATTATTATGAGACAACTTTGCCACTGGTTTAGAGCAAGCGTACCTTTGGGAATGGGAGTTGCCAAAGGACTTGGGGTAGATATGGAGCAATTAAAAACCTTTATGCCACAATAAAGTCCGCACAACATCAGCCACACTCTTTTTAATAAGAAATCATCCTTTTTCATTTGATAAAAGGATGATTTTTTACATATACTGCCATTGCACCAGCTAATTAGGCCTTGTAGTAACGAAAGCAAGCTTTAAGAAAAGAAGAAAACAAGTGAATTTATAATTAATTAAAGCTGTTCTTATCATTTCGTCAAAATATTTAAATCTGCAATGAAAATTTAATTTTCAAACTTTTTTAATTTTCGGATAAAAAAACTATCTTTGCAATCTGAAAAAGAGTGTTTTTTCATTAAAGGTAAATAGCTGTTAAATAAATACATAAGCAATGTCTAAAGTCACAGGAAAAGTTGCACAAGTTATCGGACCAGTAGTTGACGTAGTGTTCAACACACAAAACGCCGAACTTCCAAGAATTTATGATTCATTAGAAATCAAAAGAGAAGATGGTACCATACTTGTACTAGAAGTACAATCTCACATCGGAGAAGATACCGTAAGAACCATTTCAATGGACTCCACCGATGGTTTGAGTAGAGGTTATGAAGTAATCGCTACTGGAGCTCCAATCCAAATGCCTATCGGAAAAGACGTGTTTGGACGTTTGTTTAACGTTATTGGAGATGCTATTGACGGACTTGGTAATTTACCAAAAGCCGGAGTAGATGGTTTACCAATTCACCGTAATGCACCAAAATTCGAAGAATTATCTACTTCATCAGAAGTATTATTCACTGGAATTAAAGTAATCGATTTAATTGAGCCTTACGCAAAAGGGGGTAAAATTGGACTTTTCGGAGGAGCTGGAGTTGGAAAAACAGTATTGATTCAGGAATTGATCAACAACATTGCAAAAGGACACGGAGGACTTTCGGTTTTTGCAGGTGTAGGGGAACGTACCCGTGAAGGGAACGATTTACTTCGCGAGATGTTGGAATCAGGAATTATAAAATATGGTGATGATTTCATGCACTCAATGGAAAACGGCGGATGGGATTTATCCAAAGTAGACAAACCGGGAATGAGAGAATCTAAAGCTACTTTCGTATTCGGACAAATGAATGAGCCACCGGGAGCACGTGCACGTGTTGCCTTATCTGGACTTTCAATTGCAGAATACTTCCGTGATGGAGCTGGAGAAGACCAAGGGAAAGACGTTCTTTTCTTCGTGGATAACATTTTCCGTTTTACACAAGCGGGATCAGAGGTATCTGCACTTCTTGGACGTATGCCTTCTGCAGTAGGTTACCAACCTACCTTAGCTACAGAAATGGGAGCTATGCAAGAGCGTATTACTTCTACAAAAAAGGGATCCATTACTTCAGTACAGGCCGTTTACGTTCCTGCGGATGATTTAACTGACCCGGCACCAGCAACAACGTTTGCTCACTTAGATGCTACAACGGTATTATCTCGTAAAATTGCTGAATTAGGTATTTACCCTGCTGTAGATCCTTTGGATTCTACTTCAAGAATTTTGACTCCTGAGATTTTAGGAAAAGAACATTATGCTTGCGCGCAAAGAGTAAAAGAAATTCTTCAAAAATATAAAGAATTACAAGATATCATCGCGATTCTTGGTATGGAAGAACTATCTGAAGAAGATAAACTTTCTGTATCTAGAGCTCGTCGTGTACAACGTTTCTTATCTCAACCGTTCCACGTTGCGGAACAATTTACAGGTTTGAAAGGTGTTCTTGTAGACATTAAAGAAACGATCAAAGGATTCAATATGATCATGGACGGAGAATTAGATCATTTACCTGAGGCTGCATTCAACTTGAAAGGAACGATTGAAGAAGCAATCGAAGCTGGAGAAAAAATGCTTGCTGAAGTATAATCTAATATAAACGCTATTCCCATGAAACTAGAAATTGTATCACCAGAGGCCACATTATTCAAAGGAGAAGTTATTTCGGTAGCTGTACCTGGATTAAATGGAGAGTTTCAAATGCTAAACAATCACGCACCTATAGTATCAGCTTTAGCAAAAGGCCATATTAAGATTGTAGGTAGTGACATCAAAATAGCTAAAGAATTTGCTTCTAAATTTCAAAAGATAAACGAGACCACCTATTGGTTAGCTATTTCTTCTGGAACTCTAGAAATGAACGACAATACGATCAATATTTTAGTTAACTAAAACAACGATCAACCCTTATTACAAAAAGCTGTTTGAGATTAATCTCAAACAGCTTTTTTATTTCCGTCAAAAGAAACAAAACCCGACCCCCTATACACCGCATCAACACAGAAGTATTCCGAATATAGAAAGTCGCTCAAACGCCATATAAAACACCCATACCGACCGACTACATCGGGTCCCCACTTCCTATTGTCAAAATAAAAAAGACTGCACAAAACAGTCTTTTATAAATCACCATACTAAAAATTATTTACGCTCGGCATAATCGTCCACCCACAACCTTCCTTTACCAACAGCTATCAGCATATTATGAGGATCTCCGAAATCGTCCAGCATCACTGATGCCATTTGGTAATTCTTTATCCCCTTTACTACACCTGATTGGTCAATATCCAATGCTCCCGATACAGCCACTAAGTTTTTATATAAAGCAGATACGCCGTTACCACCTTCCAACGAACCCTCCGTATGAAACACCATCGAAAATTTATTGTCACCACCTGAAATAAAACACCCTTTACCATCCCAACGTTCAAACTTTCCAACAAAACCCGGATTGTAAGACAATAAACTATTGAAATCAATACTTCGTACCGCATCGTTCTGATTTAAAAAAACAAGAGCTGTACTTCCGAAATTCATATGCTCATACGAATCCGAGAAGTTTGATTTTTGACAGTAAAAAGGACTTGCCAAATAAGACCCCTCTACAAACGGAGGCGTATCACCAGGATAAATTGACATACCCAACTCTTGTGTTAAAATCGCATCCATCTTTTCATCGACAAAGTCTTCGTATTTCAGCTTAGTCACAACTTCTTCTAATCCCGAAGAATCATCACTAGAACAAGAACCGAATGCAAACGCCATCAGAACAAATAATAAAAATAATTTTTTCATAATTTATGAATTTAAAGAAATCAAATTTAATAATAAAACGATCTATCATCGATACGTAATCAAATTATAGAACGATTTTAAATAACTTAGTGAAATGGCATTAACGACGATTAATAAGCTTCTTCGAGATTAATCGAAAAACCAACAATCATGGCATAACAAAGGAATCATTAAGGAACCGGAAAAATATAGGAATACTTATAAGAAAAAGACAATGCTAGCTGCAAGCTTATGACTCCTTATTTTGGAAAAGAAAAACATGTTAGACTGAGCTAAAAGTACCCAAAACAAAAAAGTCTTTTAAACATTACGTTTAAAAGACTTTCTATCTGCTCCCCCTCTTGGGCTCGAACCAAGGACCCTCTGATTAACAGTCAGATGCT
>JBEBUC010000024.1:0-41111 GCA_040393465.1 Flavobacterium sp. | reverse complement strand
GATTGTAAACGACATTACCGTATTTACCAGTCAGTTTGTTGATGATTTTATTGATAACGTTGTCGTTATTAAAAATCTCGTTAACATGGGTTTCCGTGATGGCCGTAATAAATTCTTGATCTTTAAAAATATCGCTTAAAAGCACATCAACTTTATTTCCTTCACTATCTTCCAAAACCAATTTACTGTCTGTATGATTAACCGATAATTGTACATTTACTGTGTTTTGAGTAGGTAAAGACTGAATGTCTTCTAAACTGATTATTCGTAACCACTTATCATTCATCCAATAATAATAGCCCGTACCAAGCGCAGCATTGGTATTAAACACCAACAAACTATTAATATTCCCAGCCGTAATTGTTGTGGTATCTATAGCACTTACAAGAGAAACTCTTGGTATTAAAATCCCTTTATTCGAGGCTACGATCTCCAACTGCGATGATTCACTAGGTATTTGCGTTCCAATACCTACTTGAGAATATCCAGTCGCTATCATGCCTGTAAAGAAAACTACTGAAAGTAATCTTTTTTTCATAATATCTATATTTTACATTGTTTCACACATTTAGACACCATACAAAAAAAAAGTCACATACATTTTTTACAATTAAAACATACAATTACTATAGTAACGAACTCATTTTATCAAAGTTTATTAGATAAAACAAGAATAAAACCTAATAAAATAGGGAAAAATACTTTTTATCAAACCAAGTTTTAAGAAAAAAAATATGGGTTACAACATATTTCTCCACACGATACCGTCTCAAATACTTAGAAAAAAAAATCTTCATTAGAATCAGTCATAAACGACGTTTAAAAAAAGCAGGTCAAAACCTGTTTATGGGGAGCAATAGAATTTCCTCTATTAAAAACAAATCAAAGTTCTTGTATAGAAAGCAACGTCCCTTCTTGCTGCCCAACTGATTTACCGGCAATATAAGTGGTCGTATTATCGGCAGGGCCTTTTGCTTCTAAAATTAATTTAATGCCGTAGTCACCCGAATAGACATAACATACAGGATAAGTTCCCGTGCCCCGAATCGTATTTAAAGAGCTAGATTGTACTGTTCCTGGAGTACTTAGATACATTTTAGCATTGCCAGAAGGGTTTTCTGCAAGTTTAAACTGTGTTTTGAGGTAAGTTGCAGACGAAGAAGTACCAATCCCAACGATAGCTGATATTTTATAGGATTTACCCGGCCCCAAGACTAACACCGATTGATTGTCTCCTTCCAGCGAAACATCATCACGGAACGAACTTGCAGAAGAGATCTCTTTCCAACTTACGGCTGTCCCCAAACTGAAAACTTGTTGTTGCCATAGCGGCCGATTAACTTGAGCAATCACCTTTTCTGCAACAATATTTGTATACCTATCCAGTTTTTTCCACTTCTCTTCTAGAGCATCGTAATAATAGTAACCTTGTTCTGTGACTGCTTCTGTCTTTTCTCTAGGTCGAGAGACTCCCAATGGATTAATGACAAAAACCATAATACCATCGTGTTCAGCAGCATAGAGATGGTCTTTCCTCTGCAATTCTACTCCTGTAATCTGAGGGATTTTCAATCCGTTTGGTATGGTGGTATCGGTGTTATTTGCTATTTGTAAGACCACCTTAGGTTCCCTGGTATTAACGCCTACTTTTTGGGAATAACTATTTACCGACAGCAGCAGCACTATTGTTATATATATATTTCTCATAATTAAAATTACATCCATTATAATTCTTCAACAATAAGATGACTATAGTAAAACGCATCTTGATCTTCTGAACCCGCTAAAACCAAGTTTCTATTCCCGTAAACATGTCCGTAGACGGGGGCATTTAATCTAATTGTCATTTCTTGATTATGCGTATTAATAACCGCAGTAGCATGAACGACCCCACCATCTTGGTAAGCTTCATTGCCCGTCTCGAGATATCCCCATGAGGAAACCACTAAAGGAGCGGCAGTCTGAGATTCAAATCGGGTTACGACATAACCCGCTCTTCTTGCTCCAACGATACTGATCATCGCGGTAACCTTAAACAGATGCCCCTTAGGGAATCTGATTGTAGTTTGGTCGGGATCAATCTTAACATTATCTGACGCAGCTGTTCCCTCAACTTGATGCCAGGTTAAGTAATTATTTGCAAAATTGGTACTGTTATTATTAGGTGGGTATCTCAGATTAAAACTTCCGTTTCTAGAGACTTTAGCATATATTAATTCATCCTCTTCAATAATATTGAAATACCGTCTGCCCAACGGGCTCCAAATTCTTTGATGGCTATCATAATAATAGTATCCTCTTCTGATTACCTCTCTTAATACCCCACTTGGGTTCTGAGCCGGCTCCGTAACATAAACCATAACTCCGTCGTATTCCGGCGCGATGACACTGGCCAACTCACTAGCCGGCATTCGGGGAAAAAGAACGCCAACTGCCTGATTATTTTCTTGTTGTTTATTGATATGTAAGGATACTTTGGGGGCAAATTCGTTTATCCCCGTTTGCCCATAAAACGGACTCATCACTAAAAAAACGAACAATAAAACTGTATGCTTCATATTATATCTCTTCTATTATTAAGTATGACCCTATCGTATTGTGTGCTGGTCCTCCCGCAATATTGGTTCGCAAGCTCCCCTCCCTTGTCGCGGTGGTTTTTATAGTAGCGCCAAAGTCTCCTGTATAAATAATCATCATAGCAGGAGTTGCCCCACCTGCATTGGAAGCATTGTAATTGGATGACCGGGCAAATCCCTGGCTTGACTCATAAACCTGAACTGTGGATTCGGGATCAATTACTATAAATTCACTTTTTAAACTAGAAGCAATTCTTCGGTCTGCATCGCTTCCCGTCCCATATCCGATTGGAATCATCCCTTGTATTTTGAAGGTGCGGTATGGTGGTAAAACAAGGTCTGTACCATTGGATTTTAAAGTAATTAAATTTTCATTGACCCCGTTAAAACCACCACTCCATCTAATGGCTTCCGTATTAGAAACCATCAATTTCGTAGCTATACTATTTATAATAACATAAATCTTAGAAGAAGTCAGGGTAGATTTTCCACTTATGGTAGGCTTCCATCGTTGATAAGGCTCGTCGTGATAAACATAAAACCCCTTTTTAGTTACTTCAAGAGTCTTGGGGGTTATCATTTCTACAGGAACTGCAGTTGTCACGTATATCATAGTACCGTTTTGTGCTTGAGTATATAGCGCGTCATTGCTTACTAAGTCACTACCCGTTGTACGAGGAATTAGGACCCCGTTTTCTGGAGAGACATGAGGTCCCTGCAAAATTTCAACGGTAGCTATGGGGGTGGTCGTATTTAAACCTGTTTGAGAAAATGCATATAACGGAATTCCAAACAGCAATAAAAAAGCGATCTTTTTCATAAACATACTGTTATTGATTAATGAAAATAGAGTTCCTTAAAGCAGGTTTATCATCGCCTTTCGGCTTAAGTGCGAAAAACAGTTTCACACAGCAGAAGAATCAACTATCAAGTGTACTCCAACACTATTTTAGACACCTATACTAAAAAAGGTCACATTTAAAGAATGTTCTATCCCCACTGTCGCTATCCAAGAGATCAATGCGACTACACCTCGCCAATACAATGACAACGAAGTCGCTTGCTTCGAAAACTCAAAAAAAATAGCTACTCCCAAAACGGAAAGTAGCTCTTTTTCTTTTTCGTTAAAATCTAAATATTGAAAATGAAAACCTTTATTTTTTCATCTCGTAAAATCTAACTTTTTTTATTGTCTAAAAACTCTATGGTACTTGAAGAAATTATTTTAATGGGCATTAGTATTTTATGGTCACGAACTAATAAACACAGATAGATATTATCGATAGACACTACAACTCCTTCCATTTCCTCGATTCGGATACGCATACCTACACGCAAATTTTTACGCGTATAAAAAGAATACAACAACAAAGTTACCAGGTCTTTGGATCCTAATCCCAAGGACAAAGCTATAGTTATAAAGATACCTCCCATGATAATAGAAATATTTTGGGTAATAATATCCGTATTGATACCGGCTTGATTAAGAGCTATAATAGTACAAAACAGAAACAGTATATAAAAGATCATTTTTCCAATTATTCTACCCCCTTTAAAGCCAATTACATCAAAGAAATTAATCAAGGCCTTTTTAACCCACAAAGCCAAATAGAGTCCCGAAATAAATAATATTATAGATATAAGGAATTGAGGCATTAATGAAATTAAAATTCCAATCTGTGTAGACACCGTCTCCAGTCCAAACAGATCTGCCCCTATAATAATAAAAATTAAAGCAAAGAACGTTTTAATAAAAGCGTCAATAATCAACAACAAATCGAACTTTATTGTCGATTTAATCCAAAAATCACTTTTACTTAAGTGCTGTTGTAATTTCTCTATTCTACTTAAAATCAGCATTTTTTTTATCAAAAAAGAAAGAATTCGAATACTCCACCAACTCAAAAGTGTGTATATCAGAATAATCAATCCTTTCAATGCTCCGCTAGCTAAACTATTTAGAAGTGAGCTAATAAACTGTGAGGAATCTTCAATATTAAATGTTTGAGCAAAACTATTCATCTTTAGATTGGTTAAAATTATCTTTATTATTGGTAGTTGCAATATGGTTATCCTTAATTAAAGTTGTCATTACATTAGGCAACTTTATGGTAAACAATTCTGCCACTTCTAAAGACAATTTTATAAGTGCAATATTGTCTGTTACCCGGTCTTTTATAATATCAGGTAACTTTTCGTCATACAAAATTTTCTTAAAAGGATTCTCCATGCTTACAAAGAATTATAAATTTCCAAAACCCGTTTCTTTGCTCTATGCAGTCTCATCTTCACGGCGCTCTCTCCAATTCCCACTTGCTCCGCAATGGTTTTTATAGACATATCGTCTTGGTATTTCATTAACAATATTATTTTTTCGCCGGGTTCCGCAATTTTTAAGGCTTGCCTAAGTTTTTCGGTATTCATTGCAAAAATCTCGTCGTCTGCAATGTCACTTTCCCCCTCTGGAATGCTGTAATTATATTCCTCTATTAAATCCGTTTCTAAATTTTTCTTTTTTAAATCGCGGTTGTAGAAATTAACACAATGGTTATACGTAAAAGAAAACAACCAGGTCGAGAATTTCGAATCCCCTTTGAAGGTGTGTAACTTAACAAAAAGTTGAATAAAAATATCGTGAGTTAAATCTTGAGCCACTGCATCTGAACCAACAAAACTTCTGCATTTGTTATAAACCAAATCTGAATATCGGTCATATAAAACACCAAAATAAGTAGCGTCGTCCGTCCTAATGATTAAAGCTACTAGCTCCTCATCGTCCAGATTAATATGTCTTAATGAATCTAACTCCATAACTACCTTATCTAATGGTCAAATAGTATTTAGACACATTATTTTGAAAAAGTCACATCTTCGGAGTATTTTATAATGAATCTAAATTAAATCGTGGGATTTCAATTCTTTTGCGTTAGCGGATAATGGTGAAAATATATTTCGGGTTGTTGTAGAATATCATTTAAAACCAAGATATAATTACTCGATTCCTCAACAGAATTATCAAACAACAAGGCTCTTCCCTTTAGGTAACCAATAAAGTATTGGCACCAATTGGAATAATTTAATTCCGCTACAGTATAAGCTTTTTTAAGATAATTCACAGCCTCTTCTTCTGTGAGCCAACCTATTGTAAAAGCATACCTGATAATCAGGCCAGCCCTTTCAATATCCCAACTGGCAATATTGGTAATTCGATGATATGCGGGTTCGTTAAACGAATAGCCGCAATCAAAAAATCGAGACTCACACTTATCGTCAATAAAATGGTATAATTTGGCTTGTTCACCCAACAAAGCAGAAGCTACGGGATGCTGTAGATGTGATTTCTGCTGAATGAGGATGGTTTCAGCGACATCTTTAAAGTTGTTTACACTAGGCAAACTCAACAAACTCTCAATCAATTGCTTGGCATTACGAGAATTCACCACGCACCAAGCTTGATTGAGTATGTTTTCAATTCTTTTAAGATCCAGTCGCGACCTCAAAGTACTACTATCACTTTTATGATTGGCTTCTATTAAAAAACTCCCAATTATTAACAGGTGTTCTGGAACAGTATTCAATCTATATTTACGATAGAATTCGTCTTTCCATCCTGAAGTTTCTTGAGTATATTCCATAATATTTGCTTTTTTTTAATTAGACAACCTAGTAAAAATAGGTTATTTCACACAGTAATACAAAAAACAAACCAAAAATTTAGAGATAGTTTACCTCCAAGGAAGCTTTTTTGTACAATTAAAAATGGATTATTTAATAGAAACCTAGCCACCTGTATGGGTTTTCATAGTAAGCATTATCGCATCGACATCATCTTTGCTACGTACTTGCCAATAACATCAAACTCCAAATTGACCACAGTCCCTATTTTATAGGTCCCGAATAAAGTGTGCTCCATAGTGTAAGGTATGATGGCGACTTTAAATGTATTTCGCCCTGAGTCAACCACAGTCAGGCTTGTACCATCAATGGTAATCGACCCTTTTTCAATCGTGATATTCGATTGTTTTTCATCGTATTCAAACTCAAAATAAACACTACCCTCCGAATCTTCCATCGAAATACAACGTGCCGTTTGATCGACATGGCCTTGAACCAAATGGCCGTCTAAACGCGTACCCAATATCATGGCTCGTTCTAAATTGATACGATCACCAAGTTTCCAATTGCCGATAGAGGTCTTTAAAATAGTTTCCTTAATAGCAGTAACCTTATAAGTAGATTCGGTCAATGCAACCACCGTTAAACAGATACCATTATGAGCAACACTCTGGTCAATTTTCAATTCCATAGCTAACGGTGAGGCTATAATAAAGTGCAGATTCTCTCCTTCTTTTACTATATTTTCGACCCGCCCGATGGATTCCACAATTCCTGTAAACATAACTCGATTTATTTTCATTAAATTTGCTTACAAAATTAGCAATAAATTACAGCTTATTATGAACCATCAAGAAGAAAATATAAAGCTCGGCATTTCAATCGGCGATATGAACGGAATCGGAAGCGAAGTCATCCTTAAAACTTTCGAAGATACTAGAATGCTCGAATTGTGTACTCCTGTAATTTTTGCCAATTCTAAACCCTTTTCGTTTATAAAAAAGATATTAGGCAACGCTGCAGTGATACACGGTATAGACAAATTAGATCAAGCTGTGAAAGGAAAGATAAACGTACTAAATCTCTGGAAAGAAACCGTCAATGTAAATTTCGGAACCAACGACCCCCTAGTAGGGAAATATGCGATAAAATCATTTGTTGAAGCCACAGCTGCCTTAAAAGAGGGCCTGATTGACATATTGGTTACGGCACCTATCAACAAATACAACATCCAAGACGAGGACTTCAAATACCCTGGACATACGGACTACCTTAACCAAGAACTGGAGGGCGACGCCATGATGTTAATGATCAGCGACCAATTGAGAATCGGATTATTAACGGATCACATTCCGATAAAAGACGTTGCCAAAGAGATTACAGCAGACTTAATAATCCGCAAAGTCAAAACGCTAAACAAAAGTCTAAAAGAGGATTTTAACATCTTAAAACCGCGAATTGCCCTGTTGGGATTAAATCCTCATAGCGGTGACCAAGGAGTAATTGGGCAAGAGGAGTTAAAAATTATGAGTCCTACAATTAAAAAATTATTTGCCGAAGGTATTCTGGTTACAGGACCGTTTTCCGCAGATAGTTTTTTTGGATCCAACCAATATGAAAACTTCGATGCTGTACTCGCCTGTTATCACGATCAAGGGCTAACCCCTTTTAAAACCCTTTCCTTCGGTTCGGGCGTTAATTATACGGCAGGACTCAACAAAATACGAACGTCACCCGATCATGGAACTGCTTACGAAATTGCAGGAAAAGGCCAGGCCGACCCTACTTCATTTCGAGAAGCTGTTTATTTGGCAATGGACGTTTATAACAACCGAAAAAACAATGCAGAACTCATTAATGAGCCGTTAGTTAGTCGTCAAAAAGAATTTACATCAAAAAAATATTGATAACCTGCTTGTAATTATAATTATTTTATATCTTTGCACGCTCAAATCATGTTCTCATGAGTAATGAAAAACAATTCTTAATTCCTTTTATAGGGCTAAAATTAGGAAAACACCAGTTTGAAAATCAAATAGATAAATCGTTCTTTGAACTTTATAATTCTGATGATTTCAACGATATTAAAGCAGACGTTGTCGTTCTTTTAAATAAAAAAAGCACACATCTTGAGTTTTCCTTCTCGTTTGAAGGCTACGTAAATGTTCCATGTGACGTTACTGCTCAAGATTTTGACATGCCATTGACAGGGAATTTAGAAATCATTGTTAAATTTGGAGAAAAATTTAATGAGGATAACGACAAATATGTTGTCATTCCTTTTAATGAGCACAAAATAGATGTGGCTCAGTATGTTTATGAAATGATTGCCTTGTCCATTCCACACAAAAGGGTTCACCCTGGAGTTTTGGACGGGAGTTTAGATTCTGAAGCATTGGACTATTTAGGTTACAGCACAGAAAAGGAAGAAGAGCACGAAGAAATTGAAAGTAACAAAGAGAATGATACTGATCCTAGATGGGATCAATTAAAAAAACTATTAACGGATAAATAATACAGTAAGATGGCACATCCTAAGAGAAAAACCTCGAAAACAAGAAGAGATAAAAGAAGAACGCATTACAAGGCGGTTGCTCCTCAAATTGCTACATGTCCAATAACAGGTGAAGCTCACCTTTACCACAGAGCTTACTGGCATGAAGGAAAATTATATTACAGAGGGCAAGTTGTCGTTGACAAGGCCGTAGCTGTAGCATAATTACCAAGAAAAATAAGGGAAAACTCTCACAATGTGTGAGAGTTTTTTTTGTTATTTAAAACCGTAAAACCATTCCGGCTTTAAATTAACAGCTGCTTTCATTTTTTTTTTGTAATTTCCACCACTTTTTGGAATGTTTTTAATACAAAGCACCCCCATATGACAAAAATAAACGCTGCCATTACAGCCGTAGGATGCTATCTACCAGAATACATACTAACCAACAAAGAGTTAGAGAAAATGGTTGATACCAACGACGAATGGATCACAACAAGAACTGGAATAAAAGAAAGAAGAATCCTCAAAGGAGAAGGAAAAGGAACTTCTTATATGGCTATTAAAGCCTCAGAAAACCTGATCGAAAAAAAAGGACTTGATCCCAAAGAAATCGATTTAGTTATTGTAGCTACGGCTACTGCAGACATGCCCGTTGCAAGCACTGCTGTTTTTGTTGCCACAAATATTGGTGCTACAAACGCTTTTGCTTTCGACCTTCAAGCGGCCTGTTCAAGTTTCCTATACGGAATGTCGGTTGCCTCTGCGTATATCGAATCTGGAAAATACAAAAAAGTTTTACTTATTGGAAGCGACAAAATGTCGTCCATTATAGATTATACCGACCGGGCCACTTGTATTATTTTTGGGGATGCCGCCGGAGCAGTTCTCTTTGAACCCAACCACGAAGGTTATGGTATGCAAGACGAAATACTAAAAAGTGATGCTGTTGGAAGAGATTTTTTAAAAATCGAAGCAGGCGGATCAATACTACCAGCATCGGCAGAAACCGTTGCCAACAAACAACACTATGTTTTCCAAGACGGTAAAACCGTATTCAAATATGCCGTTTCCAATATGGCTGATGTCAGTGAAAAAATCATGGAACGCAACAACCTAACTCATAATGACGTTAATTGGTTAGCTGCTCATCAAGCGAACAAACGCATCATTGACGCAACCGCACATCGCATGAAGTTAGATGAATCCAAAGTTTTAATCAATATAGAGAAGTACGGAAATACAACTTCCGCTACTTTACCCTTATTACTTTGTGATTTTGAAAAGCAATTAAAAAAAGGTGACAACATTATATTCGCTTCATTTGGCGGAGGATTTACTTGGGGAGCAATTTACCTCAAGTGGGCTTATAGCAAATAAACAAACAACTAACCAATACCAAAAGTATGGACATTAAAGAAATTCAAAACTTAATTAAATTCGTAGCAAAATCAGGAGCTACCGAAGTAAAATTAGAAATGGACGATTTTAAAATCACCATCAAAACAACAGACGCAGGAAGTACAGAGACCACTTATATCCAACAAGTTCCGGTTAACTCTGCACTCCCACAAGCTGCTGCTGCGCAACCTACTGTTCCAACAGCACCTTCTCCAGAAGTAGCTGCTGCTACAGAAGCTGCAAAAATTGCTGATCAAGATTCTAAATACATTACTGTAAAATCACCAATCATCGGTACGTTTTACAGAAAACCATCACCAGACAAACCCGCTTTTGCAGAAGTAGGAACTACGATAAAAACTGGAGATGTCGTTTGTGTTATCGAAGCTATGAAACTTTTCAACGAAATCGAATCTGAAGTTTCAGGTAAGATTGTAAAAGTATTGGTAGATGACGCGTCACCTGTTGAATTTGACCAACCATTATTCTTAGTTGATCCATCTTAAGAAATTTAAATCATTTCTAAAAACCTTTAGAACAAGGATTTAATCCCAAGTAAAATTAAAAATTTCAAAAGATGTTTAAAAAAATATTAATCGCAAACCGAGGTGAAATTGCTCTAAGAATTATTAGAACATGTCGCGAGATGGGTATTAAAACCGTAGCGGTCTATTCCACTGCAGATGCCGAAAGTTTACACGTAAGATTTGCTGATGAAGCGGTTTGTATCGGACCTCCTCCAAGTAACTTATCTTATTTAAAGATATCGAATATTATTGCAGCGGCAGAAATTACCAATGCAGATGCTATTCATCCTGGATACGGATTTCTTTCTGAAAACGCTAAGTTTTCAAGAATATGTGAAGAACACGGTATCAAATTTATCGGAGCTTCACCCGATATGATTGATAAAATGGGTGATAAATCAAGCGCTAAAGCAACTATGAAATTAGCTGGTGTACCAACAGTACCTGGATCTGATGGAATTATTGAAAGCTTAGACGACGCTAAAATTATAGCCAAAGAAACCGGATATCCCGTTATGATTAAAGCCACCGCAGGTGGTGGTGGAAAAGGAATGAGAGCCATCTGGAAAGAAGAGGACCTTCAAAAAGGCTGGGAAGACGCACGCCAAGAAGCCCTTGCCGCATTCGGAAACGACGGTATGTACATGGAAAAACTCATTGAAGAACCAAGACATATCGAAATCCAAATCATCGGAGATTCTTATGGAAAAGCTTGTCACTTGTCAGAACGCGATTGTTCTATCCAAAGAAGACACCAAAAGCTTACCGAAGAAACACCATCCCCCTTTATGACTGATGAACTTCGTGAAAAAATGGGAGAAGCAGCAGTAAAAGCCGCTGAATTCATTAAATATGAAGGTGCAGGAACTATAGAATTTTTGGTAGACAAACACCGCAACTTCTACTTTATGGAAATGAATACACGTATCCAAGTAGAACACCCTATTACAGAACAAGTAATTGATTACGATTTGATTCGCGAACAAATACTCGTTGCTGCTGGAGTACCAATTTCAGGAAAGAATTACCTTCCTCAATTGCATTCTATCGAATGTAGAATCAATGCCGAAGATCCTTATAATGGTTTTAGACCTTCACCGGGTAAAATCACCACTTTACACGCACCAGGAGGCCACGGAGTTCGCCTAGATACTCACGTTTATTCCGGTTATACCATTCCACCAAATTACGACTCTATGATCGCTAAATTAATCACCACAGCTCAAACCAGAGAAGAGGCGATTAATAAAATGAAACGCGCATTAGACGAATTTGTTATCGAAGGTATTAAAACAACCATACCCTTTCATAGACAATTAATGGACGATCCCAACTATGTGGCCGGTAATTACACCACTGCATTTATGGAAGATTTCACTATGAAACCGTTACAAGACTAATAGAAAAACCGCTAAAATAGCGGTTTTTTTTTGCTCAAAAATGACTCTAAAAAAATAATTACATTTTTTATCTTAAAAATTGTAGATGTCGATAATTATAATATCTTTGAGCATTATTAATATTTTTTTTTGTAAAATGCGAACAGGCAAAGTTAAATTCTTCAACGAAGAAAAGGGTTACGGATTCATCACAGACGACCAAACAGGTAATGATATTTTTGTACATGCAACTGGATTAAACGGAAGTGAACTTCAAGAAGGTTTCAGCGTTTCTTATGTTGAAGAAGAAGGAAGAAAAGGCAAAGTAGCCGCACAAGTAGAGGTAATAGAAGATTAATTATATATTATTTTCCATTTGCTTACAAAACCGTTCTTACTTTAAGAGCGGTTTTTTTATGCAACAAAATCACTATTTATAATTAGTCTAATTATTTATTAGCTTAACTTACCCCTAAAAGCAGAAGACTATCTCTATATAATTTGATATAATCACCCTTCACAGTATATTTGTGTAATTTATATTAAAAATGCTTATTTTTATGCAATCAACCCAACTCGATTTTATACCGATTTTAATGCAGCTAGGTCTAGCGGCCGGATTTGTTGTATTAACTGTATATGTCTCAGGCCTTTTAGGCCCAAAAAGGAAGTCACAAAACAAAGATATTAACTTTGAATGTGGAATTGAATCTGTAGGAAATGCGAGAATTCCTTTTAATGTAAAATATTTTCTTGTAGCCATACTCTTTGTATTATTTGATGTTGAAGTGATATTTCTATACCCTTGGGCAGTAAATTTTCAAGAGATGGGCTGGGAAGGTTTTTGGAAGATGGGAATTTTTATGTTCCTGTTGATCATTGGCCTGTTGTATGAATTTAAGAAAAAAGGTCTCGAATGGGACTAAACCACAGCAGTTATGGACGATAAATCTAAATATAAAATGGCCGATGCACCAGATGGTTATTCTGGAGAAGGATTTTTTGCTACCAAATTAGACACGGTTGTAGGACTAGCTCGTGCCAATTCTATGTGGCCACTACCCTTCGCGACTTCTTGTTGTGGCATTGAATTTATGGCTACTATGGCGGCTCATTACGACGTGGCTCGTTTTGGATCGGAACGTATGAGTTTCTCCCCAAGACAGGCAGATATGTTGCTCGTGATGGGAACTATTGCTAAAAAAATGGCTCCCATATTAAGACAAGTTTACGAACAAATGGCCGAGCCTAAATGGGTTATTGCCGTTGGAGCTTGTGCTTCATCAGGAGGTATTTTTGATACATATTCCGTACTGCAAGGTATAGACAAAGTAATACCTGTTGACGTTTATGTACCTGGATGCCCTCCAAGACCGGAACAAATATTAGACGGGATTTTGAAATTACAAGACATTGTGAAATCGGAATCCGTTAGAAGAAGAAGTTCTGAAGAATATACCGATTTACTAAATTCTTATAAAATCAAATAAAATGGCTTTAGAGACTGCTGTTATTCAAAACATGTTGATTGAAAACTTCGGACTATCGGTTACTGAATTTTATCAGCAACACGACATTTTCACTTTTGAAGTTGCACCGGAAGCTTTGCACGAGGTAATTGCCTTTTTAAAAGATAATGAGACTTTACGCTTTAACTTCTTAACCGATGTTTGTGGTATTCACTATCCTGATTATACCGAAGACAGACAATTGGCTGTAGTATATCATATGCACAATTGGCTCGATAATGTACGCATTCGAATTAAAACCTATTTAAGCATAAAAAATCCTGTAGTAAACACCGTTTCAGATTTATTTCTAAGCGCCAATTGGCAAGAAAGAGAAACCTATGATTTCTATGGCATTATATTTAAAAATCATCCACAATTAAAACGAATTTTAAATATGGATGAAATGGTGTCTTTTCCACTGAGAAAAGAATTTCCTTTAGAAGACGGAGGAAGAACCGACAAAGACGATCGATTCTTCGGAAGAACTGTACACAACTGTTAATAGAAACCTGAAATAAGACTGCAAACAAACTATGTCAGACCTATTATTACCACCAGAGCATCGCTATGCGAAGCTCATTGAAGAACGATTAAAAGAGGACGGAACAGAACTATCTATTCTTAACCTAGGCCCTACGCATCCTGCCACTCACGGAATTTTCCAAAACATCTTATTAATGGATGGAGAGAAAATTATTGATGGAGAAGGAACCGTGGGCTATATACACCGTGCGTTTGAAAAAATTGCGGAAAACAGACCTTTTTATCAGGTTAATGTTTTAACGGACCGCCTAAACTATTGTTCTTCGCCAATCAACAATACAGGTTGGTGGATGACTGTTGAAAAAGCCTTGGGAATTGAAATTCCAAAACGCGTTCAATATTTACGTGTGATCATTATGGAATTAGCGCGTATTGCCGATCACATTATCTGTAGTTCTGTAATGGGCGTAGATACAGGAGCGCTAACTGGCTTTCTTTATGTGTTCCAATACCGTGAAAAAATATACGAAATATACGAAGAAATCTGCGGCGCCCGATTAACTACTAATATGGGACGTATAGGTGGATTCGAAAGAGAATGGAGCCCTGCTGCTTTCCGTAAAATCGATGAATTCTTAGCGGAATTCCCGGCAATATGGAAAGAGTTTGAAGGCCTACTCGAAAGAAATAGAATTTTTATGGACCGTACCATAGGCGTTGGAGGCATTACTGCTGAAAAAGCGATTAGCTACGGTTTTACAGGACCAAACTTACGTGCTGCCGGTGTAGATTACGACATCCGAGTTATGCAACCTTATTGTTCATACGAAGATTTCGAATTCGATATCCCTGTCGGACAAAACGGAGATTGTTATGACCGTTTTACCGTTCGTAATGCCGAAGTGTGGGAGAGTCTAAAAATCATTAGACAGGCATTGGATAAAATGCCGGAAGGCCCATTCCACGCCGATGTTCCAGAATATTACCTTCCTCCAAAAGAAGATGTTTACCAAAACATGGAAGCCTTGATTTACCACTTTAAAATTGTCATGGGAGAAATACCTGTACCCAACACAGAAGTGTATCAACCTGTAGAAGGAGGAAACGGAGAATTGGGTTACTACCTGATTACCAATGGAAGTAGAACGCCTTACAGACTTCACTTTAGAAGACCTTGTTTTATATATTATCAAGCGTATAACGATATGGTTCAAGGACAAATGTTGTCCGATGCCATCATCACCTTATCAAGTATGAATGTTATCGCAGGAGAATTAGACGCATAAGAATATGGAAAAGACAGCTTACAAACAAACTATAAATATCACACCAGCTCTTCAAGCGCGTTTAGACGAATTGATCAGCCACTATCCAGCCGATAAAAGAAAGTCTGCACTACTTCCTGTTTTACACGAAGTACAAGATGCTCACGACAATTGGTTGAGTACGGACTTAATGGATGTTGTTGCCGAAATACTGCACATTCGCCCTATCGAAGTTTATGAAGTAGTGACTTTCTACTCCATGTATAACCAAAAACCGATGGGTAAATATATGTTTGAATTTTGCCTTACCTCTTGTTGTGGTTTGCGCGGTGCAGACGATATGATAGAGTACGCTTGTGAAAAACTACAAATAGCCCCAGGAGAAACAACAGCTGACGGAATGTTTTCCGTAGTTGGGGTACAATGTCTTGGAGCATGTGGATATGCGCCAATGATGCAATTGGGAGATTTCTACCAAGAGCATCTTACCAAAGAAAAAATCGATCAAATTATAGAAGACTGCAAAGCAGGTAAAATAATTCTTCACGACAAATAATATCATGGGAAAGAAAATATTATTAGATAAGATCAATATTCCGGGTATAAAAACTTATGAAGTTTACCGTCAAAATGGAGGTTACGCCTCCGTTGAGAAGGCATTAAAAACCATGCAACCCGATGAAATTACAGAAGAGGTAAAAACTTCTGGACTTAGAGGTCGTGGTGGAGCAGGATTCCCCGTAGGATTAAAATGGAGCTTTATCGACAAAAAATCGGGCAATCCGAGACATTTGGTATGTAATGCCGATGAGTCTGAACCGGGAACTTTTAAAGACCGTTTTTTAATGGAATACATTCCTCACCTTTTGATTGAAGGAATGATTACCTCAAGTTATGCCTTAGGCGCACATCTTTCTTATATCTATATCAGAGGAGAATATATGTGGGTTTACAAAATATTGGAGCGCGCGATTAAGGAAGCTTATGATGCGGGTTGGTTGGGTCAAAACATTTTGGGAACTGATTATCACTTAGATCTTCATGTACATTGTGGAGCTGGTGCTTATATCTGCGGTGAAGAAACTGCTTTGATTGAATCGTTGGAAGGAAAAAGAGGTAATCCACGTATTAAACCTCCTTTCCCTGCCGTGAGTGGTTTATGGAAAAATCCAACGGTAGTAAACAACGTAGAATCCATAGCCAACGTGCCATGGATTGTTATGAATTCTGGTGAAGAATACGCTAAAATTGGTGTAGGTCGCTCGACGGGTACCAAGTTAATTTCTGCTTCTGGTCACATTAAGAACCCGGGCGTTTATGAAATTGAAATGGGTATGACAGTGGAAGAGTTTATCAATTCTGATGAATACCTAGGCGGTATGATCGACGACAGACCCATTAAAGCCTTAATTCCCGGAGGTTCATCCGTGCCGATACTTCCAGCTCATTTAATCTATAAAACAGCAACTGGAGAAGATCGTTTAATGACTTATGAATCTCTTGGAGATGGTGGTTTTGCCACCGGATCATCTATGGGTTCAGGCGGTTTCATTGTTTATAATGACACGGCATGTATTGTTAGAAACACTTGGAATTTTGCTCGTTTTTATGCTCACGAAAGCTGTGGACAATGCTCCCCTTGTAGAGAAGGTACCGGATGGATGGAAAAAGTATTACACCGTATCGAAACCGGAACGGGAAATATGGAAGACATTGATTTGCTTTGGGACATCCAAGGTAAAATTGAAGGAAACACTATTTGTCCCTTAGGAGATGCGGCCGCTTGGCCAGTAGCTGCTGCGATAAGACATTTCAGAGAGGAATTTGAATACCATATTTTATTCCCTGAAAAGATAAAAAATAGAGATCACTTTGTTGCAGAGCCTTTCGAGAGCGTGAAACACCTGATTTCGAAACAAACCATATAAATTAAAGCCTACGTTTGAACGTTTGTTCGCAAACCTAAAACCTAAAACATATAGTTATGAAAGTTACAATAGACGGACATGAAATTGAGGTAGAACCAGGGACAACGATTCTACAAGCAGCCAGAATGATTGGAGGAGAATCAGTTCCTCCTGCTATGTGTTACTATTCCAAATTAAAGGGAAGCGGTGGAAAATGTCGTTGCTGTTTGGTCGAAGTGGCCAAGGGAAGCGAAGCTGATCCCCGCCCTATGCCAAAGTTGATGGCTTCTTGTGTTACAGGAGTTATGGATGGTATGGAAGTAAAAAGTATTTCTTCACCTCGAGTTGTTGAAGCTAGAAAATCGGTTACCGAATTTTTATTGATCAACCACCCTTTGGATTGCCCAGTTTGTGATCAGGCAGGAGAATGTGATTTGCAAAACCTCAGTTATAATAACGGAAAAGAAGCCACACGATTTAAGGAAGAAAAGAGAACCTTTGAACCGGAAAATATTGGAGATAAGATTCAATTGCACATGAATCGTTGTATTTTATGCTACCGTTGTGTGATGACAGCCGATCAAATCACCGATGGACGTGTTCACGGTGTTCTAAACCGTGGTGATCATTCGCAAATCTCGACTTGTGTATCGGCAGCGATAGACAATGAGTTTTCTGGAAACATGATCGACGTTTGTCCAGTGGGAGCCTTAACCGATAAAACCTTCCGATTCAAATCACGTGTTTGGTTTAACAAACCTTTCAACGCTCATAGAGACTGTGATAAATGTTGTGGAAAAACAACTTTGTGGATGTTTGGTGACGAAATACAAAGAGTTACAGCTCGTAAAGACATCTACCACGAAGTGGAAGAGTTCATTTGTAACGGATGTCGTTTTGACCATAAAGACACGGCGGATTGGGTTATTGAAGGACCACGAAAATTCGAGAAATTCTCGGTTATCAACCAAAACAACTATACAAGACCATTAGATCAAGTCGTTATAGAAACAGAAGCGCAAATCTTAAAAGGTCGTGATCAAGATCGTTATAAGATCAGTATGAAGAACATCCCTTTTAATGCAGCCGAATCTAAAAAATAATTTCATTCAAAAATGGACAATACTATCATCATTGAAAAGGGTGTAATTATCCTTATCGTTTTTGCCATCACTATGGTAATGGCCATGTATTCGACCTTAGCGGAGCGTAAAATTGCCGCTTGGATTCAGGATCGTATCGGCCCTAACAGAGCTGGTAAAGGCGGTATTTTACAACCACTAGCCGACGGATTGAAGCTTTTCTCGAAAGAGGAATATGCTCCTGACACCCCTAATAAATTCTTATTTATCTTAGGACCAACTATCTCCATGACGGTTGCACTGATGACCAGTGCGGTTATTCCATGGGGCGATCGTTTGCACTTGTTTGGAAGAGACATTCTCCTTCAAGTAACCGATATCAATGTGGCCATGCTCTATGTATTTGCCGTATTATCAGTTAGTGTTTACGGAATCATGATCGGTGGATGGGCATCAAACAACAAATTCTCTTTGATGAGCGCCATGCGTGCTGCATCACAAATGATTTCTTATGAGGTGGCCATGGGGCTTTCGATTATCGCTTTATTAATGATGACACAAACCTTGAGTTTAAGAGAGATTTCTCTTCAACAATCAGGTATGAACTGGAACGTATTTTACCAACCTTTAGGTTTCCTTATTTTCTTGGTATGTTCGTTCGCAGAAACCAATAGAACACCTTTTGACCTTGCAGAATGTGAGCAAGAATTAATTGGTGGATACCATACAGAATATTCTTCTATGAGAATGGGATTCTTCTTATTTGCGGAATACGCCAGTATGTTTATCTCTTCAACAATTATAGCGGTACTGTATTTCGGTGGGTATAACTATCCGGGTATGGATTGGGCAGTAACGAACTGGGGAGTGAATCCAGCCAATATCATTGGAATTATAGTGTTGTTTATCAAAATCTGTTTCTTCATTTTTGTTTATATGTGGGTACGTTGGACCATACCGCGTTTCCGTTATGATCAATTGATGAATTTGGGTTGGAAAAACTTAATCCCATTGGCTCTATTTAATATTATCATTACAGCAGTAGTTATCTTACTCTTAAAATAAAAAACATGGCTTTAGATACTATTTCATTATCAGGCAGAAAAAAACAGGTAACCAACACCACCATGACCTGGTCGGAGAAGATTTACCTTGTAGCAATCATCAAAGGAATGATAGTGACTTTCAAACATATGTTCAAAAAGAAAGTAACCATCAGTTATCCGGAGAAAACACGTCCGTTTAGCCCTGTTTACAGAGGACGTCATACCTTGATGCGCGACGACGAAGGAAGAGAACGCTGTACGGCTTGTGGTCTATGCGCCTTATCTTGCCCAGCAGAAGCCATTTCGATGAAGTCGGCCGAACGTACGCCAGAAGAAAAACATTTATACCGCGAGGAAAAATATGCTGAAATCTACGAAATCAACATGTTACGTTGTATATTTTGTGGTTTGTGTGAAGAAGCTTGTCCAAAACAAGCGATTTACTTAACTAAATCACAAACCATCGTAAAATCTAGCACGAATCGTGAAGATTTTATTTATGGAAAAGAGCAGTTGGTGATGCCTTTAGATGCAGCCATTCAAAACACTAAACAGAATCAAGCGTAATTATGATAGAAATTCTATTTTATATTCTTTCGACCCTAACCATCGGAAGTGCAGCTTTAACCATCTTGAGTAAAAACCCAATCCACAGTGCCATTTGGTTAGTGGTTAGTTTTTTCTCTATAGCTGGTCATTATATTTTATTAAATGCTCAATTTTTGGGTATGGTACACATCATGGTATATTCCGGTGCGATTATGATTTTAATGTTGTTCACCATCATGTTGATGAACCTCAACATCAGCACTGAAATTCAAAAACCCATCGTTGTCAAATTAACCGCTACCGTAGCTTTCTGCTTAGTAGGGCTGGTTTTTGTAGCCGCTATTATGAAAGCGAATCCCATTGTGGAAACCTATCAAAACTCCGGTGAAGACTTTCAATCGATTAAGGTTCTGGGCCAAGTACTACTTAATGAATACGTGGTTCCCTTTGAAATGGCTGCAGTTTTGCTGTTATTATCGATGATTGGAGCTGTATTAATTTCTAAAAAAGACAATAAAACCGCTTAATTATGGAAAGAGTTTTAGAAATAATCGGAATTGAATCGTATATCTACTTATCAGTTATACTGTTTTGCGTAGGCGTATTTGGAATCTTATACAGAAGAAATGCCATAGTCATGTTTATGTCTATAGAAATCATGTTGAATTCTGCCAATTTGCTACTGGTTGCTTTTTCAACCTTACATCAAGATGCCTCGGGGCAGGTTTTTGTATTTTTCACTATGGCTGTAGCTGCGGCGGAAGTCGCTGTAGGTTTAGCCATTTTGGTATCGATTTACAGAAATATTGGATCGATCGATATAGACAATTTAAAAAACTTAAAAGGATAATCCCGAATGGATACAAACGTAATTTTACTCTTATTAATAGTCCCTTTACTGGGCTTTCTAACGACCTTTTTCTTCGGAAAAAAATTAGGTAGTGCTTCGGGAATTATAGGAACGGCTTCGGTATTCGTTTCTTTCATAATTAGTGTGATGTTGTTTTTTCAAATCAACCAAACACAAGAAGCGATACAAATTCACTTATTTGACTGGATGGCTATGGAGAAATTTTCCATTTCCTTTGGTTTTCTAATTGATCAACTATCTATCATTTGGCTTTTGTTTGTTACGGGAATTGGAACCTTGATTCACCTATACTCTACGAGCTATATGAAAGGAGACGAAAACTTTCACAAGTTTTTTGCCTACTTAAACTTATTTATCTTCTTTATGATTTTGTTGGTCATGGGAAGCAACTTATTAATCATGTTTATCGGTTGGGAAGGTGTAGGACTCTGTTCTTACCTACTCATCGGATTCTGGCATAAAAACCAATCGTATAACGACGCTGCTAAGAAAGCTTTTATCATGAACCGCATCGGGGACTTGGGTTTCTTAATCGGAGTTTTCATCTTGGGATATTTATTCCAAACCTTGGATTATATGACCATTAAGGAAGCCTTGGTAAACGGAACTACACACCACGTAAACACTTGGATCGGCTATGCTACCTTGGCTCTATTTATTGGAGCTGCAGGTAAAAGTGCGCAGATTCCACTATATACTTGGTTGCCTGACGCGATGGCTGGACCAACTCCCGTATCCGCATTAATTCACGCGGCTACCATGGTTACCGCAGGTATTTTTATGATTACCCGTCTAAACTTCTTGTTCGACTTAGCTCCTCAGGTTCAAAATATCATCGCCATCGTTGGAGCTTGTACAGCCATCTTTGCCGCTTCTATCGGATTGGTTCAAAACGATATCAAAAAAGTATTGGCCTATTCGACAGTTTCTCAATTGGGACTGATGTTTATGGCTATCGGTTTTGGTGCTTATGAAATTGCCGTATTCCACGTAATTACACATGCCTTCTTTAAAGCTTGTTTGTTCTTGGGTTCTGGTTCTGTTATCCATGCTATGGGTGGCGAACAAGACATGAGACAAATGGGTGGTTTAAGAAAATATATGAAAGTGACTTATATTACTTTCTTATTAGCTACACTAGCTATTTCAGGTATACCTCCATTCGCAGGTTTCTTCTCTAAAGACGAAATTTTAATGGTGGCTTTCCACGAAAACATCCTTCTTTGGGTACTAGGAGCTGTTGCCTCTATATTCACTGCATTTTATATGTTCCGCTTGTTGTACCTTACTTTCTTTAAAGATTTTAGAGGAACAGCAGCACAAAAAGATCACTTACACGAAAGTCCTGCTTCGATGACGATTCCGCTTATTGTATTGGGCGTATTGTCAGTAGTTGGTGGTGCGATCAGTTTACCTGGAAACAGTTGGCTAAACACATTCCTAGCTCCAGTGATTAAAAACAATGCAGCGGCACATCCCCACGTTATGGGAATGACCGAGTATATCTTAATGGCTTTGGCTATTATCGGTGCATTAATCGGATTGGGTGTTGCTTACAGCAAGTATATCAAAAAATCAGAAGTACCCGTTGCCGACGCGCAAATCAGCGGTTTCCACAAAACACTTTATAACAAATATTATATCGATGAAATCTATATGAAAGTGATTGTTGCCCCTATTTACAGCTTGGCAACCTTCTTTAAAGATTTTGTTGAAGTGGGTATTTCTCAAACGGTATTTGGCCTAGCTAAAATTGCAGACGGACTATCCCTACAAGGAAAAAGAGCGCAAAACGGAAATATTGGTTTATATTTATTTGCCTTTGTATTCGGAATTTGTTTCTTATTTTACTATTTATTCATTGCAAGTTAATTTATAAAAATGAACGTAACGATACTATTAATCACTTTATTAGTTGGCGCACTGGCAACTTATCTCTCTGGTAACAAAATGGCTCCGAAAGTAGCACTGCTTGTTGGAGTTATCGCTTTTGCAGAAACTTTACTATTGATCAATCAACACCTTCAAGGGGTTGATGCTGGATATGTAGTGCAATGGATGAATAAACCCAACATCTTCTTTGCTTTAAAAGCAGACGGATTGGCTTTGGCCTTGGTTTTACTAACGACGCTATTAACGCCCCTTATTGTTCTTTCCTCATTTGGTACTGCTATTGAAAAATCAAAATCGTTTTACGGTTTGGTAGTTTTTATGTCGTTTGCCATGACGGGAACATTCTTAGCTTCCGACGGTTTCTTATATTATATCTTCTGGGAGTTGGCCTTGATTCCAATCTATTTTATCGCCTTGCTTTGGGGTAATGATACTTTTGAGGAACGTAAAAAAGCGATTCTTAAGTTTTTCATCTATACCTTCGCTGGTTCGATATTTATGTTGGTAGCTTTTATTTATTTATACCAAAAAGCCGGTAGTTTCTTACTACAAGATTTGTATAATGTATCGCTTACTGCTAACGAACAGTATTGGATTTTCTTAGCCTTCTTCTTGGCTTACGCCATTAAGATTCCTATTTTTCCTTTCCATACTTGGCAGGCATCTACTTATGAAAAAGCACCTACAGTTGGAACCATGCTTTTATCGGGTATTATGCTAAAAATGGGATTGTATTCGATTATACGTTGGCAAATTCCAATCGCTCCACAAGCGGCTAAAGATTTGATGAGTACCATCATCGTCTTAAGTTTGATTGGAGTAGTTTACGGCGCTATCGTAGCCTTAAGACAATCGAATATCAAACGTTTCTTTGCTTACTCTTCGTTATCTCACGTTGGGTTAATCGCAGCGGGGACCTATACGCTTACTCTAGATGGTATGCGTGGAGCAGTTTACCAAATGTTGGCTCACGGATTTGTTATAGTAGGTTTGTTCTTTATTGCAGAAATCATATACAGAAGATACCAAACTAGAAATATAGGAGAGTTGGGCGGTATTCGCCAACAAGCGATTATTTTATCGTCTCTGTTTATGATTTTGATGTTTGCATCTGTGGGACTACCGGGAACTTTTAGTTTTGTAGGTGAATTCTCTTTGTTATTCGGTCTATCACAAATCAATATCTGGTATGCGGTAATCGGGGGAAGTAGTATCATTTTCGGTGCTTTCTATATGTTGAGAATGTTCCAAAAAGTAATGTTGGGTGAAACCAACAGCAAACCCTTTGCGGATCTAAACTTTTCTGAAGGATTTGTATTGGTAATCTTGGCAGCAGTAGTTTTATTTTTGGGTATTTACCCCAAACCAATCACTGATTTAATCACGCCGAGTTTGATCGAAATCGTATCACAAATTAAGTAACAGTATAATGGAACTCGGATAAAATCCGAATATCATAAATCCTAAATAACACCAATGAACACAATAATAGCGATTGCAGCATTAGCGGTTTTAGTACTGGTAGTAGAGATTGTTAATTTGAGAAAATTAATAGTCCCTATGACCGTCATCGGGCTTTTAGCCATACTGGGTATCACACTAAATAACCTAAACGTCACCGAATCTTTTTACAACAACATGATCGTTGTCGATTCTTTCTCGGTAGCATTTTCTAGTTTATTTATTGTACTGACCACTTTTTTGGTTGCCTTAAGTACTGATTTCTATGAAAAAGAAGAGGCACACAAAATATCGGACTATGTTTCCTTAAAACTATTCTTACTGTTAGGCGCTGTTTCTATGGTGAGTTTTGGCAATATGGCGATGTTTTTCTTGGGATTAGAAATTTTATCCATTACGTTATACATTCTAGCTGGTAGCAACAGAACGCATATCAAAAGTAACGAGGCCGGTATGAAGTATTTCCTTTTAGGCTCCTTTGCCTCAGGGGTAATTCTATTCGGTATCGCATTGATTTACGGTGCAACAGGCTCTTTTGACTTACACGAAATTTTCCGCATTATTGCGACAGGAGCTATTCCTGCTTGGTATAAGATAGGCGTATTAATGATGATCATCGGAATGTTGTTTAAGATTGCTGCGGTTCCTTTCCACTTCTGGGCTCCAGACGTGTATCAAGGCGCTCCAAGCTTAACTACTGCGATGATGAGTACTTTGGCAAAGGTAGTGGCTGTAGCCACTTTATATAAGCTCAGTGTAAGCCTTACGGTGACCATGCCTAGCAATTATATGACAGCCGTAGTTGTTATCGCCATACTCACCATGACCGTTGGTAATATCATGGCGCTGCGTCAAGATAACATCAAACGTTTATTAGCATATTCGGGTATTTCACATGCCGGTTTTATGATGATGGCTTTGGTAAACTTAGGCAATTCTGCACCGAGTTTATTCTACTACGCAGTAGCGTATTCTATCGCGGGTATTGCTGCATTTTCGGTAGTCATTCTGGTTACCAAAAACAAAGACGAAGAATTGTTATCGTTGTTTAAAGGTTTGGGTAAAACCAACCCGCTATTGGCTGGTATTTTAGCCGCTTCCCTACTTTCTATGGGAGGTATTCCAATCTTTGCCGGTTTCTTTGGTAAATTTTTCTTGTTCTCTCAAGCGCTTGAAAACAACCAATTGACCTTAGTGATCTTTGGAGCGATCAACTCTTTTATCAGTATCTATTACTACTTTAAAGTTATCGCAGTACTTTACTCTAAAAACGAGGAAACCGAACAAACAGAACCGATCAAAGTTCCAATGGCGTATTACGCCGTGGGAATCGTATCCATAGCTATCAACATCGTCATAGGAATTTATCCTTCGATTATTTTAGATATGATAAAATAAACAAAAACAGATTGACAACTGAAAAGGACCGTTTCGAAAGAGACGGTCCTTTTTTTTACTACATTTTGAACCTCAGCTATTTATTCAAAAAATGACTTAAATTATCTAATTATTAGATAACACTTCACTACCCCTTTTCCTATTTTTATAACATAGCCTACTAACCAATAATTTAATATGAACAAACCTTAAATTATATACTATGAAAACAAGAATAACCGTAGTTTTAACAACACTTTTGATGAGCCTGACTTTATTCGCAGGCGAAAAGACAACCGTATACGGATCTGGTGGTATGGTTGTAGAAGGCGGAAAAACGACATTTTGTCCAAATCGCGATCGAATAGTTTGTGCACACGTGACCACTAAACATGAGGCTAGACTAGTCGTAGGGTCCATCGTACAAGTAAGTACTCCTAGGAATCCTGAAGGATATGTTTTACAAGTATCGGCCATTAAGGGACCTTTTGATAAAGATGGAAACATACAAGGAGCCGACATTGAATTTACACGAGTTAAACAATAATCTACACCAAAGTAGAGCTGTGAGCTACCCAGCTCTACTTTAATCAATTAGCAAATCTCGTGATGATCCGTATAATTCTATTTGTAGTCTTCTTGTTACTTCACAAAACGCTTGCAGCCCAAGATCATATTATTCAGGTTGCTCCTCGTTGCGGACAGGAAAACCTAATCAAACAGCTCTTCGCTCCAATGAATTTAACGCAAAAAGAGGTCTATGTTTTACACTTTCGCCCTGCTGCGTGCCCGCGTTGTGAAAGTGCTATTTGGACAACTACTACCCTACTAAAAGAACAAAACGAACAGGTAATACTCGTAGTAGATGGAGACCATCAAGAAAAGAGTATGGATTACATCAACAACCTCAAGGGAATAACAGTCAGCGATTTCTCACAAATCATCTACGACACCAACGCCTTTTATCACACAATCATAGACTACAAAGCCTCCTTTGAACTCGCTTATCCCTTGTTGTATAAGATCGATGCCCATACGGGAAAGTTCTATAGTGTAAACGCACTAGCAGGAGCATCCATAACAAATGATTGGATCCAGTCCGTTACTGACAACAAGCTCTTTCAAGATTGTAAAGAAGTCGATCCTTTAAAAAAAACAGATGCCACCACAACCAATACTTTTTGGGACGACCAATGGATTTTAAGCACTGCAAAAATTGTCAGTCCACGCCATGTAAATGCCAATACTAAGCTGATCTATTTTACAGACGCCACGACGAATCACGTGCTGATTTATGATCGTCAGGGAACGTTAATCCAGCAATACTATCCCGAAGAAGAAGAGCTTTATATCGATGTGGAAGAAGATACCGAATATAGAAAAAAAATACAGCAAGACTTTATAGATACAGGGGTTGCTAAAGTAATCTATTTAAATGCCTATGTAGACGAAAGCGGAAATACACGTATACCAGCATCCATTCCCGATATCTGGTATAAGGGTAAAGAATCGTTTTATGCCAATGCTCCCCTATTCATCGAAAAGAAACGAGGCTCTAATAGCAATTCAGACCTTATTCGTTTCGAGTCCAAAGTAGATTTCAACGATACGCTACAACCCCATTCACCATTTTTTGTTTCTCACAGTTATTATCAACCTTTTTTTAAAAACTACTTTGCTTTCCCATTATATAAAGGCTGGCCAACCCGAGGTTATGAACTCGATCAAAATGATTTTGACAATAACCCCTTTGACCCCAAATTTTATCGAGATGCTCAAGTCCTACGCGTATATAAAAACAACGACGAATACACCGATATTGGCAGTTTACCTACCACCCTCATAAAAAACAAATTGGGTTACTACTATAAAATTTCCTCTTACACCGCTTCAACAGACAAACTGTATGTCTTTGACAAATTTTCGGGAGAGGTGCAGATTTTTGACAAAAAAACAATAGAGAACCAAAAAAACAATTTTACAGTTGTCCAGCTTTTTCCAGAGAAACTGAAACAAATCGATGATTATGAGCCCCAATTAAATGCTGATGACCCCAAGATAAACTTACTTACAGCATACAATCCCATCATAACAGCAAGCGCTATATGGGATGCCAAAATTGATGCCAATCAGCAAGTTTGTGTATTGATTGCCGACTACAACAATAGTCAACTGATTTTCAAGCAATACAACCCCACTATGACGCAGCTTCTTTTAGAAAAACGATTCCCTCTCGAAAACTTCGATATATTAGAGTCCATCACTATCCAATTTAATCAAAAACAAATTGCCGAGCGAATCGTCGGACTGGAGAAAATCGAAGGTCAGTTTTACTTAAAGTTCAAAGGGCTTTAAGATTGTGAATAACCAAAGCGGTTCTAGCTTACAACGCGGGCATTGATACTCTATAAAAATTTAACACATACAAAACCCCTTAAAAATTGGAAAGTTGCATCTCATTGATTACCTTAACTTCTTGATTACAAACACTTCTATCTGCCACCTAAGTATCATCTAAAAAGTAATTACTTATGAATCCGCTGATAGGCAAAAAATTAAAGGACTTACGTACGAGGCGACATCTAACACAGGAGGTTGTGGCTGATATGCTGCACATATCACAATCAACTTATGCCCGTATAGAAAATGGCAGAAGTAATTCGTGGGTCAATCACATCACAAGTTTTTGTAAAATATATCAAATACAACCCCAAGACTTACTGCGGTTTTCAGACGAACTACCGTCTTATAATACAGACCAAAAAGCTATTGACAAGGTGCTGCATACTTTAATTCAAAACCTCGAAAATCAAATAAAGGAAAAAGACGAGCTTATCACTTACCTTAAAGAACAACTGCGCAAAGTCTTAGCCCAGTAGTGGCTATAGGATTTTAACGGCTCATTTTATGTGCACAGAAATTCAATCGTAGTTCTAGCGCATAAAATATTATGAGTCCAGATTTCTTTATATACCGACGCAAATAGTATCTATTACTGTGAAAGCACTTTTAATAATTTTTAAACAAATCATCTTATATCTTTATATTAGCAATTCTGGTAAAAAACAAAACGATGATGCTAAAAACAATTCTATATACGCTATTACTGTCCTTAATCCTCTACGGTTGTACTCATACAAAAGATCAATTCCGAGACTATACGGTAAACACCGCCAAGCAAGACTCTATTATAACTGTTTATGCAACGAATTGCGCTCATAATTACAACTATAATACTCACATGAACGAGTGGCAAAACTGCCTAGATGAGGGCTTAAAACAAGACAGCACTATAGCTTATCTATGGCAACAAAAAGCCATGCCCTATTTTAAAGCGAGAAAGTATGAGGTAGGGATGGCATATTTAGACCAAGCGGTTTTATATAATCCAAAACGATACCAACCTTACCGAGCATTTATCAAATGTATTTTCCTTAAAACCTACCAAGATGCCATAGTCGATTTTACCGACTGTAAGGAAAAATGGGGCGATAACTTCGAAATGGACCATACCTACTCCTTTTATATTGGATTATCACAATTGCAATTGAATCAGTTCGACAAAGCCGTTAGCAGTTTTAATGAAGCCATAAATGTCCAATCGAAATTTTTCAAGGACACCCACCATATTGATTTGTTTTATTTAGGGATAACCAAAATGGAACAACTAAAATACGATGAAGCCATAGTGTTGTTTGATCAGGCATTAGTACCCTATCCCGAATTTTCGGAAGCGATGTATTATAAAGCACTCTGTTTACGAAAACAAGGTCAACCGCGTGAGTCTTATATTACATTATACGAAGAGTCTATTAAATGGCGAAAAAAAGGCTATTCGATTAATGAAGCAAACGCCATTTATGAGCTTTATCCTTATCAATTGCAGTAAAATAATTAAAACGAAAGTGCTAAACTACGAAAGCTGCCTTGATGGAAATGTACTTTCTAAAGCGATGGGGCTCCACCTTAAACCCCCAGTATTTATAATTATGATTCCTTTTTATAATTTCAAAAAAATAGCACGTACCTTTGTGGTCTAATTTTTTGAGTTTATCCGCTATGTCTATACCTCTCCTATTTACTCCTTTACCCCTTAAAAATCAAGTGCTTAAAAACCGTTTTGTCGTAAGCCCGATGTGTCAGTATTCGTCTGAAGATGGTTTTGCAACGGATTGGCATTTGGTACACACAGGTCAGTTTGCCATAGGTCAGGCTGCTGCAATCATTCAGGAAGCAACCGCAGTTACTGCTGAAGGTCGTATTTCCTACGGTGATTTGGGAATTTGGAAAGACGAGCATATCGCAAAATTAGCCGAAATAACGGCCTTTGTCAAATCACAAGGCTGCGTTCCGGGCATCCAATTGTCTCATGCCGGTCGAAAAGCGAGCAGCGACAAACCTTGGCTGGGTCGTGAACAGCTCACTCCCGACAACAAAAACGGATGGCAAACCCAGGGAGCTTCTGAAATTCCTTTTCGCGAATCCGAACATCCACCTGTAGCTTTGAGCACCGCAGCTATTAAAGACCTCGTTGCTGCATTTAGAGCAGCCGCGAAAAGAGCCATACAAGCCGGTTATCAAATTATCGAACTTCACGGCGCACACGGTTATTTGATTCACCAATTCTTTTCTCCACTCATCAACAACAGAACCGACGAATACGGTGGTAGTTTCGAAAATAGAATTCGTTTTATATTGGAAATTATCCATGCCGTAAAATTGGAAATGACCGACGAAACCTCTTTATGGGTTCGCATTTCTGCTACCGATTGGGCAACTGGAGGTTGGGATCTGGATTCGTCTATCCGATTGGTCGCTATCCTAAAAGAACGCGGTGTTGAAGTTATCGATGTTTCCACAGGTGGTGGCGTTGCGCATCAAAAGATCACAGCCGAACCCAATTACCAGGTTCCTTTTGCAACAGCCATTAAAGAACAAACCGGAATGACTACGGGTTGCGTGGGTATGATATCCGAAGCGCAACAGGCCGAAGACATCCTTCAAAACAACGAGGCCGATTTGATTTTTATCGCCAGAGCTTTTTTACGAGACCCGCATTTTGTTTTAAATGCCGCTAAAACTTTAAATTACGCCATAGAATGGCCGAAACCATACGAGCGTGCACAACTCTAACAACTAGGTTATTGTCCTAATAATAAATAATTCACTTCCTCGTCCATGAGGAAGCCCTTTAAATTTTATGCTATTGCATAAAGCAAAACAACAACTTCTACACTATGAATAAAAGCTTAATCGCCTTAGCTATTGGTGGACTCGCCATTGGTATGACCGAATTTACGATGATGGGTATTTTACCCGATATCGCCAAAGACATTCAAATTGACATCCCTACTGCTGGACATTTTATATCTACCTATGCCCTAGGTGTAGTTATCGGGGCCCCTTTATTGGTTTTATTATCGAGTAAATACCCGCCTAAAAACGTCTTGATGTTTTTAATGTTAATTTTCTTTGTATTTAACGCCTTCTTTGTACTAGCCCCAGAATACAATACGTTGTTGATTACCCGTTTTATGTCGGGTTTACCACACGGTGCCTTTTTCGGAGTTGGTTCTGTAGTTGCCAGTCAATTGGCACAAAAAGGCAAGGAAGCGCAAGCAATCTCGATTATGTTTACCGGATTGACCGTTGCCAATTTAATTGGAGTTCCCATCGGAACCTATATTGGACATCACTTCAATTGGAGGTATACGTATGCCATCATCAGTTTGATGGGTTTAATCACGCTGTTGGCGTTATATTTCTGGGTTCCAAAAATGGCACCACAGGAAAATACCAACATCAAAAGCCAATTGTCTTTCTTTAGAACTTGGCAAGCTTGGTTACTCGTAGCCCTGATTTCCATTGGTACAGGAGGTTTGTTTGCGTGGATGAGTTATATCGCTCCTTTGATGACTAATGTTGCCTTAATCGAAGGCGGAAAGATTCCGTTTATCATGATATTAGTCGGACTGGGTATGGTATTGGGTAATCTAATCGGCGGCAAAGTAGCCGATACCTTTTCTCCGACCAAAGCGGCCATCTATTCGTTTTCGGCCATGACGGTTTGTTTGATTATCGTTTATTTTACCGTTCATATTGAATTTATGGCCTATTTGATGTCGTTTGTTACGGGATTGGTAGCGTTTACCATAGGTTCGCCCCTACAGATGATTTTAATCAACTCTGCCAAGGGCTCGGAGATGTTAGCAGCATCGGCTGGTCAGGCGAGTTTTAACGTCGGAAATGCCTTAGGTGCTTATTTAGGCGGGCTTCCCATTGCCATGGGTTTCGGATACAATTCACCAGAATTGGTCGGTGCCGGTATGGCCGCTTGCGGTGGCTTGATGGCTTTTGCTTTGTTACTTACTCAACGTAGTGCTAAAGCGAAAAGGGCATAGAGAAACACCATTGAAAAGGGTTTGAAACATCTTGGGTTGCAATAGGGATAGGAATGACATCCTTTGGTGTAGCTTGCGAAACCAAAGATAGAATGGATAGCCCGGGCCGAAGGTATTGCCCGAAAAACAGTATAAAAAGCAGAAATCAACAAATGTTATGGAACTATTTGTCCAAACTTTATTTGTATTCGCTATAAGTTATTAAATTTGTCTAAAAATAATAAGAATGTATAGAACTCATAATTGTGGAGCTTTAAGAGCTGCCGATATCAATCAAGAAGTCACCTTATCGGGTTGGGTTGCCAAAAACCGGGATAAAGGGTTTATGATTTGGGTCGATTTGCGCGACCGCTACGGAATTACGCAATTGATTTTTGATGCGGATCGTACGGAGCAACTGGTTTTTAAAATGGCTCAATCCTTGGGTCGTGAATTTGTGATTCAAGTAACGGGAAAGGTTATTGAACGCGAAGCGAAAAACAATCATATCCCTACAGGAGACATTGAGGTTTTAGTTACATCTCTTACGATATTGAACGAGTCTAAGACTCCTCCATTTACGATTGAAGACGAAACGGATGGTGGCGAGGATATTCGTATGAAATACCGTTACTTAGACATCCGTAGAAATCCGGTAAGAAACAATTTACTTTTTCGTCATAAAGTAGCGCAAGAGGTTAGAAATTATTTATCAGCACAGGATTTCTGTGAGGTGGAAACACCTTATTTAATCAAATCGACTCCAGAAGGAGCTCGTGACTTTGTGGTACCCTCTCGTATGAACCCGGGTCAATTTTACGCTTTACCTCAATCGCCTCAAACTTTTAAGCAGTTGTTGATGGTGGGCGGTATGGATCGTTATTTCCAAATCGTAAAATGTTTTAGAGATGAGGATTTACGTGCGGATAGACAACCTGAATTTACACAAATCGATTGTGAAATGGCCTTTGTTGACCAAGAAGATGTAATGAACACCTTTGAGGGTATGACCAAACATTTATTAAAATCGATTCACAATATAGATGCCGCAGATTTTCCGAGAATTACTTATGACGAAGCCATGAGAAAATATGGAAACGACAAACCGGACATCCGTTTCGGTATGGAATTTGCAGAATTAAATACGGTAGCGCAACACAAAGAATTCGCGGTTTTCAATACGGCTGAATTGGTTGTGGGTATTGCTGTGCCCGGTGCCGCAGTTTATTCAAGAAAAGAAATTGACGCTTTGATTGAATGGGTAAAACGCCCTCAAGTTGGAGCGACAGGAATGGTATATTGTAAAGTAGAAGCAGACGGAACATTTAAATCTTCTGTTGATAAATTCTATGACCAAGACGATTTAAAAGCTTGGGCAACCGCTACGGGAGCTCAACCGGGTGATATGATTATGGTGCTTTCTGGACCGGCTGATAAAACCCGTGCCCAATTAAGTGCCTTGAGAATGGAATTGGCTACGCGTTTGGGATTGAGAAAGTCTGATGTGTTTGCTCCGTTATGGGTAGTGGATTTCCCTTTATTTGAGTATGATGAAGAAAGTCAACGTTTCCACGCCATGCACCATCCGTTTACCTCTCCAAAACCAGAAGATATTGCTTTGTTGGCAACGGATCCTGGAAAGGTGAGAGCGAATGCATATGATATGGTTTTAAACGGAAATGAAATCGGTGGTGGATCTATTCGTATACACGATAAAGCGACCCAAGAACTAATGTTTAAATACCTTGGATTCACTCCAGAACAGGCAGAAGAGCAATTTGGCTTTTTGATGAATGCTTTCCAATATGGCGCTCCCCCACACGGTGGATTGGCATTTGGATTGGATCGTTTAGTAGCGATTTTAGGAGGTCAAGAAACCATCCGTGATTTTATCGCTTTCCCTAAAAACAATTCGGGAAGAGACGTGATGATTGATGCTCCTGCAACAATCGATGCGGTTCAATTGAACGAATTAAATCTTATTATAAAAGCATAATCTTATTGTTTACCAATATAAAAAAGGGTGAATTTAAAAGCTAATTACTTTTAGATTCACCCTTTATATTTTTGTTTATCTTTTCGTTATTATTCTACTGTAAAAGAGACCCTTTTTATCAATTGCGGTACTTCCAAAACTTTAAAATCCAAACTTGCCTTAACGCGTTTATCCGTTCTTCTCAAGTCTAATTTACCCTGTTTCACTTGAAAATACCCTGCCTGACCTTTGCAATAACAAAAACGACCAAACAACATTTTCACATCTTGTAAAACACGGTTTTCTAAAATTAGTCGTTGGGAAACCGAAGGGATTTCAAAAATAATCTCTTCTTTATAAAAGCCATCTAGTAATACATCATCCATCGCTTTTTCATAAGTATAAATCACCACTTCGGTACCGGGATTTTCAACTAATTGATAGTACATACCACCCGCAATTCCTCCGTCCACATCCTTTTTCACGACAAGAGACATATTGGGAATGCGCTTGACTACACAATCGCCTTCAATAGGACAATATGAAGTTACTTTAAACTTATTGGACGCTGCTTCTGCATTGGTTTCTTTTAGCGTACGTTTTACTGTTGTACAACAAGCCAAAAGAATCACTAAGGGCAATATTAATATTTTTCTCATAGGGGGTTATTTTATTATTTTACCGCAAAGGCTATGCTATTAATATAACAGATTCACGAGTATATTTATTGTTTATTTACCGTTGAACTCGCTCATAGTCTGATTTAATCCGGCTAAAGCAAATGATTTGACTGCCTCGCTAGCGGTTTGCAATCTTTCTGGAAGCCATTTTTTTTCTTGCTCATCCCAGTTACCCAAAACATAGTCTACCTGCTGTCCTTTTTTGAATTCATCGCTGATTCCAAAACGAAAACGGGAATAATTAGCAGACTCTAGGGTAGCTTGTATACTTTTTAATCCATTGTGCCCTCCGTCTGAACCTTTAGCTTTGATGCGAATCGCACCAAAAGGTAAATTCAAATCGTCGGTAACAATCAACAAATTTTCAATGGGAATTTTTTCTTTTTCCAACCAATAAGCAACAGCCTTACCGCTAAGATTCATATAAGTATTCGGTTTTAACAGCAAAAGCGTCCGTCCCTTAATCTTTACCTCTGCCAAAGCGCCTAACTTTACGGTCTCGAACGAAACCCCCGCCTCTTGTGCAATATAGTCAACCACTTTAAAACCAATATTGTGTCGGGTATTCACATATTCAGGCCCAATATTGCCCAGTCCTACGATAAGGAATTTCTTCATTGTATGATGAATTAAAAAATAGAGAGTAAATCCTCTTTAGTTACAAAAATAAAGGAAACCCCTTTACACCGCAAGGATTTATTCCAAAAAAAAAGCACCAGTAAAACTGGTGCTTTTTCAAATATTCTAAAAGAAGAATTATTTTTTTCCTTTTGCAGGAGCTTTTGCTGCTTTTGCTGCTTCTTGAGCTGCTTTCATAGCTGCACGAGAAATTCTAACTTGAGCTACAACGGTATTGTCTGTATGCAAAACTTTATAATTATTAGTAACTAAATCCGTTACATATAATTTGTTTCCCATTTCCAAGTTAGTGATGTCTGCTTCAACAAAATCAGGAAGATTTGCAGGCAAAGCTCTAACTTTAAGTTTACGTAAGTTAAGGTTAAGAACACCTCCACCCATAACACCTCTAGAATTACCTAAAAGTTTTACAGGAACTTCCATAGTAATTTCTTTATCCTCGTGCAATTGGTAGAAATCCATATGTAGGATACTTCCGCTTACTGGGTGAAATTGGATGTCTTGAAGAATTGCGTTGAAAGATTTACCACCTTCCAATTCAATAACAACTGTGTGTACGTTTGGAGTGTAAACCAAGCCTTTGAATGCTTTTTCTTCTGCTGTGAAATGAACTGCTTCTTGTACTCCTCCGTATAACACGCAAGGAACCAATCCAGCATTACGTACTGCTTTCGTTGCCGATTTGCCCACGCTTTCTCTTTCTGATCCTTTAATTGTAATTGATTTCATTTAACTGTATTTAATTATTAATAATATTTCTAAACTATAAATTTGCCGCTAATTGATTTGTTATTTTGTACCATCTGCATAACATCTGCAAATAAAGGCGCACAGTCAATAACTCTAATTTTTGGGCTTTGTTTTTTCAATGGGATAGAATTAGTTACTATCAATTCTTCCAATTGAGAATTCTCTATCTTTTCATAAGCACCGCCAGATAAAATGGCATGCGTACAAATGGCTCTAACACTTAAAGCACCCTTTTCCATCATCATCTCTGCTGCCTTAGCCAAAGTACCACCTGTGTCGATCATATCGTCAACCAAGATTACATTTCGTCCTTTAACTTCACCTATCAATTCCATCGTATCGATTACGTTGGCCACTTTTCTTTGCTTGTAACAGATAACTACATCAGAGTTTAAAAACTTAGAATAAGCATAGGCTCTTTTTGACCCACCCATATCTGGAGAAGCAATCGTCAAGTTTTCTAAATTCAAGCTTTTCACATAAGGTAGAAAAATAGTCGATGCAAATAAATGATCCACCGGTTTTTCGAAAAATCCTTGAATTTGATCGGCATGCAAATCCATCGTCATGATTCGAGTTGCCCCAGCAGATTCCAATAATTTCGCTACCAATTTCGCTCCTATCGGAACCCTTGGCTTGTCTTTTCGGTCTTGTCTAGCCCATCCGAAATAAGGGATTACCGCAGTTATATGTCTAGCAGATGCTCTTTTAGCAGCATCAATCATTAACAGCAATTCCATCAAATTATCCGAAGTTGGAAAAGTAGAACAAACCAAGAAAACGCGCATTCCTCTTATCGATTCTTCAAAAGAAGGTTGAAACTCTCCATCACTATAATGCGACAAAGTAACCTTACCTAATGCTACTCCGTAATGTTCTGCAATCTTCTCAGCAAGATGTACACTTTGTGAACATGCAAAAATTTTTGCATCCGGTTCGAGGTGTGTCATTTAATTTGTTGTTTTGTAGTTAGTTAGTTTGTTGTATTCCTTTTTTACTGCTGCAAATTTATAAATTATATTTCACATTGTGATTTTTTTTGCATTTTTTATTTGTTTTAAAAATTATTTTCCTACATTTGCAATCTCAATACAGAGAAACACTGAGGCCCGGATGGCGGAATTGGTAGACGCGCACGACTCAAACTCGTGTTCCTTGGAGTGTGGGTTCGATTCCCACTCCGGGTACTAGACAGGAAAAGAGATATTTATATCGCTTTTCCTGTTTTTTTTTGTAGTGATTTTTAAAATTTAGTTTTCACAACCAAGAATTTAAGAATCAATCCTAAATTTCCCCAAACCACCTGGAGTGACAACACCTTAAATTCCCGATGAATATTCTAAAACCATTTCTTGTAGAAATTCAATACACTAAATAGGATGTTATTTAATCTTAACTTTCCAATAGACTGAGTATCTCAGTGATTCTATATATTAGGTAACTACTCTTTACTATCCAGTACGATCGGTTTACCATTTACTATCCCAAACAAACTCCTTATATTTACCTATTGACAACAATCTAATAAATGACCTTAGTTTTGAAAAAAAATGCCGACATATTTACGACACCAGAAGAAGCTAAAAAGAAACTCGAATACTACTGCAGCTATCAAGAACGTTGTCATGCCGAAGTAATTAAGAAACTAAACAATCTCGGTGTATCACAAAATCAAATCGATGAGATTGTCGTATACCTTATTCAAGAGAACTTCTTGAACGAAGAACGTTTTGCCAGAAGTTTTGCCCGCGGCAAACACCGCATTAGTTTTTGGGGAAAAAACAGGATTGTATCGGAATTAAAATTCAGAAACATCTCCACTTACAACATAAAAAAGGCTCTGGAAGAACTATCCGATGAGCTGTACTTTGACACTTTTGAAAAAGTTAGTTTATCCAAATGGGAAAACACCACAGACAAAAGCAACTTGAATAAAAAGAAAAAAGTGATGGATTACTTATTAAGAAAAGGCTATGAGTCCGATATAATCTATAGTCGGTTACAAGAATTCGATAAGAAATAAATTCTCTGTTTTTATGTAAACCGAAATAAAAACACCAAACAACAGCACTAAAATTCATTAAAACAGTTTTTTTAAAAGGAAATATTTAAATATAACCGATTTATCATTATATTTATAACCCAACATTTTGTTAAAAAAAACTCAATATGAAACATTTTTATTTATTAATCACATTACTCATCTTTTTTACCCCCGGTCTTCAGACCATAAATGCACAATACGCATTAAAGCATCATATCGCACCATGTCCATGGCAATATTGGAGTACAGCAAATGAAATTGTTATTTCTACCTTAGCATCTGCTCCAGTACAAGTCAAGTTATATAAAAGTGATAATACGCTTATAACCACTTTAACCGTTAATGCCAACTCACCCTTATCCTACCGTTTTGTAGGAAGTGCCGCAGCTTTAACCAGGAACCTTACCGACACCAATTACGACGACCGAGGCCTTATCGTCGAAGCCGCAGAGCCCGTATTGGTCAATCTACGAAATATTGCATCGGATGCAACAGGACTTACCACCAATACCATTAAGGGAAATGCCTCTTTAGTCAGTTTTGGAAACGAAGGTATGGGACTTGAATTTCGACTGGGATACTACAGAACCAATTTTACAGGCCTTTTCTTACAAAACCCTGTTTATTCTGTTATGGCCATAGAAGACAATACCACCGTAGAATTAAATGGCGTTTTGCTCAGCGTTTTAAATGCCGGCCAGAGCCGCTTGTTTAATGCCCCTACTGGAGCTTTACTATCTGCAGACAAATCTGTAGTTGCCAATGTCGGCAGTTACGGAGACACACCTATGGCCTGCGGCGGAAACGGAGAAGACGGTACCGTCGATCAAATTGCACCTGTAAATGCACTAGGGTTACAATACTTAGTAGTACGCGGTGAGGGCGAGCCAGGGACGACCCTCAGCCATCCTGAACAAAGTACCTTTGTAGCTACCGAAGACGGAACTGTTGTCACTGTAAAAAATTACACCAAATTTGGTGTACTTATTAATCAAACGACACATAATTTAGCACTCGCAGGAAATTTCGCCTCTATTCATCACGGAGATGCCATCAACAAACTATCCTCCTCTTTAATAACATCGAACAAACCCATAATAGTATATTCTGGAACAGCGGTAGGTTGCGAAACCGACATCTCCACAGTTTTACCTATTGGTGGTTGCGCCGGGGCTACCAATATTCAAACAACAAAATTTATAGATTTTGAGAACAGAAACCTCCCTTACTTCGGCTATACCGTAATAGAAAGTGCTACTACCCCAGTACTGATTAATGGGCAAAATCTAGAAACCGTAACAGGCACACCAAGAGTTGCCATAGGCAATACCGGTTTTTATATTTTAAACTTCACAAGTGCAGAAATTGGTTCTCCAGCAAACATTATCCTAACTTCTACTGCCCGTATGACCACCTGCCTTATTCAACAAGGCCAAGGCTACTCTATGTCCGGTTTCTTCTCTTCTTTTGGAGACAGCCCCGAGCCTCCTGCCAAAGTTGATAATGAAGAAAAATGCTCTGCTATTTTAAAAACAACGGAAGGTCTAGAACCTTACCAATGGTATCTTGATGGCGTAGCTATAGCAGGTGCCGACGAGGCCACCTTTGAAGCCTTCTTTAGCGGAAACTATACCGTAAAAGGAACCAGAGATTGCGGAGAGACCAACCTTTCTTCTCCCTTATTTGTAGAGGTTCCTCTTTGTAGCGATTTATCCATCACTAAAAAAATCGACACCGTAGATGATGGTGTAGTCACTTTTATCATAACGGTGACTAACAACAGTACCATACACGACGACACCAATGTTGTAGTAGATGAGTTTTTACCGGCTGGCTATGCACTAGTAAGTGCTACCCCATCTTTAGGCACCTACGACACCACATCAAATCAATGGTTGATTCCTATACTAGTCAAAGAAACCACCGAAACGCTGACTATAGTAGCTCGAATCGTACCCGACAAAGGTGATTATTTAAACAAAGTAGCCATCAAAGGCGATAATATTGATCCGAAACTCGAGAACAACAAAGCCGAAATAAAAATCGCATTAGACACTTTTGAGGTAACTAAAATAGCTCTAGAGCAGTCGTACCAAGACATAGGAGACGTTATTGAATACGAAATAAAAATACTAAATAGAGGTAATGGAATTTTGCGTAACGTACAAATTACTGATGCTAATGCCGACCAGGGAAGCATAATACCTGCTGTCATAGCCACTATAAATCCTAAAGAAGAAGTTATAGCAAAGGCCAAACACACCATTACGGAAGCCGATTATATCGCCGGAGAAGTACTTAATCAAGCCGTTATACTAGCCGAAACGCAAAGCGGTAAAATGGAAGAGTTATCCGACGATCCTTCCACACCAAAAAAGAAAGATCCAACGGTAACGAAAATTAAGCGCTCTGCAGACGTAACGGCTACTAAAACGAATAATCAAGTTTACTATACACCTGGAACGCAAACGGAATACACCATCATCGTAATCAATCAGGGACCGACAAGTGCCGTGAATGTTAGGATTTCTGACCCACTACCCGCAGACATCACGATTATGGAGTGGAGCAGCGATAAAGGCCATACAGGAACCGGAAGTATCGATGTTACTATACCTTTGATGAGGGTATCAGAAACCATCGTCTTTAAAGCAAAAGTAACCATCCCAGAAAGCAGAAAAGGCGACTTAACCAATATCGTCGAAGTCACGAGTGACATTGAGGATCCCGATCCGTTATGTGTCGAATGTACCGATAATGATATTGAAAGAATCTTAATTCCTAAAGGAATTTCTCCTAATGGTGATAATCTTAATGATTTTTTAGACTTAGAACGTTTCCACATTGCGGAAATTAAGATATTTAATCGCCAAGGTAAATTGGTTTACTCCAAAAAAGCTTATAAAAAACATTGGTATGGTCAATCTAATAGCGGTTCCGCGCTTCCTAGCGCCACCTATTTCTATACCGCCACTGTTGACAATGGGGATATCATTACAGGTTGGATTCATTTGATTAAATAATAAATGATTGCAAAAATTTACTTGATGAGAGATCTTGAGTAAAAACAAAAAAGCTTTGGTTTCGTCTTCGATAAAACCAAAGCTTTTTTTTATAGCTACATGGTTTGGTTTTGTAACAACCATATTAGGGATGCGTATATGCAAAAAAGCTGCTGTTTCGTCTTCGACAAAACAGCAGCTTTT
>JBEBUC010000023.1:0-41357 GCA_040393465.1 Flavobacterium sp. | reverse complement strand
AGCATCTCGTTTACACCGAGAGGGTCGGGGGTTCGAATCCCTCATCGCCCACCATCAAGGACAAAGAAATTAAATTTCTTTGTCCTTTTTTTATGCCTTTTTTTTAGATATAAAGCTTGTGGCATGTTTTTATAGAAAATATATTTTATACCATTGTGGATTATATAAATGATTATAATCATTAAAAGCCTGGTATATTTTAACGGTTAAAATTTCAAACAGCACTAGGTTCCCATTACCTTTGTGTTTTTAAGCGCCCGCTCCAATTATGAAAAAGAACATCAAACGTACGGCTCGAATTACCCGTTATGTCATCTATAAAGAAACCCTAATCGATTCTAAAGAGCATTTTTGGTCTTTTGTAGGTGCTTTTGTTGGTATAGGAGTGATTGCCTATATACAGAGCTTCTGGTTTACTCAATTGGAAAATGTCTTTTTAATCGGTTCTTTTGGTGCATCCTCAGTGCTTATTTATGGAGCTATAGACAGTCCGTTAGCCCAACCGCGAAATTTGATTGGAGGGCATGTAGTGTCTGCAATTATCGGTGTTACGGTTGCGAAATTGTTTCCAGATATGATTTATATTGCGGCACCCTTAGCGGTGTCGCTGTCTATAGTGGGCATGCAAATGACCAAAACCATCCATCCTCCAGGAGGTGCTACTGCCCTGATAGCTGTAGCCGATACAGGTGTGGTTAAAAGTTTGGGGTATTACTATGTTTTTTCGCCCGTCTTAACCGGGGCGTTGATTTTATTTTTGGTAGCCTTGGTTTTTAATAACATGACTTCTAATAGGAGTTACCCCAAGCATTCCAAGTTTTTTTCAAAGAGAAAAGCCAAAAGCCTTTTTAAAAAAACTTAGGATCGGTTTGTCGATGCATAGTGCCTTTTGCTTTTGCGAACAAATGGGGTCTAAATTGCTTGGATCATTACCGTTTTTTTGAAAACATACTGCTTTTTTTGACCGTGCGAACTTTAAGGTTTTTCGTAGCGCGATTGGGTAGTCTGTTTTCTGTATTCCCATCGAAACAACACCGCTATAGCTAAGAAACAAAGACATTGTATCGATGTAAAACTTCGCTTTTTTGCAGTGTCTGTGTAAAATTAAAATTTATTGCTTATCTTTGTGTTCTAATCAAAATACAATTTCATGTTGTAATTCATTTCTTTCGAAAAATAAACCGCACTAATGCCCTGGCATTGGACACGGTTATTATTCATTCTTTTTAAGAGAGAAATCATGATTATTCTTCAAGATATTACTTATATACATTCCAATAAAGAGGTGTTGTTTACAAACCTCAATTTCAACATCAATCAACACGATAAAATGAGTTTGGTTGGTAATAATGGATCTGGAAAATCAACCCTTTTACGAATTTTAGCTGGCGATTTACTTCCTGCCACGGGACAGTTAATTGGCCGTGTCTTACCTTATTATGTGCCTCAACATTTCGGGCAATTCGATGAAGATACCGTTGCTAAGGCACTGCGTATTGGCGATAAAATTCAGGCATTGGGAGCCATTCTTAGCGGCGAAACCACCGAAGAAAATTTCAACCGACTTGATGATGATTGGACTATTGAGGAACGCAGCAGAGAGGCACTTGATTTTTGGTGTTTAAGCGATATAGACCTCCATCAAAAGATGAAAACTTTAAGCGGTGGTCAGAAGACCCGTGTTTTTTTGGCTGGAATACGAATTCATCAACCCGAAATGGTGTTGTTAGACGAGCCGAGTAATCATTTAGACATCCAAAGTAGGTCGTTGCTTTACGATTATATAGAAACGACGCGAGACACCTTAATTGTGGTAAGTCATGATCGTGTTTTGCTAAACAAAATCGATACGGTATTTGAATTGAGTAAAAAGGGTCTTGTCGTTTATGGTGGTAATTACGATTTTTACGCTGCTCAGAAACAGCAGCAAAAAGAAGTTTTACATCACGATATTCAAAGTAAGCAAAAGGCTTTGCGCAAAGCAAAAACGGTAGAAAAAGAGTCTATAGAACGCCAGCAAAAGTTGGATGCGCGTGGAAAAAAGAAGCAGGAAAAAGCGGGGATTGCTACAATTATGATGAAGACTCTGAAGAATAAGGCAGAGAAATCGACTTCCAAAATAAAGGGGGTTCATAGTGAAAAGCGCGACGCGATTTCGCAAGAGTTGAGGGTTTTAAAAGAGGAATTGCCCGATTTGGCTGCGATGAAAATTGATTTTGATCATTCCGATTTGCATTCTGGAAAAATAGTGATTCGGGCAGAAGCGGTAAATTTTGGGTATGCATCACAAGAACTGTGGAAAGTTCCCTTAAGTTTTATGGTTAAAAGCGGCGAACGTTGGGCGATACAAGGTGCCAATGCATCGGGAAAATCTACCTTGATTAAAATGATTTTAGGAACTTTGATGCCTACCACCGGTGTCTTGGTACAAACACCTATTCATGCCCTCTATATCGATCAAGACTATTCTTTAATTCAAACAGAGCTTAGTGTTTATGAACAAGCATTGGTGTTTAATACCGGACTATGGCCCGAACATGATGTAAAAATGCGATTGAATCGCTTTTTGTTTACTGCGCAAGATTGGAATAAATCCTGTAATGCTTTAAGTGGGGGCGAAAAAATGCGTTTGCTACTTTGTGCTATAACCTTAAGTAAGCAGTCGCCGGATTTAATCGTTTTGGACGAACCGACTAACAATTTAGATATTCAAAACCTGGAAATTCTTATGCAAGCCATACAGGATTATCGCGGTACTCTAATAGTGGTAAGTCACGATCGTTTTTTTCTGAATCAGTTGCGAATGGAACACTTTATAGCATTGTAGTTTTTAAATATTATACATGATGAGACGAGTAGAATGGTTATTAAAATGTTAATTAGCATATTTTGGTTGTAAAAATCATTTATTTATTTTGAATTCTTTATTTTATGTATATATATTTATCGTTATTAACTTAAAATCAATGAGTAGTGAATGGAAGTTTTATTCTCGCCTTGTACTTTTGCTTTTAGTATAATTTAGAAAAGTACGCTAGCTTTTTTATAAAGGATCTATTCCTTTATTACTGTGTTTTGTTCTGTTCCTTTCATTGTATAAATACTATATCATGAAAAAACTATTATGTATCGCAGGCCTTGTTCTAGGAATGACGGCCTGTAACCAAGAGGATAACGCTCTCGAACGAGACGAGGTTTCTTTTAGAAACTTGGAGGTTTATAGTAGTACGGAAGTCAATAATACTAAAGTAGGGGAAACCAAAGCGTTGAGTACTTGGCAAGAACTGGAAACCTTCGCAGGAAAAGAGGTTGCCGATTACTATAAGAGGAACAGTGGACTTATTAACTTTGATAAACAACAGGTTATACTGTCTAAAATGATGTTTTATCGCGAACCTTTGGTGACTCAAACCTTAGTGTTAAATGGCAATAAATTAAATTATTCACTAGAAATCGGTAAGGGGAAGAATAGTATTCCTGCTGGTGTTTTTTGGGTTGGAGTGGTCTATCAAAAATTGAAAAAGTATGATTTAAAAGCTAAAATTCAAGTTTTGGAACAGCATACAACGCCTTATGGACATTGGACATTGGAGAAAATCGTGGATTTAAATACTTCAGAAATGCGTTTGCCTAAAGATGGTAATGGTGTGCCAACCGATCAGCCATATTATCGTTTGATACTAGAAGAGTCAGGAAAATTAGAGGGTAAAATTTTGACCAATACATTAAACGGGAATTTTGAATTATACCGTCCATTACATCTGATAGATATAAGCGAAAGCGGATTAGTGACTACCGAGGTCTTTGAGCCGGTTTTAGGTGATGGATATCTGTATCATGGGAAACTTGTGGGAAGTTTGTTGTATGCTGTGGAAGATGGAAAACTCTATCTGTTTTACGACAATGCAACCAAATGTTTTGTTTTTAAAAGAAATGAGGCGTAAGTAGAGTTTTGGTTATCTTGTTCTAGAAATGACCACGGATACCCAGGCGGAATGAAAAAGGAATTGCTGCATTTTAATCGGCAGGAGGTTTGTAGAAAGCTATAAGATACTACTCGTTCATATTAGCTGTTGTGACACGTTTATTGGTGCTGTAAATACGCGCTGCTGGGCAAAATCCCTAAAAGCAAACAAACGGTTAGTATCTGAAGAATGTCAATTTTGTAAAAAAAGGAGTGAAGATTTTTTCTTTACTCCTTTTTAAATAAAGCAAGAATTGGATTTTATATTTGTAGAAGTAATAGCATCTTTACGGATACAAAAGAGTCGGTTATGAAAGAGCAAGAAAAGATTCAATACGACCGCATTGCGAAAGCTATTGAATATATACAAAACAATTTTAAACAACAGCCCAGTTTGGAACAATTGGCGGCAGTAGTGCATTTGAGTCCGTTCCACTTTCAGCGTTTGTTTACGGACTGGGCGGGTACCAGTCCCAAAAAATTTGTGCAATACATCAGTATAGAGTATGCTAAAAGTTTATTGACTAACAACCACGGAATGACGGTTTCTGAAATGGCCTATCGAGCGGGGTTGTCTAGTAGTAGTCGGTTGCACGATTTGTTTATTAAAATGGAGGGTATGACTCCGGCAGAGTATAAACAAGGCGGAAAATACTTGTCTATTAATTACAGTTGGGTCGAAAGTCCGTTTGGTGAATTGTTGGTTGCTACAACAAAAAAGGGTATTTGTCACATGGCGTTTAATAAGGATAGAGAAAGTGCTTGGAATCATTTATTCGCTCATTTTCCAAATGCTGTTTTCGAAAATAAAACCGACGATATGCAACAAGGTGTTTTACGTTTTTTTCAAGGCGATTTAGGGCATCTGGACCGACTTAAATTGCATTTAAAAGGCAGTGATTTTCAACTAAAGGTATGGGAGAGCTTATTGAAAATACCTAGTGGACAACTGGTTACATATGGGCAACTAGCACAGGAAATTGGAAATCCATTGGCATCGAGAGCAGTAGGGACTGCAATAGGTAAAAATCCGATTGCTTTTTTAATTCCCTGCCATCGCGTAATTCAAGCTTCCGGTAATCTGGGAGGCTATATGTGGGGTGTTACCCGTAAAACGGCAATTATTGGATGGGAAGCCGCGCAAATAAATCAAATTCAAGAATACTAAATACTTATATATAAAATGGATCTTTTTGACACTAACTTGGATGAAACGAAAAATCTATTAACCAAAGATGGTGAGGTTAATTATTACGGAAAGTTGTTTCCGAAACAACAGTCCGATTTTTATTTAGAACAATTGCTGAAATATATCGATTGGCGTAACGACGAGGCTCTTATTTTTGGTAAAAAAATTATAACTAAACGCAAAGTAGCCTGGTATGGCGATAAACCTTTTGACTATACATATTCAAAAATGACCAAGCGCGCTTTGCCATGGAATAAAGAATTGTTGGAGTTAAAGGCTATTATAGAAGAAAAAACCGGTGAAACCTTCAATTCGTGTTTACTGAATTTATATCACAGTGGTGAAGAGGGGATGGCTTGGCATAGCGATGGCGAAAAAATGTTGAAGAAAAATGGTGCCATCGGTTCCTTGAGTTTTGGTGCTGCGCGTAAGTTTGCGTTTAAACATAAAGTTACTCAGGAAAAAGTGGAGCGGATTTTGGAACACGGTAGTCTTTTGGTTATGAAAGGGACTACGCAAACACATTGGTTGCATCGATTGCCTCCGACCAAATTGATTGCTGGTGTTCGGGTTAATCTAACCTTTCGTACTATTGAGCAGTCAAAGGACGTAAATCTGTAATTTTTACGTAATGTGGGGTAGTGGTATCTCAGATTTGATTATAAAAAAAAACACCCAATCTCTGATTGGGTGTTAATTTGCGCTAAATCTATATAGTATATTAAGCTAAGACTACGTTTACTGCGTTTAGACCTCTACGACCTTCTTCTACGTCGTAACGAACTGCATCGTTCTCACGAATATTATCCATTAGACCTGTAGCGTGAACAAATATTTCGCTATCACCATTGTTTGGTGTAATAAATCCGAAACCTTTGTCTTCATTGAAAAATTTTACTGTACCTTCTTGCATTACTTTTGTGTTATTTAATTCCTGCAAATATAGGATGGATTTTTAATATCCGCAAGTAAATACCAGTTTATTTTTATTAAAATCTTATATTTTTTTTAATAGTAGCCTGTGAGCCCAGCAAAAACGGATAAAAAAAATTTTCTACTTTGATGAAAATTAAAAAAATAGCGCTCTCTATTTCATTTAATATAATAAATTATCAACTATAGTGATCTTTATAGCCATGGCTATTCGATTTTCTTTTAGAGTTCCTATAGATAGTGAAAGATATAAACGGTGTTGTTGATATTCGTATGTTTTTTATAAATTAGCAGCATAAAGCAATAATCTCTAATAAAAAGTCAACTATGTGGACATTACTTAAAGTAAAAGTCAAAACTGTTTTTATGATCAGCCTCTTCTCGTTAGGAGCTGTTACTGTAGCGCAAGCACAAACGTCTAAAAACAACGAAAAAGCAGTAATTAAAACAGCTATCTATTGCGAACATTGTAAAGAGTGCGAAACCTGTGGCAAAACCTTTAAAAGTACTTTGTATAAAATTAATGGTGTGCGACAATTCGATATTGACGAGCAAGCCAATACCATTACGGTTTATTATAGTCCTAAAAAAGTGAGTTTGGATCAGATTAAAGTAGCCATATCTAAAATGGGATATGATGCAGATGATGTTAAGGCCGATCCGGCAGTTTATGCAAAGTTGGATAATTGTTGTAAAAACAAAGATATCGTAGAATCTTAAAAATCAAATTTGATTTTATATAGAAGTAAACACCCCCTTGACTGTAGAGACAAGGGGGTGTTTTGTAAGTAGTAATTAAAATGTTTTGGGTAGAATGTCGTTGATGAGCACCGATTGAATTTTATCAGGTTCACTATTAAATATGGTATGACCGGATTTGGTAAACCAGAAAAAATCTTTCTTAGGTGCCTTAATCCAGTTGTAATAGTCTTCTACTATATAGTGTGATTGTTGCTGGTCACCATTTCCTTCAAAAAAGTAAATGGGACATTGAAATTCTTGTATTTGCTCAAAGCGACTGCCTTGTACCGATTTTAGCCACATCGGAAACCAAACAGCTAACCAGCGATAATAAGTAGGTTTGAAATCGGCTTCTTTTGCAAAATCGACACCGTTGTGTATAAATAGCCATTTTTGCGCATAAAATAGATCGTCTGCAGATTCATAAGGGATTTTTACCAGAGCCAATTCTTGCTGAGCTTTTTTATTTGAGGTTTCTTTTGCCCACTTAGTTAATAAATCCATAGTGAGTCGGGTATTTTTATCTTGATCAATAATTCCACTAATACAGATATAGGCATAAAGTTGTTCGGGATGTTTGGTTGCCATGTCAAAACCCAATACAGAACCCCAGGAATGAGAAATCAAATACAACTTGGGTTTGTTATAGGTTTTTAATAGATGCGCTACCATTTCAGTAGCGTCTGACTGCAGTAATTCTACCGTTAATGGTTGTGGAGATGCGTTCGCTTTAAGGGTGTTTCCCGTTTGCCGTTGATCCCATTGTACCACTACAAAATGTTGTTGTAGCAACTGTGTAAAGGATTCGGAAACGGGCATTAAGGAGGTTCCAGGTCCGCCGTGTAAAAATAATAATATAGGGTTATTGATGTCGCTAGCCTTGATGTCGATAGTTTGCAGTATGCCACCAATCAAAACTTGATCTTGTTTGTTAATTCCTTTGTTTGATTGAGTTTGTGCGCTTGTTGTAAGTGTAGTCGCAAGGCATAAAACGCAGAAGTAGATATATTTAAGGTGCATATTTATGTAGATTTATTAATTAACGGATTGTGTCACAATAGTACTTGAATTAAACTATAGAATAAACTTGAAAATAAATATATTTATAGAATTGTGATTTTAGCGTTTGTTTTAAATAGGTAAACGCTATTTTTCTAAAGATAATTATCTTTGTGCGATAGTAAATAGATATAGATGAATTATTTGGTAGTAGGGGATATACACGGGTGTTACTTCACTTTTTTAGAAATTTTAAAACATTGGAATCGGGATACCGAAATATTAATTTGTGTTGGCGATTTAATCGACCGGGGAAATTACAGTGTTTCGGTGGTAGAGCAGTGCATGGAGCTCGCTTTTGAGTTTCCAAAAACAACGATATTTCTAAAAGGCAATCATGAAGCAGAGATTATTGAACACGTTGAAGTTGCTTTTAATGATAATTGGGTTCGACAATGCGGACAGAAAACCTTAGATGAAATACAATCCAAAAACCTTGATGTCGCACAATGGGTTACTTGGTTTAAGCAACGTCCACTAATCTTTGAAACTGATTTTTTGGTCGTGACACATGCTGGCATTTCGTACACATCCTTTCCGTTTGAAGAAGCCGATCCCTCTAGTGTTTTGTGGAATAGAGAACCTTTGAAAAATATTGGAAAGCTACAAATTCACGGGCATACTCCTATAAAAGGAAATCGTCCTTGCTATAATTCTGAATCTAATTCATGGAATATAGACACTGCTGCATTTTATGGATATGGTCTAACAGGACTAAAAATTTCACAAACAGGCGAAATTCTTGAAGAAATCCATATTACGACGGATTTACGAGATATAAATTAATTATATAACTTGTGAGTATCGGTTGTTTTTAAATTTTCAAAGTTTTTTTTTTGTTAGGTTGATTTTTGAATAGAAATACATGCTTTACTGCTTGTTGAAAACTTAAATTTTTAACGCCGATTTACTTTTAAAACATTCATTGTTCATGTATTATTAAGCATACTGAGCTGAGTGTAATTATATCCCTATAAAAGTAAAAAAATACTGAAATAACAATTATCTTTGTTCCTTAAAATAAATAAGCAATGACATTAAATCAGATTCTAATTCCTCAAATCGAAAATGCAGTACAATCTCTATATGGAGTTAGTGTAGATAAAATTGAATTTCAAGGTACGAGAAAGGAGTTTGAAGGAGATACAACCGTGGTAATTTTCCCTTTCTTAAAATTGATTAAAGGAAATCCCGTTGAAATAGGAACAAAAATCGGCGAATATTTAGTAGCAAATACCGATATAATTGAGCGGTTCAATGTGGTTTCAGGTTTCTTAAATTTAGTTGTTACAGATGCTTTTTACTTGAATTTTTTCAATGAAATAAAAGACGTAGAACGTTTCGGATTTCAAACAATGGTGTCAGATGAGAAAGCGATTTTGGTCGAATATTGTTCGCCAAATACCAATAAACCTTTGCATTTAGGTCATGTTAGAAATAATTTATTGGGATTTTCTGTTGCTGAAATTTTAAAGGCCTCGGGAAAAAAGGTTTATAAAACTCAAATTATTAACGACAGAGGTATCCATATTTGTAAGTCTATGTTGGCTTGGCAAAAATTTGGAGACGGGCAAACGCCTGCTAGCACCGGATTAAAAGGCGATAAGTTAGTCGGTAATTTTTATGTGATATTTGACAAGGTTTATAAAGAGCAAATAGCCGAATTATTGCAGGCAGGACGTTCGGAAGAAGAAGCCAAAAAAGAAGCTCCGATTATCTTAGAAGCCCAGCAGCTGTTATTGGATTGGGAAGCGGGTAAACCGGAAGTGATCGCTTTATGGAAAGAGATGAATCAATGGGTTTATGATGGTTTTGCCATAACTTTTAAGAACATGGGGGTCGATTTTGATAAAAATTATTACGAGAGTAATACGTATTTATTGGGAAAAGACGTGGTAGAAAACGGACTAAAAGACGGGGTGTTTTTTAGAAAAGAAGACGGTTCTGTATGGATTGATTTAACTGCGGAAGGTCTGGACGAGAAGTTGGTATTACGTGGCGACGGTACTTCGGTATATATGACTCAAGATATTGGAACGGCGATTCAACGTGTGAAAGATTTTAATGATATCGGTGGTATGGTATATACCGTCGGAAACGAACAAGATTACCACTTTAAAGTATTGTTTTTAATCCTTAAAAAATTGGGGTTTGAGTGGGCCGAAAGTCTTTATCACTTGTCTTATGGCATGGTTGATTTACCATCAGGTAAGATGAAAAGTAGAGAAGGAACTGTTGTAGATGCAGATGATTTGATGCAGGAAATGACCGACACGGCAAAACAAATCTCCGAGGAGTTGGGGAAATTAGATGGCTATACCGAAGAAGAAAAAGAAACCTTATATAAAACCATTGGATTGGGAGCTTTAAAGTATTATATTTTAAAGGTTGATCCTAAAAAACGCATCTTGTTTAATCCAGAAGAATCGGTTGATTTTGCTGGTAATACGGGGCCGTTTATTCAATATACTTATGCGCGTATCCAATCGATAGTGCGAAAGGCAAATTTCGATTATTCTTATACAGTAACCGGAATTACTTTAGATAGAAAGGAAAAGGAATTGCTGAAATTGATGGAATCCTATGCTGAAGTCATTGAAAATGCAGGAAAATCTCACAGTCCAGCATTATTGGCCAATTATATCTATGAATTGGTTCGAGAATACAATTCTTTTTATCAAACCGTACCTATTTTAGGTGAAGAGGTTTTAGATTTAAAAGTTTTTAGAGTACAATTGTCTCATAAAGTGGGAACAATTATAAAAAGTGGTTTTTCTCTATTGGGAATTGCTGTTCCAGACCGTATGTAACTTTTATTAGTGTGAAGATATCTAAATCGTATGCATTTCAATCTTTCGCCATTGCAATAATGGCGACGGGTTTTTTCTTGGTATTTAAAACGTATTTGCCAAAGAAAATATTTAAGGAATCGGAAGTTAAAAACAAACATATCGTTGTGGATAGTTTACTATTAGAAGCTATTCAAGAAGAAAAAGACGCTCATAAAAACAAACTGGCGGATATAGAAACGGACAGTTTATCAGGTGAAAGTCTTGATGGAATACCGTTTTCAGACGAACCGGCTTCTACTTTTAGGGGGCTAGTATATTTGCAGGCATTTTATGAGAAATTATATCAGCTGGAAAGCGAGCAGAAAGGAAAGGTGAGAATTGCTTATTATGGCGATTCGATGACAGATGGTGATATGATTGTACAAGATTTGCGTAGAAGTTTCCAGAATAAATACGGAGGCGACGGTGTTGGTTTTGTGGCGGTAACTTCAGAATCTGCGGGATCCAGAAGTTCCGTATCGCATCAGTTTTCCCCAAACTGGAAAGTCCAATCGTATTTAAATGTAAAAAAACCGATAAGACCTTTTGGTATAAATGGGCATGTGTTTTTTGCGAAAGACACGGTAAACAGTACTTGGGTTCGGTATAAATCGTCTGCGATTGCACATTTAGATTATCTGAACAAACCGACTTTGTTTTATGGACGCTCCAACAATACTAAGGCGCAATTGCGTATGATTGTAGGGAAAGATACGGTATATAAACGATTGAATCCGATTAACGAGCTCAATACATTAACCTTATCTGAAGGCAATTTAAAAGGATTTAAAGCCGATTTTATACAGGCAGATTCGATTCCTATTTATGGAGTTAATTTTGATGACCAAAAAGGTGTACACATTGATAATTTCTCTAATAGAGGAAATTCGGGCTTGCCGTTGACTACGTTTAAACCGAGTATTATGAATCAGTTTCAGCAAAAATTAGGCTATCAGTTAATTATATTGCACTATGGAACCAACGTACTGAATTACGGTTCCTATAATTACAGTTGGTATGAGCGTCAAATGAGTAGGGTGGTTGATAATTTGAGAAATTGTTTTCCGGGTGTTTCGATTTTGGTGATTTCTACCGCGGATAAAGCGACCAAATATGATTTGACCATGCAAACCGACTCGGCGGTAGTTCCGTTGGTCAATGCACAACGAAAATACGCGATTTCCAATCAAGCTGGATTTGTCAATTTATACCAGCTGATGGGAGGCGATGGTTCAATGGTTAAGTGGGTTGATGAAATACCTGCTAAGGCCAATAAGGATTATACGCATTTTAATCATAGAGGAGCACGAGAAGTATCCAATTTGATTTTTAAGCAGATAGAAGAGGGTTATGAAACTTATAAAAAAGGTAAAACGGTTGCGCCGCAATCCGTTGAGCCGGTAGTAGTCAAACCTAAATCTAAGGATACCGTAAAAATAAAACGAAAAGAAAGTTTACATGTTCATTAAAAAGTTACTAGTACTGTTGGTACTAATCGGCTGTCAATGGGGGTGGGCTCAAGACCAAACTGCGTTGCCGCTTACTGAAATATCGGATAGTTTACAAGTGTCAAAATATGCCGAGAATCAAATTTTGAACGCGGAGGCGCTAGAACCCTTTTTTCAAAAGCTAAAAGACCTAAAGAAAAATCAAAGTGGTAAAATAAATATAGTCCACATTGGTGATTCCCATATTCAGGCCGATTTGTTTACAGGAAAAATTAGGGAACGCTTACAGACCGAATTCGGAAATGGAGGATTGGGCTTTTCGTTTCCCTATAAATTGGCTAAAACCAACGGGAATAGTTTTGTTCAGTATTCCTCCAATATTGATTGGAACAGCTATCGAAATATTTATCCTCTAAACGGTTCTTTAGTTGGCTTAAGCGGGATCGCACTGTCTGCTAAAAAAGATGATTTTGTAATTGAAATTACTATGCGCGAACCGCGTTTTCAATTTACTAAAATGAAAATTTTTACTCCTGGAAACGAAAATATATTTGATGTTGCAACAGCGTCCAAAACAATTATGGTCGAGCAAAAAGTGCCTCAGAAAATCAACCATCGAATTAAAAAAGGAGAAGCTATAGGAGGTATTGCGAAAAAATATGGCGTTACTCTAGAACAAATTAAAAAAGCAAACAGCCTAAAAGGCAATTTAATCCATGCGGGGAAAGTACTGTATATTCCTTCGAATTTGCTTGAGACCCAAGAGATTGCTCGTTCAGAATTTATTCCGTTGGAAACCATAGCGAAAAAGCAGTACCACGAATTTACCAATGCATCGGAGCTTTCAAAGATCTATTTGTTACCCAATAAAAATGCAGAAACCTACAATTTAAACGGTTTGGTTTTTGAAAATGAGCAAGCTGGAATCGTATATCACAGTATTGGGGTCAATGGAGCAAAGTTTTCTGATTACAATAAATACAAGTTATTTTTTGAACAAATCAAGGGTTTGAATCCTGATTTAGTCATCATTTCATTGGGGACTAATGAGGCATTTGACAAAATGAGTACGGCTAATTATCAAGAACAAATGAATTTCTTTATAAAGGAAATTCGAAAAGATAGTCCTAAAACAACTGTTTTAATAACGACACCGCCACCCTCGTTATTTCAGAAAAAACTTCCGAATACATATGCTGAAGGGTATGCTGATTCGGTATTGGCCGATGCCGTTGCGCAAGAATATGCTGTTTGGGATTTGTTTCACATTATCGGTGGCGTATCTAGTGTACAAGAAAATTTCGATAAAGGGTGGGTTGCTAGAGATTATGTTCATTACTCCAAATCCGGTTATGAATATAAAGGAGAATTGTTTTCAGATGCACTACTTGAAGCTTTTAAAAAATTTAAAATTTCTCATAAGAATTAATGTCTATACTCGATTTTAGTTTGCCTGTCCTTACGATGGCCGATGTCATCAAATGGTTTTCTTTTAATCCAAAAGAGCCACTGTTGTTTAATTCGGGACTATTCCTCGGAATGTTCTTGGTGTTTTACTTACTTTATATAAGTATTAGAAAAACCTTTCATTTACGATTAATCTACGTAGTTTTATTCTCACTCTTTTTTTATTATAAATCGAGTGGTATGTTTTTTTTATTGCTGGTAGGTTCTTCGATTATAGATTATTATTTAGCGAATATTATTCATAGGGAAAAGAGTGAGGTAAAGAAAAAGACCTTGCTCACTATCAGTGTTTTGGTTAACTTAGGGATGTTGGGATATTTTAAATATACCAATTTTATTTTAGATGGGTTTAATCTCGCTTCTGGAAGTAGTTATCATCTTAATGATATTATCTTACCGGTGGGAATTTCGTTTTTCACCTTCCAATCGATCAGTTATATCATTGAGGTTTATAGAAAGGAAATTGAACCTACTAAGAGTTTTGTAGATTATTTATTCTTTATTTCCTTTTTCCCACAATTGGTTGCTGGACCTATTGTACGGGCAAAAGACTTTATTCCTCAAATCTATCAACGTCTTCATATTTCAAGAGAATACGTCAATGAAGGCCTGTTTTTAATTATCGGTGGTTTACTTAAAAAGGCCGTGATTTCCGATTATATCTCTGTGAATTTCGTTGACCGGGTTTTTGATGCACCGAACAGTTATACCGCATTTGAGAATTTAATGGCTACCTATGGTTATGCGATTCAGATTTATTGTGATTTTTCTGGTTATTCGGACATGGCCATTGGTATTGCCTTACTATTGGGATATCGTTTACCAATCAACTTTGACGTACCCTATCAATCGGCATCGATTACAGAGTTTTGGAGACGATGGCACATCTCGTTGTCAACATGGTTAAAGGACTTCTTGTATATTTCAATAGGAGGAAATAGAAAGGGAACTTTTGCAGGTTTTTTGTTTCCAGGATTGTTTTTTGTTGGAATACTGGGATGGGGTATCTATTATTATGAAGAAACCGTCATTCCTTTGGGAATTGCAATAACTTCGGTGATCGTTTTTGTATTAACGATATTATTATCAAAGAATAAAGAGCGTACATTATTTACCAATTTCAACCTATTTACAACTATGTTGTTAGGGGGTCTTTGGCATGGAGCAAGTATGCGTTTTATCATCTGGGGTGCCCTTCACGGAATTGCTTTGGCTATACACAAAACGATTGACGAATTGTTCCCGTCCAAAAAGGGAACTAGAGTTGTGAATAGTTTGGGTATCTGGAATGTCATATCAGTACTATTAACCTTTCACTTTGTCGCATTTTGTTGGATTTTCTTTCGAGCAAAAGATTTTGACACAGCATTAAGTGTTATCTATAATATTGGAAACCTAACTTGGGATTTAGAACAATGGCAAACGATTATCATCAGCTATAAAAATGTATTCTTACTGATTGCTATAGGTTTTGTATGGCATTTTATTCCGAAGAAATGGATGGGTGGTGTTCGGGCTCTTTTCGATAAATTACCGATGCTACTTAAAGCAGCCATTCTCGGATTTATATTTTGGATTGTATTTGCTACAGCTGCAGCAGGACCGCAGCCTTTTATTTACTTCCAGTTTTAGTTCGTGATTTGGTACGGTGTTTTTGAGGGGATAACGTGCAAACAGTATACTGCAAATAGCCTATGAAATCGTGTTGCGGAGAAGGTTATAGGAAACGCTATAAGTTTAAAACAACTGATTAAGCGTGTATATAATATCTAAATAGTCTTTACTTTTTTTACGAGGTAAATTAACTTAATTTCTTGCATATAGACACGGTCTTTGTTTATATCTTGGAAACCGAATTATAGACAAGCTTCGTGCGAGCAATCGTATTAAAGTATTATAGAATATTAATTTAAAAAATATACGAATGAAAAAGAAAATTACCATGCTACTGTTGATGTTCGTTTCAACGATTACCACTGTCTTTGCTCAAAAAGTACAATCAGGAAGTTTTGATTTCCTAAACGGTCAAACAGAAATCAATGTCGTTTTTGATTATGCCAACCTGACCGTGGGTAAGAAAAAAATATCGGAAGCAGCATATCTTAAAAAGAGAGCTGAAGATGTTAAGGAAAAGAATCCTAATGAAGATTTTTATAAAGTGTGGGAAGAACAAAAGGAAGAAAAATTCCCGAATAAATTTTTTGCTAGTATAAATAAGACCAGTAAGCTTAAATTTTCGAAAAATCTAAAAGCGAAGTATACGTTGATTGTTAAGTCGGAATGGTTAAATCCTGGTGTACCGGGTATGACGGCTGCGCTTTTAAATACTCGAATGGTTTTTGTGGAAACGGATAATCAAAATAAGGAGTTATTGACTATAGCCATTAGTAAAGCTAAGGGAAAAAGTATGGCCATGCATAGAAATACCATAATATCTGAATCTTATGCTATGTCAGGAAAGAAATTGGGGAATTTCTTGAATGAAAAAGTAAAGTAACAATAAAAAAGCGATGGAATTAATTAAAAAACCATCGCTTTTTTATAAAATATAATTTACTTAAACGCGATCCGTTGATGAAGGATTGTTACCCTCTGCACCAGCAGGACCACTATATTTTGCATCTCCAAAACCTAAAATCGGTATAAAAATGAAAGGTAGTAGTAGCATACCCACAGTAAAACCTTCTGTTTTTCCAAAACTCTTACCAAGTAGGTTGTAAGTCCATATCAAAAATACGATATTCACCCCTGGAATTAGGAATAAGAAAATCCACCAAAGCGGTTTTCCGATAATTTCCAATAAAACGATAATATTGTATATCGGTATTATAGCTGCCCAGCCCGGTTTTCCAGCTTTAGCGAAAATTTTCCATTGGGCAGCGACTATCAATACGATTATCGCGAGGTAAATAATACCTCCGATTGCTCCAATTCCAGCTGCACCTACAGCTACGGCATCATTTGTGTAAATTTCTTCGTTCATAAATAGGAATTTAAATTAGTAAAATTTTAAACATAAAATTAATGCAAAAATAAGTTAAATCATATAAAAACACATATAATTATTATTTATAAACAGCATTATAGGGTTTAAAGTTACGCTAAAAGGGATGTTTTGCTTCGAATATCATTTTTTGTAAGTTGCCGGGATGTATCAATTCTAGAGATTCGGCATGTAAAAATAAACGCTCGGATTTTTGACCGTATAAATCGTCGCCAATTATGGCACACCCCAATCCTAAATGGTGTGCTGCATGTACGCGTAATTGGTGTGTTCTACCCGTTATAGGCCAAAAATATACTAATGATTGTTGTTCGCGTTGTTCGATAAGCTGCCATTGGGTCTGGGCGGGTTTGCCATATTCATAACAGACAAGTTGGCGCGGGCGGTCATCAAGATCGACGCGCAAAGGCAGGTCGATCAGTCCCTTTTCGCCAGTTAGTGAACCGTTTAATAAGGCTACATAGCGTTTTTTTACGCTTCGATTGATAAATTGAGCTTGTAAATGTCGGTGTGCTTCTTTGGTTTTAGCGATAACTAAGATGCCTGAAGTGGACATGTCTAAACGGTGAACAATTAGCGGACCCGTTGCTTTGGGGTAACGGTCTTTCATGCGTTGGTAAACCGAATCCTGTATGTATATTCCAGGTACCGACAAAAACTCTGCTGGTTTGTTGATCACTACCATATCGCTATCTTCATAGACGATTTCTAAGTCTACACCTAAAGCCGGATTAACGAGTAAAGGATTGTCGTCAACGTTTAAACCCTGAAGCATATGATTTAAAATCGGTTCGCACTTGCCGCGGCAAGCCGGGTAAAAGTAACCGTGTTTGCGGATTTCGGATTTCGGAGAGGGACCCCACCAAAATTCGGCCAGTGCTACAGGCTCTAAATGATTTTGAAAGGCGTATTGTAATAAACGTGGAGCAGCACAATCACCAGCTGCGGCAGGAGGTTGTAACAGTGCCGTTTCTTTAAAAATTGTTTGGACATCTTTGCGCTCACCACGGGCATTTAAAAATTGATATTGATCAAATAAACGACGTTGTAAAACATTGGATTTGTTTTTTCGAAAATCCCTTAATTTACATATGAGATTTTCAAACGTATTTAAAGCGGTAAAATGCTTGTCCAATCGAATTTTCCACTGTTCAATTAAAACGTTTAATTCATGTTTGTCTCTTAAGCTTTGTTTGATTAAGTCTGCATTGTATTGCTGGTATAAAACCGGATCTGCAGAAGTTTCAAGAAGCGCGCGTTGTTTTTTACGTTCACTTTTAAGTTTTTTTAGAACTTCCTTTTTTGATAAAACCGATTGTTTTGCCTGTTGCTCCAACACGACATATTCGTGTTTTAATTCTAAAAAATGCGGATCTTGTTCTAGGGTTTCGATCTGAGAATTAAGGGCATTGATTTCCTTTTCTCCTTCGCGAAAAAAACTACCGGGTCCAAACAAGTCAAATACCGGAGGAACAAAACTCGCTTGCGATTTTCCACTTGGCAGTTTTCCCGAATAGGCCGTTAAATAACCCAGCTGATTCTCTGTATTTCGAACGACGAGTACACCAAACATTTTTCCGATTACCGCTTCCTCTTCACTTTTTGAAGTATCGAGTTCAGGCGCCCATTCGCTGCTTAGAAATTGTTGAAGTTCAGCAGCAGCTATTTTGGCTACAGCATGGGGTTCGTAATAAAAGGGGAAGGTGAATTTTTTTGGTAATTCTATCGTAGAAATATCCGTAGTGAACGCCTCCCATTTTAAATCGGAATCAGACGAATTAAAAGTCATATTGCGGTTTTATAAACCACAAAAATACAACCAATTTTGAATAAAATCGTTTTCATTGTGGTAAACCCCGTTGGGACGACATAATTATAAATTAAAAAACCCCGGTGAGAGCGGGTAACTAGGCTGCTATTCATATAGCTAATGCGCTTCCATGCAAATCCGCGAATAGACCAATCTACAAACAGACAAATTCTAAAATAATATCATTTTAGCGTAAACTTTAATGATTTAGGCGTTTGCGCCTTTAGTAGTTTATATTATCTTTGTCGATTCAGTATTAAACGATACAATCATGTTTGACAATTTAAGTGATAAATTAGATAAAGCCTTTCATATACTTAAAGGGCACGGAAAAATTACAGAAGTAAACGTTGCCGATACCTTAAAAGAAGTGCGTAGAGCATTATTGGATGCCGATGTCAATTTTAAAATTGCCAAGGACTTTACCAGTAGAGTTAAGGACAAAGCCTTAGGACAAGATGTATTGACGACCCTACAACCGGGCCAGTTGATGATCAAAATCGTTAAGGACGAGTTGATTGAATTGATGGGTGGTGATGTTGCGGGAATTAACCTGTCGGCTTCGCCTTCGATTATTTTAATGTCGGGTTTACAGGGGTCGGGGAAAACGACTTTTTCGGGAAAATTAGCTAATTTTCTAAAGACAAAGAAAAATAAGAAACCGTTGTTGGTAGCCTGTGATATTTACAGACCAGCGGCGATTAATCAGCTGCAAGTAGTTGGAGAACAAATCGGGGTAGAAGTCTATACCGAGGAGGGTAATAAAAATGCGGTAGAGATTGCTCAGAATGCAATCAAATATGCGAAATCAAATGGTTTTAACGTGGTTATTGTCGATACGGCAGGACGTTTGGCTGTTGATGAGCAAATGATGACCGAAATCGCCAACGTACATCAGGCCATCCAACCGCAAGAAACCTTGTTTGTTGTAGATGCGATGACGGGACAAGATGCGGTAAACACGGCAAAAGCATTTAACGACCGTTTAAATTTTGATGGGGTTATCCTTACAAAATTAGACGGAGATACTCGTGGGGGAGCTGCAATTTCGATTAAATCGGTAGTTAATAAACCAATTAAGTTTATTGGTACCGGAGAAAAGATGGATGCAATAGATGTATTCTATCCAGACCGTATGGCCGACCGTATTTTGGGTATGGGAGACGTTATTTCCTTAGTAGAGCGCGCACAAGCGCAATACGATGAGGAGGAAGCGAGAAAAATCCAAAAGAAAATCGCTAAAAACGAATTTGGTTTTGACGATTTCCTTTCTCAGATTCAACAAGTAAAGAAAATGGGTAATATGAAGGACTTGGTTGGCATGATACCGGGTGTGGGGAAAGCATTAAAAGATGTGGATATCGAAGACGATGCTTTTAAACACATCGAGGCCATTATCCATTCTATGACTCCGGAAGAACGTACCAAACCCGTATTGTTAGATGCTAAGAGAAAAGCGCGTATCGCCAAAGGATCGGGAACAGATATTCAACAAGTCAATCAATTGCTAAAGCAATTTGATCAGATGAGTAAAATGATGAAAATGATGCAAGGAGCTAAAGGTAAAAATCTGATGAGAATGATGGGGAATTTAAAAGGAATGCAATAATATATACCAAGTAAGGTTTAAGGTTCAACAAGAAGTTTAAACCTTATTTGTTTTGAGACAACAACACATAACATTTTATATCAATGCAACTACTAGACGGTAATAAGGTATCTAACGATATCAAAGATGAAATTGCAGCCGAAGTTTTGAAAATGGTGGAAAAAGGGGAAAAAGTACCTCATTTAGCCGCTGTTATTGTAGGAAACGATGGAGCTAGTTTAACTTATGTAGGAAGTAAAGTTAAGGCGTGTGAACGCGTTGGATTTGAATCTACTATGGTACGTATGTCAGGAACTACTTCTGAGGTCGAACTGTTGGCTAAAATTCAAGAATTGAATGAAAACGACGATATAGACGGTTTTATTATTCAATTGCCTTTGCCTCCGCAAATCGATACCCAAAAAGTTTTAATGGCTGTAGATCCAAGTAAAGATGTCGACGGTTTTCATCCAGAGAATTTTGGAAAAATGGCTTTAGATATGACTACTTTTATTCCGGCAACTCCCTTCGGGATTTTAGAATTATTGGAACGTTATAACGTAGATACTCAAGGTAAACATACCGTTGTTATTGGTCGCTCCCACATTGTAGGTCGTCCGATGAGTATCTTGATGGGAAGAAAGGGATTTCCCGGAAATTCAACAGTGACTTTGACACATAGCCATACGAAAAACATTACTCAGATTACTTCTCAAGCAGATATTATCATTTCAGCCTTAGGAGTTCCTAATTTCTTAAAAGCAGAAATGGTTAAAGACGATGTGGTTATTATCGACGTAGGTATTACCCGTGTTCCGGACGAAAGTGCGCCTCGAGGATATAGAATTACGGGTGATGTCGATTTCGAAAACGTCAGTAAAAAAGCCTCTTTTATAACTCCAGTACCTGGAGGAGTAGGTCCCATGACGATTTCAATGTTATTGAAAAATACACTTTTAGCCAGAGAAAGAAGAGCTTTAATGAAACAATAAGTATTAAAATTTAATTTTAAAAACCATCCTTAATTTTTTGAGGATGGTTTTTTTTAGGTGTAATTTGTAATTGTTAACCAAGAAATTATTCATGGATTTATATCAAAAATTTTTTAGTCAGTTTTCAGCACAGTTTTATCAATTGAGAAAAAAGTTTCGACTGATAGGTACCTTAAGACTTGTAGTGGTCATTGCAATTGTATACAGCTTTTATAAATTTTTGCGAACCGAACAAAGCAGTTATTTGTGGGTAGTGTTTGCATTGGTGGTGTTTTTTGTTGTCTTAATGCGGATTCATACGGCTATGTCTTGGAAAATGCGCTATCAACAAGCCTTGATGGAACTTAATGAAGAAGAAATAGCCTTTTTAAAAGATCATAAGACACCTTTCGACGACGGTAAGGAGTTTTTAGAAGCGCAGCATCCGTATACCTACGATTTAGATATATTTGGGGCCAAATCACTGTTTCAATTTCTAAATAGAACCAGCTCCCATATCGGTAAATTCCAATTGGCAAACCTCCTAAATCGGGTTTTGTCTTCCAAGGAAATATTGGAAAATCAAGAAGCGGTTAAAGAGTTATCTACTCAAATTGAGTGGCGACAAGATATTAGTGCTTTATCAAAAATGGCTCCGATTCAAAGTACGGAATACGATCGAATTAAAATGTGGGCAAATAGTACTGCGGAAACCCTTTCGTCTTGGCGTACGATCTTGTCGTTTGTGGTGCCGCTCCTCTTATTGATATCCATTCTGGGTACTTGGTTGTTGGAGCAGCAGTTTTGGGGCTATTTGGTTTCGCTGTTCTTTACGGTCAATTTGATTTTGGCTACTTCGAAAACGAGGGATATACAGAAAGAAATCGTTGGAGCAGACAAAATACACGAAACCATCAACAACTACAGTACAATTATAAGAAAAATAGAAAAAAGTGAATTTAAAGGCGCTAAGTTACAGCGTTATATTGAGGTTTTTAGTAGCGGTGATCGAAAAGCCAGCCGCGAACTAAAAGAGTTGTCCGATTATTTTGAGAAGATAAATACCATTGCTAACATCTTTGTGATGGTCGTTTTTAACGGTTTTTTCCAATATCATATTCACGTCTTACAAGGTTTACTCAAATGGAAAAAACAACATGCTCGTTTCGTTCCAGTATGGTTAGATGCCATTGGCGAAATAGAAGCATTAAACGCGTTGGCTAATTATTCATACAATAATAGAGGTTATTGCTTTCCGACTGTGAATACGGAGGCAAAGATGAACTTTAAAGACTTAGGACATCCGTTAATCAACGCGTCCAAACGCGTGACTAATGATATTGATTTTTCGAATCAACGTTTTGTTATCTTAACAGGATCCAATATGTCTGGAAAGAGTACTTTTCTGAGAACCGTTGGAATCAATTTGGTATTGGCGGGAATAGGTGCGCCCATTTGCAGCTCCAAAGCCAGTTTCTTTCCGATGCCAATTTTCGTCTCTATGCGGTTGGAAGACTCTCTAAGCGATAGCGAATCGTATTTCTATGCAGAGGTTAAAAGATTGAAATTGATTGTGGAGTCGGTTAAAGAACAACCGTGTTTTGTGCTGTTAGATGAAATCTTGCGCGGAACCAACTCCGACGACAAACAGTCTGGAACCATAGGCGTTATATTAAAATTGATTAAAGATCAGACTTTCGGAATGATTGCAACGCACGACTTAGAGGTTTGTGAAATAACCAACAACCATCCAGCGGTATTGGTGAACAAATGTTTTGAGGTTGAAATGCAGGACGATGAACTCTTCTTTGATTATAAAATACACGACGGTATTTGTAAAAATAAAAATGCCACCTTTATCATGAAAAAAATGGGAATTATTTAATTCCCATTTTTTTTTTAAAAAAAGATTGAAATTCTTGCCGGTTTAAAAAATTCAAATAACTTTGTATTTCAAAGTAGAATGATGTTTTAGACAGAAGTCGAAATTTTAAATTATATTTTTATATGAAGAACAATACTATAGACGACCTAACGCATATCCGAGAGATGATGGAGCGTTCTTCACGATTTATATCGCTAAGTGGTTTATCGGGGGTTGTTGCGGGTTGTTTGGGCTTGATAGGTGCATTTGCTGCCTATGGGTTGATGTTACAATCGGGTTTAAACTATTTTGATAAAGGTGGTAAAACCTATGAAAGTCATTTGGTGTATCAATTGCTGGTTTTGGCGCTTGCTGTATTGGTTTTAGCGGTCTTGTTTGGTATTTATTTTACCGTTAAAAAAAGTCGTCGATTGGATCTTCCCATTTGGACGAGTACGACTAAGAAAATGATATTTAGTTTGGGGGTACCTTTGGTTGTAGGTGCTGTTTTTTGCAGTGCATTGCTCTTTAATAATCACTTCGAACTCATTGCGCCATCCTTGTTGATATTTTACGGTTTGGCTTTGGTTAATGTTGAAAAATACACCTATTCCGATGTTAAGATTTTGGGGCTTCTAGAATTGGGCTTGGGGCTGCTTGCCTTATTTAATTTGGGCTTGGGCTTGGTGTTTTGGGCTATTGGTTTTGGATTATTACATATTTTATACGGCATTATCCTCTACAAAAAATACAATTAGGATGAGTATTATCGACGGTTTAAATAAAGATTTTGAAAGTAGGGTTCGGCTCGGCATGTTGTCTGTATTAATGGTCAATGAGTGGGTGGATTTTAATGAAATGAAACAACTTTTAAAAGTAACCGATGGTAATTTGGCAAGTCATTCGAATGCCTTAGAGAAAAAGGAATATGTAGAGATAAGAAAAGAGTTCGTCGGTAAAAAACCGCGAACTTCATATAGAGCAACGGCCTTGGGTAAACAAGTGTTTAAAAAGCATTTGGACGCTTTGGAAAAATTAATGAGACCTTAACGGGCTTATTTTTTTAACTATATACTTTGAAGTGCAAAGTACTTTTTAATAATTAAATTTAAAAACAAATGAAAAAACAACTTTTGATCGGCTTGTCGGCGGCGGTTTTCACCCTTTTATTTTACGACCAATACTTAGGTATCAATGTTTCTATTTTTGCTGTATGGTTATTGGGTTTAACGTGGAATAAATTTCCTCATTTACATAGAAATTTAGAAGGTAAATTTTTAATAAGTGCGGTACTAATATCCGTTTTATCTTTTGCTTGGATACCGGATTTTACTAGTTTTTTGGCCTTAACCATGTCGTTGCTGTTGTTGCGCATTTATGCTGCGGATCCGGAGCTGAAATGGTTTTTTAGTATAGGAGTTTTTTTGGTCAATCTATTTGCTACTGTTTTTCGAATTTTTCTCAAGGAGCATTGGGTTGAAGGGGAGCTTAAAAACAGAAGTCAATATGCCCTAAAATTGTTGATGTACGTATTGGTACCTGTGGTTTTCTTAAGTGGTTTTGTAGTGATCTATGTAGTAAATAGTGATTATTTAACCATGTTTTTTAGTTCATTTGAATTTGATTTTAATTTTTTTGATTTGTTGTTTTCGATTGTTTTAGGCCTTTGCATTTCTTTTGCTTATTGGAACTGTTGGATTTTGGAGACGGTTCAGAATTATAATAAAAATTGGAAAAATACTTTTTCAGAAGAAAAACGCGAAAGGCTAAATGGTATGATTACACCAATTGATGTTGATTTGCAACGCCGCAGCGGAGAGATTACTTTGCTTTTGCTAAACTCGGTTCTAGTGGTGTTTTTGGTGTTCTATAATTACGAACAATTTTTTAATTCGACCTCGGCAGATTCTCTCAGTGCCCAAACTCATCAGGGAGTCAATTCCATAATTTTATCGATTGTTATGGCTATTGGTTTGTTGTTGTTTTATTTTAAAGGAAATTTTAATTTTGATGCGAAGGCTAAACGGTTAAAGCAGTTGGCTTATGCTTGGATTGTTTTGAATGTGATTGTGATAGGAAGTACTTTGATTAAAAACATAGACTATGTTATGGAAATGGGGTTAACCTATAAACGCTTAGGTGTTTTTGTGTTTTTGTTTTTATGTATCGCCGGGCTTTTTTTTACAAGAAGAAAAATCAAACTTCAAAAAACGAATTTTTATTTGATCAATCGCATGAGTGCGGTTTTGTTTGTCACCTTGTTGATTTGTGGAAGTTTTAATTGGAGCGGACTGATTACACTTTATAATTTATCGCAGGACAAAGTGGACTGGAGTTACCTTTCTCGAATTAGTAGAGGTAATGAATATTTACTATTGGACTATCTCGATAAGCAACCCAGTCGCGGCTATGAAATGGATCGCCTCATTCAACGCATCGCTGCAGAACAGTGCGGATCGCTATTGTCGCGTGGTTTGTATTATCAATGCATACCGTTAAGTAAATTTCTAGAAAAAAACGAAGACAATAAGGCGGTTTCTACGACTCCAAAGCAAGTGGATACTACAGCTGAAACGAAGGACTAGTACTCGAGTTTTACAATAGAAAATCCCCGATTTTACCATGGGTAAAATCGGGGATTTTGAATATAGGGGTTTTCCGCAAATGTGGTTTTTAAGATGGAGTTTCCTCAGCAGAAACGCTATTGGCTTTGCGAAGTCCGCTGTGTTTATAACCATAAAAGATATAAACGACCATACCAATCGCAAACCAAACTAAAAACCAAAACCAGTTGTTGTGTGTCATTCCTGTTAGTAAATACATACAAGAGGCGAGACCCAACAGCGGTATAAGTGATAGTTTTTTGAAAAAAGTCAATAAAGCAAGTCCGAACAAAATCACTAAATAGATGCTCATCGAAAGTCTAAACTCCCCTTCTTTGGGATCACCCCATTGCAAGATGGTTTTAAAAAATTCGGGATATAAATAATAGAAAGTCGCTATAGCGAGGATACAAAGCCACGGAAAAACGTATTTGGCATTGACAAAAGGAATTTTGAATTGGCCTTTTTCCTTTTTGGGTTGTGGATAAAACAAGATTCCTCCGCAGACGATGCAAAAAGCAAAGATAGTACCGATACTGGTAAAGTCGAGGATAAATGATTTTTCTGTAAAGAATATGGGTATCGCTACGATGATACCGGTAATTATAGTGGCAAAAGACGGGGTTTTGTATTTGGGGTGTATGGTTTGGAATTTCTTTGGTAATAAACCATCTTTACTCATCACGTACCAAATACGCGGTTGGCCCATCTGATAAACGAGTAAAACGGTGGTTATGGCGATAACTCCAACGATGGAAATAATAAATTCCATCCAAATTAAATTGGCGTTACTGCTGTTAAAGATAAAAGATAGGGGGTCGCCAATACCGTCAAAAGCACGGTAATCAACCATACCCGTCAATACCAATACCAGTAGCACATAAACGGTAGTACAGACTACTAAGGTTATCATCATGGCACGTGGAAGATCGCGTTTGGGGTCTTTACATTCTTCTGAAAGCACGCTTAGGGCATCAAAACCTACATAAGCAAAGAAAACCCCACTCACGGCGGCCATGACCCCTGAAAAACCGTTGGGCATCATCGAGCGCACATTGGTTTCGGCATTTAACGGTGTCCAATTAGAAAGGTCGATATAAAAAGAACCCACTATGATAATGAGCACTATGGCGATGAGTTTAATCAAAACAAAAACATTGTTTAGATTGCGACTTTCCTTAATCCCGATATAACAAACATAAGTGATAAATAGGTTGATACAGAGGGCGGGGACATCGACGATTATTTTGAGATTTCCCAACATAGGTGCGTGTTCCCAGGCATTGATAAGCCGCTCGTTTAGGGTGCCGCTTAAAATACCTTTTTTAGCTTCAAAGTAGCTCGTCGATAAAAATTCGGGTATGTGAATACCGAGGTTCTTCATCAAGGACGTAAAATAATTTGACCAAGAGAACGATACAAATACGTTTCCAAAACTGTACTCCATGATTAAAGTCCAACCGATAATCCATGCGACCAGTTCTCCAAAAGAAGCATAAGCGTATGTGTACGCACTACCTGCCGTAGGAATCCTACTGGCAAACTCGGCATAACACATGGCGGTAAAACAACACGCAAAGCCACAGATGATATAGAGAAAAATAACTCCAGGACCTCCGGTAAAAATCGCTTCGCCCAAACTGCTAAAACTTCCAGCACCGATGATCGAAGCAATCCCGAGAAAAACAATATCACCCAAGCCCAAAACTTTCTTTAATTCACTAGGTGCGGCGGCGGCATTATAATCTTTTCTTGTTAGCAAATTTTTAATTAGGCTCATGAGTATCTTTTAGTATAAGTAAATCGTTGTAGTGAAAAAAACAGTTAAGCAGGTTGCAAATATAGTCATGCACTGAAAGATATAAAACTATTTTTAATTTATAAATCTGAGAATCGCAAAACAGTTGGAAGATTTGGGACAGTTACTAATAAAAAAACCTCCCAAGATTGGGAGGTTTAATTGAAATAAAGTTTTTTTTATAAAAGAACCCGTATATATAAACGTTTGCTTTACTTTATAAATTAGAATTTATAAGTCAATTGAGCCGCAAAATTTCTTGGGTCGATTTCGTTGATATAACCTCCTCTAAAGTAAGAAGTGTATCCCAAGGCTTCACCTAAGTTATTTCCGAATACGCGTAAAGTAGCATTTTTATAAGTGTAGCTAACTTGAGCATTAAGGGTAATATAAGAAGGCATATCAAAAGGTTTGATTCCCGGTTTAGTACCATGACTATCTGTTACCATAGAATATTCGTTTACCGGTCGTTCTCCGATGTAATAAGCTCCAAAACCGATACCTAATCCTTTAAGAGTTCCTTGTGAAACTTGGTAATTTGCCCAAGCGTTTACCGTGTGTTTGGCTGCGTTAGACGGAGCAGAACCCTCAACATAAGCAGGACTGTTTTTGTATTGAGCATCTAAATAAGCATATCCTAAAATCACTTGTAAGTCGTTGGTAATTTTACCTGTAATATCTACTTCAAAACCAGTTCTCTTTAAATCTCCTGCTAAAATATAAGTTGATTCAGGAACACCGTTTTTGTAAACTTGTGCAGCTAAGTTTTCATTGTTAAGGATAAAATACGTAAAGTTAAAGCCTAATCGCTCATTCATCCAATCCGATTTAAATCCGAATTCGATTTGTTTGGTTTTAGAAGTTCCTACAGTACCTCCTTCTTCCAATTTGTTGTTAGAACTACGGTTGCTGCTAGTTGTTGTGTATGATCCGAATACATTGATGTTTTTGGTAGGTGATAGGATTAATCCGTATAAAGGATCCCAAGCATCTGACGTTTTGTCTTTGTTTGTATTGCCGTTTAGACGACTGTATCTAAGTCCTAACATCGCTTTGATATAAGGTGTGATTTCAATAAAGTCTTGTGCCATTACACCGATTGTTGGTGTATTCGTTGTTATGCTTCCTTTTCCTACAAAATAATATCCGTCAGGTAAGTCATTGGAGATTGGTCCAGAAACATTAATTTCATCAACCGAATTGTTCGCTTCTGAATTGTCTTTTCTATTAGCATTGAACGTTCCAAATGCTTCAGTTATAAGGGTGTTTTGTCTGTAGTCAAATCCCACTTGAAAAGTGTGTTTTAATACACCAGTTTGTATGTCTTTTCCAACTAAATCAATTTGGAGTACGGAATTTTTGTCGTTCGTAAATGTTTTAGCCAATCCACGTTGTCTAATAAACGGGTCTCCAACTTTGGCGCTAAATCCGCTAATAGTAGAAGCTTCATTATCGGTTTTGCTAATGGAGTTCATCGAAGCAATACGCAAGCTTAGGTTGTCGGTTAATTCTCTCTGAAAACGAGCAGAATAGTTAAAAGCATCTACATTGTTTCGATCGCTTTTAAAACCTAAAAACTTGTTATGAGGCATTTCATATAATTTATTTACGTCAATTTCACCTAAATTAATGGTTCCTCTATCTGGAGTAACGGATGCACCCAAATAATCCATTTCTACGTTTAAAGTACTTTTGTTGTCTATTTTCCATTCAAGAGAAGGATTAAAATAAATTTTTTCTTTTTCGGTATTTACTCTAAAACCGTCAGCTTTTTCATATGCAGCGTTTACACGTAGGGAAACCGTTTCTTTTTTGTCTAAAATTTGTTCAAAATCTACTGTCGGACGAATCTGATTCCAGCTTCCACCTCTAAAACCCACTTCGGTTTGATTGCGGAAATTAGGGGTTTTAGTAACTACGTTAATCACACCACCAGCACTTCCTAGTCCATCGCCAAAACCTTGACCTACAGCAGCAGATCCACGAATTACTTGTACACTTTCAACACCTTGCATATCTGTAACAGCAGATGCGGTTCTAAAATCAGAATCCATCATCACACCGTTTCTTAAAACCGGAGTTCCTCTGAATCCACGGATAGTCATACTTTCCTTTACACCACCATAACTGCTGAACATGGTTACACCCGCTACGTTTTTCGCTGCATCGGTAATTGTCAAGGCTCCTTGTTCCTTAATTATCGCATCGGATACGATGCTGATCGATTGAACCTGATCTTTTATTTTTAACGGTAAGCGCGTTAAATTCTGTACTTTTCGCTGATTTTTATTATCGTTGGTGAAAAGCTCAATAGTATTTAATTCGTTGTCCGAATTTTTTAAGCTGAAATTGATATTTTGGTCGTCCTTTGTTACGGTCACGTTTTGTGCAATACTCACATAACCAATCAATTGTATTTTAATGATCTGTACGCCGGGTTTAAGGTTTCTTAAAGTATACTCTCCGCGCTCATTGGTTTGAGTGGATTGTTTGGCAGACTCAATAAAAACTGTCGCAAATGCAACGGGTTTATTATTCTCGTCGTTAACACGACCTTTTAACTTCGAATTTTGGGCATAACCAAAACTTAAAGAAAACAACATTAAAAAAGTTAATACAGCTTTCATAGCAATTATTTATTTAGACTTAATTTAAACAGTTACAAAAATAGCTATTTTTATTATATTTAATCAATATGAATAGGATGGATTGTAAAAAATGTAATTGTTTCTATTTCTTTATGATAAAACTGATATTTATGTTTATTTGTCAATTTAAAATTGATGAATAATTATTATTTTGTTAAAGTTATGGTTAGAAAAGGACAGGAAGGTGTCGTGTTTTGGAATCAAAAGGACGGATTATGTCTAAATAAAGGCTTTTATTTAGACTAGTTCGGCTTTGTAGGCATTGAGATTGTACAGTAATGGTGTTTTTTTTTGTACCTATTGTTCAATTACCATAAAGGACGCTATATAGATTAAGGAAGGTATTTCTATCGTAACAAACGTAGATTATGTGGAATAAGATTAACTTTTCTTAAAAAACAACCTCATGTCTAACCTAAAGTTTGACATGAGGTGATAACGTCATCAGTTGTTTTTAAAAATGAAAGAGGGCGCCCATCTGATACCTTCTGCCGTCTAGTCTAAAGGTGTGATCTTCTCGGGTAATCTCCTTGTTAAGTAGATTATAGGCACCTGCTGTAATGGAAAGCTGTTTGGTTACTTTCCACACACTACCCAGGTCTACTAATACATAACTCGGTACGGTGTTATTCGCACTAGATCTGCCCCAAGAAACGGGAGTTTTATCTTGGAAATTCATACGCGTCCACAATTGTACAATTTTGGAAGGATCCCATTCTAAGGTCGAAATAATGATGTGTTTTGGTGAATTGAGAACAGCATATCCCTTTCCATCTCCAGAGGTTATTTCACTTTGTGTAAAAGTATAGGCATTTTTGATTCTAAAATCCGAGGTAAAATTCCAGTTGAGAGTCAATTCCATTCCCAACATTTTTGCTCCTTCTAAATTGATACGTTCTTCGATAAAACGGTACGGTTGTCCTTGAAATTCCAAATTTCCATCAGGTAGCACAGCGTATTTATTACCGTGTTCTGCTGCGTTTTTAGCATCGATACGAAAGGTGGATAGTTTGTCGTAAAATCGGGTATGGTAGAAGGTAACACTAGTCGATAGTCCTTTGCCGTTTTCCCACATGGCTGTGATTTCTTGATTAAAAGATGTTTCGGGTTTTAAGTCCGAATTGCCGATAATCACGCCGGGTACGGGTTGTGCTCCACCACCGGTGATTTGTCCCCAAGCGGCACTGCTTTGTCGTAATCCAGGTGCCTTATAGCCAGAGGCAACTCCGCCTTTTAACGTAAATTGCTCGTTGATATTCCAGATTAAATACCCTCTGGGTGTTATTCGTGTTCCATAGTTTTCGTCTTTTTCGAAACGGCCTGCTGTTACTACGTTAAAATCGGGCAACACATTCCAATTTCCCTCAACAAAAAGAGATAAATTCCAACGATCCAATTGACTTAGTGGCCCGGTTGGGGTAGTGAATTGATTTCCGAAATCAACGAGCTTTTCTTGTCTAAATTCGCCACCAATAGTGATGCGGTGTTTGTATAAACTAAAATTGGTGTTGGAATTTATGATGAGACTTTTGTATGTCATTTCGCGACCCGGATTTTTGGATTGATCCATCTGAATGTAGTTCAGTGTTTTGGCCTTGCTGTAATCTCCTTCATGTGTCAGTGCCCAACTATCGCGTTCGTAGTTACTGATGCTTGGGTTGCTTTTTTCTGAGGCAGATAGTCCTGGAGTGCTGATGCGATCTTGGCGACTGTAATTATAGCCTAAAGTAAGGTTGTCAGTCTTGGTCAATTGTCCATTAAATTCCAAACTGCCGTTCTTCATTTTTTGTTCGTTGTATCCGCCTAGGATTTTATCTTCATCTCTTTGGGAGTATAATCCGCTGGCTTTTACTCCCAAGATACCTGCAATAATTGGACCTGATACATGGGCACTAGCTTGGTATATATTTCCAGATTCATCGTTTGCTTGTACGGTTATATCGGAAGCTAAAGACCCATACCAACCCGTATGAGAAGATTTATGAGTGATGATGTTGATAACACCTCCCATAGCGTCTGACCCATAGAGCGACGACATAGGTCCTTTAATGACTTCAATTCGCTTAATACTAGAAATGGGAGGCATCCAGCCTTGTTCGATACCCGAATTGTCCGAATTCGGGCGTGTTTCTCTTGAATTTACTCTCTTACCGTCAATCATGATTAGGGTGTAACTGGGATTAGCTCCACGTATGGAAATATCAGAAGTACTACCTCCGCCAGTAATCATAACACCGGGTACATCTTTTAGTGCGTCAGTGATATCGCGATACGCTTTCTTTTGAATCTCCTTTTGAGTTATTACCGATATCGTGGCAGGGGTATTTTTTATTTTTTGTTCATAACCCGAACCTGTGATGGTGATTTCGTTGAGAATACTGCTGTTCTTTTTGATACTTATAGAATCTTGTGCCTGATTTTGTGCTTGTATACTGGTAGCAGTTAAAACCAGTATACAGTAGTGAATAGCGTACTTCATTTTTAATTGATTTTATTTAGACTTAATTAAAACAAATCAAAAGTATCATAATATTTTGCGCAAAAAAAATTAAGTTGGCATTTTTTAACAAGATATAAAGAGGTATTGTTATCGATTTATTGAATTTTTTCTTAAAAATAAAAAGTAGACTCCTGAAAAATTTAGAGACATTTTTATATACTGAATAATATTTCTTTTTTTTTTGAGAATAAAATATTTTTAATTATCTGAAAGAAAAGGCGATTTGCTATGGGAACTGCTGGTTGTAAATAAGAAATGGCGTCTGTGTACGGCCTCTGATACCGCTTTGCTTGTTTATGAGAACTGTGAAAATGGGGTCGCAGCTAAATTTAAGGAACAAAAAAGCTCCTTTTTGTTTAACAAAAAGGAGCTGTATTCATAATGATTTAGAAAACTACTAATTTCCTCTTCTAGAAGACCTTCGTTCGTTTTTAGGTGCGCGATCACGATCTCTAAAAGTCGTTTTTTCACGGTCAAATTTTTTGCGTGGTTTCGCTGTTTGATTGTCCGATTCTTCAGTTGGAAGGGCGGTATCTAAACTCGCCTCTTCCGTTTTAAGCGACGGTTCCAGCAATCGGTTTAATTCCGCTAGTTCTTCGACAGTAATGTCTCTATATTGACCTACTGGTACATCTAGTGATATATTGATAATTCGAACGCGTTTTAATGCGATAACTTCGTAATCTAAATAGTCGCACATACGACGAATTTGCCGATTTAAACCTTGTGTCAAGAACATACGGAAAACGAATTTACTCACTTGTTCTACTCGACAGGGTTTGGTAATGGTGTCTAAAATGGGAATACCGCGACTCATTCTTGTGATAAACTCTTCTGTAATTGGTTGGTCAACCGTTACTATATATTCTTTTTCATGGTTGTTTTTTTGGCGTAAAATCTTGTTTACAATATCACCATCATTAGTCATGAAAATCAAGCCTTCACTAGCTTTATCCAAACGGCCCACAGGAAAAATTCTCTTGGGATACTTGATGTAATCGACGATGTTGTGTCTAACGGTCTGATTGGTGGTACATTCAATACCTACGGGTTTGTTAAACGCCAAATAAATCGGTTTGTCTCCCGATTCTTGAATGCGCTTGCCACCTACGATAATTTCGTCTTCGGCACATACTTTCATACCCATTTCTGGCAACACTCCGTTAACGGTGATTACACCTTGTTCAATCAGTCGATCAGCTTCTCTGCGCGAGCAATAACCTACTTCTGATAGGTATTTGTTTAACCGTGTGAATTTGTTTTCCATTTCCATACTGCAAAAATAACTATTTTAAACTGGATTTTAGGCAAACTTTTTTAAACCTTATCGATAAGTGCGGTTTTGGAATTAATAAAATGTGCGATGCCTTGATATACTTTAAGGTGTTGCAGGCTATGTCCGAGGTTTTCAGTGACCAGCAGCGAGGCGCTAGAGGAGGCCTTTAAAATGGATAAGGCTTCTGAAAAAGGGATGGTCTCGTCGCTTTTATCGTGTATGATTAAAGTGGGCAAAGCTATTTTTTGCATAAAACGTTCACTGTTGTATTCTTCCAACGGCATATTGATTTGGTTTTCCATGCGTCGAACTAGATTGCGGTAATTTTGATTCGAAAAGGACATGAGGTTTTGGTAGTTGGTCACGATGCTCTTAAAGGCGTTGGGGCAGGCCAAAATTATGTTTTTTTCTAAATCAGGATAGTTTTTTTGGGTGAGTTGATATAAAGAGGTAAATGAGCCTAGTGAATGCGATATGAGTATCTTTGGGCGGTATTTCCTTAAGACAATATCGATAAAGGATGCGTAAATCGGCGGACTAAACTCCGTGCCGTTACTGAGTCCTTGGGCAGGAGCATCTAAAGTAATGAGGTTGAAGTCCGATTGTTTGAGGAATTCGATCAGCTGTTGCCAACGACTCGAATTGCTTTGCCAGCCGTGAACCAATAATATGGTTGGACCATTACCTTTCCAACGGTAGGTTTGTATCTGATGTTGTTTGAATAGCAATCGATCTAATTTGGCATCTTGTAGAAAATCGGGTAATGTAGCGCTTGTCAATCGACCAGATTGTGGGGTAGAAAAAAGGGTATACGCAATAGCAGTACTCTTTTTAGCGTTAAAAAAATACAGCAGGTTTAGAAAAAAACCAACGGTTTTAGAAACGCTAATATCGGTGATTTTCTTAAAAAATGTTTTCATAAAAAAAGCCTCTAAAATAGAGGCTTAATTTAATTATATTTTTGCGATAATAGCTTCAATTTTTTCTCTTTCTTCTTCAGCGAGAACACTGTCAACTAAAATACGACCACTGTGCTCGTCGGTAATGATTTTTTTACGTCCAGCAATTTCCATTTGAATTTGTGGAGGAATTGTAAAGTATGATCCACCCGAAGCTCCTCTTTCGATAGATACTACAGCCAAACCATTGCGTACACCATTACGGATTCTAGTATAGGCTAGCAACAAACGCTCTTCGATGTTTTCTTGAAATTCAATAGATTTCTCTAAAAGTAATTTCTCTTCGCGTTCTGTTTCAGCCATAATGCTGTTCAATTCTGATTCTTTGTGCTCTAAGTGTGTTTGTTTGGCACCTAAACGCTCTAAAGTTTCTGTAACATTGGTTTTTTTAAATTCGATACTGGCTTTCATCTCTTTGATGTGCTTTTCAGCAAGCTCAATCTCTAGGTTTTGAAATTCAATCTCTTTAGTCAAAGAGTTAAATTCTCTATTGTTACGAACGTCTTTTTGTTGTTCGGTATATCTCTTTATTGAATCTTTGAAATTGTCAATTGAAGTTTTCTTTTCTTTGATTCCAGTTTCGATGTTGCTTAAATCGGATTGTAGTTTTTCTGAGCGCTTGCTTAATCCAGCAACTTCATCTTTTAAATCTTCTACTTCTAGAGGCAATTCCCCTCTCATATTTTTGATTTCGTCAATTCTAGAGTCAATTAATTGCAAATCGAATAGCGCTCTTAATTTCTCCTCAACGGTTAATTCTTTTTTCTTTGTCATATCTATAAGTAGTTAACTGGATTTGTATTTATACTCGATAAAATAATTGCAAAATTAGGGATTTTTTTCGTAAGATAATCAACTATATAGTTTTTTGTATAACGTTCACTCTCAAAATGGCCAATATCGGCCAAAAGTATTTGATTCTCAGCCTCGTAAAATTGATGGTATTTTAAATCGGCAGTAATAAATGCATCTGCTCCTTGTTGAATTGCTGCTTTTATAGCAAAACTTCCCGATCCTCCAAGTACAGCAACACGCTTAATTGGACGATTTAAAAATAGACTATGACGGATTCCGCCGGTCTGCGTTCTAATCTTAACGTGTTCTAAAAACGTCTTTTCATCCATTTCCCTTTCCAATTCTCCGATCATACCCATACCGATGTGTTGGTAACTGTTCTCTAATGTATAGATTTCATAAGCGACCTCTTCATACGGATGTTGTGCAAATAAGGCTTTGAGAATTTTATGCTCCAGATGTTTTTCATAAGTCACTTCAATTTTAGACTCTCCTATGTTTTGCAGTTGGTGTTTTTCGCCTAAGTTTGGATTGCTGGCTTCGTTTCCTTTAAAACTGCCCGTTCCAGTCGATACAAAACTGCAAGATTCGTAATTACCGATAGAACCACCACCCGCGTTAAAAAGTGCTTGTTTTATGGATTCCGTTTCGGGTAAAGGGGCGTAGGTAATCAGTTTTTTAATGTATCCCGTTTTAGGTAATAATATTTTAGTATTAGTCAGACCCAAAGCTTCGCAGAAAATTTTATTTACGCCTTCTTTATGGTTGTCTAAGGCGGTATGTACGGCATAAATAGCAATGTCGTTCCGAATGGCTTTAATTACCGCACGTTCGACGTAGTTTTTTCCCGTAATTTTCTTTAAGCCAGAAAATAAAATGGGATGAAAGCAGACGATTAAATTACAATTTTTTTCTAAAGCTTCGTCGATTACGGTTTCCAAAGCATCGTGACATACTAAGATGCCGCTGATGTCTTGTTGTGGAGTTCCTACTAATAAACCTACATTGTCAAAGTCTTCTGCATAGGACAAAGGAGCCATTTCTTCGAGTATGTCGATAATTTGTTTGATTTTCATTATAGTAATATAAAACGTTGGTTTCTCAAGTGAGATATTTCTCAAAGATAAAAAAAAATGCTACTTTCGTCATACGAAATTGTCAAGAACAAAGCGTTTGTTGTAAACAATGCTTATTTGCCTGCGGGTAATACCATTTAAGCGCTTAAATGGCTAAGGTGAACATACCTTGCATTTAGGTCTCTTCATAAATATATTAGCTATAGATGAACTTAATCCGAAAAATACTATTTCCCTTTTCCATTCTTTACGGTTGGATTACGAGCATCAGAAATATGTTGTATCAGCATCAAATCCTTAAAAGACATACGTTTTCCATTCCATTAATTGTTGTTGGTAATCTTAGTGTGGGCGGAACGGGCAAAACACCAATGGTGGAGTATTTAATTCGATTGCTGTCGGTCAAATATCAAATGGCAACCTTAAGTCGCGGATATAAAAGAACGACTAAGGGATTTATCTTGGCAGACAAACAGACCAAAATGGAGGATATTGGCGACGAGCCCTTTCAGTATTACCAAAAATTCCCTTCAATCAGCGTTGCTGTTGATGCCGATCGCGTTCATGGAGTGGAAGCATTGCAATCGAGAAAACCTCATCTAGAATTGATTGTGCTCGACGATGCCTTTCAGCATTTGCCTGTAAAGGCAAATATGAATATTTTGTTAACTACCTATTCCGAGTTGTACAGCGACGATTGGATGTTGCCAACGGGCAATTTACGCGAGGGAAGAAAAGGGGCCCAACGCGCTCAAGTGGTTGTGGTCACCAAATGCCCTAAAGCCATCAGCAGCTCCGAACAAAATGCAATTGCCCAGCGTTTGCAATTGAATCAGAATCAACACTTATTTTTTACATATATAGAATTTGCAGTTGAAATTTTTTCAAAAACAGAAAAATTAGCGCTATCTTTAATAGATAGAGATCAGGTGGTTTTGGTTGCAGGTATCGCTAAACCCAAAAGTTTTTTTGAGTATTTAAAAACAACTAAAACACCGTGTTTAACCTATCCGGATCATCATGCTTTTTCAGAACGCGATTTGGAATTGATATTAAAAACTGCAGCAGGTAGAAAAATTATTACCACAGAAAAAGACTATATGAGACTGCAAGGGGTATTGCCTCCTGATCAATTATATTATTTACCCATTCAAACGGCGTTTGTAAATAAGGCCGCGGCGTTTGATCAAATCCTATTAAACTATGTGGAGCAAAATTCAAGAAACAGTTCAATATCTTAAAGAGAAAACCGGTTTTCAACCTGAAATAGGGATTGTATTGGGTTCGGGTTTAGGTAATTTTACTAAGGAAATAAATATAGAACACAGCATACCGTATTCGGAGATTCCCAATTTTCCTACCTCAACGGTGGAAGGACATCAAGGAAAATTGATTTTGGGAACTATCGGTACTAAAAAGGTCATGGCTATGCAAGGTCGTTTTCATTATTACGAAGGTTACGATTTAGAGCAAGTTACCTTTCCCATTCGCGTGATGAAATATTTGGGGGCAGATAAGTTGATTGTGTCCAATGCTTCAGGAGGTGTAAATCCCAATTTTAAAGTGGGTGATGTGATGATGATTTTGGATCATATCAATTTTATGCCCGAACATCCCTTACGTGGTAAAAATGACGAGCGCATGGGGCCGCGATTCTTAAATATGCATCATGCCTATAACCCGAATTTGGTTACTAAAGCTAGAGAAATAGCTAAACAACATCAAATTGATTTAAAGGAAGGAGTGTATTTTGGATTGCAAGGACCAACATTTGAAACCTTAGCCGAATATAAAATGGTGCGCATTTTAGGCGGTGATTGCGTAGGTATGTCAACCGTTTCTGAAGTTATTGTAGCCAGACATATGGATATGGAGTGTTTTGGGATTTCTATTATCTCCGATATGGGCGATGAAACAGGCATTACGCAACTGAGTCATGAAGAGGTATTGAAAGCCGTACAAAGCGCAGAACCTCATGCCCGAAAATTGATTAGAGAATTGATTTTAGGAATGTAGGTTTTTTGTCTATTTGCAGATATAGACGTATCTGCTTTAAAATATTTTCGTAATCAGAAGAATATACGGATTCGTGTGCATTTGTCCCGCTACGAATCCGCTGATCAACGACTTAGGACAAATGTTTGATTAAATCAATAATTCTCGAGGAATACCCCACTTCATTATCGTACCATCCTACAACTTTTACCATTTTATCCAAAGCCGAAGTCAACTGCGCATCAAACAGACAAGAATGGGTATTACCGATAATATCCACAGAAACGATCGGATCTTCGGTATAATCCAAAATACCTTTTAAGGTGGTTTCGGAAGCTTTTTTAAAGGCAGCATTGATCTCCTCTATAGTTACTTGTTGTTTCACTATACAAGTGATATCGGTTAACGAGCCATCCGGTACGGGAACTCGAATACCTCCACCGCCAATTTTACCATCGTATTCTGGGAAAATTTTAGTTAATGCTTTCGCGGCACCGGTAGTAGTGGGTACTATAGATTGCGCGGCCCCTCTGGCACGTCTTAAATCTTTATGAGGTTGGTCGTGTAAACTTTGGTCCGTAGTATAGGAATGTATGGTCGTGATATACGCTTGTTCGATACCGCACAGTTCTTTGAGAACTTTAATCATCGGAGCAGCATTGTTGGTTGTGCAGCTCGCATTAGAAATAATCAGTTCGTTGCCGTCTAATATGTCTTCATTGACTCCTAATACAACGGTTTTAATGCTGTTGTCTTCGGGAGGTACGGAAAGGATGACCCGTTTAGCCCCTTGCTTTAAATGCGGTTCTAATGCGGCATGGGTTTTACGTTTTCCCGTAGCTTCAATTACAAAATCCACGTTGAGTACTTTCCAATCAATATTTTCGATTTCAGACTGCTGAAGATAGGGGATACTATCGGAGCCTACTATAAGATGATGTTCATCATGACTAACTTTTTCTGGTAGTATGCCGTGTATACTGTCGTACTTTAATAGGTGAGCCATCGTGTGTATATCAGCTAAATCATTAACTGCAACAACTTCAATGGAAGGATGTTGGCGTAAAAGTCTGAAAAGAGTTCTTCCGATACGGCCAAAACCGTTTATGGCGATATGTGTTTTTTGCATAACAAACTAAAAAAACAAGGCCGCTTTTACAAGCGACCCGTGAGATTATAAAAGGTGTTTTTGAGCCTTGTAAGAGGAGCGTACCAAAGCACCGCTTTCCACATGTCTAAAGCCTAAGTCTAAACCGATTTCTTCGTATTTTTTGAATTGGTCGGGAGTAATAAATTGTTTTACCGGTAAGTGTTTTTTACTTGGTTGTAAATATTGCCCAATGGTTAATACATCTAAATTAACACTTCTCAAATCGTTCATCGTCTGTATTACTTCCGCTTCTGTCTCACCTAAGCCCAACATGATTCCAGATTTAGTTCTGTTGATACCGCTGGCCTTTAAATAACGTAATACTTCTAAACTACGGTCGTATTTTGCTTGGATACGTACTTCACGAGTCAATCGACGTACGGTTTCCATATTGTGAGAAACCACCTCCGGATGTACTTCGATAATACGATCAATGTTTCTTTCAATTCCTTGAAAATCGGGAATCAATGTTTCCATCGTCGTTTCCAAATTCATACGGCGAACAGCCTGAACTGTTTCGGCCCAAATGATAGAGCCGCCGTCTTTTAAATCGTCGCGATCGACACTGGTTAAAACCGCGTGCTTGATGTTCATTAACTTAATCGAACGCGCTACCTTTTCCGGTTCATCCCAATCAACCGTTTCTGGCCGACCGGTTTTAACACCGCAAAAACCGCATGATCTCGTACAGGTATTACCAAGAATCATAAACGTTGCCGTACCTTCTCCCCAGCATTCTCCCATATTTGGGCAACTACCAGAGGTACAAATCGTATTTAATTTATATTTATCTACCAGTCCTCTTAGTTCCGTATATTTTTGACCCGTAGGCAATTTTACGCGGAGCCATTTGGGTTTCCCTTGCGGGAGTATATTTGATTCTAAAACAGTTTCCATATTGATGAAGTTCTTTCAAGCACAAAGATAATTAATTTTATTTGTCTATTCTTCTAACTAACTATTCTTTTATATGTCCATCAGCGTATCCGTCTATTCGCACATTTGCCTATCAGCCTATTCGCCCATCCGCGTATTAAAAATCCTCTTTTATTCTTTTAGACAATGCATTTAATTGATTTGTTATGATTTCAATCCGGTCTCTAAAAATTAAATACTGATTTTTAGTTATCAGCCCTAAATCGTTAGATAGAATTAAAAAGTTAATGACTTCTATGGCTGAACTAAAGCTTAGATTAATGAATTTAGCTTTATCTTTAGGCGTGTTTCGTGCTGTACCTTCTGCAATGTTTGCAGAAATACTCAACGTAGCTCGTCTGATTTGTGAGGTAAGCCCAAATTTTTCGTGTTCAGGAAAATCGGTAGTGAGGATATAGATGTCCTTTACAAGGTCTTTAGCGTTTTGCCAAACCCCCAACTTTTCAAAATAGAATTCTCGCATACTTATTGTTTTTTTGGTTAAAGTCTTTCTGCTACTTGCTCGAAACGACTTTTAAATGGATAAAAACAACTTGGAGGGATTGATGCTGAACAGTGGAGTCGATTCCGAGACGTTTTTTTAGAATTTTTACTTCTAAAATGTTTTCTAAAATCTAAAATACTTAAAATATGCTTATAAGCCTATTTTTTTATAAGCCCATCAGCCCATTAGCCCATCAGCCCATCAGCCCATCAGCGTATCAACGTATCAACGTATCAACGTATCAACGTATCAACGTATCAACGTATCA
>JBEBUC010000022.1:0-49562 GCA_040393465.1 Flavobacterium sp. | reverse complement strand
CCCCCGACCTTCGGAACCACAATCCGACGCTCTAACCAACTGAGCTACAATCACCGTCTATTGTTTTACGGTTGCAAATATAGCCATATTTCCTTTGCCTCCAAAGGTTTTTTAAGAAAAATCATATCAAATCATCTAAACTATTGACTGCCAAATACCTCTCTGCTGTAAATCCTTCTGCAAAATCGGTTCCAATCAATCTTCCGAGGTCTTGAGCGCGATAAGTGATGCTATCCAAGAAGTTTTTCGACGTAATTGGAGTGATTGGTTCGTTGGAACCCGGTTCATAAAACTGAGAACTATAGGCCAAAACCGCTTGCAATTTGGTTTCTATAAATCCCGTAACATCTACCACAAAATCCGGTTCTATGTTTTTCCATTGTATATAGTGATAGACGACTTTAGGACGCCAAGCTTGCTGAGACTTGCCATCAAGATTGGTTTCTATGCGTCTCAAACCAGATAAAAAAGCCGCTTCCGAAACCAATTTACTTCCTTTTGCGTGATCGACATGCCGGTCGTCAATAGCATTACACAAAAGGATTTCTGGGCGGTATTTTCGAATCATTTTAATCACTTCCAACTGATGGTACTCATCATTGACAAAAAAACCATCGCGAAAACGCAGGTTTTCACGTACAGCAACACCCATGATTTTTGCTGCTGCTGCTGCTTCAGCATCTCGTATTTCTGCCGATCCACGCGTTCCCAATTCGCCACGTGTTAAATCGATAATACCGATCTGTTTGCCCGCAGCTTTTTCTTTGGAAAGCGTGGCTCCACAACCCAATTCCACATCGTCTGGATGTGCTCCAAACGCCAATATATCTAATTTTATCATGCTTGTATTATTTTTTTCATCGTACTCGATTTTTCAACGGTTTCCATAAACTCGTCTCTCGGAATACTGTCTTTCGTGATTCCACAACCGATATACAAATGTATTTGGTTATTTTCGATTTCCATACACCGCAAATTGACAAACAAATCGGTTTGATCTGTTTTTCCCAAAGCCACATCACCGTTGATTTCTCCTAGATATCCACTGTAAAACTTCCGGTCATATCCTTCTTCTTGCATTATATAATCTCTAGAACTCGCCTTAGGCATTCCACAAACGGCAGGCGTAGGATGCAATTGATTAATGATCTGATTTAAATCTTTTAGATTTTTTATTTCGCCTTCAATATCGGTACGTATGTGCATAATACGTCCTGCATAAGCCGTGAAGGGTTTAGTAGTTTGAATATCATTCAAATACGGACGTAGTGAATCGACGATAAAATCCGTTACAAAAAGTTGTTCCTGCTGTTCTTTCGCTCCCCAAACCACTGGGTTTTGTTGTTTATTTAGCTGTGTACCCGCCAAAGCCATGGTATACATTCTTTGGCCGGAAACCTTTACTAATTGTTCTGGTGTTGCCCCCATCCACATCCCGACTTGAGGATGATAAAACAGATAACAAAAGGCTGTTGGATAAGTTGCTTTAAGTTTTTTGTAAGCGGCAATCGCGTCAAATGATTTGATGTCAAGTGTTTCTTTTCTTGAAAAAACCACTTTTTCAAAACGACCGCTTGCAATAGCCGCTACCCCTTTTTCAACCAAAGCTTCAAATGCATCTTTAGCCTCTTCATCATACCCCAAAACCACTTCCAAGTCAGAAACGGCCAACGACACTTTATCTTCAATAATAAGTTCAGATTCACTGTGAGGTATAAAAATCGCTTTCCCTCCTGTAAAGGGAGCGAAGACAAAACCAGAAGACTCCATATCGTTCAAAAGATGTAGTTTCTCGTCTTTTTGAAAGACTCCCACAAGCTGATCCGACTGCGATTTGGAATAAATAACGAAGGGTTTTTGGAGCTTTATATGATCAAGTGCTGCTTTAAATAATGACATCTATCTACTTCTTTAGTATCATATTAGTAATCTTACAAATACTTATCAAACGGTCTTCCTCATCGGTGATTCTAATTTCCCATAAGTGCAAGGTTCTGCCTTTATGTAAAATTCGCGCTGTAGCAAAAACCGTCCCATCACGTTTACTTCTCAAGTGATTCGCAGAAATTTCGATACCTCTAGCCTCTTCTTCATTTGTGTTAATCAGCATAAAGGAGGCGGAACTTCCCACACTTTCGGCCAAGGCTACTGTGGCACCACCGTGCAACAATCCTAAAGGTTGATGAACTTTTGAATTTACGGGCATCTTTGCCGTTAAAAAATCCGGCCCGGCATCGATAAATTCAATGTCAAGGGTTTGCATTAAGGTATTCTTCGAAAAAGCCTGACACTGAGCCAATATTTCGTGTTTATTAAATTCCATAAAGGGTATATTATTTGATTATCGAACTAAAAAAGATTATTTTTTTAGGGAATCATAAATATAGATCAAATCGGGAATACCTTTCTTAAAAAAAACTTAATTATTAGCGTTGGAGATTTTATTGACTTTCACTCGATTTTGTTAGCCCAGAAGCTATTATTTCACTAAATTTACAGCTATTTAAAAGTTAAAAAATAACGGTATTCATATCATGGAAGAGATTCAAAAAGAGGTACATAACGCTTTTGAAGTCATACAAAAAGGAGGAATTATTTTATACCCTACCGATACGGTTTGGGGTTTAGGCTGTGACGCCAACAACCCGGAAGCTGTAAAAAAGATATATGCATTAAAGAAAAGAGCCGAATCCAAGAGTATGATTGTCCTGATTAATGGAGATCGTATGTTGCACCAAATCTTTAAAGAAATACCCGAAGTGGCTTGGCAAATCATCGAATTTACGGATAAACCCACTACTTTAATATTAGATCACCCAAAAAATGTTGCCAAAGAAATTATCGCTGCAGACGACTCTTTAGGAGTACGTATAGTGTCTGATCCCTTTTGTTTTAAATTAATAGAACGCATGAGATCTCCTTTGGTTTCCACTTCGGCGAATTTAAGTGGTGAACCTACTGCTCGAACTTTTCAAGAAATCAATCCCCTAATTTTGCAAGGTGTGGACTATGTGGTAAATTTGCATCAAGATCGAAAAGCGACTCCGCCTTCGACGATTATTAAACTGACAACAGATAGCAAAGTAACTATTATTAGAAAATAAGATACAACGCGCTATTTTTGGAATTCGAATTATGAAACAACCCTTACAGTATAAAGAAGCTTTAACGCATCCTATTTTTGAATACATCTCACAAGCCGCACAAAATTTATCTTTGGACTGTTATGTTATTGGCGGTTTTGTACGAGACTACTTATTAAAACGTGATTCTAAGAAAGACATCGATATTGTTGCTATTGGCAGCGGAATTGAATTGGCTTTGGAAGTTTCTAATTTATTGCCCAACCGACCTAAAGTACAGGTTTTTAAAACCTATGGGACTGCCATGTTGCGCTTTGACGATATGGATATCGAATTTGTTGGTGCCCGTAAAGAATCCTATCACTTTGACAGCCGGAATCCGGTAGTGGAAGACGGGACTTTAGAAGATGATCAAAACCGACGTGATTTTACAATAAACGCCTTGGCTTTTAGTCTCAATCAATCCAATTTCGGAAGTTTAATCGACCCTTTTAACGGTTTAGAAGACTTGAGCAATAAAATCATCAAAACGCCGCTAAACCCTGACATTACTTATTCAGACGATCCGTTGCGCATGATGCGTGCCATTCGATTTGCCGCTCAATTGGATTTTGTAATCGAAACGGAGTCCTTGGAAGCCCTATCTAGAAACCACCACCGCTTGGATATTATATCAGGAGAACGTATAGTCGATGAACTAAACAAAATTCTTTTAACGCCTACTCCATCTAAAGGTTTTTTATTGCTGTATCATTCGGGATTACTAGATTTAATTTTGCCTGAATTGACTGCTCTAAATCAAGTAGAAGAAATCGAAGGACATACTCATAAAAACAATTTTTATCACTCTTTAGAGGTCGTTGATAACATCAGTACCAAAACCGATGATTTATGGCTACGCTGGTCGGCTTTATTACACGATATCGGCAAAGCACCAACCAAGCGATTTAACAAACGCCAAGGTTGGACTTTTCACGGACACGAATTTATAGGCGGTAAAATGGTGCGAAAGATTTTCCAACGCTTACACATGCCCTTAAATCACAAGCTCAAATACGTACAGAAAATGGTTACTATGAGCTCCAGACCCGTGGTTTTGTCTAAGAAAACCGTTACCGATTCGGCGGTGCGTAGATTAATTTTTGACGCAGGGGAAGACGTGGAGGATTTAATGATTTTGTGTGAGGCGGATATCACCACAAAAAACACCATTAAGTATAAAAAGTACCACCATAACTTTCAAATCGTGCGCAACAAAATCGTCGAGGTTGAAGAGCGCGATCACGTTCGTCAATTTCAACCGCCTATTTCTGGTGAAGAAATCATGGCCGAATTCAACCTGCCCCCTTCCCGCGAAATTGGCGTACTTAAAGAGGCGATTAAAGAGGCGATTTTGGAGGGAGTTATTCCCAATGAATACGAAGCCGCACATCGTTTTATGATGGAAAAAGCAGAAAAAATGGGACTTTCTAAAGAGAGTACCGCAAAATAATCATAATATGAAACAATATTTTTTACCGCTTGCAAAGACCTCTCTTATTTTGGTCTATGTCGTGATTTTTGCTGGAGCCTTAGTCCGCATGACGGGTTCGGGTATGGGTTGTCCCGATTGGCCCAAGTGTTTTGGTTATTATATTCCACCCACAGATATTTCTGAAATTCTATGGCAACCGGATCACGAGTTTAAAAAAGGTCAAGTTATCATCCACGATGAAAGTCTGTGGGTGGCTAAACAAGACTTTGTAACGACCGACGTTTATCAAGAGGAAAACTGGACCAAATACACCAAACACGATTACGCTACTTTTAATGCCAAACACACCTGGACGGAGTACCTTAATAGGTTAAGCGGCGCTATTGCGGGTGTTGCCTGTTTAGTGATGGCTATATTTTCGTTTGCATTTTGGCGCACTCAAAAGAAATTGGTAGCGCTTTCGTGGTTGGTCGTTTTTTTAATGGGCTTTCAAGCTTGGTTGGGTGCCACTGTAGTATTTTCGGTACTCAATCCTATCAAAATAACTGTACACATGGTTATGGCCTTAGTTATTGTGGCTATATTAATTTATATAGTTAGAATTGCACGCGTAAAAAAAGAACCCAAAAAATACGATTCTAAATTTATTATTTTCCTATATATCGCCTTATTACTAACGTTGATTCAGGTGGTTTTAGGTACGCAAGTACGCCAATTCGTTGACGAACAAGTGCGTGCGGGAATCGGAAATGAGTATTTATGGCTTAACGATCCTACTTTTGAATTTTATATTCATCGAACCTTTTCATTTGTAGTGGTATTTGTCAATTTGTTTCTGTTTTTACGAAACAAACGCAAAGAACTGGGATATAGCAAGCTCAACTGGGTTATGTTGTTATTGGCTTTAGAAGTAGGCTCTGGTATTGCCATGTACTATTGGCATTTTCCATTTGGCGGACAAACCCTACATTTGGTAGCGGCTAGTTTGTTATTCGGAGTACAATTTTACTTGGTACTGGAAGCACAAAAAACCTATTTCACCACCACTAAAACAAAATAACAAACTCCGTAACCATACCGTTTAACGCTACTAAAAGAATTTACTTTTTTAAAAAAGCTACCGTTTCGTTTATCACTTTAGATAAATCAAGCGGTAGCTCTTTTTTATCCCAAGGATGACGCGCTCCAAATACATGATCTGCTCCTTCAACAAGATAGAGTTCTGAATTTTTAGCCCATAAATGCAACCATGTTGCTTCCTTAACTGGAACAGCTTCATCTGCCGTTCCCTGCACAATAAATAAAGGTTTTTTTAAATGTTGCGCACAGTTTTGAATGTCGAATTTTCGTTCGTTTACTTCAAAATCCTCAAAAAACGAGAAATAATGAGGCATATTCTGGTTGGTTCGGGTATTTAAACCGTAAAAGACGCCTTCTTCTTTCCATTTTTCAAATCGTTGCCCCTGAGGAAACCGTCTTTTAAAATCGGCTACCCCGGCCCAAGTTACCACCTTGGTTACCGATTCGTTTTCCAAGGCCTGAATCAAAACCGTTCCTCCACCTCTACTGTGACCAATTAGACTTATATTGGTGTTGTCTACTTCCGCTTGTTTTTTAAAGTGACTGATGACCGCAAATAAATCTCGCTGTTCCTGCGAATAAGTATTTTTACCAAAAGCCTCTAAATCACCGAATTCTGAAGGATCATCTAAAGTAGTACCGTTGTGAGAAAAATTGATTTTTACAAAGTAAAAACCGGCTGCTGCAATAGCATGAGCCACTAATTCCCATGCTCCCCAATCCTTAAATCCTTTATAGCCGTGGCAGAAAATCACTATGGGTAATTTATTCTCTACTTTGGGGAAATAAACATCTGCCAACAAGCTTATTGAAGTGTTTACATTTATAACTTGATTTTTTAATGCTATTATTTCCATAATTTTATTTATATCCTATTCCCTAATCCTTATTTATTTGTAAAAAACTTCCAAAACTATTTTTAGCGTAAAGAGTATAGTTAATACGGCTAATGTTAGTGTAATTTGTTGATACTTGCCCGTTAAAAGCTTTAAAAAAGTAAAGCTTAAAATTCCAAAAACAATTCCCTCGGCGATGCTGTAGGTAAACGGCATTAAAACTATGGTTAAGAAAGCTGGTAGCCCTTCGGACATATCATCGAAATTAATTTTAGAAACCGACGAAATCATAAATAATCCCACAATAATCAATGCTGGTGAAGTTGCTGCAGCGGGTATAAGTAGAAATATCGGTGCTAAGAATAGCGACAAACCAAACATAATGGCCACTCCAACTGCCGTAAGTCCGGTACGTCCTCCTGACGCTACACCAGCAGCACTTTCAACATACGAAGTTACCGAGCTGGTTCCCAGCACCGAACCAAAAGTAGTCCCCATAGCATCGGTAAAAAGTGCTTTTTTCATTTGTGGGAAATTTCCATTGGCATCGGCCAAATCCGTTTTTGAAATCACCCCAATCAAGGTACCTACGGTATCAAATAAATTGACAAACAAAAACGTAAAAACCACCACCAGCATATCTAACGAAAGTATTTGCTTCCATCCCTCTTCGGTAAACATAGGCATTAAGGCTTGTCCAAAAATAGGCTCTATCGACGGAGGTAAACCGACTAGTGAGGTCGTAGGCCACGCGACATCACCTATAAAAAAACCAAAAGCCGTAGCCACGAGTATCCCCAATAGAATAGCTCCATTAACCTTACGAGCAAATAGTACTGCTGTAACTAAAAGTCCTACAATAGCAATCCAAACACTGTGTTGTGAAAAATCGCCCAACCGCACTAAGGTGTTGGTATCTGATGTGATGATACCCGCAGTCTTTAATCCAATTAAGGTTATAAACAACCCGATTCCGACCGGAATAGATTCTTTGAGTACCATCGGTATGTTCTTAACAATAAGTTCCCTTATATTGAAAAACGTCAATAACAAAAAAATAATTCCCTCTATAAAAACCGCGGTTAAGGCAAATTGCCACGTATAACCCATGGTTAAAACAACCGTAAAGGCAAAAAAACTATTCAGCCCCATTCCTGGAGCTTGAGCTATAGGTAATTTGGCGTAAAGCCCCATTAACAGTGTGGCAAATATAGTAGCCAAAGCCGTCGTAGTAAACAAAGCCTCTCTATCCATACCGGCTTGCGACAATATATTTGGATTAACTACTAAGATATAGGACATCGTTAAAAAAGTAATGACCCCGGCAGTTAACTCTTTTCGAATGGTCGTGTTGTTTTTAGTTAACTGAAAAAATTGCTCAAGTAGTTGTCGCATGGATATTGAATTTTGTCTGAGTTGTAAAACACCCAAAGATAACCATAATCTGCACAAGCAGAAAAATAAAAACACATATAAACTATAAAAATAGTTGTATAACTAGAAAAATAGTTATACGTTTACCGTAACCAATCTACTACGAATCAATATCATGGAGAAACTAACCAATAAGGAAGAACAAATCATGCAAGTAATTTGGAAACTCCAAAAAGCTTTTGTCAAAGAAATCATGGCCGAACTTGAGGACGAAGATCTGCATTACAATACCCTTTCGACCATCGTCCGCAATTTAGAAGAAAAAAAATATGTGGGTTATCAGGCCTTTGGAAAAACCCATCAATACTTCCCTCTAGTCAAACTAAACGACTACCGGAATAGATTTATGACCAAAGCCGTAGATTCTTTTTTTGAGGGTTCTTATCTCGATGTGGTTTCTTTTTTTGCCAAAGAAGAGAAAATATCGGCTCAAGAACTCGAAGAAATTTTAAAAATGATTGAAAAAAAATAAGCACTTATGGAAGCAATATTCCTGTATATATTAAAAGTAAATGTCTTACTCCTACTGTTTTATGTATTTTACATAACACTGTTTGAAAAGACCACCTTTTATATAGAAAATCGTTATTATTTACTGAGTTCTACCGTACTATCATTCGTACTTCCTTTATTTCATATTACCAAAACGGTTTGGGTCGCCCCAGTAAATTTTGCTGCCAACGACGCTCTTGCAGCAATCGACAACAACCCTACTTCGGATGCACCGTTAGTTCTCCTCATTTTGATAATTAGTGCAATCACAATCAGTACAACGCTGTTAATTAAGACATTAATTAATATTAGTAAAATCAAAACTTTAAGCAAACTACAACAGCCAATAATAAAAGAAGGGATTCGGTATTACAACCATACGCAACATTCAACACCGTTTTCCTTTTGGAATAACCTCTTTTACAATTCCAAAAATTACGACGACTCCGAATTGGAAGTTATACTGCTGCACGAGGAAACACACATCAAACAAAAACACACCTTTGACTTACTGCTTTTACAATTGTGTTGCTGCCTCTTTTGGTTTAATCCCTGGCTGTGGAAAACGAAAACTGCGGTAGTTCGAAATCTGGAATTTTTAGCGGATCAAGCCGTTTTACAAAAAACACAACAAAAAATACGCTATCAAAAAACCCTACTAAAAACCATGGGAATACCTCTGCACAAGGAATTGACACATTCTTTTAATCAATCTTTTTTAAAAACGCGAATTATGAAAATCAATCAAAACAAAACCGAAAAAACACAACGTTGGACATTTAGCTTACCTGTTTGCAGTGCCCTGCTCTTTATACTTTTATTTCAGGTAAAAACCATAGCCCAAGTACAAGAAAATAGCACCACAGTAAGCAACCCCATTACAAACCCTGTAGTTACAGACACACCAGCAGGCCCGCCAAAACCACCTCAGGCACCTGTGCCTCCAGATGCAGCGATTATTAGTTTACCAGCACTGCCACCAACACCCGAACCCATACTTGTTATTGTTGACCCCAAGGAGCATCAAAACACTAAAACCACCCAAAATAACACGGTCATCAATCATCAAACTAGAGAGGCTACTCAAAAAGAAATAGTTGCTGCTGAAAAAGAACGTCAAGCCCATCAAAAACAGGTAGAACTAGCCAGAAAAGATGCTGAAATAGCCCGAAATCATGCTGAAGCAGCAAAAAGAGATGCCGAAGCAGCGAAAAGAGATACTGAAGCAGCAAAAAGAGATGCCGAATCAGCTAAAAGAGATGCCGAAGCAGCAAAAAGAGATGCCGAAGCAGCAAAAAGAGATGCTGAAATAGCAAAAAGTGACGCCGAAGCAGCGAAAAGAGATGTAGAGGCAGCCCAAAAGAATATCGCACTGGCTAAAAAAGAACGCATCATCAAACAAAGAGATATCGAAATTGCAAAGACAAATCGCATGGCAGCAGAACGAAATCGAAAAGTAGCTGAAATGAATAAACAAGCTACGGTAGCCGACAAAGCCGCTTATGAAAAAAACAAAGGAAGGGCTAAGTAAAACGTAAAGCAGGCAGAGAAAGATTTAGCGGCGTCTAAAAGAGCCGCTGATATAGTTAAATAAAACGGTCACAGCCTTGGCTAAGCAATCCATCTCCATTCGAGATTAATAGAAAAAGTGAGGATGTTTTTAATAACCTCACTTTTTCTTTATCCCATGGGACTACAAAGCTCTATTAAAAAACCATCTAAATCCCTAACATAAGCAACGCTTTGCCCCCAGGGTTTAGTCTTTAGTGGCTCATACACTACAGCGCCTTCTGCAACAGCCTGTTCCACTGCAGCAGCCACATCAGTAGTAACAAATCCCAGTTCCAATCCAAAGGGCTTTTCCTCGGAAGAACTCGCAAAAAAACCCTTACTCAAATTGCTTTGAGCTAATTCTTTAGATGCAAAAGCGATCGTAGTGCTACCGCTAATCATTTCGCCATAATCGTTTTCTGGTGTTTTAAATTTTTCAGAAAAACCAAAGGCTCGTTGATAAAAATGCATCGCCTTGTAAACGTCGTTGACATATAAGATGGTGTACGAAAATGTAATCATTTTATTTTTTATTTTAATTATTCTATACTAACTGATACCTAATCCCGAATTACTCCCTAACCAATCCAATTTTTGAACTCCGAAACGCGCTCGCGGCTTACGATTAACTCTTCTTCTTTATAATGGTTTAAACACAATTGAAGACGCGAATTGCTATACACAGAAATATCTTTAATATCCGACAAAGCGACTATAAACTGCCGGCTAATTCTAAAAAACTGCTCCGGCGCCACCATCGCCTCAACCTGGTCCAGAGACCATTCAATTAAATAATTCCGTTGGTCTTTGGTTTTGATATAAGTCGCTTTATTTTCACTGTAAAAACACGCGATATCCGCAGTCATTACAATTTTGATTTGTTGTCCAATTCTTATAGAGAAACGTTCTTTATACAAGGGTTTATTGCCCGTATCTATAAATTTCTTAAACATGTTGATTTGATCGGAAAACTCAAAAAATGAATTTTTATGGTCAACATACTTTTGAATGGCGAATTGCAATTCTATATCTTGTATCGGTTTAAGCAAATAATCAATGCTGTTGAGTTTAAATGCTCTTAAAGCATATTCATCGTAAGCCGTTGTAAAAATAATCGCACTGCGAATATCCACTTGTTCAAATATTTCGAATGACAAACCATCTGAAAGCTGTATATCTAAAAAAATCAAATCTGGAGCGGGGTTTTGTGACAACCAGGCAATGGATTCTTCCACCGAACCCAATTTCATCTCTACTGTATAACCCAATTTTTCAATCTTGCGTTCCAACAAGCGTGCGGCTGGTTTTTCGTCTTCAATAATGATTATCTTCATTTTTTGATGTATTTCGTAATAGTAAGTGCCCCGGTATAGCTTCCAGTACCCTAGCTAATTATATTAGTCTGTCTTAGCCGTTGTCTGGGGTTTAAAAAATTGATTTTCAAACGAATTCCGTTCCCTTTCTATCGTTTTTTGCAACAAATGCTGCTGCCAACTTTTTAGAAAAGGAAGTTTCTCCGCATAAAAAAGTGCAAATTGAATCAACACACAAAAGAGCCAAAGTAAGGGCATTTCAAAAATAGAAAAAACAGCCGTTACTTGTATGTTTTCAAAATTAAAATAATGCAAACTAATAAGAATACCGCTTCCAATTAAGCACAGGGCTAACCGGAAATACAAGGCTTTTAGTCGTTTTAATTTTGACTGCGCAAATAAAGCTTGTGCGCTTTTAAGATTAGAATTTTGAATTGCTTTTTCCATAATTAATCCCATTTGGCGCTTCTGCGTTTTTCTTCTTCCAAAATTTCTTGTAACTTTTTATCTTCCCAGTTACTGCCTAGAAAAAGGTTGTAATTGTACGCGCGCATGCCGTGGGATAGTATGCCTATTCCCCATCCAAATAGCGGAAATAAAAACCATAAAAAGGCGGGTTCTGTGTACAGATTGATTACCATTAGAAAGGTATTTACTGCCAAATAACTGGTCAAATGGCTGTAGAATTTTTTAATAGTTTCTACCCTCTTTTTAGCCTTGATAAAAAGCAATTCGTCGTTTTCATTTATAAGTTCCATAGTATAATTTTTTTTAATTAGTATAGGTAATTTTACGGTAAATTTTTCTTCACTTTCATCGATGATTACTTGTCTCGATGTCAACAAGGCATAACGATCGGCAATGTTTTGCAAACCGATCCCCTTTCGGTTGTCGTACACCTGCTTTTTCTGTAGATTGTTCTCGATTACTAAATAATCCTGTTCTTCGACTATAACTATATGTATCGGATGTAAGGAACTGGTTTTATTGTGCTTAATCACATTTTCTAACAACAACTGTAAGGCTAAGGGCAGCACTCGGGCTTCTTTATTTTTAATTTCACTAGGGAAATCATAGGTCACGCTGTCTTCAAAACGCATTTGAAGTAACAACATATAAGTTCTAGCGAAATCGATTTCCTCTTCAACCGAAATCAACGTTTTATTCTTTTGATCTAATATATAACGGTAGATTTTGGATAACGCCTGTGTAAATTCTTGTGCTTGATTGGGATTTTCTTCGATTAAAGCATTTAATACATTTAAGCTATTAAACAAAAAATGGGGATCCAATTGATTTTTTAAACTTTCAAACTGAGCCGAAACATTACCGGAGATAACCTTCTCTTTTTGAAGTAAAAGAGATTGCTTTCTTCGATTAAAATAAATGTAATATCCCAAATAAATCAGCATCGGAAAAAAGATCAAACAATACAGATAATTCGAAAAAGGATACTGAAACACCCATTGATTCCAAGGCAATTGAACGATCATTAAAAACTCCAGTGATTGATAAAAATACGGCACAACATAGAAACTTAAAGCGGCTACCAACCAAGCTAAATACAAAGACATATGATAATAACTTCGATTGTTTGCAATATGAACATCATACCGCTTTTCAATTTGTAGAAAGGCCTCCCGATTTACAAAAAACAGAAACAAGATATAAATCATCCATTTGTTTAGCTGTCTCAAAACATCGAGCCAGTGGCTCTCCATGTTTAATTGCACTGCAGCAACTACGACGATAAAACTGACAACCGTAAACCCGATTATACCCAAACTATAATTTTTATCAAATTTTTTCATCTGTAGTGTTTAATTGCGACAAATAACAACTTTTCCCTTTATTATCAAATACCGGTTTCGTTTTATTTTCCAAGCAAATGTCTCTATTTTTATTTAAATTCAAACGGCTACTTAGAACCGATTCTATCTTTGGAACTGCAAAATTTATAAGCAGCATTCCCGCGATTATAAAAAACTTCATATTTAATTATTGTTGGTTTGATGAGTCAAAAGTCTGATGTTCTACTAACCTATAAAAAAAACAATTACCGAACTGTTGAAAAATACGGATGAGTTGTCTTTTTGACCATTCATCGCTAAAAAAAATGATTTGTATTATAATAAATTGAAACTCAGAATAGCACAACTCAATTCAAAAAAAATGAAAAAACAAACTTTAATTTTTCCTTTTAAAATGATATTAAGTTTACCTTTGTCTTTTAACAAAGCTACAGACTATGGTTTATAAATTTAGAGTAATACTTGATACAGAGGAAGATATATTTAGAGATATCGCCATTTTGGAAGAGGATTCTTTAGAAGATTTGCACAATGCAATCGTCAATGCATTTGGTTTTGACGGTATGGAAGCTGCTTCTTTTTACACTTGCGATGCGGATTGGGCACAACAAGAAGAAGAAATCCCTTTATTTGATACCGGTGAGATTGCAGGAGAACAAAAAACCATGGCAGCTTACACCATCAATACGATTCTAGATCAAGAAAACAACAAAATCATATATGTATATGACTTTTTAAACATGTGGACTTTCTTCGTAGAATTGGCGGCAATTGAAGAACCACAAACGGGGGTTATCTATCCCGATTTGTTATTCGCCCATGGTGAATTACCCGTTGATTCCATGTTGAAAAATTTCGATAATGCGCCTTTGTCTGAACAAGATATGTTTGGAGAGTTTGACGATGAAATGGACGACGAGGACTTTGACCTTTTTGACGGAGACGACAGTTTTGAAGATTTCGGTTATGAAGACAACTGGAACTAACAGGGCTGTTTCTACAATTTGATTTAATTTTTTTACCAATTGTAAGTTTTACTTACTCCTTATTATTTTCTATATGATTAATCTATTCAATGCTCACATTGAAACGCTTAGCATTCACCGCGTTGGGAATAAAAGCCGTAATGAAGCCATTTTTTTATCGGAACAACCTTATAATTTAAACGATGAAATTGCTCCGCTATTAAAGGAGTATTTCTTTAAACCCTTTCGAGAAAAAGAAGAAAACTACTTTCAATTTGCTCATGATGTCGATTTAGAATATAACGAAATGTACAATTACAGCAACGAGCTTTTTAACGCGCCATCTGCCGAAAACGTTCAGGAAGTTGCCAAAAAGATTACGCGTCATTTACATGAACAATCCAACCATCCACACATCAAAAATGGAGAGGTATATGTTACCTATCTAACCAATGTTTCTATTGACAATAATATAGTAGATGCCATTGGAATTTTTAAAAGTGAGATTAAAGCCGATTTCCTTCAATTCGAAGAAAAAGGATCGAATTTAGAAATGATTCTTCAGCAAGGAATCAACTTAAACAAGTTAGACAAGGGCTGTATCATTTTCAATTATAAAAAAGAAGAAGGTTTTAAAATATTGACCATCGATAGCAATCGTTACGATGCTCGTTATTGGCTGGAGCACTTTTTGTCTGTAGATGCTTTTCAAGACGAAAACTTTATGACTAAAAAGTATCTGAAATTCTGTCAAGATTTTGCTAAAGACGTGGTGTTGCCTGCAGAAGACAAAAAAGAAGAGGTGATGTTTATGAACCGTTCGGTAAATTATTTTGCTAAAAACGACGAATTTGAAGAAGCTAACTTTTTAAACGAAGTTATCGACAACCCGGATTTGATTTCGGAGTTTAAAAACTATAAAGTAGATCGTGGAGAAAAATACAGTATCGAAGATACGACCAATTTCCCTATCGCAAACAATGCTGTAACCGATGCGCGTAAGAAGATTAAAAACGTTATTGCATTAGATACCAACATCCAGATTAAATTGGATTTCATCAACCCAGAAAGTGCTGAAAAGTTCATTGAAAAAGGTTGGGATGAAGAAAAACAGATGTATTACTATTTGGTTTACTTCAACAAAGAAGAAAAATCATAATTTGGAACATACGTGTATAGGCCCTAAGCTTATGCGCGAAGTATAAAAAAAACAGAGGCGAAAGCCTCTGTTTTTTATTTATAAAGAATTGTTCTTTTGTATATAATGGGTATAAAGCCAGGTTAGTGTAAAAGTGGGAATAAAATCCAATCCAGGTGCTAACTCTTCTAAAAAAGCAATCGTTCCCCCTACTTTACCAACGGTACCTTTATACATACGAGCTAAAAGCAAACCTGCTATGGGTGCCCATACCACATCGCTAATTTCTCCTAAAAAAGGAATCAAATACGATACGTATCCTACCCCATCTAAAAAAACACTCCAAACCAATTGGGTATATTTTTTAGCTGATGCTGCTGATCTGATTGGTAAGTCATCCATAAGTAAACATTTGATGTTCTATAACTTAACTTTTCAATATCCGTGCCAACTTTTATTTTAGCTTGCTAGCATAGTCTTTTTTAAATTTGGCTACTTTAGGAGAAACCACCATTTTACAGTATTGCTCGTTACCGTTTTTTTCAAAATAGTTTTTGTGATAATCTTCTGCTACATAAAATTTTGTAGCTGGAGATATTTTTGTAACTACGGGTTTACCATATACATTTTCATTGATTAAAATATCTAAGTATTCCTGTGCATCTTCTTTTTGAATATCGTTGGTATAAAAGATTTCGCTTCGGTATTGAGTACCCACATCGGCCCCTTGACGGTTTAAAGTAGTGGGATCGTGTGTGGCGAAAAAGATTTCCAACAATTCGTTATAACTCACTTCCGACGGATTGTATATTACCTCTATCGCTTCGGCATGTCCGGTTTCACCCGTACATACTTCTTTATAAGTTGGGTTTTCTTTTTGTCCTCCAATATAACCGGGCAATACGCGTTCCACGCCTTTTAAAGAGGTAAATATGGCTTCGGTACACCAAAAACAGCCACCAGCAAAAATAGCAACTTCGCTATTCGGATTAGGTTCATTCATAGAAATATCTTTTTTCGTATTAGGGATTTCAGTTAGCGCGGTTTTACTTTGACAGGCTACTAAGGCAATCGAAATAAAACAATATAGGAAGGTGTTCATTTCAATACTTTTTTATATATCAAATATATCGTTTTTATACTATAAAACTGATAAACAAATGTGAAAAAACAAGCTTGTACTATATCTACTCTACTAGTCATAGGAAAATCAAAGATTATTTTTAAGATAAACATTTTTAATTTCTGGAAAAGCCGCTTCTACTTTTTTTATAGCAACGCCACTAAATAAATCGTTAAAAGCCCTGTTTTTAAAGCTCAATAAACCGTCTTTGCTAGGGTTTAGTTCGAGAATTGACTCCTGCTTTGGCAGCAGGTAATTTTTGGATAAGGTCTGTGCGGATACGGGAATACCGAACAATACGCACAGCCAGTATATATAAACTGTTTTCCTAAATTTGGTGTTTTATCATGGTTGAACTAGTGTTTTTTCGGAAGCCAGTACTACTCCCGATTGATTTATAATTTTTACGATATACATGCCGGAACTCAGATTTTGCAACGGAATTGACTTTTGCTCGGTTTCCAGCTGTTGTTTAAGACATAATTTTCCACTTATATCGTAGATTTCCAATTGAAGATGAGAAAATGTTTGCGCAGCATCCCAATCGAATTGCAATTGATCGCGAACGGGATTGGGGAAGATTTTGAAAGTGCTTTTTTCAAAGCGGGAAGTACTTAAGCGTTTTTGAGTATTATAAATCGCTTTATTTTGAGCTTCGTTTGTAATTATTAATTCTTTGGAATTATCAGGCAAATCATTAATAATATAATGCCTTGGTTGATATGGTTGATGGACTCCTTCATCACTAAAAATATTTAGATAAGGCACAGCAAACAGACTATTTTCACGTTCTACACAATTCATAGCTAAAGTAATATGACTATTCACCTGGAAATAATCATTATCTATATATACCAGATCAACTCCGATAAAACTCCCTCCTCCACTTGTACAAACACCGGTATATAAACTGTCGTCTTCAAAAGAAAGACTTAAATCGGTAATTTCATCATTGATGGGAATAGCAACTTCTTGTTCATCAACGATTAACTTGTGCAAATACCAAGTATTTTCCTTCAGTACTTGAGGTTGGGACCAAGCGCAATAAAAGACCCCAAAAAAGGTCAAAATAAATAATTTTGTTTTCATATCTTAGTTTTTTCATCATGGTTGAACTAGTGATTTTTCGGAAGCCAGTACTACTCCCGATTGATTTTTAAATTTTCCGGTATAGAAGCGTCTTTAGCGAATGCCTTGAACAAAATACGGTTTAAAATAGACCTGCTACTGAAACATGACGGTTTTTTTACTTTTAGGTATTTTAATCAAATAATACGGTTGCGACACCACATCAAAACCCGTATTGTTCTCTTTTAAAACAAGATGCGCCACACGGTTGTTTTGCTCTTCGATTAGTTTGTCGATATAAACTACAAATCCCGTATGTGGTCTGATCTGATCAAAAGAAGCCAATACGTCATAAGCCGAGAAATCAATAGTGTTTTCTATAAAACTATCCGAAACCGGATTGTGTATATTCATTTTTCCCAGTAAATCGTTCCACTCTACCTCACGGGTAATCCAGATGCTACCCGATTCTATACCTTCACGCCCATTACCCAATAAATTTCCTTTACTTATTAGAGAAAACTCCAAATCGCGCGGGTATGAAGCTTCTAAATCGTTCGATGCAGACTTCTTCTGACAACCCAATGTTAACAGTAAAAGCACGCTAATAATTAATTTTTCTTTCATAATTTTCTTCTTTTTTATAAACCGACTTATAAAACAACATCTTTGCACTTATTTAAAGGAATATTCCTAATGTTATCCTATTGACCTTTAGTTGATGTTCTTTTAAGATTATTCTTACAATTCAAAACTCGAATAATTCGATGGTTTATCTTGATGACAAGACAAACAGAGCAATAAAAAATTCAATGACTTACTATTTTAAAAAAATAAAAAAGACAAACCATACTTATTTCTAGTGACAAAAACATGCCCTATAAGCGTAAATATATAAATTAATCACAAACTATAACAACTTTTAACACATATAAACTGTTAAATAACGCCATATTTATAATAAAAAAACCAAAGAGTATCAATAAAAAAAATAGCAGATATATTTTATTCTATACAAAAACATTGTTACTTTGTATAAAAAGCAAAGCGATGATTCAAGCCACTCATATTGAAAAATATTACGATCAATTACAAGTTCTCAAAGGAGTTGATATACATATTAAAAAAGGAGAGATTGTATCCATAGTAGGCGCATCCGGTGCTGGAAAAACCACCTTACTACAAATCTTGGGTACCTTGGATAAACCGACTACTACTACCCGTACTAGTTTAGTGATAAACGGCCAAAATATCTTACAACTCAACGACAAACAATTGTCGGCGTTTCGCAATATAAACTTGGGATTTATTTTTCAATTTCACCAGCTTCTGCCCGAGTTTACAGCTATAGAAAACATTTGTATTCCAGCATTTATAGCGGGAAAAGACAAAAAAGAAACCGAATTGGAAGCGCGAAAGCTATTAGAATATTTGGGAATTAGCCACCGCGAAAAACATTTTCCATCGGAACTTTCTGGGGGAGAACAACAGCGTGTAGCCGTAGCCCGAGCCTTAATCAATAAACCCGAAGTGATTTTTGCCGACGAGCCATCTGGTAACTTAGATACACATAGTGCAGAAAACCTTCACCAATTGTTTTTTAAATTACGCGACGAGTTTGGACAAACCTTTGTTATCGTCACTCACAACGAGGAATTAGCCAATATGGCCGACCGCAAGCTCGTTATGGTTGATGGCCTAATACAACAAGCCACTACCGCGATAAAAGAAGTCTAATTTCAAAACAGCTTAGCTCCTATAGAGATTCCTTTGCTTAGAAACCTGATTGCATCTAGTATGCTTAGGATAAAAACGCGACAAACAGTTTGATAAAAACATTGTTGATGATATCAACAAAGAAAGCACCTACCATAGGAACTATTAAGAAAGCCTTGTGTGATGGACCGTATTTACTGGTAATCGCCTGCATATTTGCAACGGCTGTGGGTGTAGCTCCTAATCCAAAACCACAATGTCCTGCACTCAAAACAATGGCGTCGTAATCGCGCCCCATGACCCGATAAGTAACGAATATCGCAAAGCAAATCATTAAAGCGGTTTGCGCCAATAACACGATGACAATTTGAGAAGCCAATCCGGCCAAATGCCACAATTGCAACGACATAAGTGCTATCGTTAAAAACAGGTATAAACCGGTATTTCCCAAAACATCCACCGCGTGATCATTGACAATATAGGTTGTAAAGTGTGCCATTATATTTCTAATGATGACACCTATAAACAGACACCAAACAAAATTGGGTAATTCTAACCAAGAACCTTTGAAATACATAAATAAAAATTGCCCCAATGCAATACAAATCGCAAACATCGTTAAGGTTTCTATCATGTTATGCACGTTAATACGGCGTTTGAAAAGAGGGTTTTCAAAATTTTCAGTAACGGCATCCTCTTCCGTATTCTTTTGCGCCTTTATTTTATTTTTCTTCAATAAATATTTAGCCACAGGTCCACCGATAACGCCTCCCATAACCAAACCATAGGTTGCACAAGCCAAAGCCAATTCTGAAGCTCCAGTAACCCCAAATATTTTGGATAAATCACTAGCCCAAGCAGCACCTGTACCGTGTCCGCCTGTTAATGTAATTGATCCAGCTATGAGTCCATAACTCGAATCCAATCCGACTATATTGGCCATAGTAATCCCAAAGACATTTTGTACAAAAATAAAACTACCGGTTAAAATCACAAAAATTACCAAGGGCTTGCCTCCTCTTTTTAGTCGCGCAAAATCGGCACTTAGACCTATAGATGAAAAGAAAAACAACATCATTGCAGTTTGCAGACTCGTTTCAAACTCAAAACTAAATCCCGTGTAATAATAGATTAAGAAAAGTACTATGGCTACAAAAAAACCACCCACCACCGGTTCGGGTATGTTATAATCTTGAAAAAACTTGACTTTTTGGACAATAAAAAAGCCCAATAAAAGTACCAAACAGGCAAAGGTCAACGTCTGAAAAAGATCAAATATCATAGGAGGAGGCTATTAATTTATAAATATTTTAACAAAGCAAAAATATAGATAAAAATTTTAAAATCACGACATAATTAATAGGTTTATTAATCCGTCATAAAACTGTACCTTTGTATCTTAAACAAATTTATGTCATTTCAATCATTAGGATTATCGTCTCATCTAAGCAAAGCCATTAATAATTTAGGGTTATTAAAACCTTTTGCCATACAAACCCAAACCATTCCACTTATCCTTAAAGGTAAAGATGTTATGGGCATTGCTAAAACGGGATCGGGAAAAACATTATGCTTTGTAGCCCCGTTGTTACAAAATATCCAACACCAAAATTACGACAAAAGTCGAAATGTGAAGGTATTGGTTTTGGTGCCCACACGAGAATTAGCCGTACAGATAGAAAAAACCTATCAAGATTTACAACCTGCACTCCGCCGCCCGGTTCAGTGTATGGCTGTTTATGGAGGGGTATCGATTAATCCGCAGATGAAAAACATTTACGGTACCGAGATTTTAATTGCAACACCGGGTCGGTTGTTGGATTTAATCGACCAAAACGCCCTGTCTATTTCAGAGTTAGAATACCTGATTATCGATGAAGCGGATAAAATGTTTCAATTGGGATTTGAAGAAGAAATGGATCGTATCTTGGCGATGGTTCCTGCAAAAAAGCAAACGGTTATGTTTTCGGCCACCTTAAATGATAAAGTAGCTCAAATTAAAAAAACTTTGGGAATCACTCCAGAGGTGATTGAGGTAAAAGAAGAAGCCTTAGAACTGGAATCTATAGAACAAGTAGCGTATAGGGTTGCCGCAGAAAACAAAGGTCCTTTTTTACGCTATTTAATTAAAGAACAACATATTTTACCGGTCTTGGTTTTTGTTTCGTCGACGCGAACAGCTGAAAACTTGGTGGAAAAATTAAAGAAAAACGGTATTAATGCCTTAGCTGTTCACGGGAAAAAATCGCAAGGTGCACGTATGGATAACTTGGCCGACTTTAAAGTTGGCGATGCCGATGTTTTAATTGCTACGGATTTAATCGGTCGTGGTATTCACATTGAAGGCTTGCCTTATGTGATTAACTACGAATTACCACGCTCTCCCCTAGATTATGTACACCGTATTGGTCGAACAGGTCGTGCACACGAATTGGGTAAAGCCATTTCATTAATTACACCAGACGACGAGCATCACTTTAAAATTATTCAAAAGAAAATGGGACGCCAAGTCGAAATAATCGAAACCGACACCATCAACCTTAAGGGCTTATAGCTGATTTGCCCATTCGTCTTTAGGAATAGACGGATGGGCAAATGGGCCTCCTTAAAATCCCTCAAAGATTCCCAATCCAAATAGGGCAAAATCATATTTTACAGGATCTAGTTTATCCAAACTTCTCAAACTTGTATCCAATTCCAACAAGGCTTTACCGTCGTTTTGTTTACGCTCTATTAGCCCCAATTTTCGAGCGACATTGCCCGAATGCACATCCAGAGGACAAGATAACTTAGAAGGGCTTATATCCTTCCATATCCCCAAATCAACACCGGTGCTGTCGTTTCTTACAAACCAACGCAAACACATATTAATCCGTTTGGCAACCGACCCCTTTGCAGGATTTGCTACATGTTTCCGAGTACGTAACTGATGGGGGATTTCAAAAAATATATGGTGAAATTGCTCTATCGCAGCTTGCAAAGAATTTTCGGTTTGATAGGTTGTAAAAATACGCTCCAAACCACCGTGATGGGCATAAATATGCTGTAAAGCCTTTATAAAATATCGGAAATCTGTAGCGTTAAAAGTTCTGTGTACAAACCCTTCTAAGCGCGCGAGCTGCCATTCATCGTGATTCATTACAAAATCAAAAGGCGAGTTGCCTAGTAAATCCATCATGCGATGACCGTTTTTCGTAATCATTGTACGATTACCCCAAGCGATCGTTGAAGCGAGAAATCCCGCAATTTCAATATCTTCCTTAATCGAATAACGATGCGGAACACTGATTGGATCGGGTTCTATAAAATCAACAGTATTGAATTGAATCACTTTGGAATCTAGAAAATCTTTTAATTCATTTTTAGGTATAATCATGGCGGACTTAAAAGCGACTTAAACTCATTGTGTAATTGTTAATCATTTTATTCATAAACCAAACGAGTTAAATCGACAAAATTATAAATTTTTTTTAGGCATTTAAAAGTTTAAATTTATGACTTTCCTCAGTAAGTCCCTATTTATTACAAGACTTTTTATAATCATCATAGCCCATACCACAAAGACTCCCTGTTTCTAATTAACTCCCCGAATCCCCGTTTATAAAAAGTTTTATTTCATAAAATAGACCGAAATATTTCTTAAAAATAATTTAATTATTAATCTTATTTAATCTAAATAAGATTACATTTGCGGTGATAAATCACTTTTACAAACTACCGGGCTATGAAAAAAGCACTCTTTACACTACTGTTTTTACAGTACCTAACGGTACAAGCGCAACAAACAGATTCCCTTCAATTTTATCAATCGAAAGAACAATTAAAACAAGAGATTATTAACGAATTAAAAGCCGAGAAGAAAAACCTATTAAACTGGGATAACTTCACGCTGAGCGGTTATGGCGCTATTAACTATTACAATTACGGCAAATACGACACCGATTTAAACATCAAAGACAAGTTTGATGCCGAGCGACTAAATTTGTATTTGGGTTATCGTTTTAACAATTGGATCAGTCTTAAAACGGAAATTGAATTTGAACACGGTGGTACCGGCTCTACTATAGAGTTGGATACGCAAGAGGAATTTGGCGAATACGAGAAAGAAATCGAAGCTGGAGGTGAAGTTAAAGTAGAACAAATTCACATTGACTTTAAAATTCTACCTTATTTTAACGTGCGCGTTGGGCGCATGAAATTACACCTCAGTCTAGCTCAAAATTTAGACCGTCCTATACAGTATTTCACCACATACAGACCCGATATGGAAAACGAAATTTTACCGTTGGGCTGGTATGAAAACGGTATACAATTTTACGGTAATTTTTGGAAAGACCGACTGCGTTATGAAGTTTCGATCACCAATGGACTTGATGCTACGGGATTCAGCTCGAGAAACTGGATTCAAAACGGACATCAACAGCGCTTTGAGATGGCTGTAGGAAATAGCCTAGCTTATAGTGCTCGATTAGATTACAAATTTGGCACAAACAAAAACACCTATTTCGGTATTGCAGCTTACATCAATGATGCCGCGGCAAACCGACCCAAAAATGATATGGATGTATCAGCCTACGTTACCTTGTTTGAAGGTCATATCACTTACGACGAGAATCATTTAAAATTCAGTTCGGTATTCCTTTACGGCAATCTGGAAAACTCCAATATTGTAAGTCGTAAAAACGCTAATTTATCAAACAATTTAGGTGTAAAGAGAACACCTGTTGGCAAAAATGCCATTGGTTATTCTGCGGATATCGGCTATGAATTGTTGCATTTTTTGGACATAAAAAATCAAAAATTGTATCCGTTTATGCGCTATGAATATTATGACACCATGTATCAAACCGAAGGGGCTGTTGTACGCAAACCGCGTTGGCAGCGAAGTGCTATTACCGGAGGTATCAACTGGTTTATACATCCACAAGTCGTTTTTAAAGCACATTATTCGACCAAAACGCTTGGATCGGAACACTATGATGCTGTGAGTTCTTTAAGCACTGGAAAAAAACAAAAAGAAAATACCTTCTCACTGGGTATTGGATTTTCTTTCTAAAAACTAATTATTAAATACTAAATATTCATATATGAAAACTAAAATCATGTCTTTAGGCTTAATTGCCGCTTCGTTTTTATTCTTTAATTGTAGTAATAACGATGATACCACTGAAATTCAACCAACCGATGATTTACAGGCTACGGTTTTACTTGACCTAACCCAAAATATTATCTCCGAGACCTACAGCGACCTAAACAACAAAGCATTAGGTTTAAAACAAGCGATAAACACCTTTGTAACGACAGCTACAGAAGCCAATTTAACAGCCGTTAAAAACGCTTGGATAGAGACGAGAAAACCATGGGAACAGTCGGAAGGTTTCTTATACGGTCCTGTTGAAACAGAAGGTATTGACCCGGCTATGGATACTTGGCCTGTTGATGTAGAAGCTATGAATAACATCCTAAACAGCAATCAATCCATTACTGTGTCTTTACTCTCTTCTAACAATGAAGCTCGAGGCTTTCACCTGATTGAATTTTTGGTTTGGGGAGAAGACGGTACAAAAAAAGCAACCGACATTACCGAAAGACAAAAACAATACTTAAAAGCTGCCGCAGAAGATTTGCAAATAAACACCCAATTTCTATACAATGCTTGGAAAATTGATGGAGGAAATTACGGTAAAAACTTTACTACAGCTGGTCTAACGAATTTGTTATATCCTTCGAAAGTTGCTGCACTAGAAGAAATTGTAGCAGGTTTGATTACGATTGCAGATGAAGTGGCTTCAGGAAAAATTGAAGATCCTTTGAATTCTGAGGGAACTACTCCATTTCCAGAAAAAGAAGAATCGCGTTTTAGCAATAATTCTAAATTGGATTTCGCAGATAATATGAGAAGTATTCGAAATATTTATTTGGGTCAATATGGAAAAGATTTTAACGGATTAACACATATAGTGTCTAAAGAAAACAAAGCATTAGACAGCGAAATCAAGGCTAAAATCGAAAACGCTATTAAAGCTATTGAAGCCATACCAGGAACGTTCACCAAAGCGATACACAATAACAGACAAGAGGTAATTGCCGCACAAAATAAGGTAAAAGAACTGCAAATGGTTTTACAAACAAAATTAAAACCTTTTATAAACAGTCTATAACCACTGCTTAGCGGAATTGAGAAAAAGAATATATTACTCCTAATCGATTCTCTTGCTCAATTCCCTTTTTTAAAATAGCTCGATTAGAATATCATGAAACAGTTTTCGCATTATACTTGGAGTTTTATCGCCTTGCTAAGTTTAATTTCCTGTTCGAATAACGACGAATCAGGCTATATTGATCTTCCCGATTTAAGTGATCGCCTGATGGCTGGAGGGGAAACTACCGTTATCATCAATACGAGTAATGCGTATGCCACACCTGCTCCTAATTTATCCAGTACCGACTTAGAATTTCATTTAACTGGTGATGTGCTTTTTGAATCTGTTTTTGTAACCCCACCCAATACCGTCAATGCAGGTCTTGGTCCTATTTTTAACAACTCTTCTTGTCTTTCGTGTCATCCGAAAGACGGCAGAGCTCCCTTTCCTACAGATATCAACGCGCGTAGTGGTTTCTTTTTAAGAGCCAGCATACCTGGAACTACTTCATTTGGGGGTCCAGTTCCCGTACCAGGATTTGGATTACAAATACAAAACCAAGCTGTTTTTGGCGTAAAACCAGAAGCGAAATATCAAGTTACCTACACCCCTATAGTGGAAACACTTGCAGATGGAACCCAGATTACTTTACGAAAACCACATTATAGTTTAGTCGATTCTTATATAGAAGTACCAGCTTCGATTTTACTATCGCCAAGAATAGGAATGCCTGTATTTGGATTGGGCTTACTCGAAGCGATTCCCGAAATGAATATTCTAAAAAATGAAGACGTACTCGATTTAAATCAAGACGGTATTAGCGGCAAAGCAAATTATGTTTATGACATTACAACTGGGCAAAAAAAATTAGGCCGTTTTGGATGGAAAGCCAATACAGCAACCTTGTTTGAACAATGTGCTGCGGCCTTTGTAAATGATATGGGTATCACTAATCCACTATTTCCCGACAAACCGGGAAAAGGACAGTCCAATGGAAATTATCCCGATAAAAACGGCACGAGCATTACTACCGAACATTCGACAAATATTGAAATAAGTGTACTTGAGGCTGTAACTTTTTACACCCAGACTCTTGCAGTGCCTGCCTCGAGGTTTCACCAAATGGAATCGGTTCGAAATGGCGCTCGACTATTTGAACAGATTGATTGTGACAAGTGTCACACACCTAAACACAAAACAGGATATAGCCCGATTACAGCGTTGTCTTTTCAAACTATCTACCCTTATACCGATTTGCTACTACACGATATGGGGCCGGATTTAGCAGACGACAGACCGGACTATTTAGCCACTGGCAGCGAATGGAAAACCAGACCACTTTGGGGTATTGGTTTCCAATTCTTAGTCAATGGACATACTCAATTTTTACATGATGGAAGGGCGCAAAATATAACAGAAGCTATACTGTGGCATGGTGGTGAAGCACAAAACGCTAAAAACAAATTTAAAAATCTATCCAAAAAGGAACGAGAAGATTTGTTGTCATTTTTAAATTCGTTATAATTTCTAGTTCTACCAAAAGTAAGCAGTTTAAGCATCAAAAAAAAGGTACGAAAATCCTCCGTACCTTTTTTAATAACTGTTGTTATCTCGCTAGCATTCTTGGAAATCCAATGGAATGCTGTTATAATATATCGCTTTTACAACCCCATCGGACAAGCCGATTTTTGGTACAAAAATCTGCTTAGCTCCACTCCATTTCATCGCGTTTACATAAATTTTCAATGCTGGAATAATCACATCTGCACGATCGGGATTTAATCCCAAAGTAGCTATTCTTTGTTCGTAGGTCAGCGATTTCAGCAAGTTTAATTGTGTCGTCAGATATAAGTAACCCAACGGTTTGTCTTGTGCCTTACGCGACATTTTGAAAATCTTATTGATGTTTCCACCCGAACCTATGAGCAAAATATCTTTGTGTTGTTCGGTTTGCGTCTTTAGCCACTTTTCAATCTCACTCCAAACGGAATCCGTTACCATATTATTGATTAAGCGAACCGTTCCGTTTTTAAATGATTTGGATACGGATGCTTTGCCATCAGTAAACAAAGTAAACTCTGTACTTCCGCCACCAACATCGACATAAAGCACCGTTTTTTCAGAAGTGATGTATTGCTTTAAATCTGAAGATGCAATGATACTCGCTTCTTTTTTGCCATCGATTACAGCAATCTTGATTCCGGTTTCCTCTAAAATCAAATCAACGATATCCTGACTGTTATAGGCCTCTCGCATCGCTGAAGTAGCACAAGCCATAAAACGCTCTACTTTATAGACGCGCATCAACAATTTAAACGCCTTCATCGCATCGAGCATACGAGAAATATTCTCTTCAGAAATCTCCCCTACCGTAAAGGCATCTTGCCCCAAACGAATCGGAACACGAATTAAAGAACTCTTACTAAAAATAGTTGGTTTGCCCTCTTCTTCAATAATATTCATAATCAATAAGCGCATGGCATTGGAACCGATGTCAATGGCTGCGTATCTCTTTATTTTTAGCATAGTACTAATCTAAATTTACATCTAATTGGTCTCTAAAATATCTGTAGGTTTGCGTTTGAGCCTGAAAGGCAGCCTCCCCCTCATGTCGGTATTCGTTCGACAAATCTTCCGAGTGTATACGCGCTTTGATATTGCCTTTCCAGCCTATCGCAAAGGTATCTAATAATTCTTTTTTGATGTGAACATCATAAATCGGACAGGTTACTTCGACACGATCATCTAGATTACGCGTCATAAAATCAGCCGATGATATAAAAATATCCGGATTCCCTTCATTTCCAAAAATATATACTCGGGAATGTTCTAAGTATTTATCAACAATACTGATTGCTTCTATATTATCACTCATACCAGGAATACCCGGTATCAAACAACAAATTCCTCGAATAATCAATTGAATTTTCACACCCGCATTACTCGCTTCGTATAGTCGGTCGATCATTTTAATATCCGACAAACTGTTCATTTTTAATTTGATATATGCCTCTTTGCCCAATTGAGCGTTTTTGGTCTCTCTCTCTATTAATTTATAAAATTTGGAACGCGTATAATGCGGCGACACCAATAAGTGTTTGTATTTATGCACGCGATAACTCACTTGTAAAAAGTCAAATATCTTTGAAACGTCTTTTAATATTTGCGAATGACTGGTCAATAAAGTCACATCGGTATATATCTTAGCAGTACTTTCATTAAAGTTACCCGTTGATATAAATCCATAACGTTTCACTTTTTTGTTCTCCATACGCTCGATAACGCAGATTTTAGAGTGTACTTTTAATCCTCTTACTCCAAAAATCAATTCGATTCCTTCGGTTTGCATCAATTCGGCATAGTAAATATTACTAACCTCGTCAAAACGTGCTTGCAACTCAATCTGAACCGTTACTTTTTTTCCATTTTTAGCGGCATTAATCAAGGAACTAATCACTTGCGAATTCTTTGCCAAACGGTATAACGTAATTTTAATCGACAACACTCTCGGATCCAGGGCAGCTTCACGCAAAAACCGAACGATATACGAAAACGATTGATACGGGGTATGAATCATAAAATCACGACGCTGAATTTCGTCGAGTACACTGCCTTCAAAGCTCAAACCCGGTACCGGCAACGGTGCATCGTTCTGTGAAATCAAATCGTTTCGGCCTAAGGTTGGGAAATTCATATAATCTCTTCTATTATGATATCTGCCTCCAGGAATAATACTGTCGATAGCTTCAATTTTAACCCGCCCTAACAAAAACACCAAGGTGTCGTTGTCCATCGATTGATCATATACAAAACGCACCAATTCACCATCTCTTCGATCGCGAACACTGGTCCATATCTTTTCGACAAAAGACTTGTGTAAGTCGGTATCAAAATCCAATTCCGCATCTCTCGTAATTTTAATCATGTGGGCTGAAATGCTCTCATAGTTAAAAATACTGAAGATATGATGTAAATTATAGCGGATAATATCGTCTAATAGTATGATATTCTTTTGATTGTCCTGTGATGGCAACTCCACAAAACGATTGATGGTGTTGGGAATTTCCACTATGGCATACCGAATCTCCTTTTTAAGTGGATTGATTTCCGATGGTTGTTTCATCACCAATTTAACCGCTAAATAGCCCGATGTATCTTTTAACAAGGGAAATTCAGCCAAATCATTTAATATAATTGTCACCAAATCGGGACTCACTTGATGGAGAAAAAATTCCTTTACAAAATTTTGCTGCGGTTTATTGATTTGCGTTTCGTCCAACACAAAAATGCCATGGTGTTGCAGTTTGTCCTCGATTTCCTTTAGAATCCGTAAACTCTCAGTCTGTTGATTAATTACAATTTTTGTTATTTGCGCAATTAAATCTTGTGCAGTAATACCACTTTCCAGTTTTTTATGCGCATTTCCAGTTAAGGTAAAACGGCGTACAGCCGCATATCGAACTCTAAAAAATTCATCTAAATTATTGGAAAATATTCCTAAAAAGCGAAGCCTATCCAATAGAGGAACCGAAGGATCTCCAGCTTCTTGTAAAACTCTCTCATTAAAAGCTAACCAGCTCTTTTCACGATCTAAATATCTAAACTTTATTGGCTTTGGACTCATACTTGTAAATCTCTTGGAAAAATAGTTTGCACAATTTTACCTTTCGAGATTTGATTCCAATCATCATTGTCAAAATCGATTTCAACAACACCACTAGTTGGGACATTTTCTATCGAAAGGTCTCCAAATTTATTAACAAATTTTGTTATAGCATCATTGTGTCCAAAAAGAATTAGGTTAGAATGACTGTTTTCACAACTTTTTATGATTTTTTCCAATTCCCCAGCCTCAAAAGTGTATAGTTCCCTTTTTTGAATCACCGATTCCAACGGAATTAAAAAGTTTTGAGCAAAAATAAGCGCTGTCTCTCTAGCGCGTTTAGCAGGACTAGTCCAAATAATAGAAGTTTTCGGTAAATTTCGCACCAACACATCCGAAACATTATGCGCATCGTTTATTCCCTTTTTGGACAATGGCCTATCAAAATCCTGAACAGGTGTATTCCAACTGGATTTAGCATGTCTTATTAAAATTAATTTCATCATTTCTATAATTTTAAGTTTTATTTAAGTATAATGACAATTTGGCGCGTAATTTATTTTTTTATTCCTTTAAATATAATGAATATTCCTTTAAATACACAATGGAACATTATTTTTTTAAAACGAGATAATTAGTTTAATTTTGATTTTTTAAAAGAACGTATCATGAAAAACTACTCCATTGAATTCAAATGGGCTGCAATAAGTACTGTTTTGGCTATAGCCTGGATGTATTTAGAAAAAAACTTGGGCTATCACGACGAAAAAATCGGTATTCAAATTTTGTTTACCAACCTGTTTTCTTTGGTTTTAATCGCCGTTTTTGTCTTGGCATTAAAAGAAAAGAAAAAGAACTTTTTTAACTCGATAATTACTTGGAAACAAGCCTTTATCTCTGGAATCATACTTACTTTAATGATTACCATATTTTTTCCATTAGTACAATATATTACTTATACACAGATTTCACCAGAATTTTTTCACAAATTAATTGCTGTAATCAGTGCTAAAGGCAGCATGTCTTTGGAAGCGGCCAATACCTATTTTTCATTTGATAATTATCTAAAACAAGGTGCGTACAACAACCTCTCTTTAGGCGTAGTAACCTCTGCAGCAGTGGCGTATTTTATTCAGACTAAAAATCCAAAAAAATAATTCAAAATCACTATCTTTGATAGTACAAATACACAAATAATGGATATCAATAACATCCCCTTAATAAAGAATACAAACAGCGGTAACTTTTTTTTACTTGCAGGTCCATGTGCCATAGAAAGTGAAGAAATGGCTTTTAAAATAGCTGAACGCTTAGTCCGAATAACCGATGACTTAAAAATTCCTTTTGTTTTTAAGGGTTCTTTTAAAAAAGCCAATCGTTCTAGAATAGATAGTTTTACAGGAATTGGAGATGAGAAAGCCCTTAAAATCATTCAAAAAGTAGGGCAAGCATTTAACGTACCTACGGTAACAGATATACACGAAAATTCCGATGCCGCTATGGCAGCAGAATATGTTGATATTTTACAGATTCCCGCTTTTTTAGTACGTCAAACTGATTTGGTTGTAGCAGCGGCAAAAACGGGAAAGACCATCAATTTAAAAAAAGGGCAATTCATGAGCCCGGAAAGCATGAAACATGCCGTACAAAAGGTATTGGATTGTAAAAACGAAAACGTGATGATTACCGACCGCGGTACCATGTTTGGATACCAAGATATGATTGTTGATTATCGTGGAATACCAGCCATGCAACAATACGCTACGACCGTCTTAGACATTACGCACTCCTTACAACAACCCAACCAATCTTCTGGCGTTACTGGCGGAAGACCCGATTTAATTGAAACCGTTGCCAAAGCAGGTATCGCTGTAGGTGTGGATGGGATTTTCATAGAAACCCATTTTGACCCAGCACATGCAAAAAGTGATGGTGCCAATATGCTACATTTAGATTATTTCGAAGATTTAATGAAAAAATTGGTTGCCATTCGCCAAACCGTTATTCAATTCTAAGGAGCTTAAAAAAAGATTTTTCTTACAAATTTAATAATCAAATAGTTATCAAAAAATCGAAAACTATTTTAAAAAAAAATCTTGTAACCCTTGTAAAATCGAAAAACTGCGCTATATTTGCACCGTTGAAAGACATAGGCGAGTCGCTTATTGGGGAGATACTCAAGCGGCCAACGAGGACGGACTGTAAATCCGTTGGGAAACCTTCGTAGGTTCGAATCCTACTCTCCCCACAAAACAGATCAAGTTTTTCTTGGTCTGTTTTTTTTTATAGTTATTTCAAACCTTGTGGCTTTATTTAATCGATCGATTTCAAAAAGATTTCTCAATGTAATACAAGCTAATTTTTCTATTGGAAGCCGAATAAAAGAACCCTATATAATTTGCAGCTTCTCCAAACCCTACTATTTTTTTTCTTAGATTTAATCTAACGAACTGATTATCTTAATCTTTACAAAAAGACCGAATAAAAAAAGCAAAAACCAACCATTATATTTATAGCAAACACTTGCAGATTACAAAAACTACTGTATATTTGCACCGTTGAAAAACATAGGCGAGTCGCTTACTGGGGAGATACTCAAGCGGCCAACGAGGACGGACTGTAAATCCGTTGGGAAACCTTCGTAGGTTCGAATCCTACTCTCCCCACAAAACAGATCAAGTTTTTCTTGGTCTGTTTTTTTTTTGCCGATATGCAGATATACGATTAGGCGAATTGACAAATAAACGAATATACATTTTTTTTACTACATTTGTTTTATGCAAAAATTTGTAAACATATTAAATAAACGAGCGAGATACGATTATGAAATTCTCGAGAAATATACTGCTGGGATGGTATTGGCTGGAAGCGAAATCAAATCGATTCGCTTAGGTAAAGCAGGTATAACAGAAAGTTTTTGCGAATTTCAGGGTCATGAATTATTCGCCATCAACACCCATATAGAAGAATACGCTTTTAGCAAGCACTTCAATCATAAACCCAAAACCGAGCGCAAGTTACTTTTAAACAAAAAAGAGCTTAAAAGCCTTTTAAAAAGTGTTCAAAACAAAGGATTAACCATTATTCCACTACGCTTATTTACCAACGACAAGGGATTGGCTAAATTGGAAATCGGTTTGTGTAAGGGTAAAAAGAATTACGATAAAAGAGACAGTATTAAAGATCGGGATAACCAACGCGATTTAGACCGTATTAAAAAAGATTTTTAGCAAAGAACTAGTGAACAGTTCCTCTATGCTATTCACTAGTTTCTTCTCCCTAATTTTTATCCCCTAACATAGGAACAAAACGAAAATCTCCAAATTCGTGTTTTTCAAATTGAGTTTCCGACCTTCGGATTAATAAAGTCATGATTTGCACCTCTTCCCCTACCGGTATCACCAAACGCCCACCAATCTTAAGCTGAGCCATTAAGGGCTGTGGAATAAAGGGCGCTCCAGCCGTAACGATTATCGAATCAAATGGTGCGAAATTCGGCAATCCCTTATAGCCATCTCCAAAGGTTAGATGACGGGCTCTTACCCCCAACTTTGGTAATAATTGCGACGTTTTTTTATATAATTCATTCTGTCTTTCCACACTAAACACCCGAGCCCCCATAGCGAATAATACCGCTGTTTGGTAACCCGACCCCGTACCTATCTCCAAAACCTTATCGTCTTTAGTCAATTCCAATAATTGCGATTGAAAAGCCACCGTATAAGGCTGTGAAATCGTCTGTCCTGCGCCGATTGGGAAAGCGGTATCTTGATAAGCAAAATCTTCAAAACTCGAATCCAAAAACAGATGTCGGGGTATGGATTTGATTGCTTGAAGTACATTTTTGTCGGTAATTCCCTTTCGTTGTAAAACGTCCACTAATTGATTTCGAAGTCCTTGATGTTTGGCAGAATCTTTCACTATTGCATGTATTAATTTGCGTAAAATTACGCAATATTTCAGTATAAAAACAGCTTAAAACCCATGTAGAATAAAGATTCTATAAAAGTTTAGACTTTAAATCTTAGGGATTAAGCAAATATGTTTTATTTTTGTTCCAAATTGAATTTTTATGTTGAAAATTGGGGTATTGGGTGCAGGACACTTAGGTAAAATTCACCTTCGTCTACTGAATCAATCGGAAAAATACGAATTAGTTGGATTTTATGATCCTTTTCAAGAAAATGCTAAAAAAGTAGCCGCTGAATTTGGTTATAAATCATTTGACAGTATAGCAGAATTAATCGCGGCAGTAGATGTAGTCGACATCGTTACACCTACCTTATCGCATTTTGATTGCGCCAAACAAGCCATTCAACAAGCTAAACACGTTTTTCTTGAAAAACCCATTACCAACACTGTCGAAGAAGCAGAAGAATTGATCGCATTAGCCAAACAATACGGTGTAAAAGGACAGGTTGGACACGTGGAGCGATTTAATCCCGCTTTTCAAGCGATTAAGGGTAAAATTGAGCAACCCATGTTTATTGAAACACATCGATTAGCAGAATTTAACCCTCGTGGAACCGATGTTCCAGTAGTGTTGGATTTGATGATACACGACTTGGATGTCATTCTAAGCGTTGTTAATTCTCCCGTAAAAAAGGTTAGCGCTAGTGGTGTATCTATCTTAAGTGAATCTCCAGATATCGCGAATGCACGTATCGAATTTGAAAACGGTTGTGTAGCCAATATCACCGCTAGTAGAATTTCGATGAAAAACATGCGTAAAACACGTTTCTTCCAAAAAGACGCCTATATCTCTGTCGATTATTTAGACAAAATTTGTGAGGTAGTTAAAATGAAAGAAGCTCCAGAGACTCCAGGTGATTTTGATTTGATTTTTCAAAATGCCGAAGGTGTGAAAAAACAAATCTATTACGACAATCCAAAAGTAGGTGCGAATAATGCTATTTTGGAAGAACTAGAAACTTTTGCAGCTGCCATCAACAACCAAACTACACCCGTTGTAACTTTGGAAGATGGAGCCGCAGCATTGCGATTAGCACATCAAATCATTGCATGCTTTAAAAAATAACAAATAAGCTAACAGATCAGTGCTGCACACAAAGGTTGCATCATACAATAATCCGTACTAAGCGACCATGTCAAAAACCAAATATTAAAATAAACTAAACAAATATGAAAAATATAGCTGTAATCGGTGCGGGAACTATGGGAAATGGAATTGCTCATACTTTTGCTCAAAAAGGATTTAAAGTATTTTTAATTGACATTTCTGAAAAATCAATTGAAATGGGAATGGCTACTATTCTTAAAAACTTAGATAGAATGATTGCAAAAGGCGCTATTACGGAAGCCGATAAAAAAGCAACTATCGAAAATATCATTACTTACAACGATATCAAAGACGGCGTAATCAATGCCGATTTAGTTGTTGAAGCAGCTACAGAAAATAGTGTTTTGAAGTTAAATATATTTAAAGAGTTAAGTCAAGTTTGCTCTAAAGATACCATACTAGCAACCAATACTTCATCTATTTCGATTACTCAAATCGCTTCTGTGGTTTCTCATCCAGAACGCGTTATTGGTATGCACTTTATGAACCCTGTGCCTATTATGAAATTGGTTGAAATCATTCGTGGGTATAACACTTCTGATGCGGTAACGCAACAAATTATGGACTTGTCAAAACAATTGGATAAAACTCCAGTTGAAGTAAATGATTATCCTGGTTTTGTAGCTAATAGAATTTTAATGCCAATGATTAACGAATCTATAGAAACGCTGTATAATGGTGTTGCTGGTGTAGAAGAAATTGATACGGTAATGAAATTGGGAATGGCTCACCCAATGGGGCCTTTACAATTGGCAGATTTCATTGGATTGGATGTTTGTCTATCGATTTTAAACGTGATGTATGATGGATTTAAAAACCCAAAATATGCACCTTGTCCTTTGTTGGTAAACATGGTTATGGCTGGAAAACTAGGGGTAAAATCAGGAGAAGGATTTTATGACTACACGGAAAGTAAAAAGGCTGAAAAAGTGGCTAAAATGTTTTCATAAGCTTCGCCTTTCAAAAATATAAAAGAGATATTGGGCTGTAAAGGCCCCGTATCTTTTCATCTTTATAATCTGCTTTACAATGGCAAAAATTGCTCCATTTCAAGGCTTGCGACCTACCTCAGACAAAGTGAGTTTAGTAACTACGCGTTCTTACGACGACTATAGTACTACCGAATTGGCTTATTCTTTAGAATTTAATCCCTATTCCTTTTTACACATACTGAATCCGGCTTACGCCAATCAGCAAAAAGTAAATATCGAAAAAAGATATAAGGGCGTAGCTACCAAATTTATGGATTTTAAAAAAGAGGGTATCTTTGTCAAAGAAGATAAACCTGTATTTTATTTGTACCAAATTGAGTCTAAAAACCACCAATTCATCGGTATTTTAGCAGGTACAGCTATTGAAGATTACCAACAGAATATCATCAAGAAACACGAGGATACCTTGGAATACCGAGTCCATACCTTTAAGGATTATTTGCATTTGACCCGATTTAATACCGAACCGGTATTAATGATGTATCCAGAAAATCAAGAACTTAATCAATGGATTTCCCGTTTTAAGCAAAGAGAATCACTCTATCACTTTAGTACTTCAAATAAGGAAAAACACACGTTTTGGAAAATTGATGAAGCTGCCGATCAAAAATGGTTAATTGAAACCTTTGCTTCAATTGAACAACTCTATATTGCTGATGGTCATCATCGTTCAGCGTCAGCAGAATTGCTTTATAAAGAAGACAAGGACTCCAATAATCCGCATTTGGACTTTTTTATGAGTTTTCTAATTGCAGAAAACAACATCAAGATTTACGAATACAATCGTTTAATTCACGATTTAAATCAACATTCCAAAACCGATTTTTTACATCTATTAAATGCCAAATTTACCGTAAAGAATAAAAAACAACAGTTGTGGAAACCTACTAAAAAAACAGAATTTGGTATGTATCTCGACGGGGAATTTTACGCTTTACAATTAAAAAGCAACGAAACTGCCGACGGGATTTTGGTTAATTTAGATGCACAAATTCTATACGACGAACTCTTGCATCCCATACTGGGTGTTGAAGACCTTCGTACAGATGGACGCATTGAGTACGTACCGGGTACAGAATCGATTATTACCATTAAGGAAATGGTTGATAGTGGCGAATTTGAAGTCGGATTTATGTTATTTCCGACAAATGTGACGGAAATAAAGCAACTTGCAGATAATAATCAAATTATGCCACCAAAAAGTACTTATATTGAGCCCAAATTTAGAAGTGGGTTAATCATTTACGAAATTTAAATAATCATGACAATAGCAGCTCGTTTATTGGAAATTAAAAAGGCTTTACCCACAGGGGTAACCTTGGTTGCGGTTTCAAAAACCAAACCCGTTGAAGATATTTTGGAGGCCTATGAAGCCGGCCAGAGAATTTTTGGTGAAAACAAAATTCAAGAAATGTCTGACAAATACGAACTTTTACCCCGCGATATTCAATGGCATATGATTGGTCATGTACAAACCAATAAGGTTAAGTATATGGCGCCTTATGTTAGTTTAATTCACGGAGTGGACAGTTTTAAACTCTTAAGAGAAATTGATAAGCAAGCCGGGCGCAACAATCGTATTATACCCTGCTTGTTACAAGTTTATATAGCCGATGAAGAAACCAAATTCGGATTAGATGAAGCCGACTTGGATGAAATACTCGCTTCAGAGGAACTAAAAAGTTTGAAAAACATACAGATTGTAGGTTTAATGGCTATGGCCACATTTACCGACGATCAAACAAAAATAAAATTGGAATTTGACCATTTAAATGCGATCTTTAATCGTGTACAAATTAAGTATAAAGAACTTAAAAATGTAGCATTCAAAGAGCTCTCTATAGGGATGAGTAACGATTATATCACGGCAATAAGCTGCGGAAGCACCATGATACGAATTGGAAGTACTATTTTTGGCAGTCGTAATTATTAATTAATAATCTTGTAAGAATTTGTACGCCGTATTAGATATTGAAACCACTGGGGGTCAATTTAATGAAGAAGGTATTACTGAAATAGCCATTTACAAATTTGATGGCGCACAAGTAGTCGATCAATTCATTAGTTTAGTCAATCCCGAAATAGAAATACAACCCTTTGTAGTAAAACTTACGGGCATCAATAATGCTATGTTACGTTCTGCACCCAAATTTTACGAAGTCGCAAAACGCATTATAGAAATCACGCAAGATTGTGTGGTTGTTGCTCATAATGCAGAATTCGATTATCGAATATTGCGTACCGAATTTCGACGTTTGGGCTATGATTTTCGACGATCGACACTATGCACCGTTGAATTATCTAAAAAATTAATTCTAGAACAACAATCGTATAGTCTGGGTAAACTCGTACGGTCATTGGGTATTCCTATAGCAGATAGACATAGAGCCAATGGTGATGCCATTGCTACATTAAAGTTATTTCAATTGTTGTTGTCAAAGGATTTGGAAAAAAACATCCTTAAAGAGATGATTAAATCCGACATCAAAATTGGAATTGCTCCAAAACTATTGGATATCGTAGAGCAACTTCCCTCCTCTACGGGAATTTACTACATACATAACGAAGTAGGCAATATTATTTTTATTGGCAAAAGCACTAATATTAAAAAGAAAGTTAGTCAAAACTTTACAAGTAACACAGCCGTGTTTAAAAAAATTCAAAAGGAAGCTTATACCGTTACTTTTGAAAAAACCGGCAATGAATTAATTGCATTACTTAAAGAAAGTGAAGAAATTGCAATAAATAAACCTATTTATAATCGAGTGAGTCCTAAGGCCATCTATCCGTATTCGCTTTATATCAAAACCAATACGGAAGGTTTCCTGTATTTTTCTATTGAGAAAACCGACGGACGCAAAAAGAATATTATGGCATTTAATTCCCCTTCCGAAGGCGTAAAGTTTACGGAAAAGGTGATTTCTGATCACGATTTAAATCCCTTTATTGCTCAATTTAATACCAAAAACAATAAAAAAATCAATAGCGAAACTTTTTCCCAAGATAGTGTAGAAGCTTTTGCTGCATATAATGCCCGAGTGCTATTAGCAGTCCAAGACTATGTATTAGACGATAAAAACATACTTTTAGTCGATAAAGGCCGTAAATTAGAGGAAAAAAGTGCAGTTGTTATTGAAAACGGTAAATTAATGGGCTATTGTTATTACGACCTCAATTATCAAATTACTTCAAAGGAACGTTTACAAAGCATTTTAATACCACTAGCTTTCCACAGAAACCACAGAAACATTATTCTAAACTACATGAATAAACGTCGAGGATATAAACTACTTAAATTTTAATTGTTTAAGAAACACGTACTATCATGGAGAAAAAATTTAAGAACAAATATGATATTCTAAGACAGAAAATTTATATCATAATTTATGGTTCAAACACTTTTGCTGGTAAATTATTTGACCTCCTTTTGTTGGGAGTTATTTTGCTTAGTGTTTTATTGGTTATGTTGGAATCAGTTGAACAGCTTGACACCAAATACCACACCTTTATTATTGTATCGGAATGGATCATTACCGTTTTCTTTTCCATAGAGTATACTTTGAGAATTATATGTAACAAAAGACCCTTAAAATATATTTTTAGCTTTTATGGAATTGTCGATTTGATTTCTATATTGCCTATGTATTTATCTTTTTTTATACCGGGTTCCCGTATCCTTTCGGTAGTAAGAGCTTTACGTTTATTACGCCTGTTTGGAATTTTGGATTTGATGCCTTATGTTGGACAGGAATCACATTTAAAATTAGCTTTAATAGCAAGTAGAACAAAAATCATCGTTTTCGTCTATTTCATCTTGATTGTTTCCGTTCTGTTAGGAGCATTAATGTATATTATAGAAGGAAAAGAAAGTGGTTTTACCAGTATACCAACCAGCATTTATTGGTGTGTCGTAACCTTAACAACCGTGGGATATGGCGATATTGCCCCCGTAACCACACTTGGGCAAATCATCGCGTCGTTTATTATGATCATGGGATATGGCATTATAGCAGTTCCTACTGGAATTGTTACAGCAGAATTTGCTAATACCAAGCGAAATCGACTTGATAATAAAAACCGTAACTGCGCTTCATGTACAACAAATATTTATGATGAAGATGCCAACTACTGCTATAATTGCGGTCAAAAATTAAAAAATGTCTATAAACAATAATTATTTAATCACGATAGTTGGTCCAACTGCCATAGGAAAAACAGCCTTAGCTATTGATATAGCAGCGCATTATAAATGCGAAATTCTTTCCTGCGATAGCCGTCAATTTTACAAAGAAATGAGCCTTGGGACCGCAGTACCCAGCCTGGAAGAATTGGCTGCGATTCCCCATCATTTTATACAGGATAAAAGCATTCAAAAGCCATATAGTGTAGGAGATTTTGAGCGCGATGCACTTAAAAAACTTGATGAACTATTCACAAAAAACCCTATTCAAGTTATGGTAGGCGGTTCCGGTCTATTTGTCAACGCCGTATTAAATGGATTAGATGAATTTCCAGAAGTGAAGCCAGAGATTCGCGACCTGCTAAATGCACAACTTCTCGATAGGGGATTGGAATATTTACAAAATCAATTAAAAGAACTCGACCCTATTCATTATAGAAACGTTGCCATTCAAAATCCGCAACGCGTGATTCGCGCTTTAGAAGTTTGTATAAGTAGCGGCAAGCCCTACTCGTCTTTTTTAAATCAAAAAGAAAACAAAAGAAACTTTATACCCATAGTAATCGGTTTAGAAGCCGAACGTGAATTTATGTATAATCGCATCAACGTACGTGTGGAACAGATGATGGCAAATGGCTTGTTAGCAGAAGCAGAGAAATTGTATCCTTATAAAAACTTAAATGCTTTACAAACCGTGGGCTATCGCGAGTTGTTTTCATACTTCGACGGCGAAGTAAGTTTGGATTTCGCCGTGTCAGAAATACAGAAAAATACCCGTAGATTTGCTAAGCGACAATTAACCTGGTTTAAGAGAACACAAGGAATACAATGGTTTAATGTCCAAACTCCTTTGGTAGAAATTCTTGAAAACATCAGTATACAAAGCGCACCATAAATTTCAAAATAAATTAGTAATGCCCATATCTCCAGATTTTATATCGCAGTATTCACAAACCCACGAAGTAGACTTTTTGGAATGTGCACCTAGTGGTAAATTAAAAACCGCAGCCATTGGTCAAATCCTTCAAAAAGTAGCCAATGTTCATGCTATACTTGGAGGAATAAGCTTCGAAGATTTACAACAAAACAACTTGGCTTGGGTGTTAAGCAAGATGAAAATTGAAATTATTAAACTGCCGCAATGGCAGGACATCATCGAGATTCATACTTGGATACAGAGTTTAGAAGGGTCGCGATCCATACGCGATTTTGAAGTTTTCTTAAACGGGGAAAAAATAATGGGCATCAGTACCCTTTGGGTTATTATAGATACCGAAAAACGACGCCCAGGCATCATGTCTATAGCACACGACCATTTTGACATCTTTAACTCTAAAAAAGCATTAAAAGGCGGTTTTAGCAAATTAGCTAACGGCATTTCCTTTGAGCAAATTCGTGAGAATACCGTTTTATATTCCGATTTAGATATGCTTAATCACGTTAATAATACCAAATACGTAGAATGGATTTTAGATACGGTTCCTTTTGATAAAATAATGAAGGAAGAATTTTCCGAAATCGAAATGATTTTCAAAAAGGAAATGGTTTATGGCATGCCTTATGCCGTTAATTTGCATACAGATAATTCCAAGCAGAGTACTTATAGTATTACAAGTGGTACATCTACACATTTTATCTGCAATCTTATTTGGAAGTAACAGACTTTTTTTAATCCAAAGCCAAGGAGCTATTGTATTCAAATAATATTGCGAATAACACCAAATAAAAAAGGGTCTTACAATCTCGCGTAAAACCCTTTTTTAAAAATATTCGATTATGCTTTTAGCTCCTTAACTACTAAACGGAATCCCTCACCGTGAATATTTAAAATCTCAACTTGTTCGTCTTGTTTTAAATACTTTCTTAATTTAGCTATATAAACATCCATACTACGAGAAGTGAAATAGTTATCATCTCTCCATATTTTTGTCAATGCAGCTTCACGAGGCATTAAATCGTTTTCGTAAATCGCTAACATTTTTAACAATTCGTTTTCTTTTGGTGAGAGTTTGATTGGCTCGTCATTCTCAAATGTAAGAAAACGCAATTTTGAGTTTAAATGGAATTTACCAATTTGAAATTCAAATTTAGTATTATCCGTTTTGATTTCAGAAGCTTTTCTATGAATTATTGCCTTAATCTTCATCAAAAGAACTTCAGAATCAAAAGGTTTGTTTAGGTAATCATCTGCACCTACTTTATATCCTTTTAACACGTCTTCCTTCATCGACTTTGCAGTCAAGAAAATAATTGGAATATCCTTATTTTTATCTCTGATTTCTCTAGCTAAAGTAAAACCGTCTTTGTAAGGCATCATCACGTCTAAAATACATAAATCGTATGTATCACGCTTAAATTTTTCAAACCCTTCCATTCCGTTTTTAGCGAGAGTTACTTCGAAATCATTGATTACTAAATAATCTTTTAGAATTGCTCCGAAATTCGGATCATCTTCCACGAGTAAAATCTTTTTGTTGTTTGTTGTTTCCATATTACTAATTTATTAATGGCATTTTAATGATAAAGGTACTTCCCTTACCTTTTTCACTTTCCACAAAAACTTGTGAATTGTGATCTTCGACGATTTGCTGAACATAAGCCAAGCCTAAGCCATGTCCCTTCACATTATGTAAATCGCCTGTGTGTTCTCGGTAAAATTTTTCAAAAATTCTTTTTTGAGCAATTTTACTCATACCAGTCCCATGATCTTTAATTTTTATCAAAATAAAGTCTTTCACATTTTCTGTATAAATATCTATTTGCGGCTCCTTAACAGAATACTTAATTGCGTTATCCAAAATATTGACAATAACACTTGTAAAGTGAAACTCATTTAATAAAACATCTGTTCTCTTGGCATCTAAATGTAAACGCGCTTCCCCACCTCTATCTTGAATAATCAAATCAACGTGATCTAAGGCATGTTCAATAACATCGTGAACATTGAGAGTTTCCTTAGGTATATCCAATTCCCGTTTTTCCAATTTAGAAATGCGCAATACATTTTCGACTTGAGCATGCATTCTCTTATTCTCTTCCCGTATCATTTGCAGATATCGGGCTACTTTTTCTTTATCATCCGTTACTTTAGGATTTTTTATGGCATCCAATGCCAAATTTATAGTCGCTATAGGCGTCTTAAATTCATGCGTCATGTTGTTGATAAAATCCGTTTTTATCTCCGAAATCTGCTTTTGTTTAATCAATTGATTTATCGCACTAAAATACGCTGCAATAATCACCACTGTAAACAGCACAGACATAAAAGTGATTCCAATTAACGATGAAAACAAATATTTACTCTTGTTCGGAAAAGTAACATACAATTGGTATTTGCTTTTACCATCGCTTTCCGTTAATACCGGAACTCCATAGGTCGCATTTTCTTTATATACAAAATCATCCGATTTAATTTTAGTTGCTAAACCGTTATTATATATTCCAAATTCAAACGGAGCCGTAACACCATACTGCTTTAACTCTGCTGTTAATAGGTTTCTTAATTCACTCCGTGATATTCGATCTCCAATTGGTTTTAAAGCTACAATATCTTTAAAATAGATATCGAATTGGGCCCGATCTAAAACATCTAGATTCTCGGTCTTTTCGATGGTCTGATCTGCTAATGCACCGCGATTGATGGTTGACTTATCAACAGAACTTCCATTGAAAATTTCCGTTTTCCGTTTCGATACAAAATTTTTAATCTTTATACTGTCTGCATTTTTGTCAAAGAGCGCTCCTTTCAAATTATAATCTTCTAAAATTAAAGTGTTAGAATATATAATTTGTTCATTCGTATTTAGATTTCGCTCCACATACATAAACTGTTTTAGTTCATTCTGTTTGGGAGCTACGCCTATGCTGTCTTTCAATTCATTATACTTGCGATAAAACTCCAAAGCTTCGCGCTGCTGCACCTTAGTTGCCACGTTTCCAATAACTTGCTGAACATGGTATTTAAACTGCTCCTCATTATTCTGATAAGACGAATTAATCCAATACAATTGAACCAAAATAATCCCAACCAAAGAGAAACTCATTATTAGAACTAATAAACGAAACCTAAATTTATTCATGCTATATCAAAATTAACATTAAAATGTTTTACTAAGTATATGATTAACTAAAAATTAACAAACAATAATCATTTATTTTTAGTTAAAATGTTATTGATAATTTTTTCTACTTCTAATTTAGTTTTAGCTTTATCAGTATTTTCTACTATATATTGACAATACTTCTGTTTTTCATGATCCTTCATTTGATTTATCATAATATTTTCAACATTTTCTTGACTAACCCCATCTCTTAGCATCACCCTTTGTACTCTAATCTCCTCTGGAGCAGTTACCAAAATAATCTCCTCACAACTACCATATGTATTTGATTCAAACAATATTGCCGACTCCTTGATAACAAAAGGGGCTTCATTTTGTTTACTCAACCAATTTTTAAAATCCACAGCAACAGCCGGATGAACAATCGCATTCAATTTTAATAACTTTTCAGCATCTTTAAAAACTATTTCTCTAATTCTCTGACGATTCAGTAATTGATTACTACCGATAACTTCTGGTCCAAATAAGTCACTTACAGCTGCAATAATGTCAGCTTGTTCCATTACCACCTTGGCTCGTTCGTCAGCGATATATACCGGTATTCCAGCTTCTGCAAAAAAATTGGAAACCGTCGTTTTTCCACTGCCTATCCCACCTGTTAAACAAATAATACGTTTCATTTCTTAATTTCTAAAGAATAACTCAGGAAAGGCCGACTCGGGTTTTAACTTCATTATAAAGATTCTATAATATGATATAGCAAAACCCGTACCATAACTATAAAATTGAATTATTGTTGAAAAAATTGCCAAAATACCTATTAAAAAACTTCTTTCAATCCATGCAGCAGTAAAGAACAAAACTGTAAAATACAACAGATATAGACTGAAAAAGTAAGAAAAACCACATAAAGCCAACACCATACTGATTACCCCTCCTAAAACAAATACAGTTGGAAACCAAAATGTTAATTTAGCATGTTCCGGATATCTCGCATTTAAAATAGGTCGCGCCTTACCAAATTTATTAACTTGTGTACTAAATTTATTCCAATCGATTCTCCTTTTATGAAACACAAAGGCCTCTGAAAACAATTTGGTTTCAAAACCCAAGTTCCATAATCGAATAGTCAAATCGGGATCTTCTCCGGGATGTATGTTGCCAAATCCGTCCGATTTTTCAAAGGCTTCCTTCGAAATTCCCATATTAAAACTACGCGGTTGAAATTTCTCTAATTTCTCAGATCCTCCACGAACACCTCCAGTAGTTACAAAAGAGGTCATTGAAAAGTTTATCGCTTTTTGGATATTGGAAAAACTATCCAATGCTTTATCTGGTCCACCAAAACAAGCAACATATTCCTCCTTTAAATACGCATCAACCGTTGATAAGTATTGCGGAGGTATAATACAATCCGAGTCCAATATGATAAAATAATCCCCCTGTGCATGGCGCATCCCAAAATTTCGTGAATCACCCGGCCCAGAGTTTTTTTTATAAAAATAAGCGATATGTAACTTTTGTTTATATTTTGCTACTATTTCTTTGCAATCTATAGTCGAACCGTCTTCCACAACAACTACTTCAAAATCCGAAGCATAGGACTGACGAGACAAACTTTCAAGCAATTCGTCCATTTCATCTGGACGATTGTATATAGGTATAACAAAAGAATAACGCATTTATAAAGTTTTATTAAAACATTCAACAAATGTATTATTAAGTATTGTAATTATGAAATTCATTGTTATATTTATAATAAATAATAATATAAAAAGTATTTTATTTTTAACTTACATCAAAAAAGGCTAGAAAACTCGGGTGTTCCCGCGATATTGCTATTTTTACAAAAATGTGGTTTTCCTCATGAAAAATCCAAATACCCCTTGTGAAAAGAATGTTTTTAACCTTATATTTTCTTGTTTTTTAAATTAACTTGCACCTAAATACGACAACTACAAATCGATGAATACAATAAAAATATTATGGGTAGATGATGAAATTGATTTACTCAAACCACATATTCTCTTTTTAGAAAAGAAAAATTATATAGTAACCACAGCTAATAATGGTCAAGATGCTATAGAATTGTTTAAGGAAACTAATTTTGATGCGGTCTTCCTCGATGAAAACATGCCCGGACTTAGTGGCTTAGAAACCCTGTCTGAAATCAAAGCTATAAAATCGTCTATACCGGTTATCATGATTACCAAAAGTGAGGAGGAATACATCATGGAAGAAGCCATTGGCTCCAAAATAGCCGATTACCTCATAAAACCGGTTAACCCCAATCAGATTTTGTTGAGTTTAAAGAAAAACCTCGATGTTTCCCGTTTAGTGTCCGAAAAAACTACCCTGGACTACCAAAAGGAGTTTCGTAAAATAGCCATGGATTTGCAAATGGTCAACAGCCATGAGGATTGGAGTGACTTGTATAAAAAATTGGTCTTTTGGGAACAAAAACTCGAAAACATAGATGATCAAAACTTAATCGACATACTCGAAAGTCAAAAAGCAGAAGCCAATACACAATTCGGGAAATTTGTCGAAAAAAACTACGAGACTTGGATCAATCATCCAGAAGACGGTCCGGTATTTTCACACCAACTGTTTCGCAAATGGGTCGCACCCGAGTTACTCGGAGATAAACCAGTTCTTTTTGTCGTAATTGACAACCTGCGATTTGACCAATGGAGAAGCCTTGAAGAAACCGTAAACCACCATTATAAAACAGAAAAGGAAAACAGTTTCTATTCCATACTTCCCACAGCCACTCAATATGCGCGTAACGCTATTTTTTCGGGTTTAACCCCTTTACAAATGGAACAGCAATTGCCGCAATACTGGAAAAACGATGTTGACGAAGGAGGAAAAAACTTATATGAAGCAGAATTCCTCGCGGAACAGTTGAAGCGCTTGCGTTTGGACATCAAACACGAATATTTTAAAATCACCAACCACCGCGATGGAAAAAAACTCGTAGATAATTTTAAAACCCTTAAGGATAATAAGCTCGTTACGGTTGTTTATAATTTTGTCGATATGATTTCGCATGCTAAAACGGAAATGGAAGTTATCAAAGAATTGGCATCGAACGACAAAGCCTATCGTTCGTTAACCCAAAGCTGGTTTAAGAACTCGCCCCTATTGGAAATCATACAACAAGGTCAAGCTGCAGGTTTTAAATTGATTATTACCACCGACCATGGAACCATCAATTGCAAAAACCCTTCTAAAGTGATTGGAGACAAAAACACCAGTTTAAACCTCAGGTATAAAACCGGTAAAAGTCTGACTTTTGAGGCCAAGGACGTCTATCATATTAAGGATCCCAAAAAAATCCAATTACCTGCTATTAATTTAAGCAGTTCTTATATTTTTGCCAAAAGTGATTATTTTCTGGCTTACATCAATAATTACAATTACTATGTGAGCTATTTTAAAAACACCTACCAACACGGAGGTATTTCACTGGAAGAAATGATTGTTCCGTTTATCATATTAAACCCAAAATAAAAAGATGGAAAGAGTTTTTTCATTAGATCAAATCAATGCGGTTGCTCAAGAATTGTTAGCGAGCAATTTAGAAAAGGTAGTTTTATTTCACGCTGGAATGGGCGTTGGAAAAACCACCCTAATCAAAGCCTTAGTGGCTCAACTTGGTGTAGAAGGTGCTACCAATAGTCCTACTTTTTCCATCGTTAACGAATACCATTCGCAACAAGCCGGCATAGTGTATCACTTTGACCTCTATCGCATTGACAATGAAGTTGAAGCTTACGATATGGGATTGGACGAATACTTTGATTCGGGAAATTGGTGTTTTATAGAATGGCCCGAAAACACACCCAACATTATACCAGACATACGTTCCGAAATTCATTTAGAACTGCAAGCAGATGGTCAGCGAAAAATAACTTTAGAAAACCGTTCAAATTAATCAGATATGGCTAGAACTACCCCTTTTTCCTCTCACGAACTGATTCCGCAGGAAGAACGTTTATTGATACAGAAGTCAAAGAGCTCCTTGTTCATTGGTGTTCCCAAAGAAAACGTCAAAAATGAAAAGAGAATTTGCCTCACACCAGAATCCGTTCATACCTTGGCCTCGTATGGCCATAGAGTATTAATTGAGTCTGGGGCTGGTGAAGCCTCTAATTATTCGGATTTGGAATATAGTAAAGCTGGGGCTGAAATTACTAAAGACACCAAAAAGGTGTTTGCTTGTCCGATGATTATCAAAGTCGTTCCTCCTACTTTTGAAGAAATTGAATGGATGGTTCCCGGCAGTTGTTTGTGGTCAACGATACAAATCAAATCGCGTTGCAAAGCCTATTTTGAAGCCCTATCGCATAAAAAAATCACGGCCTTAGCTTTTGATTTTATGAAAGATAAAAACGGTTCCCTTCCCGCTGTACATGCCTTAAGTGAAATAGCCGGAACCTCGTCGATTTTAATTGCCGCCGAATTAATGACTTCGCTAAAAGAAGGAAAAGGGCTTTTGTTTGGAAACATCACCGGTGTTCCCCCAACCGAAGTGGTTATTATAGGTGCGGGTATCGTCGCTGAGTTTGCCGCCCGAGCCGCTATAGGATTGGGAGCTAATGTGAAGGTATTCGACAACTCTATCGAAAAATTAAAACGACTACAAAACAACCTACCTTACCGAATTTTCACTTCTACCATACAGGAAAAATTGTTGCAAAAAGCCTTAATGCGCTGCGATGTTGCCATTGGAGCCATTCGCGGCAAACACCGTTCTCCAATTGTCGTATCCGAGGCTATGGTCGATCATATGAAGAAAGGAGCTATTATTATGGATGTTTGTATCGATACCGGTGGTTGTTTTGAAACTTCTGAAATGACGACACACGAAAATCCAATCCTCATCAAAAGCGGTGTGATTCATTACGGTGTACCCAATATTACCTCGAGATACTCCAAAACAGCCTCGATGTCGATTAGCAACATCATCACCCCCTTTCTAATCGACTTTGCAGAAAACGGCACTTTGGAACAAGCCATAAGCTACGAATCTATTATTCGATCAGGAATCTATGTCTATAAAGGCTTAATTACTCATAAATCTGTGGCAGATTGGTATGATTTAGAATATAAGGATATAGGTTTGTTTATGTTTTAGTTTTTGCCTATTTGCCCATTTGCAGATGGGCGTATTCGCCTTTACACCCTTACCTGTATTAAGGCCTCAACGTATCAACGTATCAACGTATCAACGTATCAACGTATCAACGTATCAACGTATCAGCGTATCAGCGTATCAGCGTATCAGCGTATCAGCGTATCAGCGTATCAGCGTATCAGCGTATCAGCGTATCAGCGTATCAGCGTATCAGCGTATCAGCGTATCAGCGTATCAGCGTATCAGCGTATCAGCGTATCAGCGTATCAGCGTATC
>JBEBUC010000021.1:0-51104 GCA_040393465.1 Flavobacterium sp. | reverse complement strand
CCATTCTGATTTGAATTGCCATTCTGATTTGAATTGCCATTCTGATTTGAATTGCCATTCTGATTTGAATTGCTATTCTGATTTGAATTGCTATTCTGATTTGAATTGCTATTTTGATTGGAGTTCCCATTCTGATTGGAATTGGGATTCGTATGTACTTTCTTAGCTGTATTGGGCTGGGCAACTTTAGTTGTATTAGGTTGAGCCACTTTGGTTGTATCCTGTTCTCTAACCTCTGAAGTATTCGCAGGACGTATTTCCTTTTTAACTCTTTGTTTGGCAACAAATTCTTTTCTTGGAGCAGTTTCTTCTTTAGAACCTTCGGTTGGCTTTTCCTCCGCTTCTTTTACTACTGCTGTACTTTTTCTATTATCCGGTCTAGGGCGTTCCTGTACTCGTCTAATCGGTTCTATTCGTTCCGGATTATCTTTTTTAGCATTTGGCACCTCTACCGTTGTAGCTTCGTTAACTGTTTCGTCTTTCTCGATTTTAGCAGTTATTGAAACTTCGTTTTTTTCATCAGATGTTACTCTTTTTCTTTTCGGCTTTTCAGCTGTACTGGCTATGGGAGCATCTTCCGTAGTTGTAGTTGAGACTTTAACAGACTCTGGATTAGCTGCTTGATAATCTAAAATCTGATAAACGAGCTCATCTTTTTTTAAATATCGGTATTTACTAATCTTTGCATTTTTTGCGATTTCTTGAAGCTCGAGAAGCTTCATTTCTTTTAATACAGAAATGTCAAACATAGAAATGTTTATTGTTTAAATTTAATGGAATTGTTGTGTTGTGTTTTTTGGAGTATGATACAAGTTTTGAAATAGCCATAATATGAAGCACTTACAGCTATGTCATGCAATATTACGAATTAATTTTAAAAAACAATAGGAATTTAAAAAAAAGAAACGTTATTTTTGTCTTTTCAAAGAATAAATCATGATTCAAAGAATTCAAACTGTATATTTATTTTTAGCTTTGGTTTTCTCCGGAGTATTGCCGTTTGTGTTTCCATTATGGAAAACAACGGGCGAGATTCCTTTTTATTTTATGGAAAACTCATACTATACGATATTATTCGGGTTATCGACCAGCTTAAGTGTTATCAGTATATTAGCCTACAAAAAAAGACAAAATCAATTTGTGTTAAACCGATTGAACCTCATATCAAACGTTATATTACTAGGATTATTTGTGTATCGTTCTCTAATGATATCTGGAGAAACTGCGGAAGCGGTTTCTGAGAAAGGTATTGGAATGTTCCTCCCGATTGTTTCTATCGTGTTGTTGGTCTTGGCCAACAAAGCCATCAAGAAGGATGAAGATCTCGTAAAATCTGTAGATCGATTAAGATAAACCTTTCATCTTAGTTTATTAGTGCGCTGAAAACCGAACCCTAGGGTTCGGTTTTTTTATGTTTTGGAAATTCTACAATCTCTAAGTTTTGAATTTTACCATTATCAATTTCAAAGCGCAACATGGTTCTCACTTGATGAAAGCCAGAAATTCCAGCCGCTCCCGGATTCAAATGTAAAATCCCCAAAACCTTATCGAACTGTACTTTTAAAATATGAGAATGCCCACAGATAAATATTTGAGGCGGATCTAACCGCAATTCGTCCTTAACCCTGGCATTGTATTTACCGGGATAACCACCAATATGAGTTATCCAAACCCGCATACCTTCGCAAACAAAACGGTTGTCTTCTGGAAATTCTCCCCTCGCCTCAATACCGTCTATATTACCATAAACAGCGCGTAAAGGCTTGCGTTTTTTTATTTCGTCGGTAACCGTAATCGCTCCAATATCACCAGCATGCCACACTTCATCGGCTTGGTCCACATATTTCAATATGGTATCATCTATAAAACTATGGGTATCGGATAATAACAAGATTTTCTTCATCTAATGGTATGGTTTACAAAAAACTATTTTTGTTTTATTAAAACTACTCGGTATAAAAGCGTATCAAATTGCTTATCGCTCGTTGACATACCGGACAAAACTCCTTGGCTGTATTGGTTTTCATTCTACAATCCAAAGCCGCTTTATATATTTTTTTACCTGCCAACCCCTCATAAACACCCAACGGGTATTTCTTGACATCCTGAATATCCGTAGGAATCGGGGTTTTTGGCTTTAGCATATCTTTCCATTTGGAATCAAAATCTTTTAACGTTGTAATATTCTGCTCCCAAGGTTCTAAGGCAACAGACTGCATCTCACTCAGTACATCACTTTCATAAAAATACTCATCCGAAAGACCCGCAAAACTATGTCCAAATTCATGAACGACTACGGGTTTAAAATTCACATGCCCCGTTGTGGTTAAGGTATAGGCATTGTAAATTCCACCACCCCCATACACATCGGTATTCGCCAAGATAATGATATGTTCATAAGGTATTCCCGCTAGTAAGTCGTGCAGTTTTTTTAAACGAGCTGTCGTCAAATACCGCTCCGAATAAAAGGTATCAAAGTTAGACTCGACCGCCGTTTGCTTCCATTCATGGTGACGCGGAACGCTAACTCCGCTATCCTTCGACACACTTTCTACCGCATAAATATTAAATCGATCTTGATATTGTCCGAACGGTTGATGTGCAAAAATTTCATCGATGGTCACTTGAGCATATTCTCTAAAAGTAGCCATTTGACTCTGTTGAAAACCTTCTGCCACAATCACTACATTAATAGCTTTACTCTGATTTTTTGCCTGATGCAACAATACATGAGGCGTCACAGCTTGATAGCCTTTTTTATGGATTAGAATATCGGTGGGATCTAGTTGTTGTTTTAATAATACGGAATAAGCACCCTGATCATCGATTAATGCAATCTCAACTCGTACAGCAGCCTTTGGAAACGGCAATAAAAAAACGTTCTCAAAATTTTTAGAAATTTGCTTCGCTTCTACTGTAGAAAGCCATTCTTGATACAGTGTACTAAAACTCTGCGTGTAAATTAGTTGTTCCGTTTGAATATCGTACATGTTAATAACTCCATTTCCGCGCAAATGATTTTCGTTTAGATGCTGTTTGCGCCCGGCCCAACTTGGCAACTCATTAAGTTCGTCTATCACGATACTTTTTTTGTCTGAATTTCCAGCAAAAACCACGTCAACCCTAAGGGTTTTGTCTATAAAAAATTGATCAAAATGTTGACCATATCCGCAATTTGAAATCAATAATAAGCAAAAAATTATAAAACGCATCTATTTAGATTTTGGGTTCCAAAAGCAAAGGTAATTAAATAATACGCTAGATTTTTCGATATTTATGGCTACTTCAGTCGTTTTATCTATCCCAGCAATCTTCGCATTAAGGACTGGCGCGGCATCCTTTTTATAGCGCAAAGTGCTATAAAAAGATAGAGCAAAAGGCCTGGGCCGAAGGCAATGCCCTAAAAACTCTTTTTACTTTGAAGGCAATACGTTAAATTTACTTTTACTAAAAACGGCAAATGACTAAATTAGATTATATTTGTACTTCAAATAAATTTTCACCTTTAATTTTGAGATACTTTATAGAATTTGCATATCAAGGCACCAATTATCACGGATGGCAATCTCAGCCAAACACTAAAACTGTTCAAGAAACCCTTACTAAAGCGCTTAGTATTTTACTAAAAACGCCTTTGGAATTAGTTGGTGCTGGGAGAACTGATGCAGGTGTACACGCCAGACAGATGTTTGCTCACTTTGATTATGAAGCCCAAATCGAGGAGAAGCTACTCGTAGCTAAACTCAATTCTTTTTTGCCCGAAGATATTGTTGTTTATAGAATTCACCACGTTACAGATGAGGCGCACGCCCGTTTTGACGCCACAAGCAGAACCTATGAATATCATATACATTTGTTTAAAGACGCTTTTAAAAAAGAATTAAGCTGGTACCATTTTCGCTCCTTGGATATTGACAAAATGAATGAAGCTGCTCAAATTTTATTTGAATATCATGATTTTGAGTGTTTTTCCAAAAGCAACACCGACGTTTTTACCTTTAACTGTACTATTAGTGAAGCCGTTTGGCAATGTAACCATAACAGTTTGGTATTTACGATTACAGCCAACCGCTTTTTGAGAAATATGGTACGAGCCATAGTGGGTACATTAATACAAATTGGACTGGGCAAAGTCCCTATAGACCACCTACGTACTATAATCGAGAGTAAAGACCGCGGTCAAGCTGGATTTTCAGTTCCTGCTAGAGGATTATTTCTAACCCGAGTATCATACCCATATTTTGAATGAAAGCCATTAAATCCATATCACTCCAAAAAATATTAGCTTATTCCAAACCCTATAAAAGTCGTTTTAACTGGGTGATTGTTTGGGCAATATCGCTATCGATATTCGCTGCCTTGCGCCCGTATATGCTTAAGCAAACAGTAGACGATTATGTACAAAAACACGACGGCCAAGGTTTGCTGATTTACGTCGGCTTAATGGGTATCGTACTTATTTTGGAGGTGGTTTCTCAATTTTATTTTGTGTATTGGGCCAACTGGCTCGGTCAAGATATTGTAAAAGATATTCGAGAACAATTGTTTCGTAAAATCACGTCTTTTAAAATGCGGTATTTCGACCATGAACCCGTAGGCAAACTGGTTACCCGTGCCGTTTCTGATATTGAATCGATAGCCAGTATTTTTAGTCAAGGTTTATTCATGATTGTCAGCGACTTACTCAAAATGGTCGTCGTTTTGGGAATTATGTTTTATATGAATTGGCAGTTGAGTTGTATTGTAATTATTGGAATGCCGATTTTATTATACGCCACTCGTGTTTTTCAACTAAAAATGAAAGGAGCTTTTCAAGAAGTACGAACGCAGATTTCCAATTTAAATACCTTTATTCAGGAACGTTTAACCGGAATGAAAATTGTACAGCTCTTTACCAGAGAAGAAGTGGAATATGAAAAATTCAAAGAGATCAACAACAAACACAACAATGCTTGGCTTAAAAACATTTTATACAACTCCATTTTCTTTCCTATAGCCGATATCGTGTCGTCACTAACTTTAGGTTTTATTATCTGGTATGGAGGAATGTCTATAGCCAATGGTGGTCATTTAACGACTTTTGGAGATCTTTTTGCCTATACGATGTTGATCAATATGTTGTTCAACCCCTTACGCCAAATTGCAGATAAATTCAACGTTATGCAAATGGGAATAATCGCCGCAGAACGCGTTTTTGAGGTTTTGGAAATTGAAGATGAAGTGGAAAAAACGGGTACTTTAGTAGCGGGTCAATTCCAAGGTAATATAGAATTTAACGATGTACATTTTAGTTATATACCCGGCGTAGAAGTTTTAAAAGGTATTGACCTTAAAATTAAGGCAGGAGAAACCGTGGCCATAGTAGGTTCATCTGGAGCTGGAAAATCGACCATCATCAACCTGCTCAACAATTTTTACGAACTCGACAAAGGAAGTATCTCCATTGACGGTACCGACATCAAGGCATTTACTATGGAAAGTTTGCGCAAGCAGGTAGCCGTTGTTTTACAAGATGTCTTTTTGTTTAGTGATTCGATTTTAAACAACATTACCTTACACAACCCAAATATTACTAGAGCCGACGTTGTCGCTGCTGCAATTAAAATAGGCATTAATGATTTTATCGAAAGTTTACCTTACGGATACGACTACAACGTAAAGGAACGCGGAATTATGTTGTCTTCAGGCCAGCGTCAATTGATTGCGTTCTTAAGAGCCTATGTAAGCAATCCGAGTATCTTAATCCTCGATGAAGCGACCTCTTCTGTGGATACCTACTCCGAAGAACTGATGCAGCATGCCACGGAATACTTAACACAAGGCAGAACGTCAATCATCATCGCACACCGATTGGCAACCATTGTAAAAGCAGACAAAATTATTGTAATGGATCAAGGTCGAATTGTTGAAATAGGTACACATTTTGAATTGGTAAAACTACGAGACGGTTATTACAAAAACTTGTACGACTCTCAATTTTCGAGTACGGAAATTGCCGAAACCAAACATTTGGATTCACTGAGAAATCAGTCTTAATCGACTGTATTATTACCGAATAATTAAATTAAAACAATTGAAAAGAACTTTTAATTACGAAAGTTTTAATAACGAAATTAAATGATTAATTTCGTAGCTGAATTATATAGAAACACATAGATATGAAATTCGATATTATTGTATTGGGAAGTGGTCCTGGAGGTTATGTAACTGCCATCAGAGCATCGCAATTAGGCTTTAAAGTAGCTGTAGTAGAAAAGGAAAACCTTGGAGGAATATGCCTTAACTGGGGATGTATTCCGACTAAAGCGCTTTTAAAATCTGCACAGGTTTTTGATTATTTAAAACATGCTTCTGACTATGGAATCAACATAGACGGAACTTTTGATAAAGATTTCTCTGCGGTTATTGCCCGTTCAAGAGGAGTTGCAGACGGAATGAGCAAAGGTGTTCAATTCTTGATGAAAAAAAATAAAATTGAAGTTATCAACGGTTTTGGTAAAGTAAAAGCTGGTAAAAAAGTTGATGTTACCGATCAAGATGGTAAGGTTACGGAACTTTCCGCAGACCATATTATCATTGCTACAGGTGCACGTTCAAGAGAATTACCAAACCTTCCACAAGACGGCAAAAAAGTAATCGGATACCGTCAAGCAATGACGCTTGCGGAACAACCTAAGAAAATGATTGTTGTGGGTTCTGGCGCTATCGGTGTCGAATTTGCACATTTCTATAACGCTATGGGAACGGAAGTAACTGTAGTAGAGTTTTTACCAAATATCGTTCCGGTTGAAGATATCGACGTATCCAAACAATTTGAGCGTTCGTTGAAAAAAGCAGGAATCAAAATCATGACCAATGCTTCTGTTGAAAAAGTAGACATCAGTGGAACTGGCGTTAAAGCAACGGTTAAAACAGCTAAAGGAGAAGAAATTCTTGAAGCTGACATTGTACTTTCTGCAGTGGGTATCAAATCCAACATCGAGAACATCGGATTGGAAGAAGTGGGTATCGCTACAGATAGAGACAAGATTTTAGTAAACGATTTTTACGAAACCAACATCCCAGGATATTACGCTATTGGAGATGTGGTTCCTGGTCAAGCTTTGGCTCACGTAGCTTCTGCTGAAGGAATCCTTTGTGTTGAAAAAATTGCGGGTCACCACGTAGAGCCTTTGGATTATGGAAATATTCCAGGTTGTACTTATGCTACTCCAGAAATCGCTTCTGTTGGTATGACAGAACAAAAAGCAAAAGATGCCGGTTATGAAATCAAAGTGGGTAAATTTCCTTTCTCCGCTTCTGGAAAAGCAAAAGCCTCTGGAACTCCAGACGGTTTTGTAAAAGTAATTTTCGATGCTAAATACGGTGAATGGTTGGGATGCCACATGATTGGTGCTGGTGTTACGGACATGATTGCAGAAGCAGTTATCGCACGTAAATTAGAAACAACAGGTTATGAAGTATTAAAAGCAGTACACCCTCACCCTACTATGAGTGAAGCGGTAATGGAAGCTGTAGCCGATGCGTACGGTGAAGTGATTCACTTGTAGATTTCCTTATCCTATAAAAAAAGAGCTGTTTCATACTATTTGAAACAGCTCTTTTTTGTTTGTGAATTCTTAGCTCCGCCAAACTATATACAATCTAACTACTCCCTTTTTTATAAATCACAAATTTCCAACGAATAGGCAAATCCGCCACCTGTCTCTTCGGACTTGAAAAATCGGATACGGCCTATCCACTCCCTTGCTTTATCACAAATCAGCTTATTTAGCCAACCAATTCCTCAATATTTCCTTACCCATCGGAGTCAAAATACTTTCTGGATGAAATTGCACGGCACATACATCATAATCCCTGTGTCTGAGCGCCATGATGATGCCCTGCTCGTCCACTGCAGTTACTTCTAAACAGTCCGGCAGAGAATCTGCATCAACTGCCCAAGAATGGTAACGCCCTACCTCAAATTGATTGGGAAGCGATGCAAACAACACTTCATCGGGTACTGTCACGGTAATAGTTGTAGCGATACCGTGAAAAGGTTTTTCCAAGTTGACTAATTTGCCACCAAAAACTTCGGCTATGGCTTGTTGTCCCAAACACACTCCTAAGATACTTTTGGTAGCCGCATATTTTGAAATAAGCTGTTTTAATAAACCCGCATCTGACGGAACACCTGGACCGGGCGAAAGTACAATTTTATCAAAATACTCCAAATCGTCTAAGTCAAACTCATCGTTTCTATAGACGACTACCTGCTCCTCTAAATCCTGAAGATAATGCACTAGATTAAACGTAAAACTGTCGTAATTATCAATGATTACTATTTTCATTTTTGACCTTTAGATTTTAAATAAATTACCCAAAAAGCTACTTTTTAAAATTCGATAATACTTTCCGAATGTCTTTTCTAAGAATTTCAGTGATTATTTCTTTAGTCACTAAAAACTTATCATCTTCTTCATGCCCAGTATATTGGTACCAATAAGAGTTTTCTTTGACAATAAATAAATTATCGGGAATAACTTCAAACTGAACAAATTTAGATTGCTCATTTAGATTCAATATATACTCCACATAATCATTTCCAGTTTCTGCTTTATTCAAACTTTTTAAATTCCGATCAGCAAGGGTAACCTTACCTCTATGAGTAGCTTCATATAAAAAACCTACCTTGGATTTATCTGAAAAACATATGGAAGTGACATAGTCACTATCACTTATTTTTACTGTTTTAAAAGTGAGAACAGATTTAAAACCCGCTTTCTTCATTTCTTCTTCTAATACTTTAACCACTTCATTTTCGCGAAGCCAGTTAGTAGTAACCGACATTCCTTTTAATCCCTTCCCATTAGAAATATAGTCGTAGTAGTTATTCTCATTAATGGTTTGCGAATAGATTGGGCTTACAATAATCAAACTGAAAATCAATAAAAATTTATTCATTTTAAAATCCTTAGTAATTAGATATATAATAGTGTCTCGTGCTTATATAAAAGCTTTCAAACTTACATTAAATTTAGGGATAGTAACTACCTAAAAAATTGATGTTTTTTACTCACAAACCAAGTCGTCTTCAATACTGGATTAAATTTTAAAAAAAAATCCTAAAAACAACCAGTTATCCTTTATGCAGAAAGTACTAAGAACGACTGTATTTTTGATTTAAACCCTATATAATTTACGTAAAAAAAGTCTAAAAAACAAAAAAACCTCAGCGTAAACTGAGGTTTTTTTGTGATCCAACCAGGATTCGAACCTGGGACCTACTGCTTAGAAGGCAGTTGCTCTATCCAGCTGAGCTATTGGACCTAATTTAGGATATGTTGTTATTGCCTTTTAATACAATCTCGCTTCAAATCTTGAAGTTCTTTTCTTTAGAGAAACGGACTAAAATTTTCAAAAATTTCAACGGTGCAAATGTACTCTCTTTTACTCTAGTACACAATTATTTTAATGCTTTTTTTAAAAAAGAATATCTTCGATGAAAAACAGCTTTGTTATCAAGGTTTTTTACAAAACAACATTCTTGAAAAAAAAGACATTCGCTGTAATTTCAATCAGAAAAAATGCAATTAAATGGAGCGATATCACTATAGCCAAACCTTATATTTCAAATCTTCAAATCTGATTTTATCAAGTTTTTGTCCACCAGCCGCTACTATTTTTGTACCTTGCTAGTACGGCTTTCGACTGCTGTAAAAGTCGTAAAACTCCTTTTAAAAATTAAATCATGAAATTAGAAGATATCAAAGCAATTATTACGGGCGGTACAAGTGGTATCGGCTATGAAACGGCGAAAATGCTAAAAAGTCACGGTGCTCAGGTTGTGATTTGCGGCCGAGACCAAACCACTGTGCAACAAGCGGCGGAGGCGCTAAACATCAAGGGATTTGCTGCAGATGTCAGTAACGAATCCAATGTATTGGCGTTGTTTGAGTATGCTATTGCGGAGATGAACGGTTTAAATGTACTGATAAACAATGCGGGTATCGGAGGCTTCAGTAAATTGGTAGATGCGACAACGGCTGATTTTCAAAAAATATGGGAAATCAATGTAAAAGGACTGTTTATGGCAGGACGCGCCGCGGCTCAACATTTTATAACACAAGATTACGGAAACATCATCAATATTGGTTCTACAGCGTCTCAACGAGGGTTTGCACAAGGCTCGGCTTATGTGGCTAGTAAGTTTGCGGTTTCAGGACTTACTGAATGCTGGCGTGCTGAATTGCGCCCGCACCACGTTCGCGTTATGCAAGTAAACCCAAGCGAAGTGGTTACCGATTTCGGTACCAAACTCGGTATGGCACAACAAAATGAAGAGGGCAAATTAAAACCTCAACAAATTGCTCATGTCATAGAGGCCATGCTCCGTATGGACGATGTCGGTTTTATTCCCGATGCGGCTGTTTGGGCTACGCATCCATGGTAAAATCTATATTACTATAATTAATCCAATACTCCCAATTGCTTTAAAGCCGCACGGGTAAGACTTATACGGGCTTCTCCGAATTTTTTCATATCCGTGGTGGTGGTTGGGGTGATACTCGTGGCAAAAAAGAAAATGTTGTCTGCCGTTTCTACAAAACCCACATACCAGCCTATGGTGGAATCGCTTCGTTGTCCCCAACCGGTTTTGACACTTAAGGTATATAGCGGTGTTTGCTGTACTTGCATGATTTTCATCATCGTCTGTCGCGTCGTGGGCTTAATCGGTAATCGCTTAAAGTACAGGGCTTCGAGAAAGTCAATTTGTTGTTGTTGGGAAATTTTCGAATCCGAGTCCAACCAAAAATAATCCAAATTGGCCGGGGTTACAACCATGTTGGGATAAGACAGTTTTTTTAAATAAACCGTCATATTTTTCAAGCCTATTTTTCTGGCGAACTCTTGATAACAGGGTACACAAGAGCGCTGAAAAGCTTCTTTTAAGGTTAAATCGGCATTCCAAATTTCCATGGCTCTCGGGATACTATCCCAAGCAATTATAGTGTTTTCATCGTGTACAATATCCAACTCCAAAGCAATAATCGAGTTCGGTATTTTAAAAGTCGAGGCTGGAATGTGTCCTTTGTTTGCCCATTCGTAGTCATTTGAATACGTAATTCCGTTTCCAAAATCATGAACCAATACGGCTCCAGCTACCTTTTCAGCAGTAAATAATTCCGTTAAATCGAGATTTTCCCTTTTGAGTCGCTGTCCTTGAACGGACGAAAAACAGCACAAAATTAGTCCTAGACCTATTATTTTATAATTCATTTTAAGAGAGAATTATCACCGTGAATTGATTGTTCAAAGATACTTTTATACACGGATAAAGGTCTTGCTTTTATCTAAAATAATAACTCCTGTTGCTATATAAAATTTTATATTAGCTTAAAAAATGAATATTGATGCACTTCAGGATTAGTGTTACTTCTTGTGCATTGCCAATAGACAGTATATAAGCAACTTTTCAACCTTCAAAAAAACAATGTATGCAAGCCATTAAAACAGAACTAAACGGTACCGAATATATTTTATACAAAAATTACCAAGATGACGAAGAATTGCGCTTGAAATTCAATTCCATGACACACAAATTCTGGGGATTTGATTTTGAGCATTTTTACCGCTCTACTTTTTGGGACCGGAGCTGTATGTTGTATTCCCTTTTTTTAGAGGGCGAAATTGTAGCACATACTACTGTTTCCCTATTTAAAACCAAATGGGACTCCAAACAATTACTCTTGGCGCAAATAGGAACGGTAATGACAGCCGAACAGCATCAAAAAAAGGGACTTTCCCGTTTTTTAATGGAATGTATTCAAACGGAACTGAAGGATAAAACCGACGGCATGTTTCTCTTTGCCAATGATACGGTAACGAAATTTTATCCGAAATTTGGTTTTACTCCTGTTGAAGAGCATCAAGCCATTTTACGTGGTACTTTTACTCACTCAGGTACTGCTGTTGTGAAACTGGATTTAGATACCATAGCCGATTTAAAGCTTTTAGAAATGTATGTAGAAAACTCCATCCCCACTGCCCGGTTGCATACCTCCAATAAAGGATTATCTTTTTTTTATACATATGCCTATCCGGAATTTGGCTATAAACAGTCGGTATATTATATAGCCTCTTTAAAGACCATTGCCATAGCCGAACTTGAGGGTCCTCTTTTGACCCTTTTTCAGCTTTTTCAGTTGGAAAGTTGCGCTATAGAAAACGTTGTTAATGCGCTAGCACAAACCCCCATTGAAACGGTGCGTTTTGGTTTTACACCGATCGGGATAGCTGCCGATTTTGAGCAGCATAAGGAAGACGACCTTACGTTGTTTGTTTCTGAAAATCTTACATCGATATTTGATCAGCACAGTGTAATGATTCCTTTGCTGTCACATACTTAAAATATCCGACTAAAAAATCACCAACAACAAACCCTGTACTTTAGCTCCAGAATACGCGCCTTCTTTGAATTTTTAAACCCTAACAGTATATCGAAAAACAAGTACTGAACACCTCGACCACAACGTATTACCAAATAATATATGCTGTTTTTTTTATATATGACAACAACTTACTAAAAAAACAAAGGCTCAAGCAGCAGAATCACCAATTTGTTTTTCTATTTTAGCAATTCATTAACATTTAAACTTAAAAAATGGAACTGTTTATAGAAAAGATATACAATGTTGTTTGGAGTGATGTTTTGGTGTTTTTATGTTTGCTAACTGGCGTATACTTCAGTATCCGTTTTAAGATGCCACAAATTACCTACCTCAAGCAAATGGTCCTGTTACTGTTCAAAAACAGTGCTTCAGACAAAGGAATTACATCGTTTCAAGCCTTTTCCTTGGCCATCTCTGGTCGGGTCGGGACGGGAAATATCGCCGGTGTAGCTACTGCTATAGCCATGGGTGGCCCAGGTGCTGTTTTCTGGATGTGGGCAATTGCTTTTTTAGGCAGTGCATCGGCCATAGTTGAAGCGACTTTAGGACAGATGTATAAAGTGGAAAAAGATGGACAATACCGAGGAGGTCCAGCCTTTTATATTTTACGAGGACTCAACAACAAAGCATTTGCTTGGGCCTTTGCTATAGTGACTATAATCAGTACAGGCTTTTTACTTCCAAGTGTTCAAAGCAATAGCATTTCTGTTGCGGTCAAATCGGCTTTTGATATACCACTATACTATACGGGAATTGGACTGGCCGTTATCTTAGGTATCATCATTATAGGCGGTGTCAAGAGAATTAGCCGTGTAGCGGAATACGTAGTACCTTTTATGGCTGGATGTTATATACTGATGTCTTTAATCATTATTGCCATAAACATTACTCAAGTACCCGCAGTATTCTCCTTAATATTTAGCTCTGCTTTTAGCTTGGATGCTACCTTTGGTGGTATTGTCGGTTTGGCGATATCGTGGGGTGTTAAGCGCGGTATATATAGCAATGAAGCCGGCCAAGGAACCGCTCCACACGCAGCAGCAGCAGCAGAAGTTTCCCATCCGGTAAAACAAGGGCTCGTTCAAGGTTTTTCCGTTTATGTAGATACCTTATTCGTTTGTACAGCCACTGCTTTAATGATTTTATTTACGGGGCAATACAATGTGGTTAATCCCAAAGGAGGTTTTTTGGTAGAAAATCTACCTAATGTAGAAATGGGTCCGGAATTTACCCAATTTGCGGTATCGCAGCACTTTCCGCTTATAGGAAGTGGTTTTGTAGCGATTGCCCTTACCTTCTTTGCCTTTACCACCATAATGGCCTACTATTATATTGCCGAAAGCAACATCAGCTTTGTAATGCGTAAAAACAAAAGCCAATTGATGATTTGGTGCCTTCGTATTGCCATCTTGTTTTCGACCTTTATCGGTTGCATGACTACGGCAAAAACCGCTTGGGTATTGGGCGATATCGGTGTCGGATTAATGGCTTGGCTCAACCTCATCGCCATATTGTTGCTGCACAAAAAAGTAGTGGTCCTCTTTAAGGATTATAACGAACAACTCAAAGCCGGTAAAGACCCCGTGTTTGACAACAGCAAATACAATTTTCCCAATATGACTTTTTGGAATAAGAAATAAGAGGTACTTATCACAAATCCTGCGCTGTTACTGAGCCAAAGGAATCCTAAAATATTCATCCAAAACCAATTGAAACGCTCCGTGACAAAAAAACACTCCAGGGTGAAGAAGTAATATATACGCTACCCGTACTTTTTGTTTTTACACTAATCCTCCAATTTACGAACGACATATCATTCATTATATTTAAAAAAGATATTCAATGAATGATTTATCGTTCATTAAAACAACTTGCGTAATCAGGAAAAATACGCAAATTTTGAACGACAAAAGAGTCATTAAAAGCATATAAAGCTTACAATGACCGATTTATCATACCATACGAACCATAGCGATTCAGCCCTTATCCGAAAAATAGGCGCTTTCATCAAATCCCAGCTTTTCTAAACAAAAAAACTACCAATAGACCAGCTACTGATAGTTTTAAAAAATTAATCACTTTTATTTGTGTAAGATGATGGTATTAATGTTGATGACCGCTGTGGTTTTCTTCTGCCATTTTTGGTCCCTCTACAACAGGTACCGTAAAGTCTGCGGTATGCAATTTTCCGTTAATTTGAAACTGTGCCCACATTCTATACACACCCGCTTTTTTGATATTGGTTTGCGCATAGATTGGAAAACGTTTGTCGGTTATTGGGTGTATATGAAGAAAATCCTTATCTTCTTTACCAATCATCACGATATGAGCCGTAGCTCCTAAATAGTTTTCGAAATCGGATTCCTGCAATTTTTTACCGTTCTTTTCTACTGTAAACTGCAAATCTTGGCTACTGTTTGTTTTAAAATCAGCCCCGTTGAGTAACGTCATTTTATAACCGTCCACCTCAGCGACGAATTTTGGCTTGTAGTCCATCTTTGGCGCTGTAATTGTGCCTTTTACTTCTACCTTTTGCATAGTAACCGCTCCGGGTAATCCGACAGGCTTGTAGTCTGTAAATAACAGAAAATGGCCTCCAGTTGGGAAAGTTTCCGATACCGTATAGGATCCGTCTGCTTGCTCTTTTGGATGCACATGATCAAACCAAGACAATTCTTCATTTACAATCAAAAGATGCATCTTCATTTCGTGTACTTCTTCAAGCGAAACCGCTTTTGTACCATCAGATATAGCAATCGAAAGATTGGCCGCTTTTCCCGCCTCCAAAACTTCTGGTGTGGTTGAAATCGTTACGGATACCTCAGCGGTAGCGTCCTTGTTTACCGCTTGCAATTCCATACCACATTTGCTGCATTTGTCTCCTTTATTCCCAGTTACTTCTGGATGCATCGGGCAAGCAAAAACCTGATTGTGATTGGCGTGTTGTTCTGTTGTCATATCGGAACTGTTGTCTTTGTTTGTCGCTTTATTACAAGCCGTTAAGGTGGTTACCGCAACGGTTAAGCCCAACAAAGTGTTTTTTATATTTTTCATAGTTTCTTTTTTTTAAGGAAATACCGCATTGTAATTTCTTTATTAAAGGTAGCTGATATCACTGTGCTTTCAAGCGACATCAGCTGCTTTTTATTCGCTTACAATTTCAATTTTAAAACCGGCTTTTTCGACCGAATCCACAACCTCTTGTTCCGTAGTTCCTTTTGAGACTACCGTTAGCACCTTATATCTGTTCGTAGTATCTACTTCCCATTGATTTTCACCTGCTGCCTCATTTAAAAAAGGAGTGACTTTCGATACGCAACTACTACAGTTGATATTGGTTTTGAATTGCATTTTTTTATCTTCCATTTTTCTAAAAATTTTATTGTTTTTCTACTCTACAAAGTTGCGATAATCAGCTTCTTTTTCCCTTATGTAATTTTGGGTTAGATTTGTAAGATTTACTGTATTCCGATTGCTTTACACCATTTGGTGAATTGTTGGATACCTATTACATTTCTAAAAGTCCCAAAGCATGTTGCCCTTGTATATGGAGTATTCGAAGATTATAGATTGCTTGTAACTTGTTCATTTTAGATTGGGTTAATGCCAACTCTGCATCTGTGAGTTCCAAACGGGAACTCAAACCATTTTTAAATCGCTCATTGATCATTTGATGGTTTAGTTCAGCCGATCTCACTGTAGTTTCTTGAATATCTAATTGGTTAACGGCTTCTTTCCATTTACTGATAATGGTTGCTAATTCGGTTTTAACCGCCTCCTTTAAATCGCTTAGTCGTAGTTCTTCTTGTTGGGTTTTTATTTTAGCCTGATTGATTTTCGACTGGGTATTATAGCCATTAAAAATGGGAATATTGAGTTGTAAACCGACAAATGAAGTTTGAGGCCAAGCGTATTGTTCTATTTTTAAATCGTCCGCTTGTGCTTGCAATTGATATTGACCAATTAAGGCCAACTGTGGCCACAGAGCTCCTTGAGCGGCTCGAAGTCTTTTCTGTTGCAAATCAATATTTAGTTTTTGAATATTGACATCCTTTCTGCGGTTTTCGGCTATTTGTATTGCCTCTTCGATTTGTAAAAATTCGCTGCTGCTCCCTTGCATACCGAGTTCGAGTTCATCGGTTAATTGGGGCGTTTCCAATTCTTGCCATCCTATTAGTCTTTTCAATTCCATACCGGATACTTCAATACTGTTTTTCAAATAAGAAACAGAAGATTTTATATGGGCTACCGCTATATAACTTCGCAATGTGTCGGTTTTTAGCCCTGTCCCTTGCGCATATAGTGAACGCGCATCTTTCAAAGCCCTGTTGTTGCGATCCAAGCTTTGCTCTAATACCTCGAGTTGCCGGTTCATCAGCAGTACATTCAAATAACGGTTAGAGACTTGGAGAGCCACCCGACTTTGTAAGTCAGCAGTTTTCTCTCCTTCAATCTTTTCGTTAATTTTTGAAGCCTGATGAAGCCGATGCGCTCCTAAATTGACTATCGGTTGTTGTAAAGACACATAACCGTTGTAGACATTACGCCCTCCTACAGCAATATCTTCTACAGGGTTCGCAGTACCTGCAAACGAGCCCGGTAAAAAAATTACTTGCCGATCAAAATAATAAGAATACCCTAAGTTTGCCGAAATACTAGGCATTAAATTACTTTTAGATTCTCGAATCAATTCCCGTGTATAGCGCTCTTCAAGTATCTGAACTTGTAGCGCTTTATTGCCCTGCTTTGCCATCTCTAAAGCCTCTGTAAGTGTTAACTTTCGCTGTTGAGCATGCACAACAGAACCGGTGTACATGAATAACACCATTGTTATTATATATAAGGTTTTTGTTTGCATTTTTTAGTTTTTATTATTGTCAATGGTAAGCCGAATACCGCTGTTTTCACATTCCTTTTTTCCAATTGTAAGTCGGTAACGATACCCGGCTGTCGTGGTATTTTAAAATCAAATTTATATAGTGGTATTCACCAAATCTTCCTCTTCGACAACTTCTTTTTTAGTTTTCGAACTTCCTAAATAGGAATACACCGCCGGTATGATAAATAGGGTTAGCAAGCCAGAAAAGGCTAATCCTCCAGCAATTACAATTCCCAAAGATTGTCGGCTATTGACCGTAAGCGCAATGGGTAATGCCCCAAATATCATGGCTAACGAAGTCATCAAAATCGGACGAAATCGCTGTACGGCAGCTTGAACAGCAGCATCGTATTTGGATAAACCCGACGCTTTTAAATGATTCGCAAATTCAACGATAAGGATACCGTTTTTGGTAATAAGCCCGACCAACGTAATAATTCCGATTTGACTAAATACATTCAAACTCTGATCGAACCAGTACAAACTAACAATAGCTCCGGCTACCGCCATGGGTACTGTTAGCATAATCGTTAAAGGGTCGCGTAAACTACCAAATTGGGCTGCTAGTATCATGTAAATAAGCAGTAAAGCCAGTATGAGCGTAAAAGTGATATTCCCCTGACTTTCTACATAATCTCGAGATTGCCCAGCTAAAGAGCTCTTAAAAGTTTCACCTAATACTTGTTTCTTAATCAATTCAATTTCCTCTATTCCTTCGGCAAGACTCACTCCTGGCGCCATTGCTGCTGATACAGTAGCCGAGGTATATTGATCGTATCGATAAATCGCAGCCGGACTTACAGCTTCTTCCATGGTAATTAAGTTGGTCAATGGAATCATGCTTCCGGTTAGAGAACGCACATATATAGCGTTTAAATCACTGTTGTCGTTTCGATGCTGACGTTCCAATTGCCCGATAACTTCGTACTGACGTTCGTTTCGCAAATAATATCCGTAGCGCTGTCCCGAAAAAGAGAGTTGTAAGGTATGGGCTACTTCTTCCATAGATACACCCATCATGGCCGCTTTTTGACGATCGATATTGATTTTTAATTCCGGTTTGTTGATTTTGAGATCGGCATCGATAAACATCAGTTTTTTACTTTGACGTGCCGCAGCCAAAAATTTTGGTAGCACTGCCGTTAAGCTATCCAGATTTTGCGATTGCAATACAAATTGTATCGGCATACCTCCGCCATAACGACTTCCAATAGTTGGTGGTAGATAAGGAAACAACAAAAACCCTCTAAAATTAGCTGATGCCGCTCCGTATTGATTGTATAAATCCTGAATGCTGCTTTTACGATCTTTTGGATTTTTTAAATAAATACTTTGTACCGCTACATTTACTGGTGCAGGTGCAGGAATAAAGGAAATAGCTACCATCGAATAAGTTTGATAGAGTCCTTCTGTTGAATTGTTGACGTATTCCCCTACTTCGGTCATGTGTTTTTTCATATAATCAAAAGAGACTCCTTCCGGGGCAACGGCAATAAGACTCATATTGGAACGATCTTCCACAGGCGCTAATTCGGATGGAAGTTCCTTGCCTATAAAGTAAATCAGTACGGCCATACCACCCAAAAACACCCAAGCCAACCATCTGACTTTCATAAATGCCCTTAACAGACTGGCGTAACCGTTGTTTAATCGAACAAAAAAAGGCTCGGTTACTCGATAAAACCAACCCGGCTGTTCCTTTTTCTTTAGAAAGTAAGCGCTCAACATGGGTGTTAGGGTCAAGGCTACAAAAGCCGATACCAAAACCGAACCCGATACAACTATAGCAAATTCTTTAAAGAGTTGTCCGCTGATACCTCCCATAAAAACAATCGGTAAAAACACGGCTGCCAAGGTAATTGTTGTAGACATTACCGCAAAATAAATCTCTTTGGAGCCCTTAAATGCCGCCTGTATCGGCGTCATGCCTTCTTCGATTTTTTTATAGATGTTTTCAAGTACCACTATGGCATCATCAACCACCAGGCCAATAGAGAGTACCAATCCTAAAAGGGTCAATATATTAATTGAAAAACCAGCGATATACATAATAAAAAAGGCGGAAAGTATCGATACGGGAATCGCAATTACAGGAATGATGGTCGAACGCCAATCCCTTAGAAAGAGAAAGATAATCAATACCACTAATCCAAAAGCAATAAACAAGGTTTCTTCTACTTCCTTAATAGACTCTCTAACCGATTGCGTAAAATCGAATCCTACAATCAATCGGTACTCCGATGGAATATCCTTTCGCAATTGATCCAATCGTCTGTAAAACTCATCCACTACCTCAATGGCATTGGCACCACGTTGTATTTGAATGGCAACACCGATTCCCACTCTATTGAGATTATCCGTTCCATTGATAATGGCGGTACGCTCATTGACCTCTCCCAATGCTGCTGAACCGATATCCTTTAGTCGAATCACGGAGGAACCGACTTGTTTGATAATCATTTGTTCAAAGTCTTCCACAGTAGTCAGACGTCCCATGGTGCGTATAGTCAATTCACTGTTGTCTCCTTCTATACGACCAGCGGGTAAATCGATATTTTCTCTGTTCAGAGCCTGTCGAATATCCTCAGGAGTCAATTGGTATGCAGCTAACTTGGCGGGTTCAAACCGCAACCGCATCGCATATTTATGTTCACCTACTATGGCTACGTTATTGATACCGGGTATGGATTGTATGCGGTCTTTAATAATTGTTGAGGCGAGGTGACTGACCTCTTTGATGTCTTTGGTATCGCTTTCGACTTCTAGAAATGCTACGAGATTATCTGGCGAAGAAGCTTTTTGCACAACTGGAGGGTCTACATCTGTAGGTAGTTGTTTACGTGATTTGGCCACTTTATCTCGAACGTCGTTTAGGGCATCCTCAATATTCACCTCCCGGTTAAACTCGATTGAAATGACACTTACTTGCTCTCGCGATTCGGACGAAATGGTTCTAATGCCGTTGGCCTCGGCTATGGATTCTTCCATGGGTTTGGTTAACTTCGATGCAATAACATCGGGGCTGGCCCCCGCATAAAAGGTCACTACCGAAATAACGGGCGGTTCTGTTAATGGAAATTCTCGAATTCCCAATTGCTTCCATCCTATGATTCCCATAATCACGATAAGGAGGGAAAACACACCGGCTAAAACCGGTTTTCTTATACTTAAAGCTGATATACTCATAACGCTGTGTTTAGAAATTGATTAATTAGGCACTACCGCCTTTACCGGAGTACCGTCGCCTATACGAAGCATATTTGAAATAATAAGGCTATCGCCAGCAATCAAGCCCGATGTGATGATGGCCTCTTTTTCGGTTCGGTTACTGATGCTTACACTCGTCGGTTTTGCCAAACCATTTTTGATTACAAAAACCGTATATCCTTTATCACCAGGAGCTAATGCTTCCGTAGGCACTAAAATTCCTTTAGCGTCTGGATTACTAAGACTGAAATACACTTTGGCCGACAAACCCGCTCGAAACTGCCCGTCCGTATTTTGAGTCATCGCTTGCACTTGCAAACTCCTCCCTTGGGCATCCAAACCGGGTTCGGTAGCGCTAATGGTTGCCAAATATTCTTGGTCGGACAATTCCGTCGTAAATCGTATTTTTTGTCCTATTTTAATCAGAGATACATATTTTTCCGATAGGGCAAAATTGATTTTAACACGGCTTTGATCTTGTAAAACCACCAACTCGGCTCCGGGTAGCACATAGGCCCCCAAATGCACTTTTGAAATTCCTATTTTACCCGAAAATGGTGCTCGAATGACGGTTTTCTCCAAGTCGACTCGCACTAATTCTTGCTGCGCTTCTAACGAACGAAAGCGCATTAAAGCTTCATCGTACTCTTGTGGCCGTACGGTTTCCGTTTTTAATAAGGTTGCCAATCGGTCTTTTGTTAATCGAGCCAGTTCCCATTCGGCTCCAAGCTGTTTTAGACGTGAGCGAATGTCGGCATCGTTGAGTTTGTACAACAGCGCTCCTTGATTCACAAAACTGCCCTCTTGAAAAGCGACTTGCGTAATCTTTTGAGGTAGTTCACTAACTATAGAAACCGCTCGATAAGGCATCAGGGTACCCACTACAATTTCTTCTTGATGGAGCTGCTGTTCTTTTGCAACAAGGATATCGACTGGTAATTTTTCAACGGGAACATTTGCAGGGGTACTTTCTGCTGAAGCTTCTTCTGTTTTATTGGCACAAGCAACTAATAAGATGCTCCATAACGGAATTACTATTCCCAACTTCTGTATTGTAGATTTGTGTAACATGATCTTGCGTTTAATAATATTCAATTACAAAAGTACTTACCGCTAGAATTACAGATAATATAGAATTACAGATAAGAGTTGTGGAATTTACACCTGAGCGGTTTTGTTACCACTCACAAATTCTCGTAAACCAAACAGCACTTCAATGCTTTTAAAACGGTGAGAACCGGGTCTTTTCAAAACCGGAAAACCTATTTAAAATTCTTCAAAATCAGAACTTTAAATAGGTTTTAAATAGGCCTTTTATATAATAAGGAAGTAAGTAAGATGCCTAGTGATCTGAAATGAAAATCAGCGTCGTGGACTGTAAAGAAAACATTATACACTAGATAAAATTTGACCGCTACTCGTCAACCTCAGTTCAAAGGGAAGCTAGCGCCACTTTCATCACCGCCAACTTATCGCGTCGTATTTGTTTGTAATATGAGGAGGTAAAACCCGTATGTTTTTTTAATTGGTTGGACAGATAGGCCGGGCTACTGTATCCCAAAGCATAGGCGATATCCGAAATGGACTGATCGGAATACACGAGATACTCTTTGACTTTTTCCATTTTCTTCCCGATGATGAACTGCTCTAAAGTAGTTCCCTCTACAGTAGAAAACAACGCACTTAGTGAGTCGTAACCTTTGTTTAATTCCTCACTAATCAGTGTCGAAAACTTAACCGCTTCACCAGTATTTACCCGTTTTTGAATACCATTATTTACGGCTCTTTTAATTAATTCAATGGTTTTTTGATCTTTGTTATATAACAAATCAAAACCGTTTTTTTGTAACATATCCCTCACTATAGCCTCTTCAATGAGTTGCGCTTTGAGTTCAACTTCACCCAAACGTATTCCCGCGATTTCCAAACCGAGTTTGGGTAACTCTTCGGCAAGCACGTAAATACATCTGTCGCAAACCATTCCTTTTATGAGTAGTATCATTTTTGTTATTGATATTAATTAATCAATGAACCTCGTTGTCTCTTTTTTGATTAGTGGTATCGAATTATGAGTCCCGAATCACTTCAAAAAATTTAGCCTAAACTTATAGTAACTTCTTGATCCAAAGGATAACTCTGGCATAGCAAGATAATTCCCTCAGCCAGATCCGTTTCATTGAGAGTTTGGTTGTTGATCATCTGTATTTTACCCTTTGTTTTCATCGCCCAACAAACGCCGCAAGTTCCGTTTTTGCAGGAGCTCGGTGCTTTGATATGGTGTAGGTGCATTGCATCCAAAAGCGATTGTCCCGGTTGCACTTCGATCAATGAGGTACAGGCATAGGTATGCCGTTCATCGTTAAAATAAGTGTCTTCCAAATAATTCACCAATACATCTTTGATTGTTCCATCATTTTCAGGTGTTGGTTTTGCTGTCGGCATTGGGGCAAAAAATTCGGTGTGTAGGTATGTTTCTGGAATCTTTAAACTGCGCAATACCGTTAGATATAAATCGATGAGTCCGACAGGTCCACAAATATAATAATGAGCTCCTTCCAATTGAAACAACTGTTGTTCGATAATGTCTCGTAGTACTTCCGTAGAAAACCGTCCCCTCAAATGTTGGTTGTTCGTCGAATTAAAACCCGAAGCACTAAACGAATAAAAGGAATTCAGTTGTCCTTCCGTTTGTAGTGCTTCTAATTCGTTCCAAAAAATGGTGTCTTCTGGCGATTTATTCGCATATATCAATAAGGGAACCATTGCCGCATCAACTGTGGTTTTCAACATCGAATATAATGGAGAGATACCACTACCTCCAGCTAGCAATACTATAGGAGTCTGATTTTCAGGTTCGGCATCGAGATAAAACGTTCCAAAAGGGGCGTCGATTTCCCACTCCTCCATTTTTGCTGCGTGATCTAACAAATAATTACTCATCTTTCCGCCAACTACCCGTTTTACGGTTATGGATGGATATTTGTCGGTCGGTATGGAGCTAAAGGAATACGATCTAACGATTACTTCACCATCAATCAAGCATCGAATGTTGAGGTATTGCCCAGGAAAATATTCAATAGAACGCTCCCCGGTATTAAAGTAAATCGTAAGGGCATCTTGAGTTTGTTGTACGATTTTATGTGTAGTCCAGTGGTATTTCTTCATCGTTATGTAGTCGTGCAACATGCGGGTGTATCCTTGATAGTTTCCTTATCTTCCGTTGGGTTCACGGTATATCCGGCTTGTTCGATTGCCTGAACTGCAATTACTTGTGATTGCTCATTCGTAACCGTAAAGGACAAACTACCGGCTGCTACTTTTTCAATGTTGATTCCATCCACGTTTTTAATGGCGTTAGTAACTCTAGTCTGACAATGCACGCTTTGCATATCAGGTATATTCAAGGTAATGTTTTTCATTTGTTTGTATTTTTATAGTACAAATATCCGCAGGAATGAGCTTTTTACTTTTGTGCTATTTCGGATTTGATTTGTGATATTTACTGAATTTGAATATTATTTGGCAATCGACCTAGCATTTTAAATGACTAAAAATAAGTACACTAAAAATGGATTAGAAACAAAGGATATATATTATGAAAAAAGCAGCTTTAGACGTCGAAAAACTCATCCTAAGTGGCTCTATATCGAATGAATTAGATTATGAAAGAGCTTTAATAGCCGATCGAAGTCTCAGGCTACTAGCCAAAGAAGATGCACATTTTAAAACCTTGCGTTCAAAACTCAGAGCATTGATTGTCCTATACGAAAAAGCTGTATGGAGTGATGTTAATCAAATCGATGAAAACAAATTATTGGAAAGTGATCAGGCTGAACAACAAGCCGAACTAGAGCGGCAATTTATTCAAAACCGGAAACAATTGATTAGACAAAAACTCCAAACATTCGATTTGACCCAAGAAAACCTTGCCAGTCTTTTAGGCCATCAGAGCAAGACACATATGTCTGAATTAATCAACGGTATCAAACCTTTTACTCTTAAGGATTTGATTATTATTCATCAGCTATTCCAAATTGACATGGCTGTATTAATTCCGGTTTTTTTATCTAAGAACGAACAACTAAAAGTAAAAAAAGCAATAAAAAATCTCGAGAAACCCCAATTAGAACTAACGACTGACGATTTCAATTTCGCGTGAAAAGTTTGAGCTTTTTCACTATAGGAATCCTTTGACGAGCATCACAGTCCTACTGTAAAAGAACGTATCAGCTACAAAAAAACGGCGGTTCCATATACTGGAAACCGCCGTTTGACAAAAGCATCAAAAGTATTTTTTTAAATAAATACGGACTAAGTATTAGTCTTTACAAGATTATATGTGCTTAAAACTCCTAGCAAGCTTTCTGTATTTATTATAATTTATTTTTTCCACTTCAAGCGCAAACTGTTACTTACCACACTCACACTACTCAAGGCCATGGCTGCTCCAGCTATCATGGGGTCTAGTAAAAAGCCGTTGATTGGATAGAGGATTCCCGCTGCCAAAGGGATACCGATGAGGTTGTATATAAATGCCCAGAATAGGTTTTGTTTAATCGTAGCGACCGTTTGTTTAGACAGGCGGATTGCCTGTGGAATTTTGGTTAAGTCGGACGAGATGATCGTCATTTTGGCCACATCCATCGCAATATCACTTCCCTTACCCATCGCAATACTGACATCGGCTGTTGCCAATGCGGTACTGTCGTTGATACCATCACCTACCATGGCAACTACTTTGCCTTGTTTTTGCAGTTCTTTTACAAAATCGGCTTTGTGCTGTGGCATCACCTCCGCTTTGTAATGTAGTATACCCGTTTGCTCGGCTATGGCTTTGGCCGTGGCTTCGTTATCGCCAGTCAACATATACAACTCGATACCCATATCCTGCATTTCCTTAATCGCTTGAACAGAGGTTTCCTTGATTTGATCGGAAATAGCGATTACCGCTAAGGCCTGTTGACTGTTTGAAAACCAGATAACGGTTTTGGATTGGGTTCCCCAAGCATCAGCTTGCTTTTGCAATGCAGCTTCTATACTGATGTTGTTTTCTGTCAACAATTTTTTATTTCCTACAAAAAAGGTTTCTCCATTATAATCGGCTTGGGCACCTTTACCGGTAATGCTGTCGAATTGGGTTAATTCTGTACCAGTCACACCGTTTAAATGTTTTACTACTGCTTCTGCCAACGGATGCTCGGATTGTTTTTCAATACTCAGCAAAACATCTTTACGGGTATCGCTATCGTTAAGCCATTTTACTCCCGTTACCTGTGGCCTTCCTTCGGTTATCGTTCCGGTTTTATCCAGTACTATAGCAGTTACTTTTTTAGCCAATTCCAAGCTCTCGGCATCTTTAATTAGAATACCGTTTTCGGCTCCTTTACCCACTCCCACCATAATGGCAGTTGGTGTAGCCAATCCCAATGCACACGGACAAGCGATAACCAATACGGTTACAGCGGCTAATAAGCCTTGTACTACCGCATTTTCACCTCCGAAAATTAACCAGATGATGAAGGTTAAGATAGCAATGCTGATTACTACCGGAACAAAGATTCCCGCTATTTTATCTACGAGTTTTTGTACCGGAGCTTTACTACCCTGGGCATCTTGTACCATTTTGATGATCTGCGCCAACATGGTTTCCTTACCGACCTTAACCGCTTCAAATTGAAAACTTCCCTTTTGATTGATGGTTCCCGCAAAAACCTTTTCGCCTTGGGTTTTTAATACCGGAACTGGTTCGCCACTTAACATGCTTTCGTCTACGTAAGAATTGCCCGAAGTCACCATGCCATCCACAGCAATTTTTTCACCGGGTTTTACCAAAATAACATCGCCGGCATTCACGTCTTCAATCGGCATTTGTTTTTCGGTTCCGTCTGCCAAAATCACGATTACGGTTTTGGGTTGCAATCCCATCAATTTTTTAATCGCTGTGGACGTATTGCCCTTGGCTTTTTCTTCGAGTAATTTACCTAGTAATATAAAGGCAATAATTACGGCGGCCGCTTCAAAATAGACGTGAGCATGCAGCCCACGTTGATGCCAAAAATCGGCAAACAACATATTAAAAACACTAAATAGATAGGCGATTCCCGTACTCAATGCCACCAAAGTATCCATGTTGGCCGAGCGATTTTTGGTTTGTTTCCAGGCATTGATAAAAAAGTCCTTACCCAACCACAGTACTACTGGGGTTGAAAACAACCACATAATTTCGTTGCCATACGGCATATCCATAAAGAACATACCGATCAGGACCACCGGTATCGACAAGATAACGGCCCAAATGGTTTTGCTCTTCAATTTTTTGAATTTGGCTTCGTGTATGGCCTCCAAAGATTCTTGCTGTTTGTTTTCGTCCACAATTAGTAAATCGTAACCCACAGCTTGAACGGCTTTTTGCAATTTGGAAGCATCGGTGATGTTTGGAAGGTATTCTACCGTTAGGTTGCCCGTAGCAAAGTTTACCGAGGCATTCACTACACCGGCTTCATAGGTGACGATACTTTCAGCACTGCCCGCACACGAGGCACAAGTCATGCCCAATACCGGAAAAGTATTTTTGACAGTCGGTACACCATAACCCAAGTCTTTAATCGCCTTTACGGCAGCTCCTATGGTTTCATTATTGGCAACGGTAAGGGCTGCTCTGCGGTTGTTGATTTCCACCTGCTGACTTTCGACTCCTTTTACCTGCGCCAATCCCTTTTCAACGATTAAGGCGCAGTGTTCGCTATCGACGTCTTCTAAGGGGATATATACTATTTCTTTGTTGTTTGTTGTCGCCATAATTCTATTGCTTTATTTACCATACAAATTTGGTGACTAAAGCGGTAAGAGTTCTTACACTATTATGGAAGGGTTTTGTAAGATTTACTTAAACCTTATCTAGGGGTTTGCGTTTTTCGTCGCGGATTTGTTTAAAGTGACTTGGTGTTAGTCCGGTCACTTTTTTGAATTGATTGCTCAAATATGCCACACTGGAATAGTTTAAACGGTGGGCTATTTCACTTAAAGACAGTTCGTCATAGACCAACAGTTCTTTGATGCGTTCGACTTTTTGTGCTATAAAATATTTTTCGATCGTCACACCTTCTACCTCCGAAAACAGGTTGGACAGGTAGTTGTAATCGTGTTGGAGTTTTTCACTTAGAATATCGGAAAGGTTCGTTTTAACGTCGTTATCTTGATAATGAACCACATCAATAATCACATTTTTTATCTGTTCGATGATACGACTTTTTTTATCGTCAATAACCTCGAAACCCAACGGAATTAAAGCCGATTCCAAAGCAATTCTCTTGTCCTGGGTTAATTCTTTTTCTAGAATCACCTCCCCCAAAGTCATGTTTTTAACGTCCAATCCGAGTTTGTCCATCTCGTTTTGAACCACCATAATACAACGGTTGCAAACCATGTTTTTGATAAATAAAGTACTCATAGGAAAGGGTTGTTAAAAATAAAAGGAAAATACCGTAGACAAAACTACGATTAAATTGGGAAGTTTTTAAGTCGTGCTGTTTTTTGTTTGCATATTGACACTAAGAAAATAAGGCAACTCGTCAAGAAATGTTTCGTTTGCTGTTTCATAACACGTTTTGTACTGTTTTAACTTTCACTTACTTTTAGTCAAAAAAACAACTTAAACACTTGCATTTAAGTTGTTTTTATGGAACAACACAAACAATAAACGTTCTTAACTGTGTTGTGTTTATTCTTTACCCCAAAAGCTTTGGACATAGATTTTTTGTAAATTAAAAGAGGGATGTTGCTTTAAATAGCTTTCTATCAAGGAAGTCGTTTTAGAATCTCCAAATACATAGGCGATAGCATTGGGTGTTTGCTGCAAAAAACACTGTGGTATATGTTCCACGATTAACTCGGGTTTTAAAGAACTTACGACAATGGTAGTCAATGGAAAACTGTTGTCGATATCGGCAAAAAAATCAGCGGAATCAGCGGAATAAACTAAACTACTCACGCGTTTACTCACCGCTATTGCTCTATGAATTTCGTATAGATGAGACAGCGCAGTGACATCGCCAATCAACAGGTATTCATCGGCGGTTTCGTCTAGGGGTACATGCGCGGATGGCGGTTTAAAAAAGATGACATCGCCCAGCTGAACCGATTTTATCCAATGAGATCCTTTGCCGTTGGAAAAAGTATTGATTGCCAAATCAACCGTGTTATATACCGGTTCATAATTCCAAAAAGAATACGTACGAGCCACACTACAAGGGTCGTAATGCGGATTCGACAAAAATACTTCCATCGCCAAACCCGCTTGGTATTTGATCCTCGAAAAATACTCACTTTGAATTTTGATGTGGTAAGTATGAGGGGCTATTTGACGCTTTTGAAGTATCACCCCGCTATAAATCTCAATAGATTTTTCTTGACTGCTCATAATCTGCATTTTGATACGGTAAAATTGCTCGTTTTTACCATCCAAAACATTGATTTGAGTCAAAAAAAACGAATTAGAGTTTAGATTTTAAACGGCTTAGGGTTTCCTGGGAAATGTTGAGATAGGAAGCCACCATTTTATTCGACAACCTACGTACAACACGCGGATTCTCATCTAACAGTTGGCGGTATTTTTGCAAGGCATCTTGAATCATCATCGACATCAACCTTTTGGTATTGTTGACATAGGCCATCTCAAGATACATTCTATAAAATTTATCCCATTGGGGAACGATATCAAGTAAGTGGTAAAAATCGGCATGGGTGATATAATAAATTTCAGATTCTTCAACGGCCTGGATAAATTCTTCCGATGGTTCCGAAGTAATAAAACTGACCAATGCTGTAGCAAACTGATTTTCAAAAGCAAAATACCGGGTAGAATCCACTCCTTCTTCATTGATAAAAAAAATACGAAGGCACCCTTGACTTACAAAAAACGTGCGTTGACTGGCTTGGCCGTGCGTCAATAACAATTCGTTTTTCTTCAAATGCATCGGTTTAAAATACGACAGTATCGTTGTCAAATCCGCATCCGATACGGTTATTTTGTCTTTTATATATGAAGTTAATTGTGCTTCCATTTTTTCCCAATCCGTGATTTGTAAATTTACCGATAAAAAGTCGCTTTATAAAGTGCCTTGCTGCTTTTCAACAGACGCTCCTTCCGATGCCCCAGATTTCCAGTAGGCAGTGGTGGCGATGAAATCAGGGTCCCACCCGAGTTGCACTCTAAAAAATGCTTTGAGGTCTTTTACCGTGCTGTATTCTGCCGCTACAAATACAAAGTTGTTTTGAACGGGGTTGTTCATCTGATATTGTTTTATATAATGACTCAACAAACTACCCCGTTCCGGTTCTGGATTGTGCAACCACATTATATCGACAGACGCAGCCGAACACAACATCAATTCGTCGTTTTTTGTAGTTACTTCCAAAAAAACCTTTGCCGTTACCCCCACAGCCAATTGTTCCAAAATCGCACTAATAACTGGTACAGCTGTAGCGTCGCCAATCAACAAATACCACTCCGAATTGGGCAGTAGCGGTTTGTGACTTTGTTTCATTCCAATCCCCAAACAATCTCCCGCTTGGGCATTTATAGCCCAAGCTGAAGCTGGTCCATTGTCTCCATGCACTACAAAGTCAATGGTTAATTCCCGTTTCTGTAAATCAATACTGCGATTGGTATAGGTTCGTACTGTGGCAACGAGTTCCGAATTTATTTCTCGACCTCTTTCTGGAAAATAAATCAACCTAACTCCTTTAGGCGGTATAAAAATTTTATTATTAGACCCTGAAGTAACTTCGGATAAAAGCGGTAATTGATCTTCGCGAATATCAAATACCACACGTATAAAATGTGGCGTGAGGAAGCTTTTATTTTTGACCGTAAAAACGCTGCGTATTTTTTTAATAGGGGTATTATTCATCTTTAGAGATAGGGGTTACTGCGGTTATTCACTCGGAAACTGTTTTCTATAATCAACGATATCTGCAATGGTCAACACGGTTAACTGCCACTCCAAGGCAAAGGCGGTAATTTCAGGTAATCGCGACATCGTACCGTCGTCATTCATCAATTCACATAAGACAGACAGCGGTTTTAATCCGGCGAGACGCATCAAATCAACACTGCCTTCTGTATGACCTATTCTGCCAAATACACCATCGTTATGAGCTCGTAAAGGATATATATGTCCCGGTCGCACCAAATCATTAGGTTGAGCATCGTCTGCACTGGCCGCTTTGATAGCCGCGAGTCGATCAGCAGCTGAAAGTCCCGTGGTAGCTCCTATTCGAGCATCAATAGAAACGGTAAATGGGGTTTGGTATAAACTGGAATTATCCGTAACCATATAAGGTAAATCAAGTGCATCAGCCTTTTGATGTGGCATGCATAAACAGACCACCCCACTGCAATAGCGAATCATCTGGACCATGTTGTCCAAATTCATTTTCTCCGCAGAGAAAATCAAATCGCCTTCATTTTCTCGATCTTCATCGTCAATTAATAAAACTCCTTTTCCGTTTTGCAATTCACTGAGTGCCCGTTCAACTCTTTCCTTGGCATTGATACCAAATGTCTGTAACATATCTTTCATCTCTATAGCTGTTTTTATTAAATTTCACCGTTGTGATAACGCGTACAAATTTGTGAGTAATGCCTGTAGTAAACTTTGACTTAGGTCAAAAAAGGTTTTTATTTAAATCATGTGAATAGCTTTCCAATCGTAAATAGACCACTTCCATACTCGTACTGTTTGTACTGATAAACACCACACTTCTTGAATTAATACGATTGCCCACTTTCGTGTTCAATGGTTGTCTTCCAGAAATCGAGCTCTATTTCTTTTTTCCTAATGGTTTCCAACGAAAAGGCGCCGCTTTTATAACTTTGAGTCAATGCTGTACGCTGCCATTCGACCAATTGCAATTCCAGATTTAAATAGGCCTGTTTCGAATTTATCCCTTTAACGGATTCCGATTCCGTTAGGAGGTTGTGATTTTCCGCTTGCAGTTTGTCCAGCATAGTCGCCGCGGCTTGTTTCATATTCACATCATCCGCGCTAAATTCTTTTAAAAACGAAATGGATTTATAAAGTAGTAAAACATTTAAGGTCCCCTCCTCCCGATCTAAATCCTTAGCAGGTTTGATCCATTTAATCAATTTGGGCAAGGTTAAGCCTTGAATTAACAAGGTAAATACAATCACCACAAAAGACAGCAACAATACCGTGTTTCGATGCGCTATAGGAATCCTATCGCTGGTTGTTAACGGCAATGCTAAGGCCGTTGCCAACGACACCACACCGCGCATACCTGCCCAAGAAATAATCAGGTATTCCTTGCTTGATTGCGATAGCCCCGATTGCCTTTTATTTTTTAATGCACCTCCTAAAAGGGGAAAGGCAAACAATACACACAAACGTACCAAAACCAAGATGATAAAGATTAAAAAGCCGTAGAAAATTAAAAGGGGTAGTTCGGATTTAGGGGTATCTGAAATAATTTTCGGCAATTGCATCCCTAAAACTAAAAACACCAAACCGTTGATTACAAAGATAATCACATCCCAAAAATGCCCCATTTGCATACGGCTGTTTGTCGTAAAAACTACAAAGGAATTCCACGATAAATACATCCCCACTACTACTACGGCTAAGACGCCCGAACAACCTAAATGCTCTGCTAAACTATAAGTTGCAAAAGGCAATAAAACCACAGCGAAGGTTTCGACATTGCTATTTCCATTAAAGAATCGGTAGATTTTTAAAAACAAAAATCCGATGATGACACCCGCTACAACTCCTCCTAAACTGATAAAAACAAATTGAAAACCGGCGTTCCAAATCGAAAAACCACCGCTGAGAACTGCTACTACAGCAAACTTATACGCGATCAAAGCCGAAGCGTCGTTAAGTAAACTTTCTCCTTCCAAGATGGTGATCATCTTTTTGGGTAAGGGAATGCTTTTGGTGATGCTTGTAGCTGCGACAGCATCAGGTGGAGAAACAACAGCTCCTAAAACAAAGGCCATGGGCCAGCTAAAATCGGGAATTAAACTGTGTACAAATACCGCAACTAGAATCGTGGTGACAAATACCAAAACCACAGCGAGTATCGATATTTTGGGAAACTCCTTTTTAAATTCAGGTATGGACGTATTCCAAGCCGCATCAAACAATATCGGTGGTAATACGACGTAGAAAATCATCTCGGGGCTGATTGCTATCAACGGAACAAAATCCGTTAAACTTAACAGCAATCCAGCCAATACCAACAGTATGGGTAAGGCTAATTTTATCCTGTCTTTTAGCGATATCAGAATGATTAAAACGGTCGATATCCAAATAATTTTTTCGAGTTCTTGCATCTATATACAATTATTCGACAAAATTATACCACTTCGTTTTTGGAAGCATTGACTTAAATCAAAAAGGAAATGGGATTACCGAAATAGCGGTGATTTTGACCAATCAGACAACGGTACGATTTTTTATACTGGAAAAACAAAAAAGCCCAAAACGTTGCAGTTTTAGGCTTTTTTTTGTATCTTAATCTATTGGGATTTACACACTATTTTAGTGTTGTAAAATCATTGCGATTTCTTTGAAACCTTTATTTTTAGCATGTTGCAAGGCAGTGATTCCATCTCGATCGGGAATATTTAAATCGGCTCCTGCCTCTTTTAGAATTTGAACGATTTGCTGAAACTTTACACTACCATCTCCTAAAACAACTGCTTCCATCAATCCAGTCCATTGCAAGCGGTTGATGTGGTCAATTGGAAAGTCTTTAGTATTAGCCAACAAACGTACGGTTTCCACATGTCCACGTTCACAGGCGGGAATCAAAGCCGTGCCGTTATAACGGTTAAACACATCAAAACGGGCGCCGTGGTCCAAATACAATTGTACCAATTCCGTTTGTCCACTGGCTCCAGCGTATAGAAATGCGCTGTCTAAATTAAGTGCTTGCTGGTTAACATCGGCTCCGTGCTTTACTAATAGTTTTGCCATCTCAGTCAGACTCTTATTCGTAGCAATAAGTAATAAGTTGCGTTGATTACTATCGGTAGCATTGACTTCTACTCCGTTTTCCAAAGCTTTTTCTACTGCTTGTAATGCATTTTTTTGTACTAAGTGCACGATTTCTTGATCTGTCATAACTTGGGTGTTTTCAGTTGAGCTCGCCGTACAGTTCCACATACTTAGTGGTGCCGTGAGGACGAATAAAAAAAAGATTTTTGTCATAATGATTGTAAATTGCTTGGCTGTTTACTATTGCACACTACAGCGACACTAATATAGCCTTTTCTTTTTATACCGATTTGATAAGTGCGCTAGTTCATTTATACAAACCTTAATTGTTGTGTGCAAAACAAAGACAGGATTCTCCGGCTACGTTTAGTCCTTTTTCCTATCTTTAGCAGATAAGCCCATTTAAAAAACGAACAAATGACTATTGAAGTAACCACCACAGCCCACGAAGCCGACGCTAAAATCATCAGTCAGGGAATTACTGCTTTTAACCAATTAAGCGTGCCTTATCTTGAGCCTAACGAGGCCGAAGTGCGTTTTTTTGTGTTTGCAAAAGATGATTACAATTCGATTGTAGGCGGTATTCGAGCCACTTGCTATTGGAATACCTTGCACATCGAATTGCTTTGGTTATCCGAAGCCTGTCGCGGTCAAGGAACCGGTAACCAATTGATAGAGGCCGCTGAAAACTTTGCCCGACAAAATCACTGCAAAAAGGCTTTGGTAGAAACCACCAGCTGGCAAGCCAAACCCTTTTATGAGAAAAATGGTTATAGCCTACTTGCCACTTTAGCGGATAGACCTAAGGGACATGCTACGCATTATTTGAGTAAAACCTTGTTTTAAATAAAATTCTTCATCGTCATACAATTATACGACAGACATAAATTAAAAAATCAAACTATAGTATTTTTATATGACAAGAGAAAAACTAAAGATGGATTTGGGCAAGCAGATTGTAAAACTAAGAGAATAGCGTGGTTGGGCTCAGTCTGATTTAGCGCGAGCTTGCCACAAAGACCGGCAGGCGATCGAAAAGCTCGAAAACGGCAAGGTGGACCCAACTTTTTATACTTTGCTGGAAGTTGCTAATGCCTTGGGCATTTCGTTATCCAAATTGGTTGATTTGTAATCGTTGCCAACAGCTGTTTGCTACAGATAATCGTTACCACTTTACCTGATATCAGCAAATGGGACAGGGTTTATTTATTGAGGCTTTTCGGATAATCATTTTCAATGGTATGAATATGCTTTCATTTCACATATCTTTATAGTCACTGTTTATAAATTTCCTGCATTTAACACTGCCGAGCCAAAAGGATTATCCACAATCCACAACCAATTTCCGGCTTGATCTTTTTTCATAATACAGGCGGTATGTCCCGCCATCTGAATCGGATGTCCATCTGGAGTAGTACCGTTCATTTCCCAAAGATCCATCCACATGGCTAAATCACCTACTACTGTAATATGCGGAGTAGCTCCACTAATATGAAACTGTAAAGCACAAATCGCTTGCATGGCTTTTTCAATCTGGTCCAAACCCCTTGATTCCCTTCCATCTCTATCGATATAAACCGCTTCTGGATGAAAGCAACTTAAAGCCCCTTCAACATCGCCTCTTTTTATACAATTGCGAAAGTAGGCCACAGCCCCGACTTGCGTTTTTCTGTTAAAATCTTGCATTTAAAATCTTCTATTTTTTCTTCAAAAATAGGTTTTATAATTAAACAATATCTGATTATTTCATACTAAAAAAACGACCGTTTTCCGTAGGGTATCGATGTATCAATTTCCGTAATTTTACTCAAAGAAGTCTCAACAACACATAACTACTCCATAGTAACTTCTACATTTTTAGCCTCTAAAGCCCTAGCTAAACCCGTTACATCATCTACCCTGCCCAATTTAGTATAGCTGTAGGAAGTCGAGCGGGTTTTGTAAAACAATACTAGCGTTTTTGATCCAAACAACATCAAATCCCCTTTCTGAATCGTTCCGGGATTTGATGCATTAGTGGGAAGGCTGTAAGACAGTTCGCCATACTTTTCGTCTCCGTTAAGATCAGACATACTGATCGTCAATGGCAACATTTTTCTAAAGACCGCTGTTGTATTGTTATCCAATAGTGTAGCCATAAAGCTTTGTGAATTGATTTTTATTCTGATTTTAGTACTGTTCATTTGCTTCTTGATTTCTGTATGGTATTGACGGTCCTTTTTATCACTGGAAGTTGTACTACAACATACATGAAAAACCACCAACAACACGATTGCTAAAAGCCGTTGTTTGTTCATTTTTATTTTAAATGGTGTTTAAAGAAAATTTCAAGCTTATCAAAGGGAATAACAGTCACTTTATCATACAAATCTACGTGAACAGCAAGGGGAATTATGATCAGTTCCTTTGGCTCAGAAGCCATTTTATAAGCATCTTCACTGAAATAACGCGAATGGGCATTTGCTCCGGCAATCATCAAAATCGGTCTTGGTGAAATTTCCGCAATGTATGTTAAGATGGGCATATTCATAAATGAAATTGGATTCGTCACCAACCAAGCTCCATTTGAATTTACGGAATTGGGATGAAAACCACGTGGCGTTCTGTAGTAATTAAAATAATCTACTACGAATGGAGGTTCATTACCTTGCAACCGTTCCGGTAAATTTCTTGGACCCGCTGCCGGTTTTCCTTGCTCAGCATCTTTCCAACGCTGTTGGCCCAAATCTTCCAATGTTTTTGATCTTTGTTCAAACGTCATTGAATCGTTGTACCCTTTTGACATCACACGTGTCATATCGTACATACTGGTTGTTGCTACAGCTTTTACACGTTGGTCAACAGCGGTTGCATTCAAGGCAAAACCCCCAAAACCGCAGATACCGATGATTCCGATTTTGTTTCTGTCCACATTTTGCTGTAGTCCAAGAAAATCTACGGCTGCACTAAAATCTTCTGTATTGATGTCGGGAGAAGTTACATTTCGAGGTTCCCCACTGCTTTCTCCTGTGTAAGATGGATCGAATGCGAGAGCTATAAATCCACGTTCGGCCATTTGATTTGCGTACAAGCCCGAAGATTGCTCTTTTACTGCTCCGAACGGTCCGCTTATGGCAAGTGCTGAAAGCGGTTCCGCTTTAGCGTGTTTCGGAAGGTATAAATCCCCTGAAAGCACTATTCCAAAACGGTTTTTAAAGGTTACTTTTTGTCGCGTTACTTGATTGCTCAAGGCAAACGTGTAGTGTTCTGTTGTTCCCATTTTTTGTGTTTTAGATATCGAATCTTGTGCAAATGATTGTCCTACGAAAACAAACATTATTGCGATTATCAAAGTTTTTTTCATTTTTTCTAAATTGTCTTTAGGTGTTGAGGAAGCTATTAGAAAACACTATAATCTCCGCTTCTAAGTTTATAGAATCTCTTGGCACCTTCTTTAAATTGTTTTCATGATTTTTGCTGGAATACCGCCGACTATAGTATTGTCAGGAACGTCTTTGGAAACGACAGCACCTGCTGCTACAATTGAATTTTCACCAATGGTTACGCCTTGTAAAATGATGGCACCGGCGCCAATCCAAGCATTTTTTTTAATGTGAATCGGTTTCGGTATAAGTGTGTGTCTGTCTTCAGCTGATACAGGATGTCCTTCCGATAACAAACTGACTTTTGGAGCTAGCTGTACGTTGTCTTCTATCACAATACCTCCTAAGTCAAGAAAAACACAATCGAAGTTGATAAATACATTTTTACCCATTTTGGTATGTTTTCCGTAATTGATGTATAGTGGCGTAAAAACGGTGACGCTTTCGTCAATCTCACTCGCCGTAATTTGGCTTAACAACTCCCTGATTACTATCGGATCAGTGGCACGATTCATCGCTAGTAGCGTTTTTTTTGTAGCCAAAGAAGCTTCTCGCATTTTATAGGCTTCTGGATCATCTGACGGTATACATTCTCCTTTTCTTAATCTTTCAAAAACATCCATCGTTTTGCCTTGTTTTATTATTTAAAATACAAATCTAACGACAAAGCCCCACAACAGCTTTGTTGTGAGGCTCAAATTACTTTGCTGTAAAGCTCGGTTTTATAGTTCTGTCGGCGGAATTCCGTATTGTTTTTTAAATGCAGTTGAGAAATGGGATAGGTTTTTAAAACCCACTTCTGTATAAACTTCCCTTGTTTTTTTCTTCTCTTCTGTCAATTTAATGTAAGCCATTTCCAAGCGCTTTTTTATCAACCATTTTTGTGGTGTCAGTTTGCTTATTTTCTTAAAGTCTCTTTTGAAAGTCGCCAAACTTCGTCCTGTAAATGATGCGATTTGTTCCATTGCCAGGTCTTCCATATAATTACGATTTAGAAACTCTAAAAGATCGATCTTCCAAGGATCGGCAAAGTCAAAAAGTATCGGATAAAGCTGTTCGGTGTTGTTCAACAAGGCGTAAATTCCTTCTAATAATTTTAAATGCACAACCTGCTCTGTCGGTTTTATATTGCTATCAAAATACGGTGTAAGCGATTGAAATAGGCTTTCAATTGCCGGAGTTGGTGCTAATTTGAAAACGGATTTATCGGAAATCTTTACGTTTGTTGGAATTTTAGATTTATTCATTTTGCTGTAAAAATCGCGCAACACCTTACGTTGAAACACCAACGAAATGCCTTTATATAATTCGTCTCCTGTACTGTTTTTATACATTTTTAGCCGGTGATCTCGGCGAATAAAGGCGCATTCCCCTGCTTTTATTGTGGTCTTTTTATTTCTATCAACTATTAATTGTTCACCAGAATACAGATAAACCAAAACATGCTCGGGTTTAGCATGCACACAGTGTGTACCCCTTTCGGAAAAACACGAAAAGAATAGGTCTGAATAGTTTATGGTTTGCCACGTCTCGTCTTGGATCGCTGTCATAATTTCTGTCTTTACCTTATCAACGCCTAAAAGTAACATTTATTTCACAACGTTACTTTGTTCTAAAGCTCACTTTATTTTTTCACAAGGCTCAATAATCTTTTATAATCACTTATACTCCGTAATCTATGACCGGAAACTCCGATTATAAATCTCCTAAAAGCTTATGATTCTTTCGTAAATCAAGAGTTATATTTGTCTAAAATCTAATGAGTTGATAGTAAAAAAACAAATGATGCCTGTTTTTTTAAATGCCAAGTGAGTCATTTCTGTCTAAAAATGACTCACTTGAAAAATTATAATTTTAGACTGGATGTGTTGATCCTGTTTATTTGATACGTTTTAAAGCGACAGTATAATCGTTTCTCCATCCTGAGGAATCATCAATTTGTCTGTTCCGATATTGAATTCAGCAGCCTTCTCTTTTAAAGAGCTCCTAGTTGTACGACAATGATCCAATGCATCCATATGTACTGCGATGACTTTTGCTTTACCACTTTCACTTATTAAGGTCATTGTCTGCGCTTCATCCATAATGATTGGTGTGTTTTCAAATCCTTGTATAAGCGCTCCTCCAGAATTAACAACGATGTAGTCTGGACTAAATTTTTTGATTGTCTTTTTAATAGCATCTGTCCAGATAGCATCGCCAATAATATACACTGTCGGCTGGTTCTTTGCTTGTAGTACAAAACCGGAGGTCTTGCCCATCATCTTTAGTACCTCACCAGTACCGTGCTGTGCCTCTATTCGATGGATGCTTATATCATTCCATAGCGTATTATTGTCTAAAACGACGGCATTACTAAAACCTTCCTTTTCAAAAAAAACCTCATCTGCGGGCTGGTTTATCAGCGCTATGGATTTATCTAAAATTTTACTCGCAGCCGCATCAAAATGGTCCGCATGTACATGTGTCACCAAAACCAAATCAACACCCTTAACGATTTCACTCACTGGTGATGTCAATTCAACAGTGGGATTAGTTTGTATTCCAGCCCAAGACTCTATAGCTCCTTTTGGAGACAACATGGGGTCTACCAAAATCTTTTTTCCATTGTACTCCAGGAGTAAAGTTGCGTTTCTAACCAACTGAAGAGTCGGTTTTGTGCTGGATTTAGTCTGCCCAAACGACAAGGTAGCAGACAGTGTAATTGCGAATGCTAAAAGTGCTTTTTTCATGAATTTTCATTTTATTTTTTAGTACTATCTCAAGACTTCTGGGGTAATGAGTTCCATACAAAGGTCGCAACAACACTTTGTCTTTATGGTATCAAACACCTACTAAGTACTACCATTTTGATAAGCGGTATACTACCGTAGAATTACCAGCTATAAAAATCTAATCTAATTATTCCCTATTTTTGTCTACTTAAAAGTAAAGCATGAAAACGATTAAATTTCATAAGACGGAATGCGGTGTAGATTTTCTGTTAAATGTATTGACAGAAAAAGACATTGATTACACCGACACAGGTACTTTTGACACGGACTATTTCGAGATTTTATTTTTTAAAGAAGCAAAGGGCAGCGTCATTCTGAACCAACAAGAAATCGAATTGAAAGCTGGTTCGATTATCTTTATTTCGCCGTTTCAAAAGCGAAATTGGCAATTGGATCCTGACAAGATTCAGGTGACTACATTGATTTTTCAAGAAGCCTTTTTAAATGACTTTTTCGCCGATAAGCTATTTACTTACCGCTTACTGTATTTCTACCAATTGGCACATCCTTTAAAAATGAATATAGAACAGGATGAACTGCTAAAATACTGCAACCTGTTAACCGAGATTAAAGTAGAGCTTTTGAATAGTAAAGCCGATAGTGTCCATATTATTCGCTCATTATTATATTATTTATTACAAACATTGAACCGCCGATATGCCCATCAACATACCTTGTCTTTAAAAAAATCAGAGCATAACTTTGCTTTCCTTTTCAAGAATTTAATGGAGATTCACATCAAGGAGAAGCAGCGTATTGGAGACTATGCAGAAATGTTGGGCATCAGCAGAATTTCACTGAACAAAGCGGTCAAAGCCCAGTTCAACATTACAACTACTCAGTTGCTAAAACAGCGCCTTCTTTTTGAAATACAAAACTCACTACTTCATTCTAACAAAACTATTAATGAGATTGCCTACGAACTTAATTTTTCAGAACCGAACCATTTGATGAGATTCTTTAAGGCGCAAACAAATCAAACAACCACTCAGTTTATCAATCGCATGAATAACATCCCCTTAAAACACAAACCAAATTCTTTCGATTTAAAATAAACATTGACTCTGTAATTATCACAATTACTTTCTATAGTGAATTACCCAATTTATATAATGTTTTTTTCGAGTCATTAGGATTACCTCCGCTGCGCTACGGCATCCTAAAGGAGGATTCGACAAAAAAGCAACTAAGCGTTAAGCGCGCTAACTCTTTTTTTATGCGCTGTCACGGCGCTCAAGCAAGTTCGTCATTGTTTTAAAGTCTATGAATGAGGATTGCCTCCGCTGCGCTGCGGCATCCTAAAGGGGAGATTCGACAAAAAAGCAACTTAGCGCTGGAAGCGCTAATCCTTTTTTTATGCGCTGTCACGGCGCTCAAGCAAGTTCGTCATTGTTTTAAAGTCTATGAATGAGGATTGCCTCCGCTGCGCTGCGGCATCCTAAAGGGGAGATTCGACAAAAAAGCAACTTAGCGCTGGAAGCGCTAATCCTTTTTTTATGCGCTGTCACGGCGCTCAAGCAAGTTCGTCATTGTTTTAAAGTCTATGAATGAGGATTGCCTCCGCTGCGCTGCGGCATCCTAAAGGGGAGATTCGACAAAAAAGCAACTTAGCGCTGGAAGTGCTAATCCTTTTTTTATGCATTAAAACGGCACTTAAGCAAGCTTGCGCCGTTTTAACGCATAAAAAAAGCTCTAACTTTCGTTAGAGCTTTTTTGTCGGGGTGGCAGGATTCGAACCTGCGACCTCCTGGTCCCAAACCAGGCGCGATAACCGAGCTACGCTACACCCCGAAAATTGCGGAGAGACAGGGACTCGAACCCTGGCGACAGTCACCCGTCGACAGATTAGCAATCTGCTCCGTTACCACTCCGGCACCTCTCCTTGCTCTAGAGAATTAACCCCTTTGCGATTGCAAACGTAAGAAAAAGTTTTATCAATTACAAACTTATATGGGGGATTATTTTAAGTTAAATAGGTACGTATTCATATTCAATTGATTAAATAATCCATTTATTATACCCCCCCTTTTACAAACTTATTTATGTCCCACCTCCTGTAACCACGCTGCTCGTGTTATACAACTTACCAATTCCGTTCTTTCTTCATTTTCTAAAAACGACAACCGACTCTGCTGGGTGTATTGGTACTTGAAACCACATTTCTCCTGTACTTTTTTTGACTGTATATTATTATCAAAGCAACCACTCCATATTACTTCCAGTTGTAAGTCCTCAAATCCATAACGCAATACATCTCGCACCACTTCTGGTATCAACCCCTTACCCCAAAACGGTACGCCTATCCAATACGACACTTCTCCTTCATTGGCTGCTATGTCCAAATTACTATCAGAACCAAGTAACAATCCAACAAGACCAATAGCCTTATTGTCCTCTGGCAGTGTCACCGCAAAAATACCGTCGTGCGCAAATACGGTTCGAATAATTTCAGCACTCTCCTCCACACTGCGATGCGGCGGCCAACCCGCTATAGGCCCAATTCGTTCGTCTTTGGCATATTCATACAAACTTTCTGCGTCTGTTTCACACCAAGCGCGCAATACCAATCTTTCTGTTTTTATAGTCACGTTTTTGTTTTTCATTGTTTCCGTAAGATTTCTCCTAGATTTCTATAATAAATGCCATTTATTTCGGACGAAGTTATTCTATATAAACGACTATTCTATAGTTGATTCAATTCCAACCCTCGCCCTTCGCTTACTAGCGAAAGTATAACTTCTTTAAAGATTAGGCAATCTTAAAACAAGTAGCTATTAAAAAAAGACTCTTTTAATCCAAGACCTATACTTTATAAAATAGTCGCCTCCAAATTATCGAGGCGACTGTAATGTTGGATCGCGATGTGCATTTTAGCGCTCTTTCACATTCGATAAAATTGAATTTCCCTCTAGTACTTCGAGGTATTTGCAATATTGCATTAACATTTCCTTGTCGACCTTTGTGGTTTTAATACCGCTATTAACCAGAAATTTCAAAGTGTTTTCAATGTCAAAATTTGGTGTGTTTTGGTGAATTTCAATAATGGATTTGTCGTCATGCACCTTAAATGCAAACAAACTCAACAACGGATACAACGGACTGCTTTCGTCCGATTCCCACAAAGCCAACCAATCTTTATAAGGTACAGGTTCCAAATCCAATCCCAATTCATTTTGGAGAATTTCAAAAAAATCAATAACCGTAATATTGTCTTCCGGTTTGGGACTCAAATGAAATATATTTCCTATTGCCGCAGGATTTTTTGAGATATGTGCTATGGATTTTGCAATAAAGTCTACGGTAACAAATTCTTCTTTTTGCCCTAGTAACATCGGGTACTTTTTCAACTCCATACAGGTTTTAACCAACAATCCCCACCACTGATATTTAGCAGTTGCTCCCGAGCTTCCATGACTAAAAACATAGCCCAATCGAAATATTATAATTGGAATACCTTTCGCAATGGCTTGGGTAGCCATTTTTTCCATAACCCACTTGCTTTGAATATACCCCATGTCTTTACTGAGGTAGTTAAATGCTGAGTCGATGCTGTCCGATTCCCTCATCAGCTCGGGCTTGGTAAAATAATGTTCCCAGCTAAATACCCCTACAGTAGATAACAACGAAATTTGTTTTAATTTTTTATAAGCTGCTAATTTAATCAAAACCAAAAGTCCATCGACATTTGCTGCTTTCATATAGGAATACGGTTGAATAAAATTCACGGCACTTCCCGCATGATAAATCACATCAATCGCCTCGGCCAAATATTCGTAATCCTGCTCACTCACCCCCAAAAGGGGCTGTGCCAAATCGCCACTCCATATTTTCAAACGTTGTTTTTGAGTTGCAGAAAGGTAGAGCAATTGTTCTTCTAAAGCTAAATTCAACCGTTCCTCGGCATGCAAACGATTACGAGATCGAATCAAAACATGGATATCTGCCGTTGTTTTATCTAAAAACTCTATCAGTAAATGCGTGCCTACAAAACCCGTAGCTCCTGTTAATAGTATCCCTTTTGGATTAACAAAATCGCCTCGTAGCTTTAAGTCCGCAAGCCCTTCCAATCCCATAATTTCTTTCTCAGCATCGCGTTTGATTTCCGCACTTAAAGGATCGGTTCCCAAACGAAAATGCCCTTCATACGACGCTCCTCTTGAAGCTATTAATGTAGCTAATTTACGAACGGAGTTGTGAATATATAATTCACTCAGTGAGATTTTGCCGGGATGTTTTTCTAAAATCCGACTATACAACTTAACCAATAATAAAGAGTGTCCGCCTATACAAAAAAAGTCGTCTTCTAAACCCACACTATCACGCTGCAAAACATCTTTAAAAATCTGTTGCAAAACCGCTTCTTCCAGGGTAGCAGGAACTTCAATTGCCTGTTCGATTTTCCTACTTTCCGCCGCCCATATTGCCAACAACTTGGTGTCTGTTTTTCCATTGGCATTAACCGGTATATGGGGTATGGTGATTATTTCGGACGGAATCATATAGGTCGGCAGCTTTACAGTCAACTCGCGTATCATATCCTTTTTATCTGCAACACCACAAATAAATGCGCGGATAGACATTAATGCATCGTCTGCTGCATGCACTACTTGAACCACTGCATTGTCAACGCCCTTGATATCCATCAACGCATTTTCAATTTCGGCCAATTCTACACGGTATCCCCGAATCTTAATTTGATGATCGGCTCTCCCCATATATTCCATTAATCCAGCACGAGAAATCCGAGCCTGATCTCCTGTTTTATACATGTGCGTGTAGTGGTTTGTTTCGCCTTTAGTACCGATGGACACAAAGGGATTTGCAACAAATTTCTCTGCGGTTAATTCCGGTTGATTTAAGTAACCTTGAGCGAGTTGAATACCCGATATATACAACTCTCCTACCACACCTTTAGGACATAAACGCTGGTATTTATCCAAAACATACCAAGTGTTGTTCGGTGTACATACTCCTAAAGTATTGAGGGCGTATTCAGGCTGAAAAATAAATTTATTCACAGCAACGGTCGCTTCAGTAGGTCCGTAAGCATTGATAAACTTTACTTTACTTTCCCAAAAATTGCGCACCGAAGCAGGACAACTCTCTGCGCCCGTAGCAATAACCCGAATAGCAGAGTAATCCGTATTTTGAGGTAAAGTAGATAACACAGATGGCGAAATAAACGGCAAAACACTAATGCTGTGTAATCGCAAAAAATCACTAAGTGCTTCTCCAAGTATTTTATTGTTTGGATATAAGTGTAAAGTCGCTCCTTTGATTAAGGGAATCCATATATCCATTACAGAACCATCAAAGTTATAAGGCGAGAATTGCAAAGTACGATCGTCCCGTTCTATACCTATAAAATCGCCGTATTCTGTAACAAAATTACTTATGGATTCATGTTTTATTAAAACTCCTTTTGGGTTACCTGTCGTACCGGAAGTATGAATAACATATACTAAATCTGACAGTGTATGGGTATCTACATACGACGAACGCAACGGCAACAAGTCTCGATCCGACAAGAGACGCTCTATGTGTAAAACCGGAAAACCGGTCTTCTTTGTAATTTCATCAAAAACCGAAGAAGTGATGATATAAGGAGGATTTGTGTCTCTTAATATGGCATTGATACGCGCTTCTGGATAATTAACATCTAAAGGGACATAGGCCGCTCCTGCCTTTAGAATTCCTAATAAAGCCACCACCCTTTCGATGGATTGACCGAGTAAACACCCTATAAACATTCCTTTTTTAACTCCAGCCGACATCAAATAATCTGCAACAATACTCGATTTACGATCTAATGCTGCATAAGTAAGATGTTCCCCACGCAAAGCCAAAGCAATTTTGTCGGGCAAGTGATGTACTTGATCCTCAAATAGTCCAATTAACGTTTTATTTGGGGTCCGCGAGTGAGTCGGATTTAGCCATGTTTGTGGAGTATCTCTAATCTCAATATCGCCTATTTTGCCTTGTGGCTGTCTGACAATAGCAAACAGAATTCTCTCGTAATCTCGCGCTAATTCCGCTATGGTTTCTTCACTAAACAAGGTATCTGCATATTCAATAACTACTTCTAAGGTGTCTCCTTGAGGAATAACTTCAACTTGTAAATCAAATTTAGATTTTCCGTTAAACAGCCAATGAGGTTGATGATCGATTACATCCTGTGATGCCTTTTGCTTTTGCGTATCTTCCTGTAAAATAAACACCGTTTGAAATAGCGGATTATATCCGTTTATGCGATTTTTAGCGACCTCTTGAACAATAGCTTCTAAGGGAACATCTTGATGAGAAAAAACAACAGGAAGTTGTTGTCTTATGTTTTTTAAATAGGTCAAATAGGTTGGGTTCCCTTCGATTTTTAATCGTATGGGTAACATATTGACAAAATAACCTATGGTTTTATCTGTAGCGGCATGGGTTCTGTTTGCAACGGGTGTACCCACACAAATGTCGTCTTGTCCAGTATGGAACTGCAACAACAAACCAAATGCTGATAAAAGCGTCATATATAATGTACTGTGCTCCGCTACAGATAATTGCTGTAGGTTTGTCCGCAAACTTTCCGAAATGACAAATCGATGCTGTTTTCCTGATATTTGCGGTTGCTGAGATCGACTGTAATCATATGGTAACTGCAATACAGGAATATCTTCGAGATAGTGTTTCCAAAAATCCAATCCCTTTTCTACAAATTCCAATTTCTGTACATGGTGTTGCCAAAAAGCATAATCGCGGTATTGAATGAAGTCCGCATCTACCGTATCCACTAAATCCTGCTGTATTAGAGATTGATATTCCCGATTGAGTTCCTCTATAAAAAGAGACATAGACCATCCGTCGACAGCAATGTGATGCACCACCAGATACAGATACGGCCCGTTATCTGCATCCGGACTGAAATAGGCCTGTAACATAAAATCATGTTCTAAATCAAAGGCAGAATCCATGGCTGCGGCACTGTCAAATAACGCAGAAACCCGTTTCATTTGCCAACGATTTGCGTCTAATACGGTCTGATAGGGGATTTCATTCTCTATATAAATAACCGTTCTCAAAATCTGGTGTTTATAAATCAAATTGCGTATCGCTTTCTCTAAAACATCAGCGTCCAGTTTGTCTTTTACTCGGTACCGCACCCCAATATGATAGGGAAGACTTCCCGTTAGTCGGTCTAAAAACCACAAACTTCGCTGCTGAGTAGATAAAGGTATTGATTCTTCTGGCGCTGGATTTATAATATGGCTACGTGGAGGATTCGATTCATTTTCTTCCAAATAGTTTGCAAATGCTCTTATAGTTGGATATAAAAAAAGATCGGCAATTTTGGCATGGATACTCATTTGCGTTCTCATGGCAAAAATGAGTTTGTATGAAAGAATTGAATTTCCACCAAAGTGAAAAAAATTATCGTCAATACCGATGGTACTCATCCCCAATTTGGAGGACCATAAATCAGCAAGCTGCTGCTGCAATGGTGACTGCGGTTTTATGTAAGAAGAACGAAGTTCATGATTTTCATTTAGATTAAGTGTTGTCAAATAATTCCGATCGATTTTACCATTGGAAGTCAACGGAAATGTTTCGAGTTTAATAAAAGTCGAAGGAACCATATATGCCGGTACTTTTTCAATAAGATAATTCCGTAAGGCTTCTGCTTCAACATCGGCCGTTGTGGTATAAAAACAATGCATACTCTTCTCTTCCATTCCCTTAACCACGATAGCACAATTAACGACCTTCCCCGATTTGCGAAGTACTTCTTCCATCTCCGACAATTCGACGCGAAAACCCCTTATTTTGACCTGAAGATCGGCTCGTCCGACAAAAACATAATTTCCGTCTTCTAACTTACTAACAATATCCCCTGTTTTATACACACGTGTCCTTTCTCCATTAGATAATACAATCGTTATAAATCGTTCGGCAGTAAGTTCCGGCCTATTTAGATATCCTTGAGCCACTTGCCCCCCCCCTATATGCAAATGTCCAGACTCCCCGACTTGTACTTCTTGTAGTTTTTCGTCCAAAACATAAAAACAGACGCCGTCAAAGGGTTTTCCGATAGTAGTAATGGGATGTACCTCAGAGCATCTAAACATACAAGTAACCACCGTCGTTTCTGTCGGACCATACATATTATACAAGGTTACACGGCTTTTCCAATAATTGATTACTTGGGCTGTTGGCGCTTCGCCCCCAGTACAAACCATTCGCAATTTTCCAATTGCCTTTCCCATAGGAAGTGTTGCCAATATCGAAACGGGTAAATAGGGCAGAATTGTAATTTCATTTTGTACAATAAAGTCAAGTAAAGGCTCTCCAATTATCCTATTATCGGGATAGAGGTGGACTGTTAATCCCGCACACAAAGGCGCCCATAAGTCCAAACCTATTCCGTCAAAATTGGATCCAGAAATCTGAAGGACTGAATCGTTAACTTCTGCCGCCAGTTGCTTATTATACTGATACACAAAATTACCCAACCCGCAATGCTCGGCCATTACCGCTTTAGGAATTCCCGTACTACCTGAGGTATAGGCTAAATAAGCAATTTTATTTATGTTTGAAAATTCTTTATAATCTCCATATTGTCGCTGAATGTCTTTCTCAGTCTCCTCGTCGTCAATAACAATTAAGTTACCCTTAAAAAAAGCACAGGTATTGATTAATGCCTTGGTCGTTATTAGAACCGTCACTGCCGCATCTGCTGCCATTAATTGCAATCGTTCCGTAGGATACAGAGGATCTAATGAAACATAAGCATTTCCAGACTTCCAAATTCCAATCATACCAACCACTCTTTCTATGGACTGATGAAGACAGAAGGCTACCGCCCCCTCGCTACCAACTTTGCTCTCCATTAAAAATTGCGCCAATTGATTTGATTTCAAATGTACTTGTTCATAGGACATTTTTTGATCCTTAAAAATCAAAGCTGTTTTGGAGCCTTTTTCTAAAACCACTTTCTCCAATAAACCAAGTACCGTTGGGGATAAGCTTGAATTTTCTCTCATAATTTAAGTTTTTGCAGGTTAATAAAAAATTAGCATTAATATAAAAAACACATTCATTTACATAAAATAGAAGTGATTTTGTATTATATTTATCTTAAAATTACCATATAAATTAGAATCAAAATTAAATTAACTTTACATTAACTAAAAAATTATGACTACACTAACCATTCAACCCGAAGCAACCTTCAAAATGTATGAACTCATTAGCGGTTACTGGATTGCTTGCAGCATACATGCTTTAGCACAATTAAACATCGCTGATTACCTGTCGGACAGCCCCAAAACCGTTGACGAGCTTTCAAAAACATCCAACACCCACGCACCATCCCTCTACCGTTTACTAAGAGCTGTAACTAGTGTGGGCATTTTTGAAGAAACGAACGATGGAAAATTCCAAATCAACGAATTGGGAAAAGCCTTACTATCCGATACAGCGGGATCTGTAAAACCATGGGCCCTAGCCAATTTAGGTGAACACTTTCCAGCATTTGGCAACCTATCCTACGGCATATCTACAGGTAACGTCCCCTTTGATCAGGTACACGGCATGTCTTTATGGGATTATTATAAAACACACCCACAAGCTGCGGAAAACGTCACTAAAGCCATGGCCGGAGTATCCGGAGCTGTTATCGAAGGCATTACCGATTATTATGATTTTTCGCCGTATAAAAACTTAGTTGATATTGGAGGAGGAAATGGTGCTTTGATGTTTGGCGTTTTAAAAGCTACCCCAAACAGCCAAGGTGTGGTATTTGACGAACCTTATGTAATTGAGCAAACCAAATTAAATATACCCGAAGATTTAAAAAGCAAATGCACGGTGGAAGGCGGTAGTTTTTTCGATAGCCTTCCAAAAGATGCCGATCTATATATGACAAAATGGGTCTTACACGACTGGAACGATGAACAGGTATTACAAATTTTTGATGTATGTGTTAAAGCGATGAAAAGCGGTAGTAAACTGCTGATTATAGAATCGGTATTACCCGATGAAATCAACACACCTCATGCCGGTAAATTATTAGATCTCAATATTTTTGCCATGACCAAAGGAAAGGAACGCACCGTTAGTGAATTTAAAAATTTAGCAGAACGCGCTGGATTACGATACAATCGTTTAATCCTAACCAATACTGAGTTATCCAGCATCATAGAGTGCGAAAAACCGTAAATGCGATGGTAAAAGTAACAATTACCTATACCCTAGAACCGGGAAATTGGTTTGATTTAGATTACTATCTCAACAAGCATTTACCGCTATCAAAAGCTGTATTTTCTAAGGCATTAAAAGGCACTACTATCGATTTTATAACAAATAACAACCACGATATTACGCAAGTAACTGGCGCTTTATACTTTGATAACACCGCCGATTTTTACGATAATTTTCTGCCGGCACAAGATACACTTACAGAAGATGCCCTGTTGTATACCGATAGTACAACCCATTTACAAATAAGCGAAATCATCTTATGGCATACACCATGGGAAATTTAAATTTAAAACAGTTAACAAAGAAACCAACACCGGTGAGGAATTACAAAAATGAAGGATACAGAAATACATTTCACAAACATACCTACGCCAATAACTTTGAAACAGTTTGAAATGTATTTGCATAAACTACCACTCAACGAACAATCCAGGGTTTTACAATACCGAAACTGGCATGACCAATGCCTTTGTTTACTGGGAATTGCACTAATTGTTCGTTTTGTTTTAGGTGGTGATATCTCCAAATTAAAAAATGTAAAAACAAATGATTTTGGTAAACCTTACACGAACATGGGGGCTTTTTTTAATATTTCACATGCTGGAGATTTTATCGTATTAGCCGTATCTAGTGAATACGAATTGGGTATTGATCTCGAAAAGATAGAAGCTGTATCACTTTCGGACTTTCGTTGTCAGATGACAGAAATGGAATGGAAACGAATAAGCGACACCATGCCCTATTCCGCAAAGGTTTTTTACGATTACTGGACTCAGAAAGAAGCTGTTGCTAAAGCCGTGGGACACGGTCTTTCCATACCGTTTTTATCGTTTGAAGTTATCAATTACAAAACCGTAATTAACAATCGTACTTATTATCTTAAAGAGTTTGATATAAATCCGCAATACAGCGGTCATATTGCTACAACAGACGCACAATTAAACATATCTCCTCCGCTTTTTATCGAAAACCGGCAGCTGATAAGTTAAAACAATTATAAACAAAAAAGCCTCAACGCAAGTTGAGGCTTTTTGTGATCCAACCAGGATTCGAACCTGGGACCTACTGCTTAGAAGGCAGTTGCTCTATCCAGCTGAGCTATTGGACCCTAATCTTTTTGGGTTTTATTGGTCGGGGTGGCAGGATTCGAACCTGCGACCTCCTGGTCCCAAACCAGGCGC
>JBEBUC010000020.1:0-58993 GCA_040393465.1 Flavobacterium sp. | reverse complement strand
ACCCAGGACCCCAACATTAAAAGTGTTGTGCTCTACCAACTGAGCTATCGAGTCTGCAAATTCATTCCCTGAATGCGGGTGCAAATATAGAATGATTATTTTAAAATCCAAGGGATATTTATCTTAAATTTGCTTTTTCACAAGTCTTTTTTCCTAACGTCTTATCTAACAACTATTTATTTTTATGAAAAAAATCATTCTCTTAGGATACATGGGGTCTGGAAAATCAACAACCGCCAAAACACTAGGGAAAGCCTTACAGCTTCCGACTTATGATTTGGATCAATTAATTGAAGTCGAATGCCAATCTTCTATTTCCAATATCTTTTTAGAACGAGGTGAAATCTTTTTTAGAAAAAAAGAGCACGAGATTTTTCAAAAACTACTACAAGCTCCTGAGTCCTTTGTTTTAAGTCTCGGTGGTGGAACTCCTTGTTATGCGAACAACCACCTATTACTAGATCAGGAACAACTCGTTTCCGTCTATTTAAAGGCCAGTATACCGACTTTATTAAGCCGACTTGCAAATGATAGTAGTGAACGTCCCATACTGGCTCAAAACACCGAAGAGCCGTTGGAATCATTTATTGCCAAACAGCTCTTCGAACGCAGTTATTTTTATTATCATGCTCAACATATCGTCAACGTCGATCAAAAAGATGTCGCTACGATTACACGGGAAATCATTTCGCAATTAGCATAAATAAGCATACTCCTCATCTCCTTCAAATACCACTTGAATATGCTCTAAAAGCGATGTCGATAAAGACAAGCCTTTAAAATCGGCTTTAACCGGATATTTTTTATGGTTTCGATCGACTAAAACGGCCGTTTTAAACTTCTTTAAAGGCACTTCTAAAAAGTGCTTAACTCCGTATATCAAGGTCGTACCCGAATTGAGAACATCATCGATTAAAACCACACTTTTATGCTGATATTGGTCTGCGCTGATCGACGTAGTAATCGGCAACAAGGCGTTTTGCTTATCTATTTTAACTTCACACAAAACCACTTTAAAATCGGCAATCTGCGCTAATTGCTCGGCGATTTTCTGTGCAAATACAAATCCGTTATTGGCTATTCCAGCCAACACAATCTCTTCCTCTTCTACAAAGGTTTCGTATATCTGGTATGCAATTCGCTTGGATTTGTGATAAATCTCTTCTTTGGTTAAAATAATATTTTTAGTCATTTTTTTTCTCTATTATAATAAATAATTCACGTCCTGCTCTTGGTTTAATCGAATTGTATGCTTTTTCCAACTTTCGAATATGCATTAACGGTTCAAAGAGCTGCTGGTACTCTATAAGCGACCCTCCAAAAGGGGGACCTTCTGTCTGAAAACAATCGTCAAACAACAAACCCACTAACTTCCCTTTATCCGCAAGCAATTGATTCATTTTCTCTACATAATTCACTCTTAATTCAGGCTGTAACGAACAAAAAAAAGTTTGTTCCACAATCAAATCATACGCTCCTTCATGTTCGAAAAAATCTCCTAGAATCAAATTATTCAGCGGAAAATCAGCCGCTTGGATTCGGATTTGCCCCAAAGCTTCAGCAGCAATATCAATAGCTGTTACATCGGTAAAACCGATACTATAAAGATACAGCAGTTCATGTCCGTGTCCAACCCCTGGGATCAATATTTTTATATCTTTATCCTCTATACGATCAAAATATTCCTTTAAAGGAGCTGTAATCGAACCCGCATTCCAATTGGTATGATTAGCCTGATACTGTTCAGACCAATACGCGCTATTCAACGGTTTTTTCATCATCGTTATCTGAAGTTACATATCCATCTATATCTCTACGGTCTTTTTTCGTCGGTCTACCGGTACCGTGCGCTCGGTAATGCTCCTTCGAAAGTTTCAATAATTCCAAATGTTCAAATGCCTCCGGAGGGGTAGTATCTTTGCGGTACATATCCACCAATTTAGCACCCAAACGGTTCAGCGGTACATCTAAAACACTCATTTTATAAACAATCTGATCCTTCCTCAAAGTAATCTGGTCACCCGGAAAAACATCCCTAGACGCCTTCGCTGCCTGCCCATTAACGGTAATATGTCCTTTCTTACACGCTTCGGTTGCTATGCTTCTGGTTTTGTAATACCGCACACTCCACAAATATTTATCAATTCTCATGTTCTCAAATAAAATTCGTTTATTAACCTTACAAAAATAAAGGAAAATTGTATCTTGCGGCACTAAATTATTTCAAATGAATAGATTTTTCAAGCTTTTTGTATTTATAGCCTTGGCTGTCTCTGTTGCAAATTGTAAAAAAAGTGACGACAACAACATCGAAACCACCCCTATCAGAGACCGTGCTGAAGTATATGCTGAAGATATTTTAAAAATAGAAAACTATCTAAAAAACAATTACATCAAAGAAGTCGGCGATGATATTACTTTAGATTCGATTACAGATAAAAACACGCAAATTTCTATTTGGGATCAAAAAAAGTTCCAACTAAAATCCATTAAATTAAAAAACGACGAATGGTCTCCTTTTGTCGTGACGAATACCACCAGGTTTACCTATGGGAAATTGATTGACGATGTAGAATACACCTTATATTACTTAGTAATCAATGAAGGAGGTGGCGAAACACCAATTACAATTGACTCTACCTATACAGCCTACAAAGGATTTACTTTAAAAAACAAGGTGTTTGACCAAAACAACACCGGAATGTGGATTACCTATCCTCCAGTTCCAAAAGGAATCATGCCTGCAGTAGCAAACACTAGTATTATTTCTGGATACAGACAAGCATTAACGGTAATGAAAGCGGCAACAAATATTATTCAAAATTCTGACGGGACTTTCACTTACGAAAACGCCGGACGAATTATTGCTTTTATACCCTCAGGTTTAGGATATTTTTCAGGAACGCAATTGGGTAAAGCCTACGAATGTGCTATTTTTGATTTAACCTTAGTGAGCAAATTAAGTAGAGACCACGACGGAGACGGTATTCCTTCAATATATGAAGACCTCAACGGAAACGGCGATTACTTTGACGACGATACCGACGGCGACGGCGTTCCAGACTTTATGGACGTCGATGATGATGCAGACGGTTTCTTAACCCGTGATGAGATTACGTATGAAGTTATCGAAAACGGCGTGACTATCAAAAAACTTTATGAGTTTAGCGCCATCCCCTTTTGCCCAGGCGGAAGTGTAAAAAAGCACTTAGATAATAAATGCCACTAAGACAAAACATCTTAAAGTAAAAAATCCCATTTAGTATGCTAAATGGGATTTTTTCATTATATCAGTTAGATTAACAACCACTAGTCGATTAAGCAAGCAGCTTTTAAACATTTTGAACCAAACTTTAATACCGTCTAGCAATAAGGTTAGCTCAAAAAAAACTTAGCAAAATTACCCGTAGTTTTTTTTAGCAAAGTATTGACTTTCAAAAACAGTCGCGTTTTACAATTCTATTACCATTCCTTTTACAACAGATTCAATAAAGCCTTCCGTCGACAGGCAATTTAAAACAAAAACAGGCTGCCCTGTTAGACAACCTGTTTTTCATTAGAACGATTTTCATTAAGTGACTACTATTTCTAGTAATTTAAAAACTATTTACGCTTAATAACTTTTTCTACTTTTTCAACGATAACACTGGAATTTAAACCGTATTTATCCATCAATTGCTCTGGAGTACCTGACTCCCCAAAAGTATCGCTAACCGCAACAAATTCTTGTGCAACAGGATGATTCAAACTCAACACACGCGCAACGCTTTCACCTAAACCTCCTAAGAAATTGTGTTCTTCCGCCGTTACTACACAACCGGTTTTGCGAACCGATGCTAAGATTGCTTCTTCATCCAACGGTTTGATGGTATGTATGTTTATTACCTCTGCTGAAATCCCTTTTTGCTCTAAGATATTGGCTGCTTCTAATGCTTCCCAAACCAAATGTCCGGTTGCAATAATAGTTACATCAGTACCCTCGGATAACAATACCGCTTTACCTATTTCAAATTTTTGATCAGCTGCAGTAAAATTAGGCACAACAGGACGTCCAAATCTTAAATAAACAGGTCCATCGTATTCCGCTATAGCTAAAGTAGCTGCTTTGGTTTGATTGTAATCGCAGGTATTGATTACCGTCATTCCCGGCAACATTTTCATCATACCGATATCTTCCAAAATTTGGTGTGTTGCTCCATCCTCGCCTAAAGTTAATCCGGCGTGAGAAGCACAAATTTTTACGTTTTTTTCCGAATAGGCTACCGATTGTCTAATTTGATCATAAACTCGCCCTGTAGAAAAGTTGGCAAAAGTTCCTGTAAATGGAATTTTACCACCTATGGTTAAACCTGCAGCAATTCCAATCATATTGGCCTCTGCAATTCCTATTTGAAAAAAACGCTCCGGATGATTTTTCTTAAAATCATCCATTTTTAATGAGCCTATTAAATCAGCACATAGCGCTACTACATTTTCATTCTTTTGTCCCAGTTCCGTCAAGCCCGCTCCAAAACCTGAACGCGTGTCTTTACTTCCTGTATTTGTATATTTTTTCATGGTGTTTCTTCGATTTAAATGGGATTAATAATCTCCTAAGGTTTCCGGATTTTGAATCAAGGCTTGTTCCAATTGTGCATCATTAGGTGCTTTTCCATGCCAAGCATGTGTATTCATCATGAAATCCACCCCGTTGCCCATTTCCGTATGTAACAAAATTCCTACTGGCTTTCCTTTTCCAGTACGCAGTTTGGCTTGTCTCATTCCTTCAAGTACTTGTTCCATATCATTTCCCTTTTCGATTTCTAAAACATCCCATCCAAAAGCTTCAAATTTCGCTCGAATAGATCCCATGTTTAAAACCTCATCTGTAGAACCATCAATTTGCTTACCGTTTAAATCGACCGTGGCAATAACATTGTCGACCTTTTTAGCAGCAGCATACATCAGCGCTTCCCAATTTTGTCCCTCTTGCAATTCACCATCACCCAAAAGGACATATACTAAATGCTTATCGCCATTTAATTTTTTGGCTTGTGCAGCACCTAATGCCACAGACAATCCCTGTCCCAATGATCCTGAAGCCATTCGAATACCCGGCAAATGATCATGCGTCGTTGGATGTCCCTGCAGACGGGTGTTGATTTTTCTAAAAGAAGCTAATTCACTTACTGGAAAATAACCGCTTCGCGCTAAAACACTATAAAAAACCGGTGAAATATGCCCGTTGGAAAGGAAGAAAATATCTTCATTTAATCCGTTCATATCAAAAGTCTCCTTTCGCTCCATAACCTCCTGGTAAAGGGCTACTAAAAACTCTGCGCAGCCTAAAGATCCTCCAGGATGTCCAGAATTCACGGCATGCACCATGCGAAGAATATCTCTTCTAACTTGTGTAGTTAAATCAATTAATTGTTGTGTGTTTGGTTTCATTTATATTTTTTATAGAATGATTCAGTAAGCAAATATAATCAGATTATCCTAGCTATTAACATCAAAAGAGCAATTTTAGTTGCATCACTTGTAATTGATAATCACCATAAACGCTTAAAATTTAAGGTAAAAAACAGTACTTTAAAACTTTAGCACCACTTTAAGAAAACATTAAAGAATCTAGCTGAATTATCCTTATTTAATACAGTACTTTTGCAGGCTCAAAAAACACAGCATACCCCCCTTTAAATTCTTTCCTATGAACCGTATTTGGCAATCGTATCTCGACTCGTATAGAGGCCTATCTAAAGCTACCTGGATTTTAGCTCTAGTGATGTTAATCAATAGAAGTGGAGCGATGGTTATTCCATTTCTAGGTGTTTATATGAGTACGGAATTGGGGTTTGATCTAAGACAGGTTGGTTTTGCCTTAAGCTGTTTTGGAGTAGGCGCCATATTGGGCTCTTTAGTTGGCGGGTGGATGACCGATAAACTTGGGCATTACATCACTCAAAATATCAGCTTATTCCTATCCGTTCCGGTTTTTATATTATTGCCCTACTTTAGAGACTTTGAATCGCTTTGTATAGCAGTTATCGGATTGAGTTTTATCACAGAGGTGTTTAGACCAGCCAATAGCGCTTCGGTTTCCTATTATGCCAAACCACAAAATTTAACCCGGGCCTTTTCTCTAAACCGAATGGCTCTCAATCTGGGTTTTTCTATTGGTCCTGCCATGGGTGGTTTTTTAGCAGCCTATTCGTATAATATTTTGTTCTATACCAATGCTGTTATGGTTTTCTGTGCTGGAGTAGTGTTCTTTTTCTTCTTTAGAGGTCGTAAAGGCAACGATTTGGCTTTACAAACCCAATCCATTGAGGTATCAAACCCAAAGGTAAAATCGGCCTATTTCGATAAAAAATACGTATTATTCAGTATTTTCCTTACGATTTACGCCACTTGCTTCTATCAATTATTTAGTTCGCTACCCCTTTTCTATAAGGTAAGCCATTTGCTCAACGAAACGAATATTGGTTTTCTTATTGCTTTTAGCGGTATTATTGTATTTGGTTTTGAGATGATTATCGTTCACGTAGCTGAAAAGAAATTCTCCCTAAGTCAAAACATCATCATCGGAACAGCCATTTGTGGAATCTCGTTTTTAGCTTTATTATTACCTGGGGGGTTACCGATACTGTACTTCGCTATGTTTTTATTGTGCGTATCTGAAATTATGGTTTTACCCTTTTCATCGACAGTAGGTGTTAATCGTTCGACTGCTGCCAATAGAGGATCATATATGGCTATTAATGCGTTAGCCTTTTCTGCAGCTCATGTGTTTTCGCCATTATTTGGAACTACCATAGCCGAGAAATATGGATTTGACGTACTTTGGATGGCTACGGGAGGACTAGTTGTCATTGCCTCTATAGGATTTTATTGGGTGATGAAAAAAATGTAAGTGCCGTTTCTAAACCTCAAGTTTGGTTTTTTGTTTCTATATTTGTAGTGAACTCCATACTATGCCTGAACTATTACCCCTATTAGAAGTCCAAAATTTAAGCGTTGGCTATTCGCACAAACATCCGATGCAAGAGGTTGCTTCTGGAATTAATTTCCAACTCTATCCCAATAGGTTGATTTCATTATTAGGCTTAAACGGAATTGGAAAATCCACGCTTTTACGAACATTAAGTGGTGTTCAAGCACCTTTAGGAGGCAAAGTTTTGCTCGCTAATGAACCTTTGAGTAGTTATTCTAAAACGGATTTGGCAACCCAATTAAGCGTCGTTTTAACCGACAAAATCCCGCTCAATGAATTAACAGTGTATGAACTGGTTACTTTAGGCCGGATTCCCTATACCAATTGGATAGGTCGTGTAACCGACCGGGACAAAGTACTGATTGAACAAGCACTGATTGCCACAGAAACTCACGAAATTCGAAATAAAAAGGTTAACCAAATCAGCGACGGTCAATTACAAAAGGCACTTATTGCACGTGCAATTGCCCAGGACACTCCGATTATTATCTTGGATGAACCCTCAACTCACTTGGATTTATACAATAAAATTACGCTGTTTAAGCTTCTAAAAAAACTGTGTCGCACTCAAAATAAATGCATCCTCTTTTCGACTCACGATATGGATTTAGCCCTGCAGTTAAGTGATGAATTACTCCTAATGCGCCCCGAGGGTGTGCTGCATGACAGTACAGCTCAGATTATTAAAGGCACAACTCTAGACCATTTTTTCAACGACCCTTCCATTCGCTTTAATCGAGAGCAAAAACGATTTATTCTGGATTCTCAATAGCAGCAGTATCTACGGTATGTCTTTTGTTTGACGAAATGTTTTCTCGGGTCCATTCAATTTGTTTTTCAAATGGATGTTGGCGTACTGCACAGTCTGTTTTGGTACATATTTTACATGAAAAGGGTTTGCAATCGTCCATGTGCACAAACAATTCCACTTCATCACCAAAATTTTTACACACCTCTTCTTGTAACATTTCTACTTCGCGATGTCCTTCAACAATATTAAAGTACCAAGGAATAGTCATGTGGCAATCGAAATGCAACACACTACCGTATTTGATGATACGCATATTGTGTAGGTCAATCCAATTTTCTCGTCGAATGTCTTGCAAATTCTCTACTACCGATTTTAATAATTCCTCGTCGGTTTCATCCATAATACCGGATATAGCTCCACGAACAATCTTATATCCTGTAATGATTATAATCAAGGCAAAAATAAAGGCGACAGCGCTATCCAACCAAAGGTAATTGGTAAAATAAATCAACACCAAACCGATGATGATTCCAATCGTCGAATAAGTGTCCGACTGAAGATGACGACCGCTGGCCACCAAGGCTAAAGATTTATTTTTCTTTCCTTTTTTTACGGCGTACCAGCCCAATATATAATTGACAACTGCAGTAATCCCAACCAACAAAATACCATAATCCAACTGCGAAATGGGTTGGGGGGCTTTTAAATTTCGAATCGCTTCATATATAATGATGAAACCGGCCAACATGATCAATGCACCTTCAATTGAAGCCGATAAAAATTCGACTTTACCATGTCCGTAAGGATGATTTTTATCTCGTGGTAAAGCCGATAAATACAAACTGTATAACCCCACAAAACCACTAATGACGTTAATAACACTTTCCAAAGCATCGGTTAATATGGCAACGGAATTGGTTAAATACCAAGCCAATACTTTTATAAGAAATAGCGTTACACCTACAAAAGCGACAATTTTTTGAAACTGATAATTTTCCCTAGCGGTTGTATTTGTCGTCATAATGCTATATATTCTAATTCCTTAACTTCACCTACTTTTAGACCTTTTAAACAGGTATGTCCAATGCGAACACGAACCAATCTCAAGGTTGGAAATCCTGCTGCAGCGGTCATTTTTCGCACTTGGCGAAACTTGCCTTCTGTCAATACCAAACCCACCCAACTCGTAGGACCGTGTCGTTCGTCTCGAACTCTTCTGCCGGCACCAATCCATTCGGGTAACTCCGCAATAGCAAATGCCTCGCAAGGTTTTGTTGTATAGCGGACTCCTTTAAAACCAATCTCAACACCGCCTTGTAATGTCAAAATAGCTTCATCCGTGATTAATCCGTCGACTTGTACATAGTACTCTTTTTCAAAATGGGCACTGCGCACTTGTTCACTGACTAATCCGTCTGTTGTCAACATCAGCAATCCTTCTGAGTCTTCATCCAAACGACCGATGGCCATAGTACCTTCAGGAAAATCAAACAATTCACCAAGCTTTTTCTTGGCTCTTTTTTTTTCGTAAATAAATTGGCTTATATATCCATGAGGTTTATAAAGCAGAAAATGACGGTGTGTCTTTTCCAATTCTTTATGCGCTGCAAGCGGGGCAGTACTCATGCGTTTTTGTCTTTAAAATTAAGTTTTCAAAGATAGGGAAATTTATAGCCTAATCCGGTTTAGACTATTTATTTATCAGGCGAATATTTACTATTTTTGCAGGTATCTTCACCGAAAATCACTAAACACTCCAAGATGAATCCAAACCTTTTTCTATATATACTTCTAGTTCTTTTACCAATCGTGTCGTTTATATTTGGTCGGTTTTTAGAAAAACAAAATTCTAAAAACAATCAAATTAGAGAGGAAGAGAAAAACCGTTTTTTATCGCAACAACTCGAACAAGCGCAGCACAATGCACAACAACTTAAGGAGGAGACCGCCCGCGATAAAATCGCTTTGGACGAGCAACGCCAATTGCTTATTCACGACAACCAAGAATTGATTGCTCGAGTAGCCATACGCGACACCGAATACCAAAATTTATTAGAACGTCTACAAAACCAAAAAGTAGAAACAGCGCAATTACGTCAACAATTCACCTTAGAATTTGAGCATTTGGCCACTAAAATTCTCGAAGAAAAAAGTCAGAAATTTACGGCTCAAAACAAGGAAAATATTCAAAACATACTAACACCGCTACAAGAGCGTATTCAAAATTTTGAAAAGAAGGTAGAAAACACCCATAAAGAAAGTATCGATCACCATGCGAGTTTACGCCAACAAATTATAGGTTTGCAACAATTGCACATACAAATGAGTCAGGAAACGCTAAATTTAACCAAGGCTTTAAAGGGCGATAATAAAATGCAAGGGAATTGGGGTGAAATGATTTTAGAACGCGTATTGGAGAAATCGGGTTTGGAGAAAGGCCGGGAATACGAAGTGCAAAAAAGCCATTACAACAGCGATGGCCATCTGGTTTATCCCGATGTCCTTATTCACTTGCCAGACCAGAAAAAGATGATTATCGACTCCAAGGTTTCCCTTACGGCCTATGAGCGATTTATCAATGAGGATACCGAAACGGAACGAAAGCGTTATTTAAACGAGCACCTGCTTTCCATTAAGAAACATATTGATCAATTATCATCCAAAAATTATTCGGATTTATATCAGTTAGAAAGTCCGGATTTTGTATTGCTGTTTATCCCCATTGAAACGGCTTTTTCCCATGCTCTTAATTTTGAGCCTCAGCTTTACACCCTAGCCTTTGACAAAAACATTGTCATCGTAACCCCCTCTACCCTATTGGCTACCTTACGAACCATCGACAGTATGTGGAAACATCAAAAGCAACAGGAAAATGCTTACGAAATTGCGCGACAAGCGGGATTGTTGTACGATAAATTTGAAGGATTACTAAGCGATTTAAATAGAATTGGCAAAAAGATGGAAGAGGCTAAAAGCGATTACCAACTGGCCATGAACAAATTGGTTGACGGAAGAGGAAACCTTATTTCCGCTGTTGAAAAGCTAAAAAAAATGGGCGCTAAAACCAAGAAATCACTACCTGAAAATTTCTTGCAACAATCGGAAAATACTATTGGCACCATCGATTGAGTTAAAGTAAGAAAGCATTTTATATCTTTGCACGCAACTGCGTGGCATTAAACTTCTACGCAAACCTAAGAGGAATCCAAATTCTTCCTAACAACTAGGCAGTTTTTAGCGAATCCTTTTTTTAAAACTCAACTTTTTAAACGGCTACAATGAACAATTATATCGATGTACACCCTGCAGATATTGCCGAAAAACTTTCTCATTTAAAGAAAAGAGAACGGGATTTAGCCTTTTTAAAGCTTAATAGCGAACAAAAAGCGAGCGTTTTTTCGCTATTAGATTTCGACATACAAACAGAAATCGTCAAGAGTTTGGCGCAAGAGGATTACGCGGAAGTATTGAACAATTTAGAGCCGGATGACCGAACGGAATTGTTTGAAAACTTTCCCGATGAACTAATTAAGTATTCCATCAATTTGCTTAACGATACAGAAAAGCAAATTGCCTTGGACCTTATCGGATATAAAGAAGACAGTATTGCTCGATTGATGACGCCTTTGTACATACAAACCAAAGAAAATAAAACCGTTGGTGAAGTACTTCAGCACATCAAAAAATACGGTAAAAAAGCGGAAACGCTCAATTATATTTACGTGATTAACGACAACAATGTGTTGATAGACGATTTAAAAATTGGGGAATTATTAATGGCTGAACCCGAAACGAAGATTTCCGAATTGATCGACCGTAGTTTTGCAGCAATTATCACCACTACTCCGATGGAGGAAGCCTTTGATATCTTCGAGAAGTACGACCGCTCTGCCTTACCTATTATCACTGAAAATGGCGTATTGGTAGGAATTGTAACCTTTGATGATATTTTAGACCGAATTAAGGATCGAGATACGGAAGATATACAAAAATTCGGGGGATTGGAAGAACTAAACATGTCCTATACCAAAACCCCTCTTTTAGAACTGGTTAAAAAAAGAGCGGGTTGGTTGGTCGTATTATTTCTAGGAGAAATGCTAACCGCTTCTGCGATGAGTCATTATGATGGGGAAATTGAAAAAGCCGTAGTTTTAGCTCTATTTGTTCCGTTGATTATTTCGAGCGGCGGAAACTCTGGTTCACAAGCAGCTTCATTAATTATTAGAGCTATGGCGTTGGGCGATTTAAAACTCAGCGACTGGTGGTACGTAATGAAAAAGGAAATTGCCTCGGGATTGATGTTGGGAGGAATATTGGGCGCTATTGGATTTATTCGAATCCTGATTTGGCAAGAAGCTGGAATTTACGATTATGGTGAATTTTGGCTTTATGTGGCTCTTAGCGTTTCTTGTTCCTTATTGCTTATTGTATTATGGGGTACTATTTCGGGATCGATTATACCCTTTGTATTGCGTAAGTTTAAAATGGACCCCGCTACCGCATCGGCGCCTTTTGTAGCAACTCTGGTCGATGTATCGGGTTTGATTATTTATTTTTCTATAGCTGCATTTTTCCTTTCTGGAAAACTTTTATAATTCAAAGCAAAGGCCGTCTCGAAAAGACGGCCTTTGCTTTGAATCCCATTTAGCGGTTTTGGAAAATTGTCAATACGCTAAGCATCCGGAAATATTTTTCCGGGATTTAATATACCGCTCGGATCAAAAATATTTTTAATTCCCTTCATCAATTCCAATTCTACAGCATTAAAAGGAATATCCATATAATTTTTTTGTACATAACCGATGCCGTGTTCACCGGAAATAGTTCCCTTTAAAGCTATGGTCAGTTCAAATATTTCGCGAATGCCTTTGGGTATTTCGGTGTTCCAATGCGCATCGCTAAGTTGTTCTTTGATGATGTTAACGTGTAGATTCCCATCTCCGGCATGTCCGTAACAAATGCTTCGAAATCCGTATTTAACACCGATTTCTTTAATCCCTTTCAACAATACAGGCAATTCAAAACGCGGGACTACAGTATCTTCTTCCTTATAAACCGATTGCGATTTTACTGCTTCCGCCACATTTCGTCTCAACTTCCATAGCACATTTTTTTGATCTTCCGTATCGGCAAACAGGATTTCATCTGTTTTAAAACGAGCCAACACCTCAGCTATTTTTTCTGCTTCAGCAAAAAGTACTTCTGGATAATTTCCATCCACCTCAATGAGTAGATGGGCTTGTATATCTTTATGGATTTGAAAACTCTGATCATCGATATAGCGCAACGACCAATCTATAGCATCGCGTTCCATAAATTCCAATGCGCTCGGTGTAACCCCTGCTCTAAAAATAGCCGAAACAGCTTCGGCAGCTTCTTCCATTTTATAAAAAGGTACTAACATCAATATTTCGTGTGTATGCGCGGGCAATAAACGCAATACGATTTTAGTAACAACCCCCAAGGTACCTTCACTTCCGACGATTACTTGAGTCAAATTATAACCCGTTGCATTTTTAAGGGTATTGGCAGCGGTCCAAATGATATCACCATTGGCCAACACCACCTCTAAATTTAAAACGTAATCTTTGGTAACGCCATACTTTACCGCTCGAGCACCACCCGCATTTTCAGCAATATTTCCACCTATAAAACAACTGCCTCTACTAGAAGGGTCCACAGGATAAAACAACCCTTTAGCAGCTACTGCTTCTTGCAAAACCTGAGTAATGACTCCCGGTTCTACGATTACTTGTAAATTCTGCTCGTCGATGGTAACAATTTGATTCATCTTCTCCAACGACAACGCTATACCGGTGTATATATTTAAAATCCCGCCACTCAATCCCGTTCTCGCTCCTACCGGCACTACGGGAATGTTATTTTTGAAAGCAAACTTCAGTATCCAGGACACCTCTTCCGTAGTGACTGGTTTTAAAACCACCGCTGGTGGAAAAACCAGATCTTCAGTATGATCCCGCCCGTATTCCTCTAACACTGCTTTTTCAACGAGGACCCTTTCTGTACCAAATTGCACTTCCAATTGCTGAATGATACTCAAATCAACAGCTTTATATTTATTTGACTGCATCGGAATCTGCTTTAAATTTTACATTTTTCATATTGGGCAAAAAACACGCAATAATACCTATTAAAGGCAGATAAGAACAAATGGTATATATATGTTCAATTGATGTTTTATCGGCCCACCAGCCGAGTACAGCAGACCCCAATCCTCCCATACCAAAAGCAAAACCATAGAAAAGACCGGATACCATACCTAATTTCTTAGGCAACAGCTCTTGAGCATAAACCAAAATAGAAGGAAATGCAGACGATAGTATAAAACCAATAATCACGACTAAAAATCCGGTCCAGGCCAACGATACATAGGGTAATGCCAGCGTAAAAGGTGTAACCCCTAGTACCGAAAACCAAATGATGTATTTTCTTCCCACACGATCGCCAAAAAAACCACCTACTAAGGTTCCTAGTGCCACAGATATCAAGAAATAAAACAGATATACCTGGGCTTGTACTTCGCTAATTCCAAATTTATCCATCGTATAAAATTGAAAATAACTCGTGATACTCGCTACATAAAAAAACTTCGAAAAGATTAAAAGCAGCAATATAGAAACCGAAAAAACAATACGAGTTGGCGATAAATCCGGCAACATCAATTGTTTTTTCTTGATGTTTTTAGAAACCTGAAGAATGTTCTTATACCAAGAACCTATATAAAACAGAACCACTTTAGCCAAAAGAGCAAAAGCCACGAACCACAATATGTGTCTTTGCCCGTTTGGAATAACAATCCAAGCCACCAGTAAAGGGGCTAATGCGCTTCCTGTGTTTCCTCCAATTTGAAAAATGGATTGTGCCAAACTGCGTTTCCCTCCGGAGGCCATAAAAGACACTCGAGACGATTCGGGATGAAAAATAGAAGAACCTACCCCAACTAGAACCACAGCTAAAAGAACCCAATAATAACTCGATGCATAGGCCAAAGTAATAATACCTAAAAAGGTAAAAACCATACCGGCTATTTGAGAGAAGGGTTTGGGATGTTTGTCCGTATAGGCACCAACTAAAGGTTGTAATAGGGATGATGATACTTGAAAACAAAAAGTAATCATACCTATTTGTGCAAAATTTAAATCGTAATTGGTTTTCAGCATTGGATATACTGCCGGAATCACCGCTTGTAATAAATCGTTGAGCAAATGGGCTAAACTGATGGCAAATAAGATAGGGAAAACGGTTTTTGAAGTATTTTCAGCCGCTGTAGCCGTATCAATAGAAGGGTGTTTTTTTGTAGAAAATCGAAACATAGAAGTATGCATTTGTTGCTATGACAAAGATATGAAAGTAAGTGGATTTGTTTATTTGCTTAGCGGTTTATTTATGGATTACCGTAGCTGTTCGGCTGTTTGTTCTTAACAACAACTATCCATTGATTTGTCAAAAGATTTTTAGTACTTTTACGATTAAACCCTTATTCTCGTGAGTAAAAACCTACCTCATAATTCTGCATTAAAGGAAAACGCTGGAATTCAACCTCCTGAAATCATCAACAGTTCTAGAATTGCTGCCTTTCAACAAAGACGTTCCCAACAAGATGCTCCTGAAACGCTGATAAAGAAAATTATCGACGGCGATAAGGTAGCCTTGAGCAGAGCTATTACCTTGGTAGAAAGTATCAATCCATTACATCATGAAAGGGCCAATACCGTTATCCAAGGCTGTTTACCTTATGCCAACCAATCGATTCGTATAGGAATTACTGGAGTACCCGGTGTTGGAAAAAGTACTTTTATAGAATCTTTCGGCAAGCTGCTGACGCGGTTGGGCAAAAAAGTAGCTGTTTTGGCGATAGACCCAAGTAGTACTTTAACACGAGGTAGTATATTGGGCGATAAAACCCGAATGGAAGAATTGGTTAAAGATGAAAACGCCTATATTCGTCCGTCTGCATCTGGAGAGAGCTTAGGCGGAGTTGCTCGTAAAACACGAGAAACCATCATTTTATGTGAGGCTTGTGGTTTTGACACCATACTGGTAGAAACCGTAGGTGTTGGACAAAGCGAAACCGCAGTTCACAGTATGGTCGATTTTTTCTTATTACTTAATTTGGCTGGTGCTGGTGACGAACTACAAGGTATTAAACGGGGTATTATGGAAATGGCAGATGCGGTAGTCATCAATAAAGCCGATGGTGAAAACATGCGTAAAGCGCAAATGGCTAAAGTAGAATACAACCGAGCCTTACATCTCTTTCCTAAGAAAGCATCCGATTGGAATCCGAAAGTCAGCACTTGTAGCGCTATAGAACATTCGGGCATTGAAGATATCTGGAAAATGATTCTCAACTACTTAGAACTGACCCAATCCAACGGATATTTTGACAAACAACGCCGCGAACAAAGTCAATACTGGATGATGGAAACCATCAATGAAAACGTTTTGCTACACTTTTACAACCATCCTGCGGTAGTGAACTTAATCACGCAAAACAAAAAAGCAGTGCAAAACAATGAAATTTCACCTTTTGCAGCTGCTCAGTCGATTTTGAATTTATATTTTAAATCCTAAACTATTCCGCTTCTGCTTCGCCATAACGAAGCATTTCACGATCGTAAAAAGCCCCCGCTTCTTCGATTAATATTTCCATTTCTGCCTCAATTTCAGATTCTTCAGACTCTTCAATAGATTCTAAAAATTCTACATCATCGGTATTTAGATTAATAATGAATCTAGGGAAATCTAAATGCACGATAAAAATATCTTCGGCATAATCCGTGTTGTCTGCTAAGACAAATTTTGGTAATTCCATGTTTATACGCTTTTAAAAACACCAGGTTTTAGTTTATACTTTTTTAAAATCCTTAACTATCTAACAACTAAACTAATAGTCAACTATACTGTTTTTTAGAAATGTAACCGGCGCCGCAATCCACAAATCGGGGAAAAAAAACCCGCTCGAATTATAGAAACCCAACCTTCCTTTACCACATCAAACACCTCGTATTTAAGCCATTATAGTCCTTATGGGAGTCAAAAAATCCTTATCGGACTTCTTTTCCTTTTACAAAGATACAGACTTCATTGAAAAGTATCTCTTTTTGTGCTTTTTTTATGCAGCTATAAGTAATTGATTATCTGAATGCTGTAAAAATTTTAATGTATCTCCTTAATAAAGGCCTTTAAATGGCTTATTATTTGCCTTTGCTTCGCTTATAGATACCTTTTCAAAATTGCGCTACACAGTCGGGTAGTGGTTCACAAAAAAAGGCTCATCCAAAAATAATAAAAAGGCTCCTCTTATAAAATCACTGCCTACAAAGAATTTTCATCAAGCCAGCTTTATAGGAAAAGTAATTATATAGACCTTAATTTAAAACAATCTCATTTATGAAAAAGATTCTTTTTTGCCTACTTGTATCAGGCTTGTTCGTTGCTCCAAGTGTGAATGCACAAACTAAAAACACCTATCCCAAAGGATTTCGAGTGGGATTTGGAATCAGCACTGGCCTACCTACAGACGCAGATTACGATGCTGCAGTTGGCATAGATGCGCGTTTGCAATACGATTTAACTCAAAAAACATCGCTAACCGCTACTTCAGGATATACACACCTATTTAATTCGGATGGGGATTTGGGATTGGTACCGGCAAAATTAGGGTTTAAATCATTTTTAGATAAAAACTTTTACCTACAAGGAGAAGTTGGTGCCGGATTTGGGACACATCGCGAAATGGGCAACACCTTTATTTGGTCTCCAGCAATTGGTTTTGCCAATAAATATATTGATATTAACTTACATTACGAACGATACAACGACTATCATACCGATCAGTTCGGTTTGCGAATTGCCTACGGTTTTAGTCTTAAAAAATAAGTATAATTGTCTATCTAATTTGATGAAAGCAGCCGCCTCAATTTGTTGAAGTGGCTGCTTTTTATTTCTATAATCCTATATATACTGCCTCATTACCAAAGCTGTTTTCCAATGACTTTCCTTCTCTCTAAACCGATGTACCGCCATATCCCGTATGCGTCTATCGCATAAAACAGATTTCAACACCACAGCGTAGCCTTATTTTAAACCAATTACTTATCATCAAAATTAAATTCGGACAAAATTATCCTATATTATAAATATTTGTATATTTGTCTTTCAAACACGACAAACTATGTTTTCAAAAACTTGTGAATACGCCATTCGAGCCACTATATTTATCGCAGCTGAATCCTATAAGGATCAGCGGGTTGGCCTTAAAGACATTGCTATAAAAATTGATTCGCCTGAAGCTTTCACCGCTAAGATATTACAAACATTAGTTAAGCATCATGTGATTAATTCGACCAAAGGGCCTACTGGGGGTTTTGATATTCCCAAAGATTTAATAGCACAAATTAAACTTGCTCAGATTGTGTCAGCAATCGATGGTGATGCCATATATAACGGTTGTGCTATTGGATTGAAACAATGTTCTGAATCGCATCCCTGCCCGGTTCACAACAAATTTAAAACCATACGTCAAGAATTAAAACACATGCTTTGCACGACTACTTTGGAAGAGTTGGCCTTGGGCATAAAAAGCGGCTCTACCTATTTAAAAATTTAAAACAAATCAGCATGGCCAGAGAAATTACAAATCTAGAAGATATCCAATTATTAGTCGATACCTTTTACGAAAACATTCGACAGGATGATCTACTCGCCCCTATTTTTAATCAAAAAATACAAAATCGATGGGCGGAACATTTAAACATCATGTACCGCTTTTGGCAAACCATTTTATTGGACCAACACACTTATCAAGGAAGTCCATTCCATCCCCACGCCCATTTGGACCTCGACGAAAAGCATTTTCTGCGTTGGTTGCAGCTTTTCAACGAGACAGTAGATAAACTTTTTTACGGGCAAAAAGCAACAGAGGCCAAATGGAGAGGAGCTAAAATGGCAGAAGTATTTCACGCAAAAATAAGTTACCAACGCAATTCCAACTAAAGTACATTCTCTTATATTATAATTAATTAAAAATAGCCTATCATGAAAAAAACATTTAACACAATTCTATTGAGCCATTCCATGGCAATGACTTTAGCCGGTTGTGGCATTGAAAAAAAACTGACAATACCTGTTACATTATTAAAAGTTCAACTAGTTTCTTAATCAACTGAAACACAGTAGTGTTTTTATATTCCCTTTTTTTAAACTAATAAAGGACAAAAACATCCTTTATTAAAAATACCATTCGTAATGACAAAAGAAAAAAAACTGTGGATTGGACTTGCCCTAGTAATGGGTATTTCGTTTGCCATATTAGGTTATTTTGGTTATGAGATATACCAACAAGCCCCTCCTATCCCCCAGCGTATCGTAACCCATAATCAAGAAATCATTTTTACGGAATCCGATATTAAAGACGGTCAAAACATCTGGCAAAGTTTGGGTGGACAGCAAGTTGGTTCTATATGGGGCCACGGTGCTTATGTAGCTCCGGATTGGACTGCAGATTGGTTGCATCGAGAAGCATTATTTATTTTAAACAAATATGCCTCGGTCGACTACAATAGCACTTATGACGCTCTAAAGGACGAACATAAGGCGGCCTTGCAGATTCGCCTTCAAAAAGACCTTCGCACCAACACATATGACGAAACTACTCAAACAATTATCATTTCAGACGATCGCGCCGAAGCGATTACACACTTGAGTGCTTACTATGCCGGTTTATTTATGGATGCTCCCGAATTTGATCAGTTGCGTCAGGATTACGCAATCCCTAAATTGGCGATTAAGGACGTAGAACGAATGCGTAAAATGAATGCCTTTTTCTTTTGGGCAACCTGGGCAACGGTTACCGACCGCCCAAATGCAACCATATCATATACTCATAATTGGCCGTCAGAAGAATTGGTTGGTAATACAGCAACCAAGGATTTATTAGTTTGGTCTGGAGTCAGTGTTATTCTTTTGATTTTGTGTATTGGAATTCTAGTTTTCTACCACGTCAAATCAGGTGAAGGAGAAACGTTGGAAATACCCGTAAAGGATCCGTTATTAAAGCAAGCCATGACTCCGTCGATGTACTGTATTAAGAAGTATTTTTGGGTTGTTAGTTTATTGATCTTGTTACAAGTTGTTTTAGGCGTAATTACCGCGCATTACAGTGTAGAGGGCAACGGATTCTTTGGCATTCCGCTGGATCAAATACTACCGTATTCGGTAACGCGAACTTGGCATACGCAGTTAGCCATATTTTGGATTGCCACCGCTTGGTTGGCCACGGGATTATACATTGCTCCAGCAGTATCTGGCAAAGACCCCAAATTTCAGGTAGTTGGTGTCCATTTTCTCTTTGTCGCTTTGTTGATTATTGTTATCGGTTCTATGATTGGACAATGGATGGGTGTAATGCAGAAATTAAATTTAATTGACAATTTTTGGTTCGGTCATCAAGGATATGAATATGTCGATTTAGGACGTTTCTGGCAAATATTTTTGTTTATAGGACTTTTCCTTTGGTTGGCCTTAATGATACGACCGTTGCTACCCATCATACGACAAAAAACCGAAGAGAAAAACCTCATCATCCTGTTTTTAATATCCTGTAGTGCTATAGCCTTATTCTATGGTGCCGGTTTAATGTGGGAGCGACAAACCAATCTTGCAATTGCAGAATACTGGAGATGGTGGGTGGTTCACTTATGGGTAGAAGGCTTCTTTGAGGTTTTTGCTACCGTAGTCATCGCATTCCTATTTGTTCGTTTGGGTTTGTTAAAAACAAAAACAGCCACCTTAAACGTTATTTTCTCAACCATCATATTTCTTACAGGAGGTATTATCGGTACTTGCCATCACCTTTATTTTTCTGGAACACCTACAAGTGTTATGGCTTTCGGAGCCACTTTTAGTGCATTAGAAATTGTCCCCCTCGTTTTAATCGGACATGAAGCTTTTCACAACTATAGATTATCCAAAGCCAATGAGTGGGTTAAAGATTATAAATGGCCCATTTATTTTATGGTTGCGGTAGCTTTTTGGAACTTTTTAGGTGCTGGCGTTTTTGGTTTTATCATTAACCCTCCGATTGCATTGTATTATATTCAAGGCTTAAATACGACCCCATTACATGCGCATACAGCACTATTTGGAGTCTATGGCATGTTGGGAATTGGATTGATGTTATTTGTTTTACGCAGTCTTTACCGCAACAAAATTTGGAATGAAAAAAACCTTAGCTTTATATTCTGGTCGCTAAACATTGGACTGCTCGCCATGTCGTTATTGAGCCTACTGCCCATGGGAATTTGGCAAGCCATCGAAAGTATTGAACACGGTATGTGGTATGCACGCTCTAGCAATCTCATGCAACAACCCGCTATGATTACCTTAAAATGGTTGCGATCCATTGGAGATACTCTGTTCGGACTGGGTGCCGTTGCTTTGTGTTGGTTCGTTTTCGATTTAACCTTGAGACACAAAAAATAAAGAACAAAAAAAACACCAGCTAATTGTGGTTGATTGATAAGATTCTCCCCTTTGTAATTTTGTATTTATGATAATAAAACAATAAAGGATAGAAAAGTCTTTTATTTCGAAAAAAGTTGTAATTTAGTAATCATAAAAAACTGCTACTCACCGGAATCCGATTTGATTTCGAATAGTATTTTAAAAATATTTTAAACACCATTAGTATATATATTATGAAAACAACAGTAAAAATGACCATCGGAGAAATAGTAGCTCAAGATTATAGAACGGCTGCAATTTTCTCCAAATACGGCATCGACTTTTGTTGTAAAGGTCACCGCACTATTGAAGAAGTTTGTGAGAAAAAAACACTTAACAGCAATCGTTTGCTAGAAGTATTGGACGAAGTGTTGGCGCATCAAACAGACCAATCCATCGATTATAAAACTTGGCCGTTGGACTTATTGACCGACTATGTTGAGAAAACACATCATCGTTATATTGAGGAAAAAACGCCTGTTTTGTTGCAATTTCTAAACAAATTGAGTCGCGTACATGGCAAAAACCATCCTGAGTTACTGGAGGTCGAACAGTTATTTATACAATCTGCCCAAGAACTGGCCGCTCATCTCAAAAAAGAAGAATTGATTTTATTCCCATTTGTACGTAAAATGGTCCGTGCTAAAATCGGTAATTCCGAACTGGAAGCTGCGCATTTTGGGAGCGTAGAAAATCCGGTTGCCCTGATGATGGAAGACCACGATCACGAAGGAGAGCGCTTTAGACAAATTGCCGCTATCACCAACAACTATACACCACCCGCAGATGCTTGCAACACTTATAAAATAACGTATGCGATGTTGGAAGAGTTTGAAAGTGATTTACACAAACATATACATTTAGAAAATAATATTTTATTCCCGCAATCCATTACTCTAGAAAAGCAGCTGGGGTAATTTTAAATAAATTCAGCGCGAACGGTATGCGTATCTTTTGTTCTCGTTTTAACATTGAAGTCGATGACGGTCTCTTGTCCAAACAGCCAATGGACCGCATCGCTTTTCAAAAGGGTAAAAATCCCTCCAGACTTATAATCGACATGGTATTTACGCCAGCTTGGAGAAATCTACAATCCCTCTGTTTTGTTGAAAAAAAACCGCAATTGTCTATGAAAAAAAAATGGCTAATAACCTGTCTGATCAATTTTTTCCTTGCCGCAATGATGGGTGTTTTACTGCGCTATGCCTATGTACTTCCCATAGAAATTAATTATACATTTCTTCTACATGGTCATTCCCATACCGCTATGTTGGGTTGGGTTTACCTGATGTTATACTCTTTGATATTTGAAAATTTTATTCCTAAAACAACTGTTGCTATAAAGCGGTACAACCGGCTGTTTTGGATTACTCAGTTTTCCATTATGGGTATGCTAGTCAGTTTTCCATTACAGGGATATGCCGTCGTTTCGATAACCTTTTCTACCCTACATATTTTCTGTAGTTATTATTTTTGTTATCGCGTATATCAAGACGATAAGTCAGCGACCACTCCCGAAAAAAAACTTTTGTTTACCGCACTTTTCTTTATGTTGTTCTCGACTCTAGGAGTGTGGTGTTTAGGTCCTGTTGCCGCTAGTGGAGGAAAGCATACTGCTTTTTACCAAACTGCTATCCAGTTCTTTATACATTTTCAGTTCAATGGTTGGTTTATATTTGGTGTATTGGCCGTTTTCGTAAAAAAAATACGAGTTAACAATTGTAACCTGAATCTCAATGCATTTCATTGGTTTTTATACCCGCTTATTTTCGGTACTTTATTAACGTTTTCACTACCCTTAAGTTGGTATTTTCCCATTGCCATATTACCATGGATTACTGGCTTGGGACTTTTGATGCAGGCCATCAGTATGTATGCCTTTTACAAACTAATCCAGCCTCACTACTCCAAATTAACGCGTTTATTTTCTACAACCACTACTTCTTTATATGTCTTTGCCTTACTTTCTTTAGTGTTAAAAATCGCTATACAATCCTTTACGCTAATTCCAGAAATAGCCGTGGTTTCACATGAAATTCGCCATTTCGTTATCGGTTTTACCCACCTCACTTCCTTGGGTTTGATAACGGGATTCTTACTAGCCTTTGTCAGTGATGTGCTAGCCTTCCAAACAACCTTATCAAAAGCAGCCTTATTGCTGTTCTTGATTTGTTTTACAATAACAGAAATACTGCTGTTTACGCAAGGGGTATTGCTCTATTTTGAACAAAGTATTTTTTCTTATTACCACCTCTTACTACTACTTGCGAGCATGGGATTACCAATTGCAATAGCACTGTTAATTGGCTCCTTGCTAAAATCTAAAAAAAACAGACTATGAGTCATCACCTACTATTAATCCTGCATCTGATTGCCGCTGCTGTATGGGTAGGCGGTCACTTACTGTTATTGTGTCGCTATCTACCGCAAGCTTTACGAGAAAAGGACAGCAGTGTTATTTCCGACTTCGAAAAAAAGTTTGAACCCATCGGCCTACCGGCGCTGTTAATACTCGTGTTAACGGGCGTATATATGGCATATAAATACGGTGTAACTATGCCGTTGTGGTTTTCTTTTTCGAACCCGGTCGAACGCGTTGTTTCTATAAAACTAACTTTATTACTACTTACCTTGGTTTTAGCAGTACATGCGCGACTGTTTATTATCCCCAAGCTCAGTTCGAAAAATTTGTTTGAAATGAGTATTCACATATGGTTGATAACCATAATCGGAGTCAGTATGTTGATCGTCGGCTCTAGCATGCGTTTTGGCGGTATCTAATACAAACACCACACTGAAATCAAACTCAGTGAAACTCGTTTTTTAAAGGTTTTACTCGTAAGTAGACCGTCTTTCGGACATGTTTAAATCGCGTTTAAAACTTTTTCCCCCTCTTATCAAATTAACAATCCTTTGCTAAAAAAAATAAGGGCTGTCTCCTAAAAAACAGCCCTATCTGTGAATTAATAATTAACTTGATGTACAGCTCTTAGTGATACCTTATTTTCAATACCTTAATTTATATTGTCCTAGTTCGTAAGGAATATTTACTTCGAAAAAGAAAATATGGAAGGGTCGAAGTTTATTGAAACCCATGCCCAGTTATTTGTAGTTGCATTTCCATCTTTTAAAGTTTTCAAAGTTGGTGACGCAAACAGCTGCGCATATCCAAATCCCAAGGTAACCTCTTTATGCAATTGATAACTTCCCACCAAATCTATTTCTGTTCCCAGATACTTATCCATGTTTTCACCTATTGCATTTACTACAGTCTCCGCAGAAAAAAACACATGAGGTATTAGATTTAATTGGAAATGATTGGTTTTAAAATTCAGTTTTGCATTTAAATCAGATAGTCCAACCGAATTCAAATGATTACCTACATAAAAATAATCCATATAGCCATTAAAGGCATGATTGGTACCAAAAAGTGGGGTAAATGATTTTCGTTTATCCCGGTTATCGTTCGCAGCTGTACCCGACAAAAACTCGTATCCCACGCCCATTTTCCAATGTTCATCGATCTGATGATTTGCATTAGCTCCAAAATTCCATGCTTGCACGTTTGCACCTTCTCGTTTTCCAAGCTGGGTGTAAACGGCGATGTCCACATCCGTATTTTTACCTTGAAAACGGCTATAGGTCCCCATTGTTTGTAGATAATCTACTTTAAAATCAGTGGCTGTTGTAAAATACTCATAAGCAGTATTCAAAATCAAACCACTTATACTAAAGTTGCCTTGTTGGGTATTAAACCAGGCAAACTGCATAGACTTATAGTTTTTTGTTTCATACTTTTTCTCAACCAAGTCCTCTGCATCGGCATTGAGTGCTCCTCCGATATCCAATCGATTGTGATTTTTTTTATACGTTATTACCGCGGCATCATGGCTTTGCGCTTGTTGTGTCCAATCTACTTCTCCGAAAATGCGTTGGTTGTCGTAAGACAAAACTTGACGTCCAACTTTGATATCCCAATATGCGGTAAAGCTATACAATCCGTACGCTTCAAAAAAAGCGATACCGTTTTTGTCAGCACTTGTATTGGTCGGTACATCCCCCCATACTCTAACGTTTTGAAGTGCTACTTTTAACTGTATTTTATCGGATTCAAAACGGATGTTTAATCGAGATCGTTGCGATACAAAAGCAGCTTCCCGCTCCGTATCTTTTAAAATGGTTTTAAAACCATTTCGATATTCAAAACGCGGTCTTAATTGCAAATCTACATCGAGCTTCTGAGAAAATACGCCTGTGTAAGTCAAGGTCAAAAACAGCATTCCCATATTTCTTGTCCAGTTCATGGTATGTTATCTTTAAATGGCATCAACCGCTTCGGTGATTTTTTTTATCGTTTGATCATAACTAACACCAAGTCCTTCTTGCTGAAAATACAGTTCTCCTTCGGCATTAAACACGCTTATAATATTCGAATGAGAGAAATCAATAGGTGATATTTTTTTGTAATTCACCGCTAAAACAGCAGCAAATTCACGGGTATTATCCTCAGTAGACCGCAGGAATACCCATTGATTTCCATCCATTTTATTTTCAATGGAAAACGCTTTTAGTCGCTCTGGGGTATCGACCTCTGGATCAATACTCACCAGTACAAATTTCACCTGCGGTTTTGTTTTATCGGATAAGTTTTGTTCGATATGCCTCATATCCGCAACCAATCGCGGACAAGCCGCTTGACAAGAAGTATAAATCATAACCATGACCAATACATCGCCATGAAGTTCTTTGAGTTCCAAATCGCGTCCATCCTGATTGGTCCACTTTGAAGGAAGATTGTAAATAGAAAGTTCCGAAATTGCGGCCTCGCTCGTTTTCAATTCAACCTCTCTTTGTTTTGTTTTGGAATTACAGCCTTGCAACGCAAGGAATAAACCAAGGAATACTAAATATTTTCTCATTTTTTTAATGTTTATAAAGCTGTTTTTCACATGAAGTATTAACTCTTTTTAGCACAGCGAAAACCCAGATTTTTAATGTTGTAATTCGCTTTAATACTGCCGCGAAATGCATAGCGCATAAAAGCGGCATAATTCATCAAATCTGACGCGCCTACAGAACTGCTGCCACAAAATAGATTGGAATCGCCTTGCATCGCTTTTCTGGATTCGCCAGAAATAAAAACGGAGTTAAAATCGGAAGTCCATTCCCAAACCAAACCGTGGAGGTCATAAATACCCCAGTAATTTTTAAAAGTACTTCCAACGGGATTGTTTTGTGTATTTGCCTTTTCATACCACGCGAGTATGTAATTGTTGTATGCTTCCTTGGAACGCGCATCGGCCCATTTTTCATCGGCCATGGCCGCATATTCCCATTCATCGAGAGAAGGCAAGCGTTTTCCTTGGCATTCACAGTATTTTTTAGCGACAAACCAAGATACGTTAGTCACGGCGGCATTGGGTAAATGCGCTTTTCCATAATTCAAATCACTTTGCCAATTGACGAGATAACTACCATCGGCAAATATTTTTTTTACCTCGGAGCGTCGCCACTGCGGGTTGGTTTTTAAAAAGTTTAGGAACTGCTCATTGGTCACAGGATAAACGTCCATCAGAAAAGATGCTACTTCTACTCGAGACCCATCGACATCGGCACCGTAAAGAGGGATATAGCTCCCTCCTTTTACGGCCACCATGGTGGATTGTTGTCCCCAAGCCGCTCCAAAAACGACTGTACAAAACAAACAAAATATAAACTTTAAATTATCGCGTACTACCATACCAATAGCATTATTTATTTCTCATGGCTTTAACCATATCTACAGTAACTCTGGTTTTGTTGTTCCCCCAATTATCATAGATGTAAGTCAATACATCTGAAATCTCTTCATCTGTTAGATTTTGACTGGTCATCACACTATTATACTTTTCTCCATTGACCACAACCTCTCCACTCAATCCATTTATAACCGTTCGGATGGCTCTGTTTGCATCCTGGTTTAAGTAATCTGACTTTGCCAATGGTGGAAAAGCACTAGGTATTCCTTGTCCCTCAGCTTGATGACAGGCAAAACAAGTTCTCATATATACGTTTTTACCCTGAACCAATTTTTCGCTTAAAGTCTTCGGAACAGCAGGTTTATTGCTCGCGGCTACTGCAGGCATGCTTTGAACCGTACCGCCTTCTGGCAGATAAATCCCCTCTTGAATCGTTCCAGAATATATCTGATCGTTATTTTCTCCGGTTACTTTTAAAATTCCCAGTGCCCCTTTATTAAACGCTCTAAAAATGGAGTGATCAACCAATACAAAACTACCCGGTACGTCTACTTTAAAATCGACGATTGCCGCTCCTCCCGCAGGGATCAAAGTCGTCTGAACATTTTCATTTATCTGACTACCTCCTTCGATATGCACCCTGTCGAAAATCTCTCCAATAACATGGAATGAGGATACCAAATTAGGTCCACCATTTCCGACAAATAAACGCACGGTCTCGCCCACCTTTGCCGTAAGGGCATTATCACCAATTAAGGCCCCTACCTTACCGTTAAAAACAACATAATCCGGGCTTTCACTTATGGCTTTAGTCATATCAAAAGGCTGAGTACCGCGTTCGCCATAACCACCAACGGTATAAAAATCGCCTTGCATCACGTAGTATTCTTTATCAACCGGAGGTAATCCACCTTCGGGTTCCACCAAAATCAAACCATACATCCCATTCGCAATGTGCATACCCACTGGTGCCGTTGCACAGTGATACACATAAAGTCCGGGGTTTAAAGTTTTAAACGAGAAGGTTTTCTCATGCCCCGGCGCCACTAAAGACGATTCTGCTCCTCCTCCGGGACCGGTTACCGCATGTAAATCGATGTTGTGAGGAAGCTTATTATCCGGATGATTTTTTAGGTGAAATTCGACCTCATCGCCTACACGTGTTCGAATAAAACTACCCGGAACACTGCCTCCAAATGTCCAATAGACATATTTAACCCCATCGACCATTTCACCCTCCTTTTCAATAATTTCCATATTGACTACCAATTTCACGGCCTTCCGATTACCAACGGGTGCGGGAACAAATGGCGGTGCGGTCAATTCCGCAACCAGTTGACCTTCCGTTTTTATGTGTTCTCCGTTTACAAAAACCGTACTTGCAGGAGCTTCTTTACAAGAGTTAAAACCCGCCAGGAGAACAACACCTACTGTTGCCAAATACCATTTCCTTAATTTGTTTTTTACTGATTTCGTTTTCATGCGATTTAAATTTGCTGTTAGTACATTTTATTCTTACAAAAATAAAAGACCAAATTGTCCTTTATTATGATTTTTATCATGTAAATCAGTTTTTTTTCATCTTTACTACAGTTGGTTTTCATTTCTTTATACCCGAGATATTTGATAAAAAACGATGTAAAAGACAGATAAAAAAACCTAAAATAGCTAAGCTGTTAAATCATGGAAAATAGAAATTATGAGTTCTACATAAATAAACCACCTGACCACATATCCAAATTTCTCCAAAATCGACGTTTACAGAGAGGAATTCTCTTCATTTTGTCTTGACACAAAACGAAGCAAAAAGTCAAGACGCTATAAAAAACTCCTAAAATCACTTGACTACGCCTAAAAGATTTTAACTCCCTTCGGTCAAACACAAAATCTTTTTTCGGCTGCGTTGCAGTAATTTCTTAACGGATTTTTTATAAGGTCGAAAGGATAGTACAAAATTCAAAAGTATTATACACAGTGAAAATGATAGTTGTCGGGGAGTTTGATGTAGTAAAATATTGGTCGATGAATTAGGTACTACCGTAGGATACTTACTTGGATAAACCGCTCAAATAAAAGTCTAGAAATGCTCCAAAGACTCAACGAAATTGACGATTTACCAGAAGAAGATAAAGCACATATACTCTATGCTATAGACGGATTAGTCAGAGATGCTAAAACCCGAAAAGCATATTCAAAATAGGTATAAACACAAAAATCCCAACTTTTTACGGTTGGGATTTGTTGTTTATTCGTACCACACGAAGGGATTGACTTCGTCGAATTACATTTCGTGCGGTAGCGGGGGCTGCCTTTTTGAGATAGCCTCTTGTATTAATGGTTATCTGCAAAAAAATCATTCATAAACTTTTCCTTCACATTCCCATTTAACCTCAATAATCGTATCTTTTTTATGGATAGAAAAATTAAGTTCTCCTTTACGCTTTATGATAGTATCCCCTTTTTCCAAAATATTCTTATAGATATTTAATGCTCGTGTTTCATCTTCACATATACATTTATCTCCTGTAACTAAATGTATTCCTTCAGATTTCATATAAGGACTTTCTAAGGTCGGTAGTTTTTCAAATATTTGAAGACATTCTACTGCTCTAAAAAAGCGAGCATTTTCTTCACAATCTATTCTCAAACAAGATGAAACAAGCAGTATAATAATTACCAAAAAAACTCCTTTCCCTAAAACTTCCATGTACTATACCAATTTTTTATATTTCTCATTCCATTACTTAATTTATACGTTTGAGTTTGAGACTGCCCATAACCTCCACCAATTCCAGGACCAATATTTATAGTTGTTGATTTTACACCAACCCTACTTATTTGTTCTGAATTTGGTATTGCTGACTGACTATAAGAAATTCCTCCAACTAATGCATTTGCATTCCAACCGACACTCTTTCCTCCTAAACCTTCTAACACATCTTTATTTCCTCCGTAATTATCGTGAAAACCTATGTTAGGCCCAAAAGTAAATCCTGGTTTTTCTACATCTAGACCCATATTGAGTTCTCCAGACACCATCAATGCTACATCATTATGCGTCATTGCAAATCCAAAACTAGCACTTGCACTGAAAAAACTACCACTTCCAGATACACCATAACCAAAACTAACTGCATCAGGAGAATACGGCCCATACTCCCCAGAAGGAGTTGCTCTAAAATAAGGATGCATAGATGATGTTTTAGTAATCGAAACATTTTCCATTACTGTTCCAGTCGGTTCAATCCCTCCTGATTCATTATAGAATAACTGATTCTTACCATCTAGAATAGCATTATCATATGTATGAGTTGATGGTGTATTTTTCCTTGTAAAATCCTTATCATACTCTCGTTTACCAGTTTCCTTGTCTGTTCTCCACCCATCCTTACTCATCCCCGTAGGATCCGTAAAGTTAATCGGGTTGTTTCCAACGTACGAATACGGCTCCATCGTTTGCTCCGCCAACGGGTCTACATTGAACCACTTCTACTCCATTTTTGCCTCGTGCGTCACTTCCTATCTGCAAAGAACCCATTTCCTTTTCTATAAAAATAAACTTTTTTTTCAATTGAAAAAAGAATATTGCAAGATGTCTTTGCTACTAAAATTGGAATACGTCACCAACTTATCCAAATACGAACGAGGAGAAGCAGTACCGTCTATTGAGTCCGCTAAAAAAATTGCTGATGCTTTTGGGGTAAGCTTGGATTATCTTGTGGGAGAAGGCGTAAACAGCAAATTCGATAAGAAAACCGTAACCCGTTTACTAGACATAGAAAAACTAGACCCCACAGATAAAGAACACGTTTTCGCTATGCTAGATGCGTTCCTCGCCAAAAATAAATTACAAGCTATTCTTAAATAAAAAAAATCCCAACTTTTAAGGTTGGGATTTTTTGTTTATTCGTACCACACGAAGGGATTCGTGCGGTAGCGGGGTACTACCGTAGGATACTTACTTGGAAAAACGGCTCAAATTAACATCCTCAAAAATCCCGAGATGCTACATTGACTCAATGAAATTGACAATTTACCAGAAGAAGATAAAGCACCTATACTCTACGCTATAGACGGATTAGTCAGAGATGCTAAAACCCGAAAAGCATATTCTAAATAGGTATAAACACAAAAATCCCAACTTTTTACGGTTGGGATTTTTTGTTTATTCACACCACACGAAGGGATTGACTCCGTCGAATTTCATTTCGTGCAGTAGCAGGACACTTCATCTTCATTAAAAGAGTTTATTTAATTCGTATACTAACACAGCTAAACCAAATAGCAATAAAAGAATCGAACTTAAAAAAGAGCCTAATCCAGTTGCCCATAACATATCTCTTTTTTCAGATTTATAAAATTTATTCCTAACTATAGGAATCAACCCTGCTATTATAAAAATAATTGCTAACAACACAAACTTATAACTAATCATCTTTCTTACTTTTTACGAGCTTCATCTATAATAATTCCACCCACTTTTGTTTTAAGTTCTATGCTTCCTTGAATCACAGATTCTGTTACTTTATTAGCTCCCTCTCCCGCAACCGTTCTACTCGCCTTAACCCCTGCATTTCCTAAATAATGACCAGCTCTATTTAATGCCACTTTAGATGCGCCATCAATCATAGTACTTTCGTTAAAACCTTGTGTTTCAAAAGTATTTGCAATATCTCCAGCCAAAGTCCCATTCCCAATAAATGTCCCTACCGCAACTATTTCTGGCTGTAATGTAATTATTCCAAGAAGTGTAATGAAATCCCCAAATGCGCCACCTACTGCTAAAAGCTGTTCTCTTCCAGTTTTATTTTTACTAAAAAAAGTTCCATCTGTAGTTCGATATGTTTCATTATTATTTAAATCAACAACATTTCCTCCTTGTTCTACAATATTCCCATCTGCCCTCATCTGATGCATCCCCTTATCATCACTATAAGAGAAACTATCCATTACAGAACTAACATTACTATACCCTTTCTTTTTAGCTTCTTCTACTGTGTTTATTTCATTATCATAAGTCATGTGCTTATTCCCTTGACGAGACTCCCATTCAACCCATCCTTCACCTTCCATTCCAGTAGGGTCAACAAAATTAATTGGATTATTAAAAGTATATGTGTAAGGATTCCAATTGGGATACTTCTCCGCCAACGGGTCTACATTGAACCACTTCTACTCCATTTTTGCCTCGCGTGTCACTTCCTATCTGCAAAGAACCTATTTCCTTCTCTATAAAAATAAACTTTTTTTTCAATTGAAAAAAGAAAACCATCCATTGATGTAGTTAAAAGATTGGTCGATGAATTAGGTACTACCGTAGGATACTTACTTGGAGAAACGGCTCAAATTAACATCCTCAAAAATCCCGAGATACTACATCGACTCAATGAAATTGACGATTTACCTGAAGAAGATAAAGCACATGTACTCTATGCTATTGACGGATTAGTCAGAGATGTTAAAACACAAAAAGCATATTCTAAATAGGTATAAATACAAAAATCCCAACCGTAAAAAGTTGAGATTTGTTGTTATTAATTGTCACAAGCAAGTTGCTGGCAACTGCGGGCGGTTTTCTATTTATTAATGATCGCTAGAAAAATATTTTATATACTTCTCTAATGAATTAAGATAATCCGTTTTTATATAAATATTTCTAATTTTATTATATTCAAAATTTGTTTCATCAATTAATTCCCCTCGAACTGATATTTTACTCAAGATAAAAGACCTTTTATTTAATTTAGAAACAAAACCTATATATGCAAATTCATCACTTTCTAACTCTATTTGGATAAGAGTTTTTTCTTTAAAAAATGAATTATACAAACAATCATCACTATCTATATTTATCCCAAGAAAATCATCTTCGGATTCTATGTTTTTTTTCAAACTCATTACTTTGTATTTAAATGAATCTACTTCAATTTCTATTATTTCACTAACAAAAAGCTTGTTAATGAAACAATATCCATCTAAAACATAGTCAACAGGATTATAATTAACTACCATCCAATGTTTAGATTCTTTTAAGTACAACCCTCGTATTACTAAAGGTCTCCTTCTTATTTTTATATCAATATATCTCATTAAATTAAAATTAATTATTTATGCCTAGTTCTTCTCTTATCACCTTTCTCCCCTCCTTTGTCTCTTCCTTTCCTAGACTGTCCTTTTTGATGCTTTGCTTCAGTACTTGGCCTTGCTCCTTTTTTATGTTCTGCTTCTTCCCCATATTTAGGTTTTGCAAACTCTAAAGTAATTGTTTGTACTTTTTTTGTCGAAGTGAGCCAATTAGTGAATCCTACATATAATGCACCAATAGCTAAAATATCTGCAGGCCCTGGAATTGGGCTATCAGATTGTGATATAGCTACCGCTGATATTACAATTGGAGCTAAATTAGTTCTACTAATTGTTTCGTTGACTATAGTTTCAATTCTATCGACAGATAGTACTTTAGTTCCACTCTCTTTTCTTTCGTCTTTTGAACGTAGCCCAACAGTACCATCTTCCTTAAAATCGTAATTTCTATTATCCCCATCAATTCCTACAAATGATTTATCTATGAAGCTTCCTTTCATATTTTTATCATCAAGATCTTTTTGACTATTTATAGTCGGGCTATGTGTAATAGTACCCCGCTCATCTTCATACCACCCATCACTTCCCTCCTTACTCATCCCCGTAGGGTCCGTAAAGTTAATCGGGTTGTTTCCCACGTAAGAATACGGTTCCATGGTTTGCTCCGCTAACGGGTCTACGTTGAACCACTTCTACTCCATTTTTGCCTCACGCGTCACTTCCTATCTGCAAAGAACCTATTTCCTTCTCTATAAAAATAAACTTTTTTTTCAATTGAAAAAAGAAAACCATCCATTGATGTAGTTAAAAGATTGGTCGATGAATTAGGTACTACCGTAGGATACTTACTTGGAGAAACGGCTCAAATTAACATCCTCAAAAACCCAGAAATGCTCCAAAGACTCAATGAGATCGACGATTTACCAGAAGAAGATAAAGCACACATACTCTATGCTATCGACGGTTTAGTCAGAGATGCTAAAACCCGAAAAGCATATTCTAAATAGGTGTAAATACAAAAATCCCAACTTAAAGTTGGGATTTTTTGTTTATTCGTACCACACGAAGGGATTGACTCCGTCGAATTACATTTCGTGCGGTAGCGGGGGGATACTATACACATTTCCGTCAACAGATTTAACAATTATACTATCCTCTAAAAAGTCCATACTTTCAAAATAGTCCGTCAAAGCATATGTCTCATCAACTTCTAAATCCAGAATATTTATTCTAATAAATTCAAGTTCTGTAATTACATAGAGAAATCCCCTATGAATCTTGGCGTCATAAAAAAAATAATCTAAATCTATACTTCGCAATATTTGTTTACTCGAAATATCAAATATTACAAAATTCAAATCTATTCCTACAGAGTAGCGAAAGTCATCAATTAACATTAGTTTAGGTTTACTAAATGTACTTTGCCAACTCAACTTATATCCATTTATTCCATCAGAAATTACTCCAAAAACCCTAGCTGTTAACTTATCGTTAAACAGAATCGGTAATTCTAATTTATTAAAATTCGTTTCTGATATTTCTATTAAACTTAATTGCATTTTCATTAATAAATTTTAGGAATTATTGTAGAAACAGAAGGAGTCACACCCATTTTTCCTCCTTCATAAAAGAAACCAACATTTATTGCTCCTTTACCTCCTATTTGCACACCTCTTGTAATTGTTGTTCCATAATGATTCGTTTTTGTTGATAAAATCGCACCACTTTCAAATGCTTTATTAAAAACTTTCATTAATTCATTTTGATTATTAATACCAAGTTTTGTCAAATCTCTCAGGTTATCTGCCGACCTCCTAATATTGTCGGCATGCCCAGTAGTAACTCTACCAAAGAAATAATCAAATTTACTTGGATTTACAGTAAATCCAGCTTCCGCCTTACTAAACAAACTGAATAATCCATTAAATCTTGCTGATGGCATCACTAATCCTAACTGACTTCCTACCGCATGACCCCAATTATTATAGCTTAAATTATCATCCCAGATTCCTTGCGCACGCCATTCATTTTTCGTGTTCTCAAATCGCCAATCTGATAATAAAGAATTGACCTTTTTATCCTTAATTCGTTCCTCTTTATTTTGACCTGAAACAGTTATAACAATCTCATCTAATACAGTCATATCTTCTGCTTTACTAGATGAACTGAAAGTGTTTTTAACACCACTCCACATCCTCGAAAAAAAACCACCTCCCCCATTGCTGTTCTCCGCACTCATCCCAGTCGGGTCAATCAAATTGATTGGATTATTGTGTACATAATGATACGGAGTCCATCCTGGGAACTGCTCCGCCAACGGATCCACGCTCAAAAACAAACTCGTTCTTGGGTCATAATAACGCGCACCATAATAATAATATCCGGTTTTTTCGTCCAATTCCTTGGCGTTAAACTTATACACATTATCATAATTACTGTTGTTATGTTCAACCATTAATTCGCCAAAAGGCAAATACTCATAATAATGTGTAGGCATACCGTTAACGTCTGTAAGATAAGAAGAACTGCCCAAATGATCACTATGATACCACCAAATTTTTCCTTGTATAAACGGTGGCTCCGGAATTATGGGTTCGTTTGGTATTACCGGCGGTGTTTCGTTATCTGGATTTCCAGGGTCAACCACAGGATCTTCGACCGGTGGAAAGGTATCTACTGGCGGAATTACCGGTGGGTAAATCACATTAAATTCACTTTCTTTTATAATCTCCACAATATCACAATAATCGAGTTCCTCCTGTGTCATCAGTTCTTGTAAAAACTTGAGGCATTTGTAATCGTTTGCCCTGGTACAACTTTCATAAAGCTCTATGAATTCCAGATAACAATCGGTTATTGTGATAATTTCCAAACAACTCGTTGTTTTTTTAACATAATAAAGCACATCACAATAACTTTTCCCCTCTTCAACTAATGTTTTTAAGGTCGTTGTACATCCCGTTTTGCCTTCAAAATACAAATAATCCAACCATTGATGGTATTCTTCCTCACAAGCCGTCTCTAAATAACAAGGGGTCTTTTTATATTCCTTTAGCACCTCACAATCCGTTAATCCTTGCGATTCCATGTCTTTTATAACATTCAAACAATCGTAATTTTTCTTATCAAGTAAACGTTTTTTAATATCATATAGTTCTTGTTCACATTCAAAATCCGAAAGGGTTTCCCGAGCCTGAAAAGTAGGGCTATCCAAATTTGCTCCCTCATAAACTTCCTTCATCTGCTGTTGCAAATTGGCCGTTCGTGCCGCTAACACCTCATCTGGTGGTGTCGATCTAGTCGCTCGAGCCATAAAGTTACTGCTGTCGCCCGTTTGACTGGCTATCTTTTGATTGTTGAAATAATAGTGTTTGGTGTATTTGTTTGGACCCACCACCAAATAACCACTCGGATATACCGTAAAATCATCTACCGTTGATAACCCCACAACATGTCCCCCATTGACCATCAAATTCTGAGCGTTTCCAAAACTCTTAATCACGCGCTCTCCCGACGCATCATACAGATAAAAGTTAACTTCATTACCATCAACAACCGCTTGCAATCGATCTTGGTCATCCCAGTATAATCGACGAGTTACCGAATTATTCCCTACCCGCTCATTACTCGAAGTAAGATTACCGTTTTTGTCATATTCATAATTATGCAAGCTGGTATAATTAGGCTCCACCATCCTAATGTTTGACACCGCATGAGGTTTTTCTGTATCTACATATAAATAGGTACTTTTAAATGTGTTGTCTGTCAGACGTATTTCATGAGTGTAAATATTTTCAACCTGATGATTTTGGACTTTACTTGTTATTCCGTGGGTCTTGTTGTATTTCATATTCAACTTAAAATCGTGGATCTCACGCATTCCCTCCCATCTGATGTCGGCATTTTTTAATCGATTGTAGCTATCGTATTCAAAACTTTTATTTGAAGTTCCTCCAATATCCAACTGACTAGACAAGGAAGTATCGTTACTAAATTTTGTAATATTGCTGTTGCGATCATACCAATATTCGTTTTTTAGAAACAGTTGATTCGTCGGTCTGCGCAATGTCATGGTACGCAAACGCTGTTGCAACCCATAAAAATATTCGGTCACTACATCATTGCCATAAACTATTTTAGTCTGGCTTCCCAATTGATTGTATCGTATGTTCTTAATCAGTTCTCTACCACCTACACTATAAACTTTTTCTAAATTACCCCCTTCGTCATATTTATAATGGATTTTCTCTTCGTCGGGATATTCCATAGTCAATATACGTCCCCAATAATCATATCCAAACTTCATTTTATAAGCATTAGCATGGTTTGCCCTTCCTAAAGGATCGACTATAATTCTATTATTTTCTACCAGTTCTCCATAAAATCCGTATTTAAATTCCTGACTTCCCGTTTGATCGTCTTGTTTAATTATTCTGTTTAAATCATAAGTAAAATTTACTTCATGATTCGAATATTTGATTCTCACCAAACGCTGTAAGTCATACTGATAGGTGATTTTTTGATTTTCGTCTTTCAGGTTTTCAGTAGTTAAGCCAATTAACTGATGTAATAAATCATACTCAAACCAAGTTTGTCCTTTATCGGGATGTGCACTATAAACCTTTCTTCCCAAATTATCATATTTATAAGAAGTAACAGCACCTTCAGCATCCGTAACACTTAGCAGCTCACCTAAAGCCCCATTACTAAACGTGGTACATAAATCTTCATTAAGGGCACCTACTTGTTTGCTGGAAGTTTGCCTATTGCGAGCATCGGTATAAATTATGGTTCTATTTCCTTCTGGCAATATTATTTCTTGCGAAAACTGATGCTTGTTATTACAATCAACACCATGTCCGTATTTGGTTTCTGTCATTGCAGCAATGCCACTTAGTGTGGAATGCGTAACTCGATCTAAATAGTCGTAACGATAAGTTGTTGTGTTTTCATTATCTATTGAAGGATATGACATCCTTTTTAATTGATCTTGCAAAGAACCTATACAAGAACTTTCCTCAACGGGTAAAGCATCCGTAACGACCCTTCCAAATTCATCATAGAGCGTTAGACTCGAAACAGCAAATCGATAACCGGTATTCGACGTACAATTCTCATCGCGTTGTAATTGCTTTTTCACTTGTATCGGTCGTCCAATTCCATCTACAAAGACAGAACTATGCATATATTCGAGTGCTCCACTTGTACTTTGATTGTAATCTTGTGAATCGGGACTTGCTTTGATTTTCTCAGTAACCACAGAAGCCAACGGATTACCTCCATAACCTTCATCTGTAAAATAGGTATTTCTCAAAATATATCCCGTTGGAATTTTACCGCGATTACTATCTTTTACACGCAGAAGTCTACCAAAATTATCATACTCATAATACAGTTTCACATCGAATGGATCTGTAGTTTGAATGATATTACCTAATAATCGACTATAAACTATTTTTTTTACGGCACCTTGAGCGTTTGATATCTCTACCGGATAAATATAAAAATTATCATCGTAGCGAATTTCCGTTGTAAAAGCCATGTCTTCACTGGAATCAACAAACGGCAGTGGATTTCTTTTTTTAATAATATTGCCGTACTGATCATATTCCATAATAGTTTCGGCATATTCATTATTTCCATTTAGGAAATGCCATATATTAAGCACATTTCCATTATCATCAATTTTGGTTTCCGTTCTTCTATTTGTATTATTTGTAATCACTTGATGTTCCCTTGGTGAGGATACCATATATCGATCCCAATTCTGATGGTAATTTATAACCACATTAATTAAATCTGGTGAATTAGAACCTCCTGACTCCCCGTTATCTCTATAGTTTTTCACGTTTCCAAACAGGTCATATTTATCAAAGTCAACACGGGTACTCTTCTCAAAACCGTCTGCATCATCGGCTCCATTATATGCATAAGACTCCGTCGTTATGTTACTAAGAAGCGGTAGTATTCGATTGTTTTCTGGATACGAACTCACCGAATTACCATTCATATTATAGCTAAAACCAAGGTTGTTTTGTGAAGCCGTGACCGCATTAAAGAATCTGTAATCGTAATTTTTTGCTTGGTGTATTCTACCGTGCTTATCACGCAAAAAGCTTTTCTTTACTAATCCTCTTTTAAAATAGTATTGTCTTAATCTTGAATCCTTTCCTGGGCTGTACAATTCATCTGATGTCATATCATTTTGCAAATACTGCACAACCTGACTTCTGTATTTCTGATTATTATAATCCAAATCATTGGTAATTACCTCACCAAATCCGAGAAAAGAGCGCTCTCTTCGGTCTTTATAACCGTTGTAATACTCAAAACTCTTTCTGATATAGTCTTCCCCATCGCCTTTATATCCGTCGTATAAGGTTGCTTTTGTCATTACCCATTTGGAAAAAGGCATCGCATAAGTAGTTCCTATTTTTTGGTTGGTATGTGGGTTATGGTTGTTGTAATCTAAAGTTATGATTGCTCCTAATGGTCTGTTAACCGCTTTAAGCATATTAGTTCTACCGACTTTAGAAAAATAAACTTTTAGGCTACCTTCAGAATCTGATTTTAAAATATCTGGATACCCATCACCGTCAAAATCCATTACTTGGACAGTTTCCTTATTGATACCCATTCCTATATTTCCTCCAACAGACACACAGGCTTTCGGACCTGTAGAAATTACAGGAATTATAAAATAAAAACAGTAGGTAGCATTGATATTAACTCCGCCACTATAGGAATCCGAAGTACGCGGCGAACTTACAGGCAGGCTAATAGCATTCGCTTCGAAACCAGTTCCCGTGTTTAAATACACTTGATTACCATTAATTATTTTATCAGGCAAACCGTCACCATTGACATCTATCACGGATATTTTATCTTCCGAAATGTTTTTTGCTATAGAAAAGCCAGCAGATATCGAACCATTAAATAAACTAATCCCGCCGCCGCCAGAAAAGGTTTGCGTTTCGGTTTTTTTCAAATCCGTAAGTCCCCAATTCGATTGAGGTTGAAAACCATATCCAAAATTAAGTGCTACATTTCCGTTGCGTTCTAAAAAATCGGGCAAGCCATCTCCATTGATATCAATCAATTCACTTTCTGTATAATCTTTTATCGAAAAGAAGGAGGCACTGACACCAAATCCTACTCCCATACCACTACGAGTTATCGAATGATTTCCATTAACTCCTGTACCGTCTGAGCAAATAGTCATATTTAAACCGGCTCCACCTCCCATAGCTGCACCACCGCCAACTCCATCGGCATTTGACTTTTGCAACACCATTTTATCAATAACATTTGAAGTTAATCCTCCACGTGAATTCGTCCATTGAATTTTATCGGTAATAATATCTGGATAACCGTCTCCATTGATATCTCTATAATCATTTTTTAAAGCGGTCTTTGTTTCAGAAGAGGTTCCACTAGCGTAAAATCCAGCCGAAATATCTTTACTTTTACTACTAATTCGCTTAACAATAGAAACGGCAATATGATTATGTACAGAACCTACACCATCTCCGCCGCTTGGACCATCTCCTGCACCTGGTGGATCATTTGATCCTTGATCGTCACCACCAGATGACGTATCATCATCATCATTAATTTCTATATTGGGTTGTACTTTGTCTATTTGAACATACAATTGATTGTGTACTTCCCATTGCTGCCTCCCCCTATTTGGTATCAATAAAAACATTTTAGACTTTAATTCAGTACCGTTTCTAGCACCAAAACTATCTAAACATTCTTTGTACTCTTCATAAGTATCTTTATCATCACAAGCTGTCATTTCTTCTTGTGTTGGATTCTGTGTGTTTTCCGTAGCAGCATTTTGAATACTCTCATAAGTAAGATCACTTAATAATATGGGCTGCATTTGCCTATCAATTTCTTTTCCTCTGTATGCAAATTGTCCCCAATTTTGATGCATGGTTCCGAATTGATTGTTTTGCCCTCTATACAATATATTGGGATAAAAAACGGTTGTAAAACTATTTGATTCATCATAAAACCAATTCGAATCAACTAATTTCAATTTATCAGCCAAAACTAAATTATCGGTATAGTATTCAAAATAAATTTTATTTTGGTTAGCGTCATTCATGTCAAAATTCTGAACAAAGTCAAGTACATCACCGGTAACATTAGTATCGAAAAGTCCACTTATATCATTATACTTTTTAGCTTCGGTTACCAATCCTGTAGGCGAGGCCAGGTAACGAAACTTCATAAATTGATTTGGGTCTCCTGGTTCTGTTAACACCTTTCCATTTCCATTTTTAACAACTAAATAAATATAATTCTGAGGACAAAGTCCCTGAGTTACATTACAAGCGGGTAATTGAAAATAATGTTTGGAAAAAAAACGGGTATCTCTCGTTATTTCAAAATAACTTTGGGTTTTGATTCCCTCATGAAACACACTCATTTCTTTTAATAAAGATTCATTCGCTTGTGATTGATCTAAACTTTGCAGTATCGGCCTCCATTTTTCATCAATATGCTTCCAATTTACATTTGAATCGGCCCAGATTTCCGCTTTAATATATTGAAACGATGTTACGTCATCTTCCACAATGTTACTAATACCAAATTCATAACTATAGTCAGTTAAAAAATTTAATTTATTTAGGGAGATACGTTGACGGTATATTTCGGTAGCCATACCAAAATCAGCAGCTATAGGCTGTCCATTACTGTTTAATTTATAGCGCTTAAGCACCAAGGTAACTTCATCAGAAAGCTCCGGTATATCAGTGCTATTATCGATGGTAAACCCAGGCCAATAAACGCTAAAATGTCCGTTAGAGCGTATGGTTTGAGGCATCGACCCTCCTACTAGAAAACCTTGTGGAAAGCTGGTTTTATATGGGTTATATCCATTCGGATCTTGATAATTACTATCTTCTTTATACACTATACTCGGATTCCATATAGCCCTATTATTTTTATAATCTTCTGTATTTGCAATTACTCTAAAGAATAACCTATCGCCTTTTTCGAGAAAAATATTTTCGAAATTGGTTGCCGTATTTGTGCTAAAAAGAGTAATTTCTTGTATAAATGTAGCTGCTCCTAATTCCGTTGCAGTTGCTTTTTCAATACTAAATCTCATTTTTTTTCCGCCACTATTCGGGTAAATCATTCCATTTATATCAGCATAGCCTGACTTAGGTGCTATCCAAATTTTTACTATATCGACAGTGCTTGTATTCACGGTTTTTGGAGTAGTTACACCAAGTACCTGAGAACCAACATCAACTGCATTGGGTGTCAACGAACTGTTTTTGGTGAATTTAGGTAAAGCAGTAGTGGGATTAATGGAATTAAAAAAGACCTCTTTATTTTTTACAATATCTATTAGTCCATCGGCATTAACGTCTTCTAAAAAGATATTTGTTTCAATTTCTGTCCACGTTTTTCCTGCATTGATAAATCCAAAAAAATGTGCTTCAAAACCTGTTGACTTACTCATGGTCTTTGACTTACTAAAACTATTTTGTCCTTCAATAGGAATGATATACTCACTAAACGAGTTTCCGTTATTCTTTCTATAATACAATCGATTGTGTTTACGTATTAACTTGTCAGGTAATCCGTCGCCATCCATATCCACAAGAGCTATAATAGATTCAGATTTAGAAGTGTTTTTCGATTGATTGACACCCAAAGTGGAGTTTTTTGACAGGGGATTCAAACTTGATGGAATAGCTATACTGGCAACCCCGGCCGTTATTGCCCCACTGTATTCCTTTGATTCAGAAGCGCTTCCTCCTAAGGCAGATGGAGATGTTTTGAGTTTTGTAAATAGATTGTCAAAATCACTATAGGCAGTAATTTGTTTGGCCGGACTAAAGAGTCCACTACCAGTATCATTATAATATTCAAAAGTGTGTGTATTAAACACATTCCCTTCAAAATCTTTTTGTTGAATTTGGTCTAATAAGGTTTTTCCAAAAGCCCCCTTTTTATATAAAAAGGAATAACTTCGAATAGTTGACTCCGAATACTCATCCACCAGACTTACGGTGATTTCATCCAAAACATCATCAACAATTTCCTTTATACCCAATCTTGCATTTATCGATTTATCTAATCTCGTTCCAATTCCTTGGGGACTATTGGTACGATTAAAACTAACTCTATAGTAACTAGCCGTATTATCGGTGTTATGCAAGGTATACGTAATTGAGGCGAGATATACTTGTTTACCCCCAGCTAATGTACCTGAAGTAAATGTTTTCTTACTATAATGATACTTTATAAAGTTTCCATTAAGATCTTCAACCTTCTCCAAAAACCAACGTGCAATATTTCCAGAGTCGGTTTGCAATTGTGAATCGGATGTTTGTCCGTAATAATATTTTATTCCACCCTTGTCAGTAACCACCCAAGAATAGTTTTTTGGACTACTACCCAATCTTTGAATTCTATTAAAACTACCTTCCTGCCTTGGATAAAACATCGCATTTGAAATGCGATTAATTTCGGTATTTCTATATGGTAAATAAAAGCTATTATCACTCACCCTTAATGTGACTTCTTCTCCATTAACTAAATACGACTCAGTCTCTTTTGTGGCATCGTATTTTATCGCGCCCCATTTGGTATTAATATCTATGGTTCCCACGTTTATATTCCACCCCAATCCCATCCAACCGTTTCCTCCACTGCTGTTATATTGTACAGTTAAATTGGGCTGCATTCCTTTTCTACCGCCTGGAATTTCAATGGGATAACTCAATACAGCATCACCTTCTTGATTGGCAGAAGGCATTTCTATAAAATTTATTTTATCTGTCGGATGCGCCGCCGGTATATCACCTACAGTCGTTGGTGTAAAACTATTGCTCTCTGGACTTTCTGGCACTTGAATTACCCCTGCAACATAGTCCGTAAAATGGTTTGTTTTGGAAATAATTATTTGATTTTTCACATCAATACTATCTGTTTGTACCGGTTTCCAAGCTTTACTTTGAGTATCAAAATAAAAGATATGAATATCTCTTTCACTATAGCCCGAGGGCAGCAATTGAGCGTCGTAGGTAATACTTAATTTCAAGTCTTTTTCAAAGTGCGATTTATCGGGTGTAAAACGATACCCAAGTTGTCCTTTGGTAACATTTGTAATGGTCATTCCCGTTGGAGCCAAATCATTTTTTCTCAATTTTTCAATTGCAATAACTGCATCTTTTTGTAGGGCTGCTTTGGGTAAAAACAAGGTAGCGCCATCAGCTTCCAAAAACTGATCTTTTTGAGATTCTACTACAAATCCAAAAACACTATTTCGTGACTCGAGTTTAAACACCTTATCAAAATTCAAGTCTTTTCTGTCAATAGAAATGAGTTCCTTTAAATCAATTCCGCTTTGGGTCTGTACCATTTCTATCCTCGATAGCTGCGGAGAATCGGCACGAAGAATCGTTTCAAATTCACCAGAATCAGAAAGTTCAATCGATGTCCCATCCAGCTTAAAAATACTAGAATTTCTGTTTTCTATATTTACGAAACCGCGTAAATATATTTCATCATCTTTTAATACATAACTATTCGTAATTCTAAAATCTGAAGCATTTGTCGAATTTTCAAGCGCTTTTTCAATTTTTATTCTAACATTTTTTATTTCAATAGCATTACCAAGCTCTTCAAAAACGGTAAACAATACCTTATTCTCTCCTTGATAAAGCAATTGTGGATTAATCTGCTCGCTTTGAAACGACCAACTGTTAGAGGTTTTAATCAAACTCCCCCCAATAGCGACGTTTTCATTTATACTTCTAGAAACACTTGCTAAATCAGCGACACCTTTTACTTCGTACTCCAAGTAAACGCGATCGTCAAAAGTAGGCAGCATATCAAGTTTAATTTTAAATAAATTATCAAAAGGATCATCAGCTATATCGAAGGTTGCACCTATGATTCCAGCAGGTAAATCCGCTTCATAAATATACGCTGAGTTTACTTTGCCCCTAGCATTTCCAAATGTTGACAACGCAGCAGCTACACTTTTTTGTGTATTTACAACGGAATTGGATTTTTCCTCCGCTGTTGTGTCTGTGATTCTACTCTTTAAATAAGGATATATCGCTTGAATTTCTTTTAAGTCAACCAATCTTTTTGTAGTAGCATAGGCTTGAAGTGGGTGGATTACGGCACTGTAAAACAAGGCAATAACTACCAAATTATAACACAGATTAAATGCTACTCGCTTGATTTTCGAAAAACTATGGGAATTAAAATTGGGTACTTGAGACATTAATGCAGATTTTATTATTGAACTATTAATTTAAACACACGAGTAGTTGCTTCTGATTTGACTAGAATGATGTAAGTACCGGCGGTATTTAGGAAATGAGTGTATGTTATATGATTGGTTTGCGTATATTCTTGTGATGTCAAAAATTGCCCCTTTATAGTAAATACGCTAAGCTGCGCCTTAGTTATAGGATTTGGAAAACTAATTTGAACTGTGAACGGTTCACCAGCTTTTACTGGGTTTGGGAAAATACCGTTTTTATCGTTATTGTTTTGGTCGATTTTCTCAAAATCAACTATAGTAAATGGCAATAAAAAACACGCTTTATCCGAAATTACTTTTAGAGTGTAATCCCCTTTTTCAATCGCTTCAAGAGCAGGTCCATTTCCTATTATTTGGCCATTTAATGCCCACTCATATTGAAGTAGCGTACGGTCAAACGCAGCCGTAAAGAATGGCGTTACCCGTACTCTGCTCCCTTCATTCAAAATCCAGAGCGTTTTGAGCTCTATGGGAATGTCGCTTTTGCCAATATCGGTATAAGCTCTTTTAATCGTTGTTCCCAAGGCATCTTGAATAACAACAACTCCTTCATTGCTTTGATTAATTCCGTCGATATCGAGTTCATTGCGCTGTGTTTTTTGTTGTTTTTCGACTACTCCCTGATTATTGATAAACTTTATGGTATACGGTTTAGTGCCCCCTATAATAGTCAGTTTTAATCCATCTGATGCATCGCAACGCGCTAACCAATTGGCTTCAAGTTCAAATCTCCTTTTACGATACAGCGATATAAACCCTTCTTTATTGGTGTTTTTGTCAATTACAATGTTGTTAAATACCAAAGAAGAGTCGATTATCACCCCTTTTACAAGCTTGAACGAGTTTAAATTTACAGGTGGCTTGGTAGAATTATTGATGTATAAAAAATAATCATGTACTACTGTTTGGTCTATAAATTGATCCCATGCCAATTTAATATAGACGTTTTTTGCACTAAAATTTTTGGTTTTATCGTACTTCCAAACGCGTTGCAGCTTATCAAAATCAACTTTATCTTCCGGTATAAATGAAATTGGTTGCCCATTATCACCATAAATAAAAAAACTTTCGTTATTTAAATATCCTTTATTTAAAGAATTACTAACCGCCTCTGCTTCTAAACCCATTCGAAATAGACTGTCGTTTGAATTTTGTGTCTGCAACTGTTGCAGTTCAAATAAATCACTTCGGCCCAATCCTGTAATTCTTTTAGCATAGGCTTTATTTTTCTTATAATCCCATAGGACCACATCTACAGCTGACCGATAATCTAAATTGTCGTCCAATGAAATTCCATATTTTAGAGACAAGTACGTTTGTATAGGAAGCATTTGAGAGGCAGACAATCGCTGATTATATACCAATATCTCGTACAAATCAATTTCGGGTCTGTCTTTGATAAACGTATAGTTAATACCTTTTTTTAATCGTAAGTCTTGAAATGAATTACTAAAATTTAGCGCTATACCTTTTGACGGGTCACCAGATTTAATACGCATCAACTTATCACTGTGGATATAGGTATCACTAATTTTTGAAACAGCGCCATTAAAGTGAAATTCAGCGAAAATGGTTTCGATTTTTTTGCTGATATCCAATGATTCTTGATGATGCTTAAAAACAACGAAAAAGGTATTGTCTCTATTTAATTTATCGCGTTCCACCAAAATACGGTTTTCCTCAAAATTTAACTTATTGTTGTAATTCAGCTTACACAAACTGTCTTGAGTATTTAGAAAATTAACGTCGTCTTTACCTCCTTTAAGCCATATTGTAGGTATAGGATTATTTTGGCCATCTATATCGGGAATATAAACCAATAAAAGTAAGACGTAGATTACAAAGAAGTATTTCATAAAGCAGAGTTTTAAGCTAAAAAAGAACGCCAAACTTACTTAAAAAATGATATTTAAAATAATTTTAACATAATTATTTGTTTACAAAATGTAAAAAAACAAAACACCAGTAACTTTAACGACTTTAAAAAGCGATTTTTTAACTTAAAAAAAACTTTTAAATACATAAAATCACAAAATACAATGCAATTAATTAATTAAAAAAGATTTTAATGCACAAAACACAATACTCCCTTTTTGGCAAAATCTATTTGTCCTTAAAATTAAATACCTTTTACATTAAATTTTTAAGGGTAAATTTATAAATGTTCACAACATCTTTTTTATTCTCCGTCCTTTTTCTGTCGGAATAATCCTGTTTTAAAAAAAAACAGATGCTTTGTTATGTATAACAATAAAAAAAAAGCGAATCTATCACTGATAAATTCACTTTTTTTTATTTTATAAAATCTCTTAAAATTAATAAATATTCAGCATTAAACGCACCCTTGTTTCAATAATATAATAAGACATAGTCATTCCTTAATCTTAAACTTTCTGCAACATAAAACTGCATTATGCTATATAGAATATAATCAGTAGATTGATCATACCGATTAACAGGATGATTCGATTTTATACTTAGTATTTCATCGTCTTATCCATCGTTTTTCAACTGCTCTTTATACAATTCGATATTTTCTTCCATACCCGCTTCGAGTTCGCCTTGTTTAATATCGGTATATTTCTGTAGTTCTTCCCACAGTATACCCGCCAACATCAATCGCGATAAAGCTTTGTTATCGGATGGGATCACATACCAAGGATTTTTTTCCGTCGAAGTTTTATTAATCGCCTCTTCATAATACTCGGCGTATTTATCCCACAACTCTCGTTCTTTTAAATCAGCTGCTGAAAACTTCCAATTGTGTTCGTCTTTATTCAATCGGCGAAACAAGCGTTTTTTTTGTTCTCCTTTACTCAAATGCAAGAAAAACTTAAAAACAATCATACCGTTTTCTGAAATATGTTGTTCAAAATTATTGATTTGCTGCATGCGTTTATCCCAAAAATCCACCGGTACATCTTCAACCTTTTCAATTCCTGGCAAATTTTCGTTTAGTAAGTACTCTGGATGTACTCGGGTTACCAAAACATTCTCGTAATGTGTCCGATTAAACACGGTAAACTTACCCCGTTCGGGCAAAGCAATATAATGTCTCCACAGATAATCGTGCTCCAATTCTGCGGAATTGGGAGTTTTAAAACTCTGAACTACTACGCCTCGGGGGTTAAATTCCTTAAAAACTTCCCGAATCAAACTGTCTTTACCAGAGGTATCCATACCTTGTATGCAAATCAAAACACTATAGCGGTTGTGTGCATACATTTTATCTTGAAATTTACTGAGTTTATCCCTAAGTTTGGCAAGTTGTTTGATGGCTTTTTCCTCTGTCATCCCCAAATCTACTTCGGTTGGAAGATCTTTTAAAACTATTTTATCCTGAACTTTACAGCGTGACATAAAATGGGTTTCTTTCATCTTTTTTTATTTAAAAGTATAAAAAAAATAACAATTACTTATTTAACAATCGCTTATTTATGCCAAATAATTACCTTATATTTAACCTTGACAATTAAAAACTATGAAAAAATTCACCTTAGAATTGTTTATAAAAATTTTAGGAATAAGTGCCGCTTCTGGAATCGGCTACCAGAACGATGTGATTCACCTGATTTCTGATAGCGCAGATGTTTTATACACATACCATATAAAAACGGAAAAACTAAATAAAATTGCACTCAACGATAGCGGAACCGTTGCTGAAAACCTAAGTAAAGTAGGCAAATCCGATTTTGAATCCATGACGACAGACGGAGTCAATTACTATATTTTCGGGTCTGGATCAGGAGAGCTACGCCATACTTTAATTGAGATTAATCGCGATAGTAATGAGCTTATTAGTATAAATGATTTAACCGTTTTATATGAGTCGATGAAGAGCTTTTCCGGCATAGACAGTGAGAACTTCAATATAGAAGGCGTGAGTTTCTATCAAGACAAATGGTATTTTTTAAACCGCGGTAACGGTCCAAAAGAGCAAAATGGCATTTTTACGATTACGGGAGAGAATTTGCTGGAGAATTTTAATATCGTTTACAATCCGATAAAACTTCCTAAAATAGATGGAGTTCGCGCTGGTTTTACCGATGCCCTTGCAATTGATGGACAACTCTATTTTCTAGCCGCAGCAGAAGATGCGGCATCAACCTATCAAGATGGCCCCATTAAGGGCAGTTTAATCGGTAGTATTCACCTCGAAAAAATGAAGCTGAATTTCGTGAAAAACATCAGTAAAACTCACAAATTTGAAGGCCTTACGCTATTTAGCAAAAACAAAAAAGAACTTACCTTTTTATTGTGCGAAGATGCAGACAACAGTTCGAAAGAAGCCCCTATTTACAAGCTGCACCTAAAATTATAAAAAGCAAATCATTCAAACGGCATTCCTCATTTAAATATAATAAAAATTAACAAAAAAAGCAAGAATTTTTTAAAAGTCAACTTAATTAAATATCTTTGTATTTGCCGTAAACAGCAATTTAACTACGTTAGTGAAATTGATATTCGTGTTTTTGAAGTAAGCAACTTAACCAAGAAATTAGATTAGCCCACACGAATAAAAGGGGGCTTTGTTAAATGCAAATCAACAATGAGGTATAACAAGTTCCTATTAAAAAGTATTACTTCTTCTATTTGCTATACCTGTCACTTGTAAATACAACACAAACAAGAACTAATAGAAGATTTTAAAACCATAAAATTTCTGCACATGAAAAAAACTTTACTATGCGGTTGCCTTTGGGCTTTGACCTTAGTGCCTGCTCATGCACAGATTTCTCTCAGCAACGGTCTGGAACACGCCATTAATAGAGCTATAGAAAAAAGTGCCTCGGTAAAAACTCAACATTACGATATTGAAAAACTTCAATTGCAACGCAAAGGAGTTTTAAACACCTATTTACCGCGAATAGAAGGAACCGCTATGTACGCTTATATAGACAATAAATTAACTGTAGATGTGCCTACATTTTCGACTTTTTGGGGTACCGAGTTGTTTGAAGGCAAGAGTTCCTTTGACAATTCTGCACAGGCTTTTCATGCTGGACTAACCGCAAAAATACCTTTATTTACCGGTATGCAAGTTCCCAATGGAGCCAAAGCTTTACAACATAAAATAGAAGGAACAACCTATTTATTAGAATCGCAAAAAGATGAAATCGTCAAGGAGGTGATAAACAGTTTTGATCAAATAGCCCTTTTAAATCAAGCTGAAAAATTAATAGCCGAAAGCGAGTTACGCCTTAATAAAGAGACGCAGCGCGTGGAAAAAGCTATTTCCCTGGGCTTGGCCATACCATACGACCGGGATAAAATCAAATATGCTAGTTTGGAATTGCATTCTAAAAAGGTGGAAGTACGCGGAAATCGCAAAGTATTGTATCAAAAAATACGTTATTTAACCGATTATTCCGACACCGAAATAGAGCAAGTACAATACCCGATGACTCCTTACTTAATTCAAGAAAACGGTTTATCAGCCAGTGGAAAACAAGAATTAAAAGCTTTAGAATCATTTAAATCGGCTTTGGACTACTTACTCAAAAAGGAAAAAGGTACTTTTTTACCAACAGTAGGTGCTTTTGCAGGACTGTCATACACCAGTTTGTTTGACATCAAAACGGCTTCAAATGCCCGAATTTTAGGCGTGCAAAAAGAGATAGACCTCAAGTTAAACGAATTGACCATCAGTCCCAATTGGATGTTTGGAGTGGCTTTAAAATGGGAAATTTTTAGTGGTCTAGAACGCAAACACAAAGTGGAAGAAGCACAGATTAATTTGAAGCAGCTGCAATTAAAAATCGACGATACTACGGAGAAATTGGAACTGCTATTGAACCACAATTACGCCAAATATGAGGTATTATTGGAAAAAATAAGTATTGCCGAACAACAGGAAAAAATAGCGAATAACAACCTCACTATGGCCGTAAAGCAATACCAACAAGGCTTAATTACCGTATCGGAGCGCCTAGAAGCAGAAAACGATATTTATAAAGCGGCATTAAATAAGGTGAGTGTACTTATTGAACAACGTTTATCGGCTATAGAAACTATTACTACAACTGGACAATTGACGCAATATCTCTCTAAAAACAACTAAAGAATACTACAGATGAAAAACCTATTCGCTATACTTGCTCTATTAACCTTGGTGGTAGCTTGTAATAAACCTAAGGAAGACCGCTTAACCCAAGGAAAAATCGAAAGAGATCAAATTGCCGTTGTCGGTAAAATACCGGGCAGAATTTTAAAGATTTATGTAACCGAAGGCGATTTTGTAAAAAAAGGAGACACCTTAGCTTTTTTAGATGCTCCGGAGGTGGATGCTAAAAAGAGTCAGGCAGAAGGAGCGGTTACCTCGGCCAATGCTCAATATCAAATGGCAACCAAAGGCGCTACTGACAACCAGTTAAAACAATTGCAAGCCAAACGCAAAGCCTTACAAGAACAATACAATTTTGCTCAAAAATCAATTAAGCGTTTAGACGGTATGATAAAGGATTCCTTGGTTTCTCAACAAACTTACGATGAGGCATTTACCAAATACCAAGGCGCACAAGCTCAGTTATTGGCAGTTGAAGCCGAAATTGCCGATGTGCAACACGGCGTTCGTATTGAACAACAAACCATGGCATTAGGTCAGAAAGAACGTGCATACGGTGCTTTAAAAGAAGTACAATCGGCAGAAAACGACCGCTATATAGTGGCACCTCAAGATATGAGTATCGAAAACATCTCCTTAAAAGTGGGGGAACTCGCGTTGCCAGGCTATGCCTTATTTAGTGGTTATCTCGCTCAAAGTATTTACTTTCGATTTACCCTTCCCGAAGGACAACTAAATGCCGTTAAAAAAGGTCAAGAAGTTATTGTAAATGTTCCGTACAACAACAGTCAAGTAAAAGGAAAAGTGGTCAACATCAAACAATTGGGGGCTTATGCTAATATCGCTACTGCCTACCCGGATTACGAAATGCAAGAAGCGCTATTTGAAATTAAAATCGTTCCTATAGATGTGGAGCAATCTAAAGAATTGCTAACCAAAACTACCGTAACCTTATCTCTATAGCAATGAAGAACTTTTTTTCACTCTTACAACGAGAATTTCGCCTATTTTGGGGCAATAAAGTATTGCGTTTGCTCTTTATAGGGGCCCCTTTGATGTACGGTATCCTTCTAGGCTATGTGTACGGTAAGGGAAAGGCGACGGATATCCCGATTATCGTAGTCGATGAAGATCGGACTGAAATGAGCGCCAAAGCCATACAGATGTTTGAAGATAATGAGGTTTTGTATATTGCGCAAATACTTTATGATGAACAAGGCTTATCCGATGCAACCATCAAGCACGATGCGTCGGCAGTGGTTGTTATACCCAAAGGTTTTCAGAATGAAGTTTCTACTAAAAAATATCCTGAAATCGTTACTATAGTCAATACCGCCAATATACTAACCGCTAATTATGCTTCCAGTGCTGTGCAATTGTGTTTGGGAACCCTTAAAGCCGGAATACAGATACAAACCTTGATGAAACAAGGAATGCCTCCAGCTATAGCAGCCACCCAATACGAGCCCTTTAAGGCTACATTTATCAAGAAAAACAACCGAAGTACCAACTATATGTATTTTTTATGGCCCGGTGTGCTAGCGGCCGTTTTACAACAAGTGCTCTTATTGGGGCTCGCTTTATCCTTTGCCTCAGAATACGAGAAGGGAACTTTTGGAGAATTAATTCGTCGTGCCCCATCTATAATTAATATGTTGGTGGTGAAAATTATTCCATACTTAATCATGAGTTTTGGAGTATGGTTAATGTATTGGCTCTTTACTTTTTGGTTTAGAGTTCCGTTTTACGAAAACCTCGGTGCACTAACACTGGTCGCAGGAGTATTTATTGTTGCAGTAAGTTTTATTGGAGTATTGGTCAGCATTCTGGTTCCCAATCAATTAAAAGCAACAGAAATACTAATGGTCATCGCCACCCCTAGTTTTATATTAAGCGGATTTACGTGGCCCTTAAGTCAAATGCCCCTATGGGTTCAATATGTAGCTGATATTATTCCTCTGACCCATTTCTTAAAAGCTTTTCGAGTTTTAATTATTGAGGAAGGAAGACTAGATCAAACCTATACTTTTATTGGAGCTATGCTACTGATTGCAGTGATTTGCGCTATAGGCAGCTATATCGGATTATATTTTAAAAAGAAAGCGTATTTAAAAAATCATTCGGAGACGATTTAAAAAATATTTTTTTACCCTATATGCGGTATATCCCTCAAGGATGTATCGCATTTTTTGTGCTACATACTAAAAAAACAGTTCCTTAAAAAAAAACGTCTACTGCACTGACAAACAATTACATTAAACTTAATTTTCAGCTCTAAAAGTCGCTTTATACCCATCAAAAAAAGCATTTAGATTAGAAAAAGCTGCAAATTCACTTCGGAATCATTTTTACGAAAACCCTAATTTTCTATCACTCAAACTGTGAAAAAATAAACACCAACGAAAAATAAAAAAACTATATTTGTTTTTTTAACAGAAAAACAACAAAACAAAATACTAAAACTAGCCAACAAACACCTATTTAATTATTAAAAAACGCCAAAAAACATTGTTATTATCAATAAATTTCTATTTTTGCAACATAATTAAAACAGATGATAAATAAAATATTTTTGGCTTTTGCTATTTTTGGACTACTTTTTATCACTACAGGATGTAGTAGTGACCATAGCGTTCCTTTAACTCCGCATCAAGAACCGACAACGAAAGAACTCTTAATCGGCACTTGGAAAGTAAAAGAAGAAGGCAGTATTATCAACGGAATAAAACAAATTCACGAACTGACAGAATGCATCACAAAGGATACTTACACCTACAACAAGAATCTTAAGTTTATCATTCGTTAGTACGAAGAAACGCATAATGATGGATGCGCACTAGTTGTTGAAAACGGAACCTGGTCCCTTGATAATCAAACCATACAAATGAATTACATGGATGATGTAGCCCCTAAAAGGAACGAAACTTACTCTCAAAAAATAGTATAAATATCTGCAACAGTACTTCATTACGAACAAAAAAATAACGATGAAGAAGATCATAATTATTATCAAATATTCACCAAAACTTAATTAATATGAAAACCATGAAGAAAATCATTACAGCTCTAACCATTACAGGTCTCTTATTTTTAAGCATCAGTTGCAGCAGCGACGACAACACTCCAGTTCCACCAGTTCCACCAATTCCACCAGTTCCTACCTTTACAGAGTTACTTGTAGGAAAATGGAAAGTTCAAGAAAGCGGTGAATACATCGATGGCAAAATGGTACCTGAGACCATAGATGATTGTGAAGCTAAAGGAAGTATCGAATTCTTAGCGGATTTTAATTTTTTAGACATTAGTTTTGAAGAGTATCCCGCGGGATCATGTACATCACATACCTACAAAGGTACTTGGTCGATACAAGACGATAACATAACGAGCACTTATATTTTTGAAAACGATCCACCAAAAGAGGAGGATATAGACACCATGAAAATTATAAAACTAACAGCTACCGAATTGCATGTTGAGAGTAAGGGTGAATATACCGAAAATGGAGAAACGATAACCTATCATAGTTACGGAAAACTGATTCGTCTATAATCTTACACAAAACGATATCCTATCAAAAAGCACTAACTCCTTTCGAGTCTAGTGCTTTTTTTATTAATCACCTAGTTTTAATAGAAAAAACTATTATAAAATATAAATTAATTTTTAAATATTAAATAATTACTTTCGTGCATTAACAAAAAAATAAAAAAAATGAAAAAAATTATTACAAGATTAACAATTACAAGTCTCTTATTTCTAAGCATCAGTTGCACTAGTGACGACAGTACACCAACGCCGCCAGAACCACCAAAACCTACAACGACAGAACTTTTAATTGGAAAATGGAAAATTCAAGAAGAAGGTGAGTTAGTAAACGGAGTTAAAGAAGTGTACGAAATGGATGCTTGCTCAACTAAAGACACTTATGAATTTACCCAAAACTTTAAATATATCAACGAATACCATGAAACAGAAGTAAATAAGGACTGTTCTGCTCATATTGAAAGCGCTGCTTGGTCGCTTAAGGATGATACTTCCCTTTTATTGACTTATACCTCCGTTGAAATTCCTACGTTAACAGAGACAGCAGATGTTAAAATTGTTCGATTAACAACTACAGAATTACAAATGGAATACAAAGAAGAGGAAGGTATTATATACTATCTTCATCTTAAAAAGTAATCAAAAAAACACATAAAAATAGGGACTATCTTGGATGATAGTCTCTATTGCTTTTCCAAACAAACGTTCGGTTTATTTCTTTTCGATTTCCCTTAAGTTCTCCATTTTCTTATGCGCTAAGAAACCTTTGATGTCTTCAAAATGTTCCCGCACTCGTTTGTTTCCAAATTCAAAAACTTTTTCTGCCAAACCATCTAGGAAGTCACGATCATGGGAAACCAAAATCACGGTTCCTTCAAAGTCTTTTAGCGCTTCTTTAATAATGTCTTTGGTTTTCATATCCAAATGGTTGGTCGGCTCATCAAGTATCAATACATTGACCGGTTCTAAAAGCAATTTAATCATCGCTAAACGGGTTTTTTCACCTCCCGAAAGCACTTTTACCTTTTTTTGAATATCGTCGCCAGAAAACATAAAAGCACCCAATATGTTTTTAATTTGCGTACGGATATCTCCTTCTGCAATACGATCAATGGTATCAAAGATTGTCAAATCTCCATCCAATAAAGAAGCTTGGTTTTGTGCGAAATAACCAATTTGTACGTTATGTCCAATTTCGAGTTTTCCATCAAAATCAATTTCGCCCATCATCGCTTTGATCATCGTCGATTTACCTTCTCCGTTTTTACCGACAAAAGCTACTTTCTGACCGCGTTCGATAACCATATTGGCTTTTTGGAATACGGTATGATCGCCATATACTTTGGTCAATTCTTCTACGACTACAGGATATTGTCCCGAACGCGCAGCCGCCGGAAATTTTAAGCGCAAGGCCGAATTATCTACCTCATCAACTTCGATAATATCGAGTTTCTCCAACATCTTTACCCGTGATTGCACTTGTAAAGTCTTGGAATACGTACCTTTAAAACGCTCGATAAACTCGGTGTTTTCGGCTATCATTTTCTGCTGCTCCTCATAAGCCTTAATCTGATGTAAACGACGGTCTTGACGCAATACCAAATAGTCGGAATATTTTGCCTTATAATCGTATATTCTTCCCATAGTAACCTCTATGGTTCTATTGGTAATGTTATCGACAAAAGCCCTATCGTGAGAAATGACCATAACTGCCTTAGCAGAGGTAATCAAAAACTCCTCTAACCACTGAATACTTTCGATATCCATATGATTGGTTGGCTCATCCAACAAAATCAAATCGGGTTTTTGAAGTAAGATTTTAGCCAACTCGATTCGCATTCTCCATCCACCACTAAATTCAGAGGTTGGACGTGTAAAATCGGAACGTTCAAAGCCCAATCCCTTCAGTATTTTTTCAACTTCCGCTTCGTAATTAACCTCATCGATGGCGTAAAACTTTTCGCTTAATTCAGAAACGCGCTCGATCAGCTTCATATACGCATCACTTTCGTAATCTGTACGTATAGTCAGTTGTTCATTGATATCGTCGATTTCCTTTTTCATATTGAAAACCGAAGCGAAGGCTTTGGAAGTTTCTTCCATTACCGTACAATCGTCCTGAGTCAACAAATGTTGTGGTAAGTAGGCAATAACAGCATCTCTAGGTGCCGAAACCGAACCCAATGAAGGTTTGCTCTGGTTGGCCACAATCTTTAGCAAAGTGGACTTACCCGCTCCGTTTTTACCCATCAAGGCAATTTTATCATTTTCATTTATGGAAAAGCTTACCCCACTAAAAAGCGTTGTACCTCCAAATTGAACAGCTACATCATTTACTGTAATCATCGAATCGTTTTTTATCTATTTTGCAAATATAGCTTTTTGTCGCTAGTATAAATGCGGTTGTTTTGGTTTTGGTTTCCCTCGTTTTTCTAACTGTTCGGTTGTTGCGTTAAGGACTGAAATGACATCCTTTGGCGCAGCGATAGCGAAGACAAAGATATAATGGAAGGCCTGACCCGAAGGGAAACGCCCTGTTTTAAAGTTTACTTACTCTTGCGATTCAGCAATAGAAATCCTATTATCCCTCCCAAACCAGAAGCAATCAAAATACCTAGTTTCGCTTGACCTGGAAATTCCGGGTGCAATTGGGCATCGAAAGCCAATTCAGTTACAAACAACGACATGGTAAATCCAATAGCAGCAAGGAACCCCAAGCCAAATAAATTGGTATAAGTCATGCCTTCAGGCATTTTTACCAATTTGGTTTTAATCAATAAAGCCGTCAAGCCAGACACTCCAATTACTTTACCTAACAACAGTCCTAGGGCAACACCCATTGTAACATAACTCAAGCCTCCACCCTCGCCCATCGAGATCGGGATAGCCGCATTTGCCAAAGCAAATATGGGCATTACCACAAAACTTACAAATCCATGCATGCCGTGCTCCAAACGATAAGACAATGGAATTACATCAGTACATAAGGTATCCATTTCTTCGACGATATAAACTTGTTCTGTAGTCAATTTTGATATTTTTTCCTTGGGATCTAATCCTTTAAAACGATCGCGTAATTGATTCATCTTTTGTACGAAAAAACTTTCTCCTACACGTGCTGTAGAAGGTATCGCAAAGGCTACCAAAACCGCCGCAATGGTCGCATGAACGCCCGAAAGCAAAAACGCTAACCATACACCTCCTATACCAATAATAGCATAATAGAGTACATTTTTTATTCCTATTATATTGCTGATGATCAGAACCAAAAAGAAACCCAGTCCGATTCCCAAATGCATTAATGATAGATCTGAGGTATAAAAAATAGCGATTACCAATACCGCTCCTAAATCATCGGCTATGGCTAAGGCTGTTAAAAACACTTTTAAAGACAAGGGAATACGATCACCCAAAAGATGCAATACCCCTAACGCAAAGGCAATATCTGTCGCCATTGGAATTCCCCAACCATGAGCCGCATCCGTTCCCACATTGAAAAACATATAAATTAACGCCGGAACAACCATTCCTCCAATTGCCGCAATAATAGGCAACATCGCTTTTTTGGGAGAAGAGAGTTCTCCTGAGGTCAATTCTCGCTTTAATTCCAATCCCACAACAAAAAAGAAAACGGCCATCAGTCCATCATTTACCCAATGATGTAGGCTTAAATTCAAAAACAATTCGTTGTCAAATCCAAAGCCTATTTTATGTTCCCACAGATGATGATACCACGCTGCCCAAGGGGAGTTTGCCATAAAAATGGCAATCAATGCTGCTAGAAATAAAACGATACCGCCCGAAGTAGATTTACTGGTCCATCGACTTATAGGATTGGTAATCCATCGTTCTACAGGGGTACTCTTAATTTGTTGCTCCATGATTATATATTTTGTATTTGGGAACGAAGATACCTTTTTTAAGGTTTTTAGACAAATGTATTCTTGGATGGGCTGATACGCTGATACGCTGATACGCTGATACGCTGATACGCTGATACGCT
>JBEBUC010000019.1:0-63368 GCA_040393465.1 Flavobacterium sp. | reverse complement strand
GCAGCTGATTTGTAATCAGCAGGTCGTGGGTTCGAGTCCCTCTATCGGCTCAAAAAGTTCTTAAAAATTAACGATTTTTGTTTTGCTTTTTAAGAAATAAAATGATAAGTTTGCACAGCATAAAAGAATAAGCCGCCGGTGTAGCTCAGCTGGCTAGAGCAGCTGATTTGTAATCAGCAGGTCGTGGGTTCGAGTCCCTCTATCGGCTCAAAAAACCATCTAATTTTAGATGGTTTTTTTGTTTTTATACTGTTCGGTTTTTAGAAAAGAAAACCATTTGAAAAAAGGCGCTTTTTAAGCGTCTTTTTTTTGTTTTGCAGGGATTTCCTTTAAATGATGTTTTTCTACTTGCCAAAGTGCTGTAAGCTTCTTTAGAGAGGTCTTTTTTAGGGGTCAATCCTAAATGTTGTGTTTATGCAAAAATAGCGACTAATCTATACAAGAAGAGTTCCATATCTCTTACGCCTCTAAACGGCGTTCTAAAAGCGTTGATTTTGGCAATGAAGGATTCTGCGGAAGCATTGGTAGTTCTGTTGTCAAAATAGTTTAATATAGATTGATAGTTTAGCTGTATAGTATTCACTACCGTATTAAATGTTTTGAGGTCACTGTTTTCAATTTTATTATACCAATGTGCTAGTTTGGTGTAAGCGATTTCTTTAACTGTTGTCGTATTGTAAATGTTTCGTAGCCCTTGTACTAAATTGTAAGCTTGTTTTATCGCAGGAAATTCTCTGAAGATACTTTTAGATCTCGTTTTTTGATTTTCAGTCCATTTGTCACTATCCATACATAACAAATACCTACTTCTTATTAGAAGTTATTTTGGAGTATCTCCATTCTCAAACTCTTGTGCAACGTACGGAACATTTGCTTTTCTAGCTTGATTCTCGTTATCTAACGCTTTCCAGCGCTCTTGGATACGAATGTCTTGTAAGGCTTCTATCGCTAATTTTTGTACATAAAAACGATCGGTTACTTGTATAGCACTAGGGAAACTCTTGTTTACAATGTTTTTCATAGAGCTAGCCATATCTAAGGTTACTTCGAGTACTTTCCTCCTGATTTTTGAGATGAAAGTAAGGAACTTCTCTACGATAGGTTCGACCTTAGTCCCTGGAAATATAGCTACTAGGCTTCCCTTTTTGCCTTTGACTCTTTTATTTGTCATGATGGTATATAGTTCACCCTTAGACAGAGCAGTTTCGTTTACAGAAAGATATGGTCTTATGTTTTCAGGATATAGAAGCCATTCTTTGGCATGCTCCTTTTCATCCCAATTAGGAAATTCACTTAACGATTCTTTATATTGTCGTTGGAGTTTTTTACCATCTACACCAAAGAAACCACCGATGGTATGACAGTCATTGGTCTTAGTATCGATTAATTTCTTTTAAAAAAGAAGCGAACTCGGTTGTCATCCTAGTTCCCTTAGCTGCTAATTCCCAGTCTTTTTGTACTAATTTACGAGATTCTTTTTCAAGCCACCTACGTCGTTTTATATGTAAGTAAACACGGTTATCACGTAAAGGAAAATCTTGGATAGTAGCTTCATTATGGAAACCGTGAGCAACTAATATAAGATTACTATGCTCGGATGGAACAATATTGCGCTCCTCAAAATAAAGACGCATAATTTCATTCTGTTTAGTTGTTTTTACTAAATCAAAATGCTCAACTAGAAATTCAGGTAGTATTAATTTAAGTAGGTCTAGATAATTGTCCACGATAGGATAGTTTCTGCAAAAATCTGATTATTTTTTCAAATCACACACCACCTTTGAGAATAACCCCAATTTATTCTAAGTATACTTTTTTACTTAAAAGTAATGGATTGAGTTCAACTTAGATAAAAATGAAAACAGCCTAAATAGATATTTAGGCTGTTTTGTGTATTGTTAGTCTGGGCGTGTTAGTTGGAATCTTTTTCAGCTTCTTTGCGTTCACTAATATGTTCTTTTAGGGCTTTACCGTATTTGCGGTCTGCAACACCATTTTTTAGAGAGTTTTGAATCGTATCCAAGTATTTAATCGGACGATCGTAGATTTCCGACAAGGCAATGTATGGAGCCACATCTGAATCTCCGTGGGTAACAGCAAAATTAACGGCATTTAAATACCTTCTGCCATTGATTTTGGAGGAAACATTTAGTAAACTATCTTTTTCGGCATTTTGTCCTGCTTTTCCGGCATTAAAAATGGCTATAAGCAAGTCGTTTTGCTTGTCTGTTAGCCTTGCTCGAGTTTTTAAATAATCTTCATAAACCGCTTGATTTTTAGATCCTGTAATTTTAGCATCTCCAAAAAAACTCTTTAGGCTGGTTTCTATATTGATTTTTCCAGGCTCAGCGAAAAACATCAATTGATTGTCTTGCGAAGCCGTTGTGCCTCTATTTAAAGAAAGAAAGAACATTTCTGGATCATCGATTTGAAGCACTACTTCAAATTCAGAATTTCCTTTTATTAGGATACTATCCAAAGTGACTAGGGTAGTGTCTTGAATTTTTTGGACGTAAAGGGTACCTTGTTTTAGGCCGTTTACTTTTCCAGTTAAGGTTAGATTTCCACCTTTGTTTTCCTTTGTACAAGAAATCAATAAAGCCGATATGGACAAAATCGTAAGTAACAGTGTTTTTTTCATGTATAGGTGTTTTAAGCTAGTTGGGTAAGATACCATTTTCATCGATATCGTATAATAAAGAGTCGTTGTTATTTAAATAAATCCAATCCAGGTAAATCAGGCATGCCGTCTTGAGCGCTTGCAGCGACTTCTGCTTCGTTGATTTTGGTAGCACGTTCGATTGCGCGATTAAGGGTTAAAACCAAATAATCTTCTAATTGTTCCTTGTCTTCTAGTAAAGAGTCGTCAATTTGAACCGATTTTATAGTGTGATTTGCTGTAATAGTGATTTTTAAGAGCCCATCCGAACTTTGTTCGTCAATGAATACGTTGTTTAAACGTTTTTTGGTATCTTCAATTTTTTGTTGGGCTTCTTTAAGTTTTCCCATCATACCCATTAGGTCTCCAAACATGATATAGTTTTTTAGTGATTATATTTGCAAATTTATTAAATTGCATTTTATAAATCGTAAAAAGTATCTGCAAAAGCGGTCTATTAAAATAAGCAATTGTGGTACTTTTGCACGAGTTTAAAAAAACAAAGATAGAATGAATAAAAGTATTGACGCACCTATTGCTCCAATTATTCCAGTAAACTTGGAAAAGCATCAACAGCTGCGAGTAGATAATTACTATTGGATGAATCAAAGAGACGATGCGCAAGTGATTGATTATCTAAATCAAGAAAATGAGTATTACCAAAATAAGACTGCACATACAGTCGATTTGCAAAAGTCTTTGTTCGACGAAATAAAAGCTCGAATTAAAGAAGATGATGCATCTGTTCCCTATTTATATAATGGTTATTTTTACATTACGCGTTTTGAAAAGGGACAGGATTACCCTATTTATTCTAGAAAAAAACAAAGTTTAGAGGCTGAGGAAGAAATTTTGTTCAACTGCAACGAATTAGCAGTAGGACATAGTTATTTTAATCTTCGCGGTATAAATATTTCCGACGATAATGTTTGGGCGGCTTTCGCCGTTGACACCGTTTCGCGTAGGGAGTACACCATACAAATTAAAAATTTGCAAACGGGCGAAGTACTGAGTACCCAAATTGAAAATACCACTGGAGGTTCTACTTGGGCTAATGACAACAAAACTTTATTTTATTCGCGTAAGGATTCAGTTACCCTACGTGCGGATAAAATCTATAAACACCGCTTAGGAACTGCTGTTTCTGAAGATGTATTGGTTTATTATGAAAAGGATAATACGTTTTCAACAGGGGTTTACAAGGAAAAGTCCAGAAAATATATCGTTATTGAATGTGAGAGTACCTTGACCTCTGAAATGCGAATCCTAAAGGCCGATGAGCCGGAGGGTATCTTTGAGGTTTTTCAAAAACGTAAACGAGGACTGGAGTATTCGATTGCGCATTATGGGGATAGCTTTTACGTGCTGACCAATAAAGATGATGCAGAAAATTTTAAATTGATGGTTACGCCTGAACTCAAAACAGCACAAACCAATTGGGTCGAATTAATTCCCCATAGTGAAACCGTTTTGTTAGAGGGAATTGATATATTTAAAGATTATTTGGTTGTTTCAGAACGTTCTGACGGATTGTCAAAAATTAAGATTCAACCTTGGAACACACAAGAACAAGCCTATTATTTACCCTTTGAAAGTGAAACTTATACAGCCTATACGGGTGTAAATATCGATTTTGATACCGAAATACTACGCTATGGATATCAATCCTTAGCGACTCCGGCTTCGGTAATTGATTTTAATATGCGTACCCGTGAAAAGGAAATCAGAAAAGAACAGGAAATTCTAGGGGGTATTTTTGACAAAAATAACTATGAAGAACAGCGTGTTTGGGCACCTGGACAAGACGGTACCTTAATTCCCATTTCCATGGTTTACAAAAAGGGAATGGAAAGAAACCAAAAGAATCCCTTGTTAATTTATGGTTACGGTTCTTACGGCAGTATGATTGAACCTTATTTTTCAACGATTCGATTGAGTTTGTTGGACCGCGGGTTTATTTATGCGATAGCTCATGTGCGAGGTGGCGAAGATTTGGGTAGAGCATGGTACGATTCGGGTAAATTATTAACAAAAATAAACACCTTTACTGATTTTATTGATTGTTCTAAATTTTTGATCAACCAAAAATATACCGCTCCGCAGCACTTGTATGCCGAAGGAGGTTCTGCAGGAGGGTTACTGATGGGAGCTATTATCAATATGGCGCCAGAATTGTATAACGGTATTATTGCGCAGGTACCTTTTGTTGATGTGGTTACTACCATGTTAGATGAGTCTATTCCATTGACAACGGGCGAATACGACGAGTGGGGAAATCCGAATGAAAAGGAATTCTACGATTATATGATGCAGTACTCACCCTATGATAATGTGCGTGCGCAATCGTATCCTAATATGTATGTTTCAACGGGATTTCACGATTCGCAAGTACAGTATTGGGAGCCAGCCAAATGGGTTGCTAAATTAAGAGTTTTAAAAACAGATAATAATATTTTATTGTTAGATACTAATATGGAAGCCGGACACGGAGGCGCTTCTGGTCGATTTGAAGCGATCAAAGAAGTTGCTAAAGAATATGCTTTTTTACTAGATTTAGAAGGAATCAAAAAGTAGTTCGTTTTTTTTTATTAAATTTGCAATGTTTTAAAGGTCAATAATTAAACTAAGTTAGGAGCCTTAATTAAAATAATACTTATGAAAGAAGAGATAAAAGCCTGTGATAATCTATTAGAGCTAATAGGAAACACTCCTTTAGTTAAGTTAAATAGAATTAGTACAGGATTAAAAGGTAATTTTTACGCTAAAGTTGAAGCTTTTAATCCAGGGCACTCCACCAAAGATAGAATCGCCCTTCATATTATTGAGGAGGCAGAAAGAAAAGGAATATTAAAACCAGGAGATACCATTATAGAAACCACTTCGGGAAATACAGGGTTTAGTATTGCAATGGTGAGCATTATTAAAGGCTATGAGTGTGTTTTAGCAGTAACCTCCAAATCTTCTGCCGATAAGATAGACATGTTAAGAGCTATGGGCGCTAAGGTATATGTATGCCCGGCTCATGTTGCTGCCGATGACCCAAGATCGTATTATTGTGTAGCGAAGCGCTTACACGAAGAAACAAAAGGTTCGGTGTATATCAATCAATATTTTAACGAATTAAACGGTGAAGCCCACTACAAAACGACAGGGCCTGAAATATGGGAGCAAACCAACGGTTTGATTACCCATCTTGTGGCTTGTTCTGGTACAGGTGGAACCATTTCCGGTACGGCTAAGTTTCTAAAAGAACAAAACCCTAACATCAGGGTTTTAGGTGTGGATGCTTACGGATCGGTATTAAAAAAATACCATGAAACCAAAGAGCTAGATCCAAAGGAGATATATCCTTATCGTATCGAAGGTTTGGGTAAAAATCTAATTCCTACCGCAACGGATTTCGATGTCATCGACAAATTTATCAAAGTTTCCGATGAAGATAGTGCGCATACCGCTAGAGAAATTGCTAAAACGGAGGGTTTATTTGTAGGTTATACCTCTGGAGCGGCTTTCCAAGCCGTAAGACAGTTTGCAGAAGAAGGTGAATTTGATGAGAATAGTAATGTCATTTTGATTTTTCCAGACCACGGATCTCGATATATGAGTAAAATATACAGTGACGAATGGATGACAGAACAAGGCTTTTTTGATAATGTAAATAGAGAAGAGGCATTAAAGATTGAGTATATCAAATAATCGAAAAAAATATTAAAAGTAAAAAAGAGGAAACAAAATGTTTCCTCTTTTTTTATTTAGTGCTGTTGTGTAACAAAAAAATGAAAAGGCTACTAATGATTAAGGGGTCATTGGTAAAAGATGTTAATTATATAACGCTTTGCACGAATTCCTATTCCCTAATCAGAAATTACTATTCACAGTTAATAATATAAGTATGAAACTTAAAATTCAAAATCTGAATAAAACCTATAAAAATGGTGTCAAAGCATTAGACAATCTTAATTTAGAAATCGGAACAGGAATGTTTGGATTATTAGGGCCAAATGGAGCAGGAAAGTCTTCGTTGATGCGGACCATTGCCACTTTGCAAAAACCGGATTCCGGCAGTATTGAGTTTGATGGCATAGATGTGCTTAAAGACCAAGATGCGTTGAGAAAGGTTTTGGGGTATTTACCACAAGATTTTGGAGTTTACCCCAACATGTCGGCCGAAAGCTTATTGGATTATTTCGCGCGCTTAAAAGGCATTGGAAACACTCAGGAGCGTAAAACCATAGTGTCAAAGGTTTTGGAAATTACCAATTTGGAAGAAGCGCGCTATAAAAGCGTTAGTGGTTATTCTGGTGGAATGAAACAGCGCTTCGGCATTGCACAATTATTGCTTAACGACCCCAAATTAATTATTGTCGATGAGCCAACGGCTGGATTGGATCCTGCCGAGCGCCATCGTTTTCTAAATGTATTGCGCGAAATTGGTACCAACCACGTGGTGATTTTTTCTACACATATCGTCGATGATGTAAATGAACTGTGTCATGAAATGGCAATTCTAAACGGAGGAAAAATTTTACAAAGAAGTACTCCTAAGGAAGCAGAAGCCCAATTGGAGGGAAAGATATGGAGTAAGGTAATTGAAAGGGAGGAACTCGAAGCTACCGAAGCAAAGTTTCAGGTTTTGTCGTCTAAATACAACCAAGAAAATAAATTAACGGTTAGAATTTGTAGTTCAGAACAGCCGGATAGTAGTTTTGAAGCTGCAAAACCGCAACTGGAAGATGTTTATTTTGTTGCACTTAAAAAAGATTAATCCATGTTTGCTACTATATTTTTGTTTGAGTTTAAAAGATGGCTTAAAAACCCGCTATTCTATGTTTATGGACTCTGTTTTTTTCTAATAGGTTTCTTAATCATGTGTAGTTCCATTGGTGTATTCGATGGTGTTTCCGTGACGGTTTCGTCAAACGCCTATTCCAATTCACCGTTGGCCTTAAGTTCCTTTATAAATGGAATTACCGTGCTGACCTATTTTTTGTTACCAACTATAGTTGGAGCTTCTGTATATAGGGATTTCAAGTATCAGGTTCACCATATATTATTTTCTTATCCGTTCTCAAAACCGGCTTACCTATTTGGAAAGTTTTTGAGTTCTTTATTGATTACAATTCTGATTACATTTAGTATTGGTTTGGGGATTTTTGTCGCTACACTTCTGCCTTTCGCAAATCAGCAGCTGTTAGGTTCATTTAATTTGATGGCCTATGTACAACCGTTTGTGTTGTTGGTGATTCCTAATTTAGTCTTTATTGGTGCTATAGTTTTTGCCATAGTTACCTTAACAAGAAACGTATATGTAGGTTTTATTTCCATTATATTTTTATTGGTTTTTCAGGGTGTTTTAAGCGGTCTTACAGCAGATATGGATAATCAATATCTCGCAGCATTACTCGACCCATTTGGAAGTGAAGCCTTGCATTATTATACTAAATACTGGACGGTTGCAGAACAAAACGTGAAAAGCATACCTTTTGAAGGAGCTCTTGTATACAATCGTTTGATTTGGTTTGGTATAGCCTTATTGGTTTTGATTTTTTTATACGTAAAATTTGAATTTACACAACAGGGAATCAGTTTTGAAAGAAAGAAAAAAGGACAGCGCTTGACTAAAAACAATTTCGGAAGCGTTACCAAAATTGAATTGCCTAAAGTACATTATAGTTTTAGTTGGTCTCAAAATTTGAAGAACGCTTGGAGTTTCTCTAATCTGGAGTTTAAATTTATAGTAAAAAACTGGATGTTTATTAGTGTTTTGTTTGTTGGGTTAACTTTTATGTTGATTTCTTCCATTTCTATGGGGCAAATTTTCGGAACCAATACCTATCCTGTAACGTGGAAGGTGTTGATGATTCAAGGTGATACTTTTGGTTTTTTCATTTTATTTTTAACCTTTTTATTCGCTGGACTTTTGGTACAGAGAGGGCCTTTGTCTAAAATGAATTTGCTAATTGATGTAACGCCAGTACCGAACTGGGTTATGTTGTTTTCGAAGTGGATAGCCTTAGTAAAAATGCAAATGGTATTGGTGCTTGTGGTCGTGATTTCGGGAGTTATCATACAAACATATCACGGATATTATAAATTTGAATTGGCGCATTATTTCTTTGAACTGTATGGTATCAATTTAGTACGCTATGTTATATGGGCGGTTACAGCGCTAATGGTACAGACGTTTTTTAAAAATTACCTATTGGGCTTTTTTACTTTATTGGCTTTGTTAATAGGTATCCCATTCTTGTCCAAAATAGGGGTGGAACAAGATATTTTTTATTTAAACAGAGCTTCTTTTTACAGTTATTCCGATATGAACGGCTACGGTGCTAAATTAAGTAAGTATTATATTTACGCCTTGTATTGGGGCATATTAGCCATGGTGTTCTTTGGAATAGCCTTATTGTTTTGGAGACGCGGATTACCAGCATCGATGAAGGAACGGTTCTTTTGGAGTAAAAAACGAGCTCAAGGTATTGTTGTGATTCCGATGCTTGTAGCTTTTATGGCATTTCTAGCTATAGGAAGCATGATTTACTATGAGGATACCGTTAAAAATGTATATGTATCTGCACAAGAAGGGGAGAAACAAAGTGCCGAATGGGAAAAGAAATACAAAAAATACGAACATCAGGCACAACCGCGTATTACAGATGTAAAAATCAATATGGACTTGTTTCCCGAAACACGGGATTTCAAAGTTCAGGGAACTTATACGTTGATGAATAAGACGGAACAGACCATTGACTCCTTATTGGTTAATTATAATGACTATCCACTAAGCTTGGAATTTGGAGCACAGACGGAGCTCTTATCAAGAGACACCGTATTTCATTTTGATATCTACAAATTAAAACAACCGTTGGCTCCTGGAGAATCTATGGTGATGAAGTTTAGTCTTCAAAACAAACCCAATACGTTGTTGACTACGCACTCACCGGTATTGGAAAATGGAACTTTTATCAATAACGCTATTTTTCCGAGTTTCGGATATAGTGATTCGGGAGAATTAGAGGATAATGATGTTCGAGAAAAATACGGCTTAGGACCAAAAGACCGAATGGCATTGCAAACCGATTTAGTTGCAAGGCAAAATACCTACATTTCGTCTGATTCTGATTGGATTCAATTCGAAACGACTGTGAGTACGAGTCCTGATCAAATCGCAATTGCACCAGGGTATTTGCAAAAAGAATGGGTGGAAAATGGGCGTCGTTACTTCCATTATAAAATGGATCAAAAAATGTTGAATTTCTACGCTTTCAATTCCGCGCGTTTTGAAGTTAAAAAAGACCGTTGGAACGATGTAAATATTGAGATCTATTACCACAAGGGACACGAGTATAATTTGGATCGTATGATAGAAGCTACGAAAAAAGCGTTGACCTATTATTCTGAAAATTATAGCCCGTACCAGCATAAACAAGTTCGAATCATTGAATTTCCGAACAGCATGGGAACCTTTGCGCAGTCTTTTGCCAATACCATTCCATTTTCTGAGGCTATTGGTTTTATTGCTAAAATTGATGAAAGCGACGAAGATGCGGTTGACTATCCGTTTAGTGTCGTGGCTCATGAAGTGGCGCACCAATGGTGGGCGCATCAAGTTATTGGTGCCAATGTTCAGGGGGCGACTTTATTGTCGGAAAGTTTGTCTGAATATAGCGCCTTAAAAGTATTGGAACACGAATATGGTAAACCTCAAATGCGAAAATTCTTAAAAGATGCTTTGGATAGCTATTTAAGCGGACGCAGTAGAGAGCGTAAAAAAGAGCAACCGTTAATGTATAATGAAAACCAACAGTACATTCATTATAACAAAGGCTCGTTGGTATTGTATGCCTTGAGTGACTATATTGGAGAAAAAACCATGAACGATGCTTTAAAGGCTTATGTGAAAAAAGTAGCCTTTCAAGAAGCGCCTTACACCACTGCGACGGAATTAGTCGGTTATTTAAATCAAGCGACGCCAGATTCTTTAAAATACTTAATTCACGATATGTTTGAAACCATTACTTTATACGATAATAAAGTCGTTGAGGTAAAATCGAAAGCATTGAAAAACGGTAAATACGAAGTGACTTTTGGGGTGGAAGTAGCTAAATACCATTCCGACGACCAAGGGAAGCGAATTTTTAAAGATGCTAGTGGGAAAACACTTACTTTTAAAACCGCAACAAAGGACGTTGTAAATTCCTTACCGTTGCAAGACTATATAGAAATTGGTGTTTTTGCACAAGATGAAAAAACCAAAAAGGAAAAGGTATTGTATCTGGTTAAGAGAAAAATAACTCAAATCGATAATAAATTTACCATTGTAGTTGATTCAAAGCCTTCAGAAGTTGGGGTTGATCCATACAATAAACTGATCGATACCAAGTCAAACGATAATCGAATGAAAATATAATTAAAACAATTTTAATTTTACACGAGCTGTATCCGAAAGGGTGCAGCTTTTTTTAATTCATCTACTTTTTCATGAGTCGATTTACTATTCTCGAGCTCACTGCTTACTGCTCATCGGGTTTGAAGGCATAAAAAAAACACTGTTCTTGTGAAACAGTGTTTTTTATAATTCTCAGAAAGGAGATTATCTTCTTCTCTCTTTGATTTTTGCTTTTTTACCAGTAAGTTCTCTGAAGTAGAAAATACGAGCTCTACGAACTTTACCTCTTTGGTTAACTTCTACTTTTTGTAAAGCAGGCATGTTTACCGGGAAAATACGCTCAACTCCAACAGCACCAGACATTTTTCTGATCGTGAAAGTTTCAGTCATTCCAGTACCTCTTCTTTGGATAACTACACCTTTGAAGAACTGTGTTCTTGTTTTTTCACCCTCTTTAATTTCGTAGTATACAGTGATGGTATCACCTGCACCAAATTCAGGGAAATCTTTTTTAGTTACAAATTCGTCTTGAACGAATTTTAATAAATCTGCCATGATTTAATTTTATTAGCAATTGTTAATTCAGAACAACATATACGGTTTTCGCTAGAGGTTGGGCTAAAGTGGGTGCAAATATAATAATTTATTTTATTAAAGACTATAAAAATGCATATTCGTTTATTCGCCCATCCGCCCATCCGCGTATCAGCCTATAAAAAAAAACTATTCTTCTAATAAATCCGGTCGTCTATTTAAAGTGTGTTCGTAGGCTTTTTGTTCGCGCCATTTTTCAATTTCGGGAAAATTACCGCTTAATAGAATGTCTGGCACGCGCCATCCTTTATATTCTGCTGGGCGTGTATAAATAGGGGGAGCTAATAAATTATCCTGAAAACTATCGGTTAATGCGGAGGTTTCGTTGCTTAATACACCCGGTATTAGTCTAATGATGGAATCGCATAATACAGCAGCCCCTAATTCACCACCGGATAAAACGTAATCGCCTATAGAAATTTCGCGGGTGATAAATTGATCGCGTACCCGTTGGTCGACTCCTTTATAGTGACCGCAAAGTATAATAATATTATTAAGGAGCGACATGCCGTTGGCCATCGATTGATTGAGGGTTTCCCCATCGGGTGTCATGTAAATAACTTCGTCGTATTCGCGTTCGGCAAGCAATCCAGAGATACACTTGTCTATGGGTTCAATACTCATAACCATACCTGCGCCACCACCAAATTGATAATCATCAACATTCTTGTGTTTATTGGTACTGTAGTCCCTTAAATTGTGGAAATTAATCTCAACCAAACCCTTGTCAATCGCTCGTTTCAAAATAGAGGCTTCGAAAGGACTTTGAATTAAATTTGGCAATACAGTGATGATGTCGATACGCATGGGTAGAAAATTATTTGGACAAATTTACAATCCTTTCTGTTAGGAAGCAACGGTCTTGTTAAATGGATTAATGGGAAGCGGTTTTTGAAAAAATTTGAATGACAATTACGCCCAAAACAATCATGCCGATTCCAATTATAGCGGGTATATCTAATTTTTGCTTAAACAGGAAGAATCCGACTGCTGTAATCAATACAATCCCAATTCCCGACCAAAGTGCATAGGCTATTCCCAAGGGAATGGTTCGTATGGTTAAACTCAAAAAATAAAATGCACCAGCATATCCAATTACGGTAAAGATGGATGGAATCAGTTTGGTAAAGCTATCGCTGGCCTTGAGGCAGCTTGTTGCAATAGTCTCTAAGATAATAGCTATAAATAGAAAAATTAAGTTTTTCATCTTTGTTGTTTTTACAAAACTACAAATTTATTTATCGAAAAATGGAATAGAAGATAGTGTTGATTAATGGGCTGAAATAGCGGTAAAAACAATAATTTTGCCGCATGAGTTTATCCAAATCAAAAGTGCTGTTTATGGCGGCGGCTACAGGATTAGTCGTAGCTAATTTATATTATTGTCAACCCTTAATTGTATTAATTGCTAATGAATTTAAAATAGATGAAGCTGAAGCGGGTACGATTACCTACCTAACTCAGGCTGGTTATGCATTGGGACTGTTTTTTATGGTTCCCCTGGGCGATAAATTAGAGCGTAAAAAACAAATAAGCATTACGACCTTATGTGCGAGTATTGCCTTGGTTATCGCTGCGGTTTCAAAGAATTTCTTGATGTTGCAATTGGCTAGTTTATTGATTGGTATGGCCTCTATAGTACCGCAATTGATATTGCCTATGGCGGCTAGTTTATCGTCTGTCGAACAGCGCGGACGTGTTATTGGAACCGTGATGAGTGGTTTGTTGATTGGGATATTGGTTTCGAGAACCGTAAGCGGATTTGTTGGAATCTGGCTCGGATGGCGCGGGATGTTTTGGATTGCAGCTGCGGTTTGTTTCCTGTTAGTAGTTATCATTCAGAAGAGTTTTCCTATAAACAGTGCGCAGTTTAAGGGTACTTATAAACAGTTATACGCCTCATTACTAGTTTTAATTAAGGAGCAACCCGTTTTGCGCGAGGCAACGTGGTTAAATAGTTTGTCGTTTGCGCAATTTGGGGCATTTTGGACTACAATGGTTTTATTGCTATCCCAAGAGCCGTTTGAATTTAATAGTGCAACCATTGGTATGTTTGGCTTAGTGGGGGCGTGCGGAGCATTTGCAGCTCCTTTGGTTGGGAAATTGGGGGATCGAGGTGATTCACGTAAGATTATTGGACTGGGTGTATTGATGATGATTGCGAGTTTTGTGGTGTTTTATTTTTCCTCAACTTCAGTGGTGGGATTAGTCGTTGGGATTATTCTAATAGATTTGGGATTGCAAACCATTCATGTTTCCAACCAAACTCGAATTTATGCTTTATTACCTGAAGCGAGAAATCGATTGAATACCGTTTTTATGGCTTTTAGTTTTTTAGGAACAGCCGTAGGGTCTGCTTTTGGGTTGTATTTATGGAAATACTTTGGTTGGGATGGTGTAACCTTAGGAGCCATTTTCCTTGGACTTATAGCTTTGGGAATTTATATGAAAAACGCAAAAAAGAAATAACTTATAAATTCTTTATCAGTTTATTTTTGCGATTGTGCTTATATTTGTAAAATATAAAATTAAAATTGACAAACATGCAAGACGGAATTTACGCAAAATTCAATACCTCAAAAGGAGCAGTATTAGTTAAACTAACTTATGATAAAACGCCTGGAACAGTAGGGAACTTTGTGGCTCTAGCGGAAGGAAATTTAGAAAATAAGGCGATACCAATGGGGAAACCTTATTATGATGGATTAAAATTTCATCGAGTAATTCCTGATTTTATGGTTCAAGGAGGTTGTCCTCAAGGAACGGGTACAGGTGGACCGGGTTACCAATTTGACGATGAATTTCATCCAGAATTAAACCACGATACTCCAGGAGTACTTTCTATGGCTAATGCAGGAGCAGGAACAAACGGTTCTCAGTTTTTTATCACACATATCGCTACACCTTGGTTAGACGGGAAACACACTGTTTTTGGACATGTAGTAGAAGGACAAGACGTCGTTGATGCAATCGCTCAAGGTGATGCAATCGAGTCTGTTGAAATCATCAAAGTGGGTGACGAAGCTAAAAAATGGAATGCGGTGGAAGCATTTCGCACTTTTGAAGGTTCAAGAGAGAAAAAAGCTTTGGCAGAACGTAAAAAAGCAGAAGCATCTTTAGAGAGCATCGCTGCTGGATTTGATAAAACCGAAAGTGGTTTGAGATATAAAATGATTGTGAAAGGGGATGGTAAGCAAGCTGTAAAAGGTAAAACTGTTGCTGTTCACTACAAAGGATCATTGGAAAATGGAAAAGAATTTGATAATTCGTATAGCCGTAAAAAACCCATCGAATTTCCTTTGGGAATGGGTCATGTAATCGAAGGATGGGACGAAGGTATTGCCTTGTTGCAAGTGGGTGACAAAGCGCGTTTTGTGATTCCTTCTTATTTGGGTTATGGAGCCAATGGAGCCGGGGGAGTTATTCCGCCAAACGCTACTTTGATCTTTGACGTAGAGTTGATGGATGTAAAATAAAATTTCCGTTTTAATACGGTTATTAATAATCGAGGGCTGTCTTTTTAAGGCGGCCCTTTTTTTAGGGATGCTCTGTATATAGAGTATTTGATGTTTAGATAGGGATTTTCGAATATTTTTTATAAATAAACAGGGAGTAATCTGTTTTTGCCGTATTAGCTTTTGATTGCAGCACCCCATTGCAGGTCGAAAAAGTTAGAATAAAAACACTAAATTTGACGAAACAATCAACTATAGGCTGCCGCTTTAAAAATGGAGTTATAGCACAATCTAATCGATTTATGAAAGAAGATTTACTACAATGTCAACAGCGTATAGCACCGTATATCCATAATACTCCGGTACTGTCGTCCCAATTAATTGAAAAATTGGCAGGATCTCAATTGTATTTTAAATGTGAGAACTTTCAGCGTATGGGTGCCTTTAAAATGCGTGGTGCTGTCAACGCCATTATGCAATTGACCGATGAGCAGAAAAGTCGTGGAGTGGTCACGCATTCGTCGGGTAACTTTGCTCAGGCATTGGCCTTGGCGGCACAGAGTTTGGGGGTTAAAGCCTATATAGTCATGCCCTATACGGTGCCTAATGTAAAACGGAATGCAGTAATAGGATACGACGGCCATATTTTAGAATGTGCTCCAACCTTAGATGCACGGGCGCGAATGGCAAAAGAGGCAACTCTTAAGTATGGCGCTACGTTTATTCACCCTTCCAATAACCAACAAGTAATTTTAGGACAGGGAACGGCGGCTTTGGAACTGTTACAGTCCCATCCCGACTTGGACTATATCTTTGCACCCGTTGGCGGCGGTGGACTCCTAGCTGGAACTGCCTTAGCAGCACATTATTTTGGTACGAACTGTTCCGTTATTGGCGGTGAGCCCTTAGAAGCAGACGATGCCTATCGCTCGTTTCGCAGTGGTGAAATCAAATCTAATAAAACGACCGATACCATTGCTGATGGACTAAAAACGGAATTGGGCGACCTCAATTTTCCGATTATACAAAAACACGTTTCCAGAATCATAAGAGTCAAAGAAAACGAAATAATTTGCGCCATGCGGTTGATTTGGGAACGAATGAAAATCATTGTTGAACCGTCAAGTGCGGTAGCACTGGCAGCCTTGATTAAGGAAAGAGAGAGCTACGAGTCTAAGAAAATAGGGATTATCCTATCGGGAGGTAATGTAGATTTGGACAATTTACCTTTTTACTAATGAACCATTTGCCCATTCGCGTATTCGCCTATTAATGTATCTGCGCATACACCAATCAGCCCATTCACGTATCCTCGTATTTGCCCATCCGCCTATTCGCCTATTAATGTATCTGCGCATACACCAATCAGCCCATTCACGTATCCTCGTATTTGCCCATCCGCCTATTCGCCTATTAATGTATCTACGCATACACCTATCAGCCCATCCACGTATTAAACGTATCCTCGTATTTGCCCATTTGCCCATTTGCCCATTTGCGTATCTGCCCATCCGCCTATTCGCCTATTAATGTATCTGCGCATACACCTATCAGCCCATTCACGTATTAACGTATCCACGTATTTGCCTATTCGCCTATCCGCGTATTTGCCCATCCGTCTATAGGCGTATCCGCAACAAAAAAAAAGACCTTGAGAAATCAAGGTCTTTTTTTTTGTTAAATAACAGGACTTGCCGGTTTCTTAATGATATCACTAAAATACATTTCAGCAAAACTTTTGTTAAGTCCGTGTTCTACTCTTTTATGGAAAATTTTCGGGTCGATTTCGCTGGCGTTTTCATATCCACAAGCACTGATAAACTCGCCAAAGGCTTTCATCGTATTTTTATGGAAATTCGCTACACGAACTCTTTTATCTGTGATGTCCATGGCTTTGTACAATTGTTCATCTTGAGTAGCAATACCAACTGGGCAGTGTCCGCTATCACATTGTAAAGCTTGAATACAACCTAAGGCAAACATCATTCCACGGGCGCTATAACAAGCATCTGCACCCAAAGCCATTGCTTTAGCGATGTCAAAGGCAGAGATGATTTTACCCGAAGCCAATAATTTAATTTCTTGTCTGATGTTGTTTTGGATCAGCGTTCTATTGACAAATACCAAAGCATCTGACAGAGCCATACCCATATAATCGATAAATTCTAAAGGAGCTGCTCCAGTACCACCTTCAGCACCATCTACCGTGATGAAATCGGGATAAATACCCGTAGTAACCATAGCGTTTATAATATCTTTAAATTCATCTCTACGACCGATACAGATTTTAAAACCGACCGGTTTTCCCTGAGATAATTGACGGAGTTTTTGGATAAAATAAACCAATTCTGTCGCATTGGAAAAAGCAGAGTGAGAAGAAGGGGAGTGTACCGTTGTAAAAGGTACGATACTTCTAATTTTTGCAATTTCTGGTGTGTTTTTTTCTGCGGGTAACAAACCACCATGACCGGGTTTAGCTCCTTGAGAAAGCTTTAATTCAATCATTTTTACCTCTGGATAATTCGATCTTTCTGCGAATAAAGGTTCTGAGAAAAAACCATTCTCATCTCTACATCCAAAATAACCGGTACCAATTTGCCAGATTAAATCACCTCCCGAACGGTGGTATTCACTAATTCCACCTTCGCCAGTATTGTGTGCAAATCCGCCTAGCTTGGCTCCTTCGTTTAAAGAAGTAATGGCTTTTTTACTCAAAGCACCATAACTCATGGCACTAATGTTATAAATACTAGCGCTATAGGGTTGCGCGCATTCTTTACCACCAATAGTAGTTCGGAAGTCCGTAATATTTACTTTCTTTGGATAAATAGAGTGTGATGCCCATTCGTAACCAATACGGTTCGGGTCATCTTGCATACCAAAAGAAACGGTTTGTTTTTCGTTTTTTGCTCTTTGATAAACGATAGAGCGCTCTCTTCTGTTGAATGGCTTTCCGTCCAACTCTCCCTCGATAAAATACTGTCTAATCTCTGGACGAATCGATTCAAATAAATATCTCAAACGCCCAACTATAGGGTAGTTTTTACGAATAGTGTGTTTGGTCTGCGCATTGTCATTAAAAGCGATTATATTCAATATAATCGGTAAAACTAAATGAAAATAGCTGGCACCTTGAAAAAAGACAAAATACGCTGCAAGAAGCAAATAAAGCACTACCGATGACAAGATAACTTGACTCAGTGAAAATCGATTTAAAAATTTTTTGTGTAACATAAAGAGGATGTTTATGCAGTTTGATTTTTGTTTAAAAAAACGTTTGTTTATTAATTATTTACTCTATTTATTATCGTCTAAAATTCGAATTATTCATTTTTAGTATTCACTGATAAATCCTTAGTTTTTCAAGGATTTAGAGCCAAAAAACAATGTAATTCGCGGCAAAGGTAGTAAAGATTTTATTAACTACTAATTTTTTTCCATTTAATATTACACCCGATACTGGGGCTTTGAATAGCATTTATGACTCTATTGTATAGTAGTCCGTCTATAGCACTTCGCAAATCACTTCCACTTACAGGAATATTGTTTCCAGGTCTTGAATCGTCGAGCTGACCGCGATAGGTCAAAAGATCCTGTGAATCAAATAAAAAGAAGTCGGGCGTACAGGCGGCATCATAATTTTTGGCTGTTAATTGAGTAGGGTCATAGAGATAAGGAAAACCAAAAGCGTGTTCGAATGCAAATTCAGTCATCAGCTCGGGACCGTCTTGTGGATAAGCCTCGGCGTCGTTGCTAGAAATCATCACTATACCTATTCCTTGAACGCGGTAATCATTGGCAATCATGATAATCTCGTCGATAACGTGGTGCACATACGGACAATGATTGCAGATAAAAACAATCAAGGTGCCTTTTGAGCCACGAACATCAGACAGGGAGAGCCAATCGTTTGAATTGGTGTCTTGTAAATAGAAATCCATTGCGGTGGTTCCTAGGGGAAGCATAGTGGATTCGGTTTTTGCCATTTTGGTTTTTATTGAGCTACTAAATTACTAAAAATATATATCTTTGACTATTAATACTTGTAATATGATTGAATTCTCAGATTTTGAAAAAATCGATATGCGTGTCGGTACTGTTTTGGAAGTTTTGGACTTTGAAAAAGCCCGAAATCCAGCCTATAAACTGTTTATAGACTTTGGAGAAGATATTGGTGTATTGAAGAGTTCCGCCCAAATTACAAGTCTGTATAATAAGGAAGAATTAATCGGACAGCAGGTCATTGCGGTAGTTAACTTTCCCAAAAAGCAAATTGCAGACTTTAGAAGTGAATGTTTGGTTTTAGGTGTAGTCGGATTAGACAAAGACGTCGTTTTAATTCAGCCGGGCAAAAAAGTCGCTAACGGTTGGAAGATCGGCTAATTGTAATCTTTTTCCAATAACTGTTGATATAGCTATGCGATTTGGAGAGTATCGGATGCGGCGGACTGTTGTATAAGTTTGGATTGCCTGCAAAAAAAGCAGCTACCCAGCAAGCAATTAAGAAGTATATGGCAGCTTCTATTCCAAACAACTCCATTCCCATTATAGTGCAGGCCCATGGAGCTTTAGTTGCTCCTGAAAAAACAGCAACAAATCCCAACGCGGCCAAAAAGGATAAAGGTAGGGGGATATATAGGGATAGGAAACTTCCAAAAGTAGCGCCGATAAAAAAGAGTGGGGTCACTTCTCCGCCTTTGAATCCCGATCCTAAGGTTAGGGAGGTGAAAAGTATTTTGAGTAAAAACACTTCCATGCCTTGAGTGTTTTCAAAAGAAGAGGTTATTGTAGGGATACCCAATCCCAAATAGTTAGGATGGCCAACTGCTACATAAAATAATAAAAAAAGGATACCTCCAATAAAAGGACGTAAAGGCGGGTAAAGAATCCATTTTTTAAAGCCAATCTTCCACAGATTGGTAGCTTTGATAAAGAGGAGTGCCAATAGACCAAAAAGTATTCCACAACCGACAACTAAAGTAATCGGAAAGGCAGATAATTCAGGTAGGGTTGGAGTCGGATAAATGGTGTGTTTTATAGACCACCAGAGACAAGTATAGTGTGCTACAAAAGCAGCAACCAAACAGGGGAAAACGGTTTTGTAACGCAGTGTTCCGACTACTAATATCTCTAAGGCAAATACGGTTCCGGCCCAAGGAGTGCCAAATACGGCAGCAAAGCCACCGCTAATTCCCAAGGCCAGTAAAAGTTTACGATCCAGCGATTTCAAATTAAAAAAGCGTGAAAACTGATCGGCTATCGCAGAACCCATTTGCACAGCGGTTCCTTCACGTCCAGCCGACCCACCAAAAAGATGTGTAACTAGCGTGCCTATAAAAATCAACGGAACCATTTTTAGGGAAATTATCGCTTGTGGTGTGCGGTATTCTTCTAGAATCAGGTGATTGCCTTCTACAACGGATTTTCCAAAGTAAAAATAAAGTAGTCCAATACCTAATCCGGCAAACGGAAGTAGGTAAACGAGTTGAAGATGTTGAGTTCTGTAAAGCGTAACTGCTTCTAACGTATATAGAAACAAAGCAGAACAGCAACCGATGGCGATGCCTATGACCGTTGCAAGAATGGTCCATTTAACTAAATAGGAACAAAATAAAAGTAAAGGGTGCTTGGAGGTTTTATTGCTTTTTACGGAGTTTTTCATAGCGACATTTACTAATAACTTATAGAGACAAGTTAGCATTAGTAGACGTCATCAGCAAAAGGCGGTTCGAGGCAGACATCATTGCCCAATCGTATTACACAAAAGTATAAAAAAAATCTGAATGTCAACACATTCAGATTTTTTTTGGATTTTATAATTTAAATATCGTCAAAATCAATATCGGTAAAGCTGTTGCGGCTTTCTTCCATCTCCTCGTTTTGAAACTCTTTCTTAAAGTCTTTTTGATGTCTTTCAGAAATCACTTCTTCGCCTTTTTGAGATAAAACGTAATCGGTCATCTCGTTTAATATTTCCTTAAATGCGGCAAAATCTTCTTTGTATAGGTAAATTTTGTGTTTTTTGAAATGAAATGAACCATCATCTTCAGTAAATTTCTTGCTTTCAGTAATCGTAATATAGTAATCATCAGCCTTTGTAGCTCTTACATCAAAGAAATAGGTTCTTCTACCTGCGCGTAATACCTTAGAAAAAATTTCCTCTTTTTCTAACATTTCGTTATCTCTCATAATCCTTCTATCAATTAGTTTGATTGGTTTCTAGTTTTCAAAAGTCTAAAAAAAAACTTATAAAACCAACTTTTTAAATTATTTCTTTTTCAGTAAGTTGTTTATAATACAAATCTTTATAATATCCTGCGGAATTTAAAAGTTCCTCATGGCTTCCTTGTTGTATAATTTGACCTTCGTCTAAAATCAGTATTAAATCTGCGTTTTTTGCCGAGGAAACGCGGTGTGTAACTACTATAGTCGTTTTGTTCTTGCTGTATTGTTCGAGATTTTTTAGAATCATTTCTTCCGTTTCCGTATCTACAGCAGACAAAGAATCGTCGAGCAAAAGAATCGGAGCATTTTTAATAAGAGCTCTAGCAATGGAGACCCTTTGTTTTTGTCCTCCCGATAAGGTCAGTCCGCGTTCGCCTAAAACGGTATTATAACCCTTTTCAAAACGCATGATGTTGTCGTGTACTGCTGCTTGCTCTGCCATTTCGATAATCTCTTCATCAGTCGCGTCTTCTTTTCCAAATTTGATGTTGTTTTTAATTGTATCCGAAAACAAAAAGGCATCTTGCGGAACAAAAGCAATGGACTTTCTTAAATCCTCCAGATGGAGTTTTTCAATGGCCGTGTCGTCAATGCAAACACGACCACTATCGACATCATATAAACGAGCGATTAACGATAAAATCGTCGATTTTCCCGATCCTGTCTTGCCGAGGATGGCTAAGGTTTTTCCTTTAGGAAGCTCAAAACTAATGTTTTTTAAAGCCTCAATTCCCGTGTCTTCGTACACAAAAGATACATTCTTAAAAGAAATAGCTCCATGTATGGGCGTGTGGTTGGGGGTATTGTTAACAATCTCAGGCTCTTCTTGTAAAAACTCATTGATTCTTTTTTGTGAGGCTTGTGCTTCTTGAATCATGGTCGATACCCAGCCTAACGACGCTACAGGCCAAGTCAACATGTTGATATACAATATAAACTGAGCAATAACTCCAATATCGGATATATTACCGTTAATATACATCATACCACCGGTGAAAATAACTACTAAATTACTAATACCGATCAATAAAACCATCAAAGGACCGATGAGGGCATTGGTTTTGGATAAGCTTAAATTCTTGGTTTTACTTTCCTGTGATAAGGTTTCAAATTCGGCTTGTTTTTCTTTTTCTATCGCATAAGCCTTAATCACGCGGATTCCCGAAAACATCTCTTGAGTAAAGGTAGAAAGCTGTGATAGGTTGGCTTGAAAAATAGAACTGCGTTCGTTGATTTGTCGGCTCAACCTAAATATAAAAATAGCCAAGATAGGCAAGGGAAGTAAAGAGTATAAAGTCAGTAAGGGGGATATCAAATACATTTGTACCAACACCACAGCAAAACGTATAAACGTATTGATAGAATACATCACTGCCGGACCAACGTATTGACGTACTTTACCAACGTCTTCGCTAATTCTGTTCATCAAATCGCCTGTTCTGTTGCGTTTGTAAAAACTTTGAGACAGCCTTTCGTAATGTTGGAATAAATCATTCTTTAAATCAAACTCGATATGACGGGACATCACAATTAAAGTTTGACGCATCAAAAAGGTCAAGAATCCAGCAATTAGGGTAGTTACTACAATCCAGAAAATATTTTGAAGTAGTAAAGCACTAACCTCTTCCGCTTTAAGGACTTTGAGTTGCTCTAATGCACGGATAGAATCTCCAACTAATTTTGGGGTAAATAACGTAAATATCTGAGCGATGATGGTGATAAAAATACCTATCAGAAAGCGATATTTATATTTGTAAAAATATTTGTTTAAATGGCGAAGCTCATTCATTGATCCTGTTGATTTCTAGATTTTAAGTTTATAATGCTTTCAAGACTGATGCAGTTAGCATAAAAATAATAAGACTTGAGAAGACTAAAGAGCAAATATACTTTTTTTAGACGGTATAGATCAAGGTCGTGAACTATTTAGTTAGTAATACGTAATTTTATATAGAAAGAAATAAAAAACAGCGACGATATGCTTTTCGATATATTTTTTTATCTACCTTTGCAGACTGTTAGAAAATGATCTAATATTTTTCAAATACAAAAAGTTCTTATAGTAGTATGTTAAACAGAAGACACATTCGGATTAAAGTGATGCAAACCCTTTATTCGATGCAACAAAACGACTCCGACAGATTAGAAGGTGGGGAGAAATTTTTATTCAATAGTATAGAAAATATCCAAGATCTGTATTTGTTAATGCTGACTTCCTTAATAGAAATTCAAAGAAAAGAAGAAGATTTTCTAGCGGTTTCTCAAAAAAAACACTTAGCTACTTCACAAGAGCGCAATCCCAATAGAAAACTGGTCGATAATCAAGTCTTAAAAGCGTTGGCAGACTCGATTTCTGTTTCCAATGCCCTAGACGAGCGTGCGGTTAGCCATTGGCAGGTTAACGACCATTATATCCAAATCTTAATCAACGAGATCAAACAAAGCGAATTGTACGAACAGTACATGAGCAGCGGTTTAGTTTCTTTTAAAGAAGATAGGGATTTTATCTGGCGTGTTTTTACCGAAATTATTGCGCCTAACGAAAAATTATACGATTTTTTCGAAGACACAAAATTGACGTGGTTAGACGATTTACCTTTGGTAAATACAATGATTCAAAAACAATTAAAACAATTGACGGAAGAAGATTTGCAAATTTTGGTTCCGCGATTATATAAAGATTTTGACGATAAGGACTTTGCGAGACAATTGTACCGTAAAACACTTTTAAATGCGGGTGAACTAAACAAAGAATTCGTTGATAAAACACCAAATTGGGATTCGGATCGTATAGCAGAAATAGATACGATTATTTTAAGAATGGCGATTTGTGAAATGTTAAAATTCAGCTCAATTCCGGTTAAAGTTACAATTAATGAATATTTAGAGATTGCAAAAGAGTATTCTACACCAAAAAGTAGTATTTTTATCAACGGAATATTAGATAATATTTCGAAAGCTTACCAAGCAGATAACAAATTAAATAAAATCGGTAAAGGATTATTGTAATCAAAAAAACGTATATTAATTATGAAACGTACCTTATTATTAGCCGCTGCAATTATGCTATTCACCGCTTCTTGCAAGCAAAATAATGCTTCAGATCGTATAGACGAAGCCAATGTTGCTAAAGCAGAAGTAGAGCAAACAGCTGCAACCACTAATGCTTATCCTGAAATTAAATTCGATAGAGAAGCTCATGATTTTGGGAATATAGGAAATAACGAAAGAGTTGAAACGGAATTTAATGTTACCAATACAGGTCAAGCAGATTTGATTATTATCAATGCACAAGCTTCTTGTGGATGTACGGTTCCGGAATATCAAAAAACACCGATTAAACCGGGAGAAACCTCCAAGTTAAAAGTGGCTTTTGTAACACCTTCTGTTGGTCAACAACAAAAAACAGTGACGCTTACTACAAATACACAAAAAGGAGAAGAGGTATTGACCATTAAGGCCAATGTTGCTCCAAAACAATAATAATTATTAAAGTTTATTTATGGAAAATTTAGGGAATTTAGGTCAGTTTTTACCCATTATTCTAATGTTTGTTGTGATATATTTCTTGATGATTCGTCCGCAACAAAAAAGAGTGAAAAAAGAAAAAGAGTTTGAAAGCATGATCAAAGTTGGCGATAGAATTATTACTAAATCTGGAATACACGGTAAAATTGCAGAATTAGGAGAAACTTCTATTGTTTTGGAAACCATGTCAGGGAAATTGAAAATGGAGCGTTCTGCTATTTCAATGGAAATGAGCCAAAAATTGAACACTAAAGCATAATCAAAATTGATGACAACATATAAAACCCGCTTTTAAAGCGGGTTTTTTTTGCTCTTATTTTAAGTAATAAGCAGCCTGAAATAAAAAAGGCACTATCTTGTGATAGTGCCTTTTTTGTTGGTGGTTCACCAAGTCTTTATTTTTTTGCTGTAAGCTCTGCAATCTTCACGATCACTTCGATCGCTTTTTGCATACTTTCTACAGGAACATATTCATATTTTCCATGAAAATTATGGCCTCCCGCAAAAATATTCGGACAAGGTAAGCCCATATAAGACAATTGAGCACCGTCTGTACCGCCACGAATCGCTTTGATAAGCGGTTTAATACCCAATTCTTTCATCGCTTTTTCAGCAATATCCACAATGTGCATCTCCGGTTCCACCTTTTGCTTCATATTGAAATACTGGTCTTCAATCTGACAGTCAACAATAGGACCCCCGAATTTTGAGGCAAATTTCTTGTTGATTTTTTTTACAATCTTCAGAATTTCTTTTTTGCGATCTTCAAATTTCTTTAAATTATGATCGCGGATAATCAACTGAACTTCTGTTTTTTCTATAGTACCGTTTACGTGATTCACATGAAAAAAGCCTTCGTAACCAGAGGTTTTTTGGGGCACTTCGTCTTTGGGTAATTTAGAAATGAATTTATTGGCAATCAACAAGGAGTTGATCATCTTTCCTTTGGCATAACCCGGGTGAACACTCTTTCCAGAAAAAGTTAGTTTCGCTCCGGCAGCATTAAAGTTCTCGTATTCCAGCTCTCCTATCTGACTTCCATCCATGGTGTAAGCCCAGTCTGCACCAAACTTTTCTACATCAAATAAATGTGCACCTCTTCCGATTTCCTCATCTGGGGTAAAACCAATCCTGATCTTTCCGTGTTTGATTTCGGGATGTTGAATCAAGTACTCCATAGCAGTTACGATTTCCGTAATACCCGCCTTGTCATCTGCACCTAAAAGTGTTGTTCCATCTGTAGTAATGATGGTCTGACCTTTATATTGCAATAAATCTTTGAAATATTTCGGAGACAAAACAATATCTAATTCTTTGTTTAAGACAATGTCTCCACCGTCGTAATTAGGAACAATTTGTGGTTTTACATTCGCTCCCGTAAAATCTGGCGAAGTATCAAAATGAGAAATAAAACCGATAGTAGGTACGTCATGATCTACATTGCTCGGCAAAGTTGCCATAATGTAGGCATTGTCGTCTATAGTAACCTCTTCTAAACCTATTTTTTTAAGTTCTTCAACCAATTGGTTGGCTAAGTCCCACTGTTTTTCTGTACTTGGGCAAGCATCTGAATTGGGATCAGATTCCGTATCTACAGTTACATAACTAATGAAACGATCAATAATGTGTTGCATACTAAAAGTTTTTTAATGTAAACAAAAATACAATTATTTATCTGTTATAGCCGCGATATTCAGTAAAAACAAACGAAACTGTTGTTTAAATTAACCAACGGTGGTGAGGCAGAAAAAAAATATTCATTCACCAGTTTTTTGAATATCATGTTCGTGTAGTTTGCTGCTGATACCTGCGACATTCATCAAATAAACAATTCTATAAACCGGCAATTCTGCTATAAATTTTTATCTTTGAAAGGGTTTGTAAATTCAACGCAATGAAAGTCTTAAATAAATTTGTTTACGTAGGAGTGCTGCTGTTTTTTGGTGCCTATAGTTGGGCTTTAAAGCCAGAAAAGAAGTACGTAGAACACCCTTCCGACTTTGGTTTTAAATACAAAGAGAATGCGATTACCACGGCTGATGCTGTGGTGCTTAAATCATGGATTTGTTATCCGAATACCAAAGTAGACAACAAAACCACCCTTATTTTGGCTTATGGCGATGCGGGAAACATGTCGTATTGGATGCGCCAAGTATCGGAACTGGTCCAAGTGGGTTATACCGTGGTTTTATTTGATTATCGTGGCTTTGGTGCAAGTCAAAGCTTTCCAATCGAGGAGGATTATTTATATTATGATGAGTTTGTAACCGATCTTTCAGCGGTCATCCAATGGACAAAGAAGGAAGTCAAATACGAGCACTTGGGTATTTGGTCGCTTTCCATGGGAAGTATTATGGCCACTTTAGCCATAGCGAAAAACCCAGTAGATTTTTTAGTCGCAGAGGGATTTGTAATTGATCCCATACAAATAGTTCGAGTAATTAAGGAATACAAGGATGAACAATATAAATTACCTCCTAGTGCACCGCAGTATAAAGATGCCTTATCGCGATTAACAATTCCTTGTTTGTTATTCGCTGGATTACGCGACGGACTAACTACTTTAGACGACAGTATGCGTGTTAAGTTTTTAAATCCCAAAAGCGAGTTAATTCAATTCAATGCGAGCCACCTGCAAGGATTCCAGTCGTTGTCGAGTACTTCGCACGGCAAAAAGTACGTCGATGGAATTACGGCCTTTATAGCCAAGTTATAAATTAAAAACAAAAAAGCTTTTATACATTAGAATCTAATAAAAACGATGAATCTATTTCACTATCTAAATCCGATTGTCAAACCTCCTAAAGATGCTTTATTTGAACGATTTTTAGATAAATTGACAAGTGTTTTTGGGGAAAACCCAGAGTTTTGGTATCCCACAAAAGAGCATAAAGAGGATGCCTTGGTTGTAGTAATGACTTATCGTAATGTTCCAGCACCTGGATTTATTACCGGGGTTACTTATGGATTATCGTTGGATAAAGAGGCAAAAGGGGTACAAGATCGTACAGAACTGTGCATTGTGGTTCAATCAGAGAACGAAAATTGGGCCAAAGCCTTAGGTCATTTAGTTAGCCGCCTGCGAGGAGCTTGCCCGTTTGTAGTCGGACAGTTAATTCGTTTTGGAGCCCCTATAGTAGAAGAAGCAACTATGGATGCTTTTCTGGTAGGTACACCGCTTTACTTAGAAGCAGAGGAGTCTCGATTGGATATTGGTGGCGACTACCACATTCGTCTGCATGCGCTTTATCCCATACGAGAAGCCGAAATCAATTCCTGTGAAAAAATGGGGTTTAGCGTTTTTACAAAACATCCTCAATTTGATGCTTTTGATGTACAGAGACCGACAATCAACTAAATTATTTGTTTGAATAGGGTTTAGTAGTATGGACACAAGCATCGAATTCAGTTTATCTAAAATATAACGGTTTATATCAGCAAATTTTTATAAATTTAGGGAACCTCATTTTAGGATGTTTCATTCTGGGAGGGGAGTTTTATATTTCAACTTATTAAAACAATTTGCAGATGGAATTTACCCCTAAAAAAGAAATTGCAAAACAATTCTTGTACTTGATAACACAAGGAGAAATTGATAAGGCATTTGCCAATTATGTTGGAGATGGTTTTAAGCACCACAATCCCTTTTACAAAGGTGGGGCAGAAGACCTCAAAAAATTTTTAAAAGATGAAGTGCAAGTCAACCCACATAAAATCATTAAAAATGTACGTTTGATTGAACAAAATGATTTGGTGATGGTTCATTCGATGGTAAAAAAGAACGAAAACGATGTCGGAGCCGTGGTTGTATATCTTTTTAGATTCGAAAACCACCTGATTACCGAGTTTTGGGATATAGAACAACCGATACCCCAAGTAATGATTAATGAAAACGGCATGTTGTAAGGGGTGTTGGGATTGGCGAGAATAAGTTGCTTTGGTATAAACTGCTAAAAATGTTGATTAAATAATATTGAAATGATTCCTACTATAGATTGGTTTTTGTTGTTGGAAGCAACATACGGGCTTATTGTTTTAGCCGTGGTGTTGCGAGTGATTTACGACTCCAATTCAACTTCAAAAACGTTGGCCTATTTACTTTTGGTTATCCTGGTTCCTGTTGCGGGAATTTTGTTTTATTTCTCCTTTGGAATTAACTACCGCAAACGAAAAATGTACTCTAAAAAGTTAGCTACAGACGAAATCTTTTTAAAGAATTTCGAAAGTCGCATGGAAAAGATTAAAAAATCTTTTACCGAAAAACAATTCCCTTTGGTGGAAAGCAATCGGTCGATGATTCGTTTATTATCGAATAAAAATATGGAAAACAGTCCGCTACTGATCAATAATCAAGCGGAAATTTTACTGAATGGCGAAGCTTTTTTTCCGAGATTATTAGAAGATTTAAAGCAGGCTAAACACCACATACATTTAGAGTATTATATCTATGAGAACGATGAAATAGGAAACCAAATTAAAAACATTTTAATCGATAAAGTTAAAGCGGGCGTTGCTGTTCGGTTTATCTACGATGACTTTGGATGCCGTTCTATTAGAAAGAATATCGTCGTAGAGTTACGCGAAGCGGGCGTCGAAATTTTTGCATTTAATAAAATTACCTGGATTGCTTTAGCCAATCGGATGAATTATAGAAATCACCGTAAAATCGTTATTATTGATGGGGAGATTTCTTATACCGGAGGTATCAATATTTCCGACCGTTATGCCAATGCAAAAAAAACAACTCCAGCGCTGTATTGGAGAGATACCCATTTGCGTATTTTTGGCGATGCAACCTATGCCTTGCAACATATTTTTCTATCGGATTGGAATTTTTGTAGCAAACAGAGCTTAACGGTAAACGAAGATTTTTTTCCGCTAATCGATCATGAAGAGCTCGAAAAATTACCCATGCAAATTGTAGCGTCGGGACCGGATTCACAAGTTCCGAGTATCTTATATAGTGTTGTAAAAGCAATTAATGATGCTAAAAGTGAGATTCTGTTCACCACACCGTATTATATTCCCGATGAAAGTCTGCAACAAGCCCTGATTATGGCGGCTATGAGCGGAAAAAAAGTCAAAATACTATTACCTCAAGTTTCGGATTCTAAGATGGTGCAATGGGCCTCACAATCGTATTTTGAAGAATTGTTAGAAGCCGGTGTGGAGCTGTATTTCTATCAAAAAGGGTTTATACACGCGAAGAGTTTCGTTACGGATTCCGGAGTGAGTTCTATTGGAACCTGTAATCTAGATCATCGCAGTTTTGATTTGAATTTTGAAGTCAACGCCATTGTTTACGATACCGATTTCGCCGCTCAAATGCGGAAAATTTTTTATGAAGATTGCGAACATGCCGTTCGACTCAACCACAAAAGATGGTATAAAAGAACCCATTGGAAAAGATTGCAAAACAGTTTTCTTAGATTGTTCTCTCCTTTGTTATAAGTAATTTATTTTTTTATGGACCTACACCTTACTACGCCCAATACCATTCGACACATTCGCGAGTTTCCTTTTGACTATGAAGGAAAAGTGGTGGCTACATTAATAGAATCGAGAAATAATCAAAGAGAAGGATTGGCTGCTCGCCAAACCATACTCTATGTTCATGGGTTCTCGGATTATTTTTTTCAAGAACATCTTATGGAGGCTTATAATCAAATAGAAGTCGATTTCTATGCCATCGATTTAAGGAAGTATGGTCGGTCGCTATTGGCGCATCAACACCCCAATTTTTGCCGTTCACTAAAGGAATACTTTGAAGATTTAGATTATGCCATCGATTTCATCAAAAACAAAAACCCACAAACCCAATTGGTGTTAATGGGACATAGTACAGGCGGATTATTGGTTAGTTATTACGCTCATTATGGTGCCTTGCGGGATCGAGTAGTTGGTTTGATTCTTAACTCGCCCTTCTTGGATTTTAATATGCCCAAGCTTGTAAAATCGTTTATTCCTTCGGTAGCCGATTTGATGATGAAATTAAACCCTTATGCGTCATTCAAAGGAGGGGTTTCTGATGCTTATGGAGAATCTTTGCTCAAGCGCTGTCATGGCGAATGGGAATTTAATGAAAAGTGGAAACCCATACATGCTTTCCCGGCTTTTTACTCCTGGATTTCTGCAGTAGCCGCGGCTCAAACGACCCTTAAAAAAAAGTCGCTAGATTTGCCGATTTTATTGATGCATTCCGATAAAAGTCTTAAATTAAAAAAATGGATACCGCAGGCACAAGAAGCCGATTTGGTTTTAAACGTTGCAGATATAGAACGGATCGGTTTAAAAATGGGTACTAAGGTAACTCATTATGTAGCTCAAAAGGGGTTACACGACTTGTTTTTATCGCGCCAGACGGTGCGTAATCTTGTTTTTGAACAAACGCAAACTTGGTTGAACAAACTTTAAAAAAAAAATGACTGTTCTTTACGAACAGCCATTTTACCAACTAAAACGATAGGCTTGTTAAAACATACCTCCACCGCTACCTTGTTTGGTATTGTCTTCGCGGTATTTTCGTTGCATGGCTTTGTTTTTTGAACCGCCAAAAAGATAGTTAACTCCAAAATAAACGTTTTGACTCTCCCAATGAAACTGCCCTTTTTGAGGAAATGGATATTCCGAATCAAAGGCGTATTTCATCGTGTCAAAAATATCGTTCACACGCAAACTAAAAGTCAATTTGTTATTTAGCATACTGTAGCGCGCTCCGGCGTCAATTTTATACATTTCTTTACTGTTCATTTGGATGCCATCTACTGGACCGCGGTAAAAACCAAATAAATTCAATCTAAAGTTTTTAGTAACCTTAAAATTACTGTTTAAACGAGCATTAAAGGCGTTGGCATCCACTTCGCGTTCCATAAAATCCAATTTTTCAGAAACGGGATTTTTAATGGCGATTAAACCTTTTTGGGATAGCGATGAGAAGTCAACTGCCGGTTGGATATCCCACCAAGTGGTTAGTCTGTAATTAGCTGATAGTTCAAAACCATAAGCAGAATTGTTGTCAAAATTATCGTAAGACATGATCATCGCATTTTCATTGCTAGACTCGACATCCTGATATACGACACGATTGATTTCGTCGTTGATACGTCGGTAATACACTCCTCCAGTAATACTTCCTTTTGACAACAGTTTAGTGTAGTTGAGTTCTACCGAATTCGTAAACTGTGGTTTTAATTCTGGATTACCAATGCTGACTACTGTAGGTGTAGAAAATTCGCGAATCGGTTTGGTTTGAAATAAACCTGGTCTATCTACTCTACGACTATAGCTCAATTGCAAAGTGTTGCTGTCACTGAGATTGTAAGTCAAATATGCCGAAGGGTATAAAGTGATATAATCGTCTTTAAAGGATTTGGCACCATTGGTTTTAGCGTCCACTTGGTAACTTTCTACACGAGCCCCCAATTGGTAGCTGAATTTGCTGAATTTTTGACCGAAGGTAATATAGGCTGAAAAAATGTCGGTGTCGTAATTATAATTAGAATCCTTTATTGTTTCTGGTCTGCTATTATTCGACTGATAAGTATTCTCCGAACGCGTAATTCTGGATTCTGCCCCCAATTCTAAAGTAGCCGTTTTAGATAGCGGATTTACATAATCGATGTTCACGGTAGTCAAATTGTTTTTGTCGTCGATATGGTCGCTATAAAAATCAGTTGTATTTCCTTCCAACGTATTAAAATTAGCAACTTGCTTGCTTGTATAGTCGCTATAGTTTGCTTCAACGTCTAGCGTATGACCTTCTTTTTTGAATAGGTGTTTATAAGCTAAATTATAAGTGCCGTTTCTATTTGAAGAATCGTAATTGGTTTTTTGATCAATATCTTCAAAAACACCTTTTGGATAAAATATTTCGGTACGCACTTCACTTATACCGTCAATAGTATTTTGGTTTGTGTAAAAAGACAAAGTATTGTTGTCGTTGATAAAATAATCCATACCCAGTTTATACAGATAAGAATCGTTATCGTTATTCATAGTAAGGACTTGAGATGATTTTTGGTCAAAACGATACATATTACCGCCATTATATGATTTACCAAAGTTGTTTCCGCCGTTTCCAAAGAAATTGACTTTACCAGTTCTATAGTTTAAATCTAAAGTGGTATTTCCTCTGGGTTCATTTTTCATCGTCACACCAGAACTCAAAGAACCGTTAAAACCGTCGTTAGAATTTTTGTGTAAAATGATGTTGATAATACCCGACATGCCTTCCGGATTGTATTTAGCACTTGGATTGGTAATCAACTCTATTTTTTTAATAGATGATGACGGGATTTGCTTTAGCAATTGAGAGGCCTCTATATTGGTTGGTCTCCCATCTACCAATACCCGTACATTGTCATTTCCTCTCAATGATAATTTACCATCCTGATCAACGTTGACAGAAGGAATATTATTCATAATCTCAGAGGCTGTAGCTCCTGCGGTCGTTAAATCACGCCCGACATTGATCACCTTTCGGTCGATTTTCTGCTCTATGGTCGAGTGTTCTGCAACGATATGGACTCCGTCCAGCGTTATCGCTTCCGCTTCGATATAAAGCACACCTAAATTCAAATCGCTACCGTTGGTCAAATCGGCTTGCTTGTGCAAGGTTTTGTAGCCGATAAATTGAATATCAACACTGTAATTTTTAGCAGCTAAATTCGGTACTATAAAATTCCCATTGTCGTCGGTCATGGCCCCAGTAACCACTATGCCGTTTTCCTTTACAGAAATCGTCGCATATGGCACAGCTTGTTTTAGATCCTTATCTAAAATGTTCCCTGAAATCTTTACTTTGTTTTGAGCAAAACTACTCGTGAGTATTCCAAAGAATAAAAGTAGGCTTAGTTTTAGTTTCATTTGTTATAAATTGAATATTGAATTTTTCCGTTCATTTTTGTTACTGTAATAGACAGTCAATTTTAGTTTTTGTTACACGTAAAATCGATGAAATTTTAAAATTGGATTTAGAACAGTTGTAAGCGCTTTGTTTTAAAGGGGTTGTATGTATTTGTTGTGGTGTTTAATTCTAATTTAGAATAATTTTAATATAAAAAATAGCGTCAAAACATCAAAAATGGCTTAAAAATTGTATTTTGTACTATAAAAGAGAAGAAGGATGAGATATACTGTTTTTTGCGGGTCGAGCATGGGTGGAAATCCGGAGTTTGAACGAATAGCTGTAGCGTTGGGGAGTGAATTGGCCCAAAGAAATATTGGTCTGGTATATGGTGGTGCAAAAGTAGGATTAATGGGGAAGGTCGCCGACGGTGCTTTATCAAAAAAGGGTGAAGTCATTGGAGTATTACCTCATTTTTTGCATCAAGTAGAATTGGCACATACGGAAATCAGCCAACTGATACTTGTAGATAGTATGCATCAGCGCAAGGCTAAAATGGACGAACTGTCCGATGGTATTATCGCTTTACCGGGTGGCTACGGAACCTTAGAAGAGTTTTTTGAAATGTTGACCTGGGCTCAATTGGGTTTGCATCAAAAACCAGTAGCCCTATTCAATGTTATGGGATTTTACGACCCATTGATTGCGTTGATAGACAATATGGTTATTCAAGGTTTTTTAAAAGCAGAAAATCGCGAAATGATAGTAATCGACCATAATATGGAATCATTATTAGAGAAAATGGCAAATTATCGAGCTCCAAAAACCGGTAAGTGGATTGATAAAGAACAGTTGTAAAATAAGGAGTAAATGCTAAACCGATGAAAAAGACAAACAGGTATAATAGAATCTTATTTATGGGATTGGTAGTGGCTACACTACTAGCATCTTGCAATCAGAAAAAAGTAGCCGAAATAGAAAAGTCAATAGCACTTCCTTCCGATTTAACGGTAGCGAAATTGATGGAAAACACAGAGGAATATCAGCTATTGGGTCGTAAAGGAAAAATTATTTTTCCCGACCGTGTTGCCGAGGTAGAATATGTTGATGAAACGCAGATGCATTGGAAAACGACAAACGATGAAAATGAAGTTATAGAAGGAGATGAGAAAATTAATTATGTTCAAATTTCAGAGCAAGAATTTTTTGTCAATTGGATTGAAGATACCGGTTTTACGGTGAGTCAGATTATCAACACCAAAACAGGCGATGTAAAAGCATTTTGGTCCTTTGAAGATACCAAAAACGGACGAGGAGGTCGTTCGAGTAAGTTTGTTGATGGTAAATTTGAGTTTGGGGACTAAAACGTTCCTATCTTTAGATAAAAACTAAAAAACGTTGGCGATTTTACAAATAACAATTTAAAAAATATAAAACATCATGGAGAAGTCCAATAATAATATAGCCATTTTAATCGATGGAGACAATGCACAACCAAAACTTCTTGAATTGATTTTGGAAGAGGTTTCCAAATATGGAAAAGTTACCATTAGAAGAATCTATGGAGACTGGACCACCCCACAAATGAATAGTTGGAAAGACCTTTTAAACGATTTGTCGTTTAGTCCGATTCAAAAATTCAATTATACAACGGGAAAGAATTCTACGGATAGTTCTTTGATTATTGATGCCATGGATATCTTGCACGATAAAATGGTCGATGGTTTTTGTATCGTTTCTAGCGATAGCGATTATACCGGTTTGGCCAAGAGAATTCGAGAAGAGGGAATTTTTGTCATGGGAGTAGGGGAAAAGAAAACCCCTAATGCTTTTGTGCAATCCTGTGAAATATTTACCTATTGTGAAAATCTAATTCCCAGAAAAAGAAATGCAGCTAAGGATGCTAACGTCGTTTCGGTCAAAAAAGCGGAGAGTAGTCACACAGAAGATTTAGAAATTAAGGAATTGTCGAAATCAGATATCAAATTAATTGACAAAGCTTTTGATATGTCGGTCAATGAGGAAGTCGAAACTTATATTGCTCAAGTGGGGATCAACCTGAGAAAACTAAAACCCAGTTTCGATTCACGTGCTTACGGTTTTAAAAACTTGACGCAGCTCTTTGGAAGTTTAAAAGGTTATGAAATCATCCGAAATGAAGTGGGCGGCTTAAATCATCCTTTGGTTAAAAGAATAGGTTAAAATGGCTGTTCCGACTACTAAAGAACAATTACTTGCAGCGATCGACAAAAACTATAGATTATTACAAGTACAAATCCATCGATTTCCACTTTCCCAAGTACAATGGAAAGTGATGGATGGACATGCTCAAGGAACTCAGATGAGTTTACACAATTTGGTGTCGTATTTGTTAGGATGGGGACAGTTGGTTTTGTTTTGGCAAAAAAACAAACAAGATATAACCGGCATCGATTTTCCTGCTGTGGGATATAAATGGAATGAATTGGGAAAATTAGCTCAGAAATTTTATAAAGATTATGAAGAACTCTCTTTTGAGGTGCTCGTTATGAACTTAGAAATGACGGTAGAGGAAATTCTAAAGAATATAAAACAAACCACTTCGGTGGATTTATATGAAACACCGTGGTACGGTAAATGGACGCTGGGAAGAATGATACAATTCAATACGGCTTCTCCCTATAATAACGCAAAAAACAGGATTTCAAAACACTTAAAATCGACATAGATGAATACAACAAAATTGGATAGTATTATAAAACAGCTGGAATACTACCGCATGTTGGGCGACAAAACCATTTTGATATTGTCCCAAGACCAACTCAATTGGACTTACAATGAAACGAGCAACTCTATAGCGATGTTGATCAATCACATCAGTGGTAATATGCTGTCGAGGTGGACCGATTTTTTGACAACAGATGGCGAAAAAAGTTATCGAAATCGCGATGCTGAATTTGCCGACGGATTTTATGATCGACATGAACTCATCAAAAAATGGGATCAAGGTTGGGATTGCATGTTGGATAGCTTAAAGGCATTAACCGATGCCGACTTAGACAAAACCGTGGTAATCCGCAGTCAAGAGCAAAGCGCATTTGATGCGATTATCAGACAAGTATCGCATTACCCCTATCATATTGGTCAAATCGTTTTTGAGGGAAAAATGTTGATGAATACCAATTGGCAGAGCTTGTCTATTCCAAAAGGGGGGTCTTCACAATATAACAATCAAAAATTTTCGAATCCAAATACCGATTCCCATTTTACAGACGATTTTCTGAAAAAATAAGATTTTCGAAGGATTCATCTTATGAACTACAAATAAAAAAGCTCCCTTTTCAAAAAGGGGGCTTTTTTATGATATTTTATTATTATTATATAAATTATTTGTCATGCTATTTTATTTTATAATTATACGAGCTTGTAATGATGTTTTTTATGTTAATGCCTTGTTCTTTAGTTCTTTGGGTTTTTGTTTTTAGGGTGTTAAAGTTGTTGTCTTTATTTTGGAAATAAGGTTTTTTTTATATTTTTATAAAGATAGAAAATGCATTTATATTTAATAATTGGCATTTTTTAACTTTTATTAATTATTAAAAACCTAAAATATGAAGCGGAAATTATTTTTCTTAGTCGTGGTTTTGTTTTTAGGAATAGCAACAAAAGCACAAGAGCACTTTTATTACTACGAAGGTGAGAAGGTTTACTTGGAACTCGATTTAAAAAGAGTATCCATGAATACAAATCAGCAAGTTATTGATTATGAAAGGAAAAACGTGACGTTTTCGAAGGTCTCTCAAGATTACACTAGAAACAGTCTCGTTGAAGTTTACAAAAGGAAACCCCCAGTAGCAGAAACCTATTATTATGAAATGAATCTGACCGATAACATAAGTCTATCGGATTATTTGAAATTGATACAGAACCTGAATCAAAGAAAAGAGGTTCTTAATGCTTTTGTCGCGTTTAAAACAAAGGAAGCGGGGCATTTGGGCTTATCGGATAATTTTTACGTCAAGTTAAAAAAATCAGGAGACGAAATCCTATTACAACAACAAGCAGAAGCATTAGGACTTAACGTTCTCGGTTACAACAAATACATGCCGTTGTGGTATGTAATTCAGGTACCGCCTAAGTCGGCTAGAAATCCTTTGGAGTTCGCCAATTATTTTTTTGAAACCCAGCTATTCGACAGTGCCGAACCGGCCTTTATCTATCATGATTTACAATTGACAAATGATCCTTATTTTAAGGATCAATGGGGAGTAAAAAACACGGGTCAATTTAATGGTTTAGCCGGTGTGGATATTAACGCAGAGCAAGCCTGGACTGTTTCCAAGGGCGCAAATACGAAAGTAGCCATATTCGATCATGGTTTTGAACGGAATCATCCCGATTTGCAACAAAACGTTTCCGATGCTAGTTATGATGCGACTACCGATTCATCCCCTGCACAAGTTCGGGGAGATCACGGAACACCCTGTGCGGGAATTGTTGGCGCTGTACAGAACAACAACATAGGTATAAGCGGTATTGCACCAGAAACAAAACTGATGTCCATCAGTATTAATTTACAGTTTTCTGATACGCCCATGCAGTTAGCTAACGGCTTTTCTTGGGCTTGGCAAAATGGGGCGGAAGTTATTAGCAATTCCTGGGGCGGCTATGCTCCATCCAATATCATTACCGATGCTATACGCAATGCACTTACCTTGGGGCGTCAAGGAAAGGGAACTGTGGTGGTTTTTGCTGCGGGTAACGAGAACAATACGAATGTTCGTTATCCGGGTAGTTATTTTCCGGAGATTTTAGTCGTAGGTGCTATGAGTCCATGTGGGGAGCGTAAGTCACCTGCATCTTGTGATGTCGAAAGATGGGGAAGTTGTTACGGTCCCAAATTGGATGTAGTGGCTCCGGGGGTTAAGATTGCAACAACAGACAGGCAAGGAAATAGGGGATATAGCCCGCTGGACTATATGCTAGATTTTAACGGAACTTCTGCCGCTTGCCCTTTTGTTGCAGGTGTAGCTGCATTAGTTTTGTCGGTAAATCCCGAATTGACCGAGCAACAAGTGCGTGATATAATCGAAAGCACAGCTAGAAAAGTACAGCCAAGTCCCAATTTCTATAATTATACATCTCATCCAGATAGAACTAACGGTACCTGGAATAGGGAAATGGGTTATGGACTTATAGATGCTTATGCTGCGGTACGAAGTGCACAGGAAACATTAAATCTCGATTTATACATTCGTAACTCCACATCAGATGTCGGAGCAGAACCCGATTTAGCTACCGGCCCAGTTATATTTAACAGTCCAGACATTTGGGTGCGCAATCAACCCGATGGTCAGGAGGAACATCAAAACCCGCAATACCACAACCAACAAGCCAATCACGTATATGTTCGAGTAAAAAATATAGGAAAAAAAGCCTCGACAGTTAACGATGCTATAAAACTACACTGGGCTAAAGCCAGTACTTCTTTAATGTGGCCCGATTACTGGGATGGAAGCATCACTCACAATGGAATTCCAATGGGAGGAATTATTGGAACTCAAGCCATACCGATTTTGCAACCCGGCCAGGAAATCCTTGTGAGTTTCCCTTGGAGGGTACCAAACCCGCGGGATTATCATGATATCAATCCAGATCCTTGGCATTTCTGTCTGTTGAGCAGAATAATTTCGACAGAAGATCCGATGACCTTTACTGAAGTATTTTCTCTGGCAGACAATGTGCGCAACAACAACAACATTGCATGGAAAAATTTAACAGTTGTCAATATTCAACCCCATCAAGCCTTGGGAGGTGTTGTGCGTATAACAAATCCTTTTGACACTACTACCGCTTTTGATTTGGATATTTTCCCAGATGGAGAAATACCGAATGCAATGGCTTTAAACGAAGTGGAGGTTCAGCTCATCTTAAGTGATAATTTGTATCAGGCTTGGTCGCACAATGGACGCAGAGGACAAGGGGTTTCTATAGTTAGAAATCAACCCAATACGATTAAGTTAAGAACAAATCAGGCGCGATTAGAAAACTTGGTACTCCCACCTCATTATAGTGGAACGGCGAATTTAAAGTTTCATTTTTTAGCGGAAACGGCTAGAAAGTCCGAACAATACCAATATCATATCATCCAAAGGAAGACAATAGATCAGCGTTTTATTGGTGGAGAAACCTACTTGATCAATAAAACACAGCGGGTTCCCTTCCGCGCCGATGCCGGTACTGACAGAACGGTGAGCTTAGGAGAAACACTTACGCTATCTGCTCATGATATTGGCGAACCAGCCACGTATAATTGGTACGATGCCGAGCAGAACTTAATAGACAGTGGTAGAGAATTATCGCTATTAGCCAATAGCCAACAGCAATATACTTTGGAAGTGATTGCCGAGGCCGATGGTTATAAAGATTATGCTACTGTTGCAGTCCACTTCAAGCAGAATGCACTCAAGGAGGTTTTTCCTAATCCGGCTTCCACGAGCGTACAGGTCAATTATGAAATCAATTTAGGCTCCGAAGCCCACTTAAAATTGATACCATTATATGGAGTTATGGGCGAAGAACGCCTATATTCACTCGACGTTCGTAGAAATCACAGGGTGATTGATATTTCTGGGCAGCTCAGAGGACTGTATAAATTAGCGTTGTATTGTAATGGTGAATTGGTCGAAATGAGAAATTTATTAATTGATTAATCAACATAAAATGGAACAAAAATGAGAAATATTCTTTTAATCGCAGGACTATCGTGGATACTGTTAGCGTGTACAACTGAAACAGAAAGTCTAAATGAAAAAACTGAATTTACTCCGGTAAAATTGGAATTGGAAAATGTCGTACAAAGTAGTGTCATGGCACACGGAGAGTTAGCAGATTCGAATGATAAATTATTTGTCACTATTGACAATCAACTAACCTGGCAGGATTTGTTATATCAAGTGCATATCAATCAAGAACTACAACCCATTGATTTTGACATCTCCACGCTGGTTGCGGTCTTTGATCAAACGAGAAATTCCGGCGGTTTCAGTATTGATATCGTTGAAATTATCGAATATGAACAACAAGTAGACGTGTCAATCGGTAGATTGAATGAGGAAGTAGGTGGAATTACCCAAGCACCTACAAGGCCTTACCACATCGTTAAAATTCCCAAAATTGATAAACCTTTTGTCTATACGGAACTTTAACATGGAGTAGAATTTCTAATTTTGAAAGCCGCTTGTGCGGCTTTCTTTTTTTATATCTGATAGCAAGACAGGTTCAATCGCTAGTGAATAGACCTGAAAATAGCTAGTCTATTTTTAAAACCCCAATTAAAATGTGCTACTATTTCGATATTTTATATATTTGTTGAAATACAAACAGTAAACAGCGTATCGTTCTTGCTTCAAACAGTTTATTTCAAACAGTTGGAAAAAGCAAAACGAGTGTAAAAGGTTTCTAAAAAACAATAAATTACCACATTATGAAATTAAACACCATTGCTTGCGTCGTTTTGGCTTCATCTATGTTTTTGGCTTGTAACAAAGCAAAAACAGACGGAACGGAAAATGAAGAAACAAAAGCGGGAATTGAAAACTTCGAATTTAGCATCGATCAATTTGCAGATATTGAAGTTTTAAAATACCAAGTACCGGGTTGGGAAAATCTAACACTAAAAGAACAAACCTTAGTGTATTATTTAAGTCAAGCGGGAATGGCCGGGCGCGATATTATCTGGGATCAGAATTACAAGCACAATTTAAAGATAAGAAAAGCCTTGGAGCACATTTATGTGAATTACCAAGGAGACAAAACTACGGCGGATTGGCAAAACTTTGAGACCTATGTAAAAAGAGTGTGGTTTTCAAACGGAATTCACCACCATTATTCCAACGAAAAAATCAAAGCGGAATTTAGCGAAGCTTATTTCAAAGAATTGATGACGACGACTAAGGCAGAATTAGCTCCAGAAGTAGTTGCTATTTTGTTTAACAATCAAGATTCTAAAAAAGTTAATTTAGATTTATCTAAGGGGCTTTTAAAAGGATCGGCTGTTAACTTCTATGGCGAAGGAATAACCGAAGCTGAGGTTGATGCGTTTTACAATAAAATGAAACCAGCAGATCCATTACGTCCGCTTTCTACGGGACTAAACTCTAAATTGGTTCGCGATGATAACGGGCAATTGTATGAGAAAGTATGGAAAAGTGGCGGTATGTATGGTGATGCGATTGATAAAATAATTTATTGGTTAGGTAAAGCAAAATCCGTTGCAGAAAATCAAAAACAAGCCGATGCCTTAGCGCTTTTAATTCGTTATTATCAAACGGGTGATTTAAAAATTTGGGATGAATACAATGTAGCCTGGGTTCAAGCTACCGAAGGTAATATCGACTACAATAACGGTTTTATCGAGGTTTATGCCGATCCATTAGGACATAGAGGGTCTTACGAAAGTGTTGTGCAAATCAAAGATTTTGACATGTCGGCTAAAATGGAAGTCATCTCTAAAAATGCCCAATGGTTCGAAGATAACTCTCCGTTATTACCGGCGCATAAAAAGAAAAGTGTGGTAGGAGTTTCCTATAAAACGGTAATTGTTGCTTCGGAATCGGGTGACGCTTCACCGAGTACACCTATTGGCGTAAATTTACCAAACGCAGATTGGATTCGTGCAGAACACGGTTCTAAATCCATTTCATTAGGTAATATTATCGACGCTTACAACCATGCAGGTGGATCCGATCGTTTAAAAGAATTTGCTAATGATGAGGAAGAAGTTCGTTTAGAAGAAAAATACGGTGAAATTGCAGATAAAATGCATACAGCACTTCACGAAGTAGTGGGGCATGCTTCAGGGCAAATCAATCCAGGAGTGGGTACACCAAAAGAAACACTTAAGAGTTATGCTTCTACATTAGAAGAGGGTAGAGCAGATTTAGTGGGTCTGTATTATTTATACAATCCTAAATTACAAGAAATGGGATTGGTAGACAATTGGAAAGAAATGGGAATGGCGGCTTACGACGGTTATATCCGTAATGGATTAATGACGCAGTTGGTTCGTTTAGATCTGGGAGCAGATATCGAAGAAGCGCACATGAGAAACCGTCAATGGGTTAGTGCTTGGGTATATGAAAAAGGTAAAAAAGACAACGTGATTGAAAAAATCGTTCGCGACGGAAAAACCTATTTCAATATCACGAATTATGAAAAACTACACGGCTTATTCGGAGAATTGCTAAAAGAAACCCAAAGAATCAAATCGGAAGGGGATTATAAAGCGGCTCAAAACTTGGTTGAAAACTACGGTGTAAAAGTAGATCAAGCCATTCATAAAGAAGTTTTGGCAAGAAATGCTAAATTCAAATCGGCTCCATATAGAGGATTTGTGAACCCGGTTATTGTTCCTAAAACAAACGATAAAGGAGAAATCATTTCATTTAAAATGGAATACCCAAAAACTTTTGCAGAACAAATGTTGTACTACTCTAAAAACTACGGTTTTTTACCATTGAACAACTAAATCACCAATAAATAGATTGCAACGCCTTATCAGGAATTTGATAAGGCGTTTTTTTATGGAAATCTAGCAGTTGCCAAAACGAACAAAACAACTATTTCTTTAAAAATTCTTGTGGGCGCTTGCCCAATAAATTGTAAAAACTATTGCTGAAAGACTGTACCGATTTATAACCGACCTGATAACCGATTTCGCTAACTAACAAAGAAGAATTACTCAACAATTCAACAGCCTTAATACAACGAATCAATTGAAGGTATTTGGCCATCGTAATTCCGGTTTCCTTTTTAAACAAGCGTTCTAGTGTACGGGTTGAAAAGTGTACTTGTTCGGCCAAGTCGTCAATCGAAACACCGTGCATATAGTTTTGGTATAAATAACGAACCACATCCAATATTTTTTCGTTAGAAGTCAAAGGAATACTCAGCGTTAAAGCATTTTTGGCGAAAGCGGGTAATTCCGTTAAAATGGCAGATAAAAAGGATTCCTCAGCGCTATTTGGAGTCGTATTCAACGACCATTTTTCCGTGTAGAGAATCATTTCCCTCAATACTTGAGGAATGCTAAATATTTGTATGTGAGCATAGAAATCATCGGTTAGTTCGCAATCATAGAACAGCGTTCTCAGGTAAACATTAGTAGCCGTTGAAGAACTCTTATGCGGTAAATTGGACGGAATCCAAGCCGCGTGATTTTGTGGTAACAAATAGACTTGATCCTCGAGATGTAAATATTGAAAACCCTCTTCGACAAAAATGAGTTGTCCTTTGGGGTGATCGTGAAAAGAATCGGGGAAAACCCAATGATTTTGATGTAAAACAAAACTTTTCTTGTTTAGTTGTTCCAATAACAATAAAGAATCTTCTGTTTTCATAAATCTAATTTGTCGTTTTAAGTATAAATATTGTCAATATTAAATAAAAGTACAATATTAATTTTGTAACAAAGAAATTATAAGCAAATAAAACGATGAAAAAGAAAGCGATTTCGGTGCAAGTGGAAAGTGAAAAAATAAATTCCAAGGGAACCCCTTTTTTAATGATACTGGGAATATTGTTAATTGCCGCCAATTTGCGAGCGCCATTAACTTCTGTCGGCCCCGTTATTTCGGAGATAAGCAACAGTTTAAAATTGTCCAATTTTTTGGCTGGTATGGTGACTACGATACCTTTGATATCCTTCGCTACCTTATCGGGTTTTGCACCGAGAATATCGAATAAATATGGTATGGAGACTACCTTATTAGCCTCGTTAATGATTTTGATTATAGGTTTATTCATCAGGCCAATGGACGGGACGCTGAGTTTGTTTTTTGGAGCGGGCTTAGTAGGGATTGGAATAACGATTGGAAATGTTTTGATGCCGGCTTTTATAAAAAACAATTTTAGTGATAAGATAGGTTTGATGACCGGTCTGTATGGGGTATCTATGAATTTGACAGCCGCCTTAGCTGCTGGATTTAGTATTCAAATTGGACAAATGACGGGACAAGGATGGAGAGGGTCGCTTGGCGTTTGGATAATTTTGGCTGCCCTGGCTTTGTTGGTTTGGCTACCACAGCTTAAAAGGCAAAAAAACAGCAGTGATTTGGCTCAAAGTAATGCTGGTCATACTGGGGTAAAAATAGCGATCTATCGATCTAAGTTGGCTTGGAGTGTTGCTTTATTTATGGGGATACAGTCCTTGGTTTTTTATTGTGCAGCGGCTTGGTTTCCCAAAGTACTTCAGAGTTGGGGCATGTCTGCTGTCGATTCCGGTTGGATGTTATCTACCATACAATTTGCTCAATTACCCTTAGCCTTTATCGGTCCGATATGGGCGAGCAGAATGAAAAGTCAAGTTCCGCTGGTCTGGATTACGGCCTTGCTGATGTCGGTAGGTATTTTGGGAATGATTATTTTTAAAACGGATCTCATTGTATTGTGGTGTATTTGCATTGGTATTGCCAGCGGATTGGCATTTAGTTTGGCCATGATGTTTTTTGTATTGCGTACCAAAAGCGGAAAAGAAGCCGCCGAGATGTCGGGTATGGCACAGTCGGTGGGGTATTTGATTGCGGGTTGTGGTCCCCCGTTGTTTGGCGTCATTTACGATTATACACACAACTGGAGTTATGCCTTGATTTTATTGCTGGTTGCTTCCCTATCCCTGTTAATTTTCGGGATTAATGCCGGTAAGGAACGCACGATTTAATATTAAGAAATTACAAAGCAGATACAAAATATATACAAATGACTTCAATTGAAAAACGGGCCAAAAGCCGCAAAATTACAAAATAGATACAAAGGATATACAAAGAAATTTTTGAAGCACTTCACCTGGTAAAACAAGATTTATTCTATCAAAAACCCGCGAATAGACGAACCTGCAAATTCGCAAATCCACTAAAAAACCTATCTTTGTAGTATAACATGGAATAATGGCTATAAAAATACTTCATACTGCGGATTGGCATTTGGGAAAGCGACTCGATTTTTTTTCACGAATGGAGGAACAGAGACAAGTATTGGAAGAAATATGCACTATTGCAGACGACAAGCAGGTCGATGCTGTAATTGTTGCTGGTGATTTGTTTGATGTTTTTAACCCAGCCGTAGAGGCCGTGGAGTTGTTGTATAAAACTTTAAAAAAGTTAACCGATAATGGTAAACGACCGGTTATTGCTATAGCGGGAAATCACGACAGTCCTGATCGTATTGACGCACCCGATGCTTTAGCTCTGGAATGTGGAATTATATTTGTTGGATATCCGCAAGCGGTCTTGCGTCCCATAAAAATTGATGGTGGATTTAGTATAACTAAAACCGATCGAGGTTTTCTGGAAATAGCATTGCCCCATAAAGAAATACCACTTCGCGTGATTGCAACTCCCTATGCTAATGAATTGCGCTTGAAAACCTATTTGGGTGCTACCGATAAAGAAGCAGAAATGAATAAGGTGCTACAGGACAGTTGGAAAAAGTTAGCGGATCAATATTGCGATGATCAAGGTGTGAATATTTTGACTACGCACCTCTATATGTTAAAAAGAGGCGGCGAAATTTTAGAAGAACCCGAGGGGGAAAAACCACTGCGATTGGGTAATGCCGATTTGGTTTACTCCGATAGTATTCCTTCGCAAATTCAATATACCGCTTTAGGTCATTTACATCGTTTTCAAAATATTGGAGGACATCAAAACCCCGTGGTCTATTCGAGTAGTCCACTCTGTTATTCCTTCGCCGAAGCAGGTCAACAAAAGCAAGTAGTTCTTATTGAAGCAGCGCCTGGAGAAACGGTAGCGTACCAACCTATTGCATTAACAGCAGGAAGACCTTTATACCGTAAAAAATTCGATCAAATTGATTTAGCGGTAAATTGGTTGTTAGAACACCCTTATGCTCTAGTAGAGTTAACCATAGTCAGTGATGCTTTTCTAGCGACAAAAGACCTAAAACGACTTTATGATAGCCACGATGGAATTATTCACGTGATACCTGTATTGACCAAACGACAAGAAGATACCGAAGCCAAAGTTTCTATCAATTTAGAACAGAATAGAGAAGGCTTGTTTGTCGATTATTTCACTTCGAAATACAAGCAAGAACTCAACGAAGAACTATTGAATTTGTTCCGAGAAATTACCGGACAACAAAACGAAATATAATATGTTACCCATTCAACTGATTATCGACGGATTGTATTCCTACCAATCCAAGCAAACCATTGATTTTACGACTTTGACCCAATCGGGTTTATTTGGTATTTTTGGAGGTGTAGGGTCGGGGAAATCTTCCATATTAGAGGCGATTAGTTTGGCCTTATACGGTGAAACCGAGCGTTTGAATAGCCGAGATAGTCGCGGGTATAATATGTTGAATTTGAAATCGAATCACGTATATATCGAATTTGATTTCACCAATTTTGAAGAGCGAAAATTCAAATTTACCGTATCGTGGAAGCGAAAGAAGAAATTTGAAGAAACCACTCCTATGGAGCGTTTGGCTTACGAATGGCAAAACGACGCTTGGATTCCTATGGAATCTGCCGATGCCACTATGGTATTGGGATTGACCTATGAAAACTTCCGCAGAACCATCATCATTCCTCAAGGGAAATTCAAAGAGTTTTTGGAATTAAAAGGAGCGGATCGTTCCAAGATGATGAAAGAGATTTTTAATTTGGAACGATTTGATTTAAGTCCCCAAGTTTCCAATCTACAACGCGAGAACAATTTCAAAATAGAGAACCTAAAAGGGGTTTTATCCGGATTTGAGGAGATTTCTATAGAAGCGGTTCAACGACAGCAAACCGAGTTGGAAGTAACTCAGCAACAATTAAAATTGTTGAAAAGCGATTTTGCAATCGTAGAAACCGAATGGAAAACCCTGCAAGAGGCTCAAAAAAAGTTCGAAGAATTGCGTATAAAGAAGCTCGAATTTAAAGAACTTTCGAGTCGAAAAGTCGAAATGGATCAACTTCAATCCGATATTCTACAATTTGAAACGGTTGAAAAGGCGTTTAAAGATTTGATCAATAGACAAATTACTTTAGCGGAGGAAGAACAGCAGCAGTTAAAAAGTCAGCAAAACGTAGTATCGGATAAATTGCGATTGAGTAATGAGATTGACATTCACAATCAGCAACTCTTAAAATGGCAGGCGGCTTTTGAACAACTGGACAGTCAAAAGCAGCGGCTCTTAGACTTGGATTTTTTAGAGAAAATTAAAGAATTGGAGTCAAGTCTAATAACGCAACAAGAGGCATTGAACAAGGGAACTATTTTTGTAAAAGAACAAGAAACGGTTGAAACAGCTGTTAAAACAGAAATTCATAAAAGCGAAGAACAACTAGATAAACTAAAATTAGAACGCATCGATGCGTCTCAATGGATAGCGATTGGCAATTGGTATCAAACCCAGGCTTTCTTGACTAAGCAACTGGAGCAACTGCAGAAAAAAAAATCAGCAAATACGAGCGAACGCGAAAAAACCATAAAAGATTTCGAAGCTTTAAAGGTGACACCAGAGAATTGGGAGGCGCTTTATACAGCTAAAAATGAAGAACTAAACCATCAAATTACAGAGCAAAACCAATTAATGACAGCATGGAGCGTCGCTCATGAATTAAGTCGTTATGCCAATAATTTGCACGATGGGGAAGCCTGTCCGTTGTGCGGTTCTTTAGAACATCCGCAAATCAATCACCAAGCTGATGCGTCGGAGCAATTGGCTGCAGTCAAACTGCTGAAAAGTGAATTGGAAGAAAAGCTACGGGAACTACAAAAACAACAAGTACTACTTCAAAAAGCGGCTTCAACCCACGACTTTTTAGTCGAACAACAACAACATATAAACGAAGAAGAGAAAACGTTAGAAATCCAGAAAGCCCAACACTTAACTGCTTTTATATGGTCAGAATTTAGTGCGAGCAGTCCTGAATTATTTGAAAACAAAAAACGAAGTGCTGCAGCCTTGGAAAAGGAACTTCAGGAAACAGAGCTTTTTATGAAAGCGCTGCGTGAAAAGCTAGCTACTCAACAAGAACGTACTCAAAAGGCCCATAAAAAGATCAGTGCAATCGAAATGGAAATTTCCGGCTTAACAGGGCAATGTAACCAACTTAAAGGACAACTTAAAACTTTAGATTTACGAGCTTATGAAGCTATTGATTTAGAACATATCTGTGCTCAAAAAAATGCGTTGGCGATCGAAAACGAATTGGTAGAAAAAAGTTACAAAACAGCTTTAGAGAAAATTCGAGAACTCCAACCGCAATTGGCAACTAAGGTTGGAATTTTAGAAACCATAGAAAATCAGCTGCAGTTTATTAGAGGAAACCAAAATATTTTAAACGAGACTATGGAGAAAACTTTAGATCGTTTACAATTTAAAAAGATGGATGAGGTTCAGCGTATTTTAGCAAAAAACTGGAATATCGAGCAGGAACGACAGCGCATCAACCAATTTCAGTTCCAGTTGCAACGTGGCCAACAAATCATTGAAGAGTTGCAATTGCAAACAACGGGTTTAAATTTTGATCCGTCTTTGTTTGATGCAAAAGAAAAGCAATACCTCCAATTGCAAATTGAAGTAGAACAAACAATAGGGAAAACGAGTGCTTTAGAACAAGAATTGCATCGCGTTCAAGTGGCTATGGCAAAGAAAAAGGAATTGATTGAACAAGCAAATGCCTTAGAGCAAAGAGCGTTGAATTTAACCACCATGACGAATTTATTTAAGGCTAGTGGTTTTGTAAATTACGTATCGAGTATTTATCTTCAAAACCTCTGTGATGTTGCCAATGTGCGTTTTCACCGATTAACCCGCAATCAATTGAGTTTAAAGTTAAACGACAACAATGAATTTGAAGTCTTGGATTATTTAAACAACGGCTACGCGCGATCCGTTAAAACCCTTTCTGGCGGGCAAGGTTTTCAAACATCCTTATGTTTAGCACTGGCTTTGGCAGAAAGTATTCAAGCCTTAAACAAAGCCGATAAAAACTTCTTTTTTATCGACGAAGGTTTTGGAACCCAAGATGCCGAAAGCATCAATACCGTTTTTGAAACTTTGCAGTATTTGCATAAAGAAAATAGGGTAGTAGGAATCATTTCACACGTTGAAGAACTTCAAGAACGCATACCGAGTTCGATTTCCATTTTTAAAAATGAAGAAAAAGGCAGTTATGTGGTAGTAAATTAACTATTCCTTTGTGCCCACGTGTAAGCGTTCTCGAATCATGTCTACACTCTTCTCAAGTATTTTATAATCGTAAAACAACAAAATTAGAAGGAGAAGTATCGGAATCCACAACACGTGTTGGTGTGCATAACCAATCAAGTACGCACATACGATAGCACCCAATGCAAAAGAAAAGATAATCGAAAGGGTTAATTGAATTTTGCGAAGCTTAGATTTTCTTTGTCCTCTTTTTCGCATGATTATTTCGCCGAGTCCGATTCCAAAATCGGTAACCATACCCGTTAAATGTGTGGTACGAACAACGTTTCCGCTAACCATAGATACAATGCCATTTTGTAGTCCCATAGCCGTAAATAACAACAGGATTTCCAAATCGATTATCTCAGCGAGCGGGTAATTTCTATGTAAATAAAGGCAAGTTGTAAGCAGGCTTATCTCCAATATAATAGGCAGTACATAAGAGAATTTAATGCTGTTTCCAGAAAAGAAATTAGTACATAAAGAAGCGATGAAGGAACCCAACGCAAAACAACCGATCCAACTGACTATTTTTACTAGTTGCGATTTGGGACTATTGTTTTCAATAGCAATGGCCAATTCTCCTACATGTCCCGTAATATTTGTTGTAAAAGTAGCCAATTCAGAAAAACCAAATACATTGATAATTCCCGCTACAAAAGCGAAGAAAACGGCCAATAAAAGATTGTGTCTAAAGGTTCTATTACCTCCGGTGGAACTCAGCATGCACTAAAAATAAATGATTTTATAGTAAAGATAGTACATGCACTGGGAATAAAAACAATCTATACCGGCTTTTTGTCGCCCATTAAGTCGCTATATGATAGATGTATTAAGTTTTTTTCGTGTAATTTGAAAACGTCAAAATAAAAAGCGCATTGATTTTTTAGTTCCTCAGTAGTGTGTTGATTGTTTTCGTTTCGGGCTTCGACCTCAATAAAGGTTCCGAGTCCTTGAACAAGGTCTAAATGAAACCGTACATTTTCAATGGCGTAAATCCTCCTTGTTTTATCAACAACGGTTTTAATACCTAAGTGAGTGGACAATATAGATTTTAATGCCAAATCGGGTAGATGCTGAAAATAGATGATTTCCGATTGTTTTGCAGTACTCGTATTGGGGCGGTCGTAGTGAATTAAACTATTTTGACCAGCGGTTTCGCGCAACTTTAGACGGGCTTGTTTGGTATTGAAGTAGGTGTCCACCTGTTGTTGTGATTCGATGTGAACCGCCTTGAGGGCTAGTAATTTTTGTTCATAAAAATCGAGCTGTTGCACACGAGCTTTAAACTCTACATTTTGGATTTCCATACGGGCTATCAGATAATATGTTTGATGACGTCAGTTAGAATTAATAGTACTTTTCGCCTAATACAATCTTGTCACGACCGTTTTGCATACGCCATTGATTGGTATCGCGCAACGAATAGGCGCAACCGCAATATTCTTGCATATAAAAATTTTCTTGTTTACTGATGTCTAACATTCTACCGGCACCGCCTTTTTTACGCCAATTAAAGGTCCAATAGGTAATATTTGGATAATGACTGGCGGCCAAACCACCGGATTTGTTGATTTGTTCCATGTTTTTCCATCGCGAAATCCCCAACGAACTGCTGATGATGTCAAAACCATTTTCATAGGCATATAAGGCAGTACGTTCAAAGCGCATATCAAAACACATGGTGCATCGAATGCCTTTTTCCGGTTCTTGTTCCATCCCTTTTGCACGGGCATACCAATCCTCCACGTCATAATCACCGTCTATAAAGGGAATGTTGTGTTTTACAGCAAAACGAATATTTTCCTCTTTGCGTAAATCATATTCCTTTTTAGGATGTATGTTGGGATTGTAAAAATAAACTGTAAAATCGATATCGGAGGCAATTAATGCTTCCATCACTTCACCGGCACAAGGGGCACAGCAAGAATGTAACAACAATTTTTTTCCGTTTTCGGGTAAGACCAAGGTCTCTCTAATCAACGTTTTATTTTCCATTTGTGGGGAGGTATTTATAACTGCAATTTTAATCAAAATAGCCCGAATATGAAAATTTTAGACCAGGTGTTATTTTTTTATAAGGTTTGCAGTTGCTAATAGGAAATTAGACCCATGGTCTTTTTGATAAATTAACGACTTTTAGAGGTTAAAACACCTTGGATTTTTATTTAATGTTTATTCAAAGTATCTTTACGCCTTTAAAAATAAAATCTTTTAAAAAAGTGTCGTAGTAGTTTGTTTGATTATGGATATAGAAACAGACTCTGAAGGCGTTGTATAACAATAGTATAAAATAAAAAAATATGAAAATCGAAAAGCAATTGCAGGAAAGAAGTGGGAATCAATGTGAGTTATGTAGCGCTACAGGCGACTTAGTGATTTATGAAGTACCACCTACCTCGGGTAATGTTACAGATAGAGAAATTTATATTTGTAATACATGTACAGCACAAATCGAAAAAAGAGAAGAATTGGATGCGAAACATTGGAATTGCTTAACGGCTTCTATGTGGAGCGAAGTTCCTGCAGTACAAGTGGTTGCTTGGAGAATGTTAAACCGTTTTAGAAATGAAAGTTGGGCAGCCGATCTTTTAGAAATGATGTATTTGGACGAAGACATGACGGTTTGGGCCAAAGCAACTGGTGATCATGAAGGAGATGCGGGTGTTGATTTGCACAAAGACTGTAACGGTAATATTTTAGTAGGAGGAGATACAGTGACTTTAATCAAAGATTTGGACGTTAAAGGATCTACCTTAAACGCTAAAATTGGAACTGCGGTACGTAACATCCGTTTAGTCCACGACAATACCGAACAAATTGAAGGAAAGGTTGACGGTCAAACCATCGTTATCTTAACCAAATTCGTCAAAAAACAATCGTAATTATACATTGCTTTCGTTGGGAGTTTAATAAAGTAAAAGCCCTTTTGCTCGTATGCGAAAGGGCTTTTGTATTTTAAGACTCTGCTTGTATTTTCAATTGCTGATTCATCGCTTCAAAACCAGCTCGGGTATTATTTTCCAATTTGTTTTTGAGCAGGGGTACTAGAAAACCTGAAAAGGCCTCACTATGTGTAAAAAGAGTGTCTCCATTGGGCAGTTTTTCTAGTAAAAAACGATGTTCCCCATCAAAAATTCCTTTTAAAAAGAGTTTACCCAACCATTTTAATTCTTGATTTTCTTCAAAAACTAAGACTTGAGGACTAAACGTCATATCGGGTAAGCTTATTTTTATAGTATTTCCCACTGCAACATTTCCTTCTATTGATTTAATAAAGGGATTCCACTGCGGGTAACGCTTGAAATCGGTTAGGATTCCCCAAACTTTTTCGGGAGTCGCATGTATGGTAACTTGGGTTTCTATTTTCATCATAAACCAAATATAGATTTGTGGTTTTTACAAGTTGTTTTTAAGGCTTTAACCTATAATAAATGATTCGCGATAACGGCACACGCTTCTGCATCGGCTAGAGCGTGATGATGGTTTTTTAAATCATAACCAAAATGTTGTGCAACGGTATGTAATTGATGGTTGCGAAGATGAGGTAACTTTTGGCGGGCAGTTTTTAGCGTACAATGGAATTCGAAATTAGGATAATGCACATCAAACGATTCATAAATGGCTTTCAAACAACTGGAATCAAAAGAGCTGTTGTGCGCCACAAAGGGCAGGTCTTTAGTTTTGGCTAATATTTGTGCCCATACATCAAAAAAGGCAGGTGATCTTACCGTATCATTAAATGTTAAACCATGTACATTTGTAGTGAATTGCGTATAGAAATTCGGTTCGGGTTTAATAAGACTATAGATACGATCGGTTATCATGTTGTTTTCTACCACTACAAGTCCGAGACTGCATATACTGCTTCTCTTGGCATTGGCAGTTTCAAAATCTATGGCGACAAAGTCTGTCATTTCAGGTGTTTTATTTAATAATTTATTCTCTAAAGATAATCATAATCTAACGTTGCTTTGTTGAGGGCAGCTCCATACGATACAAATCAAAACCTTTTGCCCAATAATCGGGTAGTATTTCCAACAAAACAAATCCCATTTTTTGATAAAAAAGATACGCAACTTGTGAGGTCCTTACGCTAATCGTCTCGATATGCTCTAAGTTTTGTAAAAGCTCAATTCTAAATCGAGTTAATTGAGAACCCAAGCCCTTACCTTGATAGGCTGGATGAAAAAGGTCCCAACTAATTTTACCTATACGGCGGTCTTCTGAAAAATTGATACCTCCAGCACCCACTATTTTACCGTGTAGTTCTAATACAAAATACTGCTCGATATGATGGTTTAAATAATCGACTAAATCGTCTCGCTCTTCGGGCGAAAAATATTTAGGTGTATTGAGCGTCAGCAGCTGTAATAATTCGGTTTGATCATTAGGATGATAGAAACGTATTAAAGTATCGTTGAGCGGCATAAATATTTAGATAGTAAGCGTCATAAAGACTAAGGGTTTATCAATAGCGATGGTAATCAATTTTTCTTCTGGATTGTCGATGATTAGGCAACTCAACTTCTCAAGTCTATAATTTTGCTCTTGTATGCGGATGTCGACGGATTCTAAAGCATATAAAAGTATGAAGGGACTGCTGCTGTTTTGAGACTTATGGGTTACTTCTAGATGGTGAGCGGTAACTTGATTGCTAACCATCCAGTTAAAGTCTGTTCCCAAAGAGCTGGAGATGACCGTGTCGTCGGAGCTAAACAAAAAAGTTTCTTGTTTCTTAAAAAGTTTCTGGATTCCATTTACAGTTACATCAAGATCATTGTCCATCATTAATAAATAGCGGGTATATCCTGTAAACTGTGTAAAAACAGAAGGTGTTTGTTCGATAGTAGCACTGCTAATACGAAACAAAAAATTTTTCTCGGTATAACTACTAGTTTTCGGATAAAGAAAGTATTGATAGGTACTTCCACCAGTCCACAAACTGGGTACTACTTGCTTTAAAGGTATATAATGAGTTTTCACGACGACTAAAGGGAATTAAATGTCATCCAAAGATAAATAAATTGTTTTATTGTTTTTTTTTTGTCCCTAAATTTGAAGGTCAGTTGTCTTATAACAAAAGTATACAGTTACTTTGAATACCCTTAACTCAAAAAAATAACAGATTATGAAAGAATTTTTATTATTAATCCGCGAACAGGCCGATTATGGCAGTCATTCCCTTCAAGAAATGCAAGAAGAGATTGAAGAACATTTGAATTGGGTAGAACAATTGATTGAAGAAGGGCGTTTTAAAGGAGGAAATCCTTTGGATGCAACGGGAGTATCTATTAAGGGAAAGGACAGAGTCCAAACCGATGGACCTTTTGTTGAGAGTAAGGAATGCATTAGCGGTTTTTATTTTTTAATGGCCGATTCCTTAGAAGAAGCTACGGAAATAGGTAAGGGATGTCCAGCCTTAGATCATGGTGCAACCATAGAAATTAGAGAAGTATTTCAAACCGAAGATGAATCAGACGAATAATATGGATATAGATAAACTAACCCACCATCTTTTTCGGGAAAACTCGGGAAGGATGATGGGAGTTTTATCTAAAATTTTTGGTGTACAACATTTAGATATCATTGCCGATGCCGTTCAAGATACTTTTGAAACGGCAGTTGTTCGGTGGCGGTTTTCGGGTATGCCTGAAAATCCGACAGCCTGGCTGATGAAAGTGGCTAAAAACAAAACGATAAATGCTATTAAGCGCACTAAAAAATGGGAAAATAACTATGGGATTGATAATTCGAGTCAAGTACATCAAGTAGCGTCAGAATTTTCAGAAGGAGAAGTGATTGACAGTCAATTGGAACTATTAATGCTTTGTTGTAATGCTGAGTTGTCGCAAAAAAACCAAATAGCAATAAGTCTTCATGTCTTATGTGGTTTTGGTGTTTCTGAAATTTCCAATGCTCTTTTGATGAAGGAGGAAGCGGTTAAAAAAGCGATTTCTCGAATCAAAGCACTGTGGAGAAAATCGCATCCTCCACGGACTAGTAACTCGCCGGCACAAATTGCAAAAGATGAAAAACCCATTTTGGAGGTTTTGTACTTGATGTTTAACGAGGGCTATAAAGTAACTAAAGGAAAAAACGGAATCAATATGGATTTGTGTTTTGAGGCTATCCGACTAACAAAACTCGTATGGAGAAGTGATCCGTCCAATTTTGAAACCCGAAGTTTACTCGCACTGATGTTCTTGAATATCGCTAGGTTCCCAGCGCGTATATCAGAGGGAGGTGACTGGTTAACTTTAGAAGAGCAAGACCGCAGTCTATGGAACAAAACGTTTATTGAAGAAGGATTTTATTATCTGCAAAGAGATATTTCAAACAAAATTTTAAACGTTTTTTATATCGAAGCCCTTATTGTTTCCATTCATTGTACAGCTATTAACTTTGAAGCTACAGACTGGCGTAAGATTGTTTTGTTATACAAGCAGCTGGAACTACTAAAGCCAGACAACTTTGTCGTTCAATTCAATCGCATTATAGCGGAGAGTTTTGTGGAAAAACCCGAGTTAGGTCTTCAAAAGCTAAAAGAGTTGAACCAAGAGGAAATTAAAAACCATGAATTTATGTATTATAGCGGTCAGGCTTACCTTTATGTTAAGGTAGGGAACAAAAAATCCGCTTTAGCATTGTATCAGCAATCCCTAGTTTATGTCAATACCCAAATGGACGAACTGTTTATTATTCGGCGCATCAGTGAATTAACCGCCCGAGAAGAGTAGGTAAATAGATAAACATAAAGAATAGACAAACAAATCGCAAAAAGCATGTCCGAATAACACCAATTGATGCGCTTTAATAACCAATCAAATAAAGGGTATTGACTTACATTTGTAGCCTAAGTAAAGGACATTGAAAAAGGTTATTGTTTTCTTTTTGGCGATTTTGTATTTAGTAGTATGCTCCGGCTTTACTACTTATACGCATTGGTGTAAAGGGGTAGAACAAAACACCTCTTTTTCCGAATCTGATCGAGATGTTTTAGGTAAATGCGGATTTTGTCTTGCTGATGAAATGTCGAATTCAGACAAAGACTGTTGTAAAGAAGTTGCAAAAAACTTTAAACTCAATGTAAAAACGGCACTTCCAAAACTGATGGATGTTAGTGCTAAGTTTTTAGGAGACGCCTTGCCTCATCGTTTTTTCGGAGCGGTTTTCGAAGTTAGCGCTGTTAAGGAAAAGGTTCCGTTTTTCAATTACCAATCCTATACTGTTCCGCTTCCGAGCAATCCGCTCTATATATTCCACTGCGTTTATCGAATTTGATTTTATTCCATTGAATTAATCTAGCCTTCTTTTAGAATGGCTAACACAATTTCTATGGTTTAATCTTTAAATTATACATGATGAAAATGCAATTATTTGCATGGACAAGCTTATGGTGTTTATCGGTAGTTAGTCTACACGGGCAAACCCTTAATTTGTCTGATGCTTTGGAACAATCCGTTCTGAATTTTCAAAAAATAAAAGCGAAAGAGGCCGCTGTCAATGCTTCTGAAGAAAATGTGCGTTTTAACAAACGGGCCTATTTACCCGATTTTACGCTAGCTGCTCAGCAGAGTTATGGAACCATAAATGCGCAAAATGGGACTTTATATAGTTATGGAGGATTGGGATCTGCTGCGTCTTCTATGCCTTTAGAAGAGCAAAATTGGAATGCCGCTTTTGGGTCGTTATACTTAGCGAATATCAACTGGAATTTTTTCACCTTTGGAAAAATCAAAAATGAGGTAAATGCAGCTCAATCCAAGCAGCAAGTCGTGCAACAGGATTTGGAACAATTGCGATTCCAACATCAAGTAAAAGTGGGGGCAGCGTATTTTAATTTAATAGCTGCACAACGGATCAAGTTTGTACAGGAACGCAACGTGGAACGGGCTTTGGTTATGGAAACCGTAACTGCAAGTCGTGCCAAAAGCGGTTTGATACCCGAGGTCGATTTCGCAACAGCTCAGGCAGAGGTTTCCCAGGCACAAGCAGCTCGAATAAAAGCACTAGATAAGGAATTGGAATATTCAAAATCCTTGGCTATTTTGATAGGAGATAAATATCAACAGTTTCAGTTAGACAGCGTATATGTCTATCAAACTCCAAATTACTTTTCCGATTCCGAACGGCCTATAGAGAATCATCCCGTTCTGGAATGGCAACAAAGCCAGGTAGAAAGTAGTGCACAGCAAGAAAAAGTATTTGCCGCTTTACAAAAACCATCCATATCCTTATTTGGAGTTGTTCAAGGGCGAGGGTCGGGTTTTGACTGGAACTATGTTCAAGACAATACGGCTTTTTCAAAATCATATAACGATGGTGTGGGTATTGATCGAACGAACTACCTCGTTGGACTTAATTTGACGTGGAATTTAACGTCAATCTGGCGTCAATCTTCAAAAGTAAAAGAGCAGAAATACATTACCCAATCACTTCAAGAGGATTATCAATATGCCTTTGAGAACCTTAAAGCTCAAAAGGAACTGACCAAAGAGCAGTGGAATAACGCATTGGGAGTTTTTGAACAAACGAAAATTCAAGTTACCGCAGCATCGAAGGCTTATAAACAACATACAGCTTTATATACCAACGGACTCAGTTCCATAGTCGATTTAACACAGGCGATTTATTTGTTGCATCGTGCGGAAATCGATGCAGAAATAGCTCAAAGCAATTTGTGGCAAGCACTGTGGATGGTAGCTGCGGCTACAGGAGATTTAGATTTATTGTTGAACGAAACTAAAAGCCTGAAAAGATGAATCTAATCCGTTTTGCATTGCGCAAGCCAATATCCATTATGGTATTGGTGATAGGTTTGCTGTTTTTTGGAATTAAAGCTACCAAGGAAATCAAGGTAGATATATTGCCAGAGATGAACCTACCTGTGGTTTATATCGCGCACTCTTTTAACGGATATACGCCTCAACAAATGGAGGGGTATTTTACGAAGATGTATGTAAACATGATGTTGTTTACTAGTGGTATAGAAAGTATTGAAACCAAAAACTCTCAGGGACTTACTCTGATGAAAATTAATTTTTATGAAGGAACCAATATGGCACAAGCCATAGCGGAGATCAATGCGCTGTCGAATCGTTCGCAGGTGTTTTTACCACCGGGTGCACCGCCACCATTTATCATTCGATTTGATTCATCAACACAACCGATTGGACAATTGGTTTTTAGGAGTGATTCAAAAACGAATAATCAATTACAGGATATTGCCAACTTTACGGCGCGTCCGTTTTTGATTAAAATTCCTGGATTGACTACCGCGCCACCATTTGGAGGAAGTCCGAGAACCGTGGAGATCAATATTGATCCCAATAAATTACGAGCACATCAATTATCTCCGGATCAAATTGTTGAAGCGATCAGTAGAAATAATATTACAGCCCCGTCTGGCAATCTCTATATTGACGACATCAATTATTTGACGCCAACCAACAACACCATTAAAAACGTAGAGGATTTTGGAAACATTCCGATTTTTAAGGGTACTGTGGACAATGTTTATATCCGCGACATCGCTACAGTAAAAGATGGTGCCGACATTACAACGGGTTATGCACTGATTAACGGTAAACGTTCTGTGTACATCAACATAGCTAAGGCGGGAAATGCCTCGACTTGGGATGTGGTTAATAAACTAAAAACATCCATACCAAATATTCAGAAAAACCTACCAGAAGATGTTTCCATATCCTATGAATTTGACCAATCCGTTTATGTGATTAATGCGGTTAAAAGTTTGATTCTCGAGGGAGTTTTGGGCGCAATTTTGACCGGTTTGATGGTTTTACTGTTTCTACGTGATAGAAGGGCGGCATTAATAGTGGTTTTAACGATTCCAATTTCGATTATTTCGGGCGTATTGTTTTTAAAACTCTTTGGACAAAGCATCAATATTATGTCTTTATCTGGTTTGGCTTTGGCGATTGGGATATTGGTTGATGAAAGTACGGTGACTATAGAAAACATCCACCAGCATCTGGCGATGAAAAAAACCAAAGCGGAAGCGATTTGGGATGCCTGTAAGGAAATTGCTTTTCCTAAATTATTGATATTGCTGTGTATATTGGCGGTTTTTGCTCCTGCCTTTATGATGACGGGAATTCCAGGCTCGTTATTTATGCCTTTAGCATTAGCCATTGGTTTTTCGATGTTGTTTTCCTTCCTTCTATCTCAAACATTTGTACCCGTCATGGCCAATTGGATGATGAAAGCCAAAACGGAAGAAGAACACAACAAACCCGAACGATTTGACCGATTAAGAGATCGATTTACGGCTTTTTTAAATAGAATCATGCCGCATCGTAAAATCTTGTTGATCCTGAGTTTGGTATTGGTATCGCTAACGGTTGCTATGATGTATAGCTGGACAGGAAAAGATGTGTTACCTACGGCTAATTCCAGTCAGTTTCAGGTAAGAATCAAAGCTCCTGAAGGGATGCGAATTGAAAAAACCGAATTAAAAGTAAAAGCTGTCCTCAGAGAGTTGGAAACTTTGATTGGTAAAGAACACATTGCGATTTCATCGGTTTTTATTGGACAACATCCATCTTCATTTGCAGTGAGTCCGGTTTATCTGTATAATGCAGGACCTCATGAAGCCTTAATGCAGGTTGCGCTAAAAGACTTTGATGGGGATATAGCCGTACTGAAAGATCAAATCAGGCAGCATATCGCAAAAAAAATGCCTGAGCTTCACTTGTCTTTTGAGCCGATTGAATTAACCGAGAAAATTTTAAGTCAGGGAACGAATACTCCGATTGAAGTTCGATTTTCGGGGATGATGAAAAAGATGAATGTGATGTATGCCAATAAGTTATTGGCTAAATTCAAGGAGATTGAATATTTGAGGGATCAACAAATTCCCCAATCGTTAAACTATCCAGCAATAGAGATTGCAATTGATCGTGTTCGAGCAGCTCAATTGGGAGTGGATGTGCAGGATATTTCCAAATCCCTAATACCTAGTACGGCTTCATCCCGATATACCAATAAAAATATGTGGGTTGAAGGCATGATGGGGATAGCCTATGATGTTCAGATTCAAACGCCACAGAGTCAGCTAAACAGCCAAGAGGAATTATTGAAAATTCCCTTGACGAAAAATGCAGATCGACCAGTATTAGGCGATGTAGCAACCTTGATTCCTACAAAAGTTTTTGGAGAGAGTTACAATCTCGGTACTATGGCTTATACGCCTGTAACGGCCAATGTTCATAAAACCGATTTAGGAAGGGCGCAAAAAGATGTTCAAGCAGCTATAGCTTCTTTAGGAGAATTGCCTAAAGGAGTTAATATTCAAGTTGCGGGAATGACTCCGGTGCTCGATGATGTCATGGATAGTTTATCCATGGGTTTATTGATGGCTATTGTAGTGATATTTTTAATGTTAACGGCCAATTTTCAGTCCTTTAGGGTTTCCTTAGTTATTTTAACTACGGTTCCTTTTGTGATATTGGGGGCTTTATTATTGCTAAATCTAACCGGATCAACGCTAAACTTACAATCCTATATGGGGATTATTATGTCTGTAGGAGTATCTATTGCCAATGCGGTATTGTTGATCAGTCATGCTGAAACCTTGCGAATGCAAAACGGTCAGGCCTTACATGCTGCAATCGAAGCGGCATCGCTGCGTATTCGACCAATCTTAATGACGACTTTGGCCATGATGGCAGGAATGTTACCGATGGCTATTGGTCATGGTGAAGGTGGAGATCAAGTGGCGCCATTAGCACGTGCGGTAATTGGAGGTTTGTTTGCCTCTTCATTTAGTGTGTTGTTTTTACTGCCGATGATGTTTGTATGGATACAGGGCAAATCATCTATACAATCACCTTCTTTAGACCCGGAAGACAAAGACAGTGCTTATTACATTAAAAAATAATTTAAATAACGTGATCAAAGCCGTGTTTGGATTTCTATTTGAACAGGGTTTTAAATCACTTAAAAGACAGGTAGAAGATGAAATTTATATATTATACTTTTTTGGGAATGTCGCTTTTTGCTATTTCCTGTAATTCAGAAAAGAAAGAGGTGGAGACCCCGAAGATGGAGATGGGTATGAAGCCCAATTTTGAAACGATTATTATAGAAAAAACCAATCCGTTGACCTTTTTACAGCTCATGGGGGAGTTGATTCCCGACAAACAGACCGCCATTTATGCTAAAGTAAATAGTTTTGTCAAGACCTTGTCTGTTGATATGGGGTCTCAAGTAACTAAAGGGCAGGTTTTGATGATTCTAGAAGCTCCTGAAATCCAAGCACAATTGGCGGCTGCGCTTTCCCGTTGGAAAGCGCAGGAGGCGATTTATATCGCAACAAAAACGAATTACGATCGATTGTTTCGAGCCAATGAAACCGAAGGTGCTGTGGCAAAGGATGCTATCGATCAGATTATAGCTAAAAAAGCGGCTGACCAAGCGCAATTAGTCGCTTTAAAATCGGCTTATATCGAAGTTCAGGTAATGGCGGAATACCTCGTAATTCGTGCTCCGTTTAATGGAGTCATTACAGAACGTCATGTAGAGGTGGGGTCTTATGTAGGGCCGTCGGGCAAAGGTTCGGATTTACCTTTACTCGTGCTTCAGGATAATAAAAAAATGCGTTTATCGCTATCTGTACCCGAAGCGCAGGCCTCCTTTTTGAATTTGGGCGACACTATCAAATTTCAAGTTAAGGCGGTTCCTCAAATGCAGTTTGTAGCGAAGATTTCTAGAAAATCGGGCTCATTGGATTCGAAATTGCGTTCGGAAAAACTAGAAGCTGATGTTCAAAACCCTTCGGGAGTTTTAAAAGCTTTAATGGTTGCAGAAGCTACACTTCCGCTAAAGGCGGCACAACCTAGTTTTTTCGTTCCTAAAATGGCTGTAGTAGACGGGGGTGTTGCCCGTTATGTCATTCAGGTCAAAGATGGAAAAACAAAACATCAAGTCGTTTCCAAAGGAAGGATGATGGGAGATATGGTTGAGGTTTTTGGAGATTTATCCAACGGGGATGCTATTTTGAAAATGGCTACCGAAGAAATAGAAGAGGGAATGGCAGTTCCCGCTATTAAGTAGGTTTTTTTTGTAGTTTTTTATTGATTTTGTTTTTTGCAGAGAGCAGGTTGCCGGAGATATTCGAGCAACCTGTTTTTTTTTTTTGCCCATCTGCCCATCTGCCCATTCGCCCATTCGCGTATCAGCGTATCAGCGTATTTGCATATCCGCTTTCGCTATTATATAGAGTACTTTCAAAAGTACAGCACTCCAAGCTTATTCGCCCATCTGCGTATCAGCGTATTTGCATATCCGCTTTTTCTCTATTATATAGAGTGATTTCAAAAGTACCGCACTTCGAGCTTATTCGCCCATCTGCGTATCTGCAATAAAGCTAAAGGTACGGTTACCAACCTGTTAAGAAAGCAGTCTAAAAAACTTGCAATAAAAACTTATAAAAGAGTAGGA
>JBEBUC010000018.1:0-64913 GCA_040393465.1 Flavobacterium sp. | reverse complement strand
AGGAGACAATCACTAGAGTAGAGGTTTATGCTCTAACTGGGCAACGCGTTTTGACTATGAATGCTTCAGATAACATCGTTTTAGTAGACATGAGCCGATTGGCTACAGCTACTTATGTGGTGAAAATCTATTCAAACAATCAAACGCAATTTGTAAAAATTGTAAAGAATTAAGTTTCTTTTAGATAGTACTAAAAACCCCAATTGAGCAATCAATTGGGGTTTTTTTATAGTGATTAGTTTTAAGACAATTGCGGCATTGGTGAATAATACTTTTCAAGCAACGCTAACACAAGTAGCGGTTTTTCAGGAGCCATATATACCAATCCCCATGCTTTTGATGAGTAAACTCGAAACTATACTTCCATTTTTTTTGCCAAAGATTTTTTACGCTCTTAATTAATTAATGATTTTTTTAATAATCTAAAAATTTTAAGGTAATCTATTGAATTGTAGGTTTTTAATAGATTATATGGAAAGGTATACGGCTTTTGGTTTATTTAATTCGCAAAGCGTATCTTCTTCTAGAATCGGAGTATTAATATGGGTGTTTTAAAATGATTTTTATGTATTAACATGGTTGTTTTATTGTTGTTAATATGTGTTTGTGTTTGCTTAATTGTGAATTTAGTTAAAAATTATATTTTATTTTGATTTATTTTTAAAAAATATATTTTTGTTTTTTAGTATAAACAAAATCTATTTTTAAGTAATGAAAAAAAGTACTTTTTTATTTTTAAATCTATTTTTGTTGCTATACTGCACTTGTGGTCTAGCTCAAGAATATGAAATTCTAGGAGTGACCTCCGGTTTTAATGCGGATGTCATTGCTAATGGAATTGGTCCCGCTAATGGGTCAACTACACATCGCGTAGATGATGATAGTTTTAACTATCTCAGTTTGGATTTTAAGGCAACTTCAAATTCGCCTGATGCTCCTGTAGGATTGCCGGTGAACGGTCTAATTGCAGCAAGGAATATTGCTGGATTAAGTTTTCAATTGCAACCTTATAGTCAGCGTAATTCATTGAGAATTAAGAGCCTGAATAGCACCGATAGCTTGGTTTTTTCGACTAGGGAAAGAATGCAGAAAATGTATTTATTGACTACAGCTGGAAGTGCCGGCAATTTACCTGCGATTCTTAGGGCAACTATTAAATTTTCCGATGGAACCTCGCAAATTAGTAGCGGATTAACTGTAGCCGATTGGTATGGTGGAACTGCGGCACAAACCGTTATTGGAGGCATTGGTAGGGTTAATGTAACGAATAATTCTATAGAAACTCCTTCGGGTAATCCGAAGATGTTTAGTGTGGAAATCAATTTGGATTTACTCAATTACAATAAACAAGTGGTATCTGTGGAAATCGTAAAAACATCAAATGCCAATGCGATACTCAATGTTTTCGCTGTTAGTTATTTGAAAACTCCTGCTTGCTTAGAGCCTCAATCGATTTCAATTGCAGATGTTACGACAAATTCGGCAACTGTAAATTGGTCGGATATCAATTTGAATCCCAGTCAAGAATACGAATACGAGTTGAGAACAAGTGGCTTGCCAGGAAGTGGTAATACAGGCTTGGTAGATTCGGGAAGTGTCGCAAATGCGGTTGTTTCAAAAAGCTTTAGCGGACTTAGCTCGGGTACGTCATTTTTGGTTTTTCTACGATCTAAGTGTACTGCTACAAGTGTTAGTGTTTGGACTGCGGGGCATAAGTTTGTAACAGCCTGTGTGTGGTCTGAATTCACTACTTCTACAGCCGTTTCTTGCGGGGATAATTCAGCTATACTAACAGCCTCAGCCGCACAGGGTAGCGTACGATGGTTTGATCGTGCTATTGGAGGAAATGTGGTCGGAACTACAGACACCCTCGTTACACCTATTTTGTTTGAGCCAACTCGTTATTGGGTAGCCTCTCAAGGGCCAAATGCTGTCGAAAATCAATCGGGTAAGATTTTGATAAATGACGGCCCCTTAACTTCTACTTTTGTTAATTATGGGATTATGTTTGACGCTTCGGAGGATATTGTTTTAAAAAGTGTTGACGTTTTTCCTACGCAATCAGGTACATTGGATATCAAAATAGTAAATACTAACGGTCAGGAAATTTATTCTACCGGAATTATCGCTGTTACCGTTAGCGAAAATAATAAAGCCGTTACCATACCTTTAGATGTAGATATTGTAAGCGGTAGTGGCTACCGAATGCTGATTAAATCTTTCTCAGATTTATCCCTGTATTATGACGTGGGAAATGTAAACTTTCCCTATAGTGATGCCGATAGGATACTTACGGTTCCGCGCTCCGTGAGCTCAACAGCTAATGCAACGGGATATCGATATTTCTACAACCTTTATTTTCAAAAAGGTTGTGTGTCTCCAAGGCGTGAAGTTCTAGTGGAGAATAGTCCTGCTCCCGTTTTCAGCTTGAGTGGGGACCAAGTAGTATTCTGTGCTGGGCAGGTCCCTGAACCCATAACGATAGTTACAGGAGGAGAAATTTATGATTCCTATACTTGGAGTCCGTCCAATGGCGTTAGTGGGGATGCTGAAAATGGATGGGTTTTTGATGGTAACTTAAATCAGACCTACACACTTAAAGCATCGCAGTCAGTTGGAGGTAGCTGTCAGGTTTTTAAAAAAATAGAAGTGATATCATTACCAGATTATGAACCAATTTATTTGCAAGCTTCCGGCTGTTTAGGTGAAGCCATACCTTTGGAAGTGGTCAATCCACCGAACCGATATACACAAATAGGAGCTGATTCGCCAAGCTCTTTTGCGAACAATTTGTCTGCCTTTAATAATTATCGACGGTCTGCTCGCGTACAACTGTTATTTACGGCTGCAGAATTGAATAACTTAGGACTTAGTAGAGGGTTAATTAATTCGATAGCTTTTGATGTGATTAGCTTAGGCTCTAGTGCGGAAAACCAGAATTACACAGTCGATATGGGGCCAACGAATTTAACGAAATTTGAAGAAGATAGTAATTTTGTACTGGGTAATTTCACCCCTGTTTTTACTCCTAAAACCTATACTCATACCGATTCCGGTTGGCAAGAAATTCTTTTCGACACACCGTATTATTGGGACGGTCAATCCAACCTAATTATCGAATTGGCACATCAAGGAAGTAATCTGTGGGAAAGTGCCGGTACTAAACACACCGTTACCGAGGAAAACAAGGTCTTATATGGCTATGATAACGGCAATGCGTCAGCTTCCAAAAATAGGTTTAATATCAAATTTGGTCAGTCTTTTTCATTAGAAGTTAGTTGGTTAACCCATACGGGAAGTTTGTTTTTAGATGCAGCAGCTCGTATTCCATATTTATCGGACGGAAAAACGAATAAAGTGTACTACAAACCGAGTCACATTGATGCAAATACAGTTACCGCAACTATCGATTTCGACGGTTGTTTGAAATCTAAAATTTTTAATGTAACGTTAACGGAAATAGAATCCGTTCAAATACTGGAAGAACAACAACTCGAATGCGGTCAAGTAGCCATTTCTGAAATTCCCGCCACAGGTGAAAACTTAAAATGGTATCGAACAGCAGATCGAAGCACTCCGATTCCCGATACAACCATTTTGGAAGCAGGTGATTATTATGTCACTCAGACCATTAATGGATGTGAATCCAGTCCGAAGAGGTTTATAGTGACTTTTGTGGGGCAGCCCAATCCACCGCTGTATCAGGATAAAATTTATTGTGGAACAACCTTTACGGCTGATATAGCGCTGGAATACAACCTTGAAAACACCTTGAATTGGTATGATCAAGATCATAATTTAATCAGTGCCACGACGGAACTCACTTCGGGACTTTATTATGTTACTCAAAAAAATGGAGATTGTGAGTCAAATCGCACGGAAGTAAATCTTACGATTAATCCGGCTACCATGGCACCAGAAGCTACTTCTATTGTACTATGCGGTTTGGTTACTGTAGCGGATCTAAATCCATCGCTCCTGCCTAATGCCATTGGAAAATGGTATCTGGATTTGGATAGTACCGTAGCATTGGATAGCACTTTATTGGTTGGTACGAGGACGTATTACCTCAGTCAAACGATTTTAGGTTGTGAATCGCCACGTGTAGCGGTTTCGGTTTTGATTTATAGTGAAGTCGGCGCGCCGCTGGTTGAAAATCAAATGTTCTGTACAACAGCTGTTCGAGTTTCTGATTTAGTAGTAACTACGATTACAGGTGCTGTGGCAAACTGGTACCAGTCAGAACAAGACGAAACGCCTTTACTGTCAGAGCAAATTTTGCAAACAGGAATGTATTATGTATCTCAGTCCGTTGGTATATGCAACTCGGCTAAAGTAGCTGTACAAGTCGACGTGATTGATAATGCTGTAACACCAAATATCCCGGCGCAAATCTTTTGTGGAACTGCTACGGTATCGCAGTTGCTGGCAGATATGCCAGAAAATTGGATTGTAAAATGGTACAATCAAGAAACAGGAGGAACGGCCTTGGCAGGAGATACAATACTTCAAAGTGGAGTGTATTACGCTAGTCAATCGATGTTGGATTGCGAATCGGCGAGAGCTCGTGTGCAAATAACCATCAATGAGATTCCTCAAGCACCAACTGGACAAGCGCAACAAGAGTTTGAAGGAAGTGCAGTTGTTGGTGATTTAGTGACCGATCAAGAGCAGGTAGTTTGGTTTGAATCTCTAGTCGACGCTCAAGAAAATACCAACCGTTTAGATAGAAATCACCCCTTGTCAGATGGTAAAGTATATTATGGTATTTTATTCTCAGTAGAAGCTTGTTGGGGACAAGCGTTTGCAGTAACGGTGAAAATCACCTTGGGAATTCAAAGTTTTGACTTAAAACAATTGCATTACTATCCAAATCCGGTGCGTGATATCTTGAAAATTTCTTATAAAGAGAAAATCAGCAAAATAGAAGTGTATTCCTTGAACGGACAGTTGTTACTAGAGGAAAAAGCTGCCGCGAATTCGGTTGAGGCCAACTTGAGTACGTTGGCAAAAGCAACTTATATAGTGAAGATTTTTGCAGGTACAGATTCACAAACCGTTAAGGTAATTAAGCAATAAAAGCTTAATGTAAGCTCGCTTTGAGTTGTTGAGTGTCGATCGAATAAAAGTGAACTCGCACTCCAACTAGATAATTGTGGGGTTTTAAACAACACCTCTTGCTCGTATTAACGAGTCAGGAGGTGTTGTGTTTTTATATAAGTTGATTTAAATCAATAGGAGTACGATGTTGTAAAGAGCAACACAAGCCGCTTAATTCTTAGTAGGTACTTGGAATAAATACAACGATTGATTTACAAAGTCATAAGAGCGAGGTTGTATAGCATTTTTAAATCTCCAAATCGGCTAGAAAATCATTTTTAACATCATTTAATTGAAGCAAAGCAGTCAGAGTTTGTTATATTTGCTAGTACAAATTAATGGAATACTTATACATGAAGATTCAAAATATATGTTGTATTGGTGCGGGGTATGTTGGCGGACCAACCATGTCGGTAATTGCTCAAAAATGCCCAGACATTAAAATTACAGTTGTTGATGTTAATGCATCTCGGATTGCAGCATGGAATAGTGACGATTTGAATCAATTGCCTATTTATGAACCGGGACTTAGCGAAGTAATTCGCGAGGCTCGTGGGAGGAATTTGTTTTTTTCGACTGATGTGGACTTGGCAATCGAACAGGCCGATATGATATTTATTTCGGTAAATACCCCTACAAAGACCTATGGTTTGGGAAAGGGTATGGCTTCGGATTTAAAATATATAGAACTTTGTGCACGTCAAATTGCTCGAGTAGCTACTACCGATAAAATTGTAGTAGAAAAATCAACCTTACCCGTGCGAACGGCTACAGCCATTAAAAACATTTTAGACAATACGGGAAATCCTGTTCAGTTTCAAATCTTGTCAAATCCAGAATTTCTAGCTGAAGGAACTGCGGTAATGGATCTTTTTAATCCCGATCGCGTATTGATAGGAGGAGAAGAAACGGCAAAAGGACGCGAAGCGGTTCAAGCTTTAGTAGACATTTATTCGCGTTGGGTACCTAGCGAAAAAATACTAACCACAAATGTGTGGTCATCAGAATTGTCTAAATTAACAGCAAATGCTTTTTTAGCTCAAAGAGTATCCTCGATTAATGCCATTTCAGAGCTTTGTGAGCAAACCGGAGCTAATATTACGGAAGTAGCCAAGGCCATTGGAATGGACACTAGAATTGGGTCGGAGTTTTTAAAAGCTTCGGTAGGTTTTGGGGGGTCTTGCTTTCAAAAAGACATATTGAATTTGGTATATATTGCGAAAACCTATGGGCTTCATCAGGTAGCAGACTATTGGGAACAAGTGATATTGATGAACAATCATCAGCGAGAGCGCTTTGCGCATCGCATCGTAAAAACACTGTACAATACCGTTTCAGATAAAAAAATTGCATTTCTTGGATGGGCCTTTAAAAAAGACACCAACGATACGCGAGAATCGGCAGCTATTTACGTGGCAGATTATCTTTTAAATGAACAAGCTTTGATTCAGGTTTATGACCCAAAAGTAACGGCCCAACAAGTATATGGCGATTTAAATTATTTAAATAATAGAACCGAAGTTGAAAATGAAACCTTGGTTAGGGTACACACATCCGCTTATCAAGCCTGTGAGATGGTACATGCTGTTGCTATACTGACCGAGTGGGAAGAATTTAATGCCTACGATTGGGAACGGATTTATCAAAATATGCAAAAACCAGCATTTGTTTTTGACGGAAGGAATGTGTTGGACAAAGAGCGTTTAGAGAAAATAGGTTTTATATATTCAGCTATTGGTCGTTAAGTGAATAGCCTGTATTTAGCGAATATTTTTTTTAAGTTCGCAATATATGAAGATAGGGATGTGTATGGAGGTGATTATAATCGAAAAAATAACACAACATCGCTTTGAGATTCATAAAATCATCTAAATAAATTTTCCCATCTAAAAGGGATATACTATTTTTGCTACTTCACGAAAATTGTGAATGAAGAAAACCCGTATTAAAAGCGGTATATTCCGCCAAGATAAAGAATAGTTTTATGAGATTGCTAGTACAAATTCGGTTGTTGTTTATCGACAAAAATGAAGAGGAAGTAAAATCAGAGGACCGTTGAAAAAAAATATTATCTATATATGAAAGAAATTACGAAAGAAGTTTATCTAAAGTGGTATGAAGACATGCTGTTTTGGAGAAAGTTTGAAGACAAACTAGCGGCTTTATACATTCAACAAAAAGTTAGAGGTTTTCTACATTTATATAATGGACAAGAAGCAGTATTAGCAGGAGCTTTACATGCTATGAATTCATCGACAGATAAGATGATTACAGCATATAGAAATCACGTTCAACCAATAGGTTTGGGAGTAGACCCTAGACGTATCATGGCGGAATTGTTAGGTAAGGCTACAGGAACCTCTCAAGGTTTAGGTGGGTCGATGCACATTTTTTCAAAAGAACATAACTTTTACGGAGGTCACGGTATCGTTGGAGCTCAAATTCCAGTAGGTGCAGGCTTGGCTTTTGCAGATAAATATTTTAATACAGGTGGTGTTACCATGACCTATTTTGGTGATGGTGCTGCGCGACAAGGTTCATTACATGAGGCTTTTAATATGGCAATGTTATGGAAATTACCGGTGGTTTTTATTGTTGAAAACAATGGGTATGCCATGGGAACTTCGGTCGAAAGAACGGCAAATCATACCGATATCTGGAAATTGGGATTGGGTTACGAAATGCCATGTGGACCAGTAGATGGAATGAATCCAGTAAAAGTAGCCGAAGCTATGTATGAAGCTATTGAAAGAGCGCGTCGTGGTGATGGACCTACATTTTTGGAAATGAAAACATACCGTTATAGAGGACACTCCATGTCTGATGCACAAAATTACCGTTCTAAAGAAGAAGTAGAAGAGTACAAAAAAATAGATCCAATTACACAAGTATTGGATGTTATATTGGAGAACAACTATGCAACTACTTCAGAAATGGAGGTAATTGATCAAAGAGTTAAAGATTTAGTTGCCGAATGTGAAAAATTCGCAGAAGATTCTCCTTACCCAGATAAAAATGTGATGTATGACGTTGTTTACGAACAAGAGAATTATCCTTTTTTACCTCATAAACTATAATTGATATGGCAGAAGTAATTACAATGCCGCGTTTGAGCGATACCATGACAGATGGTGTTGTTGCAACGTGGTTAAAGAAAGTAGGTGATAAGATTTCAGAAGGAGATATCCTAGCGGAAATTGAAACCGATAAGGCAACCATGGAATTTGAATCATTCCATTCGGGAACTTTATTGTATATCGGACTTCAAGAAGGTGAATCCGCTCCGGTTGACTCCCTTTTAGCCATTATTGGAAAAGAAGGAGAAGATATTTCTGCATTGATAAACGGGGAAACTTCGGCCCCTAAAGCGGAAGAAGTTGTCGAAGCCGTTAAGGTAGAAACAACGGAAACGGTTAAAACAGCAACAACTAGTCCGGCTGCTTTGCCCAAAGGAGTTACCATAGTAACCATGCCTCGCTTAAGCGATACCATGACAGACGGTACGGTAGCAACCTGGATTAAGAAAGTAGGCGACAAAGTTGAAGAAGGTGATATATTGGCTGAAATTGAAACCGACAAGGCTACAATGGAATTCGAATCTTTTCAATCGGGTACTTTGCTTTATGTTGGTATTCAAGAAGGCGAATCTGCGCCCGTTGATAGTGTTTTAGCTATTATCGGTCCAGAAGGAACGGATGTTGCTGCCGTTCTTGCAAACGGTGGTACTGCAACTGAAGTAGAAGCACCAAAAGCACCAAAAGAAATCGTTACGGAAGAGAAAATCGAAGGAGTTGAAAGCAAGACTCCGGAGGTTCAGAACCAAGAAGGTGGAAGGGTTTTTGCTTCACCTTTGGCTAGAAAAATTGCTAAAGACAAAGGGATTTCGCTTTACGATGTAAAGGGTTCCGGAGAAAGTGGCAGAATTGTTAGAAAAGATATTGAAAACTTTACACCAGTTGCTAAAGCGACAACAGCAGCTACTGCAGAAGCCAAATCGGCTGCTTCAGTGAAAGCTTTTGCGCCGGCAGGAGTAGTTGATAGAGAGGAAATTAAAAACTCTTCGATGAGAAAGACCATTGCTCGTCGTTTAGGAGAATCTAAATTTACAGCTCCTCACTACTATTTAACTATTGAAATTGACATGGATCAAGCAATAGCATCGCGTGCGGTAATCAATAGCCTGCCTGATACTAAGGTTTCTTTTAATGACATGGTAGTTAAGGCATGTGCAATGGCGCTAAAAAAACACCCTCAGGTGAACTCTCAGTGGAAAGAAGACGTGACGGTAATCAATCACCACGTTAACATTGGCGTAGCAGTAGCGGTAGAAGATGGTTTAGTGGTGCCGGTAGTAACTTTTACAGATTTATTGAGCTTAACTCAAATAGGAACAGCTGTAAGAGAATTAGCAGGTAAAGCAAAATCTAAAAAATTACAACCTTCAGAAATGGACGGGAGTACCTTTACCGTATCGAATTTAGGGATGTTTGGAATTAAGGAATTTACGTCCATTATTAACCAACCGAATTCGGCTATATTATCTGTGGGAGCAATTGTTGAAAAACCAGTGGTGAAAAACGGACAAATTGTTGTAGGAAACACCATGACTGTGACCTTGGCTTGTGACCATAGAACAGTAGATGGAGCAACAGGAGCACAGTTTTTGCAAACCTTGCGCAGTTTTATCGAAAACCCAGTAACGATGTTGGCATAATTAAAAAAAAAGTATATATTCAAAAACCCGTTTTGGAATAAACGGGTTTTTGTGTTTTTTTACGCGAATTTTTTTTAGGTTAAATTATTTCTGTATTACTTTAGCCTGTTCGTTGAAAGGCTATCTTAAAATTAGCAAAAAAGCGAAGTAGCTCTTAAACCTAAAGTAAGGCAAGAATAGTAATAAATTATTTAGAACCGAGTTCGTAAGAAATTAAACTAAATTAGAAGGAATGAAAAATGTAATTATAACGGGTACGAGTAGGGGGATTGGTTTAGAGATGGCTTTGCAATTTGCCGCTCAAGGACATCAAGTCTTGGCTGTTTCGAGAAAAATACCTAGTGCATTAGCTGGAATTGCTAATATTCATTGTATATCGGCAGATATAACGAATGCCGCTGAATTGAATAAAGTTAGCGATTTTATAAAAAAGAGTTGGACTCATGTCGATATCTTAGTAAATAATGCTGGTGCGATTATAAATAAATCTTTTGAAGACATTACGGCTACAGAATTTGAATATATTTACAAAGTAAACGTATTTGCCGTAGCTTCAATTATTCAAATTTGTTTGCCGTATTTAAACAACGGTAGTCATGTGGTTACTATAAGTAGTATGGGAGGCATTCAAGGCAGTATGAAGTTTCCTGGATTAGCGGCTTACAGTTCAAGTAAAGGTGCAGTAATTACTTTATCAGAATTGTTGGCAGAAGAATATAAAGAACTGGGAATTTCATTTAATGTCATTGCTTTAGGAGCTGTTCAAACGGAAATGTTGGATGAAGCTTTTCCGGGGTATTTAGCACCAGTGGAACCCGTTGAAATGGCAGAATATATTGTGGAATTTTCGCAAAATGGAAATAAATATTTTAACGGAAAAGTACTTCAAGCCTCAAGTACAACTCCATAAAAAGAGTACACGTGGAAAAGGTTTTAGCACCTTATTTACCGGAAAATGCTTTGATTCCCGCGTTTGAATTGATAAGAACGCATCAAGTTCATTTGAAAATTGTCAATGAAAGGGCTACGAGACATGGCGACTATCGCAAAGGTATAAACGGGCAACATCAAATCACGGTAAATGCTAGTTTAAATAAATACCGTTTTTTGATGACATTGATTCATGAAATAGCACATTTGGTAGCCATTGAAGAATGTGGACGAAGTATTAGACCTCATGGTATAGAGTGGAAAATGACTTTTCAACGATTGATGGTGCCGTTTATTCGTCCAGAGATATATCCGGTACAACTGTTACCCTTGTTGGCAAAACATTTTAGAAACCCATCGGCAAGTAGTGATACAGACGCCGCTTTGTCTATTGCTCTAAAACAATACGATGAAAACAGACCCGAAGTCTTCTTTATTTATGAAGTACCTCTCGGAAGTCATTTTAAAATTGCAAACGGAAAAGTTTTTAAAAGAGGACCATTGCGGGTAAAACGCTTTGAATGTCTGGAAGTCAGTTCGGGAAGAATGTACACATTTAAACCCAATGCAGAAGTAGAACTCCTTTCGGCCTATGTTCAAAATAAAAGATAAAAATATGAGCAGTAATTATTATGCTGTGGTGATGGCGGGGGGTGTAGGATCTCGTTTTTGGCCAGTGAGTACACCAGAATTTCCAAAGCAGTTTCACGACATGCTGGGCACTGGCGAAACCTTAATTCAAAAAACCTTCTCTAGGTTATCTCAATTGATCCCCAAAGAGAATATACTGGTTTTAACCAACAAAGCCTATAAAGACATTGTCATGGAGCAATTGCCAGAGGTGGATCAGAATCAAGTGATTTTGGAACCCGATATGCGCAATACAGCACCTTGTATTTTGTATGCTGCCATGAAAATAAAGGCTATAAATCCCAACGCAGTCATGTTGGTTGCGCCTAGTGATCACTGGATAGAAGATGAAGTACAGTTTGTGGCCAATTTGCAACGTACCTTTGATATTTGTGAAAAGGACAAGGTGTTGATGACCTTGGGTATTTTACCTACTTTCCCCAATACGGGTTACGGCTATATCGAATTTGATAAATTGGATAGCAGCCAAGTAAAAAAGGTGGTTCAATTTAGAGAAAAACCGGATTATGTTACAGCGCGTAAATTTATTCAAAGCCGACACTTTCTTTGGAATTCCGGTATTTTTATTTGGAGTGTATCCGCAATTTTAGACGCGTTTAGCGCATTTCAACCCGAAATGATGCAGCTTTTCGAAGCGGGCAAGGATTTTTACAATACCGACCAAGAACAAGCTTTTATAGTAGCAAATTATTCTAAAGCCGAAAATATTTCCATTGATTATGCCATTATGGAAAACGCATCCAATGTATTTGTGTTGCCTGCTACCTTTGATTGGAATGATTTGGGTACCTGGGGGTCTTTATACGAAAAACTGCCTAAAGATTCTGGCGATAACGCCATAATCAATGCACGGGTAGTAATGGACAATGCTACCAATAACATCGTGAGAACCGAAACGGATAAATTGGTAGTAATCGATGGTCTTCACGATTATATCGTAGTAGATAAACAAGATGTGTTGTTGATTTATCCTAAGAAAAAGGAACAAGACATCAAGAAAATACTTTCCAAAACCGAACAATTATTTCCTACCAATAAAGAATAAAGAACCTCGATTAGAGGTTTTTTTTGTCCCCCTATTTTGGTTGTTTCTGGAGCAGCTTTAAAGTGTTATTTTAAGCGCCTGAGGCATGGTAGTGACCGTGGGCAACTATAAGTATATGGCGGCAGGAAAGTGGCTGCGAAGTGCTAATAAGGACTTTTTCCAGACGGCAACGTCCGTGTCTGCTAAATGGAACAGCCTTCGAGCACCGGTTCCCTGTAAAAAACAACCAGCTTAAAGTGTTTTTATATTGGGAAACCAAATGACAAAATTGCTCTTGCTTGCTCCAGAGCCTGGATAATAAAGTTTAAAATCTCATTTCCAAATCGGAAAAGGCCATATTATCAATAAAGTAATCTGTTTTGTTTATTCCTTTTGCCTTACTAATTCGGTCTGTTTCTCGAGTAGAATAGGTCTTGACAGCCTTTAGACTTTAAAAAGCAACCATGTTTGTTCCTTCAAAATCATGAGTTGTAGAGATAAAATGGGTTATGGGCTTTTGATGTTTTTTACTGATGTGTTGATAAAACGATTCACATTCAGAACTGTTCCAAGGCGAGTTAATGATAATAATTCCTTCGTTAGTAACGACATACATGCCGTTGATTCCCCAATCGGTTCTCCTTAAATTTTTGTAGGAAGTAAATACGTAATAAGACTCACTTAAGGCGTGGTATTGTATTTGGGCAATTTGTAAAAAAAAGAGTTGTGCAATCAGTAAAGAAGAAAAATACCCTTTTGTTTTTCATTTGCAGCGTATTTTTTGTAGCTGTTACTATAAAAACGGGAACGATAAGCGTTTTAGAAAAGGCACATAAAAAAAAGAGTACCTTGTTTTAAGGTACTCTCTTCTAAACTATTTTAAGAATTATAACTAACAGCAATAAAAATACACTTTTTATTTGTATCTAAGTTGTTTATTGTTAATTATTTATTTATTAGAATCTATTTGTAAACTGACTCTTCGGATTTCTTTAAAAAGCTCCGACGAATACACAAAGTCAATGATATCTTCATTTTCAGTTTTTAAAATCTCTTTATGATTCCCACTCCAAGCCAATACACCATCCTTTAAAAACACTATGTTTTCACCGATTTCCAAAACCGAGTTCATATCGTGCGTATTGATTACGGTAGTAATTTGGTATTCGTGCGTAATTTCCTGAATTAAATTATCAATTACAATGGCTGTCTTAGGATCAAGTCCTGAATTGGGTTCATCGCAAAATAAATATTTAGGGTTGTTCACTATGGCTCTTGCAATGGCAACCCGTTTTTGCATTCCTCCAGAAATTTCAGAAGGTAATTTTTTATTGGCACCTTCTAAATTGACACGGTCAATGACTTCATTGGCTCGCATCATGATTTCTTTTGTAGTCTTATTGGTAAACATTCGCAGTGGAAAAGCGATGTTTTCTTCAACGGTCATGGAATCAAAAAGAGCACTACCTTGAAAAACCATTCCAATTTCAGTTCTCAAGGTTCGTTTATCGTCCTTAGTCAATTCGGAATAGGTGCGCCCATCAAAAATAATTTTTCCAGCATCAGGGATGTGTACACCCAATAAGGTTTTGAGCAAAACGGTTTTTCCCGATCCACTTTGTCCTATAATAAGATTGGTTTTTCCCGTTTCAAATGTGGTACTAATTCCCTTTAAAACTTTTTGTCCGTCAAAGGATTTTTCAATATCTTGAACTTCGATCATTTGCTTAAAAGTAATTGAGTTAATACATAGTTGGTTAGAATGATTGCTACACTCGTCCAAACGAAAGCCGTTGTACTTGCTTTACCAACTTCTAAAGCCCCTCCACTCATATAGTAACCGTAAAAGGAAGGAATCGTTCCCAATAAGAAACCAAATAAGGCGGTTTTAATAAAGGCGTAAACGATATGGAAGGGGATGAACTCGTCTTGTAAGCCCATAATAAAATCTTCCGACGATACAAAACCTCCAGCAACACCAGCAACCCAGCCTCCCAATACACCCAAAAACATACTGATACCAATTACGAAAGGGTATAAAGAGAGGGCGATAAGTTTTGGAAATACCAAATAGTTCAGGGAGTTGATTCCCATAACTTCAAGGGCGTCTATTTGCTCGGTTACCCGCATAGTTCCAATGGTAGAAGTAATAAACGACCCCATTTTACCCGCCATGATAATCGAGATAAAGGTTGGTGCAAACTCTAAAATAACCGATTGTCTGGTTGCAAAACCAATAAGGTATTTTGGAATAAGCGGATTGGTTAAGTTTAAAGCGGTTTGTATGGCTACTACACCACCGACAAAAAAGGAAAGAAAAGCAACAATCCCCAAAGAACCTATGATGAGTTCATCAATTTCTTTAAAGATTAATTCGCGCATCACACTCCATTTCGTTGGTCTGCTAAAAATTTCTTTTAGCATAATGAAGTATTTTCCTATTTGAGTTAATATCTGTCGAATCATATATTTAAAAATAATGGCTAAATTACCAATTACAATTGAGTTTCTGCTTATTGAAGTAAAAAAATGAACTATATAAGTTTGGATTTTATTTTTTGCCAACGGTATTTTCGAATAAACAGCCCTTGTTCGTCAGTAACTAAAAAGGGAGCCTGCTGTTTTTGTGCCTTGTAATAACCCAAAATATAATCTAAAAAGCGCAGCGGTTGCTTCTTTTTTAAAGCAAGTTTAAGCGATGCAATAACCGTGATTATAAAACCATATTGCAGCCGGTAAAACGATTCCCCTTGTTTGTATCGGGCTGCCTTGGAATACAGTGCACCGGTGGGTTTTAAGTGTTTGACTTTCAATTGGGGAAGAGTGATTATTTCCCACTTATAAAATCGGCACAGCAATTCGTCAACCGTATCCCATCCCATAGCAGGCTTCAGACCTCCCATCTGGTCAAAGAAGGCTTTGCGATAGGCTTTAAAGGCTCCTCGTATGTGGTCTTTATCTGTCAGGTTTTCCAAAACCCATGTTCCATTCTTTTCAATATAAGCAAAACCACCAACCATACCGACTTTTGGTTGCTTTTCAAAAGTAAGCATGACTTCTTCAAAATAGTTTGAAGGCAAAATCAAATCGGCATCAAGTTTTACGATTACATCGTAAGAAGCATCCAAGTGATTAAGTCCTGCTTGAAAAGCTTGAATCACTTTACTTCCCGGTAAATGAATAGGGTCGGATTGCTTATGAACTAGCTTTATATTCGGATATTTAATTTGGAAAGTTGTGACTATAGCCGCGGTTTGATCCGTAGAATTGTCGTCAACCACAACAATTTGAAAGGCTTGTCGTGTTTGCTCAACTAGAGATTGTAAAGTAAACCCTATAAAAGATGCTTCATTATAAGCCGGAATAATAATACTGTAGTCCATTATTTTATTTTTTCAGCATATACCATATAATAGCGCGGGGTAAACAAACGTAAAATCGGACGAATACCCAATTTACCAACGGGATTGGTCCATTGTTTGCGATCCAAAATTTGATATCCCGATTTTTCTAATAACCAGTCAAATTGCCAACGCTCAAATTCGTGATAATGGCGGTCTCTTAAATCGGTTTTACTTTGGTATGCTGGGCTAAACCATAAGCGCAGCGGTACCGATAAAATAATCTTTTCGGCTTTAGCATTTTTTAGAACGGTATACGGATTGAGCAAATGCTCAAATATTTCAAAAGCGGTTAAAACCGTGTACTCCTTTTGACTTAAGGCCGAAAAATCGTCGTCCAAATCTTCTCCTTCTGTATTTTGAACGGAAAATCCTTTTTCTCTCATCAATTGAGATAAGGGATTACTAACGCCTAAATCCAGAATTTGATCCGACTTCGACAGGTGTTTTTCTATAAAGTCCAAAGTAATTTGGAAGCGTTTGCTGGGGTAAGTCTGTTCGTACATATCGGTTTATAGAAAAGTTGAATTCACAAAGTTAAAAAAAATAGTCGTTTACCGTTTTTAGAAAGTATATTTGTATATATTTTATTATAAATCAATGGGCAAAAAAATTTCTACCAAGCAAGCCGTTCTCTTTACTGTAATTAATTACGTGGGTGTCTTGATTGGAGTGGTTTCGACCATGTTGATTTATCCTAGAAATAAAGAGATGTTGGGTATCATACGTTATGTTGAGGCCTGTACACAAATTATGTTTCCTATATTGGTTTTGGGAAGTACTCATGCGTTAATTAATTTTTATCCCAATCTCAACGCGAAGTTACAACAGAAATTGTTTGGCTTTAGTTTAGTTTCGATTTTTAAATTGGCCATAATCTTGTGCATCTTATTACTGCTCAGTTCCCCTTTTTCTTGGTCCGAACCTATGGACTATATTTGGATGGCCTTCGTATTGGCGATTTTCATGGCCTATATAGAGCTGTTTCGAAGACAAGCAACTAACCTACAAAAACTGGCTATACCCACTTTATACGAAAAAATTATTCCTAAAATCACCTTGCCACTTTTGTTTCTTTTGGTGATGTATCGCGTCGTTTCTTTAAACACGGCTTTGTGGATGTATGTGTTTTCATTTGGTTGTATCATGCTTTTGATCGGGTATTATGTATATAAAAACTATGCTTTTAAAGTACACAAACACTTTAATGACTTATTTGCAGAGGTAAGTAAACGCCAATATTATTCTTATAGCTTATATGCTTTTGCGGGGAGTTTTGGTGCTTTTTTTGCCTTTAGAGTCGATTCCTTAATGATTCCAAATTTTATTTCTTTTGAAGCAAACGGAACCTATAATATTGGAGTGACTTTGGCTTCGGCCTTATCAATTCCTGCAACGGGGGTTTTTGCCCTATACGCACCGGTTATTTCAGATTTTATTAAAAAGGAGCAGTGGCAGGAATTGAATACAAAATATAAAGACATTTCAAAAACCCTGTTTTTTATCGCGGCCTTATTATATTCTTGTATCGTCGTAGGAATAGAATCTTTGTTTAAGATGATGCCTACTTACGATAATTTGGCAGCTTCTATACCCGTTATTATGTTGTTGGGATTAAATGTCGTTATCAATATGTCAACGGGATTTAATACCGAAATCATCTCTTACTCCAAACATTATCGTTTCAATCTCCTTTCGATTTTAGCGTTAATGGTGCTAAACGTAGCTTTAAATCTGGTTTTGTTGACGCAAACAAATTTGGGTATTTTGGGTGTAGCCTATTCTTCCTTATTTTCACTGGCACTTTTTAATGCGGCAAAAACCTATTTTATTTATCTAAAAATGCGGCTGTTGCCTTTCGATTGGAATTTTATTAAAATGATTGCGCTCTTCGGACTTACCTTATTTGGGGTTTATAACCTTCCCTTTCTACAGTCAAATTTTATTGATTTGATAGTTAAAGTTGGTTTGATTTTGGGAGTTAATACCACCGTAATTTATTTTACCTCGTGGTGTCCAGCAGTAAAATATTGGATCAAGCGCGCTATAGGAAAATTTATTTAGTTACTAGTGAGCAGTAGTTCGGAACAGCTTCGTTCTAGCATATATGCTTCCGCCTCCGAGTAACTGCTCACAAGGCACTGTTTTAAAACTGATAAACCATGGAATTGATGTTCATACCTCCGCCAACCGATGCAAAGAGAATGACATCGCCTTTGCTGAATTGATGGTTGATCATCTGATTCCGCATAATCATATCAAATAGAGTGGGTAGGGTTGCTACACTACTATTACCCAGCATGTGAATACTCATAGGCATAATGTTTTCGGGAACTTCTTTATCATATAACTTATAAAAACGAGAAACAATGGCCTCGTCCATCTTTTCATTGGCTTGATGTATAATGATTTTCTTGACATCATCGACGGCTACACCACTTTTATCCAAACAGCTTTTCATAGCTTGAGGAACTTGTTGCAAAGCGAATTCATAAATCTTTCGGCCGTGCATTTTTATATAACGGGTATCGGGATCTAAATCGGTATTATACGATTTTCCGAAAAACAAATAAAAGGCTTCCTCATAGGTAAATGAGCCGGTTTCGTGAGCCAATATCCCACCCTTTTCATTGCTGAATTCGTATATGGTTGCACCAGCACCGTCGGCATAAATCATGGAATCTCTATCGTGTAAATCAATCACTCTTGACAGGGTTTCTGCTCCGATAACCAAACATCTTTTGGCAATTCCGGCATCGATAAAAGCCTTGGCTTGAATTGATCCCTCCAACCAACCAGGACAACCAAACAAAACATCATAAGCCACACACCGTGAGTTTTTAATTCGCAAATTGTGTTTTACTCTAGCTGCTAAAGTGGGTAGTAAATCGGTTTGTATAGCTCCTTTTTTGACATCACCAAAGTTATGTGCAAAAATGATATAATCTAAAGTTTCGGGGTCGATATTTGCCGTCTCAATTGCTTTTTGAGCCGCATAAAAGCCCATGTCCGAAGTCAATTTGTCGTCGTCCACATAACGTCTTTCTTCAATACCGGTAATCTCCTGAAGTTTTCTAGCAATAACTTCATTTGAGTGTTTTAATACAGTTCCGTGTTCATCCCTAAAATCGAATTTCCCGAAATCTTTGTTTGTTACCGCGTTTTTGGGAACAAAGCATCCCGAACCAATTATTCTTACACTCATGTTTTTTTTGTTGAATTTGATATGTTAACGCCAAAAATAGTTTTTAATTATTCGAGGTTTAGAGATAATAAAATAGATCAATATATATAAATGTAGTAATTAATTTCTAGTTTGTCATGAAAGACAGTTTTTTTTTCCAATAGGCCTTTTTTAGAGTGTTTAAATAAAATTATAAAAGATTTATAACTGCCACATTTATAATGAACTGTATTTTTTTTAACATATTTTGTAACGTAGGCCTAACATTTTTTGATTTTTGATTTTTTTCTGTTTGCGGTGTTTTTTAGTCGCAGAAAGCAGCAATGGGCAGTGTAATAAAAAGCCAAAAATAAGAATTAAATCAAGCAATTCTTATTCAGACTTATTTAAAATAAAATTAGTAAAAAATTATGTTTTGCGAATTTTAACTAATAGTTTTGCATTATTAAAATTAAGTCTAAATAAAGATAGAACAAATGAAAAGAATTAAATTCAGTGTTTTCGCAATGCTTTTGATGGGAGTAATTAATACATCTTGTGATAAAAGCGACGATAGTAATCCAGTAAATCCCATAGAAAAGGGAGAAGAACGTTATGTAATTGCTGCTGTGCCGGTGGAGTTTTCCGATACAGCTGATTATTTATTGACGACTGAAAGCTTAGAAAGCGGAAGTATCACCACTTCAGGTAACGGAATCGAACAAGATGGTTATCGTTATTACTTAACGGTGAAAAATAAATTTTACAGTATGTTGTATGGACAAGGGGGGCCTGGTGCTGTAACTACATACGGCTTAAGTACTAGTGGCAAATTGACAAAAACCAATGACTTTGTAACGGAAACCGTGCAAGTAATTTCGGAAATAGGAGGCGATATTATGCTTTGTAAAGTGCCCAGATCGGGTCAAACAGAAGCCCGTTGGTTTAATATAAGTACAGACAAAAATGAAATCGTCAACAGCGGTGCCATCGATATTGTTCAACTAGCGAATAACGGCGAACGTGCACATTTTACTGGTTTTACCTTAGTAGGTACTAAATTAATTGCTCCATATATGAGTATTCGCGGTGTTGCTGGAGGCGACGTCTGGGGAACTTCCTATCCGAATACGAGTTGGGCTGCGGTGTATGCTTATCCCAGTATGACCTTAGAAAAAGTGATTACCGATGATAGAACCAGTTATTTAGGAGGCTATTACCTAAACGGTTTAGTACGTGATGAAAAAGGAGATGCTTATGGGTTTTCCTCTGCTAATGTCAAAGGAGACCAAGATCAATTGTTGACTACAAAACCGTCTGCTATTGTGAAAATTGATGCAAAATCGGTAGACTTTGACAAGAATTACTTTTTTAATTTAGAACAGGCTTCCGGTGGTGCATACATCGTTGATTTTAAATATGCAGGTAACGGTAACTTTATTGCTAGAATGATTAACGATAAAGCTTCCAACAATGATGAAATCAGATTTGCAGCTATAAATGTTTACAATAAAACTTTCAATTGGGTTACCGGCTTGCCGTCGAATTTAAAAGATAGTGGTTTCGCAACCAAAGGAGATTATGCACCAATGGATGGTAAAACGGTTTTTGTTGGAATCAATTCGCCTGAGGGTGCTTTCGTATATAAATTTGATGCTATAGGGGCAACTGCTACCAGAGGACTGAAAGTAGAGGGTGGTAGAATTACTGCGATTTCAAAAATATCTGCGGAGTAACGTATAGATTTTAATAGACAAGACAACTCCACCAGGAGTTGTTTTTGTTTTTAAGTTCCAAATCAATAGACAAAAAAATCAGGATGAAAAAACAGATTAACTGGATTGTCTTTTTGCTTTTAGTAGCAATCCAAACGAGTTTTGCACAGGAATTAATTACGATATCGGGCAAGGTTAGCGATCAAGATGGGGTTGCCGTATCCAAAGTTATCGTTGTTTTAAAAGAAACCAATAAATTTTCGGAAACCAACAGCAGGGGTGAATATAGCTTTAAACTATTGAAAAACGGTAACTATACGCTTGAAGTCAACGACCTAGGTTTTGAACTCTATACGCGTAAAATAGTTTTAAAAAATGCCGACGCGAGTTTTTCAATCCAATTGGAAAATAAGGTAAGTACGCTGTCCGAAATAAATATCACGGCAAAAGATCAAATTCAGCAAGTCAAGGAAAAAGCCTTTAATGTGAGCGTTATTGATGCTGTGAAGTTGCATAGTACCACCATGGATATCGGACATGCACTAAATAAAGTATCCGGTATGCGAGTTCGAGAGAATGGAGGTGTTGGTTCCACAATGAATTTTGCACTAAACGGTTATGGAGGTAACCAAATCAAGTTTTTTCTTGATGGGATTCCTATGGATAATTTTGGTTCGGCCTTTCAACTTAATAATATTCCGATTAATCTGGCTAAGCGAATCGAGATTTACAAAGGAGTTGTTCCGGTTGGTTTGGGGTCCGATGCCTTAGGTGGCGCTATTAATATTATTACCAATAATTTTAGTAAAACCAGTTTGGATATGTCCTACTCCTACGGGTCTTTCAATACGCATCGATCGAATGTAAACTTCATTTATGCCGCAGATAACGGTTTTTTTACTCAAATTAATGCCTTTCAGAATTTTTCCGACAACGACTACAAAGTACAAGTAGATTTATACGATTTAAACTCCGGGAAATTAATAGCTAAAAATAAAAAAGTTAGGCGCTTCCACGACCAATATCACAACGAAACCTTTATCGGTCAAATCGGGTTTGTAAACAAAAAATTTGCCGATAAGATTGCTTTTGGAATCACGTTAGGACAGAGCTATAAAGAAATTCAAACGGGTGCTCGTATGGAAACTATTTTTGGCGGACTGCATCATCGAGCCAATATTGTGATGCCCACTTTTGTTTATCAGAAAAAGAATTTTTTATTGGCCGGATTGGATTTTAATGTCCATGCCAACTACAATTTGGGAACAGAACAAAATATTGATACCCTTTATAGAAGATACGGTTGGACGGGAGACTATATCGATTATCAGTTGCAGAATAAGAAAAAAGGTGGTGAAAGAGATTATTCCATGTACAAATTCAAAAACAACAACGGTATGGTATCTTCTTCCCTAAACTATCAATGGAATGAACATCATGGAATCTCCTTGAGTAATACCATTAATCTTTTTAATAGAAAAGGAAGCGACGAGCTATTTCCAGAGGCTCAGAAATACGAACAACCGGCAAAAACTACAAAAAACATCTCGGGCTTGGGTTACCAATTTACACCGAATAGCACTTGGAGTGCCTCAGCCTTTGTAAAGTATTATAATCAAGTCAATAAATTTAGTCAATCGTATAATCCCAGCGGAAAATGGGGAGACATCGCCTATCAAGAATTTGAGAAAAAATACGACGAATACGGCTATGGTATAACGGCTTCTTATTTTATTCACGACAATTTTCAATTGAAAGCCTCTTTTGAAAAAGCAATTAGACTTCCTGATAACAGCGAGATTTTTGGAGATATGATTAATATAATCGGCGATGTCAATCTGAGACCCGAAGTGAGTGAGAATTATAATTTTGGATTTAACGTTCAGCTGCCTTTCTCTCAAAACCGATTGATTTTTGACACCAATATCTTCTTTAGAGATTCTAAGGATTTTATCCGACAAAAACTCGATTTTAAAGAGAACTATCAGATGTCTGAAAATTTAGCGGCGGTTAAAAACTATGGAATCGAAGCAGAGTGGAGGTATTTGTTTAAGGATAAATTTTCCATTGGTATCAACGGAACCTATCAAAAAATGCTAAACAACACTAAATATGTTGAAGGGGTACAAAGTATCGTGTATAAAGACCGTTTGCCCAACGTACCTTACCTTTACGGAAATCTAGATGCAACTTATAGCTTTAAGGATTTATGGACGGGAAAAGACGATAATTTGACCTTAGGGTATTCGATGATGTACATTCATGAATTTTATTTGTTATGGCCAAGCCAAGGCGATAAAAACAATGGAAAAAGGCTTATTCCCGAACAAATCACACACGATTTTATGGCTGCTTATACCTTAGGTAAAAAGGAGAAATTTCAATTTACTTTTGAATGCCGCAATCTGTGGGATAAATTAGTGTACGACAACTTTAGTCTCCAAAAACCGGGTAGAAGCTTTTCGGGAAAGGTGCGATACTTTTTCTAAATTATCGATAAGTATAGGAAAACAAAAAACGGGAGATATCCCGTTTTTTTGTTTTTTACAAACAAGGTAAAAGCTGGTGTTATTTACCTAAATGTATTTGTATCTCTTTTGTATTGTATTTGTAGCAGAGTCTATTTTGTTAGTATCTCAGCGTGTTCTATTTGTATTGTATTTGTAGCAGGTTTGTATTCAAACTATGTACTGTTTTTCAATGAGCGTTTGATTTGGGTCTTTTGATTTGTATGTCATAAAAAGGCGAGGTCTAGAACAGACCTCGCACAAGTACAACAACTTGAAAAAACGCGATTAACATTATATTTTATAAGTAAATGATAGGGTAGCAATGCGACTATCTAAGCTGTAATCTTTTCTAATTGTTGAAAGTAGTGTACGCGAAATAACTTCGTAGTTCCGCGTTCTTAAAACATCGGTTACCGAAAGTTTTAGACTGCCTTTTTCCTTTAGAATTTGCTTGGATAAGCCCAGAGTTAAATCAAAATAAGCAGCCCTTTCAAACAGTCCTATATTGGACTTGGCATGATATTGACAGTTGACCTCTGCTTGAAAACCCGTTGCAATCTGAAAGGAATTTTGCGAACTCAATGTAAAAGTAGCCTTGTTGGTTTCGATGGGTAGATCTTTATAGTTTCCGCGGTAGCGGTTTTCAAAAACAGTAAATAAATTACTCATAGACCACCACGAAAATAAATGGATAGAACTGGTTAAACTTACCCCATAATTATAGGAATGGTCCAAGTTTTTCTGGGTGGAAGCAGTGGTATTGGTTAGCGGGTCGTAATCGAAAACCTCGGTCATGACATCGTTGGTTTGACTAAAATATAACGAGCTCATCAGCCAGTTTCGCCAGCTGTACCCCAGTTCTACCGAATGCGTTATTTCTGGAATTAAATCGGAGTTTCCGTACCAATAATTAAAAGGATCATCATAAAACCGAAACGGATTCAAATCAAAGTGACTTGGACGATTAATTCTCTTGCTGTAAGCGGTGTGGAAAGCATTTTGATCGTTCAGTTCGTATTTCATAGATACACTGGGAAAGAATTTCACATAATCATCGGTATTCTTTTGATTTGAAATGCGCTGTTGGCCATCGATAGCGGTGTATTCCATGCGCAATCCAGCTTGAAAATGAAATTTAGTAGCTTGAAATTTGTAATTGGCGTACCCTGCGTGAATTTGCTCTTTAAATATAAAGTGGTTGGTCGCGCTAGGATCTATGATCCAGTGGTCGTGCTCTTGAAATTCGTAGGTAGATGGGTTGTCATTTGATTTTATACTGGATTTCCATCCAATTTCCAAATTGTTTTTGGCATTCCATGGAACAACCAGATCAACGGTTGCATCCCAAACCTCTAAGGAAGACGGGATTTGACCCCGTCTGTCTCGCAACTCTACAGTCGATTCGGGGTCGATTTGTAGGTAGTTGGCCTGTTGAAGTTGTTTCGAATTAAACGTGTTGTTTTTGTATTGAACATCGAAATTCAACAACATACCTTTTTCGTTGAATTGATGCTGCCCGTTGATACTGTAGGTAAGATCGTTCCAAGATTCTTTGTTGTGATTTCGGGTTAAGGCCTGGGTTAATAATTGGTGAGTTCCATCGTAGATGCTATTTTGTCCGTGTACACGATCTTCGTAACGACCGAGTTTCGCATCGACTAAAAAACCGATATTAGTTTTGTTACTTAAGGCATATGTTGCTCCAATTTTAAAGTTGTTGGAAGTTAATGGTTCATTGGTGGTACTGTTTTGTAACGTTTGGCGCTCCAATACGGAAGGTTGTGTGGGTTTATAAAAATCTTGTGTAAAGGTTTTGCGTTCCTCTTCTCCTCTAAAAGTATAACTGTAATCTCCAAATAGGCTAAAATTTTCTTTGGAATAATTTAAACTGAATCCCGAGTTGGTTCTGTTTTTGCGGCTGCGTCCGTAATTGGAAAATACCGTACCAGTAAGCCCTTCTAGTTGGGATGTTTTTAAAACGATATTCACAATACCGGCATTTCCAGCAGCATCGTATTTGGCCGATGGATTGGTGATGACTTCGATGTGTTTTACGGCACTGGAGGTGGTCGATTTTAGCATATTGGCCAAATCTTTCTGCGAGAGGTAAGTCATCTTTCCATTAATCATCACACTAACACCGCTTTTGCCGCGTAGGGAAATATCGCCGTCTTGACCCACAACGACTCCGGGAGCCCGGGCCAACAAATCGAGCACATTACTGCCTTCTGATAAAACGCTGTTTTCAACATTGAAAATCATCTTGTCGGATTTTTGGCTAAACAGCGGTTTCTTGGCAGTAATAAGGACTTCGCCTAATTGTGTATGTTGTAGGGCTAAAATACTGTCTAATTGCGCTTCTGTTTGTCCATAGCTATAGATTGTCAAAAGCGTTAAGGCAACTATAAATTTATTTTTCATGATGCTGCGTTGTTATTGGGTTTCTTTTTTTTCTTTTTTCTACCCCACCAAACCAGAAATCCGGTGATGGGTAATGAGGCACAAATGAGGCTCGAAATAAAGGCCAACAGTTTACCACCAAACCCGAGAATGCCGCCCACATGTATGTCGTAGTTAGCACCAACAACTTTTTCGGCCAGTGTTTGGTCTTGATAGGGTCTATTAAACAATACGTCTCCCGAATGCTCATCAAATATTAATAAGTGATTGTCGTAGTATGTAAAAGGGGAGTTTTTAACGTAAATACTTAAATTATCATGATGGTGATCACCTTGAGAATGGTCTTCCAAGTCTAGTCCGAAGGATGCCGCATCGGGATAGTAAAGGCGCACTTTTTCAATAATTTCTTCAATGGTCTGTGGTGTTTCTACCGATTCGGGTGCTGTGGTTTTGTATTGGTCAAAATTGGGGTAATCGGTAGTTCCTCCGGATAGCAGCATATAGATTCCGGTAGTTAATATGCGGAACGATAAACACAAGCCCGTAAGCGCGACTATCATAGCAATAAGCGACGCATAGAATCCGAGTATATTGTGCAAATCGTAGTTTTTTCTTTTCCAGCCTTTGATGTTTTTCCAGCGAAACCAAATTCGTTGTTTAGCGGCCTTTTTATTTTTGGGCCACCACAGTATGATACCCGTAAGTAACAACAGAGTAAAAATAATCGTTGCTATTCCAACGACTAAACTTCCAATACCGCCATTGAGCAACAGCGATCGGTGTAAAATCATCGTAAAAAAGAAAATATTTTCACGGATGTTGTATACCCCTAACACTTCTCCAGTATAGGGATTGACATAGGCGTTTTTATAAATCAAGTAAGTGTCAAAATAATTCCAGCCTTTACGGTCGGTTTTATGAAAACCAAATTGATAAGATTGATTTTTGTCTATCGGTATAGTAACCTCTTCTGACAATACTTCTTCTTGAACATAGGCATTGACTATACGTTGCAATTCGTGTACCGGTAGCGGTTTTTTATTTTCGATATCTGGCTCGCCGTGATAGATGACGTGCCGTCTGTTGAAATGCGTGATATCTTCGTTAAAAACATAAATAGCTCCCGTAATCGATACGATAAATACGATAATTCCGGATAGTAATCCCAACCAGAGGTGAAGTTGACCCAATATTTTTTTTGCCCGTTGTTTCCAGGTGGGTTTTGGTTTCCGCGTCATGATGTAGATTGGATTAATTAGTCGGATAGCCTAAGGCTAAAGCGTTGCTTAAATAAGTTTGTGCTTTTTCTTTTTGGTTGGTCTGTAGGTAATATTCGTATAAAGAATAATTCGCTTGGGGACTATTTGGAAAGCGGCTGATATTTTGTTGCAAATAGCTAAATGCTTGTTCCATTTTATCTTGGCGTATGAAGTAACGAGCAACTTTTTCAATATAGGTTTCCGTGGGTAGGAATTGAAAATGTAATTCTTCGCTGAGTTTACGATAGCTATTAGCAACCAAATCGGGTTGTTCAGCTATGGCCTTGATGTTGATTTGATGTCCTTTAAAAATATAGCGCAACCCATCTAGATTGCCAATCATTGGTATGCTTCCGTGGTCTTCATTTTCGTACTGTTGAAAGCGCCACTTTAAATTTTTGAATTTCCCTTGCTCTAAGAGCTCTTTAAACTTTTTATTAGAGTTGAAGTGATCGCTTCGTTCGGAATTGTTAAACGCTTCACCGGCTTGAGTTAGATAAAGCTTTCGATTTTGTAGGTCGGTTTTAGTAGCGGCTTCGAATCGTTTAAGCAGGACTTGATTATCATACCAGATACTAGGATCGTGTACGATATAAGCATTAAACATTGGGGTGTGATTTAATAAGATGTTTAAAGCGGTTATACCACCAAAGGAATGACCGATTAGTGTTTTATAGTTTTCAGTGCGGTAGTGACTATCGACCCATGGGAACAGTTCTTTTTGTATAAAAGTGATAAAAGCCTCGTTACCACCAGAATTTTTGGCATCCAGTTGTTGGGTTTGTTTATCGATTATAACAGTAGGTGTCAAGTCGCGGGAACGGTTGGTATTAACAATACCTACTACAATCATTTCGGGTATGTAGGCATAAGGCCCTTGCGAAAGTTTTTCAACAAGCCCCGTCACATAATGAAAATTACTTTCCCCATCTAGCAAATAGATCACGGGATAGGTAGTCTTTTGAATTTTTTGATTGGAGTATGAAGGCGGTAAATAGATTTGAATACTTCGATCTTCATGGAGTGTAGTAGAGGGTATTTTTTGGGTTTCGCCTATAGAGATTTTTTCTTGTGCAAGGATGGGATTGTAGAAAATAATAAGCACTACAATCCAGGCATAAAACGCTTTTTTGGGGGAAAACATGATTCTTTTATTTAGAGGGATAGATTAATAAAGATGCAAATATAATCATTATCTATAATTAGTCTAAATAAAAGCAGAATAAAAACCTAAAAAAATAAGGACCCCGATTGGAGGTCCTTATAAGTTATTTTGAAGTTTGTTTTTAACTAGTTTTCAATATATGCTTCGATAGGAGCACAAGAGCAAACCAAGTTTCTATCTCCATAAGCATCGTCTATACGGCGAACGCTTGGCCAGAATTTATTATCAACCACATGTTCTATAGGATAGGCTGCTTTTTCTCTTGAATAAGGCAAGTCCCAATTATCAGAAGTTAATAACGCTAAAGTATGAGGTGCGTTTTTCAATTCGTTTACGGGGTTGTCTATAGTTGCATTCGCAATTTCCTTACGGATAGCAATCATAGCATCACAGAAACGGTCTAATTCGTCAACGCTTTCACTTTCTGTTGGTTCGATCATCAGGGTTCCAGCAACTGGAAAAGAAACTGTTGGAGCGTGGAAACCGTAATCGATTAAACGTTTTGCGATATCGGTAACTTCGATGCCATTTTGTTTAAAAGAACGGCAGTCAACAATCATTTCGTGAGCTGCTCTTCCTTTTTCACCAGTATATAGAATGTCGTAATGATTTTCTAAACGGGCTTTCATATAATTGGCATTTAAAATCGCTTGTTCTGTTACTTTTTTCAAACCATCAGCACCCAACATAACGATATAACCGTAAGAAATCAGACATACTAATGCCGAACCATAAGGAGCGGAAGAGATAGAAGTAATAGCGTTTTCACCTCCGGTTTTCACCAAAGGATTTGATGGTAAAAATTGTACTAAGTGCGGTGCTACACAAATAGGTCCAACTCCTGGTCCACCACCTCCATGAGGTATAGCGAAAGTTTTATGTAAGTTTAAGTGACAAACATCTGCACCAATATTAGCTGGGTTTGTCATGGCAACTTGCGCATTCATGTTGGCACCGTCCATATAGACTTGACCACCATTTTGATGAATGATATTGGTTATCTCCGTAATAGCGCTTTCATAAACGCCATGAGTAGATGGGTAAGTAACCATTAAACAAGATAAATTATCTTTGTGTAATTCTGCTTTAGCCTTTAAATCCTCTACATCGATATTTCCTTCTGCTGTAGTTTTGGTAACCACCACTTTCATTCCTGCCATTGCAGCAGAAGCAGGGTTAGTTCCATGTGCAGATGCCGGAATTAAAGCAATGTTTCTTTGAAGATCGCCATTGGCATGATGGTAAGCACGAATAGCCATTAAACCAGCGTATTCTCCTTGCGCACCAGAGTTTGGTTGTAAGGAAGTTCCTGCAAATCCTGTAATCACATTCAATTGCTCTTCTAAAGCTTTTAACATCGTCATATAACCTTCTGCTTGTTCAGCAGGGGCAAACGGGTGAATGTTGTTCCATTGTGGGTTACTTAAAGGAAGCATTTCGGCAGCAGCATTCAATTTCATCGTACATGATCCCAAAGAAATCATCGATTGATTTAAAGCCAAATCTTTGCGCTCTAATCTCTTGATATAACGCATTAATTGCGTTTCTGAATGGTGGCTATTAAACACATCATGTTGTAAAAATGGTGTGTTTCTAGCTAATTTTTTAGCAAAATTAACCGAAGTTTCCATTTCAGTAATTTTAAAGAAATCCTTATCAGCAACTTCTGCGAAAATCTCTACAATAGTATTGATGTCGCTTAAATTTGCCGTTTCGTTTAATGATATAGAAAGTGTTTGTGCGTCTATATAATTAAAGTTTACACTATAATGTTCCGCAATCGCACGCACTTTAGCTGCATTAGCTTCGATTAAGATCGTGTCAAAGAAATCGCTATTTTTTTGTGTAAAACCTAGTTTCTCTAAAGCTTTGGCTACAGTTACTGCTTTGGTATGAACGTCGTTTGCAATAAACTCCAATCCTTTTGGACCGTGGTAAACCGCATACATTCCTGCCATAACAGCCAATAAAACTTGAGCTGTACAGATATTAGAAGTCGCTCTTTCGCGTTTGATATGTTGTTCTCTAGTTTGCAAAGCCATACGAAGGGCACGGTTTCCGTCAGCATCTTGAGAAACCCCAATGATACGTCCTGGCATACTGCGTTTATGCTCTTCTTTAGTTGCGAAGAATCCTGCATGAGGACCTCCAAATCCCAATGGAATACCGAAGCGTTGTGTTGTTCCAACAACTACATCAGCGCCCATCTCACCCGGAGATTTTAAAGTTACTAAAGATAAAATATCTGCAGCAACAGCTACTTTGATGTCTTTGGATTTGGCAATATGGATAAAGTCTGTATAATCAAATACTTGACCGTATTTACCTGGATATTGTAAAATAGCTCCGAAATAAGCGTCTGAAAAGTCAAAAGTTTCGTGATTTCCCACCACTAATTCAATTCCAATTGGCGTTGAACGGGTTTCTAAAATCGAAAGTGTTTGAGGAAGTATGGCTTCAGAAACAAAAAACTTATTGGCATTGTTTTTCTTCTGGTCGCGTGTTCTAACGTCAAACAAAAGTGCCATAGCTTCTGCTGCTGCAGTTCCTTCATCTAATAAAGAAGCATTCGCAATCTCCATTCCAGATAATTCTATAACTGTAGTTTGAAAATTTAAAAGCGCTTCTAAACGACCTTGAGCAATTTCCGCCTGATAAGGAGTGTAAGCAGTGTACCATCCTGGATTTTCAAAGATATTTCTTTGAATCGCAGCAGGAACAATTGCTTCGTGATATCCCATTCCGATATAAGTACGAAACACCTTATTTTTATTACCCAATTCTTGAATGTGAGCCAAATACTCATATTCTGTCATTGCAGGCTCTAATTGTAAATCTTGTTTTAACCGAATATTGTCAGGGAAAGTTTCGTATATCAGTTGTTCTATGTTGTCAACTTGAACAGTTTTTAACATATGTTCCAAATCCGCCGGTCTTGGACCAATGTGTCTTAAAGCAAATGCATTTTTTTTCATTCTACTATTATAAAAGATAAGTTGTGTTTAAGCATACAAAAATAACCATAAATCCGATATTTTTGCCGAATATAGAACCTAATTTTAAAAATGTGCTTAAATTACAGCTTCATACAGAATTCTCCCTATGAATAACTCAGTTCGAACGGCTTTTAACCTCTATCTCAATGGAAGTGTCCACGTTTCTTTGGCGGTTTTTGCCTTGGTTCAAATGACTTTTTATTTTTGTAATATCCCCTTCGATGGAGTCGTATCGGCTTTGGCTTTTTTTGGAACCCTATTTTCTTACAACTTTATCAAATATGCCGAAACCGTGTATAGGTCCAAACGAGTATATTCGAAAAACATAAAAACCATCATAGCGATCAGTCTGCTAGCATTGATAATCGCTACAGTTAGTTTTTTTATGTTGCATTTTAATGCACAGTTAGTCACTCTAGGTTTGCTGCTTTTATGCCTGCTGTATGCCATACCCATCTACCCTAAAATTCCGAATTTGCGGAATTGGGCTGGGATTAAAATATATATCGTTTCGTTCTGTTGGGCTGCGGTAACATTAATTATTCCTATCGTCAATGCAGGAATGGAATTGACACAAGATATCGGGATTAAATTTCTACAGCGTTTCTTTCTAGTCTTGATTTTAATTTTAATTTTTGAAATCGTTGATTTGCAATTTGACGATAAGAAATTAAAAACCGTACCTCAAACCTTAGGAATGGAAAAGACCAAAAGATTAATTCTTTTGCTGTTAATTCCCTTCTTTTTCTTAGAGTTTTTTAAAGTGGGTTTTCAGGCTATACAGGCGTGGAATAACTTGGTAATTGTTGCCTTGGTTTTGTTTTTTACATGGAAGGCATCTCCAAAACAAACCAAGTATTTTTCGCTCTTCTGGGTTGAGAGTGTTCCTATAGTCTGGTGGTTGTTAGTACTTGGTGAGAAAATTTTTAGTTAGCTCTAAAAAAAGGTATATTTGTGTTTATAAAAATTAAAACAAAATGATACAACTGGTTAATGAAATCCAAACTAAGGCAAATGTAGTTTATGTCCTAAGAGCGGAACAAAATGCACTTGAATTCCCCCAGATGGAATGGCTTTCTACTTTTGTAGAAGATTTTTTAAAATCAAAAAAAGAAAGTGATTTCGTAAAATTAAGCAATCAATACTTCTTCTTTGTAAAAGAGAATAGTGATTTAGAAAAAATGAGGCTGGCTGGATTTGCAATCCGTACCCAACTAGATAGTAAAGCGGATAATATAACCGTAGTTGGATCAACTGAGGCTGCGTTGGCATTGACCGAGGGATTGGCTTTGTCTAACTACCAGTTTTTAAAATATTTTAAAGACGCAGATGAAAAAGCGTATTCCCTAAAAAATATTCAATTAAAAGGTGCTTTTGATGCGGCAGTGATTAGCGACTTGAATAATACAATCAAAGCGGTTTACTGGGCAAGAACCATGGTTAATGAACCGGTGAGTTTTTTGACGGCAGAACAATTGGCTAAAGAAATTGAGTTGCTTGGAAAAGAAGCTCATTTCGAAGTAAAGGTTTTGGATAAAACGCAGATTGAAGCGCTTAAGATGGGTGGATTGATCGCTGTGAATAAAGGATCTATCGACCCTCCAACTTTTACAATTATGGAATATAAACCGGCCAATCCAATCAATTCAAAACCGGTGGTTTTGGTTGGTAAAGGAGTGGTTTATGATACCGGAGGTTTGAGTTTAAAACCTACACCAAGTTCGATGGACTTGATGAAATCGGATATGGGTGGTGCAGCTTGTATGGCGGGGACTATCTATGCAGCAGCTTTAAATAAAATGAATGTACACATTATTGGTTTAATTCCTGCTACAGACAACAGACCTGGACAAAATGCTTACACACCTGGTGATGTTATTACGATGTATGATGGAACTACAGTGGAAGTTTTAAATACCGATGCAGAAGGACGTATGATATTAGCAGACGCCATCGCTTACGCAAATCAATACGAACCCGAATTGATTATTGATGCTGCTACATTAACAGGCGCTGCCTTAATGGTTGCTGGAGACCGTGCTTCGTGTGTGATGGGAAATGCAAACGAGGAGGTTTTGGCTGCTTTGGTTAAATCTGGATTTGCGGTACATGAACGTTTGGCATTATTGCCATTCTGGGATGACTATAAAGAACAAGTGAAATCGTCTATTGCCGACTTAAAAAATATCGGTGGACGTAACGCAGGAACCATTACAGCAGGGAAATTTTTAGAGCATTTTGCCAAATATCCATATATCCACATCGATATCGCAGGACCTGCTTTTACCGAGGCGCCGCAAAATTATAAAGGACATGGCGGAACCGGAACCGGTATTCGTACACTCGTACATTTCTTAGCGCAATACAAAGGGGTTTAGTTCGTATAGACCTTATCGCATGAAAATAAAAAGCAGTCCCGCAAAGGGCTGCTTTTTTTACTCGTAGCAACTCACTTGTTATTTGTTGTGCGCAATTAGTAAATATTTTTTGAGTAAATTTGATTATAACCCAATTCCGTTTTTATGGAGCTCTATTATACTTTTTCAATATTTATTGTATTGGCATCTTGGTTTGCTTATTTAAATTTACGCTTCTTAAAACTTCCTACAACAATCGGAATCATGGTTATTGCCGTTTTTGTATCCATAGGAATTCGCTTGCTAGGCGATCAACTCTTTCCAGAGGCAACCCGCGATTTTTTCAAATTAATCAGTCAGTTTGATTTTGATGAAGTGTTGATGGGAGCCATGTTAAATTTCTTGCTCTTTGCCGGGGCCTTACATATCAATATAGCCGATTTGCGCGAGCATCGAGTCGCCATTATGTTGTATTCAACCGTAAGTGTCGTGCTTTCTGCTTTTTTTATAGCTGGATTACTATTTTATATCTGCCCGCTATTTGGTGTTTCACTACCTTTTATCTATTGTTTGTTGTTTGGAACATTGATTTCCCCAACCGACCCTATAGTGGTATTGAGTGTGTTAAAACAAGTTAAAGTACCTAAATCTATAGAAACAAAAATTACGGGCGAATCACTATTTAACGACGGAGTTGCTGTAGTGATGTTTGCCGTAGTGCTGCGATTGGCACTAAGTGAAAATGTGGATATTACCTTTTTATCGGTTTCTAAATTTTTTGCACAAGAAGTCATTGGAGGCGTTTTGGTCGGTTTCATGTTGGGGTATTCGACTTCACACGTCATGAAAAAAATCGACGATTACAAAGTCACGGTATTGATTACATTAGCTCTGGTTATGGGCGGATTTTTATTGACGAAAACCCTACATGTGTCCAGTCCACTTGCCATGGTAATTGCAGGGCTTGTTATTGGAAATTACGGAAAAAAAGTGGCCATGAACGACGAAACTCAAGACTATCTGACCAAGTTTTGGGAGTTGATTGATGAGATTTTAAACGCCATTTTGTTTATGTTTATCGGCTTTGAGTTATTGTTATTACCAGATATTAACAAGCATATTTGGATTGCTTTAGTAACCATATTTGTCGTGCTGTTTTCAAGAATGCTTTCTATAATAATACCGTATCGCGTTTTTTCAAGAAACAGAATTTACACCAAAGGTTCTTTGATCGTACTGGTTTGGGGAGGAATTCGTGGCGGGGTTTCCATTGCCTTAGTCTTATCATTGCCCTATAATGAGTATAAGGAAATGTTGTTGGAGATAACATATATAGTGGTATTGTTTTCCATTGTAATCCAAGGGCTTTCCATAGGTAAAGTAGCTAAAGCGGTATTGAAAGAAGAACGAGCAGAAGAGCGTGCCGAAGAAATAGAGGAGGAATTAAAGTCATTGTAAAATGATTTTTTTTACAGAAGAACCTATAAAAGGATAGCAGAGCGATACTGCTTTGAAAAAGGGATAAAAAATAAAAATCCATATCCTTTTTGACAAAAAAACTACTACATAAAGTGGCGTTCATCGTGAAAACGGATATGGATAAAAAAATCGGAATACGAATTATCTAAGGTGTTAGATAATTTGTTCCGGCAATTAGTCAATGGATACCATTTGAATTTGCCCGACATATTCAATACCATCTTTGATAAAAGGTTCTTTTACGATATTAATTTTCTTAATCTGCTCCGTAGAGAGTTTGTCGAGGTCAGCCTTGGTTACCAATTCGTCGTTTAGAATGTAAGCGATTTTTTCTTTAGCCTTCTTTGGTTCTTCGGCCTTTTTTTCTACTTTGGGTCTTTCTTGTGCAAATCCTAGCACGGGTAGCGCTAGTAATGCTGTTAAAATTAATTTTTTCATACTGAGATGATTACTGGTTATACATTACTAAAGGGATAGCCAAAACAATGCCAGTTTTTATTCCATTTTGTTTTTATGAAAACTTTTTTATTCACGGATTTTATTAAGGTAAATAGTTGCTTTGAACAAAAGATAAAAGGATTCTTCACTTTTAGGTTTGAAAAGCCGAGGTATTTTCACTAATTTGCTGCTTTAAAATCTCACCTTTTAAAAATGTACCCTATGTTTAGCTATGTTACAAGGAATAAAAGCGTTAGATGGCTGACGTTTGGTATAATTATTTTGTCTAATTCAGCGGTTTGCGCTCAACAACAAGACCCTATCGTCGATGCCATTGTAAAAGAGGGGGTTCAAAACTCACAATTGGAACAATATGCCTTCGAATTGATGGATGTTATTGGACCGCGTTTAGTGGGAACACCACAAATGAAACAAGCCCATGATTGGGTTGTGAATCAATACCTCAAAATGGGGATAAAGGCACACAACGAGGAATATGGAGAATGGCGTGCATGGGAACGCGGAGTAACCCAAGTGGAGATGACTGTTCCACGTATAAAATCCTTAGAAGCCATTCAATTGGCGTGGAATCCGACAACAACTGATAAAGGAATAGAAGCAGAGGTAATCGTATTGCCTTTTGTTAATAATAGTGCCGAATTTCAAAAATGGTTACCGAATGCAAAGGGGAAAATTATATTGATTTCAATGCTCCAACCTACTGGACGTTCGGAAGAGCAATGGAAAGAATATGCAACACCTGCCTCCCTTCAAAAAATGCAAGACCTGAAAAAAAGTCAGACCGAAGCCTGGAGTCAACGAATCCAAAATACCGGATATGACATTAAAAGCTTACCTAAAATACTAGAAGACGCCGGTGCGGTCGGAATTGTATCGTCATTTTGGACGGGAATTATGGGAGCAAATCGAATTTTTGAAGCCTTTACAACCAAAATACCAACTATTGATATGGCGTTGGAAGATTATGGTACTTTGTATCGCTTGGCAGAAAAGGGAATAAAACCGAAGATTAAAATTAAGACACTTTCAAAAAACCTAGGTAAATCAAAAACCTACAATACCATTGCTGAAATTAAGGGCACGGAAAAACCCGATGAATATGTTGTTTTATCAGCCCATTTAGATAGCTGGGATGGCGGCACAGGGGCTACGGACAACGGAACGGGAATTATTGTCATGATGGAGGCTGCTCGTATTCTTAAAAAAGTATTGCCGAATAACCACAGAACCATATTGATTGGAAACTGGGGAAGTGAAGAACAAGGACTTAATGGGTCTCGCGCTTTTGTGGAAGACCATCCGGAGTTACGCGACAAAATTCAAGTGGTTTTTAATCAAGATAATGGAACAGGGCGCATTGTGAATTTGAATGGACAAGGATTTTTACACGCTTATGATTTCTTGGGAAGATGGCTTTATGATGTTCCAGAAGACTATAAAAAAGAACTAAAAACAACGTTTCCAGGGTCGCCCTCATCAGGTGGGTCTGATCATGTTTCCTTCGTAAGTGCAGATGTGCCTGCGTTTATGTTAGGAGCCTTAAGTTGGGGATATGGTAATCACACTTGGCATACCAATAGAGATACCTATGATAAAATCGTATTTGATGAGGTTCGTAACAACGCCATCTTAATTGCGATATTGGCTTATAAAGCCAGTCAAGAAGAGGAGTTGGTACCGCGTCAAAAAATAAACTTGCCCAAGAGCAGCGATGGCAAGACTATAGAATGGCCTGCTCAAAAAAGTCCAAAAAGAACTGGAGGACTGACCAATTAGTTGTATTTATACTAGTTTCAAATTAGAAAAGACTGGCACGCAAGTGTCGGTCTTTTTGCTTTTCTCCCCTTGCATTAACACAAATGCAGGAATAGGCAAAAAAGACGTAACTTTGGTTTTAATCTAATTTCCTTTTTTATTTTGAGTACAACAGCTAGGGACGGACAGGTTCATATACGATGTTCACAATGCGGAACTTTTAATGTAAATAGGGAGCATTGTGAAAACTGTGGTGCTTTACTTTCGGTTGTTAAGCAACGGGAACTGCTTCGTCAAGAACGTGTCAAAGCGGTTCGGGAAATAGAAGCAGAAAAAGGTCCTTCCAAAATAGAATTATACATAAAAAAAATGCAAAACCATCGATTTTGGTTGGTTCGTGCTGTTTTTGAAGTGGTTTATATTGGTTGGGTAATTGCCATGGCAATTGGAGGTTTTATCGCTTGGATAGTCGCAGCAATTTTGGCATGAGAATACTGTATAATAAATATTTCGCACTGCTACTGTTGTTGGGCGGTTTTATATATGTTTTACAAAAATGGGATGTAGTCTTACCCGTTTTTGTCCAGAATTACGTCAATGATCTGTTGGTGATGCCTTTGGTATTGTGGATTGTTTTAGCGGTATTAGTCGAGCTAAAAGGTGAAAAGGCCCGTCTTTCTTGGACAATGGCCTTGTCGTTATTCCTTTATTACAGCGTTTTTTTTGAGTACTACCTTCCCAAAGTTAATCCCCGTTACACATCAGATTTATATGATGTGTTGTGTTACTTCATCGGTACGGTGGTGTTTATGCTTTTTTGTTCTATACGTAAATAGGGCTATATGTCTATACGCCCATTTGCCCATTTGCCTATGAGCGTATCCGCTTAAGAAAGCAGTCCCGCGCGTTTTAATAAGGCTTCTGGATTGGGCTCTTGACCTCTAAATTTTTTGTAGAGCGTCATTGGGTGTTCCGTTCCTCCTTTAGACAAAATATTTTCCTTGAACTTATCGGCGATTTCGCTGTTGAAAATCCCTTTTTCTTTAAAATAGGCAAAAGCATCGGCATCCAATACTTCGGCCCATTTGTAGCTGTAATAGCCCGAAGAATAACCCCCCTGAAAAATATGAGAAAAGGCCGTACTCATGGCATTTTCTGCTACATCGGGGTAGAGTTGGGTGTTGGCAAACTGTTTGGTTTCAAAAGCCTTGAGATCGGTAATTCCAGTTGGATCTTGACCGTGCCAAGCCATGTCCAATAGGCCAAAGCTCAATTGACGAAGCGTGGTCATTCCCTCTTGGAAACTGGCGCTTTCTTTTATTTTTTCAATTAAGTTCATCGGTAGCACTTCGCCGGTTTGAAAATGTTTGGCAAACAATTCCAAAGCCTCTTTTTCATAACACCAGTTTTCCATGATTTGACTCGGTAGTTCTACAAAGTCCCAATATACATTAGTACCTGATAAACTCGGGTAAATTGTATCGGCTAGCATGCCGTGTAGGGCATGACCAAATTCGTGAAACAGCGTAGTAACCTCATTAAAAGTTAATAGAGACGGTTTGGTGGCTGTGGGTTTGGTAAAGTTGCAAACGATAGAGATGTGCGGGCGTTGATTTACGCCATCTTGTATATATTGTGATTTAAATGAGGTCATCCAAGCACCGTTGCGTTTGCTCTTTCTAGGGAAAAAATCCGTATAGAAAATGGCAATCAAACGATTTTTTTCGTCGGTTACTTCAAAGGTTTGAACATCGGCATGATACTTTTCGATATTAAAAACTTCTTTAAAATGAAGTTGATACAAACGCTTAGCCACTTCAAACGCACCGTTTAAAACGTTCTCAAGTTGAAAATAAGGTTTTAGAATTTCATCGTCCAAATCAAATCGTTGTTGTTTTAACTTTTCAGAATAATAAGCGCCGTCCCATTTTTCTAAATGGTCTATTTGATGCAATTCTTTGGCAAAATCAGTCAGCTCTGCAAATTCCTTTTTTGCTGCGGGTGCTGCTTTTTCTAATAAGTCGTTTAGGAAATCCAAAACCCGTGCTGGGTTTTGCGCCATACGCTCTTCTAGCACAAAATGAGCGTGGGTTTTATAACCCAATACCTGAGCGCGTTCGTGTCGGAGTTTGGCAATTTGTAAAACGTTTTCTTCATTGTTGAACTCGTTGTTTTGAAAGGCTTTTCTACCCGCGGCTATAGCTAGTTCTTTTCGTAGGTTTCTATTGTCTGCATAAGTTACAAAAGGTAAATAACTAGGAAAGTCTAAAGTAAATACCCAACCGGCTAATTCTTGTGATTCGGCTAGGGAACGTGCTTCTTCGATAGCGCCTTCAGGTAATCCACTTAGGTCTGCTTCTTCGGTTAAATGCAATTGGTAATTGTTGGTTTCGCTTAATACATTTTCGCCAAATTTTAACGACAATAACGAAAGAGAACTGTCAATTTCGCGTAGACGGTTCTTTTGCGTTTCGTTTAACAAGGCACCGTTGCGCACAAAACTCAAATAGTTTTTGGTCAAAAGCATGTCTTGCTCCGTTGATAGGCTCAAAGTGTCTTTGATATCGTAAACTGCTTTGACTCTTGTAAAAAGACGTTCATTTAAGGTGATATCGTTACCTAATGCGGAAAGTTTTGGTGCAATTTCCTGCGCAATTTCCTGTAATTCATCGCTGGTTTCTGCCGAATTCAGATTAAAGAAAATGTTGGATATCCGATCCAATTCCATTCCTGAAAAAGCCAGTGCTTCTAAAGTGTTTTCAAATGTAGCAATAAGCGTATTGTCGGCTATGTAGTCAATTTCTTTACGTGTTGCTGCAATAGCTTTTTCAAAAGCGGGAAGGTAATCGGAATTTTTTATTTGAGTAAACGGAGCCGTATCGTGAACCGTTTGGAATTTTGAATTTAATAAAGTCATTTTAGACAGATTTTTAAAAACATAAAATTACGACTTTTTTTAGGCATCGAAAAATCATTAAATATTTAAATAACAAATAATTCTATTGGTTGTAAATGTTCTCTATTTTACTTTTGAATTTGTCAGTAGGGTAAGCTAAAAACACTTTTACGACTCGATTTATTCTTGGTTAAGTGTTTTTTAAAACAACAATGGATTAATTACGTCTAATCCATTGTTGTTGGAGGGATTAAGAATTTAATTTCGCAGCAGCGGCTAAAACCACTTCGCGTAAACCATTCTTATAAGCTATCATTTTATTTCTCAATGTTTCGTCTTGACTTCCTAGAATCTGGATGGCAAGCAGACCGGCATTTTTAGCGCCGTTTAACGCTACAGTAGCCACGGGAACACCACCCGGCATTTGTAAAATAGACAAAACACTGTCCCAACCGTCAATTGAGTTGCTCGATTTTACAGGCACGCCAATTACGGGAAGCGGAGACATCGAAGCCACCATGCCTGGTAAATGTGCTGCGCCACCGGCGCCGGCAATAATAACATTAAAACCTCTCAAATGGGCTTGAGATGAAAAGTCCACCAGTTTCTCCGGTGTGCGGTGTGCAGAAACGATATCTACCACCACTTCAATTCCAAATTCCTTTATGATGTCTATGGCATCTTGCATTACGGGCATGTCCGAGATGCTGCCCATTACTACAGCTATTTTCATAATATGTTGTTTCGTTATTTCAAGTAAGTTTTGAGCGTTACCCTTTGGGTCGGGCTGTTCGCTATATCTTTGCTTTTGCTTTCGCTACAGCAAAGGATGTCGCTGCCATCCCTAACGCAAGTTCCCGCTACTATTTAAAAACAGGCTACGCTATAGACTGATTACTTCGATAGTCTCCTTAACTACCTGTGCGATTTTTCGAGCCTCAACCATATCGGCATTCACGATGGTAACATGACCCATTTTTCGAAACGGGCGGGTTTCTCTTTTGCCGTAAATATGTGGGGTAACCCCATCTATCTGAAGAATTTTCTCCATGTTTTTATAATGAACATCTCCTTGATGTCCTTCTGCTCCTACTAAATTCACCATAATTCCCGCAACCTTACTATCGGTATTTCCCAAAGGTAAGTTTAAGATAGCGCGAAGGTGTTGTTCAAATTGGGAAGTATAACTGGCTTCAATTGAATAATGACCTGAATTATGCGGGCGTGGAGCCACTTCGTTAACCAATATTTCGTCGTCAACCGTTTGAAACATTTCTACAGCTAAAAGTCCTACATGATTGAATTTTTCCGATACTTTCAATGCAATAGCACGTGCTTTGTCGGCTACCTCAGGAGCGATTCGAGCCGGGCAAATTACATATTCCACTTGATTTGCTTCTGGATGAAATTCCATTTCAACCACCGGATAAGTCTTGATTTCACCACTAGAGCTGCGAGCAACGATAACGGCCAATTCGTTTTTAAACGGAATCATGACCTCTGCTATACATTCCACGTTGGGTAAAGACTGTAAATCCGCAAGTGAACGCACAACCTTAACTCCGTTGCCATCATAACCAAACTGTGCGCATTTCCATACAAAAGGCATAGCGATTCGTTGTTCCTCGACTTGCTTTTGCAAGTCTTCTATGCGGTCAAAGCGAGTATATGGAGCGGTCGGAATTTGATGTAACGTATAAAAATCCTTTTGCTTTCCTTTATGTTGAATTTGACGAAGTGTTTTCGGAGATGGATATACTAATAATCCTTCGCTTTCCAATTGGTCTAATGCATCCAAATTCACGTTTTCAATTTCTATAGTCAATACGGAAACCTTTTTCCCAAACCGATAAACCGTTTCATAATCCATCAAATCTCCTTTAAAAAATTGATGTGCACCGTACTGGGCCGGTGCTTCCGAGCTTGGGTCTAAAATGAACGTGGCGATATCGAATTTACGAGCGTCCGCAAGCAGCATTTTGCCCAATTGTCCGCCACCTAAAATTCCCAATCTAAAATCAGAAGAAAAATAATTCATAGTATTAACTGTTGTTGTGTGTTTTTGCAAAGATAATTTAAAATACCCATACCATAAATGCTTAAAGCTTGTTTACTGCTTTTTCTGCTCAGAGCGGAAATGGCGGCGTACAAACTTTTCTGACCTTCGTTGAAACGACGGTTTGCTCGTCGCATATCTTTGATCGATGATGGATCTACTGATTTCAAGTAGTTCGGGATAATCGGTGCTTAATTCGCTTAGGATATCCAGTGCATAACATTGGGTGGCTATTTTGGTGTCTGAGATTAGCCACTCCAAAGCACTATCGATTAAAAGTTTTTCCTGAGATCTATTTAAAGGAAAGTCAGCTGCGGATACCAATAGAAAAGCTATTTTTGCCATCGGACGTTTAGCACTTTCGTGTGTTATACTACTTAGACAATGGCAAAAAGCGTCTATATACGGGTGCAATAAGACAGCTTGGTCGGTTATTACAAGTTCCAAAATCCAACAGGCCTGATAATTGTTTTTAAACGAGCCGTCCATAGCCATTTTAAAAAGCATATCTACAGCATCAGGTTCTGATAAAACCAGATTTTTAACGGAAGTTCTACTTTCTAACAAGGCAGAACAAGTTTCAAGACGACGGAGTAATATGGCTGTCATTCGTTTTGTAATAAATTTAAATACAATACAAATAAAAAACATAAATCCGTAATTCTTTGTGTGGAATTTAAATTTTCGCTTCATATTTATTATATTTGCGAATTGAACAATTATGTCCCCATGGAAATACAAGTTTTAGATAAAACCTTTGTGCCTTTTATTTCGGCTGCCGAAATCCAATTGCGCTTACAAGAACTGGCTCAACAAATTCAAACCGATATGAATGGTGAAGTACCCGTGTTTATTGGGGTACTCAACGGTTCTTTTATGGTTGTATCCGACTTGATGAAACAGTATTCCAGCGCTTGCGAAATGAGTTTTGTCAAAATGGCGTCGTATATTGGTACGCAATCATCCAATCAGGTTAACCAATTATTGGGATTGGATATTGACATTACCGATAGAAGAATCATCGTAGTGGAAGATATAGTTGATACGGGAAATACCTTAGTAGCTTTAAAAGAGCTCTTTGGACAACACAGACCTAAGGAAATTAAAATATTTACGTTATGTTTAAAACCCGAAGCTTACACCAAGACGATTCCCTTGGATTATGTAGGTTTTGAAATTCCCAATAAATTTATTGTCGGTTACGGAATGGACTACGATAAACACGGGAGAAACATACCAGAAATATATCAAATTAAATAAAAACATACACGATAAAAGAATATGATAACGATAGTTTTATTTGGAAAGCCCGGTGCGGGGAAAGGTACTCAAGCTGCTTTTTTGAAAGAAAAATATAATTTAATGCACATTTCTACAGGAGATGTGTTTCGTTTTAATTTAAAAAACAACACACCATTAGGTGAAAAAGCGAAAGCTTTTATCGACAACGGTGAGTTGGTTCCAGATGAAATCACTATTGATATGTTGCGTGATGAGGTAGAGAAAAATGAGGACTGCAATGGATTTTTGTTTGATGGATTTCCAAGAACGATTAAACAAGCTGAGGCATTAGATGACTTGTTGCTTTCTAAAAAATGGGACTTAACGGCTACCATCGCTCTTGAGGCAGATGACAATATTTTGGTGCAGCGAATACTAGAACGCGGAAAAACTAGCGGACGTTCAGACGACCAAGATGAATTAAAAATAAGAAATCGTTATGCGGAGTATAATGAGAAAACGGCGCCGTTAATCGATTATTACAAAGCTAAAAACAAATACCACGCCGTAAACGGTATTGGAACTATTGAAGAAATCACTAAGCGTTTAAGCCAAGTAATTGATCAACTCTAGTAAAATAGAAGTACCTTATTGAGATTGCCTATACTGTTTTGCTGAAAATAAATTAAATTTGCAGTCAGAAACACAAGCTTAGTCCACTTGATAGATTCTTTAGGAGAATCCATAACGGAACTATAATTAAAAATAATACAAGGAAAGATGACTGAAGGGAATTTTGTCGATTACGTAAAAATATATGTTGCTTCAGGAAAAGGAGGTAAGGGATCTACGCATTTACACAGAGAGAAATTTATTGAAAAAGGAGGCCCTGATGGAGGAGATGGAGGGCGTGGAGGTCACGTTTATGTGGTAGGGAATGAAGGACTATGGACTTTATTTCACTTAAAATTTGCGCGTCACGTAAAAGCGGGTCACGGTGGAGATGGTGGTGGATCAAGAAGTACCGGTTCCGATGGAGTAGATCGTTATATTGAAGTACCCTTAGGTACCGTTGTAAAAGACAAAGAAACCGGAGAAGTTTTATTTGAAATAACAGAGCAAGGCGAAAAGAGAATCATTGCTCAAGGTGGAAAGGGAGGATTGGGTAACTGGCACTTTAGAAGCTCTACCAACCAAACACCAAGATATTCGCAACCGGGATTGCCAGCAGAAGAAATGGATATCATTTTGGAGCTAAAAGTCTTGGCAGATGTAGGATTGGTAGGTTTTCCTAATGCGGGGAAATCAACCTTACTGTCGGTATTAACATCAGCAAAACCAAAAATCGCCGATTATCCTTTTACCACATTAAAGCCCAATTTGGGGATAGTTGCCTATAGAGATTTCCAATCTTTTGTAATTGCCGATATTCCGGGAATTATTGAAGGGGCAGCAGAAGGTAAAGGATTAGGTCATTATTTCTTAAGACATATCGAACGAAATTCAACCCTATTGTTTTTAGTACCTGCCGATGCAGAAGATATTAAAAAAGAATATGAAATTTTGTTGGATGAGTTGAGACGATACAATCCAGAAATGTTAGACAAAGACAGGCTGCTTGTTGTTTCCAAATCCGATATGTTAGACGATGAACTAAAAACAGAACTCAAAGCACAATTGGATGTTGAACTAAAAGGGGTACCTTATATGTTTATCTCTTCTATAGCTCAACAAGGGCTTACCGAATTGAAAGACACCCTCTGGAAGATGTTAAATGCAGAAATAAAATCATAAAAAAAAGGTCTTGCCCCAAGCAAGACCTTTTTTTGTACATAAACTTTTGTTAAGACTGCAATATAACGTCTATTTCTTTTGAGATTCCTCAAACAACGCTTTTCTACATTGCAGGAAAAAACTTATCTTCGCAGCTATAACATACTATAATTAATTATGAAAAAAATTATTTTATTCTTAACCGTAGCTTTATTAGCGCTTCCAGCACAGCTTAGAGCCAATGAAGGAATGTGGTTTTTGATGTTTATTGAACGTCTAAACCAACGAGATATGGAAAAGATGGGTCTTCAGTTAACCGCTGAAGAAATTTACAGCATCAATAACAGTTCTTTAAAAGATGCGATTGTTCAATTTGATGGTGGATGTACAGCAGAAATTGTCTCTGATCAAGGATTGGTTTTAACAAACCATCACTGTGGATACGATAAAATTGCGGAATTGGCTACACCAAAGGATGATATTTTGACCAATGGATTTTGGGCTAAAACCAAAGCAGATGAGCGTAAGCCAAAAGCTTTATCGGTTCGTTTCTTTGTTAGAATGGACGATGTAAGTAAAAGAATTCTTTCCAAAGTTACAGACGCTATGTCTGAGGTGGAAAGAGAAAAAGTAATCAATCAAGAGATTGCTAAAATTCAGAAAGAAAATGACGAAGGCGGAAAATACACCGTTTCGGTAAAATCATTTTTCCAAGGAAATGAATATTATTATTTCGTATATCAAGATTATAACGATGTTCGTTTGGTAGGAACACCTCCAAACAGTATTGGTAAATTCGGTGGAGATACAGACAACTGGGAATGGCCTCGTCACACGGGTGACTTTTCACTTTTCCGTGTTTATGCAGATAAAGATGGTAATCCAGCAGAGTATTCTACTTCGAATGTACCCTTAAAACCAAAACACCATTTACCAGTGTCTGTAACGGGAATTAAAGAAGGTGACTTCTCTATGATCTTGGGATATCCAGGTAGAACCAACCGTTGGATGCCGGCACAAGGAATTGAGCAAAACGTAAAGTTTGCTTATCCAGCTTGGGTTGAAGGATCTAAAACGGGAATGGATGTCATGAAAAAATACATGGACAAGGATCCTGCGGTTCGTTTGCATTATGCATCTAAATATGCAGGTGTAGCCAACTATTGGAAAAACCGTCAAGGAATGATTGATGCATTAGGAGAGCATAAAACGGCAGCTACTAAAGATAAGTCAGAAGCGGTATTTAATAAATGGGCTAACAAAAAAGAAAACAAAGCGAAATACGGAAACGTAGTAGCGAATATCAATGCATATTATGCTGCGACTAATGAAAAAGCGCGTCATGATAATTATTTGATGACGATTTTGCGTACATCAGCTATGGCAGCTACACCTTACCGTTTGGCTACGGCATTTGAAAAATATGCCGGATCTACGGAAGCAGTTCGTGCAGAAATGTTACCTAAGTTAAAAGAAGTAGTTGAAGCAACTTATGGTGAATATTATGAGCCATTGGAAAGAGAAATGTTGGGGGCACAATTAAAATTGTATGCAACAAAATCTACTGGATATGAAATTGCTCCTTATATCGCTGAATTAGGAAAAGCAAACAACAACGATTTTGCAACAGTTGTCAACAAAGCCTTCGATAACAGTATTTTTGCTTCTAAAGCAAAAGTAGAAGCGTTTTTGGCTAAGCCAGATGTTGCAGCTTTGAAAAGTGACGAATTGGTTAAAATCTCAACGGCACTTTTAAATAAATATAGAGAACAACCAGAAAATGTTGCTGCTTTAGAAAACGATTACCAAAAATCATATCGTTTATTGGTTGATGGAATTCGCAAAGCGAATCCTGATGGAAAATACTATCCAGATGCCAACTCTACTTTGCGTTTAACATACGGAAAGGTAATTGACCTTCCAAGAGGAAACAAAGTAAACGATGCAGACGAAAATTGGTACACTACCTTAAAAGGAACGGTTGCTAAAAACATTCCTGGTGACGACGAATTTGAAGTTCCACAAAAATTGATTGACCTATATAACGCTAAAGATTACGGTATCTATGCTGACAAAAAGGGTTATATGCCAGTAAACTTTTTAACCGACCATGATATTACTGGAGGGAACTCAGGTTCACCGGTACTGAATGCAAAAGGAGAGTTAATCGGATTGGCATTTGACGGAAATATCGAGGCTATGGCTGGAGATGTTATCTACGATGCTAAATTGCAAAGAACCATCAACGTGGATATCCGTTACGTATTGTTTATTATCGACAAGTTTGCAGATGCCAAACACATTGTTGACGAAATGACTTTGGTGACCAAATAAATCACGAATAATATAATCTTCAAAAGCCGCTCTATCTAGAGCGGCTTTCGTTGTTTAGAAGAATAATTGTAGTGGATGCTTGGAGTGTGTTTTTATGAAATTTTGAGAACGTAGAGTTGCTTTTTTAATAAAAACAGGAATAACCACTAAAGAGCGGTATAATTCGTTACTTGAAGCACTTGTGAAAGTACACAAGCGCACTGGTGGGTAGAATAATTACAGTTAATCAATCTAGAAAATAGTTGTCTTGGGCTTGTTTAAATAAAACAGTACTTTTGCGTTATTATAAACTAAGAATGAAAAAATACGTATTTCTACTTTTAGCGGTAATGTTCGTCGGTTGTACATCTGGTGATAAACCATCGGTATCGTTTTATTATTGGAAAACCATTTTTAAGCTATCACCAACCGAAAAAGCCGTGTTGCACGAAAATGAGGTTAATAAACTGTATATTAGGTATTTTGATATTGCCCTACGCGATAGTATACCGATACCCTTATCGCCAATTCGTTTTCAGGATACGACAAACCCATATAAAATCGTTCCTGTTGTATACATCAAAAATGAAGTCATGCTCAATAAAAAAGTCAATCTAAGTGAATTGGCAAATAAAACATGGACTATGGTGGATAAAATCAACACGGTTAACCAAATTCACGTAACAGAGCTTCAAATCGATTGCGATTGGACCTTAAATAGCAAAGAGCAGTTTATGGCCTATATCGATGAATTAAAGAAAACGTCTGCCTTAAAAATATCGGCTACCATCCGCTTGCATCAAATCAAATACTATAAAGAAACCGGAGTGCCTCAAGTCGATCATGGTGTGTTGATGTATTACAATATGGGGCAAATTGCAAGTGATGAATTAAACTCGATTTACGACCAACAAATTGCGGCTCGTTATCTCGGTAGTTTAACTAATTATCCTTTAAGCCTGGATGTGGCTTTGCCTATTTTTGGCTGGGGTGTGCATATACGCAATCAAAGAGTCATCGGTTTGATTCCGAAAATAGATGAAAAACAACTGTTGGCTACCGTAAAAACGACTTTAAATGGTAAACACCGCTACGATATTGATGAAGATATCATTGCTTTTGGCACCTATCTTAGAAAAGGCGATCAAGTCAAGATAGAATCCGTTTCAAAAGTAGATTTAAAAACCATGGTAGGAGACCTCAAAAAAAAGCTTAAAACCGTTCCCAAGGAGATCATTTATTACGACTTGGATTCCATAAATTTAAAAACGTATTCTGATGAAAGTGAATTTTATAAAAAAATTAATAGCGGGTTTTAGTCTATCGGCTTTAATATCTGCGGGAGTTATTTATGCCTGTGGAGGAGGAGACTATTGGGGGTATGATTACAGTTCCAGTTTTGCGCCAGAGGTTTATACCGATGCGAGCTACAGACCTTTGTTTTTTTCTAGCGAAGAGCAGTTTTATGGCATTGGATATTTAGAAGAAGGTGTAAGTCGATTTAATACCAATATCACTGATGATTGGCAGGAATACCTAAATGGGGTAATGAGTACTGCGGATATCAGTTATTTACTATTAGACAAAGCCGCAATAGACGATATTACTGCCTTGTATAATGCCATCCAAAAAAAGCAAAAAAACACGATACGTCCAACGGTAAATATTAATGAATCTCGTGTCAAAAATTTTATAACTTTCTTGTACGATGCCAAGAAAGTTGAAACCTTCTCTACCTTTTCCTATAATTATTGGGAGTATGAGGAAACAACTGTTCCCGTGGCAGAGAAAAGTATAGCGAACGATATCGAAAAAAAGTATAAAGCAATTTCAGGAGATGATTTTCTAAAAAACAGGTATTGGTTTCAAACTATGAAAGCATATTTTTATGGAGAGAATAAAAATGATGCAGTTGATTTTTTTGAGGCCACTGCTGAAAAGCAACCCAAGAATTTGTTATACTATAGAGGACTGGCATATGTAGCGGGTGTACACTATAGGGGAAAGGAATATGCTACATCCAATTATCTGTATAGCATTGTATTTGATAAAAGTCCGGAGTTGCGAACCATTACCGCATATAATTTTAAACCGCAACAACAGGCCGATTTTGATCAATCATTAAACTTGGCGCAAACTGCAGATGAAAAAGCGGCGTTGTGGGCGATGTTGGGCTACTATACCAACGCGCGAAAAGCCATAGAAGAAATCTATAAATTGAATCCCAAAAGCGGACACTTAGAATTTTTGTTGACCCGTTTGGTAAACATAGAAGAAAGTAAGTTGAATACTTATTATTCAGACATCAAAGCACCGAAGGCTTACCGTTCCGAACTTAAAAACAAGTTGGATGCTGAAGCGCTGAAGTTGGTTAAAAAAATTGCTAAGGAAGAAAAAACCACCAAGCCTTATTTGTGGCATTTAGCGAATGGATACCTGTCGATTTACAATCAGGAATATGACTTTGCAAATAAAGAATTTGATTTAGTTGAAAAAAAGGCTCCGAAATCAGAATTGGCTTCGAATCAATTGCGATTACTGCGTTTAATCAATCAACTAAGCGCTACGGATAAGATAGACAGCAAGACCGATAAGCGTTTGGTAGACGAGCTTAAATGGTTAAACTTAACCGTGCCGAACCAAGTTGTCAATGACGGAAATTTCAGATACAGTTATGCCTTGGATTGGAGTCGAAAATATGTGGCCTCTTTATATGAAGCACAGAAAAATAAAGTAATGGCGGAATTATTCTCACCGAATAAAGAATACTATTATAAAACCGCGGATTTGGAAGCGATGAAAACCCTGATGAAGAAAGGGAATTTAAATGAATGGGAGAAATTGGGGATGAGTATTTATCGTATTAAGTTATCGGACATCAACGAATTTCAAGCGATACAATTAACCTATACCAATCGTATTCCGGAAGCGATTACCTTTATGGAACAAGTAGATAGTATAGCGGTATTACAGGGCAATCCATTTAATGGAAAAATCAAAGACTGTAATGATTGCGACCATGTTGCGGTACAAAAAGTAAAGTACAGTAAATTGGATTTTTTAAAAAAAATACAAGAAATGCAAGCGAAGATAGCAGCAGGTGATGATGTGTACAACAATGCTTTGTTGTTGGGAAATGCGTTTTACAATTTGAGTTATTTTGGTAACGCACGGGTTTTCTATGATAACCCAATTATTGACGAATACGGAAATTATATTTCAAAGCTTAACCTAGAGCGTTTACACAGTAATAAGCAAGCGAACACCTACTATCAAATGGCGCTAAAGGCAGCTACAAATGACGAGCAAAGAGCACGCTCTACTTATATGATGACCAAATGTGAGCGCAATGCTTTCTATACCGATAAATACTATCAGGATACTAACTATTACGGTTATCCTTCCGTAAATTTCATCGCATTTAATGGCTACAAACAGCTGGAAAAGAGCTATTCCAATACGGCTTTTTATAATGAAGTAATTAACGAATGTGGGTATTTTAGAAAGTATTTAGAAAATTAGATAAATGGGAAATTAATTGAATCTGATTAGAAGAAAAAGTTTATCACAAAAATAAAAGTGTAAATTTACCCATTGGAATTAATCGACAAAAAAAGAAAAAGATGCGAATACATTTTATCGCAATAGGTGGAAGTGCAATGCATAATTTAGCATTGGCTTTACACGCTAAGGGAGAACAAGTTACGGGTAGCGATGATGCTATTTTTGAACCTTCAAAATCCCGTTTGCACTCCAAAGGATTATTACCCATAGCGATGGGTTGGGATGCAGAGAGAATTACAGCAGATATAGAAGCTGTTATTTTGGGTATGCATGCCAAATCGGATAATCCGGAATTATTAAAAGCACAAGCATTGGGATTGAAAATTTATTCTTATCCCGAATTTATATACGAACATTCGAAGCAGAAGACCCGTGTGGTTATCGGAGGTTCGCACGGAAAAACTACCATTACCTCTATGGTGCTTCACGTATTGAATTACCACGGTATGGAAGTGGATTATTTGGTTGGTGCCCAATTAGAAGGGTTTGATCGTATGGTTCATTTGACTGAAGAAAACGACTTTATCCTTTTAGAAGGCGATGAGTATTTATCATCTCCTACCGATTTACGACCTAAATTTCACTTGTATCAACCAAACATCGCTTTGATTAGCGGTATAGCTTGGGATCATATCAATGTTTTTCCAACGTTTGAAAACTATGTAGATCAATTTAGAATTTTTATCGACAAAATTACCAATGGAGGTATCTTGGTCTATAACGAAGAAGATCCTATTGTTGCTCAATTAGTAGAAGAAGCAACAAAACCCATCAGAAAACTACCATACGGAACACCGAAGTATACCATTGAAAATGGAAAAACATTTTTAGAAACTCCGGAAGGCCCTATGCCGTTAGAGGTATTTGGAGCTCATAATTTGAGTAACCTGAATGGGGCTAAATGGATTTGTCAGAATATGGGTGTTGATGAAGAAGATTTTTACGAAGCCATCGGTTCCTTTAAAGGAGCCTCGAAAAGGTTGGAAAAAATAGCAGAAAACGAAACCACCGTAATTTACAAAGACTTCGCCCATTCACCAAGTAAAGTGATTGCAACAACCGAAGCGGTTAAACAACAGTTCCCGAATCGAAAATTGATTGCTTGTTTGGAATTGCATACCTATAGCAGTTTAAATGCCGATTTCCTTAGCGAATATGAGGGGGCATTAAATGCTGCAGATCAGGCCGTGGTGTTCTATTCTGCTGAAGCGGTTCAAATCAAACGGTTAGAAGCCATTTCAAACGAACAGATGGAAAAAGCCTTTAAACGTGAGGGATTGGTAACCTATACCGATTCCAATCAATTTAAGGAATTTGTGAGTCAATTGGATTTAACCAACAGCGTTTTGCTGTTTATGAGTTCAGGAAATTATGGAGGCATAGACTTAAATGAGCTTTTTAGTGCCATAAAATAGCCCGTAGGTGGCAGTAAAATAGCCCGATATATGATTGAAATAGTCCTTGTATAATAGTTTACAGGGACTTTTTTTGCAATAAATTCTGTTAAAAAAGTAAAACGAACAAAAAACGGATTAAAAATGACAGACTTTTTTATATATTAGAAGCTGTCTAATTAGTTGGTTATGAGGGAATATAAAAGTTCGTCTATAAAATCATGGGCCGAAGACGACAAGCCCAGAGAGAAGTTAATGTTGAAGGGGAAGGCAGCGTTAAGTGATGCCGAATTATTAGCTATATTATTGCGGTCGGGGAGTAAAAATGAAAGCGCTGTAGATTTGAGCAAACGAATATTGTATGAAAACGACAATAAATTAAGCAACTTATCCAAATGCACTTTAAAGCAATTACTGTGTTTTAAGGGTATAGGAGAAGCTAAGGCGGTTTCGATTGTTGCTGCTTTAGAATTGGGGCAACGCCGGAAAGTAGAATTGGGGCAATTGTGGACCAAAATAGAGTCTAGTCGTATGGTATATGATTTGATGCAGCCTTTACTTGGTGATTTGGCACACGAAGAGTTTTGGGTATTACTACTCAACAATTCTAATAAAATAATTCATCAACAAAAACTAAGCAAAGGGGGGTTGACAGCAACTGTAGTTGATGTTCGTATACTATTTAAACTTGCTTTAGAACATCAAGCGGTTGGTATTATCCTATGTCACAACCATCCTTCGGGGCAATTGACTCCTAGTGAAACGGACTTACGCATTACTAAAAAGATAAAGCAGGCGGCCATGTTGTTTGATATTATGGTATTAGATCATTTAATTGTCACTGAACAGGCCTATTATAGCTTTGCCGACGAAAACATTTTATAAAGGTTTGGGTAGGACGACGGGTTGTTGTAAATTTGCTCTTCTAAAAAAAAGCACGATGCCTATAAAGTTTGAGAACAAAACCGATATTTTTTTTGATTTAGATCACACCTTGTGGGATTTTGAACGCAACTCGGCCTTGGCTTTTGAAACAGTGTTGAGTTCCCATGAGGTTCCGTTTACCATAAGGGAGTTTTTAGGACATTATGTAGCTATCAATGAAGCCTATTGGGAGCGCTATAGTTTAAATCAAATCACCCAGTCCGAACTTCGTTTTGGAAGGCTAAACGACACCTTTAGGGCTTTGTCTTTTAAAGCCCCATCCGACTTAGTCGAAAATGTGGCACAGCAATACATCGACATGTTGCCGCAATACAATCATTTGTATGAGGGAACCATCGAATTACTAGACTACCTCAGTCCCAATTACAACTTACATGTAATTACGAATGGTTTTCATGTAGTTCAAGAGCTAAAAATCCGCAATTCAAACCTTGATTCTTACTTTAATACGGTCACCAATTCAGAAATGGCAGGGGTAAAAAAACCCGATGCGAGAATTTTTAATTTCGCTTTAGATTTGGCTAAAACCAATGCTCAAGTAAGCGTTATGATAGGTGATAACCTTATTGCAGATATTGATGGTGCTCAAAAAGCAGGCATAGATACCATCTATTTTAACGAGCATAAAAACACCCTTCGTCCAGAACTAATTCAAGTACATACATTGACGCAGATAAAGGATTTGCTTTAATCGGGTCTATATATATGTTCGTTCGCGAATTTGTCTATCCGCGTATCCAATCAATAACTATATTTTAATTGCCAGCGATTCCTTAAGAATTCACGAGTGCCTTTTTCTCGAGCATTATCTCCGGGTTCGTAAAAAGTGGTGCCGATGAGTTCCGTGGGTAAAAACTCTTGGTTAACGAAGTTATTGGTATAATCGTGTGCGTATTTATAATCCTCTCCATATCCGAGTTCTTTCATCAGTTTGGTTGGGGCATTGCGCAAGTGAATGGGAATCGATAAATCGCCGGTTTGCTTAACGACTTGTTGTGCTTTTGCAATAGCGATATAGGTAGAATTACTCTTAGGTGAGGTGGCGAGATAAACGGTACATTGACTCAATAAAATTCTACTTTCAGGATTTCCGATTACCGACACGGCTTGAAAGATATTATTAGCCATAATCAAGGCTGTAGGGTTGGCGTTCCCGATGTCTTCAGAAGCCGAAATTAACAAACGACGTGCAATAAACTTGACGTCTTCTCCACCTTCAATCATGCGGGCCAACCAATATAGGGCACCGTTAGGGTCACTGCCGCGTATAGATTTAATAAACGCAGAAATGATATCGTAATGTTGTTCGCCAGTTTTGTCGTATAAAACCGTAGTTTTTTGTACGATTTGCATCACTTTGTCGTTGGTGATTTCTAGCGTTTCACCATCGGACGAATTGACTATTAACTCAAAAGTATTTAGGAGTTTTCTTCCATCACCGCCAGAAATCCGAAACAGTGCTTCTGTTTCTGTTAGGATGATGTTCTTTTTTTGTAAATGCACATCTTGTTTGATAGCCCGTTCTAATAGCGCCTCCAAGTCGGCTTTGGTAAAGGGGTTTAAAGTATAAACCTGACAACGGGATAAAAGTGCCGGAATCACTTCAAAACTCGGGTTTTCTGTAGTGGCTCCAATCAAAGTAATCCAGCCTCTTTCAACAGCACCGAGTAAAGAATCTTGTTGAGATTTGCTAAAGCGGTGTATCTCATCGATGAAAAGTATGGGGTTTCGAGCAGTAAAGATGCCGGTGTTTCGCTTTGCTTTTTCGATAACCTCACGCACGTCCTTAACTCCGGCATTAATAGCGCTTAAGGCATAAAAAGGTCGGTCGCTAACCTTAGCGATGATTTCTGCTAACGTGGTTTTTCCTGTACCGGGAGTTCCCCAAAAAATAATAGATGGAATGATTCCTCTTTTAATTTGTTGGGTTAATGCACCTGTAGGGCCTACCAAGTGATCTTGTCCGATATATTGAGATAAATCTTGGGGGCGAATGCGTTCGGCTAAAGGAATTTGCATGGTTATAAACGTTTTAAGCAACAATCAGTAAAGCTGTAATTCCGCCTTGTTAGGCACAAACTAAACAGCCTTTATAAACGTAGGCAAGGTACGATTTATGCTTAAATTTATTTCTGTTTTATCGATATATATTTAGAGCATTGCGTGCTTCGTCTGCTCAATATTGATTATATTCGTTTTCTATTTTTCAACAATGAGCAACAACCAATCCCAATTTCTTTTGCAACTATTAATCCTGCCCTTGCTATTTTTAGTAGTTATGTGGGGCATGTATTGGTTGGACTGGAATTACTTTATTGAGTTATACGAATGGGGTATTTACCCTAGAACTTTTCACGGTTTACTCGGTATCATAACCAGTCCTTTTATACACGGAAGTGTTAAGCATTTGTACAACAATTCCATAACAATTTTTGTATTATTGATTGCTTTACAGTATTTCTACAAACAGCAGTTTTGGTATGTGCTTTTATGGGGTATAGTCCTATCGGGTTTTGGAACTTGGTTAATAGGGCGAGAAAGTTATCACATTGGTGCTAGCGGATTGATTTATGTGCTGGTGAGTTTTATATTTTTTAAGGGAATACAGACGCGCTATTATAGATTGGTAGCCTTATCGTTGACGGTTGTTGTCTTATATGGAGGAATGTTTTGGTATATGTTTCCCGATATCGAAGAAGGGATTTCTTGGGAAGGCCATTTAAGCGGTTTTCTTGGCGGTATCATTCTTTGTTACTCTTTAGAAGTACCCGATTACCATCGGCCTTATACTTACGATTGGCAACGTCCCGATTACGATAGTACGGATGACCCTTTTATGCAATGTTTTGATGAGCAGGGCAATTTTTCACCACCACCACCACCTGAAATAGAGCAGCAGCCCGAACCTGTAAGACCGTCTTATTTTCACAGTAATTTTCCAGTGGTGTATTATTTAAAAGAAAAAAACGACAAGGAGTCGTAGTTTGATGTTTGCGATTTCCGAATAAAAAAAAAGGATGTCTTTAGACATCCTTTTTTAACTCATAATAATTACCTTCTTTGACGAATGGCTTCATAAAGAAATGCGCCACAGGCAACAGATACATTTAGTGAAGCAATAGCGCTAGACATAGGAAGCTTAGCGCTTTCGTCTATTATTTTAAGAACAGAAGGATTGATTCCTCGTTCTTCACTACCCATAACAATAGCTAAAGGCGTATTTAATTCTACGTCGTAAATTTCTTTGTCTGCCTTTTCTGTAGCTCCTACGGTTTTTACACCAGAACTTTGCAAATAAAAGATGGCATCCTTAATGTGGTCAACTTTACAGATGGGAATGTTGAATACAGCACCTGCCGATGTTTTAACGGTATCTCCGTTTACAGGGGCAGCTCCATTTTTAGAGATGATGATTCCGTCAACACCACAACAAGCAGCGGTACGAATAATCGCTCCAAAATTACGAGCATCGGATATCTGATCTAATATTAAGAATAGCGGGTTAGGTTTTGTTTCCAAAACACCTTCAATAAGAGATTCTAATCCCACGAATGCTATTGGAGCTATTGAGGCTACGGCACCTTGGTGGTTTTTAGGAGTTAATCGATTCAGTTTCTCAACGGGTACATAAGAGAAATTGATATTGTTTTTGCGTAAAGCTTTAAGCAAATCGCTCATCAGTTCTCCTTGAGCTTCTTTTTGAATAAAAACCTTGTCAATATCTTTCCCTGCTTCTATAGCTTCTAAAATGGCTCTAATACCAAATATTTGATTCTCTTTTTCCATACTGCAAATATATAAAAAAAACCAACTCTACGCGGCTGCTTTGAAAAAGGATCATGGCTAAGTATTTTTGCGTAAAAGAATCAGATAGTTTACGATATAAAAAGCGGAAGAGGCTACGAAATTGTAACCTCTTCTGGACAAAAAATCCTTGATACTAACTAATTCAATTCTTGTCCCAAAAAAGCTTAGTAGCTTGAGTGTCTCCCCCAATAGCTGTTGAAGCTTCTGAATTGTTTATTCCGTTTAAGTTTCGTTCTCGAACAGGATAGGTGTATCTGTGAGGCACAGGGCTTAAAGATGCCGCTGCGACGTTGAGTTTTGGGGCATCTAGTCGGCGGTACACGGTCCAGGCATCAAAACCTTTGTTGTAAAGCGCAATCCAGTATTGTATGGCAATTTTTTCTTTCCAACTACCGGAGGCAGTTTGGTAATTTACATGGGGTTGTGCTAAATAAGCTGTTGCTTCCTCGGGTGTATTACCCCAAAATTCAAAAGAGGCTTTGATAGCAGAATCATACAATGCCTCGACGGATTGATTGGTGTTTATTCCCCTTGCGGCAACTTCCGTAAGCATAAATAGCACTTCGGTATAGTCGAGTAAGGTTCCTGGATAATTAGCTGCGTGTAGGGTATTTGAAATTTGGGTATGGGATCCGTAGGCTGTTGCAGCACCATATTCACCTCCTTTAAATATTCCTTGGCCTAAATTTTCTCTAAAATATTTATACCTGCGAGGGTCGTTACGGTCGTTCATATAATCTACTATCGTATTGGCAGCTACAAAATCGGTTCTACCACTTTCTACTAAATCAATCCACAACGGGTTGGTATAGGGTTTTGTGCCGGTATAGTTTAAAGTAAAATTATCCGCTTGTGAATTAAATACTCCTGTTGAAATAGCATTATTAATAGTGGTATTGGCTAAGGATGGATCGGAATCGGCTAATTGCAATCCGAGTTTCAGTTGTAAAGAAGCACCAAACCTTTTCCATTTTGACAAATCACCTTGGTAAATCAAGTCTTTGTTGCCAAATCCGGACCCTTTAGTATCCATGTTTTCAGTTGCTGTAACGGCTCTCTTGATCAGGTCATTGTATATGGATTTAGCATCATCGTATTTAGGAGATGGGTTATCCGTGCCTTGTAAAGCTTCGCTGTAGGGGATGTTTCCAAAGGTGTCTACTAAGGTCTGCCATGCTTGTACTTGTAGTAACTCGATGATGGCCAATTGGTTTTTCTTTTCATCTTCTGAGATGGTGGTTTCTTCGTTGAGAATTCTTTTGGCATCGTGTAAGTCATAAAGTACTCTCATATAAAGTTCATTCCACAGTTGGGAATTTATGTTGCGAGTTTCCAAATCATAATTGGTTTCTTGAGTGTAAACCGTTTCATTCCAATATTGCGCTACCAGTCTAAAGATATTATAATTTACATTGGTATTGTGCATTCGGGTGACATAGCGGTTCGTTGCAGAGGTCACCAGATAATCTGCTGGAACTTTTTCGGGTTTAACATCGTCGTGGTTTAAAGCATCGTATTGTTCGTTGCTGCACGAAAACAGCAGGCTTATAATTAGTATGTTGAGAAATATATTTTTCATGATATAGGTTTTAAAATTGAACTTTTATACTGGCTCCAATTTCACGTATAGTAGGATGAGCTCCAGATTGATACCCTTGAATGTTACCCGCACTTAAACCGGCTTCAGGATCGGAGTAGGGGAGTTTCTTGTGGATAATCCATAAGTTTCGACCGATAGCAGCAATCGTCAGTTTTTTGATATAGGCACTTCTTATCATTTTCTCTGGTAAGTCGTAAGACAAGGTTACATTTCTCAATTTCACATAAGAAGCGTCATAAACGTGAGCTTGGCTAGGCGCAGTATTGCTTAAATACCCCCAGGGGTTATTTGCTCCATCACCTTGATCGGCTCTTACGCGGATATCGTTTGGAGTACCGTCTTCTTTGACTCCATTTAAGATGACTCCACCACCATTGGCTAAGGTGTTTCTGACAGGATTTCCCAAATCGTTAAGTCCACTAGTATAGTTGTCGTATAATCCAGTCGCATAACCGTAATAGGTGTCTAATGAAAAGACATTACCTCCTTTTTGCATATCAATAAGAAAGCTCAGACTTAGATTTTTATAACTAAAGGTGTTTTTTATACCGCCAACCCAATCCGGATTCATATTACCAATAACAGTGTTTGATGGGCTATGCAGATATTGTCCATTTTCACCCACTAGACGGTCTCCATTATCGTTGTATTTAAAACCGGTTCCTCGCAATACTCCATAAGCTTCTCCTTTTTGTGCTCCTATGGATATACCACCTTGTAGGCTTGCTAATTGAAGGTAATCGACACCTTCTGCCAGTTCTAGTACTTCGTTTTTGTTTTTAGCGAAATTCAACCCTATTTTCCAGTTAAAATCGGTTGTTTTGACTGGTGTAATGTTTAAATTGGCTTCAACTCCTTTATTAACCATATCTCCAGCATTCATCCATACGGACGTGGCGCCCGCACCACTGGATACATCAACGGGGGTAATTAAGTCTTTTGTCGTTCTATTATAATAGGATAATTCTAGTGATATGCGGTTATTCCAACCGGCCATTTCAATTCCGAATTCATATTCACTCATCATCTCTGGCCTTAAGTTTTTATTTAAAAAAGTAGCCGGGTTTTGTGCAGAACCGGAATCGTCAAACGGGGCATTTAGCGTATAGGTGTTGTATAGATTGAATAAATCAGTATCGTTTCCTACTTGAGCATAATTGGCACGGAATTTACCAAAATTGATAAAAGAACTATTTAAGATTTCAGAGAATATAAAACTACCGGAAACGGATGGATACCAGTACCTGTTTTGACTTTCACTCGATAAAGTCGAAGAACGGTCGGTACGAATACTACCATCTAAATAAATCATATTATAGAAGCCTAAGCTAGCTCTTGCATAGAGTCCATCTACTTTTTTTGTACCTCTATATTGTATCAGATTATTTGCAGTTAATGCGTTCGTTGAGTTGGCTAAAGTATAAAGACCGGGTATTTGAAGCCCTCCATTCGTGGTTCCTTCAAAACGGTCAATTTTTTCAACTCTCAAATTCCAACCTAAGTTGGCATCAAAGGTGATGTTGTCATTGATGTCTTTTTTAATATGGGCCATCATATCGTAGTTGTTCTCTGATACCGATTGTTTGAATAATTTGTATTCACCAAATGAACCGCTGGTACCTATTGCCAACCTGCCTTCTCGAGTTTCGTCATAATTGTCGAAGGTGTACCTGGCGATAAGGTTTAGCCAAGGTGTGACAGAATAATTGAAGTCGATATTTCCAATATAGCGGTCGCGCGAGTCTGTTTGGTAATTTTGATAACGCGTAAAATAGTAGTTGTCTGTATATAAGGGGGTGTTATCGTCTATGCTATTAATGTTCCAACTTGCATTGCTTTTATTGGTAGCAAAATAAGCTTCTTTCTGTTCTTCCATATCAACGCTGGTTTGCCACCATTGGCGAAAACTTTGCATGGGATTCAATCCGTCGTATCCGGTACCAACCCTTCCTTTTCCTGTAGTATTGGTATAGGTAATATTCCCAGAAGCTTTTAGTTTGTCGTTGATTTGATGTGCAGCACTTAAATTGATACTGTTTCGCTTTAGTTTACTGTTGACTAAATTTCCATCGGTGGTATTGTTGGTAATCCCCAGGCGAAAAGAACTCTTTTCGTCACTGCCAGATACGGCAAGCGAGTTCACGTAAATGTGGGAAGTTCCCCAGATGGAGTTTGGATCGTTTTTAGCACCCATCCACGGTGTGGCTTTTCCGTAGTTTTTCATGCCAGGAAAAAAGGCATTCCATTGATATACCATTAGATTGGGGTCAAAAGCGGCTCCATAAGAGGCATCTTCTCCAAACTGGACAACATAATCAGGAAGGCCATCGCCATTAATATCTTCCCCTGAAAAATAAGGATTATTTGGATTTGCATTTTCGCCAGCTGTTAGCGGGCGGTATCCAGCACCGTATTTTTTTTGGTATTTAGGAAGGGTTTGTTTGTCCGCCTTACCTACCATTAAGGAAGAATTAAATTCGACTGCTATTTCATTTTGTTTGGAATGGGCACCTTTTTTGGTCGTAATCATTACGACACCATTTTGCCCTCTTGAGCCATAAAGTGCCGTGGCCGCTGCACCTTTTAGTACATTAAGGGTGGCTATGTCATCTGGATTGATGTCCGTAGCGGCATTTCCGTAATCGTATCCGCCGCGTCCGGTAGTTTGATTGACAGTGTTGTATGTTTTGTTGTTGATTGGGGTTCCGTCTATAACGATTAAAGCTTGATTGTTTCCAAACAAGGAACTAAAACCGCGGATAATCATATTGCTGGATCCACCCATGGCACCGGATGATTTGATTGCTAAACCTGCTATTTCACCGTGTAAGGCGTCGGCAAAATTACTAACCGGTGTAGCAGCGAGTGATTCACCAGATATTTGTTGTGTCGAGTATCCGAGGGATTTTTTATCGCGCGTGATACCTAGAGCTGTTACAACAACACCCTCCAATTCGACGATGTCTTCGGCTAGGGTGATATTTAAAATAGTTGAGCGTATCGAATGTTCTTGAGTTTTCATCCCCAAGAAAGAAAATACAAAAGTATCGCCCGTCTGTCCTTTTAAGGTGTATTTTCCATTTAAATCCGTTTGTGTCGCTACTTGGGACTGCTTGTTTAAAATGGTGACGCCGGGTAAAGTAGATCCGTAGGGGTCGAAAACGGTTCCATTAACGGTGATTTCTTGTGCATAAATAGTTGTTAAGGACACGAAGAAAATGGCCCAGAAATAAATAAGTTCTTTTTTCATGACTTTTTGTTTGTTACAAAGCATAAATCTATAAAGAAGCGGTAAATGCTGTTTTTAGATGGTATCTTTAAGTTGTTATTGAAATTGTTTCTTTGCTAGTTACTACAAAAAAACAGGACTGAATCTTTATTTTAGCCGTTGGTGAGTTCGTGTTGCGTTTTAATCAGTTTTATTTTGAGAATAGAGTGTGATATTCCATTATTACGCTATTAAATGCTCTAAATTTTTAATATCTTTGTTAATTGCATTAGGTTATGACCTTTTGGATTATGCAATAGATAAGCGGTAACTAAACGAGCGAATATTCTTTTAGTTAGAAGTGAGGAATTTAGCTAGTTTAGGAGCAAGGTTTTTAGTAGTCATTTAGATTTAAATCTAAGCGACGGGCTTTGTTTTTTACAGCTTGTTTTGTTGCGATAATTTCGTTGTTGTTGTAAAGAATCGTTGAGCTTTTAAAAAAAGATTTGTTTAGAGTAAAATGTCGTTGAATTTTTTAGTAAAGAATTTCAAAGCCATCATGAGCTTCATTCTTCTTTTGAAAACTTTTTTATATCATAAGAATTGTTTTTAGTTAATTAATTAAGTTTCGATGGATTTCATGAATAATATTCAAGTGTCAATCGGTTTATATAAAGATTCAATACCAAATATAAACGATATTTCTCGATTAAAAAAAATAATATGCAAGAAAAATCGATTATAAAGCAAAATATTTTGATTTACCTAAAGTTTATAGGGGTTACGCCGTATAAATTTTATAAAGATACGGGTATAACTCGGGGTGTTTTGACTCAAAATAATGGGATGAGCGAAGAAAATACGTTGAGATTTCTCGCTCATTATTTAGACGTGTCTGCCGAGTGGTTGTTAACTGGGCGTGGTCAAATGGTAAAATCGGCTAGCGGTGTAAGTGAACGATTGGATGTTGTTCCATTGGATATGGAGCAGAAGAGCGGAACGTCGTTGGCTGTAGAATTGTGTTTTTTAAAAGAGTCAAACAATTTACTGCGTGATAAAATAGCCTTGCTTGAACAAAATAGAATTTTGCTTCTTCGGGAGATTAATCGCTTAGGTGGTGATCTCGAAAAAACCGATATCCATTGATATTCTCGATTGTGGTAAGGATGGTTTTTAAAAAGCCGTTGAAAAAGTAATGTGTACAATAGAGTTTTTTAATTGTACTTCTTGTTTGCCGGTGTTTCCATTGGCGTAAATCAGATTTAATTTACCGTTTTTTGTCAAGATACCAAAGCCAAAGCCAAAGGAATATAAAGTTTCCTTAATGGAGGTGGTTTTGTCTTCGATGAGGCCGTAATCCAAAATGCTATGGGCGTAAAGTGTGGGGCTGAGTTTGTATCGGTATTCGGTGCTTAGGGTGGTAAAGAAATTGCCTTGTAGGCTGTTTTCTTGAAAACCTCGAATAGAGTTGTGACCGCCAAAGCGCATCAATTCGTTGGTGATGAAATTTTTGCTAAACAAAGAGTATAAGTGCAGGTGCGCGTACAAGCTGTTTCTCGGGTTGAAAATAAAATTATTCAAAGCGTTTACTTCTATAAATTTCTGGGAATCTTCTGTGGTTTCCAAACTTCTCTTTCCGCTGCCTATTCGGGTAAATAAAACGGTTTTTTCGGGAAAAAGCATGTCTTCTGGTTTGCGTCTTTTATAGTCGTAGCTCGCAGTTACAAAACGGTTGTCAAAACTTTGAATCAGGCTGCTGTTTTCGGGTGTTACCGAACTGGTGGTTTGGTAGCCTAGATAGGTTTTGCTGAAATACGAAAAGTAGTAACCTAGATTGAGGTCGATTTTTGTGTTTTGAAACGTGCTGTCTTGCTTAAAGATTTCGATTTTGGCCTTCAATCCTATAGGTGATTTAAATAGGTAAGGGATTTCTGTTCCCAGGTCAAAGTTGGTTTGTTTGTTGCCGTCGTTTTTCCATTCCAGGTGAAATTCCTCACCGTAATTTAAGATATTTAATAAATGGAGGTTGAGGTATCCATTGAATTGCACCTTTCCTTTTTCATCGTTGTTGAATCCGATGATTCCGTCGAATCTACTAGCGTTAAAGCGATCGACATATAGGTATACTTTGGTGCTGTCGGTGGTGAATAGGATCTCAGGTGTTTTCCTTTGTTTGATGAAGGGCAGTAGTTTGAGGTCGCGATCGATTTCTTCTAGGAGGTTGTTGGTGAGCGCTTGATTCTTTTTGTGTTTCAAAAGATTTTGTAGCAACTGTTTGGGGATTTTGGTGTCGGATACGATTTCAATTTTGTCTAACTTTCTCTTTTTCTCTAAATCAATTTGTAGGCTAGCATGCAGTGTGGTATGGTTGATTTGATGTTTGTTTAGTTTTAAGCTGCTGGTTCCGTATCCGAGTTGTTCTAATTGGTTGGTGAGGGCTTGTAGTGTTGCTTGTGTTTGATGGAACGGGATGTTGATGGTGTCGTTTTGAAGTTGTAATAGTTTTTTGGTCTTCTCGTCTATAAGGCTGAGGTCTATTTTGGTTTGGCTTAGTCGCTGGTGAAGTTGGTATTTAAAAATAACAACGGATAGGGAGTCGCTTTCCAATTGTTGTTGTTCGACAAAAAGGAAACCCACCTGGTTTAGTTTTTCTTCCAGAGCACGTTGAGTTTCTTTGATGGATTGAAAATTTTCGTGGGTGTTGCGGTATCCGATACTGTCAATAACGGCGGTTTCTTTAGCGGAAGTGCCGATTAATTTTAGTGTGGTATTTTGTGCGTCTATATATAAGGAGTGAAAAAACACGGTCAGCAACAAGATAAATTTTTTCAAGACAAGGAAAGTTTTGATGTAAAGTAATGTAAAATAAATAAAAGCAACAACAGCTAAAAGAGAAATTAATTTTCAATTCGATTGAAAATTAATGTTTTGAGTGTTGTATATAAAAAATAAACTTCATACATTTGCAACCCCGTATAAAGTGCGGAGTTAATAGATAGTAGATAATTATTAATAAACATTATGCCAACAATTCAACAATTAGTAAGAACAGGGAGAA
>JBEBUC010000017.1:0-67094 GCA_040393465.1 Flavobacterium sp. | reverse complement strand
AAAACGGTGTTGAACAAATCATCAACATTACCGAGTTGGTAAAAGCTGCCGAAACAACAACGACTTTAGTCGACAATGCAGACGGCACCTATACCTATACCAACGAAAAATTAGCAACTTCAACTATTGATATTCCAGCTAGTTTGGTAAACAATACCAATCAAGATTTCATGGACTATATCACCAATATAGTTGAAGAAAAACAAACCCTTACAAGTTTGGTTGATGTCGTAACACCAGGATTTGATCAAGACGGTCAGGAGATTGATGTGCATACGCTAACCTATACAGACGAAAAGGGATTGGCTAATCCAATTGATATTACGGTATTGGTTAAAGGGACGGAAACGTTGACCACGTTGGAATATGACCCGGTAACACATTCGTTAGTTTATACCAATGAAAAAGACATCAAAACATCATTTAACCTAGTTGATATGGTTGGAGATGTGCAAACGCTAACCTCTTTAGAGTTGGATATCGATGAGAAAAAATTGGTTTATAAAGATGAAAATGAAGTTGTTCATGTTTTAGACTTAGCGCCAATTATACAAGAACCTTGGTACAGTACAGCAACGAGTCAAGGAGCTGTTTCCAATACAGATAATATATACACCAAAGGATGGGTAGGTATCGGCTATACAACCCCTTCAGATGTTCCGGATGAGAAATTAAGAGTTAACGGTAGTATTACTACGGTTAACAGTAACTATGCGGATTATGTGTTTGAAGATTATTTTGATGGTTTCTCTGAAATAAAATTAGACTACAAATTTAAAAGTTTAGAAGCAGTAGAAGATTTTATTAAAACCAACAGACACTTACCGGGTATCACACCTATTAGTGAATTGATTAAAACTGACGTGGGATATGCCTTTAATTTATCAGAGCTTTCGATACAATTGCTAGAGAAAACGGAGGAACTATATCTGCATGTTATTGATCAGAAAAATCAAATAGAAGCTAAAGATTTACAGATACAGAAATTAGAAGAAGCTAGTAAAGCAGTTCAAGATCGTTTGTCGATATTGGAAGGTTTGCTACTGAAGCAATAGTCACACCCTTAATCAAAAACAAACAAATAAAAATGAGAAATAATATACTTGGAGCCATATTGTTGGTTATGATGGTGTTTTTTGGAGTGCATCATTCGCAGGCACAAACCAACATGACAAAAATTAAAGACGGTTCAATTTCCGGTACGGCCAACATACCCGTGCTAGGCGCAGTTTTAGAATTGGAAAGTAGCAATAAAGGATTTTTAACGCCCCGATTAACAGCGGGGCAGCGCGATGCGATTGTCGAAGCGAATCGTGTGGATGGATTGTTGATATACAATACCACTACAGGTTGTTTTAACTATTGGAGCACCGCACAAGACGTATGGTTAAGCCTTTGTGGTACACCTCCTCCGGCTGTTGTAAATATCACGAGCTTACAATGTGGTAATGTGGTGGTCAATGGGGTTTACAAACAAGGAGAGTTCTTAACGGCAAACAACACTTTAAATATTCCGGTTTCGGTTACTCAAGCGGGAACCTATGATGTGTCTGCTTCAACGACTAACGGTTATTATTTTTCTGCTACAGGTACTTTCCCAACTACGGGTTCGTATATGTTGACACTTAACGGAGTAGGTACGCCAAATATAGGATACAATACGGGTGCATCAGGAGATGAGTTGACTATAGTATTGAATAATAAATTAGCGACTTGTAACCCACATGTTTTTGTAGAAAAAGCCAATGTTGACTTTACAATTACCTGTGCGAATATAGAAGCTCTTGGAAGTTATTTTATCGGTATGCCATTGAATGACACCAATAAATTAGTTCTTAATATCAACGTTACCAGTACCGGTTTCTGGAGTATCAATACCAATACTTTAAACGGATACTCGTTTTCAGGTACGGGAACATTTACTGCCGTAGGACCGCAAACCATTGAGTTAACTGGAAATGGTAAGCCTTTGGCTTCCGGTACAGATCAATTTAACCTTTCGTCCAACGCGGCAAATGCTTCGAGCTGTTCAAACATTCCGGTTGTAGTGGCTCCAGTGAAATATACGGTTAATTGTGCAGACGCGGTTATCAATGGCAGCTATATGCAAGATGTTGCTTTAAACAGTAGCAATACAATTACGGTAAAAGCAACGGTGTTGGCTACGGGTAAAACAACGATTACGACCAATACGGTTTCGGGTATTACGTTTACTTCAGGAGTAGTTACTTTAGACGCTTTAGGAGAACAATTGATTACCTTAACGGGTAGCGGAACAATTACAGGAGCCAATGATATCGTTTTAGGTATAACAGGTACCCCTGGATTAGAAGCAGCTTGTAACATTACAGTGCCAGTGAACGCACAACCCGTGAGTTACACGATGAGCTGTAGTTCTATTGTTGTAAATGGAAATTATGCTCCGGAAACAGCCATGGTAGCAGCAAACAACATGACGTTAAATGTTACCGTATCCTACCCAGGTACCTATAGCATTACGACGAATAATGTGAATGGTATTTCGTTTAGCGGAACAGGTACATTTGCTACAACGGGAAGCCAGCCAGTAACTTTAGTTGCTACGGGAACACCAGTTGCTGGAGGAGCATTTAGTTACACCATTTCGAATAACAGCAGTACAGGGTCTAGTAGTTGTACGAAGAGCATTACATTCGTTTATAGAACGATGAATATCTTAGGAGTCGGACAAGGGCTTTATGCCCCGGGTACAGCTTCGAATTCGGAAGCAGCTAGAGCTATTCTACAGAACAGAAATAGTTTTGGACCTAGTGGAACCGTGCAAATTGAAAACATGAGAATTTTCAATAACGGAACTAATCAGGGAACTACTTTGAGAAACAATATCAACAACAATAAAATTGATATCATTGTTTTATCGTACAACTTCCTACCTAATGCTGCAAGTATTGAAGTCCTAAATGACTTCGTTAAAAATAAAAAAGGAGTATTGATTCACTCACAGGAAAATAGTTCTGGAAGTGTACAGGATTTAATAAACAGAATTTCTGGAGGTTCGGTATCGGTTAGCGGAACAGGAACAACCTATCAAAACCCAATTTTAAATGTGGCAGACCCAATTCTAGAAGGACCTTTTATGGACGTTCGTGGATTAGCAGGTGGTAGTGACGTGAATAACTCATACTATGTAACCAACTTCCCGTCTAACTTAAAACTTCTGGCAACACAAAGTGGAAACGCCGGTAGAGCGTGGATGTTAAAACACAACAGCTTAGGATATGTATATATCGGTGATGGTGGATGGATTTCAGGTACGCCTTCGAATACTTCGAATACGATCTGGCCGGCTTACATAACTTCTACAGGTTTACCTTTAAGTAAATCCTATACAGGTGGTACGGTTTATAACAGTTTCCTTTATGCCAATACTATGGCATGGGCAGTTAAATATGCTCAGGAAAACACGGTTGTAGATTATACAGTACAATAATTTTATAGTAGAGAACGGGAGGAATGCTCCTCCCGTTTTTTATAGTGAGATCTGGCTTTTTAAAAATGTATTATATACTGTTTAAAGTTTTGCTAAACAAGCTTTATTCAGGATTGCTATGGAGGATGCCGCGGTCGCAGTAAACCTTTGATTGCACCCATTTAAAAAACAAATAAATATGAACCGAATTTTAAAATACAAGATTTATACTGTTTCGCTCTTTGCCGGTATATCCGGATATGCTCAAGAGAGTGGTATGATGGTAAATATGGGCGATGTTTATATATCTCCAAACACAGAATTGACCGCTGTACAAGGGGTCAACAATACAGCTACGGGCATTTTATATAATGATGGGGATTTATATCTACAAGACTATTTAAAGAACAACGGATTGTTCACTTTTAGCCAAGCCAATAAAACCGGTTACACCATTTTTGCAGGTACTGCTTTGGACAAACAATTGATTTCGGGAAGTCAACCGATAGAATTTTTAGATGTTTTATTTAATAAAGCAACGGCAAATTCGGGTTTTGATTTAAAGAATGATATCAGCATTGCCGGTACTGCTAATTTTACCAACGGTATAGTTGAAGTGGATTCCCTAGAAGGAGCTGTGATTTTTAAAATGGACGCCACCGCCATCAATGCCAACAACGACAGTTTTGTTAGTGGAGAAGTTGAAAAGATAGGAAACAAGTCATTTGCCTTTCCTATTGGTGATAGCAACTACTACAGAAGAGCCGGAATTGGAGCTCCTAAGGAAATCTCCGATTTATTTACGAGTAGGTATTTTTACAAAAATGCGTTCTCCGGACGTCCAGCTAATAGTAAAACGGGTGTTATTTTAGACATCAATGACAAGGAGTATTGGACAATGGAGCAAACAGCTGCCAAAAGTGATATTATTTTAACCTTGAGTTGGGACGAAAGTACTACTCCAAGTCAATTGCTAAAAAGCCCAGAGAAAAACTTACATATCGTTCGTTGGGACGAAGAGAAGAAATTTTGGGTTGATGAAGGGGGAATTGTTGATTTGGAAACCAAAACAATTCGAACACCAACAGTTGTCGATGGTTATGGCGTATTTACTTTAGCAACGGTAAAACACAAATACGTGCTAGACGGCGCTGTCGTTATTTATAATGCAGTAAGTACCAACGGCGATGGGGTTAACGATTACTTTTTAATCGATAAAATTCAAAAATTCCCAAACAATACGGTACAAATCTTTAACCGTTGGGGTGCGAAAGTTTTTGAAACCAATGCTTACGATACCACTGGTAACGTCTTTAGAGGATTCTCAGATGGAAAAGGAACCCTGAATAAAAATGAAAAGCTACCTACAGGTACTTATTATTATATACTTACTTATGAGTACACAGATGCGGAAGGATCTCAAATGATTAAGAAAGCAGGCTATTTACATTTGGAAAATAATTAAAAAGTGGCTTTGGAATTACTTGAATTAACTGTTTTTGTAAGTAAAATACAGGGATCATACAAGAATACCAAGCTTATAAAAGCAATAAATATCTGCATATGAAATTAAAAAACTTACTTGGAGTATTTGGAACTGGCCTAGCACTGCTGGGCGGATTTCAAAGCCTATATGCACAACAAGACCCTCAGTATACCCAATACATGTATAACACAGCACAAATCAACCCTGCCTATGCTGGGTCAAGAGGGGTAATGACTGTGTTTGGGCTCTATCGTACACAATGGGTTGGGTTAGATGGTGCGCCGAAAACGGCAAACCTATCGCTAAACACACCTTTAGGTGATTCTCGTTTGGGGTTGGGGTTTTCGTTCACCAATGATCAAATCGGCGCTATGGACGAAAACAACATCGCTATAGACCTGTCTTATACTATAGATTTAACTCAGCGATTTAAAATGTCATTTGGTGTCAAGGGAACCGCAAATTTATTGAATGTGGATTATACCAAATTGAACATTTATAATCCAACCGACATACAGTTTCAAGAAAATATAGAAAACCAATTTTCGCCCAATATTGGCGCAGGGCTTTATGTGCATTCAGACAAAACGTATTTCGGTTTTTCGGTACCCAATTTCTTGAATACCGATCGTTATGATGACAATATCGTTTCGACTATGAAACAAAAAATGCACTACTATTTAATGGGAGGGCATGTATTTGATCTGAGTCCGTCCCTTAAATTTAAACCGGCTTTTTTAGCTAAAGCAGTAGATGGAGCACCGCTACAAGTTGATTTGACTGCGAATTTTTTAATCAACGACAAATTTACTGTAGGTGCCGCTTATCGATGGGATGCCTCCATTAGTGGTTTGGTCGGATTTCAAGTTACCGACGGTTTATTCGTTGGGTATAGCTACGATACGGACACAACCAAATTGGCTCACTATAACTCGGGTTCTCATGAAATCTTTATGCGATTTGAATTGTTCAATCGCTTTAACCGAATCACATCACCGAGATTCTTTTAAACCGAATCCTATTGAAATCGTTTCGGTTTAGTTGGGAATAACAACGGAAATAAGGCGAAATCGTAGGACTAAAAAACACAATCGACAGATGAAAGTCAATAAAAAAATAAGGCTATTGGGAATGTTTGTTCTCTTTGCTATAACGCTAAGCGCTCAAGAAGCTTATGAGCGTAAGGGAACGAAAGAATATGAAAATTATTCGTATATCGATGCTATTAAAATTTATGAAAAAGTGGCTGATAAAGGATATGAATCCAATGAGCTGCTTCAAAATTTAGGAAATTCCTATTATTTTAATGGAAAGTTAAAGGAGGCTAATAAATGGTACAACAGACTCTTCAAAAAAGAAACGTCCCATAGCATTCCTTCAGAATATTTTTACCGCTATGCGCAAACCTTAAAAGCTATAGACGACTATAAATCGGCAGATCTTTATTTGAAAAGGTTTTCAGATTTGGAAAAGGCTGATAGTCGCGTACGTCTTTTTGCCTCTCTAGATAATTATTTGGAAGCGATTAAAGACCATTCAGGAAGATATAAATTGGAAGTAGCAACCGTCAATTCACCCCTTTCTGACTATGGAAGTACCGTGTACAACGATCAGATGATTTTTACATCCTCTAGAGAAAAAGGAGGTGTTTCCAAAACGATACACACCTGGACGAATCAAGAATTTACGCGTTTGTATGCTGCGGACATCAACAAAGACGGACAGTTGGGTAAGCCTGCTTATTTTGCACCAGAAATTGGTTCTAAATTTAACGAGTCCACTCCGGTGTTTTCGGCAGATGGAAAAACCATGTATTTTACGCGTAATAACTACAACAGCGGTACCCGCTTAAGAGATGCCAAGGGAATTACCTTGCTGAAAATTTATCAAGCAACCTGGAAAAACAACCGTTGGAGTGATGTGGTGGAATTGCCTTTTAACTCCAATCAATTCAGTACAGCACACCCCGCCTTAACCCCAGATGGAAAATGGATGTATTTTGCTTCTGATAGAGAAGGAAGTATCGGGCAATCCGACTTGTATAAAGTGGCGATTAATAACGACGGTACTTTTGGACAACCCATAAACTTAGGAGCTCATATCAATACCGAAGGTAGAGAGAGTTTTCCGTTTATTACCGCAGATAATGAATTGTATTTTTCTACGGATGGTCGCCCAGGTTTAGGTGGGTTGGATATTTTTGCTACCCAAATTAACGACGATCAAAGTTTTACAGAAGTCAAAAACATTGGTGAACCAGCAAACAGCCCTTACGATGATTTTGCGTATTATATAAATACACTATCTAGAAAAGGATTTTTGAGTTCAAATCGCTCCGGAGATGATGAAATCTACGGTTTTACCGAAAGCAAACGCCTGCCGTTGGGATGCCTTCAAGCTATTGAAGGGGCTGTTTTTGACCTGCCAACTGGAGGAAAACTTGCCAACGCAAAAGTGACGCTGTTTGACAACGAATTTAAAAAACTGAAAGAAGTCTTAACCGACGAAAATGGAGCCTATGAATTTAAAGACTTGGCTTGTAATTTCAGATACCGTATAAATGCAGAGTTAGCAGATTACAATACGGCTGAACTTGCCATTGTTGTTCCTCGTGAAAGTGGAAAAACGCGTGGGGATTTTGGACTGGAAAAAAATAAAGTAGTCATTAAAAAAGGGGACGACTTATTTAAGGTATTAAAATTAGAACCGATCTATTTTGATTTTGATAAGGACGACATACGCGTGGATGCCCAAGTTGAATTGGCTAAAATTGTGGAAGTACTCCGAGAATACCCAAAAATGAAAATTGATGTGCGTTCGCATACCGATAGCCGTGGTAATGATAACTACAATTTAAAACTGTCGGACCGAAGAGCCAAATCAACGGCTAAATGGATCATCAACCAAGGTGTTAAAGAGAATCGTGTTATGGGTAGAGGTTTTGGTGAAACCCAATTAATCAATTCCTGCTCTAACGGAATCAATTGTTCCGAAGAAGAACATCAACAAAATAGAAGAAGTGAATTTATTATCCTTGAAATGTAGCTTGACCTGATCATTTTAGGTCGTAATGCATATCAAGATTTAGGTAGAGGTTAGTAAAACTTCAGCAATTTCTATAATTGCAAACACAGAGTAGCCTTGAGCCTTGCTAGAGGCTTAGGGCTATGCTGTTTTCTTAAGCCAACCAACTTATTTTACCCTAACTTTTTTGGTTATTTGGGCTAAATTTTTGCGGCATTTTCTTAATAATATTTATTGTATTTCGTGATTTTATTCTCTTTTTGTGTGTTTTTTATTCGCTATTTGAGAATGCGGCTAAAATTCCCTTTTAGATATTACGGAGAGGGAAATGTAATATTTTTAATTTATAATCTAAAATTTCACTTATTTACGCTTGATTTTATCTTGTTAAATTAGTTAAAAACCCAGGTCTTTATTAGTTTTGTAGGTCGCATATTGTTTTTAATACAAGATATGCCGCTGATAAAATAAATAATTTTTATAAATAATTTTATTTCATGTTAATAAATATAATAAATTTATCCTATGACTAGGAAATCGAACTTTGACAGTGTTGATTTAAGATAAATAATAGTACAAAAAGCGATTGTTTCCAATTAATTTATTCGTGTTATGGCATATTCCTTAGTATATTTTTTTAAAGGCCTCAAGAAATTTCAATTTCGAGAAATATTGATGGCTAGTGTTTTTATTTTTGCTTTACAGATCGTGTTGATTATCTGTAAAATTCCTCTTAGTATTGTTTTTTTGGTGCCTGTGATATTTTTTTTATACAAAAAAAATATCAACGATAAATTTCTCTATAGAGAAGAGTATTTTATAGTTTATATTAATCTGGGATTTCTTTTGGTTGTGCTTTTAGTAAATATGTTGTCAAAAAGCAATGCGGTGCAGCTTTTAAATATCGCCTATTTACTCTATTATACGGTGCGAATTAACTGGGAATTACGCAGGCAAAAGGAATCTTCAAAATATTCGAATTCCAAAAATGTAATTAGCGTCTTAAATTATTTTTCTGTATTAGGTGTCATCTTCATGATGATCATGTTTTTTGAAAAGAATTTTTATAAGGTATTTGAGTTTAATGCTTCTGTGATTTTTATTGGTATCATGTTTCTATGTATGGTATTTAGTATAATTTTTCTAATAACTTTCAAGAAGGAAATTACCGCAGAGGAACAAATTGAGGACGAACATCAAGGCCGATTACTCTTAGAAGAATACAACCTCAAACACCAAAAAAATTATTTGGAAAGCAATCATCCCTTAGCCAAGGCGATTGTGAGTTTTTACGAAAAATCGACAGACTATCTAAATGTTGACTTTAATCTGGTCGATTTAGCTCAGCTGCTTCATTGCAGTAAAGCCGAAGTGTCTGATGTTCTAAATCACGATATGAAAATCGGTTTTTACGCGCTTACCGCTCGATATCGTATCGAGCATGCTAAGAAATTATTGCTTAAAAAAGACAACTTTACCATGGAAGCGCTCATGGTTCAATGTGGATTTCAGTCCAAATCGACCTTTAATAAATATTTTAATGAATTTGTTGGCATGAAGCCTTCTGTTTTTAGAAAACTTCATACGACAATTAAAAATCAAAATTAAATACTGTGTATGGATAACATGTATACTATTATTTTAAGTAACGTTATTTTATTGTCCTTGGTAAATCTTTATTTTAATCGAATCGTTTTTCGGGGACAAGCTTTTTATAAGATTCAATTTCTCTTCCTGTGTTTTGTGATTCTTCATAGTATGTATATCATCGTGTCAAGATCATTTTTTGAAAAATCACTTTTTTGGGATATGGGAGCCCCGTTTGGGCTGTTCTACGGCCCATTTTTTTACATTGGCCTGTCGCTATTAATCAATGATGGGTCGAAAGTACTGGAAAAATATGGGACACATTTTGTTATCGGAATACTCTTTGTTCCGATTTTCTTTATTTTAGCGTACTTTTTTTCAACGGAGATAAATGTGCTAAAAATATACATGATAACCTTATATAGTTTGGTAGCGCTACAAATGTTGGGTTATGCCATCTTTGCTTACTTTAGATTCAATGGCGTAGTGAAAAACAAAAAATCTATTGCTTTTATGAGTCAGACGCTCATAGTGATGTTGGCCTCTGCCTTAATTTTTTCAGCTTTTGTTTGTAGCGATTTAACCAAAGACCCCAACGTTATTAATGGCATGTTAGTTTATACTTTAATGTTTAGTGCCGTTATTATACTGTTTAGGTATAATGTATTAGTATTGGTTCGCAAATTCAATTACTATAAAAAGAGTTATGATGGAAAATTATTTTTCGACTATTTTAAAGAACAATTCATTACTGCCCATACCGCTGTTGGGGAAGAGAATAGGGTTTCGGTCAAAACGAGGGAACCTTTGGAAGAGGAAGTCGTTAAATATCAAAAATCCCGCATATCCGAAGAAGAAATGAAGGAATATCTGAAAAACTTGGAAAGTGCGTGGCAAAGCAAGATTTACTTAAATCCTGACTTAACCCTAAACCTGCTGTCAAAAACCCTGCATATTCCGAAATACCACCTGACTCAGGTTTTTAACTTGGGCTTAAATAGCAATTTTAATAAGTTTATTAACGCACTTCGAGTGCAACATGCAGTGGTTTTACTTGATGATCCCGATAATGTGGAGACTATTGAAGAAATAATGATGCAAAGCGGTTTTAATTCAAGATCGTCTTTTTATCGAGCCTTTAATGTTTATTACGATATTTCTCCAGCAGATTATCGCAAACAAGCAAATTTGTAAAACAGTGGAATTTTTGATGCAATCAAGTCAAGATAAATGGGAGGTCGCCAGCGCAATTTTTGTAAAGGCGACTCCTAACTTTTTTAAAGGTTCAACGGACCTCACTATGCTGAAAAGCGGCGCTTTATTTTCCTGTTCAAAAACAGCTAATTGAATGCGGTTGGAAGCCAGGGGCCAGATGCGGATTGACCGATTGATTATTCTATTTGGTTTTTAAGGACTAAGGAAGCGGTCAGGTTTTTTTTGAGTTAATTAATGCGGAAATAAATAAATTTGAAGGGCTAATTATAAAATATAATCAAAACTTATAAAACACTATTTTTATTTAATCTAAATAAATACTTTTGTCCCATAATAATCATTGATAATTTTATGGACAGAAAAAATACACTTCAAAAATCTAAAAATCACTTTCGGTATAGTATACCGTTATTTATTTTTTTTATAGTCTGTCAGACTCAGGCTCAAATTGCCAATTACGTCTTCTCACAAAGCCAATCTACTTACGCTCCTTTAGCGAATCCCACATCAATTGCTCAAGCAACGGATACCCAATTGGAAAACAGCAGTTATCCCGTTAATCTGCCGTTTGGGTTTTCCTTTAATGAAATGGTCTACAATCAAATCACTGTTCACAGTTCCGGATTTATTAGTTTAGGTTCCCATACCCTAATGGGGAGTACTCCCATTTCGAATACGACAACAACCTTCGAAGGAGCTATTGCAGCTTTAGCTGCACCGCTTACAGCGCGTTATGCTGCACCGGGAGCTCAGGGAAAAATGAGTTATCAAATCCAGGGTACACAACCCGAAAGAACCGCGGTGATTCAATGGGAAAATTTCGGGTTTTTTAGTGGTTCAACACAAACTGCGGCTAATACCTATAACCTCAATTTTCAGATTCATCTCAGTGAAACGGGAACCATAGATATGGTATATGATTTAACGGGAATTGGAAACCCGCCATCCTTTGGTGCGCAAATCGGATTGAGAGGAAATACGGCAACCGATTTTAACAACCGTTATGCCGTTGGAAATACATCGTCCAATCATTTTATGAGTTCGAATTCTGGAGGCGCAAATAACGCGGTAATTTATATTTATAAAGATTTTTTGCCTACTAGTGGATTCACCTTGAGTTGGAGACCTAACCCTTTTTGCTTACCGGTATTTGAATATGGACCCGATAGCGAGATGATTACACAAGTAATTTTCAATACGCTTAACAACAGCTCCACGGCTGTGTCTGGGCAAACACCGGTTTATGAAGATTTTAGGTCAATTACTACCGATGTAGAAAAGGGAAATTCGTACACCATTACCGTTAAAGGACCTGCGGGTTTTTTCTCAAGTGATGTTATGGTCTATATCGATTTTAATCATAACGGCAAATACGACGATCCAGGCGAAGGATTCTATTTGGGCAAAATTGCCCCTGGGAATCCGGCTAATGCTAAATCGGTTACGGGAACTATCGCGATTCCACAAACGGCGATTACGGGTGTAACAGGGATGCGCGTTTTAAAAAATTCAGGAATTGCTCCAACCAATACCATCAGTCATCCTTGCGCTACCGATTTAAGAACGGGTCAGGTAGAAGACTATACGGTCCAGATACTCGGTACTACTACCGAACCGACTTGCGACAATACAGAGCCGGGTACAACAGCAGGAGATACCGGTTGCATTACCTTGACATATCAAGGGCAAAGGGTGGTATATACCACCGTTAGAGCTCAGGATGGTAACATCTGGATACAACAAAATCTGGGAAGTCCTGCTGTGGCAACTTCCGCAACCGATGCCGATAATTATGGCGATTTATTTCAATGGGGACGTTGGGACGACGGACATCAATTGCGAAATGCTGTAACCACAACTACAGCGGTTTCACCTAATAATCCCTTAGGACTAAATGGAGGTACAACTGCGTTTATTACGACACAGCCCCATTGGTGGGAAACCAGTCCAACTGCCATAAGTTGGGATGCAGCAAATCCGGAAGCGGTAACGGCATCTAATGGATGTGACCCGTGTAAGGCCTTGGGAACTAATTGGGGAGTACCTAGTGAGGAAGATTGGCAAAACATCATCCGAGCAGAGGCGATTACCAATATACAAACGGCTTTTGAAAGTAACCTTAAATTGACTGTAGCCGGGTTTAGAGGAGGAACCAACGGGAGCGTAACCGAAGGTGTCAGAGGTTATTATTGGAGTAAAACAGCCAGTGCCACCAATTCGAGTTACCATAAATATTTGTACTACAGTAATATTACTATGAATACAGGAGCTGGCGCATATAGAAGTCAAGGTTCTTCGATTCGTTGTGTAAAATTAGCCACGGCTGTTGAACCCGTTTTTCCAGCACCGTATTGTGGACTGGAAGGGATAACCACAGCTACTTTGAGCGAAATTACTGAGGTAACTTTAGCGGGTATCGTAAAAACAAGTCCTGTTGGTGTGCCCAACGCACCGTTGATAGAAAATTACACCGCCACGGTTTTTGAATTGGAAAAAGAAGTGTCGCATCCCATTCAAATCAAAGGCGGTACTCAAGGGCAAACTACGGTTTCTGTATATGCTTATATCGACTGGAATCACAACCATACTTTTGACAGTGATGAAGCGATTAACCTCGGTTTCCTAACAAATTTAGGTGATGAAATGGGCGAAGTGCTAAGCCATTTTACCATACCGGGCACAGCCATGCTGGGCGAAACACGTATGCGATTGGTAAAAGCGTACGAATCGAGTTCATGGATGGGTACTTTAGTCAACTTACCTTGTCCTACAGGTTGGTTTATTGGTCAGGTACAAGACTATACCGTGAATATTAAAGCAGCGCCTGCTGTTCCCGCCGCAGAAAGTATAACGGTGGGAGTATTAAATAACCAAGAACCTCAAATTAGTAGTCCGGGAGGCAACTTACAATTGGTGGCGCAAATCAACCCGATTAACGCCAGTCAAAACGTGATTTGGACCGTGGTTAGTAGTCAAGATGTGGTAACGACGAATACCAACGGTATGCTGACTGCCTTGGCTAGTGGAACCGCCGTTTTAAGAGCTACAGCGGTCAGTAATAGTGCTGTTTTTGGAGAGATTTCGGTAGCTGTAGTACTGCCGATAGCTTGTCGCCAACCGACTGCAGTAAATGTGCATTCCATAGGTACCCAAAGTGCCGTATTCGCATGGGACTATCCAGTTTCAATAGAAAATGCGAATGGATTTGAATATGAATTGAGAACAGGGGGAAATATTGGAGAGGCAGCGGGTCTCGTGCTGCGGGGACAAACAATCGACTTAAATGTACGGTTTTCAGAATTACAGTCTCATACACTTTACACGGTATATGTTCGCGCAAACTGTGCTATAACGAGCTACAGTGCTTGGACAAACGGTGTGGAATTTACAACAAATTGCGATGTAATAGCGATTCCACAAGCTTCGAACCAAAGCTTCTGTGGGGAAAAAAAGATTTCCGATTTAATCGTTACAGGTATGGCAAATGCCACTTTTAATTGGTATGAATCCGATACCGCAACAACAGCCTTAAACAGCAACACGCGATTGCGTAGCAAAACGTATTATGTGTCTCAAAGTTTGAGAGGATGTGAGTCGGATCGAACGGCGATGGAAGTAGTGATTGCTGCGGGAATAGCTACGCCAACGGCGGGTAATCAATCTTTTTGTTATACCGATATTACCGTTGCTGACTTAGTGGCAACAGCGGCTACTGATGGTCAACTGTTTTGGTACTCAAGTCTGAATGCAACAACGCCGCTAGCCTTATCAGAGCGCGTTGTTTCGGGCCATTATTATGTAAGTCAAAAGATAGGAACCTGTGAATCGGAGAGGTTGCTGATCCGCGTTTCAGTAATAGGCAATACAGTAGCCCCGGAGGTAGTGGCTCAACGTTTTTGCGGAGCTGCCGTAGTGGCACAATTGCGTGTTCAGGTAATTCCAGGTATGCAAGCCCGATGGTACACCGTTAGGGAGGGAGGCATTTTCTTAACCAACGATGCCCCGTTGACTACAGGGATGTATTATGTAGCACAAGGATGGAACGGCTGTGAGTCACCTAGGACAGCAGTATCGGTGACCATCAATACGATACCTGAAAAACCAAATGGTGAAACCAATCAAGAAATGACACGCGATGCAGTGATTTCGGATATAGTGGTTCAAGCAGAAAACCCACTTTGGTATAATTCCCAAACGGATGCTCTATATGATCGAAACAGACTTTCTTTAGAAGCAGCAGTTATTTCCAATACCACCTATTATGTAGTCAATGTATCGGAGGAGGGATGTCGTAGTGAAGCACTGGGGATTACGGTGATTACCAAACTAAAAAGAGACGATTTTAATCTGGATTATTTTAATTATTATCCAAATCCAACCACCGATTTTGTATGGGTAGAATACAGAGAAAATATAAAATATTATACCGTTTTTGACAACAGTGGAAAAGAACTAATGAGGCAGTCACTGGACAGTAGCGCATTTAAACTGGACTTAAGATCGTTTACAGCGGGTGTATATCTCATTTATTTACATACTTCAAACGAACAACAACGGATTCGGGTAATTAAAAAATAAGCCCTTTAATAAAAATAAAAGCCCCATATTTCCTTGGAAATTGGGGCTTTTTTAATTGAAATAAGCAGTGGTTTTATTTTTTAATCACCTTAATGGATTGGTTGCTGGTAGCCGTATGAAGTTGTATCATATAAATCCCAGAGGCGAGTACTGATAAATCTACAAGTACCTTGCTGTCGTTATGCTGATAACTACCTACTTTTTTACCATGAACATCATATATCTCATAGGCATTAATAACCTCTTTATATTGGATGGTTAACCAGTCTGTTGTTGGGTTTGGATAGTAGCTGAATGATTTTAAATCAAAATCATTAACGCCTAGAGTAATCACAACCTTGATGGCTAAAGGGTCACTGAAACAGCCTGTATTGGATTGGTTTACTACATAATAAAACGTATTGTCTAGCAATCCAGTTTCTGGTGCTAATTCATTGCGGTTTGCTTCCGCATCTAGTAAGGAACCATACCATTTTGGATTGCTCGCTGTGATCAATAAGTCGGATATACGACTTCCTTCAACTTTAGATTGTATCGCCTGACCTGTTGGACTAGCGGGCTTCGGTTCTATAGCTACTCTAAAAGCAGTTCGCGCAGATTCACAGCCATTTTTGCCTTGTGCTACATAGTAAATACCATTTTCCAATGGAATATCTCCTGAAAGAGGATAACCTCCGTTGGCATCGCGATACCATAACGCTTGCATACCCGCAGTAATATTCACTCTTAAATCACTTACTAGTGCGGCTTCGCAGAAATGCTGATTGCCGATTTGCAATACGCCAAGATACGCAGTGACATTCACTATAATAGATACTCTCGGAGATTCGCATTCGCCCCAAGATTGAGTCGCGTAATAGATATTTGTGGTAAGTAGCTCATTCGGACTTAATGGTTCTAGGGAAGTTGGAGTATCATACCAATGTATGGTGGCGCCCGTAATTCCTGTAATTTGCAAATCTGCAACGGTTGTTCTAGCAGAACAGAAATTCTGATTGGCGGCTATAGGCATGGGTATGGCATCGTAACTCGTGATGTTGATTGCGATGCGTTCCGATTCACAAACACCATTGGTTTGAGATACATAATAGGTGGCAGTACGCAAAACAGTAGTAGGTGATAAGGCGGTAACATCATCACTATTTTCATACCACTTAGCGGTATTTCCATCGGTGGTCGGTATTTCAATGGAAGAAATTTCATGTCTTCCACAAAGAGATTGATCTGCAATTACGAGAGCCGGTGGCGTATCGCGCATACTTATTTCGAATGTTGTTAAATCAGATTCGCAAATAGCATTGTAATGAGATACGTAATAAGTACCTGTGGCCACTGGTAATTGAGGATTGATTTCAACACGGTTGTAATCGTACCAACGTAAATTTAGGCCGTTTGCAGCAACTAAAGGAATGTCTTCTATAGTAGCAGTACCGCAAAAAGATTGATTTTGTATAATCGGCGCTTCCGGTTTTGGATTTACCGTTACTTCTACAGCTGTGCGCTGTGCGGAATAACAATTATTTATACTGAATGCACCGTAATAAGTACCGTTTGTCAATAAATCGGTAGCGGCTAGCGGAACCAATCCCGTTGGGGTGGTGTACCAAAATAAGGTCGCTTGGTCGTTGGGTTGAGCCATCAAATCAGATACTCGCGCTAGACCACAGAATGCTTGGTCTTCAGCGGCAACATTGGCGATTGTTCCACAAGGGGTCCTAAAGGCATCTACGGCAACCCATCGTATTGGTCTACTTTCGCCACAGTTTGACAAAATATAGAAATTATAATTTTTATTGGGTTCTAAGATGTCTATAAGGAGTTGTAAAGCTGTTGTTGTTCCATCGGTTATTAATCCCGTAGGTCCGCTACCTGCAGCACCTGAGGTGCGCAATTCATACTGATAGTTAGTAATGGTCTCGCTGCCGGTGGGAGCTTGCCAAGTAAACAAAGCAGAAGAGCTTGTGATTTCACTAGATTGTACCTGAATCGGGTTTAGACAGTTGTTGTTAGGCGATTGTACTATACTTAAATTGTCAAAGTAAAAAAGTAAATCGTATTCTTCCGGACCTTCAGGAGGGGATTCCATGCGAAAACGCAATTTTACATTCGTACCCTCCGCTAAATTGGTTGCGGGAATAGTCGTAGTATAACGCGTACAGCCGGCAGCATTAAAGGTGAAATTATTCGTATTGACTGCGGCATGCTGAATCCAGACTCCGCCATTATCTAAAGAAAATTCAATAAAGACATTTCCATAATCAAAATCGTTGAGCGGTTCGGGATCGCTATAGGTATCGGAAACTCTAAAGTCGAAACCGATATTAATTGGACCATGGATGTTTTCAACGTTATTTGTTGTTAAGGAAGCTGAGGTCCATCCAAACCAAAAAGGTTCGTCGTCCCATCCAAAGTCATATAAAACAAGATTCGCTATAGCCGATGTGCCCTGGCAGGGATAGTAGTCTTCATCAGTGAGGTATAGTTCTGATTGAAGCCAACCCGTAGGTAAATCGCCGCTTTCAAAGTCTAAATTTACATTTATTTGAGCATGTGACCCCAAATAAAACATAAATAATAATAAAGTAATTATCTTTTTCATTTCTAGTTAATTTAAAATTGTTAACTAATGTACAAATATTAACAATACATATTTAACATTTATAAGCGCTATTTAGTGAAAATATTTTTTTAAGCAACTAGATGTAAAAAAAAACAAAGCCACATCGGGGAATGTGGCTTTAAGTTTGTTAAAATAAAATAGATTTCTAAAAGGCGATTTCCATTTTAACTTTTTTATTTTTTATTTTTTGGTCGGCCAAAGTTTTTAACATGGGTCCTATTTTTTCTCGTTTTACAGCCACATAAGCTGCCGTGTCTTTTACTTCGATAAGTCCGATGTCCTCTTTGTTTAGAAGTCCTTTTTTCATCAAATAACCAACAATATCAACTTTGTTTACTTTGTCTTTTTTACCAGCGCTGATATAAACCGTTTGAAAAGCGGTGGGCGCCGGAATTTTAAAACGTCCTTCTAAATTTTCTACCGGGAGGTCTTTGTCTATAAAATCAAAAACTTCTTTTTCACTCATAACCAAGTAAACGACCCCTTTGGCATTCATTCGAGCCGTTCTTCCATTGCGGTGGGTAAAAGCACTCTCTTTTTCGGGTAATTGATAATGAATGATGTTTTCAACTTCGGGAATATCAAGGCCTCTGGCAGCCAAATCAGTTGTTATAAAAATCTGTACACTGCCGTTTCTGAATTTTAGTAGTGCACGCTCGCGCTCGTCCTGTTGCATGCCGCCGTGAAAGCTTTCGCGGGCAATCCCCTTGTCGCTTAAAATAGCACTAATACGATCCACTGCATCGCGGTGATTGCAGAATATTAAGGTACGCTTGTTGCCAATTTTACAAATCAGTTTATATAAATTGTTGAGTTTGGATTCCGAATCAGTAATTACTTTTCGAAAGGTCAGATCAGGTTTGATTTCTATATCATCTAAGAAGTTAAGTTTCTTATGATTGACTAAGCCGGCAAAAGAAGGGATTTTCTCTAAATTGGTTGCCGATGTTAAAAGGCGCTGCTTAAGCGAAGTCAACTGTTCCGTAATATAGGAGATATCGTCTTGAAAACCCATTTCCAAGGCTTTGTCAAACTCGTCTAAAACCAAAGTTGTGGTCATGTTGGTGTCAAAACTACTGTTTTCTACATGAAAAGCAATGCGGCCCGGAGTTCCTACCAATACACTAGGAGGCTCTATAAAATTATTCTCTTCTGTTTTGGTAGAATGTCCGCCATAACAGGAGTTAATTTTAAAACCGGTTCCCATCGATTTAAAAACCAATTCAATTTGAAGAGCTAATTCTCTGGAGGGAACAATGATTAATGCTTGTACACCTTTGGTGCCCGCATGTAGATTTCGTAAAACCGGAAAAAGAAATGCCAATGTTTTGCCCGAACCTGTAGGGGATAAAAGCACCACATCTTGATCATTTTGAGTGGTTTTGTAAGTCGTTTTTTGCATCGGATTCAAATCTTGAATCTGCAGCTTTTTTAATATAGTTTCCAATTGCATAGCGCAAAGGTAAAGTAATAATTTGTAGTACAATACATTTACGAGCGCAGCAACGCTTTTTTATTTGTAAAGATTTTATGGTTTCTGTATAAAAAAACAAAGTTTTACCGTGCTAAAAAAACCAATCTTAGGGCAACTGAAAAAAAGGTAATTTTCCGAAGTTAACATTGTTTTTATTTAGTCTAATTAGTGTTTAAATTACATTATCTGCTGTAAATTTTGAAAAAATTGTTAAAACAATTTTTTATACCTTAAAAAAATGTATTTTTGAATAAATCAAAGTTTTTAAACAATATATGGATATTAAATTAGGCGATATCGTAGTTCTCAAATCAGGTGGGCCCAAAATGACCGTCGAGTCAATTAAAGGTGATCAGGTAAATGTGGTGTATTTCAATGAAGAAAAAAGAGTATTTGAAAAATTGAGATTAATGACCTCTTCCGTAGTCAAGAAAAAGTAAACAACATATATAGGTAGGTGCAGCTTTGCTTTTAAGTAAACGAACTGCACCCTCAAGTAACAAAACCGCAAAGGTGTCCGAGACATTATTGCGGTTTTTTAGTACAGCAGTTTTACAGCTTTAGTACGAATATTCAAATTCATGATAGTGAATACTGATTTAACAATAAGGTTTGTATTAATAAATAGTGAAATTAACAGGTTAACGCAGCCGCTTTAAAGTTATGGAATTGATATATTTTTAGTTTACGTTAATTTAAATTATTTGATTATCAATATATTAACCTTTTAGTGGGAAAAAGATAAATTAATACTAGAGGATTTGTGCTAATAATATTATAGATTTGCTTTCATTTATGTTGAAATTTTATGAATTGTCGCAATTCATAAATGACAGAGATATTGTAATGATAATCTGAATATAGATGTATATAATAAGTTTTTTAACTTAAGGAAATGTGTAAAATTCCTTAACTTTGATTTGTATGAAAATAAAGTGATTTTTTTTCACACAAAAGTTCTTAGTAAGAAGTTTGTATGGTGAAATGTCTAGCGTGTTATGGAGTCAATTAAGAGTCGATTAAAAAGAGATACACCACGAGGAATCGTATTGTGTATTGACATAGTATTGGTTTTGTTATGTTATAATATATCTAACTTTATCTTAAATAGTTTTTACGGACGATTTAATATTCAAGATGTATTTCATAAGTTGCCCGTTGTTATGCTTGTTTTTTTAGGTAGTTTTTTAATCTTTAAAACCCATCGCGGTATCATAAGGCAAACCGGATTAAAAGACGCTCAATCGGTTTTGATTGCATGTCTTTCGGCAACTTTGGCCTTAACAGTGATTTCGATTTCCCAACGCATTGGTCTGTTACCTATAGAACTAAGGCCTTACTTTAGAATGTCCTTTTCGATTTTGATTTTACACATGCTACTAACTTCTGTAGTTATGGTAACCACCCGAATTTTTTACAGCAATTTCTATAAAACTTATGTATTAGGAGGTAGAAAGATAAAAAGAGTCTTGATTTACGGGTCGGGAGATTCTGGAATTATCACCATTAATGCCTTACAAACCGATACGCGTTTGGATACACAAGTTTTGGGATTCATCGACGACAATCCAAGGAAAATCGGAAAGCGAATCAACGGACATTTGGTTTTGTGTCCGCGGGTCATTACCAAAGAATTTGTCGTTAAAAACAGAATAGATGATATCGTTATTTCCATACAAAACATATCCCGAGAACGCTTAAATGAAATTTCGAAAGTATTAGAAGAACTACCGGTTAAAATTAAAATCATTCCGCCTCCTACCGATTGGTTAAATGGGAAATACTCGGGTATGCAAATCAAACAACTGAAAATTGAAGACCTTTTGGGGCGAAAGTCCATACAGCTCGAAAATCCTTTAGTGAATCAAGATATCAAAGGAAAGGTGGTTTTAATTACGGGGGCTGCCGGTTCTATTGGAAGTGAGATTGCCCGTCAGATTGCCTGCAAAGATTTTAAGCTGCTAATTCTTCTGGATCAGGCCGAATCAGCTTTATACGACGTGCAACAAAGTATGGAATGTGCCATTTCAGAGAGAATTTTGTATATTGTTGGCAATGTACGCGCAGAAAAGAGGATGAACGTTTTGTTTGAAGAGTATAGACCGGATATTGTTTATCACGCCGCAGCATACAAACACGTTCCCTTAATGGAATACAATCCGTACGAAGCGGTTACGACCAATATTAAAGGAACAAAAATCATTGCCGACCTTTCCGTGCGTTACGGCGTAAAGAAATTCGTGATGATCTCGACAGATAAAGCTGTGAATCCAACAAATGTCATGGGAGCGAGCAAGCGAATTGCTGAAATCTATGTGAATGGACTAAATAAAAATGGCGAAACGAGTTTTATAGTTACGCGCTTTGGAAATGTTTTAGGATCCAACGGTTCAGTAATACCGCTGTTTAAAAATCAAATTGAAAAAGGAGGGCCACTAACGGTTACGCATAAAGATATTACCCGATATTTTATGACCATACCAGAAGCCTGCCAGTTGGTTTTGGAGGCATCGATTATGGGAAAAGGCGGGGAGATATTCGTGTTTGATATGGGAGAGTCTCTTAAGATATTCGAATTGGCTAAACGCATGATCCGATTGAGCGGCTATCAGTATCCCGACGATATCAATATTGAAATAACGGGACTCAGACCGGGAGAGAAAATTTTTGAAGAACTTTTAGCCGATAACGAAAATACCTTGAAAACGCACCATGAGAAAATTATGATTGCACAAGTAAGAACGGAAAATGCCGCACACTTAATGGACCTAACCAACCAGTTGTGTGAATTTGCAGAAGAAACTCAAGACAAGCCCAACAATCGAATTATTGTTCAAAAAATAAAAGATATAGTTCCCGAATATAAATCGCAAAACTCAACTTATCAAAGCTTGGATTGATCGAGTGATAAATGAAAAAAGTCAAAGGCCTATCAAAATAAGATAGGCCTTTGACTTTTTTAGATGCTTAGAAAGTTGCAGTAACTCCAGACTCTAAGGTAACGGACTGTCCCCGATGTTCAATTTGAATTTTGGAATTGCTTTTTTGGGCGATGATCGATGTGGGAAACCAATTTCTACTTGGAGATACCAAAATCAATAAACCCTCATCATCTCCTAAGGCTAAGAAATCTTTTGTTGGGGCTGTTTTTTTAAAGTAAGTCAACTGATGTTCTTTTATCCAATGTTCTGCAAGCGTGATGGGATCCGCGGTAACGATGCCAATTTCGCTGATACCCGTTATTTTTGAACGGTCGAATACCCGTTCTGTCGTGTTGTCTTTTAAATCATAACGTGCTATTAATTCCAGTAGGTTGCCATTGTTATCGTAGAAGTAAATGGCTTTAGCATTCCAGTTTTCAAAGCTGGTAATCAGTTCATCAGAGGGATTGCTTAGTAGCGTAAACCGTTGCGAAGCCCAAAGCAAAGCTGCATCTAATAAAGAGGCAGGAATATTGAATGCATAATGATAAACGGCTGGTTTCGTTGAGCTATAGGTAAATACTAAAGTGGAAAAACCCGCTTGATAATGCAGGACTGTTTCCGATTTATAAAGCAAAATTAAGTTTAATTGATCGGAATAAAATTGTTCTGTTTCTCTTAAATTCGAGGTCAATATGTTGAGGGTGCTGATTTTCATAACGTAGGTTTTAGTACGACTAAGTTACCAATCTATCGCTCGATCTTAAAAAACATTTCATCGTTTTTATTGATGAGACTATAAGTAAAAAATTTAACTCACCAGATAAAATATGATTAAAAGAGTTCTTTATAGGATGCAAAAAGGCTTTGATTACATTCTATGTGTTTTTTAATGTATTTTTGCGATTGTACCCTAAATACGGATAGGCTCTTTTAAAAATATGTATTTGTTTTTACTATCTAAAAATTAAAATCGAGATGTTGTTTTGCTTGTTTACAAAACTTAAAGCAACTACAGATAACATCTCCTTATAGACTTAATAAATAGCATGCTAAAATGAAAAAAAAACACCTCCTTTTTATTGCGCTCTACCTGTTTTCTACACTCACAGCTTCGGCTAAAAAAACAACAGAGATACGCGCCCAGGAGTTTGATAGTATTTATTTTGATACGGCCGTAAATTGGGCAAAAAAAGATTACGTCAAAGCACTTTCTATTTCAGATTCGCTATACAAACACAGTCCAGCACCTTTACACAAGTTAAAAGCCTTGATGTTGTCGGCTTCTATATATCAACAATTGGGAAAACAAGAGGAATCGATAAAATGGGCTCTAAAAGCAGAAGAAATCGCGTCGGACTTAAGAGATTACGATTGGCAAGCTAAAATCTCGGGATTTCTCTCCACTCAATATAGAAACCTGGGTCTATGGCAATCGGGAAAGCGGGCCTTAGAAAGGGGAATCAAAATTATTCAAAAGGTTGAAGGGGAAAAGAAAAAGATTTTTTATTACGGATTGGTTAATCAAGAATGGGCGTATTACGAAATAGACGGCGGAAACTTCGATAAGGCAAAAACATATATAAAAGAAAGTATCCGCAATTTTGAACGTTTGGACACGTCACCCAATATTCTTTATTATAAAGCAACCAACGAAGAGCTGTTGGCAAAGTGCGACCTAAATTTAGGACAATATGATACTGCCGAGCAACACTACGATCAAGCGTTGATTTATTTAGACGAATCTTCTTTGGGAGAATCGGTCTTAAGAGGGCTAATATTTAGTGGTAAAGCAAAAATACTGCAACACAAAAAAGACTATACAAAAGCTTTAGATTATTTTGAACAAGCAGAAATATTAGCGATTTCCTCAGGCTTTGTAAGTCTAAAGTTTGAAGTTTATAAAGAGTTGAGCAACTATTATAAAGAAGTGGGCGACCTAAAAAATTATGAAGTATATCTAGAAAAGTACAACAATTTATTCCAATCCACTACCGTCCAAAGTCAAACGACTTTAGACGGTATTTTTACAAAAATTGCGCAAAATAATGAACAATTGGAATACCGACAATATTGGTTTGCAGGTGTTATAGTGCTTTTGTTGGTTTGTGTTTTTATAGGTTTCATCTTTCATAAATTGCGAAAAAAGAAAGACCGTATTAGATTCAACAAGATTATTGCAGATTTAAAAGCGGTACAAAAACAACAGCTAATTACCGCAAATCCCAATTTGGAGCCAGTGGCTTCGGAGAGTGCAAACGTGGAGAAAGTGGTTATTTCGAAGCATATGGAAACCAAAATTTTAAGGAATTTAGAAGACTTTGAGATGGGATTTGATTATTTGGATAAAAATATTTCCGCCTCTTTTTTAGCTACGAAATTAGAGACCACCACCAAGTACTTATCCATAATCTTAAAAAATCATAGAAATAAGGATTTTAATAATTATATAGGCGGCTTGCGTATTCAGTACATCATACAGAAATTGGTAAACCAACCCGAATACAAAAATTACAAAATTAGTTACTTAGCAGAAGAATGTGGTTTCTCTACCCATAGTAAGTTCACGGCGGTATTCAAAAAACACATGGGAATTACCCCCTCGGTTTTTCTAGAGAATTTAGAGAATTGATTTTTTTAGTTGCCATGGACTTGGAGGCTTTATAAATTGATTATTAATACCATGGCTAGTGTTTCCGCATCGGACTAATGTCTATAATCGTGAAAACGACTATACATGTCCTCATACAACGTGCTATAAACTGTATTTTTGCCCTGTAATAATTATTGTGCTAACTGTACAAGCTTAACCGTTTTAAATCGAATGACAGCTGTTTACTGTTTAAAGAAGCTATTTATTTTTAAAGACACGTCCAATCAGACCGTTGCAGTATCTAATTATTTTAGATTAGTGTTGTGGATAATGGTCATTCATTTGCTTTTGGTCAGTTTGAATAATCATGCGCATCTGGGATTGCTCTATGGACCGTTCTTTTTGAGTATTGCCTTTAAGATTTCGAACCGCGAAATTACGAGACCGATTCTATTTCTTCAAACCATCCCCTTTTTAGTTCTGATCTTGTTGCTGTATAGAGATCCTGAACAAGATCCCCTCAGGTTTTTAGCCGGTATTAGTGCCGTTTCATCAAGCGCCTATAGCGTGTTTTTTTGGAACTTATTTAAAAATGAAAAACAGAAAGCCAACCAAAATTGGTTGTTGTTTGCCGTCGTCTTTTTGTCCTTATTAGCTGTGGTATTGACCCTGATCGTTGTCCAAAGTTGGCTCAGTATTCCGTATCCGTTTAATCCGATATTCGGTTTGGTCGTTTTGTTATTGAGTATGGTCGTGGTTCTAATTAAAATAGTGTTAGACGATAAAACGCAGTTCGTAGAAGAAATCGTATTGGATGAACCTTCGGTATGTGCGATACCGCAGCAGCCAAATGCCAATCTCGAATTAATCGAGAAAATTGAAAATTACTTTGCACATAGCGACCAATACCTTAGTTCCTCTTTCGATTTCGAGCAACTCTCTAACGAGATAGCTATTCCCAAGCCTTTGTTGTCTGCAATAATCAATAAAGACATGAATAAAAATTTTTATTTGTTGTTGGCAGAACATCGAATAGATCACGCCAAGGAATTGCTGATCAAACAAGATTACTTGTTTAAGATTGAATCCGTTATCTATGAATGTGGCTACAATTCAAAATCGTCTTTTCACAAACATTTCAAACATTTTGTAGGTACTACACCCTCTAGTTTCCGATACAATTATCCTCGGAAATAAGTCGTTTAGCAGAGGTGTATACGGATTACTAGCGCTATATTACCTGCACGGACCAGCGAATAATTAAGCGCATTTAGGGATTTATCGAATCGCTGTCCGGCAGTTATTACAAAATGCCGCGACCAGACTTTTCCAAATAAGTTAGGAGCAAGTCAAAGGCCAATCTAAAAATAAGTCCCGCCTGCTTTGCACTATATCTTTACCTGCGTTAACACTGCGGTAAAGGATGCCGTTTCAATCAGGGCTAGGTTCAAAAGAGCGTAGGTAATAGAAACAAAAAAGGAAGCCGAGGCTTCCTTTTTTTATTGTTCTTCCGAGGTGTATTTTAACTTAACCGTTGGAAATTTTGACTGTGTCATCTGTATGGAAAAATCAGAATCGGCTAAGAAAACCAATTGTCCCGATTTGTCTTTGGCTAAGAATTTCTGCTTGATGCGTTTAAATTCTTTAAACTCTTCGTTTTTTGGGTCTTCTGGACGAACCCAACACGCCTTATAGGCAGGGAAGTTCTCATAAGAACACTTCGCTCCGTATTCGTGTTCTAAACGGTATTGAATAACCTCATACTGTAAGGCTCCAACCGTTCCAATAACTTTACGTCCGTTCATCTCTAAAGTAAACAACTGCGCAACTCCTTCATCCATTAACTGGTCAATTCCCTTTTCCAATTGTTTTGATTTCATTGGGTCGGCATTGTTGACATAGCGGAAATGCTCTGGTGAAAAGTTGGGAATCCCTTTAAACTGCATAATTTCACCTTCGGTCAACGTATCGCCAATCTTAAAGTTTCCTGTATCGTGAAGTCCTACGATATCGCCGGGAAAAGAAATATCGACAATCTCTTTTTTCTCAGCGAAGAAGGCATTGGGACTCGCAAATTTTAATTTTTTATCGTTTCGTACGTGTAAATACGGCTTGTTACGTTCAAATGTGCCCGAAACAATTTTTATAAATGCCAAACGATCGCGGTGTTTGGGGTCCATATTGGCGTGGATCTTAAATACAAATCCACTAAATTCCAATTCCGTAGGTTGTACCAAACGCGTATCGGATTCTTTCGGACGAGGCGACGGAGCAATTTCGATAAAACAATCCAACAACTCTCTTACGCCAAAATTGTTTAAAGCCGATCCGAAAAATACCGGTTGCAATAAACCGTCCAAATATTCCTGACGATCAAACTTCGGATATACCTCAGATACCAATTCCAATTCCTCACGCAACGTATCGGCAGGTTTTTTACCTACTATATTATCCAATGCTTCGTCGTTTAAATCGCTGATGCTAACAACTTCATCGATGTTTTTACGGCTGTCTTCACTAAATAAATTAATGTTTTTCTCCCAAATATTATAGATTCCTTTAAAGTCGTATCCCATACCAATTGGAAAACTCATCGGAGTAACGCGCAACTGTAGTTTTTGCTCTACTTCATCCATCAATTCAAAAGCATCTTTTCCCTCTCGGTCCAATTTGTTGATGAAAATAATCATCGGAATGTTTCGCATTCTACAAACTTCAACCAATTTTTCGGTTTGTTCCTCGACTCCTTTGGCTACATCGACTACAACAATAACGCTGTCAACGGCCGTTAAGGTTCTATAGGTGTCTTCCGCAAAATCCTTGTGACCCGGCGTGTCTAATATGTTGATTTTTTTGTTCTTATAATTAAAGGCCAAAACAGAAGTGGCCACAGAAATTCCTCTTTGTCTTTCAATTTCCATGAAATCCGAAGTAGCTCCCTTCTTGATTTTGTTGTTTTTTACAGCTCCAGCTTCCTGAATAGCCCCACCAAAAAGCAAGAGTTTCTCTGTTAATGTGGTTTTTCCGGCATCCGGATGGGCAATAACTCCAAAAGTTCTTCGGCGTTCTAATTCCTTAATAAAATTCATTTCATCGAAAATTTAAAGGCACAAAAATACTTATTATTTATGGAAATAGATCTATAAAAAATCTGCCAAGCCATATTCTATTAATTATCGCGATAATATTTTGTTAATAACACAAGCGTTTGATGGAATATTGCTCTGAATTGCTATTTTTGTTCACCGTTATATGGTCAAAATACGTAGCTTTGAGGCATTAACATCAGTTATTGAATCAGTATATAGTAAAAAAACATGAATTTTAAATCACTATTTATAATAGCAATCTCCACTTGGGGAACGCTGGTTTCACAAGCTCAAAGCCAAGACAAAGTATTGTTTACTTTGGATGATACTCCTTATTATTCAGAAGAATTTAAACGCATTTACAGTAAAAACCTGGATTTAATCAAAGACAATTCTCAAAGAGATGTTAGTCAATACTTGGATCTTTACGTCCTATACAAACTCAAAGTAGCCAAAGCCTACGAACTGAAATTAGACGAAAATCCGGAATACAAACGCGAGTTAAAAACCAATCGAGATCAATTGGCCGAGCGGTATTTAACCGACGAAAAAATAAACGATGAGTTGGTTTTGGAAGCCTATCAGCGCTCTTTAAAAGAAATTAATGCCGATCATATACTTTTTTTAACCACAACTTTTGCCAAGCCTGCAGATACGTTAAAAGCTTATAATAAAGCCATTCACGTTCGCAATGAAATTAGGGCTGGTGCCAATTTTAATGAAATGGCCAAAAAGTATTCCGATGACCCTTCTGCTAAAGAAAATGGAGGTGAACTCGGATATTTCTCGGTGTTTAAAATGGTTTATCCCTTCGAAAGTGGCGCATACCATACCGCAGTAGGTTCGGTTTCCATGCCTATACGTTCTCAATTCGGTTACCACCTGATCAAAGTAAACGACATTCGTGAAAATAGAGGGGAAGTTTCGATAGCCCATTTGATGCTGTTGAAGTCTAAAGAACATAACGAGGAAGAAAATAAAATAGTCGTTGCTAAAATTAATGAAATCGCAGCGGAATTAAAAAACGGTGCCGACTTTGAAGATATGGTGCGTCAATATTCACAGGACGTCAATACTGCAAAATTTGGTGGTGTTCTACAGCGTTTCGGTGTTGGTAACATGAATTCACCAGAATTTGAAGAAGCGGCTTTTAACCTTCAAAATACGGGGGATGTTTCGTTGCCAGTTCAAACTCCTTTTGGATGGCATATAATAAAATTAATTCAAAAACATCCGGTAGCAACTTTGGAACAAAGTAAAGTGACTTTGGAAAATAGAGTACAAAGAGACAGCCGCTCTCGAGTAATCGACGAGCAACTATTGCAAAAGATTAAAAACCGTTATAAACTTGTTGTTGACCATAAATTAAAGAAACAAACGGCATTGTTAATCGATCAAAGTTTCTACAATAACCAATGGACGCTACCAACGGATTATAATACATATCAAAAACCCTTGTTTACTATTGATGATAAAAAAGTAAGTAGCGGTCTGGATTTTTTAAAGTACATTGAAAAAAACCAACAAGCCTATAAAGGGGTGCAACCTTTGAGTAAGGCCATTGATTTGGCTTACGACAAATACTTAGAGAGCGAATTAAAAGCCTACTATATTGCTAATTTAGAGGCGGAATTTCCGGAATTTGATCATACCGTAAAAGAGTATCGCGAAGGATTACTGCTGTTTGACTTGATGGATAAAGAAATATGGGCAAAAAGTCAAGAAGACACTTTGGGTTATACAGCCTACTATGAGCGAAATAAAACGAGCTACATTCAAAAGGCGCGAGTGAATATGATTGTCTATGGTTTTTCAGATGAGAAACAAGCAAAAAAAGCCTGGAAAAAGTGGCAAAAGAAACCGGAATTGAAGCTGGATAAACCCGCGTTTGTAAGCGTTAGCGAAGGGGTTTTTGACTGGGATAGTCCGGTAGTTAGTTCCAAGGGAATACCGTTACAAGTGGGGGTTTATCACAACCGCACACAGCCAGAAGAAGTCGTCGTGGTTAAGGCGATTTTGCCCGAGAAAATAAAGGAATTGACCGAAGTACGTGGACGCGTGGTGCAAGAATATCAAGAAGAATATGAAAAAGCTTGGATAGATTCGTTGAAAAAACAAAAACAGCTACATATCAATCAAGCCGTTTTGGAAGATGTAAAACAAGAACTAAAAAATTAATGATACGATTCGGATCCATAATCATGCTGTTGTTGGTACTGAGTGCTTGCAAGGATAAATCTTCTCGAGAGTCCGATGCAGTGGCGCGTGTTAATGACTCCTATTTGTATCGAAAAGATTTAGACAAACTAGTAGCGCCTGGCACTTCTAAAGAAGACAGTGTAGTAATAGTTCAAAACTACCTAAATCATTGGGCAACACAACAATTGTTGTTAGATGTCGCGGAGTTTAATTTATCCGACCAAAAGAAAACGGAAATTCAAGAATTGGTCAATCAATTTAAAACGGATTTGATGACGGCGGCATATCTAGAGCGAATGGTACAACAAAGTGTTGATACTGTTGTAAGCGATACCGATTTGCGCAATTTCTATCAAACGAATAAAGACAAGTTCATATCCAATGAAGTTTTGGTACAATTGCGCTACGTAAACGTACTCAATGAGAACCCTAAATTACCGTCGATTAAGAAATATTTTTTGTCTAATAAAAAACAAGACTTTAAAAAGCTAGAAGACCTATCTTTGCAAATGAAATCTTATGCATTTAACGATTCGGTTTGGGTGAACCTCAATCAGATTTATGGAAAATTGCCTTTTATTACGGCAGAAAACATAAAGAGTTATTTAGCGGATGGTTTGTTTTACGAAATCAAAGATAGCGAGAGTACCTATATGGTTAAAGTGAATAAAGTACTGGACAAAAACAGTATTTCTCCTTTTGACTATATCAAACCAACCTTGATTCAGATGTTGATGAACAACCGAAAAATGGAATTAATCAAAAAAATACAAAAAGATATATTAGATGATGCAAACAAAAATAACCAATATGAAATTTATAAATAAAAAGCTAGCCTTTACTTTAGGTCTTTTTCTTGCGTGTGTAGGTTTTGCACAAGCACAACAGCAACCGACTAAAAAGAAAGTCGATGGCGTAGTTGGGGTAGTGGGAAATTATGTTATTTTGGAATCGGAAATCGATAAAACACTGGAGGAACTAAAAGCTCAAGGTGCCCCGATGGAAAATTTTAACAGATGCCAACTTTTCACAAAATTATTGGAAGATAAATTGTTTGCCCATCATGCAGTTCAAGACAGTTTGGAAGTAACCGATGTAGAGGTGAATGGTTTTATGGATCAGCAAATCGAAAGCATGGTGGAATATGCTGGATCGATGAAAAAAGTATTGGAGTTTTATAATAAAAAGAATGTAGAGGATTTTAGAGAATATTTCTTTGACATTGTAAAGTCAAACAAATTGACGCAAAAAATGCAACAGCATATCGTTGAAAAAGTCCAGATTACTCCAGAAGAGGTACGTCAGTTTTTTAATGCCATTCCCAAAACGGAATTGCCGATGGTTGGTGATGAGGTAGAAATAGCGGAGATAGTGGTTAAACCCGTTATATCAAAAGAACAAAAGCAAAAAGTTATCGATCAGTTAAAAGAAATGAAACGCGACATTATTGAAAACGGTTCAAGCTTCTTTAGTAAAGCCGTTTTATTTTCAGATGATAAAGCTTCGGTACCCAATGGTGGGTTTTATTCGATGAGTAAAAAGGATCCGTTTGCCAAAGAATTTAAAGATATTGCATTTAGTATGGCCGAGGGGGAAATTTCCGAGCCGTTTGAAACCGAGTTTGGATACCATATTATTTATTTAGAAAAAATACGTGGGCAGCAATTGGACTTAAGACATATTTTATTGATACCTAAAGCCACGGAAGAAGCAATTGAGGAAGCACATAAGAAAATTGAGGCAATTAGAGAAAAAATTGTTAAAGGTGAAATCAGCTTTGCAGCAGCTGCAGCAGCTTCTTCGGACGATAAGGAAACTAGAAACAACGGAGGTGTATTGCGCGATCCGATGTCTCAAGATCCGATGTTTGAACTAAATAAAATGGAAGACAGAGAATTGTATGCTTTGGTTTCTAATTTAAAAGTGGGGGAAGTATCTAAATCGGCTTTTAAAACCGATAGAAAAGGGGAGAAATCCTACCGTATTGTAACGGTAAACAACAGAAAGGCAGAACATCAAGTGGACTTTGCAGACGATTATACCAAGGTTAAAAACATGGCTTTAAACGACAAACAAGGCAAGGAAATAGCTAAATGGGTCACTAACAAAATAAACGATACCTATATAAATATACAAGGGGAGTACCGAAACTGTACTTTTAAAAATAATTGGTTAAAAAAATAATTTTTTTTTCACGATGAAATAACCGGTAAAAAACCATTTCGGCTCCAAGCTGAAATGGTTTTTTAGTATAAAATAAGTCTGTTTTTTTGCAATATGATATTTAAACTTTTAAAAAATGATAAAAAGCAGGTTAACGGGCAAAAAACAGAAACTGTTGAGTAAAATTCAGTAAACTAGAATGTTTATAAATAATAACTCTTTGAAATCAAGGTTTCATTAAAAATTTTCAATTCTCATTAAGATTGCTTAAATTTGTGCTGACAAAAATGATAGTACTAACTAAACTTCAAATATAATATGGCTTTTGATATTGAAATGATCAAAAAGGTGTATGAAAAGATGCCAGAACGTGTGGCTAAAGCACGGGAGTTAGTAGGGCGTCCTTTAACACTTTCTGAGAAAATTTTGTACACACACTTATGGGATGGAACACCATCTCAAGCGTTTGAAAGAGGAAAAGATTATGTAGACTTCGCACCAGACCGCGTAGCCTGTCAAGATGCGACAGCTCAAATGGCTTTGTTGCAATTTATGCATGCTGGAAAATCTAAAGTTGCCGTTCCTACAACGGTACACTGTGATCACTTAATTCAAGCAAAAGTTGAAGCAAATACAGATTTAGCAGTTGCTAAAACACAATCTTCAGAGGTTTTTGACTTTCTTTCTTCGGTTTCTAATAAATACGGAATTGGATTCTGGAAACCAGGAGCAGGGATTATTCACCAAATCGTTTTAGAAAATTATGCATTCCCTGGAGGAATGATGATCGGAACGGATTCACATACGGTAAATGCTGGTGGATTGGGAATGTTAGCTATTGGTGTTGGTGGTGCCGATGCAGTAGATGTAATGTCAGGAATGGCTTGGGAATTAAAATTCCCTAAATTAATTGGTGTAAAGTTAACCGGAAAATTAAACGGTTGGACGGCACCTAAAGATGTAATTTTAAGAGTTGCCGATATCCTGACTGTAAAAGGAGGAACGGGAGCTGTAGTAGAATATTTCGGTGAAGGAGCTTTATCTATGTCTTGTACAGGTAAAGGAACCATTTGTAATATGGGGGCTGAAATCGGAGCAACAACATCTACTTTCGGGTATGATGATTCTATGAGAAGATATTTAGCAGCTACAGAACGTCAAGACGTGGTAGATGCAGCGGATAAAGTAGCAGAACACTTAACTGCCGATGCAGAAGTATATGCCAATCCAGAATTGTATTTCGACCAAGTAATCGAAATCAATTTAACAGAATTGGAGCCTTATATCAACGGACCTTTTACGCCGGATAGAGGAACTCCAGTTTCCAAAATGAAAGAAGAGGCTGCCGCAAACGGATGGCCACTTAAAGTGGAATGGGGATTGATCGGTTCTTGTACAAACTCTTCTTACGAAGACATGTCTAGAGCAGCTTCAATTGTTGAACAAGCGGTAAAACACGGAATTACGCCTAAAGCGGAATTTGGTATTAACCCGGGTTCTGAATTGATCCGTTACACGATTGAAAGAGATGGTATCATCGCGACTTTCGAGAAAATGGGAACCAAAGTATTTACCAATGCTTGTGGACCGTGTATCGGACAATGGGATCGTGCTGGTGCGGATAAAGGAGAAAAAAACACGATTGTTCACTCATTTAACCGTAACTTCTCTAAAAGAGCAGATGGTAATCCAAACACCCATGCCTTTGTGACTTCACCAGAAATGGTAGCCGCTTTGGCAATTGCAGGTGATTTGAGCTTTAACCCACTTACAGATACTTTGTTGAATGACAATGGGGAAGAAGTGCGTTTAGAAGCTCCTAAAGGGGATGAATTGCCAACGAAAGGTTTTGATGTGGAAGATCCAGGATATCAAGCGCCGGCTGCCGATGGTAGTGGAGTGGTAATCTCTGTGTCTCCAGAATCACAACGTTTGCAATTATTAGATCCGTTCCAACCTTGGAATGGTAAAAATATCACAGGAGCTAAATTGTTGATCAAAGCTTTTGGAAAATGTACTACGGATCACATCTCTATGGCTGGACCATGGTTGCGTTTCAGAGGGCATTTAGATAATATTTCTAACAACATGTTGATCGGTGCTGAAAATGCTTTCACCCACGAAACAAATAAAGTTAAAAACCAATTGACTGGAGTGTATGGAGAAGTTCCAGCTGTTCAAAGAGCTTATAAAGCCGCTGGTGTTCCAACTATCGTTGTAGGAGATCAAAACTACGGTGAAGGGTCTTCTAGAGAACATGCTGCTATGGAACCACGTCACTTAGGTGTTGAAGCGGTATTGGTAAAATCTTTTGCCCGTATCCACGAAACCAACCTTAAAAAGCAAGGGATGTTGGCTTTGACTTTTGCTAACGAAGCAGATTACGATAAAATTCAGGAAGAGGATACTATCAATTTCTTGGATTTAACGGAGTTTGCACCGGCAAAACCATTGACTCTAGAGTTTGTACATGCTGACGGTACTAAAGATATTATCTTGGCAAACCATACGTATAACGCCGGCCAAATCGAGTGGTTTAAAGCGGGGTCTGCTTTAAATTTAATCGCTGCTGGTAAAGCATAATAAACAGTTTGGTGTGTTCGCTAATTGGCGCATTCACAAAGTTGTAGCTATTTATAAGGAGCTGCCTCATTTAGAGGCAGCTTTTTTTATTAAGCTGTTTTACTGATAGAAGGAATTAAGAATAAACGATAAAAAAGATTGCGGCTAGCTTCTTGCATTAGTCTCTTTTTTATAAATAAAAAGTATCATGGAAAAAGACGTTAAAAACAAAAAGAAGAATGCCTTGATAAACGTAGCCATTATGGTGGTTATGGGGATTATACTGTTTACACCCTTGGGAACTGAAGTAAAGGTTTTATTCAACAGGCTCATCGCCTTTGCTCCTGCCTTGGAAGATAAAATAGACGAAGAGCAAGTTGATTTTTCTACTTGGCAGCTAAAGGATGAAAATGATGAAACGGTGGCGTTTTCGGAATTTAAAGGAAAATTAATTTTAATCAACTTCTGGGCTACCTGGTGTCCACCGTGTATAGCTGAAAAACCCAGTTTTCAAAAATTATATGACGACTATAAAGACCGGGTCGTGTTTTTATTTGTAACCTCTGATCCCTTGGAAAAAGTAGTAGCCTATAAGCAAAAACACAACTACACTTTACCCATGTACTTTCCGTTGTCGCCTGCACCAAAGTTGCTGGAGTCGAGTTCCATACCGGCTTCGTATCTAATCGATCAACAAGGACGTGTAGTTTTAAAGAAATTTAGTGCGGCAGATTGGAATAGTGATGCTTTTAGAGCGGACTTAGATCAATTGTTGGTTGGTGTTTCTCAATAATTTGTAGTTTGCTGTTTTCATTGCAAAAATGCCTGAAACACGGAGTGGTTTAACCTCACCTTGTTTTCTAATTTGGAAATTGCGAAAAGCGATGCATTCTTCTGATGTAAAAAATACTGCCTATACCTGGGAATCCAATAATTACGATTAGCCATAATAGCCGACTAATTCCCTTTTCTTCGCGAAGGAGTTTTCGGATAGAAAGGGTGAATAAAAAAATAAAAAGGCAAAGAATAAAGAGATAGTATAAAATCAAGTGTTAGGTCTTATGAGTAAAACTAATAGAAGACAAATAGAGGTATCTATTGGGTGAGATCCAGTTGAATAGAGCTATTGGCTAGGCGTTTTATAACTTGTTTTAAAAATCGATTTATAGCTGTATTAAAAAGAGAGAAAATCCGGATCATAAAAGATCCGGATTTTTTTGTAAGGGTAAAATGCTATCCTACTAATAATAAGTATAACGTCTTACTTTAGCAATATATTTAGCCAAGCGAATAACTTGGTGGCTGTATCCGTATTCGTTATCATACCAAATATAAAGTACAATGTTTTTTCCGTCTGCAGAAACGATGGTAGCATTGCTGTCATAGATAGCTGGAGCAGAGGTTCCAACGATATCCGACGATACCAATTCGTTGTTCATGGAGTACTTGATTTGTTCTACCAAGGAACCTTCCAAAGCGGCTACTTTCATGATTCGGTTAATGTCTTCAGGGCTGGTTTCCTTAGAAACTTCTAAGTTTAAAACCACCAAAGAACCGTTTGGAACAGGTACGCGGATAGCGTTTGAAGTCAATTTACCTGCAAGCGTAGGTAAAGCTTTGGCAACAGCACTTCCTGCACCGGTTTCTGTAATAACCATGTTTAAAGCAGCGGCTCTACCACGGCGGTATTTTTTGTGCATATTATCGACCAAGTTTTGGTCGTTAGTATAAGCGTGAATCGTTTCTAAGTGTCCTTTTACTACACCTAAATTATCTTCAACTACTTTTAAAATTGGAGTAATGGCGTTGGTAGTACAAGAAGCAGCAGAGAAAATATGGATATCGTCTGGGCTGTATTCTTCGTGGTTTACGCCAAGTACGATATTAGGCACTCCTTTTCCAGGTGCAGTCAATAAAACTTTATCGGCTCCTTTAGAAGATAAATGGCGTTTTAAATCGGCTTCTGTAGTAAAAGCTCCTGTATTATCAATAACCAAGGCATGGTCAATGTCAAATTCTGTATAGTCAATATCTTCTGGTCTGGATGCAGAAATCATGTGAACGGTAGTGCCGTTAATAATTAAAGCATTGTTTTCTGGGTCTGCAATTACAGAACCTTCGAAATCACCGTGAATCGAATCGTATTTTAATAAGGAAGCTCTTTTTTCAAGTAAGGAAGCATCATTTTTATCTCTAGTAACAATAGCTCTTAAACGAAGTTGTTGCCCCTTTCCGATTTTGCTCATCAATTCGCGAGCCAATAAACGTCCAATACGTCCAAATCCGTATAAAACTACGTCTTTCGGTACAATGTTTTCCGTCTGTTTAGCATTCTTTAATTTGTTGATTACAAAAGAAAGCGCGTTTTGCTGTTGGTCTTCTTCTAAATGATATTCATAAGTAAGCTTACCGATGTCAATTCTAGAAGGAGGTAAATCCGAAGATAGAATTGCTTTAGCAATTTCAACCGTATCAAAAATCATAATGGGTTTTTCAACAAATTTTGCCGCGTATTCGTGCAAGTTGATGATGTCGCTCACGTTTCGGTCAATCAATTGATTTCGGAATAAAACCAATTCGATAGATTTGTCGTACCATAAGTCGCTTACAATTTTAATGAACTCGACACATGCTTTTCTTCGATCTGCCTGAAAGGCCAATTCTTTTTCGTAAGAACCTGAATTTTTCATAGTTAGATTGTGTTGTAATAAATTGCTGCAAAAATATTGATTTTAAATGAAATATAGTCGCTGTTTTAAAAATAAAAGCACAACAATTGTTGTGCTTTTGGTAAAAGAATTGGAATTATAATAGCAATCGGATTAATTCGCCTTTGCGATTGATAATTTCCATGCGAAATTGTTTTTTAATTTTAGTATTATTTAGTAGTGCTATCGCACTTTGAGCGCTAACTATTTTTGTTCCATTTATAGTGAGTAATACCGCCCCTTCGAGTTCGTCTTTATAAGCGGCATACTGTTCATTGGTTACTGCGGAAATTCGAATTCCGTAAGGCAATTGCAGTCTTTTCTTTTCATCGGCGCTGAGGTCTTGGAACGAAAACCCATTAAATTCAGGATTTAGTGCTTCTTTTTTACTTAAAAACACATCGAGCGTCAAATCCTTTTGCTGACGTTTAAGCGTAACCGAAATTTTATCGTTAGGGCGTTTGGTGTTTAAAACCGAATTTAAATCGACAAAAGTCAAAATGTTTTTCTTATCAATTTGAACAATGATGTCTCCGGTTTGTAAACCGGCCTTTTGTGCGCCCGATTCCTTGCTTACCGATTCCACATAGAACCCTCGGTCGGTGTTCAGCTTTTTTTCTTTAGCAAGCGCTGGTGTTAATTCAAAACCCTGAACTCCCAATACCCCTTGTTGAACATTCCCGAACTCCATCAAATCTTGAACTATTTTTCGAGTCACATTAGACGGTACAGCAAACGAATAGCCTACATACGATCCGGTATTGGATGAAATCATCGTGTTGATTCCAATCAATTCGCCTCGGGTGTTGACCAAGGCACCACCGCTATTACCTGAATTGACTACCGCATCGGTTTGAATAAACGATTGAATACCCGACTTAGATAGATTTCGCGCTTTGGCAGATATGATACCCGCAGTAACCGTTGAATTGAGGTTATATGGATTCCCAACGGCCAAAACCCATTCTCCCAATTTGATTTCATCGGAATCACCAAATATGATATACGGCAATTTCTTTGGGGTATCGATTTTTAAAAGTGCAATATCCATGGATTTATCCGTTCCGATTAATCGGGCCGGATAACTCGTATTATCATTTAAGGTTACCTCTAATTCGACGGCACCCGCAATCACGTGATTGTTGGTTACTATATACCCGTCTTCTGAGATAATTACCCCCGATCCAATACCGATTTGAGGTTGTGCCGGACTGTTCTGATAGCCGTAAAAATAGTCCATTATAGGATTGCTTGGTGCTGTTCTATAACTGAGATTTTTTACGTGTACAACACTGTGTACCGTGTTTTCTGCCGCAGAACTAAAGTCAATAGGGTTCTCGGTATGAGTAACGGATTTTGATGACTGGGATGGAGCCAATGAAATTTCAGACATTGGGTCATTACCTTGCTCAATAAATAATTTATATCCGCCGAGCGTAATAATCCCACTTAACAAAGATACGACTAATAAAGAGCTTAATTTGTTCATGTTCTATCGATGTTTTACTGTTTTATATAGTAAATATATATATAAAACAGTTTCAAAAAAAACGTTTTAACGAGCTGTTAACGCGATGAACAGTCGGATTTATATTCGTATTTTTGCAGCTATTCTAAACGCAGAGCATGATGAATATGACAGTGAATTTTTTTAAGTATCACGGTACGGGTAATGATTTTATTATGGTTGATAATCGTGATGAAACGTTTCCAAAATCGAACCGCGAACTGATTGAGAACTGGTGTGACCGACGATTTGGTATTGGAGCAGACGGACTTATACTAATTGAGAAAGATTCCGATAGCGACTTTAAAATGGTCTACTTCAATTCGGACGGTAACCAGAGTACCATGTGCGGCAATGGAGGTCGTTGTATCGTGGCATTTGCCAAACAACTGGGTATCATTGGCGATAGTTGCCATTTTAATGCTGTAGATGGACTTCATTATGCTACGATAAACCAACAAAATATCGTTTCATTACAGATGACTAATGTTCGGGAAATCAAATGCGAAAGCGATTTTACGTATTTAAATACAGGATCACCGCATCATGTTGTTATGGTTTCAGATTTGGAGCAGTACGACGTGTATCATAAAGGAAAAGAAATTCGGGAGAGTGCTAGGTATCATCCAAAAGGTACCAACGTCAATTTCGTTGAAAAAATAAATCAAGACACCTTTGCTATCAGAACTTTTGAACGCGGCGTAGAAGCGGAAACCTGGTCTTGCGGTACTGGTGCAACAGCCGTAGCAATTGCCATGTTCAACAACGGGCAAACCACGGCAACCGAAGTCCATATTTTGGTAAAGGGAGGTTGTTTATACGTAAAATTCACCAAAGAAGAGGGGGGATTTAATTCCGTTTACCTTACAGGTCCTGCACAGCGGGTTTTTGAGGGAACGATATCCCTAGTAGTATGATTACGCTAAAGGGAAATTTGGTGTATTTGCGCGCTTTAGAGCCCGAGGATTTGGAATTTATATACCAATTAGAAAACGACGAAACCTTATGGGAAGTGAGCAACACTCAAACCCCTTACAGCCGTTTCTTAATCCATCAATACTTGGAAAATGCCCATTTGGATATTTATGAAACCAAACAATTGCGACTGGTTATCTGCTTGGTAGGTAGTCGGGAAGCCGTGGGTTTAATCGATTTATTTGATTTTGATCCAAAAAATCAACGTGCGGGTATTGGAATTGTAATAAATAAGCAAGAAAATCGTTTACAAGGTATTGGTTCTGAGGCGTTAGAGTTGCTTGTTAATTATGCTTTTTACCATTTGCAGTTGCATCAATTATACGCAAATATTAGTACCGATAATGTTTCTAGTGAACGCCTTTTTATTAAATTTGGCTTCCAATGTATAGGAGTCAAAAAAGATTGGATTCGCGTGGGAACAGACCGAAAAGATGAAGCTTTATATCAATTATTAAACACTAAAAAATGAATTTAAAAAAAGCAGTAGGTATCATTGCAGCATTAGCTATGTTGGGTGCTATGGTTTATGCTTATACAATGTATGACAAGGCCTTTTCTACAAACATTAAAGGAATAGAAAAAGAAACCTATATATATATCCCTACAAAGGTTACTTATGCTGAAGTACAGCACATCATTGAACCTTATGTAGTCGATATGGAGAAATTTGAAGCCATAGCCGAGCAATTTAAATATTCGTCTAATATTATTTCAGGTAAATTTTTATGGACCAAGGGAATGAATAGTTATGATATGATGCAGGCGCTTCGCAAAAACATCCCTGTAAAAGTAACTTTTAACAATCAGGAAACTATCGAGCGTTTGGTGCAGCGTTTGGCTACCCAATTGGAACCCGATAGTTTGTCTTTACTAGAAACCTTTACCGATCCCGCTTTTATGCAAGAAAACGGATTTACTAAAGAAACGGTTTTAGCAACATTTATGCCCAATACCTACGAGTTCTATTGGAATGTAAACCCGATTAAAGTGCGTAATGCCATGCATAAGGAATACATAAAGTTTTGGAACGAAGAGCGACTTGAAAAGGCAAAGAATTTAGGCTTAACCCCAGTTCAGGTTGCTATATTGGCCTCTATTGTACAAAAAGAAACGGCTAAAAACGACGAAAAAGCCACCGTTGCAGGAGCTTATCTTAATAGATTAAAATTGGACATGCCATTACAGGCTGATCCAACTGTGGTTTTTGCCAAGAAAAAATACACCAACGACTTTGATCAAGTAATCAAAAGAGTGTATTTAAAAGATTTAGCGATCCCTTCTCCATACAATACGTATCAAACGGTCGGATTGCCTCCAGGATTGATTTCGATGCCGGATATCTCGTCTTTAGAGGCCGTATTGAATCCAGAACAGCACGACTATATTTATTTTTGTGCCAGTGTAGAAAAAATGGGGTATCACGAATTTGCTGCTACCTTAGCGCAACACAACGTTAATCGAAAAAAATATACCGATTGGCTCACCCGAAACGGTATTGAATAATTTTTTAAACCGAATAGGGAATACACTTAGATAGCTTTCTTAATAACCTAAAAGGGAATGGAGGGAGCAGGAAAAGCAGCTTGATTTTCAAGCGAAATTACATCCTGTAAAAAGCCTAAAAACGCTACGGTGTTTTTAGGCTTTTTTCGTTTTTAGTAACCGACCTTTTTAAGGTGAAAAAAGCGGCTTTATAGCGGAATTTTGAACTTAAAAACTTCTTAAAATTATCGTTCGGGCTATTAATTTAGTTAAGAATATTAAAAAAAGCAAATTTATTTTTTATTTTTTTTATTTCTCAATATACTGTATATCAGTTTTTTGTATATAAAAAGACACAGCTAAAGTTAAATTTAGGGACTGTAAATAGCTTTTTATAAAAAATAAAGTAACTTTGCCATCAGAAATTTCAAATGGTGACAGGGTTTGAGAAATTAAAATTGATGATAAAAACATGTTCTTATTTTATTGGATTTGTATTGCTAATTGCCACTGTGGTTTCCGGTTTTAAAAGTTATGAAATAGCACTTATAAAACAGCATAAAACGGAAATTAAAGAGTCGTTGTTCTACCATGTTGCTACCGAAGAAGAAGTAGCAAATGAAGCGAAAGACGAGGCGGCAAGTCTAGCTGCAATTCCATTTACCGGTAAATCATTTACCGGATTTAAACAGGCTCTTGCTGTTCGAGAATCTCTAGGTTTGTACACATTGGTTAATTCCTATGGTTATATGGGAAAATACCAATTTGGAAAAAGTGCTTTACGCGCTGTAGGGATCCGAAATACCGCAGGTTTTTTAAAAAACCCCATTCAACAAGAAAAAGCATTTAATGCCTTGTTGGCAAAAAACAAATGGGAGTTGAGAAACGAGATTAAAAAATTTGATGGTAAAAAAGTAGGAGGTGTTCATATTACGGAATCGGGAATTTTAGCTGCGGCTCACTTAGGTGGTGCCGGATCGGTGAAGAGTTTTTTGAAAAGTAATGGACACATTGGTTTTCGCGACGGGTTTGGTACTTCTATTAAGTCGTACATGACAAAGTTTGCGGGTTATGATACGTCTCACATAGTGCCCAACGACAATCCGGTGGTTACGATGTAGTAAAATTTTTAAAAAAAAACCAGCTTTTCGAAGCTGGTTTTTTTGTTTAGCGCGAATCAACGAATCAGCGAATCCGAAAAAAAACTATTTGTTAAAAAATAAAAAATAGAGCTGGTTTTTAAAAATGTCATTTATATTTGCCTCTCATAAAGAATTAAAAAAATGAAACTAATTAATACTAATAGCTGGTGGAGCCTACTTACGTCAAACGTCGTGAGCGGTTCTTGCTATAAGTATAGTTGATAATATAACTTTACGTATTATAAAAAGGCTTGTCTAACGACAGGCCTTTTTTTTTGGTCTAAACAGAACTAAATTTTAAAATTGAAACAGATGAATTACCAAGTAGATTTAAACGGTTTTTACGGAAACTATGGAGGCGCTTTTGTGCCAGAAGTGCTGCAATCAAACATAACAGTTTTGCAGCAACAGTATTTGTCGATAATGCAAGAACCCGATTTTCAGCAGCAGATGGCGCAGTTACTTTCCGATTATGTCGGACGACCAACGCCTTTGTATTTCGCGAAAAATCTATCGCAAAAATACCAGACCAAAGTGTATTTAAAACGAGAAGACCTCTGTCATACAGGAGCACATAAAATAAACAATACCATTGGACAAGCTTTGTTGGCCAAACGCTTGGGTAAAAAGAAGATTGTTGCCGAAACGGGAGCAGGACAACATGGGGTGGCTACAGCTACGGTTTGTGCCTTGATGGGTATGGAGTGTATTATTTATATGGGAGCCTTAGATATGGAAAGACAGGCGCCAAATGTGGCGCGTATGAAAATGTTAGGTGCGGAAGTTAGAGCGGCACAATCGGGTGCTAAAACGCTAAAAGAAGCTGTTGATGAAGCCTTGATGCATTGGATTGATAATCCAGACGATACTTTTTATATCATTGGGTCGGTAGTAGGGCCGCATCCTTATCCCGACATGGTAGCTCGTTTTCAGTCCGTTATCTCAGAGGAGATTAAAAAACAACTGCTGCTTGTCGAAGGACGCGCTAATCCCGATTATATCATTGCCTGTGTGGGAGGTGGTAGTAATGCCACGGGGGCTTTTTATCATTTTCTTGAAGAAACGTCCGTGCGTTTAATTGTGGCAGAAGGCGGGGGAAAAGGTGTCGATTCAGGTCAGACGGCCGCAACATCCTTTGTGGGGTTAGACGGTATTTTGCACGGTAGTAAAACCTTGTTTATGCAAGACAACCACGGAAACCCATTAGAAGCCTATTCCATCTCTGCCGGTTTGGATTATCCGGGTTTTGGACCTTTATACGCACATTTGAAAGAGGTAAATCGCGTTGGCTTTGTTGCGGTTGAAGATGATTTGGCTATGAAAGCCGGATTGGCGTTGTGTAAAACCGAAGGAATTATTCCCGCTGTGGAAAGTGCACATGCTTTAGCGGTATTGGACCTAATGACCTTTAAACCGGACGATATCGTAGTTGTCAACTTATCGGGTAGAGGTGATAAGGATTTAGATAATTACAGCACCTATTTTAACATGTGAAGAGCTACTGGTATTAGCTATTTAAATGCGTTAATAATTTTTAATGTTTTTGTTTTCTAAGACATCCGTTGCTGTTGCTTCGGATGTCTTTGTTGTTATAAGGGATTAAATAAATAATTATGTTGTCATCTAGGCGCGACTACTGTAAAAACGACACCACAAACCAATTGTAGGGATTGTTATTGTGTATTACGAATAAAAATGGTAGTTTTATAGAAGAGCTATACAGGCAAGTCTTGTTTTCGTAGCAGATAAAAACTGATTTTGAGCTCGGCACTTTAACTATAATTAAAAAAAACAAACATGGATTCGATTCAAGCGCTTACCTCCAAACAAGCATACAAAACCCTAGTGACAAAAGACCAACATGCTATTATAGTTGATGAACCAATCAGTTTGGGAGGACAGGATTTGGGAATGACTCCTAAAGATTTGTTAGCTGGAGCTTTGGCAGCTTGTACGAGTATAACAATCCGTATGTATATCGATAGAAAAGGATGGGAGTTAGGAGATATCCGGGTACGGGTAGTATTGGAAAAAGACCCGGAACTGCAGAAAGAGGTCTTTAAAAGAGTTATTGAATTCGATAAGCCTTTAGAAGAGGAGATACAGCAAAAAGTTTTGATGATTGCCGACAAATGTCCCGTACATAAAATATTGGAACAGTCGAGTGTAATTGTTACACGCGTGATTTAAAAAATAAAGGCGGCCTTTTTGGACCGCCTTTATTTTTTGCCCCTCCGCATATCAGCGGCTATCCAATCATGTCTTCGGGTTTTACCCAAGCGTCAAAATCTTCGGCAGTTACATAACCCAAACGCACGGCTTCTTCTTTTAGTGTAGTTCCGTTTTGGTGTGCTGTATTGGCGATTTCGGCAGCTTTATAATAACCTATTTTGGTATTTAATGCAGTTACCAGCATCAGGGAATTGCTCACCAATTCCTGTATTCTAGGCTTGTTGGGCTCTATACCTTGAGCACAATGTAGGTCGAAAGAAACACAAGCTTCTCCAATCAAGCGGGCCGATTGTAATAAATTGGCAGCCATCATCGGTTTAAATACATTGAGTTCGTAGTGTCCTTGAGTTCCGCCAATAGTTATGGCTACATCATTCCCCATAACCTGTGCGGCTACCATGGTTAATGCTTCACATTGGGTTGGGTTTACTTTACCGGGCATAATAGAAGAACCCGGTTCGTTGGCAGGGATAAAGAGTTCACCAATTCCCGAACGAGGACCGGAAGCCATCATTCGAATATCGTTGGCAATTTTATTTAGCGACACAGCCAATTGTTTTAAAGCACCATGTGTTTCTATAAAGGCATCGTGAGCAGCTAATGCTTCAAACTTATTTTCAGCAGTTATAAAGGGAAGTCCTGTAAATTGAGCAATGTATTTGGCTACGAGAACATCATAGCCTTTTGGTGTATTGATCCCAGTTCCAACTGCGGTACCTCCAAGAGCCAACTCGGATAAATGCGCTAAAGTGTTGTTTAGAGCTCTCAAACCGTGGTTTAATTGTGCAACATATCCAGAAAATTCTTGCCCCAAAGTAAGTGGCGTAGCGTCCATTAAATGGGTTCTACCAATTTTAACCACATCTTTAAAAGCGGTTGATTTGGCTTTTAGTGTATCGCGTAATTGTTCTACACCGGGTATGGTCGTTTCGATAATCAAGCGATACGCTGCGATATGCATGCCAGTAGGGAACGTATCGTTGGACGATTGTGATTTATTGACATCGTCATTAGCTTTTAACACCGGTTCGCCTTCTCCTATCTTAAATCCAGCCAGTACTTGTGCCCGATTGGCTACTACTTCATTGACATTCATATTACTTTGAGTTCCCGATCCCGTTTGCCAAATTACTAACGGAAATTGATCGTCGAGTTGACCTGCTAATATCTCATCGCATACCGTTGAAATGGCATCTCTTTTTTCTTGCGACAAAACTTCCAGCTCACAATTGGCATAGGCAGCCGCTTTTTTAAGAAAGGCAAAGCCCTCAATAATTTCGTGCGGCATGGAGGCTGCAGGCCCAATTTTAAAATTATTTCTAGAACGTTCTGTCTGTGCGCCCCAATATTTGTCGGATGGAACTTGTACCTCACCCATAGTATCTTTTTCTATACGAAAGCTCATAATGATATCTTTTTTAGAAAGTTGTTTTTTAGAATAATTCTATATAAAGGTATCGATTCTGTTGCAAATAGAAAAGTGAATTAATTTCTTTTTAGATAAATAGGTATTCCCGTTTTTTCATTATACCTTTGACTTTGTATTCAAAATTCCGGAAAACATGTTTGAATTTCAACAGTATTTAGGTTTCATCGTTGCCATGGGCGTCCTTACATTAGGGTTCTGGCTAATGATTTTTTTAATTGGTTTCGTTCAGTATTGGGCTGGAGGAGCAGTTATAGAATTAATCAAAGAGAAGAAAGCTAAAAAAAGAGAAGCGCAAGAACAAATTAAATAATTTGATTGCTTGATTAAAAAAAGGGAACCCATTGGGTTCCCTTTTTATTTTACTTTTAATTCGGAAATTGGATCGATTCACTACGGACATCAATCCAATTTCCAATTACGGATCACTTAATTAAACCCCAATCATTTCTCCAGAATCACCCTCTCCACTTTTCGGTGTAAATTTGGGTTTTTCGGATTTCTTCTGATTAAAGCGGTACGTAAACGACAAGTTTATCTGACGGCCTCTCCATTGCATCTCACTAAAAGAGTTGGATTGTGGTAAATGCGTTTCAGACTCTCTTTTTCTAGAGTTAAACAAATCGCTAACATTTAAAGATAACGTTGCGTTGTCTTTTAGGATGTCTTTACTCAAGGCCATATTGGCAGATAAATTCGCTTTGTTAATTCCCTGTGCTGATGCTTCTTTAGCGCGGTACATACCGTTCATTTGCCAATCGATTTTATAAGGAAGCGTTACTCTTGAAGTAATTCTGGTAAACCAAGAATAGGCCGTATTGTCAAAATTTTGTGTTTCCTGATTGCCGTTGAAATCGGTAAAGGTATAATCTCCTTGTGTTTCTTTTCTGAAGAAGTTGAAGTTACCGTTTAAGCGCCACCACTTAAAAGGTGTTGCATTTAGGGTAAATTCGAATCCATATCGGTATTCGGTTGCTAAGTTAATCGGAGAACTCACCGTTATTGGTGTTCCGTCGGCGGTAGTTCCGTTGATTCGCTTTACAAATTGAAAAGCATCATCGGTAATGTTTACATAGGCCGAAGTACTAAGCGTAAGCCCCGTCCAGCGTTGCATATAACCCAAGTCAAAAGCATTGGTCATGGCGGGATCTAAATCGGGATTTCCTTGAAAAAAGTTTATATCACTAGAGTAATTGGAAAAAGGGTTTAAGAAAAAACCTCTAGGGCGATTTACCCGCTTACTATAACTTAAAGTAACATTACTTGAAGGAGAAAACTCATAATTTAAAAACGCACTAGGGAAAAAGTTATTGTACTTTTTATTGTTGTAATCCTGAGTAATCAATTGATTAACATCCACATTGGTATCTTCAAATCGCAAGCCCAACATATAACTAAAGCGATTTATTTTACTGCCAAATTGAGCGTAAACCGCATTGATTTTTTCCTTGTATTCCAAAGTATTGGTAAGGTTAATATTATTTACCCATTGAGAATTAGTGAAATTATCCAAAGCGAAAACGGTTTCTAAAGTGGAGAAATTACCCAAATAACCCGCTTCAAATTTTGAATCCTGCCCTACTGGTAATACATAATCGGCTTGTATATAGTTTCTACTTACTTTCTCCTGGTTTAACGTCCGTTCTAAAGTAAAGTTATTTTGAAGTTGAATCTGATCTTTTATCACGGAGTTATCTAAATCTTTATCGGCAGAAACCGTACCGCTTACGGTTAATTTATGTCCCTCTTTTTTGAAATTTTTCTCAAAAGTAGTCGTGTATTCAACACTTTCTCTCGTGCCGTCTTTATCTTCATCACGAGTTCTGGAATAGTCGAATAAACGGTCTTTATCATAATAATTATAATAAATCGTATTCGGACTATTTATTTGGTTTTTACTCAGTGTTACTGCATTGGTCCAAGTGAATGATTTGGTTAAAAACCATTCCAGACCGAAATTGATATTATATCCTTCACGTTCGCGCGTACTCGGCTTGTTTTCGTCTATGTATTGACGTGGCAATCCCGTTAACACATCTAAGTATTCCGTATTGTTAACCATGTTACCTTTGCTCTTAGAATGATTGTATCCTGCATTGGTGTATAAGTTGTAGTTTTCGCTTCTAAAATTAATGTTTCCATTGAGCCCATAATTCATGGGGTCACCGAGAGTACCGGTTAAGCTTCCGTTGATTCCTTGTGCTTTTCCTTTTCTCAAAACGATATTGATAATACCAGCACCTCCTTCCGCTTCATATCGAGCAGAGGGATTGGTGATTACTTCTACTTTTTCGATAGATTCAGCAGAAAGTATTTTCATGGCTTCGGCTATATTGCTAGCGAGTCCTGTAGGCTTTCCATCTATTAAAACTTTTACATTTTCATTTCCTCTTAAACTAACCGTACCGTCAACATCTACCGTAACAGACGGTACATTGTCTAAAACATCACTTGCTGTTCCACCTTTGACAATCATATCCTGACCAACATTATATACTTTTTTGTCGAGTTTAATTTCTACGGTAGAGCGTTCAGCAATAATGTTTACTTCAGCTAAAGTTTGTGAATCGGCAACTATTTTTTGCTCTCCAATCGAGGTGTTCTTTACAACGGAAATGGAATGGATTTCTATGGTTTTAAATCCTAAAAAATCAATTTTTAAATAATAATCTCCTTGAGGAACTGTAAACTCAAATCTTCCTTTAGCATCGGTCATGCCGCCAGAAACGATCGAAGCATTGGTCTTGTTTTCTGCATAAACACTGGCGTATTCCAACGGTTGATTGGTTGCGGCTTCCACTACGCTACCCGATAGGGTAAATTCGTTTGGTTTGGATTGGGCAATACCACTTACCGAAGTAAGTAGGAATAGCGCCAAGCAAAGCGTCATCAATTTTTTCATTATAGTCATTAGTTTGTTTAGCAGTTAGACTATAATTTCCCCAGTTGGTTTAATGTGTATTTGTTAATGTTGTATTAAAAAAACTAAAGGATCTCGTCGATTTTTTCAATTGGTCGAGCAATAACGGCTCGATGGTCGTGAACCACAATTGGTCGTTCAATCAATTTGGGGTTTTGAGCGAGAATTTCGATGATTTTCTCCTCACTTAGGGGGCTGGAAGCATACACTTCTTTCCATATTGGTTCTTTGGTTCGAACCAATTCCATGGCGGGTAGGTTTAGTTTTTTTAAAATAGAGCTGATTTCTTCCTTCGATAAGGGCGTGTCTAGATATTTAATGATATCGAATGAAATTCCCTTTTCTTCTAGATAAGCAATGCCTTGTCTCGATTTACTGCATCTCGGATTGTGATAGATTGTAATCATTTTTTAGAGCTATTTATAGATTATAATTTTAAATAAAAGTAACTTAGTACAAAAATAAGACAACATGAACTATATAGAACAACTACTTCCTACACCAATTGTCAAAAAACTATGGTTATACCTTCCTTTTCCTGTGTTTTTTATTGGAATGTTGTTTTTTAATTGGGTTTTTTTAGCTTACAATCAAACGGATACCAACGTAATAATTGAAAAAGGTATTGCGATATACGGCAAAAATATGTTTTTCTTGCAAACCATTTTACCGATGGCCTTATTCTTTTTTGTATTGCTGTTTTGGGTCAAGATGATCCATAAGCAATCGTTTTTAAGTTTAATCACGGCACGGAAAAAAGTAGATTGGCGCAGAATATTATTTGCATTTAGCGTTTGGGCAGGAATAACCTTAATTGTATTTTTTTATAACCTTTATACCGAACCACAAAACTACCAATGGAATTTTAATTGGGAGGCTTTCTTTCCTTTTTTAATTATGGCATTGGTTTTGATTCCCCTACAAACAAGTTTTGAGGAGTTGTTGATGCGCGGTTATCTAATGCAAGGCATTGGTTTGGCTAGTAGGAGTCGCTTTTTGGCGTTGTTTATAACCTCGCTTATCTTTGGTTTAATGCACATATCGAACCCCGAAGTGGGAAAAATTGGGTATTACATCCTGATTTATTATATAGGTACGGGATTCTTTTTGGGAATTTTAACCCTGATGGATGAGGGATTGGAATTGGCTTTGGGATTTCATGCTGCAAACAATTTGATTGGAGCTTTATTAGTAACTTCTAATTGGACGGCTTTTCAAACCAATTCGCTGTTTATAGAACTTAGTACTCCCGAGGAATCTTTATCTATTTCCACTGTTTTGATTCAGGTAGGTATCGTATTACCGCTGTTGTTACTGCTTTTTGCCAAAATATATCGATGGACAGATTGGCGTTATAAATTAACAGGAAAAGTAGGGTAACCCTTTAGGAGAGAGGAGCTGTTTAGCAGCCATAAACATAAAATTAGCGGCGTATCAACACCGACGAAAATCAGGCAATACTATACGATTTTTAACCTATAAATAATATCGGCATATGAAAAGTTATGAAATACACCCGAATTTTAGATTAAATGGAAAAAAAATGACTCAAGATCAATTAAGCCATTTGGCTTTTGATTTGATTCAAGATGGCGAACCGTACCAACAGGATTTGGGTAAACTATTCCAACAATGGTTTGACCAAAATAAAACGATGGAATTGACTACTTCGGGTACTACTGGAGAGGCAAAGGGAATTCAAATCAAGAAAAAAACGATGATTAACTCGGCTCGTGCTACGGCAGATTTTTTTAAATTGGCTGCTGGAGATCGAGCATTACTGTGTTTGTCAACCAAATATATAGGTGGTAAAATGATGGTTATTCGCGCTTTGACCTTAGGTTTGGAATTGGATGTGGTTGCACCGAGTTCGACACCTTTATTAAACAATAAAGAAATGTATGACTTTGTTGCGATGGTTCCCATGCAAGTAGAAAATTCTATAGCCGAATTAGACAAGGTTAAAACGGTGATTATTGGTGGTGCTAAAGTGAATGCTAATTTGGCAAAGCAATTACAGGGATTGAATACGGCAGTTTTTGAGACTTATGGCATGACGGAAACCGTTAGTCATATAGCGGCAAAAAAAATAGGAGAACCCTATTTTACCGTATTGCCTCATGTGCATATTTACGCGGATGAACGCGGATGCTTAGTTATCAATGCGCCTAAAGTTTCCGATGGTATTTTGGTAACGAATGATTTGGTTGAGGTGGTAAACGACCATCAATTTCAATGGTTAGGACGTATAGATAACGTGATCAACAGCGGTGGTATAAAATTGTTTCCTGAACAAATAGAAGCCAAACTAATTGCGTATATACCGTCGCGTTTTTTTGTAATCGGACAAGAAGACGAAAAACTCGGAGAGCGATTGATACTCGTAATTGAAAGCGAACCCTATGAATTTAATGAAGACGCCTTTAAAACCTTAGGTAAGTTTGAAAAGCCTAAGAAAATTTTGTTTACATCAAAAATTGAAGAAACGGCTACGGGGAAACTATTGAGAAAACAAACTTTACAAAATTTGGCTGCTGTCTAAATTTGGTACGAATTAAGCAGATTGTCGGCTAAAAAATCCGATTAGTGATAAGTTACAAAGCGGTTTGATGAGTGTAAAAAGCAAATTCGGAAGTATTTCGAAGTGTTTGGTCCGATGAGCGATTCCGATTGGGAATTTTTTGAGGATAAATTAATTCGGCATCAAATTTTATAGAAAAGCATTCTATTAGAAATAGGGCGAAGTAGAAGAGTTCCTTTTTTTGTAGAAAAGGGAGCTGTTCGATTAGTGATTCCCAATAATAGTGACGGAGCTACCTTGGGATTTGTTTTTGAGGGGGAATTTCTCTACGCTTCCGATTCCTTTATTACAAGAGTAAAATCAGACTGTCTTGTTGAAACCCTTTCGGAGTTGGTACTGTGGCGTATTCGAAAAATTACGTTGCTTAAGGAAGTTTTAATACCTGACATTTGGGGTTTCTCTGTTCTCCAACATGAAAACCCAAGTCCCACCAAGCTTTCATCTGTTCTGGATTAAAGATGAGTGAATTGGTAGTAAGTTGTTCTGGGGGGTAATAAAAATTTAAAGCAATACTGCGATTGAGGCCTTCGATCTTGCCCAGTATAAGGTCGTCTGTGGCAATTTGATTGAGCATAAATTCAAAAACTCTAGAAGTCAACACAAACGCATTTTTGATAGGCGCCTTGGTTTCGGTAACGTTTTTTAAAATGATGATATCGATTTCGGTTGCACCTTTTAATATAGCTTGATAGATGGGAACCAAATCGCCCATACCGCCATCGGCATAATCAAAATTGTTTTTATGCACCAAACTCATAAAGGGGACCATGGAAGTTGAAGCCCAAACCCAATCGCAATAATCGGCGTAATCGCAGTCGCGTACATTTTTGTACTCCACACTCATACTGCTCAAATTAGAAACGGTTACGATAACGTCTTTATTGGATTTTTTAATTCGTGTATAATCGTCAGCAGTCATAGTACGGCCAATTAAATCGCGCAGATTGTTGCTTTCTCCAAAAGTTTTTTTGCCTTTAAGCATCGTTTTTAAAACGCCAAAGTGATTGATTTTCGTTTTGAACACCCCGTTTTTTTCGGTAATGATAAACGGACAAATATTGAAAATATCAGATTGATTGACGTTGGTAAATACCTTTTTTAATTTTTGAGTTTCTCCTATAGACAGTAGAGGTACCAAAAGACTACCGGTGGAGCTGCCTATTAAGATCCCATATTCCCTTTTCTGAACCGTAAGGAGGTATTCTGCCAGGCCGCCTGCAAAAGCGCCCTTACTTCCTCCGCCTGAAATCACTAATGCTCTCATCGTAGAATATATTGGTTTTATATTAAGTGTTTTTTACCGATTTATATATAAAAATACCGATAAAAAAGGTATTTGATATTTTTATTGGTATTTTTTTTCAAAATCAAAAACGCATAACGTACACTAGCTTACAAATCAATATGGAAGTAGCTTGATATGCAACGTTTTTCCACAAGCTGCGGAGATGAAATGGCTATAGCGTTGTAGGATGTGATTATGGAAATACTTTGAAAACAAAGCAGAAAAAAACCCGAAAAAAGATTTTTTTCGGGCCAAAATCCAGGATCGGATTTTTTATTTTTTGAGTAGTACCCGATCTGGAAAATCGGTAATAATACCGTCAACCTTCAGTTCAATTAGGCGGTTGATGTCCGATATTTCATTAATTGTCCAAGGGTATATTTTAAAACCGGCAGCATGAATGGCGGTAACCGTATCGGTCCACATAAATTTATAGTACGGATTAATGGCGGTAGCCTTAATTTTTCTTCCAAATTCGATGGCTTTTGTAGGGTCTTCGGCCGTAAGTATAGCAACAGCGGCAGGATTGGATTGTTGCGAGAATATTTCTAATTCGTCCCAGCGAAAACTTGAAATGATAAAATGCGCATTGGTCCATCCTTTTTTCTTAAACTCAGCAATAATTTTATAGGCTTCTATAGCGGTATTGGCTCCCTTAAGCTCAATATTAAGAACCACCTTACGGTTGATTCTTTCGATTACTTCTGACAGTGTAGGGATTTTATACTTGCCTTCTACCGTAAATTTCATTAATCCTTCATAAGTAAAATCCTCGATTTTACCGGTTCCATTGGTAACTCGATCTAAGGTTTCGTCGTGAAAAACCATCAGTTCCCCACTTTTAATTTTATATACATCAATCTCAATCATATCAACCTTTAGTTCTAAAGCTTTATCGATCGATTCCAAGGTGTTTTCTGCCACATGTCCTTTGGCACCGCGGTGGCCGATAACGAGAATTTTTTGAGCATACATAGTTGATGTAATCATAGTGAAAAACAATAGGCTAGTAAAAATAAGTTTTATTCGCATAACAAGATAAAATTTAGTGATTATAAAGAACAAAGGAAGCGACTCTATGTGTTTTAGAGCTTACGTACTTGTTAGTCTTTTGTTAAGTATCAGCAATTGTTTTTAGAACGCTGTGGTTTTCTATAGAACGTAAAGCACTGGTTTTTAACGGCATGTTTTAAAAAACAACGCAGCACTTATTTAAACGTTTCATCATTTAAAAAGCATCTTGTGGTAATGTTGCGACCGTAGTTTTGTCAAAACTTTAACAACTACAAAATGAAAACAAAATTACAACTCCTGATTCTGGGATGCTGCTTATTGGGGTCTTTGGCTGCGTTTGCACAGACCACTCAGGCGTCTATCTACGGTATCGTATTGGATCAAAATGCCATACAGCAGGGAATTGAGGTGGTACTTAAAAATGAGTCAACAGGGTTTACAACCCGCACAAAAACCAATAACAATGGGGAATACCTTTTTAAAGAACTTCCTTTAGGAGGACCTTACGTAATAACCGTATTGAATAAAGAAGGAAAAGAAGTTAAAAAGTCTGGTTATACCTTAAATCAAGGAGATGCGTCTTTTGTCGATGTCAATATCGACCCCAATGAAACAGAATTGGATGCCATCGTAATAGAAGGGACGAGTTTAAAAAACAAAAGAGAATTTTTAGGTGCGGCTACGGCTATTTCGGAGCGCTCGATTCAGCGTTTACCCGTTAATGGTAGAAATTTCACCACCTTAACCGATTTGTCTCCTTTGTCTAAAGGCGGGTCCATTGGAGGTCAGTTGGGGTCTTCTACCAACTTTACCATCGATGGAATGTCTGCAAAAAATCCAACTTCTGCCGGATCGACAACCAGTAGAAGTGGGGCGCCCTATTCGATATCTATGGAAGCAGTCCGAGAATTTAAAGTCATTACCAATCAATATGATGTTACTTTAGGTAGAAGTGGTGGTGGAACGGTGAGTGCTGTAACCAAATCGGGTACCAATCAATTTTCTGCTGCGGCTTTTACCTATGCCAGAGCCGATTGGTTGTCCAGCCCGTATGATATCCGCGGAAACAAAAGAACGGCGGATTATTCGACCTATCAATACGGTTTGTCGTTGAGTGGACCTATTATTAAAGATAAGTTGCACTATTTCTTTGCGTGGGACCATCAATTGGATTCAAGATCCTTAGTAATCGCCGATATTCAATCGCCAGCCGATGAAGATCGATTTAATATCACCCAAGGGACTTTGGATAGGTTTGTATCTATAGCTCGAAACAAATATGGTGTTTCCAACAAACCGCAATACGGTACCTTTGATAAAAAACGGAATTCCGACGCGGCTTTTTTGAGGTTGGATTGGCAAATTGACGACAACAATTTATTGACGGTTCGCAACAACTTTACATACGATAACAATCCATTGGGATTAGCAGACAATACCACGATAAACTTATATGAATCGTTTGGAAACGATAAAAATAAAGACAACAGCTTTTTAGCGACTTTACGATCGACCTTAAGTCCGAAATTAACCAACGAACTAAAGGTACAACACTTGTATGTATATCAAGAGAGTAGTCCTGGAGACGACTTACCGTCCAACAACATTCCAAGAGCGATAGTAGAAAATATTGTTTCGAACATAGACGGAGCAAATCGATCGACAAATATCCAAATTGGGGGACATCGTTTTGCTCAGGAAGGATTTCGCAACAACGTTTTTCAAATTGTCGATAATCTGTATTACAATACCGATAAAATTAAATATACTTTCGGATTGGATTTGATGAATACCGCATCAAAATCGGTTTATGGAAGTGAAGTCAATGGGCGATTCCATTTTAGAGAAGACACCACCACCGGCAAAACTGCTTTAGAGAATTTCGAATCTTATATTCCTTATCGGTACTATAGAGAAGTTCCTTTAAAGGATGATTTAACGGTGAACGGTAACATTTTGAATGTAGGAATTTATGGACAAATGCAATTTAAAGTAGGTAAGGGAATGGACATGACAGCGGGTTTGCGTATGGATTATGCACATTATCCTAAGGCTGAATTCAACCAATTGGTCTATGATGAATTGGGTTTGCGCACCGACAATAAATTCAAATCGTTTATAGTACAACCGCGTTTGCAATTCAATTGGGATGTCAATGAAAACAAAACCGACTTTATTAGAATTGGAGCCGGGATTTTCGGGTCCGACATCAACAACTACGCATTGATTAATAATTTAACTTTTGACGGTAACCATTTGGCTACGGTGGACGTTAGGGGAGCCGATGTACCAACACCTGATTTTTTGGGGTACCGTTCGGGAACGGTTGCTGCACCGAGTTTAGAGAAAAACCAATTGGTCACTATAAATATGACGGGAAAGGATGCCAAAGTTCCGGTTGTTTATAAAGCGAATTTGTCTTATACCCACTTTTTTAACAGTCAATTTCGCGTGGGGATTGCTGGATATGCCACGCTAACCAGAAATAACTATACTTATTTAGATCGAAATATGGTGAGTGACCCTTTCTTTACTTTAAAAAACGAAGATAACAGAGGGGTATTTGTACCGTTAAGCAGCATGCCGGCCAACGGTGCTGGTGATTGGCAAAAAGGGCGTATCAGCGATAAGTTGGGGCGTGTATTGGAGTTGACAAGCGATGGGAAAATCAATCAATTTGCCTTTGTGGTCGATGCCAATTACAATTATTTCAAAGACGGGGAAATATCGGCAAGTTATACTTGGAACAGCACCAAAGACAACACCTCTTATAATGGAAACGTAGCCAACACGGCTACTTTGGTGCAAACGGTTAAGGACGACCCTAGAGACCTGTCTAGTATGACGTATTCCGATAACCACTTCAGACATAAAGTAGTGGTATATGGAACCTTACCAACCTTTTATGGAGTACAAGTAGGTTTCCGTTTTTCTGGAATTTCCGGTACGCGTTACAGCTTGCTTTCCGGAGGAAATACCAATGCCGACTTTGTTTCGGGTACCAACGATTTGGCTTTTATATTTGACCGAAATGACCCGTCGGTTCCGCAACAGATTCGCGACGGGTTACAAGCCATAATGGACAACCCCGAAGTGAGTCAGAGTATGAAAGACTACATCAATAAATACAGCGGAAAAATGGCTGAACGCAACGGCGGAATCAATAAGTTTTACAGCATTATCGATTTGCGTATCAGTAAAAAAGTGAAGGTGTACGGCAAGCATAATTTCGAAATATCTGCGGATATCTTTAATTTTGCAAACCTGTTGAATAGAGAATGGGGAACCAATGAAACCATGGGAAATCAGGCCTTATATGCTTTGGGGATTCCAGCAGCTAATGGACAACCGGCTCAACCGGCTTTTGATGCGAAAAAACAAGAATTCAATTACCGTGTCAATACGAAAGGAACGCCAGTACCAACGGGGAATCCATACCAAATACAGGTTGGACTACGATACAGTTTTTAATAGGAAGTAGCTATAAATAGTTAGAGGCTATCCGTTTATGGATAGCCTCTTTTTTGTTAAAAACATACTTTTTCTTTTTTTTATCAAATATTTTTTTAATTTTTAACTCGTAGAAGGCTGAATTGATGTTCTTTATGTTCTTTTTTAGAATAAAATGGGAGGACGAGATTTCAGCAAGTAGTAATCTTATTTTTAAAATAACAACTGATGAAGCCAAGATCAAAAATACCAGACTTTAAAACGGCTGCTTGTATAACGTAGCTTAGCGGATTGTTATTTAGCAATCCTAGGGAAGTAATTAAGGAGGCGCTTCCCCACAATATCGAAACAAAACTTCAACTTTTCGGTAATAAATAAACTTCACGTATAACTCTAAGTACAGTTGAGATTTTGTTGTATAAATGCCTTTAATAATCAAGGTGCATTTGCAAAACTTCTAGCATTTTTATGCTTTGCAAAAACGGATCTCAAGGGAGTGGAGAGGGTGTCATAAACACGGATAAAAAAACGATTCCTTTTCGAATTATAAAAAATCATAACCAGTTAGTCGCTTCTAAAAAGGGGTTTGTTGCAACAACCGCTATTTAGTATAGCGACGGTGTGCCAACGAATTTAAAACAATTGAAAATGAAAAAACTCATAGTATTGACATGGCTATTCCTAGTGGGAGTCGCATGCAGTAGTGACAACAACAACAAAAATAAGAAGATAGAAAATTTTTTTGAACCGCGAGAAATCGAGATGGAAACCATTGCTCAGGGAGATTATTTTGGAAATTCAGTAGAAAGCGAATTTCGCGTAATTCAAGAACAAAGCGAATGGAATGATTTACTGGATAACAGTCATATGCGTTCATATATCACCAATCCTTTATTCTTTGAAATAGATTTTACACAATTTGACATTGTGGTGGTGTTCGACGAAGGAAAAGCGACAGGAGGACACAGTATCGATATCGTAAATGTCGTAGAAGAACAAGAGCGTGTGGTGGTTAATATTGATCGTATCTTAAAAGGTGATGATACGCTAATTGCACCGAGGCCTTTTCACATCGTTAAAATCTCAAAACTCGGAAAACCCGTTGTTTTTGAGGAGTTGTAAAATTTAAAACCACTAAAAAAATGTTTATAGAAAATAAATTACGAATTAAAATTATAGAAAATGAAAAAAAAGATAGTATTCGCATGCTTATTCCTGATAGGAGTGGCCTGCGGCAGTGATGAAAACAAAATAGAAAAACTTTTTGAGCCACGAGAATTGGAGATGGAGACCATTTTGATAGGGACTGATAGCGATGATTTGCGGCTTATTAGAAGGGAAAATCGAGTAATCAATGATTTACATTCATGGCAAGTATTTGTAAATGAATTTACTAATGGAGGTCTTGACGTTGATGACAGGATGGATGACAACCCTTTCGCAACTCTTTTGGAAAATACAATAATAGATTTTGAAACTGAAACCGTAATAGCCGTTGTTGATAATATAGGAGGAGGGAATACTACTATAGATATAGTAGAAGTAACGGAACACGACGAACAGGTTGTCGTAAATATTGATCGCCTGTATTATGGAATTGCAGCGGTTATTTCACAGGCTTATCATATAGTAAAAGTTCCGAAAACAAATAAACCCACCGTTTTTAGGGAGTCATTTGATATGCATTTTTGATAAAATTTAATTTTAAAAATTATGAAAAAACTCCTAGTATTCGCAGGACTATTCCTGGTGGGAGTGGCATGTAGTAGTGATGATAACAAAATAGAAAAACTTTTTGAGCCACGAGAAGTGGAGATGGAAACGATTGCTCAGGGAGATTATTTTGGTACTTCAGGAGAAGGGGAATTTAGTGTAATACGAGAGAAAAGCGAATGGAGTGATTTACTGGATAACAGCCATATTCGTTCATACATCTCCAATCCTTTATTCTTTGAAATAGATTTTACACAATTTGACATTGTGGTGGTTTCAGATATAGAAAAACTACCTGGAGGAAGCAGTATTGATATGGTACATATTATAGAGCACGAACAAAATGTAATTGTACAGGTCGATGGTTTAATAAAAGGAAATGAAGCTTTGCGGAAAAACCAACCTTTTCATATAGTTAAAATCCCCAAACTCTCAAAACCAGTTGTTTTTGAATCGGTGGAATCGAATCTAACAGATTTGAAATTTAAAGAAATTTGGAACCTGCGGGAGTTTTCACCAGGCTTGGCTCCTTACCATTATTATGGAGTGGGTGACATCAGATGGATTTTCACTGAAAATAATCAGGGATATACAGAAGTGAACCATCAGTCGTCGGATTATCATTATAAAATTCCGATGAATGCGACCGGCAATTACACTTATGCTATTCAGGGAGATAGCCTCTTTTTAAATAGTCAACTTTATCAATACAAAGTAATGGGAGATACTTTAATCATCCATTGGGATGTGCCAGCAGATGGAGTTGAATTGATTTTTTTGCGAGAACACTAAAAAAAATTGCTAGTCTTGGAAAGCGGATACAGTATATAAAAAGGCTGCATCGAATAGAAGCAGCCTTTTGTTTTTTTGTACGAATTACTAGTTGATGGTTTACAGTACAGGTGTGCCGTATAAATCGAACTCCGTAGCCTCGTCTATATGTATATTGACAAACTCACCTACTTTGACGTAGTGTTTGGTTGCGTCGATTAAAACTTCGTTATCTACATCAGGGCTATCGAATTCAGAACGACCCACAAAATGGTTTCCTTCTTTACGATCGATGATACATCTAAACGTTTTTCCGATTTTTTCTTGATTTAATTCCCAAGAAATCTGCGACTGAATCTCCATGATTTCATTGGCACGATTTTGTTTTACATCTGCAGGAACATCATCTTCTAAGCTGTAAGCATGAGTGTTTTCTTCGTGAGAATAAGCAAAACAGCCCAAACGCTCAAAACGCATCTCTTGAACCCAATCCTTAAGGATTTGGAAATCTTCTTCGGTTTCACCCGGATATCCTACAATCAATGTAGTACGAATCGTCATTCCAGGAACAGCAACTCTAAAATCTTTTAATAATTGAGTTGTTTTGGCTTGAGTGGTTCCACGACGCATCGATTTCAAGATGTTGTCCGAAATGTGTTGCAAGGGAATATCCAAGTAATTACAAATTTTAGGTTCTCTTTTCATCAAATCTAAAACGTCCATTGGAAATCCAGTAGGGAAAGCATAATGAAGACGAATCCATTCAATACCCTCCACCTTAATTAGGTTTTCGAGTAATTCGGCTAGATTTCTCTTTTTGTATAAATCCAAACCGTAGTAAGTCAAATCCTGAGCAATAAGAATTAATTCCTTGACACCGTCTCTGGCCAAACCTTCGGCTTCTTTTACTAATTTTTCAATGGATTGCGAAACGTGTTTACCACGCATAATCGGAATCGCACAAAAACTACAGGGGCGGTCACAGCCCTCAGCAATTTTTAAATAAGCATAATTCTTAGGAGTCGTAGTCATACGCTCTCCCAATAATTCATGTTTGTAATCTGCGCCCAGTGCTTTTAGTAACAACGGTAAATCCGTAGTACCAAAATACTGATCCACATTGGGAATTTCGGCTTCTAAGTCCGGTTTATAACGCTCAGAAAGACAGCCTGTAACAAAAATCTTGTCCACAAGTCCTTTTTCTTTCTTCTCAACGTACTCCAAAATGGTGTTTACCGACTCCGCCTTGGCGTTATTGATAAAACCACAGGTGTTGATTACGATAATGTTTCCCTCGTCTTGAGTGGCTTCGTGTGTGACTTCTTTACCACTCGCTCTCAACTGTCCCATCAACACTTCACTGTCGTAAACGTTTTTGGAACACCCTAAGGTGATGACATTAATCTTGTTTTTCTTTAAAGTTTTGGTTCTCATGGATTTAAAAATTGGTGTGCAAAAATACGATTTTTTTAGCTAGAAACGAGCTGCTTTGTCTAATTTATAAAATTCCATTTTTAAAGCAATCAAATTGGGTTGCAATTATAGGGCTTACTAGGCGTAAAATGGGGTAGTACATGTTTGTTTATAAAAAAAATCAGCCTAAATCCACTGTGATAAAGGCTGATTTTCTATTGTTTTATCGTAAACTTAAATTCTAAAGATTCCTCCAAAAGCAATCACGCGCTCTAAGAAGAAAAAGTCTTGAGAGGCTTTGTCGCTTCTGCTATCTGTCGTTCTTATGTTGTTCATGTTGATATAACCTCCTTTTAATTCCGCTTGTACAAAGAAGTATTTTAAGAAAGTGATGTTGATACCTGCTTTCGCAGAAAGTCCAAATCCAGCGACATTAAATTCGTCGTAGCGCTCTTTTCCCAATATCTTTGTATTGGTTTTTGGAAAGATAATTCCCCCTCCAACACCTTCGGTAATATTAACTTGAATCTTGTCGGTATTGTTTATTCTAAATAGTTTAGAAATATCATCTACACGACTGATTTCTGTATTGATATAATTTAAACCATCGGTATGTTCAAAAGTAAGAAAGTCTTCGGTTAATTGAATTTCATTATTCGGTAAATGGCCTGGGTGTTCCCCATAACTACCTTCGTTGGGGTAGTAACCGCTATAATCAACCACTTGATTTTGTCTCATTACATATTTCATGTGGTCCAAACCAATAGAGACATTGTATTTATCAGTAATAAAGTAACCCAATCTAAAGTTGGTTTGTGGAATAGTCATTCGGGCCGGATTGATATAATCAATATGCCATCCTTTGGGTTTGTCATCTGCTGCTACATTTTCTAAGGTGAAATCGTAATCATTTCCTCTAAAATGAATGTCCGACTTACTAAAACTACCTCGGTTTCCTCCCCAGAAAACATAAAATTTTCCTTTGTTGTGTGCTGTGTAGCGTACTGGAGATACTTCAAAGGAATCCAGAGCATCAACAGGCTTGGAATCGTTGATAGTTTGCATAGGCACGGTTTCTTGTGCAGAGCTACTCAGTGTCCATAAAGACAGGGAAATAGCAACTAATTTGAAAAAATACTTCATAGTAATTGTATTTATTGAATAGTAATTAATTAATCTGCAAAGGTACAAAAAAAAAATCCCTTAAACTCTGATATGAGTCAAGGGATTTTTTAAAAGTCTTTTTTCGTAAATTATTAGAAATTAAGGCTGTATGTTAGGCCGATGTTGTTGTCAGTGGTTTTAATACGGGCCATATCGTTCATTCCAGAACCCACTAAAGTAGTTGAGTACGGTCTGTTGGTATGTACATAGGCTAAATCCAAGCGTGATCCCCCAAAGTCATAACCAATTCCTCCAGAAAAACTGTTAAGGTCGCCGATAATTTTGGTGTCTTTATAAGGGCTTTCTTCAAAGCGATATCCTCCGCGAATACTGAATTGTTTGATGCGGTATTCAGCACCTACACGATATTCGTTGGTCGAAGAGAGGTTGTTTTTTAAGTCTGCATTGTTGTATGCAAAAGCATCTTCGGGTTTAAATTTGGTTTTACTGTAGTCCTTGCGGGTATAATCAAAACTAATCAGTCCTTGTTGTCCAAAGATATAAGCAATACTTCCCGTGTAAATAGATGGCGTTTGTACCTTGTGTTCTTTGTAGATGTTAATGGTGTTTGGGTCGACAACGTATTTAGCGGAAGTTACTTTATTGTTTTCATCGGTAAATAGCGTTTCTGTACGTAAGAATTGTGCTAATTCATCATTTAAACGGTACCAGGTTGGTGATTCATAAGCCAGTCCCAGACGTAGATTGTCGGTAACCTTAGCTAAGGCTCCAATATTAAAAGAAAATCCATTTCCGTAAGTATAGAGTTCGTTTTGGAAAACGATTCGTTGAACACCTTCGTTGTTGGCGTCGGCTCTTCGTTCTTCTACGGTGGTTAATTTGGTGTAATCTGTAAAGTGTAAATTCAGATTGGTACCCACGTAAAAACGCTCACCTATTTGTGTGGAAAAGTTGGCGCTTAATTTTCCGTTAAAGCCGGAGCTTGAGATAAGGCTGTTTTGAATCAGTTGACCTGCTGCTACATTAGAAACATAAGTACCGTCTTTTGCTTGTTCAAACAAATGTCCGTGAAACCCTAAAAGCGCTTGTTGGTAACCAATTCCATAATCTCCTAAAAATTGGTATAAACCCGGAATAGTTTCACCTTTTTCAAGTTGTAAGTATTCGAGTGGTATGGGATTGCCGTTATTGCTGTAATTGGCATGGTCGACAAAATAATTGGCTATACTGTTGTTGTTAAGCCCTCTGGAATAGATGTTGTTGTTGAAATTAGCGGTGTTTTCATAGTTCACACCGATAACAAATTTTTTCAAAAGACCTTCGGGATTGGAGTTATTAAAAACAAACGCCGCTCCCATTTGTCCAAAGTCTAGGCCGTTGTAACGGTCAGACGACTCGGTTCCCATATACGTGGACCGGTTCTTTTTATTGGTAGAATACAACGAAAAAGCCGCGGTATTATAATTGAAAAGAGCACTTCCCGCAGGGTTTATTTTGGTAGATGATAAATCACCACCAACAGCGCCAAAGGCACCGCTCATCGCTTTAAAGCGAGCGGTACCGTTGAAGTCGTTTTGAGTGTATCTAAGTGCGTCAGCCGCTGTGTTTTCTTGCGCGTGAAGGGCAGAAACTAGGCACAAGGCAGAAACTAAACTAAGGTATTTTTTCATAAGTCTATTTTATGGTTTGTTTAAGAAAATAGGGTACCGCTCTTATTATTATACAGCGATTGGTTTTAAACTTAAATCATTTTTTATTATCGTCTTCCACTTGAAGTTGAACGACTGCTGCTTCCAGATGAACCTCTAGACGGTGATGAATAACTAGAATTGGATCTAGAAGGTGTGCTGTAGTTGCTTCTTGAACTGCTGTTCGTGCTTCTTTGTGAATTAACTCTGTTGCTGTTGTTATATGTTCTTGAAGAACTGTTATTAAAACTGTTTCTGTTGCTCGATTGTATTGTTCTATTGGTGTTGTTGGTAGCTCTATTAGTGCTATTGATTCTATTAGTGGTGTTTATATCACGTCTGTTAGCACTGTTGATGGTTCTGTTAGAGGTTTGTTGTAAAGAACGACCTCTTTGGTAGCTGTCTCTTCCGTTATAATTAACATTTCTTCCGCTAGTAGTACGGTAATTGTTTGTGTGAGAAACGTATCTAGGACGGTAATTGTTGTAGTAGGGTCTGTAGTGTGATCCGTAATAAGGATATCCTCCCCATCCGTAACCGCCGTACCAAGGGTTGTAGTAACTGCCGCCCCAGCCCCAATTAAAGCCGAATCCAATATTCCAGCCACTTCCCCAATAAGATGGGTAATAGGAATTGTAAAATCCGCCGCCATAATACGGGTTATAGCCGTTGTTGTAAACATTAACTTGTACGCCATCAGTTTCGTCACCCCATCCGCCATAACCAACAGCATTGGTGGTATAGCTCAAAGAGTCATCGGCGTTTTGTGAGTTGTATTCGTTAATGTCGGTAAAAACAGTAACATCGTTATCGAGGTTGTTAAGGTAATTGGTATAATAGCCCTCTGGTGCAGAAGAGGTGGTGTAGGAGTTGGTTTGTACTGTTCTGTTAGAATTGTAAACACCATCCGTGTCTGCATAGGACGCGTTTTGGTATGATCCACAGGAAACCAATACACTGCTTATTAATCCAATAATTCCATAAAAGGACAATTTTCGTGGTATTAAATGGGTAGTTTTCATATCGTGTAGTTTTTTTATTGTTGGGCAAACAAAATTAGTTAGTTTTGTGTGATTAATATAGTTAATTAAAGTTAAACAATATTTGTGCCAATATATTAAAAATGAGTAAGAACATCACAAAGAGAGCAGAAGATTATTCCAAATGGTATAATGAACTGGTAGTCAAAGCAGACTTAGCAGAGAATTCAGGCGTAAGAGGTTGTATGGTGATCAAGCCATACGGCTATGCGATTTGGGAAAAAATGCAAGCGGAGTTAGATAAGAAGTTTAAAGAAACGGGGCACCAAAATGCGTATTTCCCGCTGTTTATTCCGAAATCTTATTTTAGTAAAGAGGCCAGTCATGTAGATGGTTTTGCCAAGGAATGTGCTGTGGTAACCCATTATCGTTTGAGAACAGCTGCTGATGGAAAAACCATTGAAGTCGATCCGGATGCTAAATTAGAAGAAGAATTAATTGTTCGTCCAACTTCGGAAACCATTATCTGGGATACCTATAGAAAGTGGATCGAATCCTATAGAGATTTACCGATCTTGATTAACCAATGGGCTAATGTAGTTCGATGGGAGATGAGAACCCGATTGTTTTTGAGAACTTCAGAGTTCTTATGGCAGGAAGGACATACGGCTCATGCCACTCAGTCAGAGGCAGTGCAGGAAGCGGAATTGATGTTGAATATCTATGCTGATTTTGCGGAAAATTTCATGGCCATGCCGGTGGTTAGAGGAGTGAAATCCGAAAACGAACGATTTGCAGGAGCTATAGAAACCTATTGTATTGAAGCCTTAATGCAAGATGGTAAAGCCTTGCAAGCAGGAACTTCACATTTCTTAGGTCAGAATTTTGCCAAAGCTTTTGATGTAAAGTTCACCAGTCAAGAAGGGAAACAAGAATATGTATGGGCAACGTCATGGGGGGTTTCGACTCGATTGATGGGGGCTTTGGTTATGACGCATTCCGATGATAACGGATTAGTGTTGCCACCAAACTTAGCGCCTATACAAGTGGTTATTATTCCGATTCATAAAACGGAAGAGCAATTGGAGGAGATTAAAGCGGCTGTAAAAGTTTTGACGGATCAGTTTAAGAAATTAAACATTTCGTTTAAATACGATGACCGTACGACCTTTAAACCGGGATGGAAGTTCAATGAATACGAATTAAAAGGGGTTCCTGTTAGAATTGCAGTCGGACCTAAAGATTTGGAAAACGGAACTTTTGAAATCGCTCGTAGAGATCACTTAACCAAGGAAGTTGTGGGTAAGGATCAGGCGGTGACCTATGTTCAGGATTTATTGGAAGAAATCCAAAGTGGTTTGTTTCAAAAAGCATTGGAATACCGAGATGCTCACATCACTGAGGTAAATTCTTTTGAAGAATTTAAAGCGGTTTTAGAGGGTAAAGCGGGCTTTGTTTCAGCGCATTGGGACGGGACTGTGGAAACCGAAGAAAAGATCAAGGATTTAACCAAAGCAACGATCCGTTGCGTGCCCTTGGAACAGGTGAAGGAAGATGGAGTATGTATCTTGACAGGCCAGCCGTCACAGGGAAGAGTGCTGTTTGCAAAGTCGTACTAAAAAAAAATAAAATAAATTGTTTTTCTCTTGCAGGATTGAAAAAATGTTGTAGTTTTGCATCCGCATTAGAGAAACAAATGGTCCGTTCGTCTAGGGGTTAG
>JBEBUC010000016.1:0-67676 GCA_040393465.1 Flavobacterium sp. | reverse complement strand
CTCGGTTCGTCGCCTTTCTTTAGAAGTCCCTAATCTTTATTGATTAGGGACTTTTTTTTTGCCCATAAGCGAATGTGCTCATAGGCGTATACGCTTGATATATGCCTATAAGCGAATGTGCGTATATGCGTATTCGCCTTTTATAATAAAAAGCCCAGCGCAGCGCCGCAACACAAAAAAGCTGCTGTTTTGTCGAAGACGAAACAGCAGCTTTTTTGCATATACGCATCCATAATATGGTTGCTAAAAATAGCTATAAAAAAGCTTTGGTTTTGTCGAAGACGAAACGAAAGGCTTTTAGTTCATGTGGTAATCCGATTTTAGGGTATGATTTGTCTTTATAATATAGTTACCCCAATATTTTAAAAACATTACGTCTGATATTCCTATTTCGCTGCTTAGCAAGTGTACAATATGGGTATCGTATCAATTGTTATAATCAATTTTATAAAGAAGGCTAGTCCCTACAAATTTCAATTAAGAAGTTAAGAACTTGGAAAATTAATCTCAAAACCAACACCGCGAATAGATAGGATTTCAATCCTTTTATCGTATTGAAAGTATTTGCGCAAACGACTGATAAATACATCCATACTTCTTCCCGAAAAGTAATCGTCTAAATTCCATATGGTATTTAATATAACGTCTCTCTTGATTAAACTGTGGTTGTATTGTAGTAATAGTAGCAATAGATCAGCTTCACGTTGAGTCAAACGAATTTTTTCATTAGGATGTGATAAGACTAAGTTTTGGTGGTCAAAGTTATAACTACCTATAGATACGGGTTTGGATGCTTGTAAAGGTTTGTATCTCTTGAGTATATTGTGAATACGGAGAATTAATTCATCGGGATCGCAGGGCTTGGTTTGATAATCGTCTGCACCGATTTTTAAGCCTGTTAATCTATCGATCTTTTGATTTTTAGCAGTTAAAAATATAAAAGGAAGGTGTGGATGCATCTCCTTGATTTTTTGAGATAGACTAAAACCGTCTAAATGCGGCATCATAACGTCGAGTATGACAATGTCAAAATTCAATTTTTCAGAAATTAAGTGTACTACATCTAGTGGGTTCATAAACCAGGTTACTTCGAAATCCGATAGGTTGAGATATTGCATTAAAATGGTTCCGAAGTCTTCGTCATCTTCAATTAAAAGCAGTTTAGTTTTCATAACGAAAAAGGATTTTAACGGAGGTACCTTGGTTTAGTTTACTTTTAAAGGCTATGGTTCCTTGGTGTTTTAAAATAATTTTATTTACGAGGTAAAGTCCAAGTCCCAGGCCTTTGGTGTTTTGTATGTTGTTTTTTTGTATGCGGTAAAATTTCTTTAAAATATGTTTTAGTTCTTTGTGTTCTATTCCAATACCGTTGTCGGTTACCGTTATTTCAAATCCAATAGGGTTGCTTTTCATCTGAAGTTCAATGGTATTGGCTCCGTATTTGACGCTGTTGCCAACCAAGTTACTGATTATTGTTTGCAATTCATTTTTGTGTATTGCAGGACTTTGGGTTATGGAAAGTTTATGATTGAACAGAATTTCGGGGTGACTAAATGCAAAGTCGTTCAACAAATCGAGTATATCATTTTCTTTTATTTCCTCAAAACTAGTAGCATCTTCGTATTCGAACTGTATGGGTTTTAATAGATTTTCGAGGCGATTGATTTGACGATCGATTAAGGGGAGTATTTCTGTAGAACTTTCTTTAGAAAGCATCTTAGAGGCTATTTTTAATGTAGCGATTGGGGTTTTAAATTCGTGCGCAATATTGTCGACTATGTCGTGTAGAAGAAGGGATTCTTGACGGTGTTTGATTAGATTTTTATAGGTGAGATAATAGAGTATTAGTACCGCAATAAAGATCAGTATGGAAGAAACCATCAAGGGGATTAACTCATGTAAAACAACGGTAGTTAAATTAGCTATATCATAAGTAGTATTTCTATTGATCTGAAAGTGGAAGTTTGGTTTTTCGTTTTTTGGACGATTTTCATCGTTTTTAAAATCATAATCGGAATTAGAGTTGCTGGTTATCCACTTACCAGAAGTAACTGTGCGCGGTTTAATAATCGGGGTCGCTGTTTGGTATAGTACAAAAGGTGTTTTGATTAAAGTATCTCCCGAAGGTAGAGCAATAAGATTAATTAATTCTTTTTTGATGGCAACGTGATAACCTTGTTTTTGAAATAAACTGTCAATATATGCCGTTATTCGAGGACTGACTAATGAATTTTTCTCCTCATAATATCGGGCAAGCTTGCTATAGGATATTTCTTTTTTTTGATACTTTGAAAAAAGAGATAGTATCTCATCATCTGAATTTATGGATTCTTCAAAGTAAGGGATTTGTTCTTCTAAATCTGACAATTGAGTATGTACAGAATTGAGAATTTCTTTCTGTTTTAGTTTATAAGAATTATAAAAATAGTATGCATGAATCGCTAATAGTAGCAAAAACAGTAAGGTTGAAGCAGCGATATATAAAAAGTTTTTGTTTTTCATCCAAACAAATATAAACAATTCCCTTATAGTCGGTTTGCATTAACCCATCGTTAACCGTGCATTAACCGATTTTTGATATTAATTAGTGGAATTTTGATAAAAATATAAATCATGAATAAATTACTATTTCTATTGTTTTTTCCTTTGTTAGTTATGGGACAAAATACGGTGTTTGAGGGTAAGGTGGTTAATGAAAGTGGGGAGGGACTTTCCTTTGCCACCATCCTGATAATTGATGATTTGCAAAAGGAGCAATCAGAAGCAACAGATTTTGATGGTGGTTTTCACATAAAGAACTCAATTAACTCCCCCTTTCTTTTGGAAATTTCATATATGGGATATCAAACGTATAGACAAAATTTGACTTTGGAGGATATTAATAAAAAGTGGACCATAGTTTTACAGCTTGAGGAGCGCGAACTGAATGAGTTAGTAATCGAAAGAAAGGCTCCTCTTGTAAAACGTAAAATTGATCGCTTGGAGTTTGATGTTGCGAACAGTGCCTTAAGTAGTTTAAGCGGCTGGGAAATAATTAAGCAAACCCCTGGAGTTACGGCACAAGGGAGTAGTTTAAAAGTTAAGGGTAGTCAAGCAATATTGGTAACTATAAATGATAAGAGAGTAATGTTAACCGGGGATGAACTTAAGAATTTATTAGAAAACACTCCTGGTAAAGACATTAAATCGATAGAAGTAATAACCAACCCTCCTGCAAATTATGATGCTTCTGGTAGTGCTGTTTTAAATATTGTGATGACTAAAAGTAATCTAGAGGGATATCGAGGCATATTATATGGGAAGTATATACAAAGCAAGTATGATAAAGAGCTCTTTGGGTTAACCCAGTACTATCGAAAGGGGAAACTTTCTTTAATGGGTTCCTATTATCGAGGTATGGGAACGTATGTTAGGGAGGGATTTGATGCAGTCCACTTTGTCGAGGATCAAACTACTTGGGAAAGTGTTATGATACGCAAGGACGTCAATCGAACTCAGCATACTTATACATTTAGTATGGAATATGATTTGGACAGTTTGACTAATTTTACCTTTGGTGCAAACGGATTTGTTAATCCTAATAGCAATGGAGTTTATTTGGTACCGACTCTAATTTACGATAGAGATAGGCAGATAGAATCGTCCTATTTGACTAAGAATAATCATCATAATTCTACAGATTACCACAATTTTCATTTGCAAATAGATAAAAAATGGGGCAGAGACAATCGGATTATTTGGACCAATTATTTGACGAATAACCATAAAAATAAATTTCAAAACGTGTTTACTCGTCTTAATTTTAAAGACAAAGACCCGTCTGAATCTACTTTTGAAAGTGATAATAGTAGCAAGGTATCTTTATTTTCTACTCAAATTGATTACAGTGTAAAAAGGACAGAATGGAATTGGGATAGTGGTGCTAAATATAGTACGGTGTCTACAAACAGTATATTAGATTTTTATGATGATGAATTGGGTGTCTTACATTTTAGGACAGAAAAAAGTAATGTTTTCGAATATAAAGAAAATAACTTTGCGGCCTATACGACTTTGTCATACAGCTGGAACCAATGGAGTTTTAAGGGAGGACTTAGAGCCGAATATACGGATTTAACTGGGGTTGTTTTGCAAACGGTTGATCAAAACAAAGAAAATTATTTGGAATGGTTTCCTACTTTTTATGCGCAATATGAGACCGAGAATCAGCATCAATTTGGTTTTTCTTATGGAAAGAGAATTAGCAGGCCCGGATATTCTTGGTTAAATCCTGCAAAATCATATTATAATTTGTTTTCATATTTTCAAGGAGATTCTCAACTAAAGGCAATGATAGTTCATAATTTAAACTTGACGTATTCTTGGAATAATTGGAATATAGATTTATACTACCGCAAAGAAAAGTTACCGGCTATGGAAATCTCTTTTCAAGATGCTGAAAGCAATAATCTAATCTATCGATTTACCAATATTAAAGAGGGGAAAATGGGGGGGATAGATCTTAGTAAAAATTACGATTTTTTTTCTTGGTTAACGTGGAATGCCTATGCTTCGGTTCAATATAATGAGAACTATTTTTTCGGATTAGATGAGCAGTTGTATAAGAATGATATATGGATGTTTTATGGCAGAACCAGTGCTAGTTTTCGCTTAGAAAAAGCAACAGATTGGAACATGGAAATAGGATATTATTACCATACACCGGCCATTCAAGGTACCTTTACAATTAGTAAAGAATCGAGTACATATTTCGTGATGAATAGAAAGTTTTTTGACAAAAAAATGGAGCTAAGTTTGATGTTTAACGACATATTTAAAACGGAGAAATCTAAGGTAAGTACAAATTACAGCAATCAAAATAACTATTTTTTGGATTATCAAGACACTCAAAATGTATCGTTTTCGGTAAAGTATAATTTTGGAAATCAAATTATTAAAAACAAAAGAACTATTGAAAAAACGGAAGAGGAAGACCGTATATAGTAGTGGTATAAAATATAAAGATCCCGCAATAAGTAATGTATTGCGGGATCTTTTATTGATGTGATTTGCTACAGCAGTTCAATAATGCGTTCCAGTGCCATTCCTCTCGAACCTTTTATTAGTAATAAAGAGTCTTTTGGAATTAAGTCTTTTTGAAATGCTTTTGAAAAAGAGTCGTAATCTTTATAAAAGAAAGCGTGGGAAGATTCTTTTTGATGTTCGAAAAAGTGAGTTCCGATATAAAAAGTAATCAGGTTGTCAAGCCCCTCAAGTTTTTGGATTAAGGCCAAATGCTCTTTTGAGCTTGCTGCACCCAATTCAAACATATCGCCTAAAAATAAGATTTTAGAGGTTTTGTGTTGCAATTGGATAAAATTATCGAGTGCTGCCTCCATGCTACTTGGATTGGCGTTATACGCATCCAATAGAATTTGATTTCCTTCTTTCTCCATCCATTGCGAACGGTTATTTGTAGGGGTATAGTGACTTACGGCTTCTTGAGCATCTGTGATAGGAACTTTAAAATACTGACCAATAGCTACAGCAGCAGCGATGTTGGTGGCATTGTAAATTCCCGTTAGATTTGAAGTAAATATGGTTTTCTTAGCAGTTATGGAAGCCATGGGTTGTGCATCATACTTCTCGATAACTAAATCATTTTGTTCTTCCGTACCAAAGGTATATCGAGCAAATGTCATGGTTTTGGCATCTTGTAAACCGTCGTCGGTATTGGTAAAAGCCAACTTGTAATTATTCTCTAAATAGTCATAGAGTTCACTTTTGGCTTTAACAACTCCTTCAAAACTACCAAATCCTTCTAGATGCGCTCGACCAAAATTGGTTATATAGCCAAAGTCTGGATCGGCCAGTTCGCATAAATGGGCAATTTCTCCTAAATGATTGGCACCCATTTCAACAATACCGATATCCGTTTCATCAGTAAAGGACAATAGAGTAAGGGGAACGCCGATATGATTGTTTAAATTCCCTCGGGTTCCTTTAACGTTGTATTTTTTAGACAATACAGCCAGAATCAATTCTTTGGTAGTTGTTTTTCCATTACTACCCGTTAAGGCAATGATGGGTAAACCCAATTGTTGACGATGGTATTTGGCCAATTCTTGCAAGGCCATCAAAGCATCAACATACCAGAACATCTTGTCAGGATTGCTTAATTTTTTCTTGTTGTCCATAACAACAAAGCTGGCACCTTTATCTAAGGCATCTTGAACTAGGTTATTGGCATCAAAATTATCGCCCTTTAAAGCAAAAAAAAGCGAATTTGGTGTGATGTTTCTCGTATCAATTGATATCCCATCACACTGTAAAAAACATTGGTAAAGCTCTTCTATTCTCATGATTCAAAAGTATAAAAAAAAGCCCTAAAAAATTAGGGCTTTTTTTAAAAGAGTATAATAGTATTAATTTTTAGATCTTTTTTTAGAAGGCTTTGCTCCAACTTTTGTCATGGCGCAACGGAATCCAATATAATCTGTCGCTTGATCTTCTGCAAAGAATCTTCTAGTTGCAGGATCTAACCAATACGCTCTGTCTTTCCAAGAACCACCTTTATATACACGAGATTGGTCATTTACTAAAGAAGTACGTTTGTTGCTATCGTATTTTCTTACAATATCTCCGTTTTCATCAGCTAATAAAGTGTGTTCTGGAGCATTGTAACCTTTGGTAGTACCTCTTGAAGCACCATCTCTATAATCTCTATTATCGCTTGAATCGAAGTTTTTTCTTAAGAAAGTGTCTGACTCGTCAACCAATACTTGAGCAACTTGTCCAGGTAGGTTACGTGCTTTTACTTTACCGTTTGGTAAAGTATCGTATACAATTGTTTCTGCAGTCACAATTTCCACTTTTCCATCAGCTCCAATTTTATTTTTGTAATAAACGTTTCCTCTGAAATAATTAAAATCATTTTCTTCGCTTCCTATAGAAGGTCTGTAAACATCAGCTACCCATTCTGCAACGTTTCCAGCCATATCATATAGTCCAAAATCATTTGGAGGGTAAGATTTAACTTGGTTTGTAATATCTGCACCGTCCGTTGACCATCCAGAAATTCCACCGTAGTCAGCACGCCCTTGTTTAAAATTGGCCATTTGATCTCCTAGAACTTTTCTTTTCCCGGTTCTAGTATGTGCACCATCCCACGGGTATTTTTTTCTTCCTTTATATGAGTTGTACTCTCTGTTGCCAATTAAACCAACAGCAGCATATTCCCATTCAGCCTCCGTTGGAAGTCTAAATTCAGCAGTGAATAAACCAAACTCTTGTGTGGCATAGATGTTTTTCTTACCATCTTTAGCTTTGTTTCTTACACCTTGGAAAACGATATCTCTATTTCCTGAGTATAAAACATCTGGAGCAGATAAATACGTTTCAGTACTAAAGTGATTATCTCCATAAGCTTCAAGAATTTTAGCATTCTTTTTTAGGTATCCCGCTTTTTCTAAAGTAGCTTCATTAACACGATCGGTTCTCCATTTAGCGAAATCATTTGCCTGAACCCAACTTACTCCTACTACAGGGTAATTGGCATAAGCAGGATGGCGTAAATAAGAAGTCGTTAAACTCTCACTAAATCCAAGTCTGTTTCTCCAAACCATAGTGTCTGGAAGGGCTCCCTCATAGATATGCTTGTAGTTTTCTTCACTTGGAGGAAAAACAGTTTTAAGCCAATATAAGTATTCATTATACATAACATTGGTTACCTCTGTCTCATCCATGTAGAAAGACTGAACATATTGTTGAGTAGGGTTGTTATTCCAGTCGTACATTACATCGTCTTGGACTCTTCCCATGGTAAAAGTTCCCCCTTCAATAGCCACCATTCCCAACGGCGCCTGTTGGTCTCCGTAGTTGGTGTTGTATTGAAAACCTCCCTTTTTGTCATTTATTTTCCAGCCAGTTGCAGTTGATACTCCTTTAGTACTTGTATTGCTACAGCTAGTAATACCAAGTGATGCTATAATTCCGGCAATCACTTGCAATGTCATAAGTCTATTAATCTTCATGTTTAAAGTGGGTAATTAATTTGCTCGCAATATAATAATTAACGATTAATTAGCAATATATATTTCGTAAATATTTAAAAAAAACTTAAAATTTGTTCGGTGTTCACAAATTTATACTCCTATAACGCGTAATTTTGCTGAATATTGCCCTCTAAATTATTTATTTTAGCGGAATGTACTATTATGGAAAAATTAACGTTTACTGTATTATGAAGAATATCTATCACCTTTTTATTTTTTTAATCTCGATGAATCTCGTAGCTCAAAACCGCGATATTAAAATCTCGTGGCAAGATCCGAAACCTTATGCTCAAGCCTTGGAACAAAAGGTAATTCCATTCTTCGAATCACAAAATTATAATTTTAATCCAGTTTCCAATGCTTTATTATACATAGAAAATGTTAATGTTTCTGCAGCGGTAAATCCTGCAACCTTAATTATTACTCAGGTTAATTATGAACCTATTGGGATTTCGGAACTAAAAGACTTGCCTCTCCAAGATTTACCAAATACAATTAACGCAAAACTACAAAATGTCTTCGCCAGAGACCGAGTACATTTGTCCTTTTCTTTTGCTCCAATTATAAAAGAAGGACAACAAGTAAAAAGAGTTACTTCGATTTCATATACTTATAGTGAAGGAGGGTATTCCGCAAATGCCAATAGAAATACCTCAAATGATTTTCGTTTTAATTCCGTTTTACAATCGGGAAATTGGTTTCAATTCTATATAGAGAAGTCGGGAGTATATAAAATCTCCAAAGCTTTTTTGATTAGAATGGGTGTGCCAGAAGGGGTTGATCCCCGAACCATTCGTATTTTCGGAAACGGGGGCAGTATGTTGCCACTTGTTAATTCTAAAGCAGCTGCCAACGATTTACAAGAAAGCGCCATACAAGTTATTGGAGAGGGAGACGGAACTTTTAACGATTCGGATTACGTTTTGTTTTATGGAGAAGGCGTGGATCAGTGGAGTGACGAGAATTTGACTCACCTGAACTTATATGACAGCAAATCATATTATTTTCTAACTTATGGTGGAGAATCGGGTAAACGTATTCCCGAACTCTACCAACCTTCTGGGAACGCGAGTAAAACGTATACTACTTATGACGGCTATGTCTTCCACGAAAAAGATTTGACCAACATTGGACGTTTAGGACGTAAATGGTTTGGAGAAAACTTTGGGGTACAGCAACAGCAAACTTTTTCATTTAATTTGGTTAATCTAGATCCTTCACAACCGGTTAAGGTTAATATTAATGCTGCGTCAGCATCTTTTGGAAATACCAATTTCTCCTATACCTTAAATAATCAAAATTTGGGGTCGGTAAGCTTTAATAGAATAAGCGGACAAACCGTGTCCGGATATGAGAACTTTTTCACAAAGAACGTTTCAATAAACACCAATTCCGCGACAGTAACTGTAAATTACAGTAATGGCGGAGTTCCTTCGTCTATGGGATATTTGGATTTTATAGCGTTGGAATATACGGCAAACCTATCTGGTGGTAATGCACAACTGCTGTTTAGTAATAAGTCCTTAGCTATGGAAAGCGGCAATGTCCTATATGTGATGAACAACGCGAGTCAAGTAGCACAAATATGGGATGTTACGGATACTAATAATGTACAAACCTTATTTAACAACGGGCAAAACAATATTAGTTTTAAGGCCACAGGGGGTAGTATTCGAAAATATGCAACCGTAGTCAATAGCGATGTTTATGAACCGCTACTTTTGCCCAATTCAAAAATAGCTAATCAGAATTTAAAAGGAGCCGTTTTTAATGAAGGAGATGTCGACTATTTGATTATTACAAACAATACTTTAAGAGCTTCGGCAGAACGTTTGGCTAATTTTCATAGAAACTCTAATAATCTAAAGGTAAAAGTAATTACTGTTGATCAGATTTACAAAGAATTTTCATCGGGAAAACAAGATGTTGCTGCTATACGAAATTTCATCAAGTACGTATATAAAAATGCTTCAAGTACCGATACAAGACTCCGCTTTGTCAATTTGTTTGGGGATGCTTCTTTTGATTATAAAGACCGAATACCCAATAATACAAATAATGTTCCTGTTTTTTATGGAATGAATTTAGGTTTAAGAACCTCAAGTGGTGGAGATGGAAGTAATTTTTCATCGTATACTACTTTTATGTCCGATGATTTTTATGTGTTGATGGACGATGATGAGGGGCTTATGCTCGATAGTGACTATGGTTTAGACTTGGCCGTAGGAAGAATGTTAGCAACTAACGCCGATGAAGCCAATGCGATGGTCGATAAAGTATTGGATTATAATGCCAAAGAATCTCAAGGACGCTGGAGAAACGTTGTGGTAGCCCTCTCGGATGATGTTGATGTTGCGGGCGACTTTATACTGCAAAAAGGATTAAATGACATGATTGATAAAGTGTCGGTGAAAAAACCGTTTTTAAACGTAAAAAAAATCCACATGGATTCCTATTTACAGGAGTCAGCCGCAGGAGGTAAGCGCTATCCGCAAGCCAAAAAAGATTTGATCGAAACGATTGAAAACGGAGCATTATTTATTAATTATTTTGGACATGGTGGGGAAGATGGATTGGCTCATGAACGCATATTCGCTATTGATGATGCACAGCGATTAAACAATTATAAAAAATATCCACTCTTTGTTACAATTACTTGTGAGTTTACGCGTTTTGATAATCCATACCGATTGACTGGCGGGGAAAGTATGTATAAAAATAGACGTGGTGGTGCCATTGCTTTGATTGCGACAACGAGAGAAATTGGTATAGAGTCGGGACGACAAATTAACGCGAGTTTTGGCGAGTATTTATTTCCCGATTCCAATAGTTATAGTACTATAGCTGAAGCATTGATGATTACTAAGAATAATTCATCTCAGCGCGATAAAAATGTGGTATTTTACATCGGTGATCCAGCTTTAAAATTAGCTATTCCACGGCCTAAAGTAGAGCTGACGAAAATAAATGATATCCCTTTTGCTGAATTTACAGGGAATTTAGAAGCTTTGGGATATGTGAAGTTGTCCGGTGAACTTAGAGATGAGCATGATCAGTTTCTAAATCAGTTTAATGGAGCTTTGGCGGTTCAGATTTTTGATAAGGAAATCGACCGAAAAACCTTAGGAAATGACGGGGTTATGATTAACGGTGTTTTGGGTATAATGGATTTTAAAACCTTGGGAGAAACTATTTTTAGAGGAAATGCTACTGTAAAGCAAGGTGTTTTTAGTTTCGATTTTGTTTTACCCAAAGACATTAAAATTGCAGTAGGACCTGGAAAAGTCAGTTTCTATGCTGCTCAAGATACCGGTTTAGATTATACAGGAAGCAACAGTCAGGTGAGTATTGGAGGGATAAATAAAAATGCCCCTGAAGACAAAACCCCACCTGTAGTTAAACTTTTTATGAATGATGAATCATTTATTTCTGGAGGAGTTACATCAGAATCGCCTGTATTTTTGGCCTTTCTTGAAGATGAAAATGGAATCAATACCTCTAGTGGTATTGGTCACGATTTAACCGGGATATTGGATGGAGATGAATCCAATCCGCTTATTATGAATGATTATTATGAAACGGAGCCCGATAATTTTAGAAAGGGAAAAATAAGTTATCCTTTAAAAGATTTGGCCAACGGTTTGCATACACTTACTTTTAAGGCTTGGGATGTTTATAATAATTTGGTGACTTCTGAAATACAATTTACGGTTTCAAAAGAAGAGGGAGTTAGTTTAGAAAAAGTACTGAATTATCCAAATCCTTTTGTAAATTATACCGAGTTTTGGTTTACACACAACCGACCGTTTGAAAATTTGGAAGTACAAGTTCAAGTTATGACGGTGACGGGAAGAATAGTTAAAACAATTAATCAACTAATTACGACGAATGGTAATTTGTCGCGAGATATAAAATGGGATGGATTAGATGATTTTGGTGACCGCATAGGTAAAGGGGTGTATATCTACCGTTTAACTGTGAAATCTACGGTTACAAATCATAAATCAGAGAAAGTAGAAAAACTTGTAATCCTTTAAGAAAATAGTATATTTGTTCAATTAAATAGTGATAAATGAAAAAAACGACGATAGTAGCTATGGTAGCGATAAGCTCACAATTCGCAATAGCACAAAAATCTTTGCCGGTACCCCCCAATTACCAAGACTCCCGTGCAATCACTACAGGAGTCCCTTTCCTACAAATAGCAGCAGATGCGCGTTCAGCAGGTATGGGAGATATGGGAGTGGGAACTACAACAGATATTTACTCTCAACAACACAATCCAGCGAAATACGCTTTTGCAACTCAACAACAAGGATTTGCGGTAAGTTATACCCCATATATGACCAGTATTGCCAGTGATGTTTCACTAGGGCAATTGAATTATTTTAATAAATTTAATGAACGTAGTGCCTTTGCAGTAAGTTTAAGGTATTTTGGATTAGGAGACATCGAATTAAGACAGAATTATAACGATGTTCCCGTTACAAGAAGCCCCAATGAATTTGCTATCGACGGTTCGTATTCTCTAAAATTGACCGAGCGATTCTCTATGGCAGTGGCAGGTCGTTTTATAAGTTCAAATCTAAAAGTCCCAGAAGATATGGGAGGAGGAGATGCCTCGGCAGCCAATACTTTTGCAGTGGATGTAGCAGGGTTTTACGAGTCTGAACAAATGTCATTTAACGGATTCGACGGTCGTTGGAGAGCGGGATTTAATTTTCAAAATTTAGGGCCAAAAATCAAATACGATGATAGTAATCTTGATGCTAGCTTTATTCCTTCAAACTTGAAGTTGGGTGGAGGATTTGATTTTATCCTTGATGCTCATAATACGGTAAGTGTTTATGGAGAGGTCAATAAATTATTAGTACCTACACCACAGATACCGGATTTTCTGGATTTAGACGGTGATGGCGTTTTGTCTGAAAAAGAAATCAATGACGCTAGAACAAAATCAAGGCAAGATTATAACGATATAGGTTGGTTTTCAGGTGTGTTTAAATCATTCGGCGATGCTCCTGGTGGGATGTCTGAAGAAATGAAAGAATTTGCTTGGGCCTTGGGTGCGGAATATTGGTATGACGATGCTTTTGCATTTCGAGTTGGATATTTTAATGAAAATGAACTTAAAGGAGCGCGAAAATACGCTACTTTAGGAGCCGGATTTAAATACAATACCATTACTGTTGATGTATCTTATTTGTTTTCAACATCGAAAGTCAATAATCCATTAGAGAATACGTTGCGTTTTTCTTTGGCTTTCAATTTTGGAGGAACATACAGCAAGAATTAAACAAAAATCCTATAAAAACATTAAAATCCAAACTAATACAAGTTTGGATTTTTTGTCTAAAATAAACAGCAGATGAAGGAAATTATATCGACCGCTACTTTTTTTGAATACGAAAATATGGCAGAGTTAACGCTGATTGATCAAAAATTAATGCAAGCGGCCATTGAAGTTAGAAAACAAGCTTATGCACCCTATTCCAAATTTCGTGTCGGTGCTGCCATATTGCTTGACGATGGCACTATTATCGTGGGATCAAACCAAGAAAATGCAGCCTTTCCGTCGGGACTATGTGCTGAACGAACCGCTATCTTTTATGCAGGTGCTACCCATCCGAATGCGGTGATGCTGAGCATTGCGATATCGGCTAGTTCGGACTTAAAACCTACTACTTCACCTATACCGCCTTGTGGGGCGTGTAGGCAAGCGATTTTGGAATATGAAAATAAACAAGAAAAACCGATCCGCATGTTGTTTATGGGGGCTGAAGGAGCTGTAATAGAATCCCCGTCACTATTAAATATTTTACCGTTTCATTTTGATAGAAATTCTTTATAATTTAATTTGGAGGTGGTTTTTATAGACCTATTATGATGTAACTTTCCTCGCGTAATAAATAATTTGTATTGATAAAGAGAGTTTTTGATACCGCCTTTTCCGTATTTCTTTTGGTACTACTATGTATCCCTATATTAATGGGTTGGATGTTGGCTTCTTATGATACGCGCTCTAACGGTTTTTTTTTACAAAAACGCATTGGGAAGTATGGAGTTCCTTTTACCATATTCAAGCTAAAAACCATCCGAGAAACTACGGATTCAAATGAAAAAAGAATCAGTGCATTAGGTAACTTTTTTAGAAAGTATAAAATAGACGAATTGCCGCAGTTGGTCAATATTCTTTTGGGCGAAATGTCTTTTGTAGGACCGCGTCCCGATATACCGGGTTATTACGATTTGTTAACGGGGGAAAATCGCGACGTATTAAAACTAAAACCCGGATTAACTTCTGAAGCTTCATTGAAATATTTTAATGAAGCTCAAATATTAGCTAAACAAGAAAATCCCAAACAGTATAACGACGACGTCATTTTTCCTGATAAGATTAAAATGAATTTGGAATATCTTCAAAAAAAATCGTTCCGTTTGGATTTGCAAATTATACTTAAAACCTTACTTAGATAAATAAGTAAAACGGTTTTTGATTTATTAATTAGTACTTTTCATAACATCCGTTTAATAGAGGGAATGGCAAACTTATAAAGATAAACATTCTCGTTGTTTATCACTTATGGGTAAAAGCGTTGCTAAGCTTTTTAGAGCGCTCAAAAAAAATAAATCTGACTAACGATTCGTGAATTTTAAATACTGAAATTGCTTGTAGCCTTGTTCTTTAAAAGCGGTACAAGCGTTTTTTGGTTTCCTCATATTGTTAAGTGTTACCTGACTTTTTAAACTTAATCAGCGCATTTTGAAGGGTTTTTTTAGGGCTGTTTTTTTTAAATTAGTAATTAATTAACAGCGTTGTGTCTGATAATAAGCTAATTTTAAAAGACTAACCAAAAAACAAAACTTATGAATAAGCTCGAATTAGAAGGAAAATGGAATCAAGTTAAAGGTGCTTTTAAGCAGAAATATGGAGAATGGTTTGACAACGACGAAGTACTTGCGGAAGGGAAGTTTGATGAGATTATAGGTAAATTGCAAGAGAAAACGGGCAAAACAAAAGAGGAATTAGAAGATGAAGTCCGCAATTGGAAATAATTTGACCTCAGTAAAATTTTAAAACGAAAAGAGAGTAGTCTGGTTGGACTACTCTCTTTTCGTTTTAAATGTATTTTGCGAAGACTTCTAAGGCTTTTTGGCACTCAGCATCTTATTCATGATGACGGATAAAAAGATATACAACATGATGATGATAGGAATAGCCAAATATTGAAGCCATAACAACATCAGTGCGGACGATAATAAAAATAGGTACTGTATTTTGTTGGTCGCCCAATTTCCGTATTTTACTTTTAGAGAAAACAACGGGATCTCTGCATTCATTATAAAAGCACTAAATAAACTAATACCTACTAAAACGTAAGGATTGCTTAGAAGTGTTATAATCCACTCCAAATTTGTTGTTGAGGTAATCATCGGTAAACTCAAAATGAATAAGGCATTGGCCGGGGTGGGAAGTCCGATAAAAGAATCGGTCTGTCTGGTATCAATATTGAATTTAGCCAAGCGGTAGCAAGAACCTAAGGTAATGATAAAGCCCAAATAAGGAATAACTCCCATATAATAGGTTTCTGGAGATAAATTATAAATCTCTTGATTTTCTTGTATGCTCGCTAAAAGTCTATACATAATGATACCTGGAACGACTCCGCTGGTTACCATATCTGCTAAGGAATCCAATTGAACTCCTAATTCGCTCTTTACATGTAAAAGACGCGCAGTAAATCCATCCCAGAAATCAAAGAAAATCCCCAAACAAACCCAGAAGAAGGCCATGTGTAGGTTATCATCAAAGGCATAAATCGCCGCGATTAAACCAGAAGTAAGGTTTAATAAAGTAATTGCATTGGGAATGTGTGTTTTTATACTCATAGCTTTTTGTTTTCAAAAATGGGTTTGACAACGATTATTACTGTTTAATGCAAATGTATTATAAAACTTATGAATAAGTAAAATTAAAATGGAGTTTAGTATTTGAGATTTTTATTACATCTTTGTATAAAATGATATTCTTGTGAAAAACATATTACTTTTAAGCCTGCTGTTAGTGACAGGAACGATTCATGCTCAAAAAGTTAGGAAATATTCTAACGAGTTTATGAATATTGGTGTTGATGCGGCAGCTATGGGAATGGCAAATAGTGTAGTAGCAAGTACCGACAATGTTAATGCGACCTATTGGAATCCTGCTGGATTAATCCATTTAGATACCAAACAACTCAGTTTAATGCATGCTAGTTATTTTGCCAATATAGCGCAATATGATTATGTCGCTTTTGCGATGCCTATAGATGAAAAAAGCGCTGTGGGGCTTTCCTTAATTCGCTTTGGTGTGGACGATATTATGAATACTACCGAATTGATTGATCAAAACGGAAATATAGATTACAATAGAATAAGTCTGTTTTCAACAGCAGATTATGCTTTTACGGCTTCTTATGCGCGTAAATTACCTATAGACGGACTTTCTATAGGAGTCAATGCAAAAATAATTAGAAGAATTATAGGGAAATTTGCTAATTCTTGGGGATTTGGTTTTGATATCGGTGCTCAATATCAAACGAGTTCTGGTTGGAAATACGCTGTGATGGCACGGGATATTACAACGACCTATAATATGTGGTCGATTAATAAAAAGGAATTTGAAAAGATTAGTAATGCTATTCCTGGGCAAAATTCAGAACTACCAGAAACCACGGAGATTACATTGCCAAAATTGCAATTTGGTATCGCTCGTAAATTTAATTTTACCGACGATTTTTCTGTGTTACCTGCTGTGGGAATCAATATGGAATTTGCAGAAACTCAAGCGTTAGTTTCAACTAACGGTTTCAGTGTTAGTCCTACCATAGGTGCCGAGTTTGCTTATACAGATATGGTTTTTGTTCGAGGTGGGATTGGCAATTTTCAAAATACAGCACAATTGGACGGTTCGGAAAAAATTGGATTTCAACCCAACATTGGAATTGGATTTCAATACAGGGGAATACAAATCGACTATGCACTTACCGATATAGGAGACCAAAGCGTTGCCTTATATTCTAATGTCTTTTCTTTAAAACTCAATTTAGATATTTTTAGTCGTTAAAACATGAAAATTCTTCTTTCTCTTTTTTTGGGGCTTCTTACTTTAGTTGGTTGGGCTAATGATTCGATTAAAGTTTATCCCGAATTAACCAATCGGGCAGAAATCAGTATCCTAACTGTTGGAACTGGTAACGAATTATATACGCTTTTTGGACATACAGCTTTGAGGGTTTATGATCCCTTAATGCGGGTTGATCGAGTCTATAATTACGGATTGTTTGATTTTAGTACTCCTAACTTCTATGCTAAGTTTATCAAAGGAGATTTACTGTATTTTGGAGGTTATGAAGATTATGGTGATTTCGTAAGGAGTTATGCGTACGAAGACCGACCGGTTTATGAACAACACCTGGCGCTCAATGATAACCAAAAACAGCAACTTTGGCAACTACTCAATCAGTCGTTAGAAGACAGTCAGCGAGCTTATGTTTATAAGTTTATTCATCAAAACTGTACTACAAAAGTAGTTGATTTGCTCCATAAAGTATTAATAAAATCCATCGAGGTGGAAGAGGTGCAGCATGATGAAACATACCGATATATATTAAATCAATCACTTCAAGGCCATTTTTTTGAAAAACTAGGAATTAATTTGGTATTTAGTTCTCAGTTGGATCAAAAGGCGACCTTGCTTTTCTTGCCAGATAAACTGATGCAAGGATTGGCAAGTACGACTATCGATGGTAAACCGTTAGTTGATAAAACTGTTGAGGTATACAAGAGACAAACAGAAAAAACAACGAACTGGTGGAACACCTATGCTTTTTTTGCGATAGCCCTTTTCATTTTGGCATTTTTAGTGAGCTATACTTGGGTTCGCTATACCTATTTTATAATTATGGGGCTTTTGGGGTGTTTGTTGGTCTTTATTAGTTTTTATTCTTCACATTTGGAACTTGCAAATAACAATACACCGTTATTGTGTAATCCGTTATTGTTGTTATTGCCCTTTTTGAACAAAAGAAATAATTGGGGTAAAATTCAACAGGGAATTTATGCACTTACTGGATTTACAGTGGTCCTTTTTATAGTACTAAATATAACTTCAGAGAAGCTTGTATTGACCTTACCTTTGGTGTTTTTAACGCTTTGGGCGTTATTTAAGCAGTTTAATGTGGAAAAGCGTACTACACAAGACTAAATTGGTGTGATATTTGTATAAAGTGCCTTTAAGCTTGTAAAAACTCACTGATTTATGATTTCATTTTTTAAGTCAAAACCGATTTTAAAAGATTTGATTCCAACTGGATTTGTCGATATACATTCCCATCTGCTATTTGGAATAGACGATGGTGCAAAAACTCCAGACGATACTAAATTTATAATAGAATCGATGGTGAATTTTGGTTTTGGTAAAGCAATTACAACACCGCACACAACACCTTATGTTTGGGATAATACCAAAGAGATGATATTAAATAAAGAGCTTGAAGTAAAACAGGTTTTGCCTCAGGAAACACAGGCTCTTAAGTTGAGGGTTGCTTCTGAATATCTGATGGATGATAGTTTTTCTAAGCGAATTAAAGCGGAACGATTACTTACTTTGCAAGACAATTATGTATTAGTTGAGATGTCTTATATCAATCCGCCTATGCAATTATTTGATATTTTATTTGAATTGAAGTCCGCAGGATATGAAATCATTTTAGCGCATCCAGAAAGATATAATTTTTATCACAATAATTTGGACGTGTTCAGAAAACTAAAAAGAGCTGGTTGTCTATTTCAGTTGAATTTGTTGTCGGTAACGGGGTATTACGGCAGTAAAATTACCGAAACTGCTGCATACCTTTTAAATTCGGGATTGATTGATTTTGTGGGTTCTGATATCCATCATGTCAATCACATAAAAGCTTTTGATTCGAAATTAACAATAAAGGATAAAGTGCCTTTGGTAGAGGCCTTTGACAAAAATGTACTATTTGATATTTAATATCTCCTATATTTTACTGCATTTCTTTTTATTACTTCAAAAAAAAAGCTGCCATATTTCTAAGGCAGCTTGAACTTTATATAAGTTTAATTATTTAGATTCTACAACTTCTCCTTTGATACGGATGGCAACTTTACCATCTGTGAAGTTTGTTGCATTGGTCTCAACAGTAAGTGTTCTACTGATTCTTCCTACTGACATATTGTACTTCACATCAATTTTACCCGTTTTACCCGGCATAATTGGAGCTTCCGGTTTTGACGGAACTGTACAACCACAGGTAGATTGAACATTAGTAACAATTAAAGGCGCATCACCGGTATTCTTGAATTCAAACGTCCTCAATCCACTATCTTGACCACGAACAACTGTTCCGTAATCAATTGTGTTGTTTTCTGCTGTAAATTCAATTTTCGGTCCTGATTGAGCGAATGAAATTGCACTTACTAAAAATAAGGCAACCAATCCTAGAAATTTTTTCATTGTTATCGTTTTTGTTATTGATTCGTAAAATTAAAAATTTTTGACTAACTCACAAATTTTTTTTCATAAAGTACACTCGAAACTTTGTTTTTATATTTGGAGACTTATCATTATTTTTGTAGATTAAATGCAAAAAACATACCAAAGACCTCAAATTTAAAATTATTGGAATTTTTAAACGGGTTTTTGGGAGAATAAGAATATATTTAAAAATTGAATTTATTAAATAACAAGTATATATAGATGACAATCCCGACGCAATTTGACGCTAAACAAGTAGAAGAGAAATGGTATTCCTATTGGATGGAAAATAAATATTTCCATTCCAAACCCGATCATAGAACTCCGTACACCATAGTCATTCCTCCACCTAATGTCACTGGAGTATTACATATGGGACACATGTTGAATGTTACCATTCAGGATGTATTGATTCGTCGCGCTCGCTTAAAGGGCTTCAATGCTTGTTGGGTACCGGGAACGGATCATGCTTCTATTGCAACTGAGGCAAAAGTTGTAGCCAAGTTAAAAGCAGAAGGCATTGATAAAAATGACCTTACTAGAGAGGAATTTTTAAAACACGCTTGGGATTGGACAGAAAAATACGGAGGCACCATTTTAGGACAGCTAAAAACATTAGGTGCTTCTTGTGACTGGGACCGAACCAAATTTACCATGGATGCTGAGTTATCAGTGGCGGTTATTAAATCTTTTGTTGATTTACACCAAAAGGGATTAATATACAGAGGATATCGTATGGTCAATTGGGATCCCGAAGCACAAACAACCCTTTCTGATGAAGAAGTTATATACGAAGAAAGACAAGGAAAATTATACCACATTAAGTATCAAATAGAAGGCAGCTCAGAGTTTTTGATTGTTGCAACTACTCGTCCAGAAACAATTTTGGGTGATACTGCCATTTGTGTTCATCCAGATGATGAGCGTTATGCTCATTTAAAAGGAAAAAATGCCATAGTACCCATTTGTAACAGAGTAATTCCAATTATTTTTGACGATTATGTAGATGTTGAATTTGGAACGGGTTGTTTAAAAGTGACACCGGCTCACGATATCAATGACAAAGCACTAGGTGAACGTCATAATTTGGAGATTATAGATATCTTAAATGCAGATGCCTCGTTAAATTCACTGGGTTTACATTATCAAGGGAAAGATCGTTTTGTAGTACGCGATGAGATTGAAATAGAATTGAAGTCAATCGGGGCTTTAGAAAAAGTAGAAAACCACATGAATAATGTAGGTACTTCTGAAAGAACGAAAGCTGTTATTGAACCGAGACTCTCAGACCAATGGTTTCTGAAAATGGAAGAACTGGTAAAACCTGCTTTAAAAGCGGTTTTGGAAACAGAAGAAATTAAATTATACCCAAGCAGATATAATACGACTTATAAAAACTGGTTGGAAAATATTCGCGATTGGAACATCTCTCGTCAATTGTGGTGGGGACATCAAATACCTGCTTATTATTACGGTGAGAGTAAAGAAGACTTTGTCGTTGCTGAAACGATAGAAGAAGCTGTTGTGTTGGCTCAAAAACAAGCAAACAACCCCCTGCTAACGATAGCCGACTTAAAACAAGATGCCGACGCATTAGATACCTGGTTTTCATCTTGGTTATGGCCTATGTCTGTTTTCAACGGAATTGCAGAACCGGAAAATGAAGAGTTTAAATACTATTATCCAACGAATGATTTGGTAACCGGTCCGGATATTATTTTCTTCTGGGTGGCCCGTATGATTATGGCAGGATACGAATATACTGGAGAGAAACCATTTTCAAATGTATATTTTACCGGAATTGTTCGTGATGCACAACGACGTAAAATGTCGAAATCGTTAGGGAATTCACCAGATCCGTTAGGATTGATTGAGAAATTCAGCGCAGATGGTGTTCGAGTGGGACTGTTGTTAAGCGCATCGGCGGGTAATGACATTCTTTTTGATGAAGAGTTGTGTAATCAAGGTAAAGGCTTTACAAACAAAGTATGGAATGCTTTCAGGTTAATCCAAGGCTGGGAGGTTTCAGAGATTATAGTGCAACCAGAGGCTTCTAAAGTCGCTGTAGCCTGGTATGAAGCCAAGATGCAGGCAGTATTGGTAGAAATTGAAGATCATTTTGAAAAATACCGTATTTCGGATGCCTTAATGGCTATTTATAAATTGGTATGGGATGATTTCTGTTCTTGGTTCTTAGAAATGATAAAACCAGGATACCAACAACCTATAGATGCTACTACTTATGGCAAAACCATAGAATTATTGGAAAGTAATCTGAAGTTGTTACATCCATTTATGCCGTTTATGACGGAAGATATTTGGCAACATATTAGTGAACGAACTCCTGAACAAGCCTTGATTGTTTCAACTTGGCCAGAAATGCAAACGGTAAATACCGAAATTATTAAAGATTTTGATTTTGCACAGGGAGTCATTGCGGGAATTAGAACCATTAGAAAAGATAAAAACATCTCTTTTAAAGAGCTGATCGATTTGAAAATTATCAATAACGAAAAAGCATCTACTGCTTTTGATGTAGTGATACAGAAATTGGGTAATATCGAAAACTTGACTTACGTTACCGATCAAGTTTCAGGTGCCTTGTCTTATCGTGTTCAGTCCAATGAATACTTCATTCCTATTTTAGGAACGGTTAATGTCGCAGAAGAAATTGAAAAATTAGAAGAAGAACTAAAATATTTAAAAGGTTTCTTAAAATCAGTACAGGGAAAATTAGCAAATGAAAAGTTTGTAAGTGGAGCTCCTGAAAAAGTGATCGATATCGAACGCAAAAAAGAAGCTGATGCCCTTTCTAAAATCACTGCGATTGAAAACAGTCTACAGGGATTAAAATAAAGTGCGATGAAAATCAATCTTCATACACATCATTCATCGAATAAACTAAACGTTTTGGATATTGTAAATCAATATCCAAACGATTTAGTAGGAACGCCAACTTTTTTTTCTATTGGCATTCATCCTTGGTATATAAAACTAGATGAGTTGTCTGAGAATTTGGAGGTTATAGAAACCCATTTGAAAAGAGATTCTTGTTTGGCTATAGGAGAATGCGGCTTGGACAAGCGTATTGAAATACCTTTAGCAGTACAAATAAGTGTTTTTGAACAACAATTACTTTTGGCTGAGCAGTATCAGAAGCCGGTGATTATTCATTGTGTAAGTGCTTTTCAAGAACTTTTAGAAGTCAAAAAAAGACTTCAAATCACCGTGCCCTTTTTGATTCATGGTTTTTCTAAAAATGTACAAGTCATGGAGCAACTACTCGCTAATGGTTGTTATATATCCTTTGGAAAGTACCTGTTACGCAATGAGAATTTGGCCGCTGTTTTTAGGACTGTCCCCCATAATCGTTTTTTTTTAGAAACCGATACTATGGAAGAATCGTTAGATGAGGTATATGAGAAGGCGGCAGCAATTAAAGCTGTAAAAATAATAGATGTAGAACAACAAATTGTAAACACCAGTCTAGAAGTATTTGGGTTTTCAAAAAAATTAAGGAATGTATTAGCATGAGTCAATGGCAGGAAAGAGCAGCCTTGTTATTTAAAGAAGAAGGATTGCAAAAATTAAAAAACGCTAATATTTTAGTGGTTGGACTAGGGGGTGTTGGTTCTTTTGCCGCTGAATTTTTAGTTCGTGCAGGAATAGGAAGTATGACCATAGTCGATGGCGATACCGTAGATGTCACCAATATCAACCGCCAGTTACCGGCATTACACTCCACCATCGGACAAGCCAAGGTAGATATTGTAGGCGATCGTTTGTTAGACATAAATCCAGATTTACAACTAACTCGAATTAAGGAATTCTTGTCTCCGGAACGCACGCATGAGGTGGTTACTAAAGAGTATCATTTTGTTTTAGATTGTATCGATAGTGTTACTCCCAAAATACACTTAATCTTAGCCGCTAAGCGCAAAAAGGTCAAGGTAATCAGTAATATGGGAGCTGGCGGAAAAATGACGGCTAGTAAAATAGTTGTTAGAGATATCAGTAAAACAGAGGTTTGCCCGTTGGCAAAACAAATTCGTAAACGATTGAAAAAGGAAGGGATTTCGACAGGAGTGAAAACGGTCTTTTCATTAGAAACTCCAGATGAAGATAGTTTGAAATTGACTGACGGATTAAATTATAAAAAATCGTTTTTCGGAACCAACAGTTGGATGCCTGCTTTGTTCGGACTTCATTCTGCGGAATATGTTATTAAATATTTACTGGCTAAACCAGAATAATTGAATTAAAAAAAGTCCCGCAGGGACTTTTTTAATTCAATTACTTTTTAAATAAAATGATTCATAATGACGTATAAAGAGGTAACAGAGATAAAAATCCATAATAAAACGCCCTGTAGTAGTGGTTTGATTCCAACTGATTTTAAGGATTTTAAAGTTAATCCAGCACCGATAAAAAACAAAGTTAGCGTCAATCCTTTTTTTGAAACCAACACAATTGCTTGAGTAATACTGTTTGGTATAGGTAAATAGGTGTTTACAATAATGGCGAGTACAAAGAGAAAAATAAAATAAGGGATTTTAATCTTACTTTTTTGCTGTTTATAAACGATGCTAATAAGCAAAGAGATAGGAATAATCCATAGGGCTCGCGCTAGTTTTACCGTAGTGGCAATTTGCAGTGCCTCATCGCCATATCGTTGTGCCGCACCCACTACTGAACTGGTATCGTGTATTGCAATGGCAGCCCATAGCCCGAAGTCTTGTTGCGACAATTCAAGAAGAGTGCCTATATAGGGAAATAAAAATAAGGCAATGGAATTTAGGATGAAAATTGTAGCCAGAGAAACAGAGGTCTCTTCTTCATTGGCGTCAATCACTGGAGCAATTGCAGCAATAGCACTTCCGCCACAAATTGCCGTACCCGAAGCTATTAATAAACTGGTTTTCTTTTTTACTTTTAACCGATATCCAATCAGCAATCCAATAGTCAAAGTTAAGAATATAGACAACACTGTAAGCCAAAAGCCCGTTTTACCCGTCTTCGCTGCTTCGTAGATATCCATGCCAAAACCGAGTCCCACTATGGATACTTGTAATAATAGTTTGGTTACTTTACTGTTGTACTTAATAAAGGGATGGCCCAGGGTTAACGAAAAAAGGAAACCCAAAAGTAAGGCCATTGGTGGCTGTATCCAAGGGGTTAGACATAAAATGGCGACTAGTATAAAAGCTACTTTTTTTAGTTTGGTATTCATAACGGAGTTTTATGACTACAAAATTGCGCTATATCTAAAGATTATACCAGACGTAAAAAGTTATTTCATATAACTATAAGTTATGGTGACTTAAAATAAATTGAATGAGTTTTTCGATATAAGGTTTGTTATTTCCATGGGAAGTAATAAAGAAAAAGTTTCGTTCAAAACTGATGTCGTCGAGGTCGATAATTTTAAAAGTACCTTCTTTGAGTTCGCTTTGAATGGCTTGAATGGATACCAATCCCAGGCAATTGGAATATTCTAAATATTTTTTTATACTTTCCGTACTGCCTAAGTGCATTTCAATAGTCAAATCTTTTAATTTTATTTTGTGTTCTTGTAACAGGTGCTGGATAACTTGGAGACTACCGGATCCAATTTCGCGCAGTACTATAGGCGTTTTTAAGAATTCAGCGATGCTCAGGTTGTCATACTTGCAAATGGGATTGGAATGATGTGCAATCAAAACCAGTTCGTCTTTCATGAAAAACTGATATCTTAACTGCTTGTTTTGCGATTGACCTTCTATAAATCCAAGTTCAATATTTTGTTTTAGTACTTCCTTTTCTATTTTTTGAGTATTCCCGTTGAGCAGTTCCAATTCAATAAAAGGGAACGTTTTTTTTAGTTGAGGTAAAAGCTGTGGCAATACATATTGAGAAATGGTTGTACTGGCGCCGAGTTTAACGTGAGTGGGAAAGGAGTTTTTTAGTGACGCAACCTGACTGTATAGTTCTTGGTATTGGGAGAGAATGATATCGACCTGCTTTTTTAAAACCTTGCCATCAGGAGTCAGGGTTATTTTGTTTCCCTTTCGGTGAAACAGTTGCAATCCAAATTCCGATTCGAGTTCGCGTATCGATTTAGAGATAGCAGGCTGACTTACAAATAATAAATCAGCCGTTTTGGAGAAACTGAGGGTTTCTGCAACGGTTTTAAAAGCGATTAATTTCTGATCTCCCATAAATACATTAGTTGTAAGCTCAAAGATAAGATTACTGCAACATAAAACGGCGCAAAACCGTACCTAACTTAAGGAGGGTGGTTCAGGATAGTATATTTGAGCTCATTTAGGTAAGCAGTTACTAACTTTGTTTTATGCTAGTTCAAAAAACGGTTTGACATCTCGGTAAAACTGACAATTAAATAATACTTTAGCCACACGCTGATAAACTATATTTTCTATGGCTATACCCGACAAGGATTTAAAATTTCCTTTACCTGATTATAAACGCTTGTGTTTTTTAAAGAATATTATAACTAATCCCAATATCATTGTTGGGGATTATACCTACTATGACGATTTTGAAGACGTTCACAATTTCGAAAAAAATGTCAAATATCACTTTGACTTTATAGGTGATCGATTGATTATTGGTAAATTTTGTATGATTGCAGCTGACGTAGTTTTTATTATGAATGGAGCGAATCATTTGACTGTTGGAATTACGACCTATCCCTTTGCTATTTTTGGTGGTGATTGGTCAGCTGCTATGCAAGCTGCTGCATATCCTACTAAAGGTGATACTATAGTAGGAAATGATGTTTGGATTGGACACAACGTCACGATTATGCCCGGTATAACCATAGGCGATGGAGCAATTATTGCAACAAATGCAACCGTAACCAAAGACGTTGCGCCTTATACTGTAGTAGGGGGGAATCCGGCCCAAGTAATAAAAAAAAGGTTTAGCGAGGAACAAATCGTTAAACTACTTGAATTGCAATGGTGGAATTGGGATCTAAAAAGAATCACGGAAAATCTCCCTTTTTTGATCAAGGGGGAAGTAAATCTATAAAGGAACTAAGCGCGCTCCTAGCGATGATATTCCCTAGCTTTTTTTAGGGTTTAAATTTAAGTGCAATCTGAAAAATGGGTGGAATTTCGAACTTTAATGAAAATATTTAGGAGAAAACGATGTCTTTTAAGATAAATTTTTTTTGAAAGTGAAAATTTATCGATGTGATGTAGCGAATAATTGTTTTTTAATGTTTATTTTGTGATATATTTACATAATTTTAAGGATAAATTAAATACTTTATATATGAAAAAGATAGGAGCAGTACTGCTTTTTGCGGGTATATCCTTGGTCACTTCTTGTGATGTTAAAAAAAAGGCGGTTGTAAATCAAACTAATAAAACGGATATGAAAAACGATTTTATTGTAGGAAAATATTGGAAACTGACCATGTTGATGGGAGATGTAGTTACAGTAGATAGTCAAAAAGAAGCGCATCTGATTCTAAAAGAGGATGGAACTTTTATTGGTAATGGCGGGTGTAATGCCATTAGCGGTACCTATCTTTTAAAAGAATTGGATGGTATTTCATTTTCAAAGGTTACTTCAACCGAGAAGCTGTGTAAGTCTATGAAAACAGAGGAAACACTTGTTCATGCCTTAGAGGGAGCTAACAGTTTTCTCCTCAAAGGTGATACCTTGTTTTTACACAAAGGTAGGATGATACCTTTAGCCAAATTTGAGGCAGTATATATCCGATAATAAAATGAGGTGTAAAAAGACAACTCTTAAGGGGCTGGTTTTTGTAAATACGCCCTTTGTAGTCTAAACACTAAAAAAAACAAATAATTATTGCAAATGAAATTTATATATCGGTTCCTGTTTCTAACCTTGTTTTTTTTACCAATAGTAAGTTGTGTTAATAATCCCGAATCTATTGCTTCTGATCATTATAATAGAGGTGATCTCATTTCGCATCATGAAAAGGGAACACTGACCAAATTAGAAGTTATCGAAAGGGTCACGGAATTAAAAGCCAATGATTTTGCAAAATATGATGTGAGTTATGAGCACATAACCTACAGTACTATTTATATGGGCAAAGTTATAGATAGCGATGGTTTGTTATTGCTGCCAAAAGGAGCTCCACAGACGAGGTTGTTGATGTATTGTCACGGAACAGAATTGCCGTCGGCCTATTTAAACGTAGATAAAATCACACCGTCGATGTTTAATGGAGAGCAAGATGACTTCCGTGATGTACGCAATATGGGGTTATCATGGGCAACTGCAGGATATACGGTTTTTATACCGGATTATATTGGTTTTGGAGCTACGATAGCAGAAGAGCATCCTTATGTGTGTTTTCAGGAAATGTTTGAATCAAACATAGATGGTTTGCTGGCAGTTAAGGAATTGTTGCTTAATAAAGATATTGGTTTTGATAATCATTTGTTTCTAACTGGATGGTCTCAAGGCGCGGGGGCCAGTCTATCTGCTCATAAATATATACAAGAAAAATACAGCGATCAGTTTACGGTGATGGCGAGTTCTTCACTTTCAGGGCCTTATAATTTCGTGCGTTTTGCAGAGAGTTTTTTAGAGAGAAAAAACGAAGAGATTACCGCAATGCCCATTTTTTCTTGGGGATTGTATTCTTTAAATAAATTCACGTCTTTACGTCGCCCTACAGATCAATTGTATGCGTATCCGGTATTTAGTCAGTTTTCTTCCATACTCGTTCCTTCCAAAAAACCTGCAAAGGTATTTAATGCGTACTTTTTAAAAAAATGGGAAGACGGCTCCGATTCGGCATTTAAAAATGTTTTAATAGCGAATTCTTTTCATGAGGGGTGGAAGCCCGTGGGAAAAGTCTTTCTGCATCATGGTGATGTGGATGATTTGGTACCCTCCTATAATACGGAAGATGCTTATAATGGACTGCGTGCTAGTGGTGGAGACGTGAAAAAATACATCTATCCCGGTGGTAAACACGATACCGATTTAGGAAACTACATTTTAAATACGTTGACTGACTTTAATCAAATTCAATAATGAAAATATTTTATACCCTGCTTTTGGTTGGTCTGTTTACTGGAATTGGTTATGCTCAAAATTCTATAAGAGCCAATAATTATATGAGTGATATGCAGTACTATAATCCTGCAAATGTATCCATAGATAGTGTATTAACGACTAAAACGGCTTTGTCGATTAAAAAGAAATCAGTTACAAACGATGACGAGATTTGGAACAAACGCTTGAGTGTTATGTTGAGTCATGCTGGACGAATTGGAGAAACAAATTCGTACTATACCGTGTCTTATGTCAACGATGATTATTCTTTTTTTAATAGAAATGCCTTGTATTTAGGGTATACACAACAACTGAATTTAACGGAGTCGTCTCAGTTGAGTATAGGTGCACGTGTTGTAGCAAATATGGATATAATCAATTGGGATAAATTACAATTACCGCATAATGAAGACGGCCGTTCACTGCGTTTTAATCCCGATTTAGATTTGGGAATTGACTATCGATTTAAAAAATTTAATGCCGGTATAGGTGTTAAAAATATTACAGAAAATTCCTTTAAATTGGAAGGAGTCGCCTTGATTCAAAACCGTAGAGAAATTAATGTGAATCTGAGTTATCAACAGGGCTTTACTAATAATTTTTCGATAACTCCTTTTGTATTGTTGATGCACGAACGAAATACGATAGCAGACGCAGGACTTTATTTTTCAATATTTAAACGGTACCACATTTCGTACGCTTTACGCATAAACGAACTTCGAAGTATTGTTGCTCTAAACATAGAACAGAATAAATATTTTAGTTTTGGAGTTGCATTTGATCGATCAGATCTGGTTTCGGATATCCATTGGGATTTTGTTGTACGCTACAGTAGGTAGCGGACGAAACGCTATACTACATTAATCATATTGTTACAGTGCTCAAGTAAGCATGGAAATTGTTAGCATACTAGTGAAGCAAGATTGCCTCCGCTACGTTACGGCATCCTAAAGGAAGGATTCGGCAAAAAAGCAACTTAGCGCTAGACGCGTTAACTCTTTTTTTATGCACTGTTCACGGTGCTCAAGCAAGCTTGCGCCGCTTTAGTGCATAAAAAAAGCCCTAACTTTCGTTAGAGCTTTTTTGTCGGGGTGGCAGGATTCGAACCTGCGACCTCCTGGTCCCAAACCAGGCGCGATAACCGAGCTACGCTACACCCCGTTTGTTTGCCTTATTGCGGTTGCAAATATAGTACTTAATTTTTAATGTACAAGCTTAAATGTGTTATAATTTTTAATTATGTTACTATTGTTAATTCGAATCAAATTATAAGGAATACTTTTCAATAAAAACTTACATTTGCTAGGATTCTAAATACTAATTAAAGGAAGAAAAACATGTCAACAATAGAAACGATTAAGTGTTTGATTATAGGCTCTGGTCCAGCGGGATATACCGCAGCAATTTACGCAGCTAGAGCGAATATGAATCCGGTGTTATATCAAGGAAGTCAGCCAGGAGGTCAATTAACCACGACGAATGAAGTGGAAAACTTCCCAGGCTACCCAGAAGGAGTAACCGGACCAGAAATGATGATACAATTGCAAAATCAAGCGGAACGATTTGGTACTGATGTCAGAGATGGTTGGGCTACTAAAGTAGATTTTACTCAAGCTGTGAAAAAGGTGTGGATTAACGATACCATTGAAATTCATGCGGAAACGGTAATTATTAGTACAGGAGCTACGGCAAAATATCTGGGATTAGATTCAGAACAGCATTATTTGAAAATGGGTGGCGGGGTTTCTGCCTGTGCCGTTTGTGATGGTTTTTTCTACAGAAATCACGAAGTTGTTATCGTGGGAGCAGGAGATAGTGCTTGTGAAGAAGCGCACTATTTGTCTAAATTGTGTAAAAAAGTAACCATGTTGGTGCGTAGTGATAAATTTAGATCGTCACGTATTATGGAAGATCGTGTTCGCAATACACCAAATATCGAGATATTATTAAATACAGAAACGGAAGAAGTACTAGGCGATGGTCAAGTAGTAACTGGTGTTCGCGTTAAGGATAGAGCTACTGGTGCACTACAGGAAATTCCAGCTACAGGCTTCTTTGTTGCGATTGGACACCAACCCAATACTCAGATTTTTGAAAGAGAATTGGAAATGGATGAGGTTGGTTACTTAATTACGCAAGGAAAAACAAGTAAAACCAACATCCCAGGAGTATTTGCTTGTGGAGATGTTCAAGATAAGGATTACCGTCAGGCGGTAACCGCAGCGGGATCCGGTTGTATTGCAGCCTTGGATGCGGAACGTTATTTGGCGAGCTTAGATTAAGCAGCGACTAGATTAAACAAAAAAAGGCTGGATTTTCATTATGAAAATCCAGCCTTTTTTTTGTTTTCAGCCTATCTTTTAATAAACTTCAGTGTTTTATAGTTTTCTATTTTAATCAGGTAAATTCCCGGATTTAAATTAATAACGCTTATTGGAGCTGCATCCGCTTGATAGATTCCCGTTTGAACAGTTTTTCCTAATACATCAAAAATGGAATAACGAACCGTAGTAGTACTGTTGTCTAAAGAGATGTTTAAAAAATCACTTGTTGGATTTGGGTATAAAACGATACGCTCTGTAGTTTTTTTATCAGTTTCCAAACGGGATTTTTTAAACTGATAAACCGTGCCGTTTTTTGGATAAGTACTCAATTTTCCAACTGCTTCATTTGAAAAGTTTCCCTTGAGGTTTTCCCCGGTTCCTGAAAGTGAATAAGCCGCGATTAATTCGTTTTCATCGTCATCAAATTCGTTGCGGATAGCGGCCGTTTTTGCAATCATCACTTCAAATCTTGGAGTTCGTACGTCATTACTGGAATAGTCGTTGAAAAACAAATCGAAATTGGTTATGGTATTTCCGCCATAGCGGTACTCAATCGATTCATTGTTTTCGTAAAACCAAATTTGAAAATTGATACGCATGGTTTTGGTGTCTTTCTCAAAGTATTCGTTTCCATTAGCTGCATTGGGAATCTCAATTTTAAGTATTTGATTTCCCTTTTCTCCTTCAACTGTATATTTCAGAAAGGTTTCGCTCGAACTGCTAGGTGTACCAGGATTGAAAATATACCCCGGATCGAGTAACTCGGCACTTTGAGCAACCAATTGATATTGAATTTTAGTCGTGTTTTTAGAATCAGCATAGAGGATTCCATTATTGAGGTAGAGGTTTTTAATCTCGTCCCCAAAGATAGTGATTCTAAAGGGAATTGGAATGTTATAACTGTTGTAAAACCAGCTGTCTGTGTTCAGGGTAACTGCCGATGTCAACGCGCTATAAGGTTGTTCTACTTGACTGAAACTGTAGTTTTGTGCATGACTTATAAAGCCAGTTGTAAAAAGCATTAAAAAAAATAGTAGAAGTCTTTTCATAGGTACATATTATTTTAAAATTAGCGTATAGGCTGTCGCTTGACCTGTGTTCCGTTGTGAAGAGAGGTGATGGGAGTCGCGATTTTATAAAAATAAAAAATGGATTACCTCCAAAATTACTGATTTTTAAATGATTGTATAAAGATGTGAATCGAATTAATAAATCTTTAATGCTTCATTAAGAAAGTGTTAGGTAAAATAGATAGTAATTGTAGTTTAAATAAATCGTTGCTTTGTAAAAAATAATAGAGCTGTTGCAAATAGACTTGAAATAAAAAGGGCTGCTTCGTTATTTGAAGCAGCCCGGTTTTTATTTTTTTATAAATTTTAATGCTTGACTTTGGTTGTCTAACTTCAGTATGTATATACCACTTGATAATAGGGATACATCGATTGCTGCGTTTGTAAGATTGCCTTGTTTTAATTTTTTTCCACTGATATCGAAAATACTATAAGAAATGTTTGCGTCAATCTCACCACTTATATGTAATAGGTTTTCGGTTGGATTTGGAAATAACGTGATTGAAGTGGTTGCTTTTTCCGGCTTTTCAACACTTAGTGTCTCCGGCGTAAAACGGTAGACCAAACCAGCATTAGGATAATCTAATAAAAAGGCATTTTGATCTATTTTTACAAGAGGTGCACTGCTGCTGCCATGTAGCAATACAGTCTTTTGAATCGGATTAATCAAATTCCCTTCTTCAATACCCTCGTAGCTTAATTCTAAGAGACCACATCCCATAATGCCATCATCTGCAAAGTCTTCTAAATTAGCGATGTTATTTGGTCCGTAATGGTATGATACCACATTAGATGTTTCATGAATCCAAATCTGATAACTCACAGTCATGCTGGAGGTTTGAAGCTCACTAAATTCGAAATAACTTGCCGCGTCGCTCACTTGGATTTTGAGAATACGATTTCCAACTTCTCCTTCTAATTTTGTGCTTACGATAGTTTGTGGATTGACCGTTGGATTTGTAGCGGCAAGGTCAATCAATTCTGGTGTCGCCACAAGAACGTGAAGATAGGATTTGCCTTCCACCTCAAATTGCGTTGCTAAGCCACTACCTGTAAAATAGAACATGTCGATGGGTTGGCCAAATAGCGAAAAATTAAAAGGGAGTTCTATAGTAGGGTCCTCTTCTAATTCAATCCAGCTTTCAGTAATTAATGGCGTAGCGTTAACCAAAGAAGCATAGGTCTCGTTTTGCTTTTCGAATCTATAGTGCTGTGCATAAATCGCAGTAACGCAAAAGAACAAAAGCAAGGTAGTCATGTAGTTTTTTCTCATAATAGAATGGATTTTAAATTAGGAGATAAAAATAACGCTATTACGGTGTAAAACTATGATGTTTTGAAAATATTAACTAATATGTGTAAATATGTTTTTTCAAGAACGAAAATTTGTGGTTTTTGACTGTGGATTTGTATTTTTTTGGCTTTTACCCAAATATTACGGAAGAAGTGGGGGTAGGAATATGATAATAGCTCAGCTATTTAATGAAAAAAATAGCTATATTTTAAAAAAGGATTTTTTAAGCGGGTTTTTAATAAGTACAAAGCCTGGGTAGGGCTATTTTTTTTGTAAACTTTAAACTTTTTTATAATTAGGTACAACGCCAAATGGCCTATCTAAATTTTGTTTTGTGCTTCAATCACATCAAAAGAACCAAAGTATGTTTAGGTGATGAAGTAATTGGGTTTACCATAAAGTGCTCAGAATAGTTGGTTTTACTAAAAACAATCATAATGACCTATTGGAATCACTTTTAGCGATCTTTTTGTCAGTGCTAAAAGCACCGATAGATATACATAAATAAAATGTGTTTTTGATGATTTAAAATTTAGGGAACGGTTTGCAAGTATTATATTTGTCTAGAATCAATTTTAAAAAAAGGAAAGCATGTTGCGAATTGAAGATGTTGGGTTTGCTTATGGCGAAAAGCGTGTTCTAAATAACATTAATTTACGTATTAACCCGGGTAATCACGTGGCGCTTTTGGGCGAAAGTGGTTGTGGAAAAAGCACGCTGTTGCAATTGATTTACGGATTACACGATGCCAACGAAGGAAGTGTGTATTGGAATGATAAAGCGGTTTTGGGTCCAAAATTCAATTTGGTGCCCGGTGTAGATCAGATGAAGTATCTGGCACAAGATTTTGATTTAATGCCTCATATTACTGTCGCTGAAAATGTAGGTAAATATCTTTCAAATATAAATATCAAAGCTAAAAATGACCGCATTAACGAATTGCTAGAACTGGTAGAAATGACCGATTTTGCGACTGTTAAGGCCAAATTTTTAAGTGGAGGACAACAGCAAAGAGTTGCATTGGCTCGGGTACTGGCTGTGGAACCGGAGTTGTTATTATTAGATGAACCATTTAGTCATATAGATAACTTTAGGAGAAGTGCATTACGGAGAAATTTATTTTCTTACTTAAAGTCAAGAAACATTAGTTGTATAGTGGCTACGCACGACAGTATAGATGCTTTGGGATTTGCAGATCAAACCGTCATCATGAAAGATGGAAAAATTGTAGCTGCGGGCAATTCAAAAGATTTATACGAATTTCCTGAGAGTAAATACATCGCCTCCTTATTTGGAGAAGTCAATGAATTACCACTTTCTGATTTTGACCCTGAAATAGAAGGAAATGATACGATGTTGCTATATCCGCATCAATTGATGGTGTCGCCAAAGGGAGTGCTGGATGTAGAAATAAAAGAATGTTATTTTAAAGGTGATGGCTATTTGGTTAAAGCAGCATTAAATAGAAGAGCCGTTTTCTTTGATCATCCTTTGGAGTTGGAAAAAGGGGTACAATTAAAATTAGCCCTTAAAACATATCAATAAAAAAATCCGGAAATTTTCCGGATTTTTTGTCTTTAACTATTTAAGATACTTTTCTAAGAATTGATCTTGTTCCCACAATAAGTGTAGAATGTTCTCTTTGGCCACGTAACTATGACTTTCTTTAGGTAAGATAACCATTCTAACAGGAGCACCCAAGCCTTTTAATGCTTGAAAATAGCGCTCGGTTTGTAGGGTAAATGTTCCTGGATTGTTATCGGCCTCACCGTGTACTAATAACATAGGTGTTTTCATTTTATTGGCTGTCATAAAAGGCGACATCGCATTATAGACCTCCGGCACTTCCCAATAGTTTCGTTGTTCGCGTTGAAATCCAAATGGAGTTAAGGTTCGGTTATATGCCCCACTACGTGCAATACCTACGGCAAATAAATCGGAATGCGTCAGTAAATTGGCTGTCATAAAGGCGCCGTAGGAGTGGCCACCTACACCTACCTTTTTGCGGTTGATATATCCCAATTCGTCAACGGCATCAATGGCTGCTTTACCATTGGCCACGAGTTGTTTGATATAGGTATCGTTGGGCTCTTCTGTTCCTTCTCCAATGATGGGGAAAGAAGCGTGATCTAATACGGCATAACCTTTGGTTACCCAATATACAAACGAACCGTAGTAGGGAAAGGTAAATTCATTGGGGTTGGAGCTGGTTTGTCCAGCGCTGTTTTTATCTTTATATTCTGTTGGATAGGCCCATATTAGTAAAGGCAGTTTCTCCGATTTGGACTTGCGGTCATAATTTTCTGGTAAATAAAGTGTTCCAGATAATTCCACGCCATCTTCGCGCGTGTACTTGATCACTTCCTTATACACGTTTTTAATGCTTTCAAAAGGGTTTTTAAAATGAGTAATGGCCGTTAAATCATTTTTTTTATGAATATTTCTAAAGTAATAGTTGGGGTATTCACTGCTGGATTCTAAGGCAACCAATACTTTTCCTTTTTTAAAATCTTCTATCGAATAAATGGTTTCTTTTTTATCCTTTAAAAGCGAAGTGTATAAACGATTGGTTTTTAAAGTTTTTAAATCCAACTCATCTATAAAGGGGTTTTGTCCTTTTGCGGTATAACCTTCTCCTATTAAAAACAACTGATTGTTTTCTATTGCCAATACATAACGATCAAAAGCATTCTTTACCGTCTCAAAATTTCCTGGATCAGAATACACATCTTGTGAATTTCGGTCAAAAATCACTTGTAAGTTTTGAGTTGTTTTTAAGGGATCTAGTAAATAGGTTTTTAAATTTCGGGTATCATACCAGTGATCATATAACACGGCAGTATTTTTATCGCCCCAAATAATTCTATTGTAACGTTGCGGTATTTTTACTAAAGAAGTTGCTTCTTGATCAAAAGGGGCTTTCCAAGTGAAAATTTCGTCTCTAAAAGGAACCGATTCGGCTGGATCGCCGTGGTCAAGCGCCATCACATAATATAAACTAGCAGCCTCATCTGCTCGCCATGCCATATTTCTTTTTCCCTCGCGAACAGCCATAAAACCTTTGGGGATAATTTCATTTAAAGGAATGTTATTAACGTTTTTTATTTCTTTGCCGTCGGTACTAAAGACGGTAGACGTCATCGGAAAGCGACTCAAAGGAACTATATAGGAGAAAGGACGTTCTAAGGTGGTAATTAATAAATAATTTCCGTCTGGAGAAAATGATTCCCCTACATACATATCCGATTCCTTAAATAAGGTTTTGGTGCCGTCTAAATCGATACGGTATAATTCAGAGGTCGTTAAGTTTTCAAAATTACTTTCATCCGTTTTGTTTTTTAGTAAATCCTGATAGGTTCGATTTTGGGATACACTACCTTCCACTGCTGTTGAAATAATAGGTCCCGTTGGAATATCGTTTTTTGGATTGATTAAAGCCGGTCGGTTTTCTGGCAACATGCGAACCAATAAAGCCTTACTGTCTTTAAACCAAGATATGGGATTGCCTACATTGGCATTCAAATGACGGTTAGAAATTTTGTTGGCTGTAGCAGTTCCTATATCCATTAACCAAAGTTCAACACCCTGCGTAGTAGTATGAGTAAATGCTATTTTGGTTTCATCTGGAGACCAAGACAAATTAGTGATTCTAGGATTTATAGGTAATCCTTTTACCTGTATGTCTTCGCTGTCTTTAATCTTGCGAATCTTTAGATTATTGAGGTAAGTAACGGTGCTCGAAATATTGGTAATTGGATTGATTCGCAACCCTGCCAATTTCATTTCCTCATCGTTGAGTTCTTCTACTGTTTTATAAGTATTGCGGTAACTCAACAACAGGTATTCTTTTTTTGAATCCATTGAAACGGTAGGAGCCCTGTCAAAGTCAGTAAGCGCTAAAATTTCTTTTGATGGTTTCTGATAAGTGATGTTTTCTTGTGCAAGCATAGTAGTTGATAGAAATAATCCCAGTAACGATGCGTAAAATAACTTCATGTAGCGTTAGGTTTAATTGATGAAAAAGGCAAGTTACTAAAAAATAAACAGCATTCCATTTTTAAATAAAGGACATTTAGGGGAATACTTTGTAGGGAATAGTATTTCGTGTTTTTATAGTTGGAATACAGCAGTTTTTAAAATAGGTAGAACGTTTCAAATCGAAAAGTCTCCTAAATGGGTATTGAAATCCTCAAATATATAAATTGAAAAGATGGCTGGTATGCTAAAAAGTGTACTTTTGTTTCACAAACAAACTAAACTCACCATAATGTTTCAATCAAAAATAACTGGATTGGGATACTACGTACCGGAAAATGTAGTGACCAATAGCGACTTGTCTAAGATAATGGATACCAATGATGAATGGATAGTAGAGAGAACCGGCATTCACGAGCGAAGACATATTATAAAGGGAGAAGATACCACCACTAGTATGGGGGTTAAGGCAGCAAAAATAGCCATAGAAAGAGCGGGTATTTCAAAAGATGATATTGATTTTATTGTTTTTGCAACCGTAAGTCCGGAATATTATTTTCCAGGACCCGGTGTATTGGTTCAAAGAGATTTGGGAATAAAGACCATAGGTGCATTGGATGTTAGAAACCAATGTTCGGGGTTCTTATATGCCCTTTCCGTTGCGGATCAATATATTAAAACGGGAATGTATAAAAACATTTTAGTAATTGGTTCCGAAGTACAATCCACGGGTTTGGACATGACCGATCGAGGACGTTCAGTATCTGTGATTTTTGGAGATGGAGCCGGAGCAGCGATTTTAAGTCGTTCCGAAGAAGAAAACAAGGGTATTCTATCCACCCATTTGCATTCGGAAGGTGCTCATGCTGAGGAATTAACCGTATTGGCTCCCGGAATGGGTAGTCGTTGGGTTTCGGATATTGTAAAGGACAACGATCCTGAAGATGTTTCCTATTTTCCACATATGAACGGACAATTTGTCTTTAAAAATGCTGTGGTGCGATTTAGTGAAGTAATTAAGGAGGGGCTTGAAGCTAATCAATTAGAAGTGAAAGATATTGATATGCTTATTCCTCATCAGGCCAATTTAAGAATATCGCAATTTATCCAAAACAAATTTGGACTGTCAGATGATCAGGTTTTTAATAATATTCAAAAATACGGAAACACTACCGCAGCATCTATTCCAATAGCATTGACAGAGGCGTGGGAAACAGGGAAAATAAAGCCTGGTGATTTACTGGTTTTAGCTGCTTTTGGAAGTGGATTTACTTGGGCAAGTGCCGTGATTCGTTGGTAGTTTGCAGCAGACTTTTTAGGAGAAACCTTAAGGGGTTTTATTAAGAGATAAAAAAAACAGAAACAGGTATCCTCAGGGTGCCTGTTTCTGTTTTTGATGCTGTTTTAGTGCTGCAGCCGTGCTAGAATGTTGATTTGTGCAGACGTAAGCTAGTAACACGACTGAAGGAAAATTAAAAAAGAAGTCGCAGCTGATTCGCCATAAAATATGTAATGGTCATCTCGGAAATCGGGTTAAAGAATTGAGTTTTGGAGATACGGATAAACGATTTAATATCAATTTAGACCTATAGCTAAATTCCTGTTTCTTTAAATTAAGAATAATGGAGAGGCTTGATTTCGGAAGCGATCTCTATATACGATACCACTTAAACTCGTGTTTGTAATACGTATCCAATGCTTCACGAGATTTTGGTAAAATAGCAAAACATAGAATTCTTTTTAAGTTCAAAAAAGCTTTTCCTCTTTTCGTTCGATTTTATTCTATACATTTGGTTTTTATTAACAAAATATATATTGTGAAGAAAATATTACTACCTTTTGTGTGCCTTTTGTTTTTAGCATTTCGTTGTAGTGATGATGATGATGATGTTGAACATCATTTTGCCAAGTATAAAACAAATATAGTTGGAAAATGGATGATTTCAGATTACTCTAGCGGGTCGGTTAAGAATTTAGCGGAATTGGATAAGTTTGAGCCATGCTCTTCTAAAGGATTAAAAACTTTTAATTCAGACGATTCTGTTCTCGAAACTTATTTTTTCGGAAAAGACTGTAATGAAAATTCGGCTAATTTAAAGGGCTATAAGCTACATAGAAATACTGTGACTATTACAGAAAAAGGAGGAGGAAAAGAGCAAGCGACTGATTATGTAACTAAGTATGATATTATTGAACTAAATAGCTCTAAACTTGTAATTAAAGGTTATTATGTAGATGAGGGGATAAAGGGGCAAGACCCTCTTTTGAATGAAGAGGAGTATTTTACATATACCTATAAAAAGATAAAATAGATTAAAGATTAAAATTCAGCAACGCATTATTAATTATACTTGAATGAAAAAAATAGTATTAATTTTTACGTTATTTATTTCGGTTTGTACTGTATTGGCTCAACCAACGCTGATTAAAGGTGTTTTGTTATCTAGTAATGATGGATTGCCTTTACCGGGAGGTACAATAGAAGAGGTGGGAAAGGGGAATTTTGTATCGACAAATATAGAGGGTGAATTTGAAATTTTAATGAATCTCGATAAAGAAGCCTGTTTAGAGTTTGCTTATATGGGATTTGAGAATAAAATGATAAAAATCACTCCGAATGAAAGTTATTATGAGGTTTGTATGTCTGAAATAATCAAAGATGTCGAACTTATTACAATAACTTATCTAAATTTTAAGGGAAGCCGCCCGTTAGGTTGTACTCTGGGGGTGGGCAGAATTTTACAAGAGGATTTAAAAATAGAAGAAGTTTCAGTAGTTAAATTGAAAGTAGAAGAGGAATCAGAAAAAGAGAAGAAATGTAAATGATATGTCTGCAGCAACTCTATTAAGATTTTACGTAGTAAATGAAATAAATATTTTATTAATTCAATAAAAAAACGCCCTGAGATATCAGAGCGTTTTTTTATATAAGAATGTTCAGAGAAAAAAATATTTTTATTATGTCTAAATCGGTAGTAAAAAAAGTAAATTATTTTAAATTGTAGTAGATTGCATGCGTTTTCAAATGTTAAAAGACATGAGTGGTCGGGATAAAAAAAAGCCCTTACATTGTAAGGGCTTTGTAATCAAGTAATTGTAAAATAACTCAGTGACCTCGACTGGATTCAAACCAGTAACCTCTTGAGCCGTAATCAAGTGCGCTATTCAGTTGCGCCACGAGGCCTTGTTGCTTATTGCGAGTGCAAATATAGAAACAAATTCGTTATCTACAAACTCTTGTGGAAGTTTTTTTTAATTTTTTCTAGGAAATACAATGCTTAGGACGTTAAGTTTGCTGTAATCAGTTAGTTGTGGTTTAAATAAAAATAGATATTTTTTTCTATTTTTTTTCAATCAATTTATAAGTGGCATTTTTAAAGCCGTATTTTTGCTGTACTGAATTTTAAATCCCATTATGAAGTCTTTTGCATACATACTGTTTTTATTGAAGTCGTCTAATCAACACGGCATACATTCTCCTTTTGTCTTTAATTGGATTACTCAGGGACTTTATGTGAAAAACTCGGATTGGGATTCTCTTTCAAAAAAGGAGGTTTTTATAGAACGGGTCTTTGCATACTTTAAACCCCAAAAAGTTGCCTGGGTATCTACAAAAGCAGTTCCTGCTAAAATAACCAATCTGTCCATTTTTTTTCCGTCCGTCGAAAGTATGCGAGAGTCTCTAACTTCGGTTCAAATGATTTATATCGATGAGAGTGGTTTGTTAACAGCAAATCAGATTATAGAAGCGGTATCAATTATGGGTAATGATGCTTTTGTATTGATTGACAAACGAGCAGGTACGGCCGAGATAAATGCACTTTGGCAGCAATTGATTCGGAATGCCAAAACTACGGTAACTATGGATTTTTACTTTTACGGCTTGGTGTTTATTCGTAAAGAACAATTAAAACAACATTTTACAATCCGGTTATAAACCTGTAACAATTAGTTTGTTTATACTACTAATAGTTAAAGTTTTTTTGTTTATTTGAGTAATATTCCGACTCCTATCAAAAGATGATCTCCGTTGTAGTTGTACAGCGAGCTACGAGGTGCTGGTATGTCGTTGGAAAGTAATAAGTTATTATATATGAAACATCCCATTATCAAAATACAAGGTATTACGCGTAATTTTCCTTTGGGCAGTGAAACCGTCTATGTTTTAAAAGGCATTGATCTGGTTATTGAAAAGGGGGAATATGTAGCACTAATGGGGCCTTCGGGTTCTGGTAAGTCAACCTTGATGAATTTATTGGGCTGTTTGGATACACCGTCGTCGGGTACTTACTTCTTAAACGATAAAGATGTGAGTAAGATGAACGACGATGAATTGGCAGAAATACGAAATAAAGAAATTGGCTTTGTATTTCAGACCTTTAATTTGTTGCCTCGTATGACGGCTTTAGATAATGTGGCCTTACCGATGGTTTACGCAGGCTATTCTAAACAAGAACGCAATAAGCGAGCAGAGGAGGTTTTAAATCAAGTAGGGTTGTCTGATAGGATGGATCATCAACCGAATCAATTGTCGGGAGGGCAGCGACAGAGAGTTGCTGTAGCTAGGGCATTGGTAAACAAACCTTCTATAATCTTGGCTGATGAGCCGACGGGAAATTTAGATACCAAAACCTCTATAGAGATTATGGGATTGTTTAACGAGATTCACGCCAACGGCAATACCGTTATTTTGGTTACACATGAGGAGGATATTGCAGAACACGCGCATCGAATTATTCGCTTACGTGATGGCGTAGTGGAGAGTGATACAAGAATTAAATAAAGAAAATATTTTATGAAAGTTTATACAAAGACTGGTGATAAAGGAACCACAGCGCTTTTTGGTGGTACACGTGTTCCGAAACACCATATTAGAATTGAGAGTTACGGAACAGTAGACGAGTTAAATTCGTATATCGGACTGATTCGTGATCAGGAGATTAATGTCTTATATCAAGAAGCATTGATAGAAATTCAAGATCGATTGTTTACCGTTGGAGCCATATTGGCGACTGATCCTGAAAAAGCAATTTTAAAAAATGGTAAGGAACGTTTGAATATTCCAAAGATAACGGAAGCCGATATTACTTTTTTGGAAAATGAAATCGATACAATGGAATCTTTTCTGCCTCAGATGACTCATTTTGTGTTGCCTGGTGGTCATACGACCGTGTCATACTGTCATATTGCACGTTGTGTTTGTCGTAGGGCAGAGCGGCTGTCAGTACAATTAAACGAGTCAGAACCCACAGATGAATTTGTTTTGAAGTATTTGAACCGACTTTCTGACTATCTGTTTGTACTGGCACGAAAATTGACTTTTGACTTGCACGCAAAGGAAGTGAAATGGATTCCTCGTCAAGACAAAGAATAGTTAGACACGGGGCTTTTAAGGAGCTTTTCTAAGGTGAAATAATAAATGTTCTTAACTTTATCATAAAAAATACAAAAAAGACTTGATTATTTCAGTAATAAAATTATTTTTGCAAAAAACTTAAATCGATATAAGATGTATTGGACTTTAGAATTAGCATCCTATTTAAGCGATGCTCCGTGGCCAGCCACGAAGGATGAACTTATTGATTATGCAATTAGAACAGGGGCTCCACTAGAGGTGGTTGAAAACCTTCAATCCATCGAAGACGAAGGAGAAATCTATGAGTCAATGGAAGAGATATGGCCGGATTATCCTACCGACGAAGACTATCTTTGGAACGAGGATGAATACTAAATAATAATAGAAAAAGTCTCAGATGAGGCTTTTTTTTTATTTAAATTTGTTTACAAAAAATATAATATAATTAACACATAATTTATGAATCTCATAAACACCATATTAAAGGCTTTTGTCGGTGATAAATCGCAGAGAGATATCAAAGAAATTCAGCCTTTGATTGACAAGATTAGATCTTACGAAGGTTCGTTATCGGGTTTGTCTAACGACGAACTTCGCGCGAAAACGTTCTACTTTAAAGAAAGAATTCAACAATCTAAAGCGGATAAAGATGCTAAGATTGCTTCTTATAAAGAGGAAATTGAAAAAACAAATGACATTGATAAAAGAGAAACGATTTATTCTTCTATTGATGCTTTGGAAAAAGAAGCGTACACGTTGACAGAAAAAACCTTAATGGAAATTTTACCAGAAGCATTTGCTGTGGTAAAAGAAACGGCACGACGTTTTAAGGAAAATGAAACTGTTGAGGTTACAGTAACGGAAAAAGACAAAGAATTTGCTTCAGAAAAGCCGTATATCACTATTGATGGAGATAAGGCTTATTGGGCAAATACGTGGTCTGCAGCTGGAAAAGAAGTAACTTGGGATATGATTCACTACGACGTTCAGTTGATTGGTGGGGTTGTATTGCATCAAGGTAAAATTGCAGAGATGCAAACTGGAGAGGGTAAAACTTTGGTAGCTACCTTGCCGCTTTATTTAAATGCTTTGACTGGAAATGGAGTGCATTTAGTAACGGTCAACGATTACTTGGCTAAACGTGATAGCGCTTGGAAAGCACCGCTTTTTGAGTTTCACGGAATGTCAGTAGATTGTATCGATTTACATCAACCAAATTCTGCTGGAAGACGTAAAGCGTATATGGCAGATATTACTTATGGAACAAATAACGAATTTGGTTTTGATTATTTGAGAGATAATATGGCACATACGCCAGAAGAATTGGTTCAGAGAAAACACAATTATGCCATCGTCGATGAGGTCGATTCGGTATTGATTGATGATGCAAGAACTCCGTTGATTATCTCAGGTCCTGTACCAGAAGGAGATCGTCATGAGTTTAATGAATTAAAACCAAAAATTCACAATTTAGTTGAACTACAGCGTAAATTGGCTAATGGATTTTTGACAGAAGCTAAAAAACTTATTAGAGAAGGTAATACAAAAGATGGTGGATTTCAATTGTTGAGAGCTTACCGTAGTTTACCTAGAAATAAAGCATTGATTAAATTTTTGAGTGAAGAGGGCGTAAAGCAAATTCTTCAAAAAACTGAAAATCAGTATATGGCAGATAACAATCGCGACATGCACAAAGTGGATGAAGCCTTGTATTTTGTTATCGAAGAAAAAAACAACCAAGTTGAATTAACCGATATGGGGATTAAATTCCTTTCTCAAGATACCGACGAAACCTTTTTCGTGTTACCGGATATTGGAATGGAAATGACTCGTATCGAAAAAATGAACTTGAGTAAAGATGAGGAGGCGGAACATAAAGAACGTTTATTCCAGGATTTTGGAGTAAAAAGTGAACGTATTCACACCTTAAGTCAATTGTTAAAAGCGTATACTTTATTTGAAAAAGACACCGAATATGTGGTTATCGAAAACAAAATTTTAATTGTTGACGAACAAACGGGACGTATTATGGATGGGCGTCGTTATTCAGACGGACTGCATCAAGCGATTGAAGCAAAAGAAAACGTAAAGATTGAAGCGGCTACCCAAACTTTTGCAACAGTAACTTTGCAAAACTATTTTAGAATGTACAAAAAACTTTCTGGTATGACCGGTACGGCAACGACGGAGGCAGGAGAGTTTTTACAGATTTATAAATTGGATGTAATCGAAATTCCTACAAACCGTGGTATTTCACGTTTGGATAAAGAAGATTTGATTTACCGTACAGTTCGTGAAAAATTTAAAGCGGTAATCGATGACGTTGTTGCGTTATCAGAAGCGGGAAGACCGGTATTGATCGGTACGACTTCCGTAGAGATTTCGGAATTGTTGAGCCGTTCTTTAAAAATGCGAGGAATTACGCATAATGTTTTGAATGCAAAAATGCACAAACAGGAAGCTCAGATTGTAGAAGAAGCGGGGAAAGCTGGAGTCGTAACTATTGCTACGAATATGGCTGGACGTGGAACGGATATCAAGCTTTCGAAAGAAGTTAAGGAAGCAGGTGGATTGGCAATTATCGGTACGGAACGTCACGATTCGCGTCGTGTTGACCGTCAGTTAAGAGGTCGTGCTGGACGTCAAGGTGACCCGGGAAGTTCACAGTTTTACGTGTCTTTAGAAGACAACTTAATGCGTTTATTTGGATCGGAACGTGTGGCTAAAGTGATGGACAGAATGGGATTGAAAGAGGGCGAAGTAATTCAACACTCTATGATGACCAAGTCTATTGAAAGAGCACAGAAAAAAGTGGAAGAAAACAACTTTGGTATTCGTAAACGTTTATTGGAATATGATGACGTAATGAATGCGCAAAGAGAAGTTGTTTATAAGAGAAGAAGACATGCACTATTCGGAGAGCGTCTAAAAGTGGATATCGCCAATATGATGTATGACTTTTGTGAAAACGTAGTTATCGAAAGTAAAGGCGCTGGTGATTATAAAAATTTTGAATTTGAATTAATCCGTTACTTTGGAGCGGGTTCGCCTTTTACAGAGGATGAATTTAGAAAAATGTCTGAAGCGGAATTGACCGATAAATTATACGATTTTGTATTTAAAAATTATGGAGAAAAATCGGTGCGCAGTGCCGCAGAGGCTTTCAAAGTAATTAAAAATGTTTACGAAAATAACAAAGGACAATTTGAGCGTATCGTAGTGCCTTTTACTGATGGAATCAAAAACCTAAATGTGGTAACAGATTTAGAAAAAGCATACAACTCTGAAGGGATGAGTTTGTTAAATGATTTTGAGAAAAACATTACCTTGTCGATTGTTGATGAAGCTTGGAAAAAACATTTAAGAAAGATGGACGAGTTAAAGCAGTCGGTTCAATTGGCTGTTCACGAACAAAAAGACCCCTTGCTTATCTATAAATTTGAAGCGTTTAATTTGTTTAAGAAAACCCTAGGTGATATTAATCAAGAAGCGATTTCGTTTTTGATGAAGGGCGATTTACCTGTGCAAAACCCGCCGGTACAAGAAGCTCCAAAAGAGGTTAAAAAAGCAGAAAATTATAAGGTTTCTAAAGAAGAGGTGTTGAATATTGAAGAGACAGTTGAAAAAGTACGTCAAAATCAAGCTGGTGAAACAGTACAACATCAGCAACCGGTACAAGAAACCATTGTTAGAGATGCACCAAAAATCAACAGAAACGACACCGTTACTCTTAGAAAAGTGATGACAGGTGAAGTAGAAACCATGAAATACAAAAAAGCAGAAGCTTTGTTGAGTTCTGGAGAATGGGTGCTTGTTGAAGAATAAATCATTGAGGTTACTATAGAAAAGGGATTGTCTGCAAAGGCAATCCCTTTTTGCTTTTAGAAAGGATTTAAGCAGGTTTATTCTAGACTACGGGGATTTTGCTTGGAATTTGTATTAGGGGCTGTAAAACTACCGCTGCTGTTTAGATAGTTGATGTAGCGGATGCTCACGACTTGTTTTTAATGTTAGTTTTGTAATTGAATGATTTACTTTTTGGTCAGGCAAGTGAAGAAATGGAATAAAATTTTATATAGAATAAGACCGGTTTTTAAGGCATAAAAAAAGCGCTTATAAAGCGCTTTTTAAAATTATTGTTGAGATTGTAAAAGTTGTAACTCGAAAACCAAATTGGTGTTTGGAGGAATCATTCCCATACCACGCTCTCCATATCCCAAATGAGCAGGGATAAAGATAATGGCCGTGTCTCCGTAACTCATTTGTTCTAATCCTTCGATAAAACCTGGAATTAAGCCTTGTTTCTTTCCGAATTTAAAAGGAATCGGAATGTATTGCTTGGCAGCAGCTCTTCTTGGATTAAAAATATCAAATTCTTTAGAAAGATCTTCTCTACTTGTGTCAAATAATTTTCCGTCTTCGAAAAATCCAGCATAGTGAATAAATACGTCTTGGTCGTGTACTGGTTTAGCTCCAGTTCCTTTTTTAGTAATTACATAAGAGAGACCCGAGTCGGTTTTGGTTGCTTTAGCCTTAAGATCGGTAAACAAAGCTGCGTATTTTGCTTGTGCTTTTGCTTGACTTTCTTTTTTATCTTGTTGGGCTTTAGCTTCTTCTTCAAAGTATTTTTTGAATTCTTTGGCTCCATTGAAATTTTTAGCCGCTTTTCCTTCACGGATAATGGTTATTTTTTCGATTTTATCTCCTTGTTGAATCGCATTAATAACGTCCAAACCTTTAACGGTATGTCCAAAAACCGTGTGTACTCCATCTAGATGTGGTGTTGCTCTATGGGTGATAAAGAACTGACTTCCATTGGTAGTAGGGCCGCTATTGGCCATAGATAAAATTCCCGCTTTATCGTGAACAAGACCTTCTGCGAATTCGTCTCTAAATATATAGCCCGGACCACCTTGTCCATCGCCGTTAGGGTCTCCACCTTGAATCATAAAGTCATTGACAACTCTATGGAAAGTTAGTCCGTCATAATAAGGTTTCCCTTTGTATTTCTTATCGACATAAGGGTTGGTGCCCTCTGCGAGTGAAACAAAGTTGGCAACCGTCATCGGTGCTTTTTCGTATTCTAATTGAATAACGATTTGGCCTTTACTCGTTTGGATGTCGGCATATAAACCGTCTCCATATTGCTCTTTTGGGGAGCTGCAGGCTGAAACAACAGCAATTAAGCTAAGAAATAAACTTGTCATTTTTTTCATTTTATAGTTTTTATTTTTCATTTTGTATAGCAATCAGGCGAACCCGGTATACAAGCGGTTGGTTGATTCCTATTTTATCTTGATCACCACTGTAGCCATATGCTAAGTGAGACGGGAAAACAAAGCTTATCTCCTCGTCTTTTTTCATTAATTTGAGTCCTTGTCGCAAACCGATTAAAAGATCTTCCTGATCTACTAAATAACTTTTAACACCGATGTTGGCTTTGCTGTACAAGATGTTTCCGTCTAAATCGGCAACTTCATATTCATACTCCACTAAATTTCCTTTCTTAGGACGAACCGAATCGCGCACGTTTTGGTGTTCGTAAATATACCAAAAACCTTGATTTGAAGAAATATAGTGTTTTAAACTGTCTTTAGCCATAAAGTCTTTTAGCAATAGCTCTTCGGCTTTATTCTGCTCTATATTGCGTTCGACTGATGATTTTGCCGCCGATTCATTACTTTTCGCAAGCGGTTTTCGTGCTTCTGATTCTTTACAACTGCTTAATAAAGCTAAGCTAAGGATGGTACCCCATAAAAAAATGCTTTTCATAAATTAGGGTTTTGCTGTGGTTACAATGTTTTTAAACCTCTCAAGAGTTTCTTCTAAGGACAAAGTCGATTTACCTCCGGCAGCGTTGATGTGTCCGCCTCCTTCAAAATAAGTTCTTGCAAATTCATTAACATCTACATTTCCCTGAGAGCGGAAAGAAATTTTAATAATTCCTTCTTCTTTATTTTCAGTAAAAAAGGCTGTGAAATCAATACCGTCTATGGAAAGCCCATAATTGACAAAACCTTCGGTATCGCCTTTACGATGTTGAAATTGATTTAATTCTGCTTCCGTTAAGTAAAGATAAGATGTTTTGTATTCGGGCAGTATAACCATGTTTTGTAAGGCTCTCCCCAATAGTTGCAAGCGGTTATAGCTGCTGTTATTAAATAAGGCGTTGTGGACTTCTGGGTTGTCCACGCCTTTTTCTATTAAGGCGGCAACTACTTGATGTGTTTGTGCGGTGGTTTTAGGAAATCGAAACGAACCGGAATCGGTCACGATACCGGTGTAAATACAGTTTGCAACCTCTTTGTTTATCAGGGAATTTAATTCAAGTTTTTGCAAAAGCATGTAAAGCAATTCACAAGTTGACCCATAAGTGGTATCGGAAAAAGTATATCTAGCGTAATTGGCCGGCATTTGATGATGGTCAATCATAATATAAGTTGTACTAAGCCCTTCTAAAACGGAAGTCATCTGATCTCCGGTGCGGGACAATACATTAAAATCTAAGGTAAAAACCAAATCGGATTGCTGTAGAATTTCCGCTGCTTTTTTTCTATTTTCTTCAAAAACAACTACCTGGTTTGATCCGGGCATCCAGGCTAAAAAGTCGGGAAAAGCATTGGGGGAGATAACGGTAACATCGTGATCTAATTGCTTTAAAATATGGTACAAACCTAGTGTTGATCCCATTGCATCACCATCTGGATTGCGGTGCGGGATTATGCTTATTTTTTTTGGGGAAGCAATTAATGATTTTACTTCCTCTATATCATTTTTATTCATCATAGTGCGAAAATACATTTTTTTATCATTTAAAAGATAAATTGCTTCGCTTTTTAGGATGGAATTTACAAGAATTGATCACTGTGCTTATTCGGCTAAATTTTTTAATTGATCAAATCGCTTAATGACAATTTTTTTACCAGAGAGCTCTATAAAGCCGTCTTTTTTAAATTCCGATAATAAACGGATACAACTTTCTGTTGCAGTACCCACCATATTAGCTAAGTCTTCTCTAGAAAGCTGGATGTTGAGCGAACCGTTGTTTGAATCTGTTCCCGCAATTTCATGCAGTCCTAATAATACGATAGCCAAGCGTTCTTTTACCGTTTTATGTGTGTGATTAACCAATACTTGATCAGCATCTTTTAAATGATTACAAATGTCCTTAGTAATGAGTAAAGAAAATTTATTGTTTTCCGAGAAATATTTCATTACATCGTTCTTGGGAATAAAACACACCTTCATGTCTTCCAAGGCAACGGCACTTAAGTTTGAAGCCTCTTCATTAATCATGGAACGTTGTCCCAATAATTCTCCCTTGGTTACTAACTTCAATATAGTGTCTTTTCCATTTGAGTTGAGCTTAGTCAATTTACAAACGCCTTCTTTTACGCAATAAACACCATTTAAGTTTTCGCCCTCGTTAAAAAGAATTTCACCTTTTTTTACTTCAACAGAACTTTTTGAATCTGAGATTGTTAAGAGTTCTTCTCTGGTTAAAGCTTTTAAGGAACTAAATTCTCTTACAATACATTGTTCACACTTCCCCATAACACTTTATATTATTGTTTGCTCTTATACAAATATAATAAATTTTTATGATAAATGTCATATAATATTCTAGCTAATAAATGGAAATTTGTATCAGGTAAAATAGAGCAAAAATGGGGAAGTTAAGTTGTTATCATTGTGGGAATGAGGTGACTAAGTTTAATCGCGTAGTCTTTGACGAAAAAGAGTTTTGTTGTAAAGGATGTAAAACAGTATATGAAATTTTTAACGAAAATGACTTAGGTAGTTATTATGAATTTGAAGTTTCTCCCGGGGCAACACCCGAGGTGTTTTCAACCCAATACGATTTTTTAGACAATCCGGATATCCGCAGTAAATTATTGGATTTTGAGGACGAAGAAACATCGATAGTAACCTTGTATGTTCCTCATATTCATTGTAGTTCCTGTATTTGGATTTTAGAAAACTTACAAAAACTCAATGAGGGAATTTACCGTTCTATGGTTAATTTTCCTATTAAAAAAGTAACCATAACTTTTAATTCTTCGGTAATTAGTCTTAAGGATATAGCCTTGCTGCTCGGTAAAATTGGTTATAATCCTTACATCAGCCTGGAAAATTTCGACCCTAAAAAACAAACAGTCGATCGTAGTTTAGTTTATAAAATTGGCATTGCATTTTTCAGCTTTGGTAATGTCATGATGTTGTCGTTTCCTGAATATTTTAACATTAACGATTATTGGATTAACGAATATAGAGACTTTTTTCGATGGTTAATATTGTTGCTATCGTTACCGGTCTTTTTTTATTCTGCTTCTGGTTATTATATAGCTGCTTGGAAGGGAATTCGCTCTAAGATGTACACCATAGATATTCCGATGGCATTGGGAATTATCGTTATGTTTATTCGTAGTGTGGTGGATATCGTAGTAGGGCATGGTCAAGGTTTTTTGGACAGTATGTGTGCCTTGGTATTTTTTATGCTGTTGGGTAAGTTGTTTCAACAACGTACGTATAATTTTCTGTCTTTCGAAAGGGATTATAAATCGTACTTCCCTATTGCGGTAACGAAAATTCATGCAGATAAGTCCGAGTCGTCGGTTCAAATATACGATGTGATTCGCGGTGATCGGCTGTTAATTCGCAATCAAGAATTGTTGCCAGTTGATGGGGTTTTAATTTCGGATAGTGCCTTTATCGATTATAGTTTTGTTACAGGTGAAGCGGTTCCGGTAGAGAAAAAATCGGGAGATAAACTTTTTGCTGGTGGTAAACAAGTCGGTGAATTGATAGAAATCGAAGTCGTTAGCTCGGTGTCTCAAAGTTATTTAACTCAACTGTGGAGCAATGACGTCTTTCAGAAAAAAGTCAACCTAAAATACAAGACGATTACCGACCAAATTAGTCATTATTTTACCCCAGCCTTAATTCTGTTGTCTATAATTGCATTTGCATATTGGGTATTTATCGATGTCAATGCGGCCTTCAATGTTTTTACGGCCATACTGATAGTCGCTTGTCCTTGTGCTTTAGCTTTAACGGCGCCATTTACTTTGGGTAATGTGATTCGAATTATGGGACGGAAGAAATTTTATTTAAAAAACGTTACTGTGGTCGAGCAATTGGCTAAAGTGGATACGGTGGTTTTTGACAAAACCGGTACGTTAACCACACAGATTGCTTCACAGATTCGCTATGAAGGCGAAGCGCTAAATATAAAAGAGCAGCAGGCTATTAAAAATATTATTAGAGGCTCAAACCATCCGTTGAGTCGCAGGTTATATAGTTTTTTACCGCAAGGCGTCATAACGGTAGTTGCTCATTTTGAAGAAGTCAGCGGTTTGGGTTTAGTGGGGACGGTCGATGGTATAACTTATAAAATCGGCTCGGCTCGTTTTCTGGAACTTCACGAAAATGACCAGGAAATACAAACCCGAGTATATATTCAAGTTGATGGGGTTCATAAGGGAAAGTTTGTTTTTGAAAATCAATACCGCGATGGTTTGGAGAAATTATTTTCGGAGCTAGCTACAAAAGGATATCAACTACACGTATTGTCTGGAGATAATGAAGGAGAAGCGGCCTATTTAAATACAGTCTTACCTCCAGATACTCTTTTGGTTTTTAATCAAAAACCTGAAGAGAAACTCGACTATATAGGACAATTGCAAAAACAGGGGCGGAACGTGATGATGATTGGCGACGGGTTGAATGATGCTGGTGCTTTAGCTCAAAGTAATGTAGGAGTGTCTATTGCAGAAAATGTCAATGTTTTTACGCCGGCGAGCGATGCCATTTTGGATGCTTCTGAGTTTAATAAAATTGGGTATTTTTTAACATATTCAAAAAATGGTATCAAAACCATTAAGATGAGCTATGTTTTAGCATTGACCTACAATGTAATAGGATTGTCTTTTGCTGTTAGCAATCACTTATCGCCTTTAATTGCTGCGATTTTAATGCCTATAAGCACAGCATCCATGATTAGTTTTGTGACAATAATGAGTAATTATTATTCACGAGAAAAAAATTAAAAAGCAATAAAATAGATAATAAATGTGATAATTATCATGTTTTAATTATAGCGGATACGTTAATTTTGATATAAATTATAAAGGTATGGGTGTTATGTATATATTGATTTGCATCAGCATTTTTGTTGCTGCTGTCTTCTTGTACTTGTTTATCAAGTCGGTTAGAAATGGCCAGTTTGATGACGATTATACTCCTTCCGTCCGTATGCTCTTTGACGATGAACTTAAATCCGAAAAAAAAGAGTCGACTCCTAAAAAAACTAATGAAAATCAAATATAAACAACTATGGAAGTGCAACAATTTTACTATGACAACAAAATTGTAAAGAAGTTTCTTTATGCTTCAATTCTTTTTGGAGCGATAGGGATGTTAGTGGGATTGCTCTTGGCTGTAATGTTTTTGTTTCCAAACTTGACCGATGGGATTCCGTGGTTAAGTTATGGTAGATTAAGACCATTGCATACCAATGCGGTGATTTTTGCGTTCGTCGGAAATGCTATTTTTGGCGGTATCTATTACTCTTTACAGCGATTGCTAAAAGCGAGGATGTTCAGTGATGTGCTGAGCAAAATTCACTTTTGGGGGTGGCAAATCATTATTGTCTGCGCGGTAATTACCTTACCGTTAGGATTCACATCATCAAAGGAATACGCTGAGTTAGAATGGCCAATTGACATTATGATTGCTCTTATTTGGGTGATTTTTGGTATCAATATGATCATGACCATTATGCGTAGAAGAGAGCGTCACTTATATGTGGCAATCTGGTTTTATTTAGCCACATTTGTTACTGTAGCAGTTCTACACATTTTTAATAGTTTAGAATGGCCGGTACATATGTTGAAATCGTACTCTGTTTATGCTGGTGTTCAAGATGCTCTTGTTCAGTGGTGGTACGGACATAATGCGGTAGCTTTCTTCTTGACTACACCTTTCTTGGGATTGATGTATTATTATTTGCCTAAAGCAGCAAATAGACCTATTTATTCTTATAGATTATCGATTATTCACTTTTGGTCGTTAATTTTCTTATATATCTGGGCAGGACCACACCACTTATTATATTCTGCTTTGCCAGAATGGGCACAAAATTTAGGAGTTGTTTTCTCTGTAATGTTGATTGCACCATCTTGGGGAGGTATGATTAATGGATTGCTTACGCTTCGTGGTGCCTGGGATAAAGTTCGCGTTGATCCTGTTCTGAAATTCTTTGTAGTAGCCATTACAGGATACGGTATGGCTACGTTTGAAGGGCCAATGTTGTCTTTGAAAAACGTAAATGCTATTGCTCACTTTACCGACTGGATTGTAGCGCACGTTCACGTAGGTGCACTAGCATGGAATGGCTTTATGACTTTCGGTATGGTTTATTGGTTGATTCCAAGAATGACTAAAACGGAACTGTATTCAAAAACTTTAGCAAATTTCCATTTCTGGATTGGAACATTGGGGATTATACTCTATACAATCCCGCTTTATGTGGCTGGATTTAATCAACACTTAATGTGGAAAGATTTTAATCCTGATGGAACTTTAAAATACGGGAACTTCTTAGAAACGGTAACTGCTATTTTACCAATGTATTGGATGAGAGCCATAGGTGGGTCGTTGTATATTATCGGAATGTTAGTATTGATATATAACGTTTATAAAACAGTACGTAAAGGAGAAACTATAGTAGATGAATTTGCAGAGGCTCCAGCTTTAGCAAAAATTTCACCAAAGAGAATCGGTGCGGAAGGTTTCCATAGCTGGTTAGAGAGAAAGCCTATTCAATTAACGATTTTGGCTACGATTGTGATTTTGATTGGAGGAATTATACAGATTGTGCCAACGATAGTTGTGAAATCGAATATACCTACCATATCGAGTGTTAAGCCATATTCTCCTTTAGAGCTTCAAGGACGAGATTTATATATCCGAGAAGGTTGTGTGGGATGTCACTCACAAATGATACGTCCTTTCCGTTCTGAGGTTGAACGTTATGGGGAATACTCGAAATCTGGTGAGTATGTTTACGATCATCCATTCTTATGGGGATCTAAGAGAACCGGACCAGATTTAATGCGAATTGGTAGTAAATATTCAGATAACTGGCATTTTAACCACATGTATGATCCACAGAGTACGTCGCCAAATTCAATTATGCCAGCTTATAAATGGATGTTTGATAATAAGCAAATGGATCATTCAGATATTGAAACGAAAATGAGAGTGATGGCTAAATTGGGTGTACCATATACAGAAGAGGATATTGCCAACGCAAGAGCAAATATGAAAGCGCAAGCGGAGCAGATTGAGAAAAATCTAGAAAATGATCCTGACTTTGTAAAGAGTTATGAAGAAAGTAAAAAAACAGCAGCCTTACGTGGTGAAGAGTTTGTTCCGATGAGCGAACGCGAAATTACGGCTATGATTGCTTATTTACAACGACTTGGTACGGATATAAAAGTGAAAACAACTGAAAAATAATCGACTATGTTAAAGTTTATTAAACACAATATGGATACGATTTCAGGGATTGAGATTTATCCGATTATGGCCTTGATTATTTTCTTTCTTTTTTTTGCGGGATTAACCGTATGGGTGTACACCTATAAAAAGGAAAAAATTAATGAAATGAGTCAGCTTCCTTTTGAGGAGGAATTAGAATTAAATAATCTATCAAAAAATAAGTAGCCATGAAAAAGTATTTTCCAGTATACGTAAGAGTTCCCGTGCTCTTTGCCTTGTTCTTTTTGGCATTGGAATACGGAATCGATTCGGGAGAACAACCCGCATTTGTGGAATATCCAATCGTATTAGTGCTTTTGTTTTTGTTTCTTTTTGCTTTAATCGCTGTGGAAATAGTTGCTGCAGCTACGGATAAAGTGATGACGAGATTAATGACAGAAGAGGAAAGAGCCGAAAAAGAGCGACTAGAAAACAGACCTTTTACGGAATCTGAATTCTATAAAAAATTAATGAAAAAATTAACGCGTACCAAAGGTATTGAGGAAGAAGGTGCGCTGTTGTTAGATCATGATTATGATGGAATTAAAGAGCTCGATAATGAATTACCACCTTGGTGGGTGTATTTATTCTATGCAACCATAGTGTTTGCAGTAGTTTATATGGCTCGTTTCCACATGTTTGATGGAGACAATCAAACAGCAGAATTTGACAAAGAGATGTTAGCTGCCCAACTAGCTGTTGAGGAATATAAGAAAACGGCTCCAGATATGCTTACTGCTGATCAGGTTGTTTTCTTAGACGATGCGGCAGATTTGGCTGCCGGTAAGGCTCTCTTTGATACCAATTGTGTGGTATGTCACCGTGCAGATGGAGGTGGAGGTATCGGACCGAACCTAACTGATGATCACTGGATTTTAGGTGGTGGTATTAAAAACGTATTTAATACAATTATGGAAGGTGGCCGTGATGGTAAGGGAATGGTGGCTTGGAAAGTCAGTATCAAACCATCGGATATCGCTAAAATCGCCAGTTATGTTTTAACCTTACAAGGGACGAACCCAACTGATGCTAAAGATGCAGAAGGAGAAATTTGGGTTGATAAAACCGAAGCAGCTCCTAGCGAAACGCCTGCTGCTGAAGTTGCTACAGATTCAGTAACTGTTGCAGATATTGAGGCAGTAAATTAACTGAAATTATTATTATTCGATATAAGCTGAAATGATAACATTTCAGTTTATGTCGATTTAAATCTTGAATTGCTATGTCAAAATTACCTGATGAAAGTTTTAGAGATTCCATTGGAACAATCAGTGAGGAGGGCAAAAGAGTTTGGATGTTTCCGAAAAAGCCTTCAGGAAAATTTTACAACAAAAGAAAAATAGTTAGCTACGTATTATTGGCACTATTGGTTTCTTTTCCCTTTATTAAGGTTAACGGAAATCAGTTTGTATTGTTAAATGTAATTGATCGTAAGTTTAATATTTTTGGCTTTACATTTTGGCCACAAGATTTTTATCTCGTGGTAATATCAATGATTGTCGGAGTGGTTTTTGTAACGCTCTTTACAGTTGCATTTGGTCGTATATTTTGTGGGTGGATTTGTCCACAAACCATTTTTATGGAAATGGTTTTTAGAAGAATAGATTATTGGATAGACGGAGACCGAGGTGCTCAGATTCGATTGAAAAAACAAAAATGGGACGGTGAGAAAATTAGAAAAAGAATGCTCAAATGGTTTTGTTATTTTATCATTTCTTTTCTAATTGCCAACGTGTTTTTGTCTTATATCATCGGAAGTGATGCTGTTTTGGACATGGTTAAGGAAGGTCCTAAAAACAACATGAGTACGCTTATTGCTTTACTGATTTTTACGGGAGTATTTTACTTTGTATTTGCTTGGTTTAGAGAGCAAGTTTGTATTATTGCTTGTCCTTATGGGCGTTTACAAGGCGTTTTGTTGGACAATAAATCAATTATTGTAGCCTATGATCACGTTCGGGGCGAAAGAGAACTCGGACGAGCCAAGTTTAAAAAAGATCAAGATCGAGTTGAATTGGGTATTGGTGATTGTATTGATTGTAAACAATGTGTTAATGTTTGTCCGACAGGTATTGATATTCGAAACGGTACTCAGTTAGAATGCGTTAACTGTACTGCTTGTATTGATGAATGTGATCATATAATGGAAAGTGTAAACTTGCCTAAAGGATTGATTCGTTATGCTTCTGAAGATGAAATTGTAAAGAAAGAGAAATTTGTTTTTACACCTAGAATGAAGGGCTATACCGCGGTTTTAGCTATTTTAATAGGTATATTATGTGGTTTATTATTTTTAAGAAATGATGTAGAAGCTACTATCTTAAGATTGCCCGGTCAGACTTTTGAACATAAAGGCGAAAATATTAGTAATGTGTATACCTTTAAAATAGTAAACAAGTCTGCTAAAGATTTTGAGCATATACATTTTAAAATCGCCGACCCTAAAGGAGAAGTGATTTTAGTAGGTAAGCCCATTATAAGTATTGAAAAAGGGGAGTATGTACAAGGAACACTGTTCGTTGAAATTAGTCCTGCTTTTCTAAAGAGTTACAAGACAAATGTTAAGATAGAGGTATATGATGGGGAGGAATTAATCGAGACAACGACAACAAATTTCTTAGGACCACGTACCTTTAATTAACCTTGTCAAGAAAAGCTGTATCTCTGTCGGTTTCCGGCGGAATATAGTGAAACCATGACAACAAATAAATAGGTTTAGATATGAAATTTAATTGGGGAACAGGAATCGTTATCGCTATAGTATTGTTTATGGCTTTTATTTTACAATATGTTATCAAGGTACAAGTCAATCCGGATTACGATAATGAGTTAGTAACAGAGAATTATTATCAAGAGGAAATTCAAGTAGATGGAGAGTATGCTAGAGAATTAAACTCTAATGGTGTTAAAGACGCCGTACAATTGATTCCGTCTGAAGAGGGATTGCAAATCAAGTTTTCAGATGCGTTTGACTATAAAGATATTAAAGGCACTATATTCCTTTACAGACCGTCTAACCAGAAATTAGATTTTGAAATCCCAATTTCATTATCTTCTTCAAATTTGCTCATACCTAACAAAGATCTGGTAGGCGGTCGCTGGAATATAACAGTGGAATGGGAATATAAAAGTAAAGGGTATCGGTATGCAGAATACCTTAATTTAAAATAGACATACTTTGATTTCAGCGCTGATTTTCGGGCTATTGAGTAGTTTACACTGCATTGGCATGTGTGGTCCGATTGCGGTAATGCTTCCGGTGTCCAAAAATAACCCTGCGCAGCGAGTTGTTCAAATTTGTACCTATCATTTAGGACGAATCACGGCTTATGCCAGCTTGGGTTTGGTTTTTGGTATTTTTGGAAAAGGATTGTTTTTAGCCGGCTTGCAACAACAAGTATCGATAATAGTTGGTGTGTTGATGATCTTTTATGTGTTGATACCACAACAAAAGCTTGGGAAATTCAATTTCCTAATGCCGTTTTATCGCTTGGTGTCAAAATTAAAAAATGCCTTAGGGAAACAATTTAAAAACAAATCTAAAGGGTCGCTTTATTTAATAGGTTTGTTTAACGGGTTTTTACCCTGTGGGATGGTATATGTTGCTTTATTCGGAGCCTTAGCTACCCAAAGCATTGGTTTAGGCGCTTTGTATATGATGCTTTTTGGTTTGGGGACCATACCACTAATGAGTGCTGTTATTTATGTTAAGGATATGTTTTCTATGTCGTTTCGTTCAAAGATTTTAAGGTACTATCCGTACGTTATAGTGCTTTTTGGAATTGCTTTTATAATACGAGGATTGGGTTTGGATATTCCTTTTTTATCCCCCAATACCTTAAATCTGTTTGTGAAAGCAAATGCAGATTGTTGAGATGTAAATTTGCAGCAACTTTTTTTAAACCGATTTCAATGTAATTTTGAAATCGGTTTTTTATTTATTCTCCCAATCCTGCCTCGTGATTTTATACCAGCCATGTGGAGTTCCGTCGTAGTCAAAAGTTTCTAATTTTTTTAAACCTATTTTTCGTAAGATTTTATCTGAAGCAAGATTGTTACAATCGGCTATGGCATAGACATTTTCCAAAGCAAAATCTGTAAAAGCAAATCTAAGTACCGCTAAGGCAGATTCTGTGGCATATCCCTGGCTCCAAACGCGTTCTATAAAGCGGTATCCAAGGTCGTAAAAGTTAGTATGATTGTTAACCGTATCGGTAATTAATTTTAAACCTGTCCATCCTACAAATTTTTGTGTCTCTTTTTCAATAACACTCATTCGTCCAATGCCATTATCGCTATATTGTTGTTGAATGTAGTGAATCATATTCAGTGATTCTTCCCGGGATTGTACCGGACGATTACCTAAATACAAATGTACTTTGGGATTGCTGTCTAATTCAAAAAATCCGTCAACATCCTCCTCAACTATAGGACGAATTAATAGACGCGGAGTAATAATTGTTATTTTCATTGAAATAAAGTTAGATTGCAAGGTACAAAAGTTCTGGTGCTGAGCTTAGGTGTGTTGTGCCATATATTAGGTGTTATTTAATTTTTTTAAATTTATTTTAGCAGTCATTATCCAATGGAGTGTTTTGATTATCGTAATATTGTTGGCTTAATTAAAAAAAGGAAGAATACACAATAAGCCGCTTTTTGATTTTGTGTTAGAAGATGATCGCGTTCACTTGCGAACAGTAACTGAAGCCGATTTCGATTTTCTTCTTCCTTTTTCATTGAATGAACCGGAATTAGAGAAACATACACCAATTGGTGCTTTGGGTTAAGAAGGATTAAAGCAATATATAGACATAACGTTGTGATCCAAACAATTGAAGCCGGACTATCTCTTTATAGTATGGGATAAAGCAGCAAACAAGTATGCAGGAAGTACCCGGTTTGACAATATTATAATCAAAAACAAAACGCTTTCGCTTGGTTTTATGGGGTATGGAAACGAATTTCAGGGTATTGGAATTAATAAACATTGTAAGTGTTTACTCTTGGAATACGCTTTTGAGACAAGGAATATAGAAGGGGTTGCGTTTAGAGCAGACCATACCGATCTGCGTAGTATTGCTACCAAGGAGCATATAAAAGAGAGGGGGCGAAGCGAATTACTTCTACCATCGGGACGTCGTAGCGATACGGTTGTTCTTAGAATCCTAAGAGAGGTGTGGATTTTAAGTAAAAAAGATAAAACGGAGTTCTAAATTATCTAAATAATAATTGTTAAGGTAAAAAAATGGAAATAGAAAAGATAAATTTTGCTAAAGTAACTGCCGAAAATGTTGCTTTAATACAACCGCTTGCACAATCAATTTGGCAAGTGACATACAAAACAATCATTACGGCTGAACAAATGGATTATATGTTGAATATGATGTATTCCGTACAAAAAATCAATGAAGAGATTGAAAGGGGGTATATTTGGGAGTTAGCAACAGTTGACCAGCAGTTAATTGGTTATCTTGATTATGTTTTACAACAGGATAATAGGGTTTTTCTATCAAAGATTTACTTGAATACTCAAGTTCAAAGTCGTGGTTTCGGACAAGAGCTTTTAAAAAGAGTAGTCGACTATGCAAAGAGTAATAAGGCAAAAAGCGTTTATTTAACAGTAAATAAAAATAATGCTAAAGCCATTTCTTTTTACGAACGCCATGGTTTTAAGCAGGTTGGTGTAGCGCGTTTTGATATCGGTTCAGGATATATTATGGACGACTTCATCATGCAATTGGATTTTTAGTTTTAAATCATACGAAAGGTTTTTAAAAAAATCAGCAAGGGTCTTAATTTAGCATAGGAGGAAGGATAGAAAAACCGCAACAATTTGTTGCGATTTTTTTTAATAAAAAACACTTACTTACTAATAAGTATTTTTTATATATTTGAAAAATGAAAGATACTAGGCATGAGATTGTAGTTTTGGCTGATCAGTTGATTCGATCAAAAGGGTTTAATGCTTTTAGTTATGCCGATATTTCCAAAGTACTGGGGGTAAAGAATGCGGCTATACATTATCATTTTCCGAGTAAGTTCGATTTGGGACTGACGGTGATAAAAGAAACGACGGCTACATTCGAAGTTTTATCCACGAGTTGGAATGAGTTGAGGGTCACAGAGCAGCTCGAGCAATATATGGGTATATGGGATCGTACAAAAGCGGAGAATTGCGTTTGTTTGATGGGGGCTTTGGCACCCTCTTTCGATACTTTGTCTATTGAAATGCAAGACGCATTGACAATAATGGGCAAAACGATAATTGCTTGGTTGAGTGAGCTTTTAGAAAGAGGAAGGGAAACCCATGTTTTTTGTTTTAAAGGCTCTTCAAAATCGCAAGCATATCTTATTCAGTCTTCGCTGATGGCTTCCTTGCTTTTAGAAAAAGTGTTGCAAGATGATATTTGCGAAACGATTAAGGCGGGAATTCTAAACGATTAAATTGGGAATACAAGGCTAAAAGAATAAGAAATTAGCGCCGGTGGAACTTTTGATTTACCCGAAGGTACCCAAACAAATTTATAAATAAGAAAAACAAAACATAACTATATGAAGAGAGTTGTTGTAACAGGCATGGGAGTTGTTTCTCCATTGGGGAATGATGTGGAAACTTTTTGGAAAAATGCCGTTTCTGGAGTAAGTGGCGTCGGACCGATTACCCGATTTGACGCTTCAAAATTTAAAACGCGATTTGCCTGTGAGGTAAAGGATTTTGATCCGACTATTTATTTGGACAGAATTGAAATAAAACGTACCGATTTATTTACCCAATATGCGTTATATGCTGCGGCAGAAGCTATTGCAGATTCCGGTTTTGACTTCACGACCTTATCTCCGTATGATGTGGGAGTTATCTGGGGAAGTGGGCAAGGTGGGATGGAAACCTTAGAGGTAGAAATCAAAGATTACGTCGAAAATAAGTACCAGCCTAGATTTAATCCCTTTTTGATTCCCAAATTTATTGCGAATATGGCTCCAGGTATGATTGCAATTAAGTACGGATATAGAGGAATGAGCTTTACTACGGTTTCGGCATGTGCTTCTACAAATACAGCAATCATGGATGCTTTAAATTATATTCGTTTAGGCAAAGCTAAAATTATGGTTACCGGAGGGTCGGAAGCCCCCATTACGGAAGCATCAATTGGTGGGTTTACGTCAATGAAAGCCATGTCGAGTCAAAATGACAATCCAGAAGAAGCATCGAAGCCGTATGATGCAGACAGAAACGGATTTGTAATTGCAGAAGGAGGTGGCGCGTTGATTTTGGAAGAGTACGAACACGCTATGGCACGTGGAGCTAAAATTTACTGTGAAATAGTGGGGTCTTCGATGACGACTGATGCCTATCACATGACTTCCCCTTTAGAAAATGGAGAAGCTGCTGCTTATGCTATGAACTTGGCTTTACAAGAAGCCGGTATAAAAGCAGAAGAAATTGACTACCTAAATCCGCACGCTACATCAACACCTGTAGGTGATTTGTGTGAGATGGAAGCCATCCGTACTGTTTTTGGCGACAATCCGCAATCCTTAGCTATTAGCGCAACCAAATCCATGACAGGACACCTGCTAGGAGGGGCTGGAGCTGTGGAATCGATTCTATGTATTAAAGCAATTGAAACGGGCATTATTCCTCCCACTATAAATATCAAACAGTTGGATGATAAAATACCTGCCGGTATTCCGATTGTATTGGATAAAGCCGTGAAAAAGGAAGTTAGATTTGCTATGAACAATTCTTTTGGGTTCGGTGGTCATAATGCAATCACCATTTTTAAGAAGTTGTAAAACTAAAGAGGTTTCAATAATTGTAGGGGGGTAGTATAGAAATTTAACTTTTACTGGCTGTGAAGCCATCGAGAATGAAAAACAATATAGGCTGCCTGAGAAAGACAGCCTATATTGTTTTTACTATCGCTTTTGCAATTGAAAATTCCTCCACACTAAATAGAGTAATGCCAATACAATTACTAGAGCAGAGGCGTAAATAATAAGGGGAATTCTACTGATGATGTCTTGGTAATACCAACCGGCAAATAAGGCTCCTCCACCGATGGCAGCTTCTAAAGCGATATACATAGTGGCCATCGCTTTACCGCGTTCGTTTGGGTTGCTAAAATCTATAGTCCAGGCATTTAAAGCAGGTGATAAAACACCTAATGAAATACCATATACAAAAGCTCCGCTTATTATTCCTCCAACGGATTCAAAAAAACCAATAATCAAAAGGGCAACGAACAACAGTACTAACCCGGCATATATTACTTTTACCCTACCGTATTGGTCGGAAACTTTTCCTGCCACAAAGCGTACCAGCAAAGAAGAAATCGTAAATACCATAAAAAAAGTTCCTTTGTTGGTTAGTCCTAAATAATCACTCCAATCGGGAATTAAAGTTAAAATAGTTCCATAGGATATATACGATAAAAAAGTAATTAAGGCAGCTGGAAATACTTGTCTGTCAAATACATCTGGCCATGATATTTTTAAAAAGGACCATTGAAATCGCTCTTTTTCAACCAGCGTTTCTTTCATATTCATTAGAATAACAATAGATAGTAGAGCCAAAACGGAAGAAGCGTAGAACAATACGTCCATTGAACTATACAATTTAATGGTACTTCCCAGGGCTGGACCAATAGCCATACCGGTACTAAAACATATCCCATGCATACCTAGGGCTTCTCCCCAGCGTTCCTTGGGAACGATATCTGCTACGTATGCCGCGGTGGCTGTAGGTTTAAAACCTGTCGAAAATCCGTGTAATAAACGCAACAAAAGAAAACCCGAAACAGTAGTTAATACAGGATATAGAAAACCACAGATAAAACAAACGATAGAACCAATAGCCATAATGGGAACACGACCTACTTTATCGGTTAATTTTCCGCTAAACGGTCTCGAAATACCTGCTGTTAAAGTGAAGAGTGCGATAATTAGTCCTTTGTATTCGCCTCCACCTAAGCCTGTTAAGTAGGAAGGTAATTCCGGTATTAACATATTGAAACTTGCTGAAAACAATAAGGAACTCAAACAGACTAAACCAAATTGTATATTATAAATAGGGTGTACCTTGATGGTATCTTGAGTGGTGTTACAGTTCATGCTAAAGCGAATGATAAAAAATGCAATTTTAAAAGTGCAAAATTAATCATTATTAAAAGAAGGATACTAGGTTTTAGTATTAAAAACAGCTAAATCACCTCATGAAATCTAGAATCGGGAGTCTGTAGGATGATGTAAGGAGGAGGGGTATAAAAAGAAAGGGATGAATTTAGTAAGTATCTTTAAAAAACACGAAAATGAAGCAAGAAAAATACCTCTTTCAATTTGCGAAAGAGGTATCGTTTAAAAATAAAAACACACAATTTAATTATAATATATGAATAAAAAAATCAACTTCATTAACGGACTAATTTTTAAGCCTTAGTAGTGATTTATTATAGTATTTTAAATTTAGCAGCTTTAAATGGCTTGATAGGATAAAAATAGTGTTTTTTTTCGACATACTAAACTTGTGCTGGTAAAAAAAACTATTTTTTATTGTTTAGGTAGCATATTTAAAAAATAAATTAGACTGGCTCAAGTTGAAAATTGTACTAAAATCTTTTGGTTAAGTTGATGGTTTTAGCTCTTTTTAAAAAAAACAGCCTATTTTGTGTTTTTTTCACACCGTATTATGTGTTATTTAAGAATAGTGTATATTTGATAGTAATTGGAAGCTTTTGTTTTTAGTGCAACTAAAGCTTAATCTGTTTTATTGGTATTTTATGGAGGGATTTATATTTTTAATGATTGTTGTTTTTATAGCAATCATCGTTTTGTTTGTGGTAGGCTTGTCTAGAATTTTGTCAACTGCTTCTAAAATGGATGGTCTATTGGTCAAACTCACAGGCGTAGAGTTGGAATTGCAGAAGCTGAGTAAACAGTTGTTGAACACGCCGCCTACGGAAGCGGGAATCGGCAATAAATCAGCAGGTATAATTCCTTTAGATGAAAAAGAGTTGAACCACACTGTTGATAATCAACAACAACCTGTATTTACTGTAGATACTAAGGCAACTGAACTAATTAAACTTGACGAAAAAGAAATCGGGCAAGCACTTTTTGTCGACAAAACCTCAAAAACAACTATGGGTCAACAGCAGGCGGTACCAACGTTGGAATCTGAAAATCCCGTAGCTGTACCTGTTCAAAGAGAGCCTATTTCAACAGGGCAATTGCCTAGAGTGAAATCAGCCCTAGAACGCTTCTTTTCGGACAACTTACTGACTAAAATCGGGATTATTACTTTCGTTTTGGGTATTGGATTTTTCGTCAAATACGCTATAGATCAAGATTGGATTAACGAAGTAGGAAGGGTGGGAATTGGTATATTGACAGGAGCATTGATGATAGGAATCGCTCATAAATTGAGAAAGAGTATCGCTGTTTTCTCCTCTCTTCTGGTCGGTGGTGGTATCGCTGTTTTTTACATCACCATAACTCTGGCATTTCGAGAATACGAATTGTTTAATCAAACCATTGCCTTTTTGATCCTTATACTAATTACGGTTTTTTCAGTAGTCTTATCGCTACTATACAATCGAAAGGAATTGGCCGTTTTCTCCTTGTTGGGTGGGTTTATGGCGCCGTTGATGGTCAGTAATGGTACCGGTAGTTATATGGTGTTGTTTTCGTATATCTTGATTTTGAATTCAGGAATGTTGTACCTGTCGTATATGAAAAACTGGATAGTCATCGGATATGTCGCGTTCATTTTAACGGCGATTTTTAAAATGACTTGGATAGGAAATGGATTTGTAGATCAATATTTGGGAGTCTCTTTATTTGCGATTTTGTTTTTTGTACAGTTTTATATGGTTGCTCTGGTCAATACGGTGAAGGGGAAGCGCATAGTGTCGCAAATCGTGTTGATTATTCTAAATAACATGGTTTTCCTAGGCGTGTTTTTGTATTTGTTTGATGATTACACGAGGGGGAACTTGAAAGGGTTAATTGTGTTGAGTTTTGCTTTAGTGAATGGGGTGGTTTTGGTGTTTTTAAGAAAACAGCGAAAAATAAATTCACTATATATATATGCCATAACGGGAATTGTTGTTTCATTAATTACACTGGCTATACCAATACAGCTAAATGGTTATTTTATCACTTTATTTTGGGCTGCGGAGATGGTGGTTTTACTGCTGTTGTATTTCAAATCGAATTTCAAAATATTCTATAGTGGGTTTTTAATTGTTGCTACTTTAGCGCTCTTGTCTTATATCATGGATATCAGTGTACGAGATCAAGAAGTGTATACCATCTTACTATTTAATAAGGTTTTTATAACAGGATTAGTCTTGTTCACGGCTTTTTATATAGCTCAATTCTTGTTGAAAAGAAATGATATTCAGACTTTTGTGACTCGTTTGTTTGTATATATATTGCGAATATTGGCTTTTTTAGTACCTCTTTTAGAGTTAAACAAAGAATTGCGTTTTTTTGAAGAAGGAAAAGCGATGGATTCTTTTGAAACCATGGTCTATCTGGTGTATATAGTATCGTATGCGGCTATTGTTTTCTGGGTATCAACTAAAAGCGTTTTGAATTTTGTAATCAATTGGGTGGTTCTAGGTATCGTGATACTTGTGTTAGGAGGGTTGCTATCTGAATTTAGAATGGCAATATTGGTAAATCAGTTGTTGGGTAGTACTTATTTTCTAATAGTGTTTCTGGCTATTCCAGGTTTGCTTACCTTATTAATGTTGCTGTGCAAAAACCCGGCTTATGAAAAATCGCCGAAAGTTATTCGTTGGTTGCTACCGGTGTTTTCTTTGATTTTACTTTGTTACTTTATCGATAATACAACGGTATGGATTAATGGATTGGGAGGGATAATGACTTATGAGGAGTATAGCACTGTGCTCTTTACTACTCATATACTTTTTTATCCTATAGTTTGGGGAGCTATAGCTTTGTTTTTGACGTATTTTGGTATCAAAAGGCAGCGTGTTTTTTTACGCCAGAATGGATTGGCTTTATTAGGACTCACTATTGTGAAATTTTATGTTTTAGACGTATGGTCTATGAGCGAAGGTGGAAAAGTACTTTCTTTTGTATTACTGGGACTTATTATCTTGATGGTAGCTTTTTTATTAAATCGAATCAAAGGAATATTGGGGCAACGAGAACAATTTGAAAAAGTAGAACAAGAAGATGCTAAAAAACATGATGAATGATTTGTTCCTTTTATATAGGTCTTTTTATTTGCCTATTCGCCTATTCGCCCATTCGCGTATCAGCGTATCAGCGTATTTGCGTATCCGCTTTCGCTATTATATAGAGTACTTTCAAAAGTACTACACTTCGTGCTTATTCGCCCATCTGCGTATCAGCGTATCTGCGTATCTGCAATAAAGCTAAAGGTACGGTTACCAACCTGTTAAGGAATCAGTCTAAAAAACTTGCAATAAAAACTTCTAAAAGAGTAGGAAAGCTGATAA
>JBEBUC010000015.1:0-69441 GCA_040393465.1 Flavobacterium sp. | reverse complement strand
AGCTGAATGATAATAGTTCTATTGTTGAGACGCTAAGAAACAATGAGTTTGTTGAAGAAATTCCTACAGATGAATTTCTTGGAGATAAAGATGCTTTATCTACTTCATCAACTACTCGTCGGGACTTTTTGAAATACGTTGGTTTTTCTACAGCAGCAGCTTCTTTAGCAGCTTGTGAGGGACCAGTGATTAAGTCGATTCCTTATGTTGTTCAGCCGGAAGAAATTATTCCGGGAGTAGCAGATTTTTATGCTACTACGATTGCTGATGGTTTTGATTTTACAAATATTTTAGTTAAAACCCGTGAAGGGCGTCCGATTAAAGTTGAAAATAATAATTTGTCAAGTGCTTTGTCAGGAGCTAACGCTCGTGTACATGCATCGGTACTGTCTTTATATGATAATCTTCGTTTAAAGCAACCGAAAATTGAAGGCAATGCAACTTCTTGGGAAGATGTGAATTCTAAAATCAAAGCGAGTTTAGATGAAGCGAAAACAACAGGAGCTAAAGTGGTTTTGTTGACAAATACCATGGCAAGTCCATCTACGGACCGATTGATTGGAGAGTTTTTGACTCTAAATCCATCTGCGAAACACATTGTTTATGATGCGGTTTCATCAACTGCTGCATTAGATGCTTACCAAAGTGTTTATGGAGAACGGGCTTTAGCTGACTATGATTTTGGTCAGGCTGATTTGATTCTTTCTGTAGGAGCTGATTTGTTGGGTGACTGGCAAGGTGGTGGATATGATACGGCTTACGGAATGAAGAGAATTCCTAAAAACGGTAAAATGTCAAAACACATCCAGATTGAGGCTAATATGTCGTTGTCTGGTGCAAACGCCGATAAGAGAATTTCATTAACTGTAGCAGAGCAAAAATTAGCATTAGTTAAGATTTACAATGCGATTGTTGGGGGTTCTGTTTCTGCTGGAGCAACTTCTAGAGATAAAGAAATTGAAATTGCAGCTAAGCAATTAAAAGCTGCCGGTACTGGTGGAGTTTTAATCTCAGGATTGGAAGATATCAACGCACAATTATTGGTGTTTGCTATTAACCAAGCTTTGGGTTCTAATGCGTTTTTACCATCAAAACCAAAATACGTTCGTAAAGGGAATGGTGCTGAAGTAGCGCAATTAGTGAAAGATATGAATGCGGGTGCTGTGCATACGTTAATCATGAGTGGGGTAAATCCAGTTTACACATTGCCAAATGCTAAGGCTTTCGAAGACGGACTTAAAAAGGTTAAAACATCTGTATCGTTCTCTATGAAAGAGGATGAAACAGTATTACATACTAAAATAGCGGCGGCTTTACCTCATTACTTAGAATCTTGGGGTGATGTTATGATTCGCAAAGGACACTACAGTGTAGTGCAACCTACGATTCGCCCGTTATTTGATACAAGACAATTACAAGACGCTTTGTTGGTGTGGAACGGAAGTACTACTGCTTATTATGATTATTTAAAATCGGTAGGTAGTTCTGTCTTAGACGGCGTGAGTTGGAATAAATTGGTTCATGATGGTTTTGCAGAATTTGCTGCTTCCAACGACCAGAATGCAGGACATGATTATGCAGCTGCTGCGGCGACTTTAGGTCAAACTAAAAAAGCGGCAGGTCTGGAATTGGTGTTATACACTAAAACTGGAATGGGTGATGGACAACAAGCAAACAATCCTTGGTTGCAAGAGTTTCCAGATCCATTGACTCGTGTGTCTTGGGATAATTATTTGACTATTTCTAAGTCAGATGCAGCTTCTTTTGATCTTAAAAATTACCATGTTGCTAACGGTGGTCTTAACGGAAGTTATGCATCGATAACTGTTAACGGTGTAACTTTGGAAAACGTTCCGGTATTGATCCAACCAGGTCAGGCTGTTGGAACCGTTGGTTTGTCTTTTGGTTACGGTCGTAAAGCGGCAATGAAAAAAGAAATGCAGGTAGGTATTAATGCGTACCAATTGTATAATGATTTTAATACGGTTCAGACGGTATCTATTGCGAAAACGAAAGGTGATCACGAGTTTGCTTGTGTTCAGTTGCAGAATACGCTAATGGGTAGAGGAGATATTATTAAAGAAACAACTTTAGAGGTGTTTAACTCTAAAGACGTTAGGGATTGGAATATTATTCCTATGGTTTCTTTAGATCACCAATCTGTTCCGGCTAGTTCTGTGGATATTTGGGAGTCTTTTGACCGTAGCGTTGGACACCATTTCAATTTGTCTATTGACTTGAATGCTTGTACTGGATGTGGGGCTTGTGTTATCGCTTGTCATGCTGAAAACAACGTTCCTGTTGTAGGAAAAGATGAAATCCGTAGAAGTAGAGATATGCACTGGTTGCGTATTGACCGTTACTATTCTTCTGAAGATACGTTTGCAGGAGATGTGGATGTGAAAAATAATGCAAAAGGTTTCTCTGAAAACTTCAATACTTTTAAAGGTCTTGAAGAATCTGCAGACAATCCGCAAGTAGTTTTCCAACCGGTAATGTGTCAGCATTGTAATCATGCACCTTGTGAAACAGTATGTCCTGTAGCGGCAACATCTCACGGACGTCAAGGTCAAAACCATATGGCTTATAACCGTTGTGTTGGTACTAGATATTGTGCAAACAACTGTCCATATAAAGTAAGACGTTTTAACTGGTTCTTATATAATAAAAATAGCGAGTTTGACTATCACATGAATGACGATTTAGGACGTATGGTATTAAATCCAGATGTTAACGTTCGTTCACGTGGGGTTATGGAGAAATGTTCTATGTGTATCCAAATGACTCAAGCAACGATTTTAACTGCCAAGAAAGAAGGTAGAGCGGTAAGTAAGGATGAATTCCAAACGGCTTGTTCTGCAGCTTGTTCTAGTGGTGCTATGGTATTCGGTGATGTCAACGACAAAGAATCGAATGTGGCTAAATTAGTTGAGGATGATAGAATGTATCATTTATTGGAGCATATTGGAACAAAACCAAACGTGTTTTATCACGTAAAAGTTAGAAATAACTAAAAATAACTAATTATTAATTAAGAAACTTATAAAGGATTATGTCGTCACATTACGAAGCACCCATTAGAAAACCCTTAGTTATAGGTGATAAATCTTATCACGATATAACTGTTGATGTGGCTAGACCTGTTGAGGGGAGAGCTAACAAACAATGGTGGATAGTTTTTTCGATTGCTTTAGCTGCTTTCCTTTGGGGAGTAGGTTGTATGATCTACACTGTCGGTACAGGTATCGGTACGTGGGGATTAAATAAAACAGTTGGATGGGCTTGGGATATTACTAACTTTGTTTGGTGGGTAGGTATTGGTCACGCAGGAACATTGATTTCAGCAGTACTTTTACTATTCAGACAGAAGTGGAGAATGGCAATTAACCGTTCTGCGGAGGCCATGACCATCTTCTCTGTTGTTCAAGCGGGTTTATTTCCAATTATTCACATGGGACGCCCTTGGTTGGCGTATTGGGTATTACCTATTCCAAATCAATTTGGATCATTGTGGGTAAACTTTAACTCCCCATTACTTTGGGATGTATTTGCGATTTCAACGTATTTATCGGTATCATTGGTTTTCTGGTGGACTGGTTTATTACCCGATTTCGCTATGCTAAGAGATAGAGCAATCACACCATTTACTAAAAGAATTTATTCGATTTTAAGTTTCGGTTGGAGCGGTAGAGCGAAAGACTGGCAGCGTTTTGAAGAGGTTTCATTGGTATTAGCTGGTTTAGCTACGCCGTTGGTACTTTCAGTACACACCATTGTATCTTTTGACTTTGCAACCTCTGTTATACCGGGATGGCACACGACTATCTTACCTCCTTATTTCGTGGCAGGTGCGATTTTCTCAGGATTTGCAATGGTAAACACCTTGTTGATTATTATGAGAAAGGTGTCTAACTTAGAAGATTATATTACCGTACAACATATTGAATTGATGAACATCGTTGTGATGATTACAGGATCTATCGTTGGGGTTGCCTATATTACGGAATTGTGGGTAGCTTGGTACTCTGGAGTAGAGTATGAGCAATATGCTTTCTTGAATAGAGCAACGGGACCTTACTGGTGGTCGTATTGGTTAATGATGACTTGTAACGTAATTTCTCCGCAAGTAATGTGGTTTAAGAAAATTAGAACAAGTATTATGGCTTCTTTCATCATCTCTATCATTGTAAATATTGGGATGTGGTTTGAACGTTTCGTAATTATTGTTACGTCTTTACACAGAGATTATTTGCCTTCTTCATGGACTATGTTCCAGCCTACTTTTGTAGATGCGGGTATCTATATTGGAACTATTGGATTTTTCTTTGTACTTTTCTTATTATATTCTAGAAGTTTCCCTGTAATTGCGCAAGCAGAGGTGAAAACGATTCTTAAATCATCTGGTGATAATTTTAAAAGAGCAAGAGCTGCCAATCACGATAACAATCAATCTTTAAATCATTAATTCGGTATGAGTACTAAAGTTATACACGCGATTTATAATGATGATGACGTTTTGTTACATGCAGTTGCTGAAACCAGAGCTGCTCATCATCATATTGAAGAGGTTTACACGCCTTTTCCAGTTCACGGTTTGGACAAAGCTATGGGCTTAGCGCCTACTAGAATTGCCATAGCTTCATTCTTATATGGATTAGTGGGACTTTCATTTGCAACGTTCCTGATGAATTATATTATGATTGAAGATTGGCCGCAAGATATTGGGGGAAAACCAAGTTTTAGTTATATACAAAACATGCCGGCTTTCGTGCCAATTATGTTTGAGTTAACGGTTTTCTTCGCTGCCCACTTAATGGTAATTACTTTTTATCTTAGAAGTAAATTATGGCCTTTTAAAGAAGCTGAAAACCCAGACGTTAGAACAACTGATGACCATTTCTTAATGGAAGTTGCCTTGAACGGTAATGAAGATGAAGCGGTAGAGTTCTTTAAAAAAACTGGTGCAGTAGAGGTAAAAGTAATCGATAAAGAATAATGGTAGAAATGAAAACTATATATAAAATAGCAGCTTTAGTAGGGGTTTCCTTGTTGACTACTTCTTGTTTTAATAAAGAAAGACCCAACTACCAGTTTTTTCCGAATATGTACGAATCAGTAGCTTACGAAACATATTCTGAATCAACAGCTTTTAAAAATGGTAAAGAAGGTCAATTACCAGCAGAGCACTCTGTGCCTCGTGGTTTTGAGCCTTATGAATACGAAAATACAACGGAAGGGTTAGAAGCTGCAAAAGCTAATCTTAAATCCCCTTTGACAGAAGCTGAAAGAGCTACTGAAAAAGGAAAAGAGTTGTTTGCAATTTATTGCGGTGTTTGTCACGGTGATAAAGGTGATGGGAAAGGGAATCTGGTTAAAAGAGAGAAATTTCTTGGGGTTCCTAGTTATGCTGATCGTGAGTTAACTGAAGGAGGTATATTCCACGTGATTACTTATGGATTAAATTCCATGGGTTCTCATGCAAACCAATTAAGCCAACACGAGCGTTGGTTGGTTGCAGATTACGTGTTGAAGTTGAAATCAGAATTATAATTGTAAAACTTATTTGAAGTTTAGATATGTACACATTTTCAAAAAGATTGAAAACCTTCGCACTGATTCTAATGATCTTAGGATTGATTGGTATCGTTTACGGGTTTATCAATGCACCAAAAACGGTTAATGACGTTGAGCGTATTTTAACAGAACAACATCACGGAGGAGCGCATGAAGTTGCTGCAGAAGGTGGCCACCACTCAGAAGTGAGTGCAGCCGAACATGCGGAACATCAACACCACTTAGAACACGTTCTGCAACAAATGCAAAACAAACCTTGGGCAGCCTTATATATTGCTTGTATTTTCTTTATGTTGATTTCCTTAGGGGTTTTAGCATTCTATGCAATTCAATATGCTGCACAGGCAGGATGGTCACCAGTATTATTTAGAGTGATGGAAGGAATTACCGCGTATTTACTACCGGGATCGCTTATCTTCTTTGTATTATTGGTATTGTCAACTATGAATTTAAATCACTTGTTTATTTGGATGGATCCGGAGGTTGTTGCCAATGACCCAATTATCCAAGCTAAAACAGGATTTTTAAATGTTCCTTTCTTCCTTATTAGAGCCGTAGTGTTCTTGGCTGGATGGAACCTATACAGACACTATGCTGTTAAGAACTCTAGAGCTCTTGACGAAACAAATGATTTAAAATTCTACAAAAAGAATTTTAAATTGTCTGCAGCTTTTTTAGTGTTCTTTATCGTTACAGAATCAATGATGTCTTGGGACTGGATCATGTCTATCGATACACACTGGTATAGCACGCTATTCGGTTGGTACGTATTCGCTAGCTTCTTTGTAACGGGTATTACTATTATTGCTTTCGTAACTTTATACTTAAAATCTAAAGGTCTTTTAGAATATGTAAACACCAGTCATATTCATGATTTGGCTAAATTCATGTTCGGTATCAGTATCTTTTGGACATACTTATGGTTCTCTCAATTTATGTTGATGTGGTACTCTAATATCCCAGAAGAGGTTACTTACTTTATCTTTAGAATTCAAGAATATAAATTACCGTTCTTTGGTATGTTAGTTCTTAACTTTGTACTTCCTTTGTTGTTGTTAATCAATACTGATTTCAAACGATTAACTTGGATTATTGTTATGGCTGGTTCTTTGATCGTAGTAGGACATTATTTGGATTTCTTCAATATGATTATGCCAGGTACCGTTGGAGGTTCATGGTTTATTGGAGTTTCCGAGATCGCATCGCTTTTATTCTTTGCTGGTTTGTTTATCTTTGTGGTTTTCACGGCTCTTACAAAAGCTCCGTTATTAGCGAAAGGCAATCCTTTGATTGAAGAGAGTAAACATTTTCATTATTAATATTTAAAGTAATAAACAAATGACAAGTTTATTAATATTAGCCGTTGTAATATTGTTGGGAATTGCTGTTTGGCAATTGACTAAAATATTTGACCTAACGCAGATCGGATCTTCTTCAAATGATGCAGATTCCCAGATCGCTAACGACAAAGACAATAATATCAATGGATATTTATCTTTTGGATTCTTAGCTTTTATTTATGTGATTACCATCTATTGTTTATATTACTACGGTGATTTACCTTTGATGGACAATCCAGCTTCAGAACACGGAGTACACGTGGATAATTTAATGTGGATCTCAATGATTTTGATTTTCGTAGTTCAGATTATCACTCAAGCTTTATTACACTATTTTGCTTTCCGTTATAGAGGTAAAAAAGGAAATGTAGCTTTGTATTTCTCAGACAACGATAAATTAGAAGCAGTATGGACTATTATTCCGGTAATCGTTTTGTCTGGATTGATTTTATACGGATTGTTTGCTTGGAACGACATTATGTTTGTCGACGAGGAAGAAGACGTAATTTATGTAGAAGTTTACGCAAAACAATTTAGCTGGGACATCCGTTATTCTGGAAAAGACAACACGCTTGGAAAAGCAAACGTTCGTTATATTGAAGGAATCAATGTAGTTGGTGCAGACATGTCTGACCCCAATTCACAAGACGATATGATGGCTAAAGAATTGCATTTGCCAGTAGGTAAAAAAGTAGTATTGAAAATGCGTTCACAAGACGTGCTTCACTCGGCTTATATGCCTCACTTTAGAGCACAGATGAACTGTGTTCCTGGTATGGTAACGCAATTTGCTCTAACTCCTTCAGTTACTACAGCAGATATGCGTGAAAGAGCTGAAATTGTTAAGAAAGTTAATAATATTAATAAAATTAGAGGAGAAAAAAGCAAACAATTAATCGCTGAAGGAAAAGAGGGTCTAGATTCTTATACTTTCGATTACTTATTGCTTTGTAATAAGATTTGTGGTGCTTCTCACTACAACATGCAAATTAAGATTGTAGTTGAAACTGAGGAACAATTCAATAAATGGTTAAAAGAATTACCATCATTAGGTGATCAAGTTAAGGCTGAAAAAGCAGCAGCAATGGAAGCAGCAGCTCCAAAAGTTCCTGTAGAAACAGTTACGCCTGTTACTGAAACTGTTGTTGATTCAACAGCTATAGCCCACAGAATTAAATAATTCTCACGTTTTATCTATTCAAAAAATTATACTATGTCAGCAGTAGGACACGAAATAACAAATGGTCACGACCACGACCACGATCACGAGCACCACGATAAGGGTAATTTCTTTACCAAATACGTATTTAGTTTAGATCATAAAATGATCGCTAAACAGTATTTGATTACGGGGATTATCATGGGAATTATTGGTGTGGCAATGTCTCTTTTATTTAGAATGCAAATCGCTTGGCCAGATGAATCTTTTAAGATCTTCAACTGGTTATTAGGTGATAGATTTGCTCCAGATGGAGTAATGAAAAATGATGTTTACTTGGCATTGGTTACCATGCACGGTAGTATCATGGTCTTCTTTGTATTAACAGCAGGTTTAAGTGGAACCTTTAGTAATTTATTGATTCCATTGCAAATTGGAGCAAGAGATATGGCTTCAGGTTTCTTAAATATGGTTTCTTATTGGTTGTTCTTTATCTCTTCTTTGATAATGATTCTTTCATTATTTGTAGAGTCTGGACCAGCTTCTGCAGGATGGACAGTTTATCCGCCTTTAAGTGCCTTGCCTCAGGCGATACCTGGATCAGGTACGGGAATGACCATGTGGTTGATTTCTATGGCAATTTTTATCGCTTCATCTTTGATGGGGTCATTAAATTATGTTGCTACAGTAATCAATTTAAGAACTAAAGGGATGTCTATGACTAGATTACCGCTTTCTGTTTGGGCATTATTTGTTACAGCAATTATCGGTATCGTTTCTTTTCCAGTTCTTTTGTCAGCAGCTTTATTGTTGATTTTTGATAGAAGTTTTGGTACGTCATTCTTCTTGTCTGATATCTATTTGGCAGGTGAAGTATTGCATTATCAAGGTGGATCTCCAGTTCTTTTTGAGCACTTGTTCTGGTTCTTGGGTCACCCTGAAGTTTATATCGTAATTTTACCAGCGATGGGAATTACATCGGAAGTTATATCTACAAATGCTCGTAAACCAATTTTTGGATACCGTGCGATGATTGCTTCAATTTTAGCTATTGCTTTCCTTTCTACGATTGTTTGGGGTCACCACATGTTCGTATCGGGAATGAATCCATTCTTAGGTTCTGTATTTACTTTTACAACCTTATTGATTGCGATTCCTTCTGCAGTAAAAGCTTTTAACTATATTACTACACTTTGGAAAGGGAACTTACAAATGAATCCGGGAATGTTATTTTGTATTGGTTTTGTTTCGACATTCATTACAGGAGGATTAACTGGAATTATTTTAGGTGATAGTACGTTGGATATTAACGTTCACGATACTTATTTCGTTATTGCTCACTTCCACTTGGTAATGGGTATCTCTGCACTTTATGGAATGTTTGCTGGTATTTACCACTGGTTCCCTAAAATGTTTGGTAGAATGATGAACAAAAACTTAGGTTATATTCACTTCTGGGTAACAGCAGTTTGTGCTTATGGAGTTTTCTTCCCTATGCACTTTATCGGAATGGCAGGTCTTCCAAGACGTTATTATTCTAATACCGCTTTCCCATTATTTGATGATTTAGCCGATGTTAACGTTATTATTACTGTTTTTGCATTAGTTGGTGCTGCATTCCAATTGGTGTTTTTATGGAACTTCTTCTCTAGTATTTTCTACGGTAAGAAAGCTTCACAAAACCCATGGAAGTCAAATACTTTGGAGTGGACTACGCCAGTAGAACATATTCATGGTAACTGGCCAGGTGAATTGCCTACAGTACACAGATGGCCTTATGATTATAGTAAACCTGGATTCGAAGAAGATTTTGCACCACAAAATTTACCTATGAGAGAGGGTGAAACTGAATTACATCACTAGAATATATCTTACTTATATAACGACAAATAGCTGCTTAAATTATTAAGTGGCTTTTGTCATTTTTAGTTATAGCCTATTTGTCTATACGTCCATACGTCTATACGCCCATTTGCGTATCAGCGTATCAGCGTATCTGCGTATCTGCGTATCCGCTATTAAAAAAAATCAATTACCTTTGCATTTATGAATGAAAATTTAAATCCCAGCAATCAGAATTTTTCTTCGGACGACCTAGATGTCGAAAAGAGATTACGTCCGCTTTCCTTCGATGACTTCGCTGGACAAGACCAGGTTTTAGACAATCTAAAGGTTTTTGTACAAGCAGCTAATTTGAGAAACGAAGCCTTGGATCATACCTTGTTTCACGGTCCTCCAGGTCTTGGAAAAACGACTTTAGCCAATATTTTGGCCAATGAATTGCAGGTTGGGATTAAAATTACTTCGGGGCCTGTGTTGGATAAACCGGGTGATTTAGCCGGATTATTAACCAATTTAGAAGAACGCGATGTCTTGTTTATCGATGAAATACATCGGTTAAGTCCTATAGTAGAAGAGTACTTGTATTCGGCTATGGAAGATTTTAAAATTGATATTATGATTGAATCGGGGCCCAATGCGCGTACCGTTCAAATTCACTTAAATCCCTTTACTTTAGTTGGAGCAACTACGCGTTCAGGATTGTTGACAGCTCCTATGCGTGCTCGTTTTGGAATTCAGAGTAGGCTGCAATACTATAATACCGAATTATTGACCAGTATCGTCGAACGCAGCTCAGGAATACTTAAAATGCCTATTTCTATGGAGGCAGCAATTGAAATTGCTGGACGTAGTCGGGGAACACCGCGTATTGCCAACGCTTTGTTGCGTAGGGTGCGTGATTTTGCACAGATTAAGGGTAACGGTACTATTGATATTGAAATCGCACGCTATGCCTTAAATGCGCTTAATGTAGATGCGCACGGTTTGGATGAAATGGATAATAAAATCTTGCGGGTCATTATTGAAAAATTTAAGGGTGGTCCCGTTGGACTTTCTACTTTGGCAACTGCGGTTTCTGAAAATGCCGAAACTATCGAAGAGGTTTATGAACCCTTCTTAATTCAACAGGGATTTATAATGCGTACACCTCGTGGCAGAGAAGTGACCGATTTGGCTTTTAAACATTTGGGGTTGTTTCGTCCTACTTCTCAAGGGGGACTTTTTTAAAACTTAAAGAAAATCACACTACATATACAGAAACGATGTACCTAAATTTAGGTACATCGTTTTTTTTTGATGCCTTTATAATCTTTTTTGTAGCTATAATTAATCGTATTGATTTTCGTTTTAGGATAATTTTTTCTGCAACGGGTTTTCTTATCATGATATTCTGATAAAAACACGGCTATAAATTCCATATCTATGATTTATCTTTAAAAAATTACAATAATCTCAATGATTGTATGTGTATTTAAGTTTGAAATTCACCTTGCACAATCGGTTCTTTTTTCAATCAATAGCAGTATATTTGTTTCTCTAAACTTAAAATTATGCATAAAGACAGCAAACGAAGAGAGGCATTATTGTACCATGCGAAACCAACTCCGGGTAAAATTCAAGTGGTACCGACAAAAAAATATGCTTCTCAGAGAGATTTAGCCTTGGCTTATTCTCCTGGGGTTGCCGAACCCTGCTTAGAAATTGCAAAGGATGTAAGAAACGTTTATAAATATACTGCTAAGGGAAACTTAGTTGCTGTAATTTCGAATGGAACAGCCGTTTTGGGCTTAGGAGACATTGGGCCAGAAGCATCTAAACCAGTAATGGAAGGTAAAGGCCTATTGTTTAAAATATTTGCAGATATTGATGTTTTTGACATTGAAGTAGATACTAAAGATGTCGAGAAATTTATAGAGACAGTAAAGAACATTGCTCCAACTTTTGGAGGGATTAACCTGGAAGATATTAAGGCTCCAGAATCTTTTGAAATCGAAAGACGATTGAAAGAGGAGTTGAATATTCCGGTAATGCACGACGACCAACACGGTACGGCTATTATTTCTTGTGCGGCCTTGCTCAATGCAGTAGAGCTAGCGGGTAAAAAGATGCAGGAAGTTAAGATGGTGGTTTCTGGAGCGGGATCGGCCGCTATTGCCTGTGCGAAACTTTATATTGCTTTTGGTGTTGATCCAAAAAACATCATCATGTTAAATAGCAAAGGGGTCTTGAAAAAGGACGACCCGAAGATTTCGGATATGCAAAGAGATTTTGCAACGGATATTAATATCACTACTTTGGCTGAAGCCATGGTAGGTAGCGATGTTTTTATCGGTTTATCTAGTGGTGATATCTTAACTGCTGAAATGTTGTTGACCATGGCTGATAACCCGGTGGTTTTCGCTATGGCAAATCCAACACCAGAAATCTCTTACGAACTGGCTATGGATACGCGTAAAGACATCATTATGGCTACAGGACGATCGGATCATCCTAATCAGGTTAATAATGTTTTAGGTTTTCCTTTTATCTTTCGTGGAGCTTTAGATGTTCGTGCAACTAAGATTAATGAAGAAATGAAAATGGCTGCTGTAGTTGCTTTGGCAGAATTGGCCAGAGCTTCTGTACCGGAACAAGTTAATATCGCTTATGGTGAAACCAAATTAACCTTTGGTAGAGAATACATCATCCCGAAACCTTTTGATCCTCGCTTAATCACTGTAGTTCCGCCTGCTGTAGCAAAAGCGGCTATGGAAAGTGGCGTGGCTACAGAACCGATTACCGATTGGGAAAAGTATAAAAATGAATTGTACGAGCGTATGGGTTCCGACAATAAAATTGTTAGAATGCTTACGACCAGAGCTAAAACAGATCCTAAACGATTGGTTTTTGCAGAAGCCGACCATTTAGATGTGTTAAAAGCGGCTCAAATTGTTTCTGAAGAAGGTATTGGCGTGCCAATTTTATTGGGAAACAAAAAGATAATTTTAGAATTGATGAAAGAAATCGGTTTTGATGCCGATGTTGAAATTATCGATCCCAAAACGGATGAAGAAGCAGAACGACGCAATCGCTTTGCCACTTCATATTGGGAATCTAGAAAGAGAAAGGGAACCACTTTTTACGACGCAGAAAAATGGATGCGCGAGCGCAATTATTTTGCAGCGATGATGGTAAATGAAGGTGATGCCGATGCTTTGGTAACGGGCTATTCGAGATCATACCCTTCGGTAATAAAACCCATATTGGAATTAATACCTAAAGCTGCTGGAGTTTCTAAGGTAGCAACCACCAACGTCATGATGACGAAAAGAGGTCCTATGTTTTTGGCAGATACGGCTATTAATCCCAACCCTTCAGCAGAAGATTTGGCAAAAATAGCCTTGATGACAGAACGTACCGTTCGCTTGTTTGGTTTGGATCCTGTCATCGCGATGTTGTCCTTTGCTAATTTCGGATCAGCTGATCATGAATCACCTGCAAAAATGAGACAAGCAGTATCGTACTTGCATGAAAATCATCCAGATATGGTTGTTGATGGAGAAATTCAAATAGATTTCGCACTTAATCCAGACATGCTTAAGACCAAATTTCCCTTTTCTAAATTGGTAAATAAAAAGGTTAATACCCTTATTTTTCCAAATTTAGATGCTGCCAACATGATGTATAAAATGTTGAAGGAATTGGATAAAGTCACTTCAATCGGTCCGATTGTTTTAGGATTAGACAAGGCTGTTCACGTTTTTCAATTAGGAGCTAGCGTTGAAGAAATGGTCAATATGTCTGCAGTAGCTGTTGTAGATGCTCAAGTTAAAGAAATGAGAAAAAAGAAATAAAAAAAGATTTTTAAGTAAATACAAAAGGGCTAATTGAATAATTAGCCCTTTTGTTGTTTTTATAGCTGTTAATTTGTTTGTTTTTGTTACCACAAACTGTAAATTTTGGAATTTGTGACCTAAAAAAGCAATTGAAATAATTCTGTTAGAAAATAGTTAAAATATATTTGCTATTTTTGGATAAAATTTGCCTAAAAGATGATTGCACATATTCAAGGAAGACTGGTCGAAAAAACACCTACAGATGTAGTGATAGATTGTGGAGGAGTAGGGTATTTTATTCACATCTCTTTGCATACCTATTCGCAGATTACCAGTTCAGAAAACATTAAATTGTTTACGTTTCTTCAGGTAAAAGAAGATGCGCATACACTTTTTGGTTTTATGGAGAAGATTGAGAGAGAACTTTTTAAACTTTTAATATCCGTTTCAGGAATTGGGGGAAGCACGGCTCGAGGAATGTTGTCTTCTATTACACCACGAGAATTGTTACAGGCAATTGCTTCAAATGATGCTAAAACCATACAGTCTGCAAAGGGAGTAGGAGCAAAAACAGCGCAACGTGTAATCCTTGATTTACAAGAGAAAGTAATTAAATTATATAATATTGACGATGTTTCTCTTGTTGTTAACAATACAAATGTAGAAGAAGCGTTATCAGCTTTAGAAGTTTTGGGTTTTGTAAGAAAAGCGGCGGAAAGAGTTGTAGATAAAATTGCCAAACAGACCCCAGATGCTACGGTAGAGATGATTATTAAACAAGCTTTAAAAAACCTATAATACTTGAAAGTGAATTTTCAAAAAATATTTTTTCACCCTAAATGGGTATGGCTTATTGGAGTGTTTTTGGTAACCCAATTTGTTCTAGCTCAACAACCTGATCAAGTCACAGATACCGTTAATGGTAAAAAGTTTGATGTAGGAAGTATTAACTTACCTGATCCTAAGAGCATAGTAGAGTCATATACTTATGATCCTGCTGGCGACCGCTATATATATACCAAATCCATTGACGGATTCAACATCGATTATCCTTTGATTTTAACGCGTAAACAATACGAAGATTTAGTACTGCGGGAGCAAATGCGCTTGTATTTTATGCAAAAATTCAATACGGTAGATGGACGTAATACCGAGGAAGAAGAGGTCTTGAGAGATATGTTACCGCGTTATTATGTAAACTCCAGTCTTTTCGAAGGGATTTTTGGGTCCAATACTATTGATGTAAAACCGCAAGGTTCTGTAGAAATAGATTTAGGAATGCGGTATACCAAACAAGATAATCCTGCAATCTCTCCAAGAAACAGAAAGGTTTTTACCTTTGATTTTGATCAACGAATAAGCATGAGTTTGCAAGGTAAAGTGGGAACGCGCTTAAATGTAAATGCAAATTACGATACCCAATCAACCTTTGATTTTCAGAACTTAATCAAATTGGAATATACCCCAGATGAAGACGATATCGTAAAGAAAATTGAGGTTGGTAACGTGAGTATGCCTATTAGTAGCTCGTTAATTCGAGGGGCTCAAAGTTTATTTGGAGTAAAAACCGAATTGCAATTTGGACGAACCACCATTACCGGGGTCTTTTCTGAGCAGAAATCTCAAACTCGATCTGTTGTTGCAGAGGGTGGGGGAACTATGGAAGAATTTGAACTCTTTGGTTTGGACTATGATGCAGACAGACACTTTTTTCTTTCACAATATTTTAGAAATAAATACGATGAAAGTTTAAAAAATTATCCGTATATTAATAGTAGAGTGCGTATTAACAGAGTAGAGGTGTGGATTACCAATAGGCAAAACAGAGTGAGTCAGGTAGACAACAATATGCGAAATGTGATTGCCATTCAAGATTTAGGTGAGGGAAGACTTAATGGTATTAATGATTTTGATATCATTGGTGTCAATACGCAGGCCTATCCCGATTTTATTGTAAACCCACAACCCGATGTTCCGACGGACAATAAAAATAATAAATTTGATCCAGGGAAAATCGGAAGCAATTTTTTGAATGCGAGTATTAGAACCATTACTTCGGGTACAGCTGGTTTTACTATTCCCGTTACGGAGGGGAGAGACTTTTCAAAACTGGAAAGCGCTCGGAAATTGTCTGCCAATGAATTTACTTTTCATCCTCAATTAGGTTATATCTCTTTGCAACAACGCTTGTCTAATGACGAAGTTTTAGCAGTGTCGTATCAATATACTATAGGAGATCAGGTGTATCAAGTTGGGGAATTTGGTACCGATGGAGGAGATGCTACTACGGTTACACCTAACTTAGACCCTTCGCAATCTCCAATCCCGAGTTCCCAGAGTTTGATCTTAAAAATGTTAAAGAGCAACTTAACATCGGTAGAGCAACCTTTGTGGAATTTAATGATGAAGAATATTTACCAGATTCCAGGAGCGATGCAATTGGAACAACAAGACTTTAGATTTAATATTTTATATACCGATCCATCCCCACTAAACTATATCTCTTCAGCTGGAGCGGATCCATTACCAGCAGATGTAGAAAAAACACCTTTGTTGAGAGTGTTTAATTTGGATCGATTGAATTTCACTAATGATCCTCAAGAAGGAGGCGATGGTTTCTTTGACTTTGTTGCTAATGCAGTAGGTCAGAATCCAATGAATTCTATGGGAGCTGGTGTTGGAGGGGGAATCGGTTCCAATGTGGGAAATAACAGTGGAATGGGTGGTTCAAATTCAAATCAAACCAATAACAACACCTTTGAAGGAATTACCATAGATGCGCAAAATGGTCGTATAATTTTTACAACTGTAGAACCTTTCGGGACTCATTTGTTTAATAAATTGTCTAAAAGCAATTCGGAAGATTACAATTTCCCTGCTAGTTACAACTCCAATCAACGAAAATACGTTTTTAGAAAAATGTATAGGGGTACGCAGGCATCGGCACTTCAAGAGGCGGATAAAAATAAATTTCAACTAAAGGGTCGATATAAAAGCTCTATGGGTGACGGTATTCCAATTGGGGCGTTTAACGTACCTCAGGGTTCTGTTGTTGTACAAGCCGGTGGACGTTTGCTTATTGAAGGAGCGGATTATACCGTCGATTATGCCAGAGGAAGAGTTAAAATTTTAGACCCATCATTGCAAGCTTCCAATACACCAATTGATATTTCGGTAGAAAATAATGCGGTATTTGGACAACAAACCAAACGTTTTTTTGGTTTTAACGTAGAACATAAATTCAGTGATAAATTTTTATTAGGAGCAACTTATCTAAGGTTATCAGAGAAACCAATGACTCAAAAATCGAGTTATGGGGAAGAATCGGTAAACAATACCATCGTGGGGATGAATGTTAACTTTTCTACAGAAGTACCTTTCTTTACGCGTTTGGTAAATAAACTACCCAATGTGGATACCGATGCCGAGTCGAGTATTTCATTTAGAGGAGAGTTTGCTTATTTAATGCCTGGAAGTTCTAAAGCCGATCAATTCGGAGGAGAAGCCACTTCATATATAGACGATTTCGAAGGTTCTCAGTCCAATATAGATGTGCGTTCGCCTCAGGCTTGGCATTTGTCCAGTACTCCTGTGGGCTATGGAGAGGAAGCCAACGACTTGTCTTATGGTTATCGTCGTGGAAAATTAGCTTGGTACTCTATTGATCCCGTCTTCTATGCTAGTGCTAGAAGACCTAGTGGAATTACGGAACAGGATCTTTCATCGAATCGAACCCGACGTATTTTTAGTGAAGAGCTCTTCCCTTCTAAGGATATTGCCTATGGAGAAAGCCGCGTGATAACTACATTGGATTTAACCTATTCTCCCAACGAGAGAGGTCCTTATAATTACAATCCCGAATACGCGAATACCAATCAATTTTTAAGCCCAGAAAAAAACTGGGGAGGTATCATGCGAGCACTTAATTCTACGAATTTTGAACAGGCCAATGTGGAGTTTATCGAATTTTGGATGATGGATCCTTATACGGGAAACCCAGGTGATGTGAGCAATGAGCTGAATCAGGGAAAAGTAAAATTCAATTTAGGATTTATATCAGAAGACATATTAAAAGACGGACATAAACAATACGAAAATGGACTTCCGACATCTGGTGGAAACCAACCGGTAATCAAAACGATTTGGGGTAAGGTTCCAGCATCTACTTCGTTGATTTATGCCTTTGATACCAATGAGCAAAATAGAATTGCGCAGGATGTTGGTATGGATGGATTGTCCGATGCAGAAGAGGCAGCTATGTTTCCCTCTTTTGCGCATTTGAGTGATCCGGCTGCGGATAACTACGAATATTTTCTCAATGCCGAAGGAAACGTTTTGGACCGATATAGAAATTATAACGGATTGGAAAGAAACTCGCCAGTAAGCCTTTCTGGAACGGATAGAGGGTCGAGTACATTGCCAGATACCGAAGATATTGATGGTGATAATACCATGAATACGATTAATGCGTATTACGAGTTTTCGGTCGACGTAAAAGCAGGCGTGAAAATAGGAGAAAACAATATAGTTGACATACGAACGTCCTCGGCTAAATTACCAGATGGTTCTACAACTCCAGTACGTTGGATTCAATATAAAATACCCATTGAGGCCACTGAAGATAATGCAGTCGGGCCTATTTCAGATTTGAGATCGGTACGTTTTATGAGAATGTTTGTAACGGGATTTAAGGAAGAAGTGACCCTTCGATTTGGTACTTTAAACTTGGTGCGAAGCGAATGGCGTCGTTATGATGGAAGTTTACAAGAAGATCCTAACGCCCCTGTTAAAGGGTCCAACGTGGGATTTGATGTAACATCGGTTAACCTGGAAAATAATTTCGAAAGAAATCCTATTCCCTATGTTACTCCTCCTGGAGTGGTTCGAGAACAGGTTTATAATAACAACTCCTTGATTAATCAGAACGAGCAGTCCTTGTCTTTAAAAGTATATCAGCGAGACCCGGCAATCATGACCCCAAGCGGATTAGAACCGGGTGATTCTAAGGCTGTGTTTAAAAACGTCAGTGTCGATATGCGCCAATATAAAAAGATGCGTATGTTTTTACACGCTGAAGCTTTAGAACCACAAGGAGTTTCGGAACGTTTACGAGATGATGAAATGGTTGCTTTTATCCGATTTGGTAATGACTTTACAGACAACTTTTATCAAGTGGAGATTCCGTTGAAGTTGACCACATTTGGAGAGCAAGCACCCGATAGAATTTGGATGCTGGAAAATGAGATTGAAGTTGCTTTGGAATTATTGACAAAGTTAAAAGTCTTAAAGATGAACGATGCCTCGCACGATCCTAATTTTATATATTTTAAAAATGAAGAAGAATTAGATCCTTCTTTATCGGGTAAACCAAACAAATTGCGTTTGGGAATTAAAGGTAGCCCAAACTTTGGAAGGGTTAGAACAATCATGTTGGGATTGAAAAACCAAACAGACGTATTGGGGGCTCCTAAGGATTTACGGGGAGAAGTCTGGTTTAATGAACTGCGTATGTCCGATATGGAGAACAAAGGCGGTTGGGCAGCTGTGGCCAATATAGATGCGCAGTTTGCAGATTTTGCAAACCTGTCCGCAACCGGAAGTCGATCGACTATTGGATTCGGAGGATTAGAGCAAGGGCCAAACGAACGTAGTAGAGAAGATATGTTGCAATATAATTTAGTGACCAATGTCAATTTAGGACAATTATTACCTAAAAAATGGGGGGTTAATTTGCCTTTTAATTATGCTATCGGAGAAGAGACGATTACGCCGGAATACGATCCGTTTAATCCGGATATTAAATTGAAATTAATGAAGGATGGGGCTAATTCTGAGGCAGAACGACAAGCCATCCAGAATAGAGCTGAAGATTATACCAAGCGGAAAAGCATCAACTTTATTGGTGTTAATAAACAACGAAATTCAGAGAAGAAAGCACGGATATACGATGTGGAAAATTTAACCTTTTCTCATTCCTACAACGAAATGGAACGCCACGATTTTGAAATAGAAGGGTTATTAGATCAGCAAACGAGAACCTCGGTGGATTATGCGTATACCTTTACGCCAAAACCTTTGGAGCCTTTTAAGAAAACTGCTTTTATGAAAAAGAGCAATTATTGGAAGGTATTGAGTGATTTTAATCTTAATTATTTACCGTCAAATGTATCGTTTAGTACCAATGTCTTAAGACAATACAACAAACAGCAATACCGTTTGATAGATGTTGAAGGTATCGGTTTTGAGCCGCTTTATCGACGTAATTATTTGTTTAATTACAACTACGGTTTTAATTATAATTTGACCAAATCCTTAAGGGTGTCTTATACGGCAGGAACAAGTAATATTGTTCGAAATTATTATGATCATAATAATAGAATCAATAATGATAATACGATTTGGGACAATTATTTTGATGTAGGTGAGGCGAATCAGCACATGCAGCAATTGGCAATTAATTACGAATTGCCAATTAATAAAATACCGATTTTGTCGTTTATTAAATCAACATATTCTTATACGGGCGATTTTAACTGGCAAAGAGCTTCTGATGCTTTTTCATCTATTGAAGAAAATGGCAATGTATATCACTTGGGTAATACCATACAAAACGCTAATTCACATCGTCTCAATACTACCTTTTCATTCGATAGGCTCTACCGATACGTAGGATTAGTTAAGAGTTCGGAACGTACTAAAAAAGCACCAACAGTAAAAACAGCTGCTTTGGTTCCGGGGCAAAAAGTAGTTCGTAATGCTGTGGTAAAACCTGAAGAAGAAGAAAATGGGGGCAACGCGATTACCGATGCTTTAATTGGATTGGTTACAAGTATCCGTAGTGTACAGGTAAACTATGCTGAGAATAACGGTACGTTACTACCTGGATTTATGCCTGGATTAGGTTTTTTCGGTACATCTAAGCCGTCTTTGGGCTTTGTTTTTGGTAGTCAAAGTGATATTCGTTATGAGGCGGCTCGATCGGGTTATTTAACCAATTATCCGGAATTCAACCAGAGTTTTACTCAAGTCAATAATAAAACGTTGAACATAACGGCACAAATTGAATTAATCCCCGATTTGATGATTGATTTGTCTGCAGATAGAACCATGACCAAAAATGCTTCTGAACAATACGATGTAGAAAACGGACAGTATAATCCGCGCTCTCCAAACGATTTCGGGAACTTTACTATTTCTACTGTATTGATTAAAACCGCTTTTAGTAAAAGTGATATAAACAGTTCTGTTCCGTTTGATAAATTTAGAGAAAACAGATTGGTTATCGCCAATCGTTTGGCTGCATCTAGGGGAATTGATGTCTCCAATTCTGCAAATTTAGATGGGGATGGTTTCCCAATTGGATATGGAAAAAACAACCAATCGGTATTGTTGCCTGCGTTTTTAGCGGCTTATTCGGGTTCGAGTGCTTCCAGTGTTTCTACGGGAATATTTAGGAATATTCCATTGCCTAATTGGAATATGAAATATACTGGTTTGATGAAAATAGGATGGTTTAAGAATAATTTTAGAAGATTTTCTATACATCACGGTTATGCTGCTGGATATACAATAGGTTCTTTTAGTTCCAATTTTGAATATTATGCGAAACCAGACCAGGTAAACGACTATGGGAATTACCCAGTGAAAACCATAGTGAATAACGCTACCTTAGTGGAGCGATTTAATCCTTTGGTACGCGTGGATTTTGAAATGAAAAATGCCTTTAAGATATTGGCAGAAGTTAGAAAAGATAGAGCGCTGTCTTTGAGTTTTGATAATAACTTATTAACAGAAGTTCGTGGAGTGGATTATATTATTGGTTTTGGATATAGAATCAAAGATGTGTCGTTTAATTCCGATTTGGCCAACGACGGTCAAGGAGGTACCATTACTAGTGATATCAACCTTAAAGCCGATTTTACATGGCGTAAGAATGAAACGATTATTCGTTATTTGGATTATAACAACAACCAATTGGGCGCTGGACAAGATATTTGGTCGTTGAGAATGGCAGCAGATTATGCTTTAAGTCAGAATTTAACCGCTATATTCTTTTACGAGCACACCTTTTCAAAAGCTGTAATATCAACCACGTTTCCGATGACAAATATTCGTTCTGGCTTTACCATGCGTTATAATTTTTAACCCACTTGGAGCAAAAGGGGCTGAGGGGAAAATAGGGTTGGTTTTATATGAAATGGAGTTAGTATTAAAATGATTTAAGATGTAGTTGACTCATAGCGAAACGTCTAAAAAGTATAAAAACACCAAGACAAAACGGGATTCTTGCTTAAATTCAAGTCCAAAAATTTTTAAGTTATTTTAATTATCATACATTTGCTAAAAACTAATATATAATGAATATACCAGCTAATTTAAAGTACACTAAAGATCACGAGTGGATCTCTATTGAAGGAGATGTTGCAACAGTAGGAATTACTGATTTCGCTCAAAAAGAGTTAGGAGACATCGTTTACGTAGAAGTAGAAACTTTGGACCAAACACTAGATAGAGACGAAGTTTTCGGAACAGTGGAAGCAGTAAAAACGGTTTCAGATTTATTTTTACCGCTTTCTGGTGAAATTATAGAATTTAATGAGACTTTAGAAAGTACTCCTGAATTGGTAAACACAGATGCTTACGGTGCAGGATGGATGATAAAAGTTAAGATTTCGGATCTTTCACAAGTGGAGGAATTGCTTTCTGATGCAGCATATAAAGAATTAATTGGGGCGTAATATTTATTTATGGATCGCATTGGTCTGGACTGTTTTAATTGGGGTTGCTTGCTTGATAGACGCTAGTGCTATTCCAAAAGTGCCCAGTATTAATATTCCAAACAAAGACAAGATCGTTCATTTCAGCTTTTATTTTATTTTTTCTATATTGTGGGTTAAGTATTTGCTACAGACTCAAAAATGGAAATCGATTAAAATATATGCAACTGTTTTTGTAAGTGCTAGTATATTTGGGATAATTATAGAATTATTACAAGGATGCTGTACACAGACAAGAGGGGCAGATTTGGCAGATGTTGTGGCAAATTGCTCAGGTAGTTTGTTTGGACTTTTATGCGTTTTTCTAATTGCAACAATAAAAAAGTAACCAAAACCCCGCGTAAGTGGGGTTTTTCATTTTTAAGAATTATGGATTTGAAAAACTACATGGATTCGACCTATTTGAAGACGGCAATCCAAGCTGGAATTAGTGAAGAAGAAAATGCAACAGTTGTGCGTCAAGTTATTGAAGAAGCTGTAGCTGAGTCTTTTAAATTAGTCATGTTAAGGCCTGAATATGTCGCCCAGGCGCGAGCGTATATTGATGAACAACAAGCCAAGGTGTTGGTGGGTACGGTAATTGATTTTCCAGACGGAAAGGCAGCTTTAAACGAGAAATTGGAGGAGGCGAAGCGTGTAATTGCAGCTGGTGCAGATGAATTGGATTTTGTGGTTAATTATCGATTGTTTCAAATGGGGCAAATCGAGGAAGTGCGTCAGGAAATTTTGATGTGCACGCAATTGACATTAGATGCAGGGAAAACCATAAAGTGGATTATAGAAGTTGCAGCATTAAGCAATAAAGAAATCATTCAGTTAACGACCTTAATTAAGAAAGTGGCGCTGTCTAAGTTTGAGGAAAGACAATTCGAAAAAATATTCATCAAGTCGTCAACGGGGTTTTATCCGGTAACGGACGGTAAGCCGAATGGTGCTACCGTCGAGGCTGTGGTATTGATGATGGAAAATGCGAATCCTTTACCGGTAAAAGCCGCGGGAGGAATAAGAAACAGAAAGGATGCAGAAGAAATGATTGCCTTGGGAGTGAAAAGACTCGGAACCTCTTCTGCAAAAGCTATTGTTGAAAATTCGGATTCTTCCAATGCGTATTAAATCCAAACTTAAATAAAGATTAACAGTAACTACCGCAGTTTTTAGAAGTTATTTTAAAAATTGGAGTATATTTGCAGACCCTTTTTATTTGAAATGAAAACTGCTTTGAACATACCACAAGATACCAAGACATCTATATTTAAGGAATTTAAAGAAATGACCAAGGCTGGATTGGCTATTAGTGTCGTTTTTTCTACTATTGCAGGCTATTTTTTAGCGGTATTAGATTGGCGTGAAGTCAATTTATGGACCTTAGCTATGCTTGCTGTTGGTGGATATTGTATGGTTGGTGCCTCCAATGTCTATAATCAAATTATAGAAAAAGATTTAGATGCGAAGATGAAGCGCACCCAAAATAGGCCTATTGCTGCAGGGCGAGTAAAACCTTCGGCGGCCTTTATTTTGGCAGTAGTGTTGACGATCTTAGGAATTGCGATTTTATATGTAGTGAGTCCAAAAACAGCGATGTTTGGGGCTATTTCTATTTTTTTATATACCAGCATATATACTCCTTTAAAAACCATTACTCCCTTGTCGGTTTTTGTTGGAGCTTTTCCAGGCGCTATTCCCTTTATGTTGGGTTGGGTTGCTGCTACGAATAATTTTGGAATTGAGGCAGGAACATTGTTTTTAATTCAATTCTTTTGGCAGTTTCCCCATTTTTGGGCTATTGGTTGGTTTTTGTTTGACGATTATAAAAGAGGTGGGTTTTCCATGCTTCCTACAGGAAAGCGCGATAAAAAAACGGCCTTACAAATTATATTATACACCGTTTGGTTAATTATCATTTCGATATTCCCTGCAACGGGATTAACGGGACGATTGTTTTTGTCTCCAGTTTCGGCTGTGCTGGTGTTTTTAGCTGGTTTGTGGATGCTCTATGCGGCAATACAGTTATATAGAACTCGAACAGAGAAAGCTGCACGATCACTTATGTTGGTCAGTGTTTCTTATATCTCGTTGATTCAGATTATATATATATTAGATAAATTTTTGCGATAATTATGGATGTAAGTATTGAAGAACAAGTAGAGAAAAAAGGCAAGGCACTAAAAGTGATGCTGCTTTTTGCTATGGGGAGTATTATTATGGTCTTTGCAGGACTTACTAGTGCTTATGTGATCAGTAAGTCAAGACCAGATTGGTTGACCGACTTTAACTTGCCAGTAGCTTTTTTATACAGTACTATAGCAATAGTGCTAAGTAGTGGTACTTTTACAATGGCTCAAAGAGCTATTAAGGTAGATGATCGTAAGAAGACAACAATTTACTTGATTTCTACTTTGGTATTAGGTTTATTATTCGTTTTTTTGCAGTTCAAAGGATTTGGACAAGTTATAGAATCCGGTTATTTTTTTACGGGTAGCGAAAGCACCATTACAACTTCATTTTTGTACGTTGTAGTAATTGCGCATCTTGCCCACCTATTTGGTGGTTTGATATCGCTTGTTATCGTAATTTATAATCATTTTAAACAAAAGTATAATTCGGGTCAAACTCTTGGAATAGAGTTATGTGGAATGTTTTGGCATTTTTTAGATTTGATTTGGATTTATTTGTTTTTGTTTTTTACTTTCTATAAATAGAAAAAAGACTTAAATTTGGGAACTTTTTAACTAACAACTTTATATGGGAGCGACAGTTACTACAGCAGCTACTAAGGAAAAAATTTGGGGCGGCGGAAATGAGCCTCTTGGTGTAAGCTATGGAAAAATGATGATGTGGTATTTCATATTGTCTGATTCATTAACATTTGCAGGATTCCTTGCTGCCTACGGTTTTTCGAGATTTAAATTTATGGACTCTTGGCCAATTGCCGATGAGGTGTTTAATCACTTTCCATTTTTACACGGAGTAAATGCACCAATGTACTATGTGGCATTGATGACTTTTATTTTGATTTTTTCTTCAGTAACTATGGTTTTGGCCGTAGATGCGGGACATCAACTTAAAAAGAGTAAAGTAGCCTTTTACATGTTCTTGACAATTATTGGAGGATTTATCTTCTTAGGGTCTCAAGCATGGGAATGGAAAAACTTTATTAAGGGATCTTATGGTGCGGTGGAAACCCGAGGAGGATCTATTTTACAATTCGTTGGTGAAGACGGTAAGCAAATTGCCTTGGCAGATTTCGCAATCCCTTCCGCTGATAAAGAAAGAGTGCAAAAAGAAAGAAATACGGGAGCTTGGTTTATCAGTGGCTCTACGGTTCCGACTTATTCTTTGGAAGAAGTAAAAGCAGGTTTTGAAGCAAATCCTACGGTGCGTATCAGAACGCAGTTTGTAGATGAAACAAAACACAAAATAATATTGTCTAGAGAAGCTTCGGAAAAAAGCTTGAATGATGCGGTTATGGTTGTGGAAGGTGCAAACTTAAAACACAACGAATACGGTCATAAAGTATTCGCCGATTTCTTTTTCTTTATTACTGGATTCCATGGATTCCACGTTTTTACAGGAGTACTTATTAATATCGTGATTTTCTTCAACGTATTATTGGGAACTTATGAAAAAAGAAGATCTTATGAAATGGTTGAAAAAGGAGGTTTGTACTGGCACTTTGTAGATTTAGTGTGGGTATTCGTATTTACTTTCTTCTACTTAGTTTAATTTTTTAAAATTTAAAAAAATGGCATCAACAGGTACAGCACATCATTCAAATACAAAGAGAATCTGGAAAGTATTCGTAATTCTTTCTTTGATTACTATAGTGGAGGTGATTTTTGGTATTTTTAAACCGGATGTATTACACTTTACACATCTTGTGCATTTAAGTTTATTAAACTGGATTTTCATCTTATTGACACTTTGGAAAGCATATTATATCATGTGGGCGTTCATGCACTTAGAAGGTGAGAAGGCAGCATTGAGATGGTCTATTGTAGGGATATTAGCATTCTTAATTGCTTATTTAGTAGCCTTGCTACTAATAGAAGGAGCATATATTTATGATGTATTCAATCATAATTCCATTTACAAGTGGATATTTTAATAACATATTAAGTATTTAAAAGGCGATTTATTAATCGCCTTTTTCTATTTTTGTACGGTTCGTTAATCGTGGGTTCATTTACCTAAAAATGGAACCTACTATTGATGTATTTATATTGAGGTTTGAGATTTGCGTTGTATCTTTGGATCATTACGCTATCGACTTAGTATAGTGGCGAGAACGAGGTATCTGTTTGTAATGGAATACCGGGAAAGCTTCTGCGTTGCCCTAAGACCTTGGTGCGAAAATATTATTTGCTTATGAAAAAGTACGCTATACTTGTAGTTTTGTTTATTATGCCTATTTGTGCATACCTCTTTTTTGCAACTGGTGTTAACCAATTTGCACAATTACCCACTTTAACGGAAAAGGTTAATGAACTACCAGATGGTAAAACCTGGTCGGGCAAACCTATTGTTTTAAAAGATAAAATTACGGTTATTGGATTTCCCGGAACGGATATGTTCAGAGACCGTGGAAATGCTTTTAATCTGGATCAAAAGATTTATAAGCGTTATAGAGATTTTAATGATTTTCAAGTTGTTTTCGTGGCGCCTATTGGTACTGAAGCAGAAGTCAAAAGAGTGCGTGACGAATTGGAGCCCATCTCCGATTTAGAAAAATGGGACTATGTATTTTTGGAACCGCAGCAAATTCAAGAGTTCTACGACTCTTTCAAAATTAAAGGACTTCTCGATCAAAACTTAGGTACTCCCAATGTATATATCTTAGATAAAGAACGAAATCTTCGCGGTAGAAAAGGCAAAGATAAAAAGGGAGTAGAAGAATACAAAGAAGGTTATAATACCATTTCTGCAGCTGAATTACACAATGAAATGATGGATGATATGAAGGTGATTCTGGCAGAATACCGACTAGCTCTAAAGAAGTATAATAAAATTGTTAGCGATTCTAATAAATAATAAAAATAACTCATGAAAAATAAATCATATATTGGAATTTCGTTTATCATCTTGATTTTTGGAATTTGGGCTGTTCCTAAAATAGTTGCTAAATTTGAAAAGGCCGATTTAACTGTTATCGGGCCGGCACCGGCATTTAAATTGACCGATCAAAACGAGAAAATAATAACCAATAAAGATTATGAAGGAAAGGTTTATGTTTTGGAATTCTTTTTTGCAAAGTGTCCAACGATCTGTCCTATAATGAATCAAAATATGCTTAAAATTCAAAAGGAATTTTATGGCAACCTCAAATTTGGAGTAGCTTCGATTACAATTGACCCTACCAATGATACCCCTGCGGCATTAAAGGCTCATGCAGAAGAGTTAGGAGTAAAGTTACCTTTTTGGCATTTGTTAACCGGTGATGCGGATTACATTTTTGAATTGTCTAAAAAATTTAATTTATATGCCGCTGCGAATGCGAATGTCCCTGGAGGATTTGAGCATTCTGGGCTCTTTGCTTTAATAGATAAAGAGGGTAATATACGTTGTAGAAAAGATGAATTTGGAAACCCAATCTTGTATTATGATGGAACGGATGATATAGGTGTAAAAATGATAAAAGAAGATATTAAATTGTTATTAGAAGAGTAATGGATAAAACATTAGAAAAAAGGTACAATACCTGGATTATCATACTGTCTATAGTGATTCCTATAGTAGTAGTTATTTTGTTTGGCGTTAAGATTCCCAATGTAAAACCCTTGTCTTTTTTGCCTCCTATTTATGCAACTATCAACGGCATTACAGCGGTATTGCTTATAGCAGCTGTTATTGCTGTTAAAAATGGAAATAGAAAACTTCACGAGAATTTGATGAAGGTTTGTATCTTGTGTTCGGTATTGTTTCTAGCCATGTATGTTGCTTATCACATGACTTCAAATTCTACTTCATATGGAGGAGAAGGCATCATGAAGAATATCTATTTTGTGATTCTAATTAGTCATATCATACTTTCGGTTGTTATTATTCCGATTGTATTGGTAACGTACGTTAGAGCACTGTTGGGTAAGTTTGATTTACACAAGAAAATAGCTAGATATGCTTTTCCGTTATGGCTCTATGTTGCTATTACGGGTGTCGTGGTTTATCTGATGATTTCACCGTATTACATTTATTAAAAAGTAAATTATAACCCTTTTTATAGCTGTTCCTGTTTTTTGAACTGGAATGGCATATAGTAAGACCATAAAAAAAATGCTCATGAAAGCGTCCTTTGTTAAAAACGCCATTTTTGTTTTTTTATTCTTTATTTTAGCTACAGTTTCCGCCTCGGCACAATGCGCCATGTGTAGAGCGGCTTTAGAAACTGAAGAAACTGGAGTACAAGCTGCGGCAGTCAATGATGGGATTGTCTATTTGATGATATTTCCGTATTTGTTGGTTGGTGTAGTTGGCTATTTTGTTTACAAAGTGGTAAAGAAAAAGAAACAGAAAAAAACGATATAATCAACCGTCTCTATGGCGGTTTTTTTTTATATTAAATACTTGTAACGCAAAGCTGTTTTTTGCGTCAAATATAGAAATGTATAGTGCTTATGGATTTTATAAATACAGTAAGACACAACAAAGCTGCTTTTGTAGGGCTGTTGTATTTTACTTTCCTTTTGGGAAATTGTGGCATGTATGCTCAAAATAAAAATTGGAGCTTACAAGATTGTGTATCCTATGCTTTAGAACATAACATTGATATCAAGCAAATCGACTTGGATCAAGACCGTGCCTTAATCAATAAGCAATCGGCTTGGGGGAACTTCTTACCGGCAGTGAGCGCCCAATCAAATCATTCGTGGACATTAGGTCTAAATCAAAACATCACCACGGGAATATTGGAAAATCAAACCACGCAATTTACTTCAGCTGGTTTTGATGTGGGTATTGATATTTTTAAGGGATTACAAAATCAAAATCAATTGCTCAAATCGCGCTTAAATGTATTGTCTTCCCAATATCAATCTCAGAAAATGCGGGAAGATGTTTCGCTAAATGTGATCAACGCCTACCTTCAAATTATTTTTAACAAGGAACTAAGTCTAACCAATAAAGCTCAGTTGCTTTATGATAACCAACAATTAAGTCGAACGAATGAATTGGTTGCTGCGGGAGTAGTTCCAGCAGGAGATTTACTCGATATAAAAGCTACGGTTGCCAATACACAGCAAAAGGTCATAGTAGCTGAAAATAGCCTTTTGATTTCTAAATTAGCCTTGGCGCAATTGTTGCAAATTGACGACTTCCAATCTTTTGATATTATCGATCAAGATTATGAAATAACCCATAGTGAAGTATTGCTAAAAACAGCAGAAGAAATCTTGGATCAGGCCAAAATCACTCAAGTCGATTTGCGTTTGGCTGAAACCAAAGTTGCTATTGCTGAACGAGAGGTGGCTATTGCCAGAGGGATGTTTTTACCAAGTATTAAGGGGTTTTATAGTTTTGCGACTCGTGCTGCTTATAATGATAGGGTCGTAGGGCAAACTTTGGATCCCAATTTTCCAACACGCGTTATTGGCGTAGTTGAAAATACCGGACAGAATGTGGTGCAGCCCAATATGCTTCCTATTATTTCTGGGCCGGAATCTTTATTTGATCAGTTTGACAGCAATAAGGGACAGAGTTTTGGAGTAGGAATAACGATTCCGATTTTTAACGGTTGGAGTGCTAGAAATAATGTTCGAATGAGCAGAGTCGCCTTGCAACAAGTAAAAAATGATAAGGATTTAACCGATTTGAAATTAAAACAAACCGTTTATACCGCATATACCGATACACAAAGTTCATTAAAGAGTTATGAAGCTGCAAAAATCACCTTGGAGGCACGAAATTTGTCATTGGAATATGCGAAAGATCGTTATGAAGTGGGGTTGATGAATATTTTTGAATTGAATCAAGTACAGACGCTGTTGGTTAATGCCCAGTCAGAAGTGCTTCGTGCTAAATACGATTACATCTTTAAAACAAAAATACTGGAATACTATTTTGGAATTCCAATTTTTACAAACGAATAGTTATTAGGGACAACAGATTAATTAGGTATTGAAACAAATGCTAAAGGAAAGCCAGTCAAACTGTGTTTCCATAAAAAATATAAAGCTACTTATGAAAAAAAGAACTAAATATATACTGATTGGACTTGTTGTTCTGACCATAATTACTGTGGTTGCCTTATACAAAACAGATGTTTTGGGAAACAAGAGTCAAGTTAAGCTTGTAGAAACGCTTAAGGTGGAAAAAGGCAGCATTACCGAAGTGGTGTCTGCAACGGGTAAAATTCAGCCTGAGATTGAAGTTAAAATTTCCCCAGAGGTATCGGGTGAGATTATTGATTTGCCAGTCAAAGAAGGGCAGGTAGTTAAAAAGGGTGATTTGTTGGTTCGGATCAATCCCGATTTGTATGAATCTGGGGTTGACAGGATGGTAGCTTCCTTGTCGAATAGCAAGGCGGGATTAAATCAAGCAGAGGCTCAATTGAAAGAAGCTAAATTAAATTATGAACGCAATAAAACCTTGTTTGAAAAGGGGGTTATTTCTAAAGCAGAATGGGACAAAGTAGTTTCGTCTTATGAAATGGCTTTGGCGGGTAAAAACGCAGCTTATTACACGGTTCAAAGTACGCAAGCATCGTTGACAGAGTCTAAAGACAACCTAAATAGAACAACGATTTATGCTCCAGTTGACGGAACCATTTCACGATTGGATGTAGAATTGGGAGAACGTGTTTTAGGAACACAACAGATGGCGGGAACCGAACTATTACGTGTCGCTAATTTAAACAACATGGAGGTAGAGGTTGATGTTAACGAAAACGATATTGTTAAAATTAAAGTGGGTAATGAGGCGAAAATTGAAGTGGACGCTTATCTTAAAAAAGAGTTTAAGGGAATCGTTACAAGTATCTCTAATTCTGCTAGTGCTACCTTGACGGCAGACCAAGTGACCAACTTTAAAGTTAAAGTGAGAATATTGAAAGAGTCTTACGAAGATTTATTAGATGGAAAGGCTTCGAATTATTCTCCTTTTAGACCGGGAATGACTGCAACTGTTGATATAGTGACCAACAAGCAAGACGGCATTTTTACCGTGCCAATCAGTGCCATTGTTATGAAAGCAGAGCAAGACAGCTTGAATAAAGCTTCTGAGCCTGTTTTAGCGGGGCTAGATAAAACAAAACCGCAGGAAGCGGTGTTTGTGTTAACTAACGGAGTTGCGAAGCTTAAATGGATTAAAACAGGAATCCAAGACGACCGCAATATTCAAATTACTGCCGGTTTAGATGCCGGCGACATGGTGATTATAGGTCCGTATGCAACCGTAAATCGCGAGCTTGAAAATGGGCAGCAAGTACAAGAAGAAATAAAAAAGACATCAAAAAAATAATGGTTTATATATTAAGCATTGAAACAGCGACCAAAAATTGTTCTGTTTCACTATCTGGTAATGGGAAGTTGTTGTTCTATCACGAAATGGCCGAAGAGCAATTTAGCCATGCAGAAAAATTACATCTCTATATCGAATCGGTTTTAAAACAGGCCGATTTGACTTGCAGTAATTTAAGCGCTATTGCCGTTAGCAAAGGGCCGGGGTCATATACGGGGCTTAGAATCGGTGTGTCTGCCGTAAAGGGATTGTGTTATGCCTTAACGCTGCCGGTAATTGGACTTAATACTTTAAGTGTGCTGGCTCAGCAACTACAGGTGGAAGACGGTTTAATCGTTCCGATGATTGACGCTAGAAGAATGGAGGTTTTTACAGCGGTATTTAACCAGAACCACGAGCTAGTAGAAGAGACTAAGGCCTTGATTATAACTCCAACTGTTTTAGATCATTTACAGCCACATAAAATCCACTTAATTGGCGACGGAGCTCCAAAATGTAAAGGCGAATTGCAAGGTGGGGTATTTGTATATCACGACGAAATTGTATATCCTTCTGCTAAGGACATGGGAGGTTTAGCCTATGAGAAATACCTCGCTCATGATTTTGAAGACGTGGCTTACTTTGAGCCTTTTTATTTAAAAGATTTTTTAGTATTGACTAAGAAGAAGTAACCCTTCTCTTTAGTCAATTTCTGCAAAGATGTCTTTACCCTTTTGCAGTATAAATGAACTCACTTCCGTGTGGTTGTGGTTCTCAACCCAAACTTGCACGTTGTACGTTATTTTGGTGTCCAGGACTTCTTTGATTAATATTCTAGGATTGGGTTTCTTTATAATTAAATCATTTTCATGTAACAATACATCCATTTTTTCAATAAACAAAGCACTGTTTTTTGCCCAAGGTGCCTGAATCAAGACTTCTGTTTTTCGAAGCTTGTTTTGGGAATAGTTTTTTATCTTACCATTGGATAAAATCCCGTTGGGAATATAGAGGACTTGATTTTGATAAGTGACTATTTTCGTTGAAAAAATATGTATTTCCAGTACTTTTCCGACCTCTGCTTGTGCTTCTATAATGTCGCCAATGCGAAACGGCTTAAAAAGAATAATTAAAACTCCACCGGCAAAGTTTGCCAAGGAACCCTGAAGAGATAACCCAATAGCCAAACTCATAGCGCCGATTATCGTCACAAAAGAAGTGGTTTCAATTCCGAGTTTGGATATGATGGCGATAAAGAGTAGCGCGCGTAGCGCCCATATAATTCCATCGAGTAAAAAACTAATAGAAGTCGGGTCTATATGTTGCTTTAGAAAAATTCGTTGAGCAAATTTCTTTAGCAGCCGAATAATTATCAAACCGACAACTAAGATGATTAAGGCGCCCACAATGTTGGGAATATAATCGATGATGGCTTCTAAATACTTAGATAATAATTGGTCGGTTTTTTCCATAAACTATAGAATTTGATTTTCTAAAAAGAGTGAATTCGTTTCGGGCTTTTGACACGATTGCCTTTGGCAAAAGTAAAACATAGTTTGTTCCGAATCGAAACGATGTTCAAAAAAGGCTAAGTTCGAAGTTTTGGTCGTGCCAAATAGGACTGTTTTTGATATGAATTTTTTCTTAATTGCTTGAATTTCTGCTTGAGCACGAGTTCCAATAATGGCCAATTCACTGGGGTCGGTGAGATACAAATCGGCTATGAGCCAGTTGGAATAAGCAGAAGCATAATCAATCTGAATTTTGATGGTATTTACCATGTTTTCCGCCAGCTTACTATAGTGCTTGTTCTCGTAGATAATGCCGAGCTTGATTAAGTTCAGGGCCATATAGGAATTGGATGAAGGAATAACATTATCTTCTATTTCAATAGCATTGGTTATGATACTGTGGTCGTTGAGTTGACTAAAATTAAAAAATTGATGGTCGTCGTTAAAAAACACATCCAAACAATAATCGGTCAATTGCTTGGCTTGTTTGATATAGGTTTCCTCTAAGGTGTTTTCAAATAAGGTTATCAAAGCATGAATATACATCGCATAATCATCTAGAAACCCGGAAATAGTAGCTTTTCCATTTTTATAAGTGTGGAATAGACCGGTTTCTTCGGACCACATTTTGGTCGAGATAAAGGCGTGAATTTCTTTGGCTTTTTCTAAGTAATCCAATCGGTTCAAGGCGCTATATGCATCGAGATATCCTACGATTAATAAAGCGTTCCATGCGGTTAAGGTTTTGTCGTCAAGCCTTGGCGCAGTTCTTTTGTTGCGTTCTTCTAATAAAATGACTTCCCAATGCCGTTTTTTGTCTTGTAAATCAGCAAGTGAAAGCTCGTTTTTAGCGGCAATGCTTTCTAAGGTATCCGTTTGAATTAATACGTATAAGCCGTCTTCCCAATAGCCAAAAGAATTGATGTTAAAAAGCTGCTCAAATAGCGGAAAGTCATGGCTAATTAAGGTTTCTAGTTCTTCTTTTGTCCACGAATAATAAGCGCCCTCAATCAGTCGATTATCAGTGGTTAAACTGTCGGCGTCTAGAGCCGAATAAAAACCGCCTTCGCCATTTTGCCAACTGATTTCTATAAATTGGATTGTTTTTTCGATACAGTTTCGATACAATTCATCGGATGTTCGCTTATAGGCGTCGGCATAGAGGCTTAAGAGCTGTCCATTGTCATAAAGCATTTTTTCAAAATGCGGTATATGCCATTGATGATCGACGGAATAGCGAGAGAAACCTCCGAGTACCGTGTCAAAAAGTCCACCCCAAGCCATTTTAGTTAGGGTCAAATCCACATAACTTAAAATCGAGTCATCTTTGTGTAGATAGCCATATTTTTGTAAAAAGGAAAGATTGTTGGGCATCATGAATTTGGGTGCTCTGCTGTAGCCGCCGTATTCCCAATCAAAACTCTTTTTCCATTTGTCGATAAGATCTTCTGTTTGAAGCGTGTTTTCTGTTTCCTTGGTTTTTGGAATTCCGCTTAAAAATGTAATACCTTCGTGTAATTGCTCGGCGAATTCGGTCATCTTATCGGCGTCCGATTTAAAAAGATGGTGTAATTGCGTTAGCGCTTCCAACCAATTTTCTTTCGGAAAATAAGTGCCTCCCCATATAGGACTGCCGTTGGGTAGGCAAACCACGTTTAAAGGCCATCCGCCTTGTTTGGTCATTAATTGTACAGCCTTCATGTAAAAGGCATCTAAATCCGGACGTTCTTCCCGGTCTATTTTAATTGAGATAAAATGCGAATTCATCAATTGCGCTACCTCTTCGGTTTCAAAACTCTCGTGCTCCATCACGTGGCACCAATGGCAGGTCGAATACCCGATGCTTACAACGATCAACTTGTTCTCTTCTAGAGCTCTTTGTAAAGTTTGTGTATTCCAACTCTTCCAGTAAATGGGATTTTGGGCATGTTGTAACAAATACGGACTGGATTCTGACGATAGCTCATTCATAAGACTTAATTAAAAGGTAAAGATAGGGAATACGCCCCCAAATAAAGAATTGAAATCCATTTGCTGCTCCATAATTTTTCAGGAGTTTAATCGTTTAATAACATTAACTTAACATAAAAAACAAACCGATACCTGAATTTTGCAGGGCGAATAAAAATAGAGGATATGGATCAGATTTTTGTAATCATGTTAATTGCTTTAGCTATTTTAGCCGTAATCGATATCACGGTTGGGGTTAGTAACGATGCAGTCAATTTTTTGAACTCTGCTATTGGGTCTAAGGCAGTTCCATTTAAAACGATTATGGTTGTTGCAACTTTGGGAATTTTAGTAGGAGCGCTGTTTTCTAATGGAATGATGGAGATTGCACGAAGTGGAATTTTTGTCCCCAGTATGTTTAGTTTTAATGATGTGATGATTATTTTCTTGGCCGTCATGATTACAGACGTGCTGCTGTTGGATGTTTTTAATAACCTCGGACTTCCTACTTCTACTACAGTATCTATTATTTTCGAATTACTTGGAGCGGCGGTTTGTTTGGCTGTTGTGAAGATTGTAATGACCGACGGTAGTTTGGCGACCTTACCACAATACATCAATACCGAAAAGGCATCTGAGATTGTATATAGTATATTGTTGTCTGTTATATTGTCCTTTACTATAGGTACCTTAGTACAGTATGTTTCTAGAATGTTTTTCACCTTTCATATCGATAGAAGGCTAAAATATTTTGGTGCCTTGTTTGGTGGTGTGGCGATTACGGCAATTACGTTCTTTATCTTGATAAAAGGGCTAAAAGGAGTTTCCTTTATTTCTAAAGAAACCTATTATTGGATTAATCACCATCAAATTCAGATAGTAGCGATGTCTTTTGTTTTTTGGACCCTAGTGTCGCAGCTTTTGATGAGTGTATTTCGAGTACATATTTTAAAGTTAATAATTATTATTGGAACCTTTGCTTTAGCCTTGGCTTTTGCGGGTAATGATTTGGTGAATTTTATAGGTGTGCCCATAGCGGCTTTTCAAGCGTATGAGTTTTTTATGGGTTCGGGGACTTTGGATCCCAACGCCTATATGATGGGCGAGTTGGCGAATGAGAATATTGAAGCTCCGTTTTATTTCTTAGTGATTGCGGGATTGGTTATGGTCTATACTTTATGGACTTCTAAAAAGGCCAGAAACGTTATTGAAACAGAAATGAATTTGGCACGTCAAGATACCGGAACTACTACGGAAAAGTTTACACCGAATATCTTGTCTAAAGGCATCGTTCGCGGAATGGTTTATCTGGGAATGGGAGTAAATTACTTTTTACCCAAATCTCTTCAACTGAAAATTGATAAACGATTTGAAAAACCCCATAAAATTAAAAATAAAAAAATAGAAGAGCCGGCCTTTGATATGGTACGAGCATCTGTTAATCTGATGGTGGCGAGTATTTTAATTTCTATTGGAACTTCAATGCAGTTACCGCTATCGACAACCTATGTGACCTTTATGGTAGCCATGGGTACCTCTTTTGCAGATGGCGCATGGGATCGGGATACGGCGGTATATAGGGTAACGGGAGTTTTTAATGTTATCGGAGGGTGGCTAGTAACAGCTGTAGTTGCTTTTTTAGTAGCTTTTATCACGGCCTATATATTGAAAATAGGTGAGGTGTATGCTGTTGTTGCTTTATTTATTCTAGTGGGAATACTCTTATATAGAAGCAATAAGAAATACCAAAAGAAGACGAAAGAGAAAGATGCAACCAAAGCTTCGGAACTGAACTCCCATGATATTGTGACCATACAAGGAGTGGTATCTGAAAGTTCTGCGCAAATTGCTACGGTAATCGGTAAGACCAAAGAGTTATACCTCTCGGTAATCGACAGTTTAGGTCTTCAAGAACTGAGCAAACTAAAACAGAATAGAAAAAAATTAAAGAAACTCGAAAAAGAAATCGAAGAACTCAAAGGAAATGTGTATTTCTTTGTGAAAAATCTCGACGAGACATCTGTAGAGGCCAGTAAGTTTTATATCTTGACTTTAGGTTATCTACAGGATATGGTAAAGGCAGTGAGTTTTATAGCACAAAACAGTTACGCGCATGTCGATAACAACCATAAGAAACTAAAGTTTAATCAGATTCGCGATTTAAAAAGCACCGATCGCCAATTGCAAGAATTGTTTGATAAGATTGAACGTACTTTTTCTGAAGAAGATTTTTCTCAAATAGAGAATTTACTAAAAGATAAAGAAACGTTAATCGCTTATGTAGATGGTTTGATTCAAAAACAGATTGTACGTATTCGAACGACAGAAACCAGTCCTAAAAATAGCAAGTTGTATTTCTCAATTTTATTTGAGACAGACGATTTGATCAAGGCAACTATGGGATTGTTGGAGTTGTTTAAAGAATTTGATTTACACGTAAAGAAATAAATAAGGTTAATCAGCATTATTTTAAGAGACGGCGGCGTTACTATTATAGTAACGCCGCCGTTTTGCTTATTCTCTAGGTACGAATTCAAAGCGTTTGGGATTCCCCCAAGAAATTATCCGTTTGAAGCTTCTACGCGTATGCTTTCGTCGTTAAGCATTTGTCTCAACATATTTTCGATGCCATTTTTTAACGTAAAAGTCGAAGAAGGACAACCGCTACAAGCGCCTTGCAAAACCACCTTTACCGTGTTTTGATCGGCGTCATAAGATTGAAAAGCAATATTACCGCCATCTGCTGCTACAGCCGGTTTAACATACTCTTCCAGGATGTTAATAATCTGCTGTGAGATGGTATCCAGGCTATCAAAATGCGCTTCAGTTTTTTTGTCGGATTCCGAAGTGTTTACAATTAAACTCTCTTCTACGGCTAAATGGCCATTTTCCAAAAAGTTTTTAATAAAGGTTCTGACTTCCAAAGTGATTTCCTGCCACTGATAGGTGTCGTATTTAGTAACGGATACATAGTTCTCGTCAATAAAAATTTCTTTGATATAAGCCAATTGAAATAATTCTTTAGCCAAAGGTGATGAAGCGGTTTCGTCTATGCTTTTAAATTCAACGGCTTTTTTGGTGAGGATTTTATTAGCAACAAATTTTAAAACAGCCGGGTTAGGCGTAGTTTCACCATAGATAGTGATGGGTTGTTTTTTGGGTTGATTCTCCGGTTGTAGAATTACTTTACCTCCTTTTTCTATAAAAGTTTGTATTTGTTCTGCAACTAAATCCTTAACTTCGTTCCATTCTACGATTGAAAATTTTTCAATCGCAACAAAATTGCTCGAAATAAAGACAGTTTTAACAAATGGGAGATAAAAAAGTTGTTTTGCCAACGGAGATAGGGCGGTTTCATCAATGTTTTTAAACTCAAAACTCTCCCCTTTTATAATGAAGTCTGGCAATACAAACTTAACAATGGCGGGGTTTTGACTGTCAATCGTTTTTATTTGGGACATTTTTTTTGATTTTTTTCAAATTTAACGAAGTTATATTGTATGAAATGCTATATTTGGAAATTTAAACTCAAAATTAACATTTGATTACAACCGTGTTAACAGCGAGCTGAAAATTAATGAGAAAATACCTATTTTATTGAACAACCAAAAAAGCTTAAAATAATGAAAGGAATTAGTTTTGTTTTTCTGTTTCTTGCGAGTATGATGTTCTACGGTGCTAGTGCGCAGGTGGATACAACAGCGGTAATTGATCCTCGGATCCAAGAAGTATATCGGGATAATATGTATTTGCTAAATGACAATCCATCGCGACTAAACGCATTGGAGGGGCTGTTAGCAAATCGTTTTGAAATTGTTGAAGAGATTCCCTTTGCAGGAGAAAAAATCTCGAAACTATCTGACATGCCTTTATTTAATAAGTACAATCAAAACTTGCGAAGAGATGAGGTTTTTGATAAAAATAATTTTAATGTCTTAAAGTATAATTTGGAATTCTTTACGGATTTTAGAAAAGCATACCGCGTAGATGATACCAATTATATAATTGTAATAAATCCAACTTCTAAACAATAATTCATAAACATGAAACAAATAATATTTTTATTTCTAGTATTTACTTCATTGTTTTCCTTTGCACAAGGAGGGGAGGAAAATACTCCTTATCTGATGGCAACGGGTACTATCCGAACTTGTTCGGGAATCTTGTATGATTCTGGAGGATTTAATGGGAATTATTCCAACAATGAGAATATCGTGATGACTATTTGTCCGGATGTTCCCGGTAGTTTTGTAAAGTTAGATTTTACAACCTTCTTGCTTGAAAACAATGCAGACATGCTAACCATTTGGGATGGTGTTGGTATGGGTGGTATACAAATGGGTTTGATTCCTTATACAGGAACGAATTCTCCTGGTACAGTGAAAGCTTTAGCTGGTGGTACTGGATGTCTTACGTTGCTTTTTCAATCGGATGCAGCCAATACAGCCCCTGGTTTTTCTGCAAGAATCACTTGTGAAGCACCTTGTCAAGATATTGTTGCTCGAGTGGTGCAAACAATTCCAGAAGTTAATCCTTTATTGGGAAAGATATGTCCTGAAGATTATGGTACAGTAAGAATTTGTGTTGGTGAAGAAGTTGTTTTCAGAGGAGCAGCTACTTTTTCTGGGACAAATGAAGGTGCGGTCTATGATTGGGATTTTAAAAATGGGACCCGCGGAAGAGGACAAACCGTGGCAACATCTTATGATGAGCCCGGTGCATATAGAGTAAATCTGGTTGTTACAGATCCGAACGATTGTCGTAATAATAATGTTGCAACAGTTACGGTACAAGTTTCTACTACAAAAGATGTTGAATTTAATCTGGCTTCTGAGAGACCTATATATTGCTTAGGAGAAGATATTCAATTAACAGCAAATCCGATAATGATACCCTATGAGTTTGAACCGGTACCTCCATTAGCAGGAGTGACATTTTTACCTGATGGTAGTGGCGCGGAATATAGTACAACGATTACTGTAGATCAATATTGTGAGGGACAACTACTTGAAAACTTACAAGATTTTGCTATTTGTGTCAATTTAGAACATTCATATACGGGCGATTTAGATATTCGAATTACTGCTCCAAATGGAGTTGTCGTAGATTTGTTTAGACAAGCAGGTGCAGGGAACTTTTTTGGACATCCTATTGATGATATTATATCTGGACCTGGAATTGGTTCGACTTATTGTTTTACTGATGATGCGGCAACGACTATAGCAAATGGGCAAACTGAAAGAACGGATGTCAATAGCGGAGGTCAAACTTATATTCCGGGTGATTATTTAGCGGTTGGCGATTTAAATGATTTAATTGGTACCCCTTTAAATGGACAATGGACAATTGGTATTAGAGATAATTTAGCTCAAGATGATGGTTATATTTTCTGGTGGTCAGTTGCCTTTTCAAATGCTTTAGCGCCTGCTGATTTATCTTTTACGCCAGAAGCAGAGACTAAGAGGTGGCTTCCCGCAGAAGGGCTAGTTAATGTTGGTACAACAGGTAATGCAACGGTTAGACCAAGTGCGCCAGGTGTTTATACCTATACTTATGAATTGGCTGATAATTTCGGATGTGCTTTTACAGATTCTATTACAGTTGAGGTGGTTGCTCCGTTAGTTTTAGGTACACCAATCGATTTGAATCAATGTAAAGACAATCTCGGTAATGCGACTTTTGATTTACGTGATGTACAAACATCCTTAACTTTAAGCGACCAATTTACTTTTAAATACTATGGTAGTGAGGCCGATGCTTTAGCTAATAACCTCAATACGATTCCTGTTGCACAAACAATTAATATCGCCGATGGTCCAAAGCAAATTTGGGTTAGAGTTGATCAAATTGGTGTAGTAACACCTTGTGTATTAGTTGAAACCTTTAAATTGATTGTAAATAATTGTGACTTAATTCTAAACCCTTTACCAGCACTTCAGATTTGCGAAGCTGTAAATGCTGCTGATAACGTGTTTAATTTAACGTTACAAACACCAAGAGTATTTAACAATACACCTGGATATAAAGTTACTTACCACCTAACACAAAATGATGCATTAAACAATTTACGTCCTATTATCGATCAGCTTACATTGGCTTATCCTGGTACAAACGGACAAGTTATTTATGTAAGAGTGCAGAATGAAGCGATACCTACTGAATTTGCTACAACAAGTTTTAGATTGGTGATTGCGCCAAAACCGACTATTTTTCCTGTAGGACCAACAGTTGGCTGTCCAATTACACCTGAAAAAGATTTGGCTAGTTTTTATCTACCATTAAATAATCTTGCTTTGTCAGGTGGTCTTCAGAATGTGGAAATATCTTATTACCGCAATCAATTAGAAGCGGAACTTGGAGATTCGTTAAGCGCATTGCCGGATACTTTTGTTTCTGGACCGACAATTATTTGGGTACGTGCATTAAATACAGTTACTGGCTGTTATAATGTAGCACCGTTAGAGTTGCGCATTGAGAATTTGCCACCACTAAATCAAGATTTAATTATTGATTATTGTGATGCCAATAACGACGGTATTGGAACGTTTATATTAGATGCAATTTCTACACAAATATTGGGTAGAGCATTGACGCCAGATTTGGTTATTACATATCATATTTCTAGTGCGGATGCAAGTCAAAATTTAAGACCTTTAGCTAGCCCATATAACAATAACAGACCTGTTGAGGAAATGATTTACGCGAGAGTGGCTTTTGCACGTTCGACTTGTTTTGAAGTTGTACCGGTAAAATTGAGAGTTACTCAAGGACCCGTTATTGTACAACCAACCCCGCTTTCTAGCTGTGTTGATGTACTAGGCAGAGAAGTAGTTTATGACTTAACAACAAAAATACCAGAAATATTAAATGGATTAAACCCTGCTAGTTATAATGTGACCTTTCACGTACAACAAGCACATGCTGAGAATGGGGTTTTGCCAGTAGATACTCCAACTTCGTTTTCTAATGCTATTTCGCAGGTAGTATATGTAAGGGTTGAAGATATTAATACAGGTTGTTATTCGGTCGTTTTTATCAGTTTAAGATCAGTTCTTGGGCCAATAATACAGCCAATATCTAACTATGTTATTTGTGATGGTGAAGAAGGTGACGGATTTGCAATGTTTGATTTAGCTGGTAGAATTGCTTCCATAACCAATGGGCAATTAGGATTGTTAGTTAGCTTTCATGCAAACCAAAATAATGCAGCAAATAATACGGGAAATCTACCTGCAAATTACCAGAATATTGTAGCCTATAATCAAACGATTTATGTGCGTGTTCAAAGTACAGTATCGGGTTGTGTGGTTATTAAACCTATGAATTTGGCGGTAGTTGCACTACCGGTTCTGAATATTCCTACTACTCGTGTTGCTATTTGTAACTCTAGTGCAAACGGACAAGGAACTTTTGATTTATTGTCATTGGTAGAGGGGCTACAAAATGGAATTCCAGGTTTGGATATTCATTTTTATGAAACTCAAGCTAATGCTATTGAAGGGTTAAGAATCAATAGAATTCCGAACCCACAAGAATACAACAATTTAAACCCTGTAAATCCTGTAGTTTGGGTAAGAGCAAATAATTTTGCAACGGGTTGTTTTGTTGTTAAACCATTATATCTTGTAGTTACAGCGGCGCCAATTATGCCGATACGATTAGACGATGTTGTTCAATGTACAGCAATAGGTACACCAGACCGCGGAGTTTTTGACTTAACAGTTAAAACACCGATAATCTTGGCTGCTCAAACGCTAAACGACCCAGGTAGTTTGGTAGTAAGTTATTATTTAAGTGAAGCGGATGCAGAAATCGGCGTAGCAAGAAGTATCAGTGGTCCAACGGCATTCAGAAATACCGTGAATCCACAAACAATTTGGGTTAGAGTACAGAACGTAGATACGAAATGTTTTGCTATTGGCAGTTTTGTTATTAAAGTTAGTAATCCACTTGTTTTGGTACAACCTGATCCGATTGTAGTTTGTCAAGCAAGTTTACCAAATAATGGAAGACATGTCTTTGATTTGACTCAACGTGAATTACAGATTGTGGGAGGAGCATTGATCTTTGGTACGGATTTCAAATATTTCCTAAATAAAGATGATGCTGAAAGAGGCAATAACCCAATACCTAGTCCAGATGGATATACCAATATTACTAACCCACAGACTTTTTGGGTTGTAGTTACTAACAGAGAGGGATGTAAGAATATGGTATCGCTTACCGTTAAAGTAACACCACTTCCAGAACCTAATTTCACTCCAGCAGCTTTAGAAGTTTGTGAAGGTGAAGCCGGGCGTGGTAGAGGTAGATTTGATTTACATTTAGCGGACGCAGATATTAAAAATCACGATAATAATTTAGTATTGGATTATTATACTAGTGAAATTGAAGCTATTGCAGGTACCGATGCAGGTAAAATTGATTTTCCAGAGGCTTATGTAACCACGAGCAGAACAATTTGGGTTAGAGTTTCTAATCAACCAGTAATAGGTGTGAACAGTTGTTTTGTGGTAGTGCCTTTACAACTGATTGTAAACCCAGTTCCATTTATTAGTCCTTTAAGGCCTTTGATGGGCTGTGAAGAAAAGACAGATGGCTTCTACACGTTCAACCTGGAGGATAAGTATACGGAGATTTTAAATGGTAGAAATGCAAACGATTATAGTATTTTTTATTATCGTACTCGTACTCTAGCAGATGAGGGTCTAGCTATGCCTATGGCTTTAATTTTTACGAATATAGTAGAAGGTGGTGAAACGATTTGGGTTCGATTAGTGAATAAGAAAACCGGATGTTTCTATGTAGCTCCTCTAGTTCTAAAAGTAGAAGAAGCGGTATTTGCTTTTGATATTAAATCATCGCCATTAATCTATTGTGATGATAATGATGCCGTACCTGTTAACGACGGTTTTACAAGAATCAATTTGACTGTAAATGATATTGATATTATAGGTACACAAAATATACCAGCAGATCAGCTTAAAGTAGTTTATTTTGCTTCAGAGCAAGATTTCTTAAATAATAGACCTATAGCTGATCCTACCCAGTTTATTAATACGAGCAGTCCACAGACTATTATAGCTGTAGTACGTTATATAGATGAAGAGTTGTTTTGTGAAGCAAACGTTCAGTTTCAAGTAATTGTTCATAAACGTCCAGAATTATTGCCTATAGCAGGTGGATATATCTGTGAGGATTTAAATTCTAAAGAAATTACCGGTTTCTTAATCGATACAAAATTAGATTCTAAATTATATAACTTTATTTGGAAGTTGAACGGTGGTGTTATTGCAGGTGCAAATTTATCGTACTATGAGGCTAAATTACCTGGTACTTATACGGTAAGTACAACCGATAAAATAACAGGATGTGATTCGTTTAATGTTATTAACGTTGTTATCACTAAAATTGCTCCGTTCTCTGTTACAATTGACGAGACGGTAGGTAATAGAGATGAAATGACAGAAGATGGAAAACAAACGATAGTCGTAAATGTTTTAGACAGAAAAACACCTCCAGGAGTTTATGAATTTGCATTAGATGAAGGTGTTTATCAAAATAGTAATGTGTTTTATGATGTTACTGCTGGTGAACATTTAGTATGGGTTCGTGATAGATTAACAGGTGCTTGTGCAGTTTCTAAATTAGTTTCTGTTATGAATTATCCTAAATTCTTTACTCCAAACGGTGACGGTCATAACGACACTTGGAATATTAAAGGATTGATTTCTCAACCGGATGCTAAGATTTATATCTTTGACAGATTTGGAAAATTGTTAAAACAAGTAAGTCCTGCAGGAGAAGGATGGGATGGAACTTTTGGTGGAAGACCAGTGCCTTCTACGGATTATTGGTTTACAGTAGAGTATAACGATCTCCAAGGTAATCGTAGAGAATTTAAAGGTCATTTCTCATTAAAAAGATAATTAGTTTATGAAGATTTTTAAGAAACGCTATTTAGCATTAGCATTGATAATATCACAATTTAGTGTTGCTCAAGAAGGGATGTCTGTTTATTCAGACTACCTTTCTGACAACTACTACTTGATTCACCCGTCTATGGCAGGTGCAGCTAATTGCGGTAAGTTAAGATTAACGGGCAGACAACAATGGTCTGGACAAGATGATGCACCAGCTTTACAAACTTTAAGTTTTAATACTAAAGTGGGGGAGCAGTCAGGTATCGGTGTAATTGCTTTTAACGACAAGAATGGTTATCATTCTCAAATCGGAGGTAAATTATCCTATGCGCATCATATCCAATTTTCAAGATCTTACTATGATTTGAACATGTTGTCTTTCGGTATGAGTGCCGGTATGGTACAAACTACCTTGGATCAATCAAAGTTCGGTGGATTTGATCCCATTATTACCGGTGGTATGGAACAGAAAGATTCTTACTTTAACGTGGATTTTGGTGCTTCATATCAATATTTCGAGTTTTATACTCATTTCACTGTTAAGAATGCAATTGCAAGTAAACGCGATATGTATTCTGATATTGAAAGCGATAATATGAGAAAGTATTTGTGGTCTGCGGGTTATATGTTCGGGACTGAAAGCAGAAGTGGTTTTAGTTATGAACCGTCGTTCATGATTCAGTACACAGAAGATACCCGCGAAAAAGCTTTTGATATCAATATGAAGGTGTACCAAAAATTAAACTTTGGACAAATTTGGGGTGGGGTTTCTTACCGTAGAAATTTAGAAGGAGCAGAATATATTAAAAAGGAAAGTGTGGCTACGCAACGTATGCAATACATTACGCCAATAGTGGGTATAAACTATAAGAACTTTATGTTGGCTTATACCTATACACACTTGACGGGCGATGTGAAATTTGGAAACGGTGGTTTCCATCAGTTAACTTTAGGGATTAATCTCTTTTGTAAACCGAGTAAATACGATTGTAATTGTCCAGCAGTTAATTTTTAATTCTTATAAAAATCCCGATATTTATCGGGATTTTTTAATTTATACTATATCATGATAATAAAAGCAGTGAATGGGATTGCTCCACAAATAGGAGAAGATTGTTATATAGCCGAAAATGCAACCGTCGTAGGCGATGTTCGTATGGGTGAGAATTGTAGCATTTGGTTTAATGCCGTTTTAAGAGGCGATGTTAATTTTATTCAGATAGGAAATAAAGTTAATATTCAAGATGGCGCAGTCATACACTGTACCTATCAAAAGCATCCAACGGTTATAGGCAATAATGTTTCGATTGGACACAATGCTATAGTGCACGGCTGTACGATTCATGACAACGTCTTAATTGGTATGGGGGCAATCGTTATGGATAATTGTGTCGTTCATAGTAATACAATTATAGCAGCGGGTGCCGTCGTGACACAAAATACTATAGTTGAATCTGGAGCGATTTACGCAGGGGTACCGGCTAAAAAGGTAAAAGATATCGATGAATCTAACTTCGCAGGAGAAATCGCACGCATATCCAATAATTACGTCATGTATTCCAGTTGGTTTAAATAGTTCGTACGAACTAGCTAGTCACTGAGCTTTAATCCATATTCAGATAAATGTACCCAACGAGGCAGTTTTATAAAGACCGCCTCGTTTTGTTTTATGGTTAGTCCCGTTCTCTGAAAAGGTGTCGGCGGGAGGAGTGTCGGTATGATTTGGGTGATTATCCTTTGCGTATGGTTTAAAAATCTAAATAGTGAACAGTGGATTGGTCTTCGACAAAGAGTTTTAGTATTTCAACGTCTTTATTAGTGTAAAAAAGGCGTTTGCCTAAAATCTTGTTGGAGTTTAAGAGTTGCTGTTCCTCCAAGACTTTACGCGTGTGTTTGGCAACAGCAACACCGGAGTCGATAATGCTAATATGTTGCGGAATGAGTTGTTGAATCTTAGAAATTAAATAGGGGTAGTGGGTGCATCCTAAAACTAAGATGTCCATGCCTTTTAGAACCATAGGTTCTAAATATTGCTTGAGTAGCAGGTCCATTTCAGGATCGTTGATTTTACCTTCTTCTATTAGTTTTACAAGATCATATCCAATTTGCTCGACAATCACGATATCGGAGTACTTTTTAACGGTGTTGGAAAACAATTCACTGGTCAGTGTTCCTTTAGTCGCTAAAACCCCTATAACTGCTGTTTTAGTCAATATAGTAGCTGGCTTGACTGCTGGTTCTATTCCAATGATAGGAAGGCTGTATTTCGTTCGTAGTTCGCTTATAGCATTTGTTGTAGCGGTGTTACAGGCCACTATGATGAGTTTACAGTTTTGGGTGAGTAGGTAATCGATATTCTTGATAGATAAGGCTATAATCTGCTCTTGAGTGCGTTGTCCGTACGGAGCATTTTTACTATCTGCTAAGTAAATGGTGTTTTCGTAGGGAAGTAACAAATTAACTTCTTTGCAAATGGTAGTTCCTCCGATTCCAGAATCAAATAGTCCTATTGGGTTTGTATTGTCCATAAACAAATATAAAAAAAAAACTGCCCACAAATGTAGGCAGTCTATATAGTTTAATAAGAATTTAGATTATTTAACGCCTAAATCTTTCTTAACATCTTCCAATAAGTTTGGTCCGTCAGCCATAATAACGCCAGAACCGATAGAAGAGTCTAATACATATTCAAATCCTTTAGCACGAGCTACTTTTTGAATGCTTAATCTCGTTTTCTCAAAGATTGGTTTAGTTAAATCAACTTGTTTTTTTTGAAGGTCTTGTTGAGCAGTTGTTTGAAACTGTTTGATTCTACCTTCGATACTTTCAAGTTCCTCTACACGTGTTTTATTTATAACTTCACTAACGGTGTTGGATTCATCTTGAAATTTTTTCATTTTTGCTTGATACTCCGTGATCATATTTCCATAATCCTTCTCGTAGCCTTCACTAAGTTTTTTTAGAGTAGCATCAGCGTTCTTCATATCTGGCATTTGTGCCATTAATTCTTGAACGTCAATATGAGCAGTTTTTGATTGAGCCATAACATGAGTTTGACCGATTCCAAAAAATACAACCGCTGCAATTAATAAAGATTTCATTTTTTTCATTTTTCTTGATTTTGGATTTTTATTATATAATTTATTTTGGGTTATTTTACACTATTTCGAAGCAACTCTTCTCTTGCTTTTTTAGCGTCCTCTTTTTGTTGTTTCGCTCTTTCTCGTTTTTCTTCCTGCATTTTTTGGCTTGCTTCAATCGCAGCTTTTCTTTCTGCTAAAGCGATTTCTTTTTTACGAGCAATTTCTTTTTGAATTTTATCTTGTTGTTGTTTTCGTTCTTCAACCAGTTGATTCATGTCAACTTTGTTTTTATTTCCACCAACATTTAAAGCTTCTTGTTCGCGTTGTTTCTTTAAATCGTCTAACAGTTGTTTTTTCTTCTCGTTTTCAGCGGCCAGTTTTGCTTTCTGATCTTCGAGTTCTTTCAAGCGTTCTTGTTGAAGGCGTTTTCTTTGTTCGTCTGCCAAACGTTTCGTTTCCGCAATCTCTTGTTGCTTTTGTTCCAATTGAGCTTTACGGTCTTCAATTTCTTTCTGACGTTGAGCGGCCAAGTCAAGTTGCTTTTGCTTTAAAGCATCGGCATCTTTCTGCTGCTGCTCTTGTAATAGTTTTTGATTTTCAGCAGCTAGTTCCTCTTTTGATTGGGATGGCTCTTTTTCAGATTCATCCGAATTTTCTTTTTTAGGGGTATTCTTGCTTTCTTCAAATTCTTTTTTTCTCAGCGCCTGTTCCTCACGTCGCTCCCGTCTTAAGTCGTCTTGGTCTTTGGCTTTGTCTTGTTCTTCTAAAACAGCCACTTCTTTACCAGTCATGTTCTGCCTTTTCTTAGCACGAGCTAATCGCTGTATAACCTGTTCGCTAATATCGTGCCGTTTTGTAGCGAACAACATAGTTGATTCGGTACCCTTATCTAAAACATAGTCAAATCTCTTGGCATCTGCTATCTCTTGAATCACCGTAAATACCTGGTCTTGTATAGGTTTTACCAACATGATTTTCTGAGTGATTAAATCTCCATTAGCACCAAATTTTTTTTGCTGAAATTCCAGTAGTTCATTTTCCAAAAGGCTGATGTTTTCCTCACGTTCCTCAATTAATTCTCGTGTCAGTAAGGTTCTTTCGGCACTTAGATTATCTTTTAATTTTTTTATTTCTGCTTTTTTGGTATCCACTTCTTTTTTCCAAGTGGCGGCTTTTTGTTCTAATTGATTATTTGCTTCAATATACTCGGGAGTTTTCTTGAGTATGTATTCCATATCAATATAGGCTACACGTACACTCGCTCCTTGAGCAAAAATACTCATAGAAGTTAAAACAGTCGCAATTGAAGCAAATAATAATTTCATAGTTATATGATGGGTTTAGTTATATGTCTAAATAAACTAAAACTGTTGTCCTAAGATAAAGTGAGGTTGCCAACCGCTTTTTTGAGTTGTTCCCGGCACTGCATCAAATCCATATCCATAATCAAATCCTAACATTCCAAACATAGGCATAAATACCCTTACACCTAATCCTGCAGAGCGTTGCATTTTAAACGGATTGTAGTTCTTAAATGTATCGAAATTCGCTCCTGCTTCAGCAAAAGTTAATAAGAATACAGAGGCACTTGGCTTTAGCGTAATAGGATAACGTAATTCTAGGGCAAATTTATTGTACACAGTTCCCCCAATTGCTTCACCATATTGATTTACTGGAGTAAGTGTTTGATTCTCATATCCTCTCAATTGTACAATTTCTCGACCATCCATTGAAAAGTTTGCCATTCCATCTCCTCCTAAGTAAAAACGTTCAAAAGGAACCAGACCTCTGTTTTGATTATAGGCACCTAGGAATCCAAATTCTCCTACAGTACGTAAAACTAATTTTCCGTAAAGTGTCGTATACCAATCTCCTTTAAATTTAATTTTGTAGTATTCCAACCAATTAAATTTCTTTTGGTCAATCTTTTCTTGGTTAGGTGCGGCATCTTGATAATTAGCTACCTGCTCTCCTTTTTCATTTAAATAGGAACCTATTGGTATATCTGCACCGTTTGGCGCTTTCATAGCTTCAGTAGTTTTGACCTTATATTCTTCTAAATCTTTTAATTTCGCATAATCGATTTTGTTGAATAGAGAATACGGAGGAGTGAACTTTCCACTAATACTAAACTCGGAACCAAAGGTTGGGAAAATAGGGTCCATACCTCTATTATCTCTTTTCAATTCTACGGTATAGGTAAAGTTTCTAGACGATCCATCTCCAAAAGTAAATAAACCAGTACGGTAGTTGTTTAAGTCGTAATATTGAAAACTCAAGGTATTATACAAGGTGAAATAATCGTCTGGTGCAGCCAATTGCTTTCCAAAACCAACCGATACCGTTGTGATATTAAAACTTTGACTACGGTTCACGTCTCTAGTGTTGTAATTGTATAAGAATTGCTTACTATAGGCAACGGAACCATAGAAGCTGATAGGTTTTTTACCTCCTAACCAAGGTTCTGAAAAACTTAAACTATACGTCTGATAATACGAACTTCCTTGTAAACGTAGTGCCATTTTTTGACCATCACCCATAGGGAATGGTTTATAAGCTTCTTTATTAAAAATGTTTCTGACAGAAAAGTTGTTAAAGGATAAACCTAAGGTTCCGATAAAACCTCCACCTCCGTAACCTCCTTGCAATTCAATCTGACTCGCTCCTTTTTCAACTACTTGCCAGTCGATGTCAACTGTTCCAGCATTTGGATCTGCGTTTTTGATATCTGGATTGATTGCTTGAGCATCAAAAATCTGTAGCGCACCTAAACGTCTCATGGTTTCCATGACCGTCGCCTTGCTCCAGGTTTGTCCTGGACGTGTTCTTAATTCTCTATACACTACGTGGTCATGAGTTTTTTCATTGCCGCTAACAGTTATATTGTTGAATTTTGCAATAGGTCCTTCGATGATTCTAATTTCGAAATCAATGGTGTCGTTAGCAGTTCTAACTTCTACTGGGTTGATTCTGGAAAATAAATAACCGTTGTTTTGATATTGATTGGTAATATCAAAAGCATCAGGACTAGATTTGTCTTCAATTCTTTTTTGTAATAAGGTACCGTTGTAAACCTCTCCTTTTTCAATTCCTAGAATTCTATTTAATTGAGAATTGGTATAGGCGGTATTCCCCAAATAACGGATGTTTCCAAAATAGTATTTTCTACCTTCTTCAATGTTCATATCAATCGCAATGCGGTTGGTCTTTGGATTATACATGGTAGTATCCATCGTTATACGAGCATCACGATATCCGTTTTCTTTGTATTTGTCTACAATTTTACCCAAATCTTCCTGGTATTTATCTTTGATAAATTTAGAAGATTTAAAGATTCTCATCGGATTAAAAGGGCTTCGTTCCTTGGTTTCTTTCATCGCTTTCTTCAGGTTGGCATCGGTTAGTTTTTCGTTGCCATGAAATTTGATTTTAGAAACCTTAACCTTACTTCCGCGGTCTACAGACAATACCATGTCTACCTTGTTACCCGTAGAGTCCGGAATGGTGTTAATATTGACTTTGGTGTTGTAAAAACCGTCTTTTTTGTATTTGTTTAAAACATAATTACGCGTAGTGGTAATTAAGTTCTCGTTGACAATTTTACCTTTAACTAAACTACTTTCCTTAAGTACAGCTGCTGCTTTACCTTTTCGTAAACCTTTTACTTTTACTTCGTTTAAACGAGGTAGTTCATTTAAATTTAGTTCCAAGTTTATAGTATCTCCGACTATAGAGGTTTCATAGATATTAATATCGCTAAAGAAACCCAATTTCCATAGTTTTTTTACAGCATCAGAGATTTCTTCTCCAGGGATAGTTATGGATTGTCCTTTGCTGAGTCCAGCGAAAGTAACCACTGTATGCGAATTGTAATTCACTTTTCCCGACACTTCTATATCGCCTAGGATATAGTGCTTTGGTGCATTTGCTATAGAAATGCTATCTTGAGCGTTTGAGGTAGCACTGAAACTAACAACAAAAAGTGCAAAAAGAGTCTTGATACCTTTTTGAAACATTATAGTATTATTTAATTTGTTCACTTGTTTTTCCAAATCTTCGTTCTCTATTTTGATAACTTAACAGGGCTTGGCAAAGATGTTCTTGTGTAAAGTCAGGCCAAAGCACTTCTGTAAAATAAAATTCAGCGTATGCAATTTGCCAAAGTAAGAAATTGCTGATACGCTGTTCGCCGCTAGTCCTGATTACAAGGTCTACGTCGGGTAAATTATGCGTGTAAAGATGCTCATTAATAATTGATTCATCAATATTGGCTATTGAAATTATATTATTTTTAACTTTATCGCATATTTGTTTGGTGGCATTGATTATTTCTTCTCTTGAACCATAGCTCAAAGCTAGTGTTAAGGTCATTTTTCCTAGGTGCTTTGTTTTTTCGATTACCTCAAAAAGTTCGTTTTGCACGGACTGCGGCAAACTGGAAAGATTGCCAATCGCATGGAGAGAAATTTCGTTTTTTATAAAAGTTTTGAGTTCTTTTTTAAGGGATTTTACCAGCAGTTTCATCAAAGAATCTACTTCGAATTTAGGTCTGTTCCAGTTCTCTGTAGAAAAGGCATATAAGGTCAGGTTTGGAATCCCCAATTTAGCGCAGGTTTCTACTGTAGTACGGACACTTTTGGCACCATTCTCGTGGCCGATAACTCTGAGTAATCCTTTTTGCTTAGCCCATCGACCATTGCCGTCCATAATAATAGCGAGGTGATTGGGAAGTGATGCGGGATTTATTTGTTCAATCAAATTCATTAAGGTGTGCAATAACAAGGGTTTTTTCCGAAAGTATAGGTTAAAGTTAGTCCACTGTAAAAGTACCAATCTTTGTTGTTCTTTTTTCCGAAATTATATGGTTCAAATTCAGTATCACTTGCTGCGCTACCATCAAGATTATCTGTAAAGGTATATCGGGCCCCTACTTCAGCACTGATAATTAATCGTTGACCTAATCGAGCCTTAAATCCTGCAACTATGGGAATAGCTAAGGATTTATTGGTGCCATCTTCATATAATTTACCTTTTTTAAAATGAAATTCGTCGTATTGAAAACCCGCTAGTCCACTATATAAATAGGGTGTTGCAGCAAATCCCGGTTCGTGAAGGTCAAATTCAAAAAAGTTAAATTCCATACCTAAAGATATTTCCTTTAGGTTGTTTTTAAAGGCATATCCGCGCTCTTTTCTGCTGCCCATATCAGATTTTGCATCATCAGCGGCTATCTTTAGTTGGGTGTAACTAAATCTAAAAGAATGCCTTGGGCTTCTATTCCAGCGATAAACAATACCATAACCCAATTCTTTTGGGGCTATATACTGAGTAGACCCTACATCACCTACGTAATTGGCGCCGCCAAAGCTGACTCCAACTTCATGAATTTGAGCGCTTATTGTGCTAATGCAAAAAAGCATTAAAAAAGTTATTAGAGTTCGGGTCATTTTGTTAAAATAGGTTGCAAATATACTAATATAGAGTTTTAAAAATCGTGATATACGTTTTTAATGTGTATTTTTTTTATTTACGATTTATTTCTAAAACGATTTTTGATGTCGAAAAGTATAAAAAAATAATCAATTTCTTTTATCCTCTCCCCAAAGTAATTTATTTCTAAGCGTTTTTAAGAATAATTGTTCGGGAAATTCGACCATATTTATAGTAAAAGGCGCTTTGGAAATGTTGATTTCCGTTTCATTAGCTACGGCTTTGGTGCCCGAATCTAAGGAAACTAAAAACTGAGGTTCTCTACTGGATACTTTTAATTTTATTCGCGTATTATCACTAATTACTAAAGGGCGTACATTTAAGTTGTGGGGTGCAATAGGTGTAATAATCAAGCAAGCGGTTTCTGGTGTAATAATGGGGCCACCGCAGCTTAGTGAATAACCTGTAGATCCCGTCGGTGTTGATATAATTAATCCATCGGCCCAATAGGAAGCCAAATAGTCGTCGTTGAGATATGTCTCAATCGTAATCATCGAAGTGGTGTCTTTTCGAGATACTGTAATTTCATTTAGAGCAAAATTCATTTCAAAGATATCGCATTGGTCGGGCTCGCAATCTAAGCTGAGTAACGATCTACGCGACAACTTAAACTGATTGCTGAATAGCAACGGTAAAAGATCTTCTATAGCATCTTGCTGTACATTGGCCAGAAATCCTAAACGACCGGCATTAATACCAATTATGGGAATGTTGTTGCTTTTTACAAAATTTGCAGCGCGTAGCAAGGTTCCATCGCCTCCGATACCGATAAAAAAATTATAGGATTGATCCAAGTCTCTTTTTTCACTAAAGGTCTCGTATTGGTCTTTTATAATATTATTTTCCAAAAGGAGTTGGTAATAACGATCTTCAAAAACTAGCGTAGACTGATGTGCTTCTAAAACACCCATCATGCGATCGATAATATCTTTGGTAATGGTTTGGCAACTTTGTCCGTAGATGGCAAATTTCATAAATAGCTTGTGTTTTTGTTTAAAACCTTAATTGTGTTGCTGTGTTGTTGACGGCTTTTATAAAATCGTATTAGAAAGCAATCTTGTTAAGGGTGTTGTTATTTAGTGTTTTTTGAATCTTACTGATTGGTGGTCGATTAAAAGCACTACTTGCTTAAGTGCAATTTGTTGTTTATAGATTGAGGTATTTGTTTAAATAGTTCGATCGTTCTTGTAATTCTGTCGTATATTCGTCTTCAAGGTGCTTGGAAAGTACTTCGTAATCGTGCCTGCGAAAGGCTTGAATAACTTCGTTGATGTTGTCCGAATTAATTTTTAAAATTATTTCCGTCATATCGTTTTCGATTTTGGAGATAAAAAGACCTAAGAAGCGGGAGTAGTTGCTCTCAACAATATGCGTTATTTCTGTAAAACTGTATTTTTGACTATTTTTTTCCAGAGTTAATGTGACTCCTTTTTCCGAGAAAAAAGGGGTTTCTGAGAAAAAATCAATTAAATCGGTAAATTGGTAATAACCCAAATACGCTTTTTGTTTAGTTACAACAGGAACCATATTGCTGTCGTTTTTGGAGCACATTTCCAAAATATCAAAGGAGTTGGCGTTTTCCGAGGTGAAAAATAAATCCAAATCGTGTCGAAGCACCTCCAGTTTTTCGGTAGAATCCAGTTCTCGAATATCCTCTAAAAGTACATTGCCCTTATAAATATCTTGTTCTACAACCGCATAATGTGACAGAGAATGGAGTTCCATAAACTGTTTAGCAGCTTCAATAGAAGTTTGGAACCCAAAAGGAGGGTGCTCCAATATCATCGGTTTGGTTGTATTGTTCATGGTTACGCGCTTTAATACCGTGCAAAATAATCAAAAATAAACCAATACTGCTTCATTATACTTTGTATTTTTGTTTTTAAAACCGATTTGTCATGACAAAATTATCTGTAAACATCAATAAAATAGCAACACTTAGAAATTCTCGGGGAGGAAATGTTCCGGATTTATTGAAAGTAGCTGCTGATGTACAGCGATTTGGTGCACAAGGAGTCACCATTCATCCTCGTCCAGATGAGCGACATATCAAATATCAAGATGCGCGCGATTTGGTAACAGTAGTATATACCGAATACAATATAGAGGGCAACCCGATGGATCAATTTATGGATTTGGTTTTTGAAACAAAACCGACTCAAGTAACTTTGGTTCCTGATGCGGTAAATGCGTTGACCTCAAACGCCGGTTGGGATACAATAAAGAACCAAGATTTCTTAAAGGAAATTATTTCCGAATGCAAATTAAAGGGAATCCGAACTTCGATTTTTGTCGACCCTGTATTGGAAATGATAGCGGGTGCTCGGGAAACAGGAGCAGATCGAATTGAGTTATATACCGAAGAATTTGCGCATCAGTATGGATTGGGTAATGAAAAGGGGATCGTGCCTTATGTGAAAGCAGCTCACTTAGCTCAAGAATTGGGATTGGGAATCAATGCCGGACACGATTTAAGTTTGGAAAATATAGCGTTTTTTAAAAACGAAATTCCCGGGCTTTTAGAAGTGTCTATTGGGCATGCTTTAATCGCTGAATCGCTTTATCTCGGTTTGGAGAATGTGGTGAACATGTATATTAATAAATTGAAATAAATAAAAGGTATGATTTTTTCTAAAATTGAAGGTACGGGGATTCCTTTTGTAATTATTCACGGTTACCTCGGTATGTCTGATAATTGGAAGAGCTTTGGGACTCATTTGGTAGAAAAGGGATATGAAGTTCATTTGTTGGATATGAGAAACCATGGAAGGAGTTTTCATTCTGAGGAATTTTCGTATGAGTTAATGGTAGCTGATGTCGAAGACTATTTTAAGGCTAATGGAATTCCGCAAGCTATAGTCTTGGGGCATTCTATGGGTGGTAAAGTCGTTATGAAATTTGCGGTAAAAAACCCGCAACTGGTATCTAAGCTCGTTGTGGTAGATATTGGTCCAAAATACTATCCGCCACATCACCAGGATATTTTAGAGGCACTTAATGCAGTAGATTTTTCATTAAAACCTTCTCGTACCGATGTAGAATCTATTTTAATACCTTTTATACCCGATGTGTCTACGCGGATGTTTTTGATGAAAAACCTTTATTGGAAAGAGCCCGGGCAATTGGATTTCCGTTTTAATCTAGAAGCTTTTAATAAACATCCCGAGGCAGTAGGTGAAGCCTTGTCTGAGGAGGCTCTATTTGAAGGAGCTGTATTGTTTATCAAAGGAGGGCGTTCAAGTTATATTTTAGAACAAGATGAATCCTTGATTAAACAGCATTTTCCCATGGCGAAAATTGTTGCTGTTCCCGATGCTGGACACTGGGTGCATGCTGAAAATCCTATAAAATTTCAAGAAGTGGTGGAACAATTCTTATAATAAGAATTTTTTAATACAAATAATGTTAAAAAAAGAGCGAAATTTTCGCTCTTTTTGCATTAATTACGGTATAAAGAACAGCAGCCTAAAAAAATAGTGTAAAAAATTTGGAAAATTCGTAAAAAAGGCTAAATTTGAAAGTAACAATAATGCAAACACTAGAAAATCATGATTAGAAAACTTTTATCAGTAACCTTGTTGTCGCTTATGGCTTCGTCTGCTTTTGCAGGGGGATATCGTATAAGTATGCAAGGACAAAGGCAATTGGCTATGGGGCATACCGGGGTCGCGGTGATTGGAAATGCAGAAACAATGTTTTTTAACCCAGCTGGTATGGTGTATTTGGAAGATAAATACAATTTTTCTGCAGGAGCAACCGCTTTAATAGCCGATACAAAATTTCAGAATGAAACTTATGGTTGGACAAACAGCACCCGAAACGTAGGTACGCCTATGTATTTCTATGGGGCTGCGAAAATTACCGATTGGCTGTCTGCTGGTTTGGCGGTTTATACCCCTTATGGTAGTGCTGTTGATTGGGATAGAGATTGGCAAGGGTCACATTTAGTAAATAACATTGATTTAAAAGCGTTTTATTTTCAACCGACAATCGCCGTAAAATTAAGTGATCATTTTAGTTTTGGTGGAGGGCCAATCTATGTTAATGGGTCGGTAGAGTTTAATAGAAACTTGACACGAAGTATGACCAATGAAGAAGGTAAACGTGCGAACGTAACCATAGAAGCTAAGAATGTACATGCTTGGGGGTATACGGCTGGATTCTTAGTAAGCCTAACTGAGGATTTCAGAATGGGATTAAATTACCGCTCTAAGATTGTTATGGAGGCGAAAGACGGTGATGCCAATTTCTACAATTTGCCCGCTTTTGCACAAGCGACCTATAGCAATACGACTTTTAATGCAGATATGCCATTGCCAGCTGAGTTAACAGCGGGATTCTCTTATAAAATGGATAAATGGTTGTTCGCTTTTGATTACAATAGAACCTATTGGAGAGCTTATGACGCTTTAGTGATTGACTTTAATAACGGTACGGCAAGTTCTGTTAATGCTAGAAATTATAAAGATTCAAGTACTTATCGTGTAGGATTGCAATATACTGCTTGCGATAAACTTTCTTTAAGAGCTGGTTGGTATTATGATGAGAGCCCTGTTCAACAAGGTTATTTCGCACCAGAAACGCCAAGAAATGATTCTAGAGCATATACCGGAGGATTTACTTATAAAATCAATAAAAAACTAGGTGTAGATGTGTCTTTAGCCTACCTTCATTTTAGCGAAACCAACAGTTCTTACGATCATTTTATTGAAGATGGTACAGCGGTATCGTTTGGAGGTACTTACTTAACAAGTGTATTTTCTGCTGGTTTGGGATTGTCTTATAGTTTTTAATTTATACCACAAAAATGATGAAAAATAAATATATATATATACTTCCGGCGTTGGCGTTGGCTATAGCCAGTTGTGAGCCGTCTTTTGAAAATGAAGTAGATGATGCTAGCTATAGCAAAGGAGAAGCTGATTTTACGACCTATGTGGCATTGGGGAATTCCCTAACTGCTGGTTTTATGGATGGAACTGTTTTTAAAAGTGGACAAGAAAATTCTTTTCCAAGTATTTTAGCTAAACAATTTGCCATTGTGGGTGGGGGTGCATTTACGCAACCTAGTTACGCCGACGATACCAATAATTTAGGCGGATTGTTGATTAACGGTACGCCGGTAAAAGGTACTCGATTGATTATTAATATGGCGACAGGCGGTCCTGAAAATTTAAAAGGAGTATCGACTATTGAGGTGACTAAGCTTCAAGCAAAAGCCTATAATAACATGGGGATTCCCGGTGCGAAATCATTTCATTTGACTTTAGCGAATTACGGTAATGTAAGTGGGCTACAGACTGGAACTGCTAACCCGTATTTTGTACGTCAAGCAACGTCACCTGCTGTAACGGTATTGGATGATGCGATGAGTTTAAACCCAACCTTTTTTACCAATTGGATTGGAAATAACGACGTTTTGGGCTATTCCAGTAGCGGTGGAGTCGGAATTGTTGGTGGAGTCGGAGAAAACGATATCACTCCAGTTCCCCTTTTTAAACACGCTTATGATGAAATAATTGAAAAATTGACTTCAAAAGGAGCAAAAGGAGCGGTTGCAACCATTCCTGATGTGACTGCGATTCCATATTTTACAACAGTACCTTATAATCCAGTACCTTTGGATGTCAACACTGCGACGATGCTTAATGCAGGTTATGCACAGTATAATGGCGGATTATTATTGGCTCTAGGGGCGGGGATGATTACACAAAAAGAAGTGGATGCTAGAACTGTTAAATTTGTAGCAGGGAAGAATGCTGTGGTGATAGAAGATAAATTTTTAACAAATTTATCGGGCTTAGGATTGCCTTCATTCAGACAAGCAACAAAAGAAGATTTGTTGGTATTTACCTCTCAAGCAATTATTGGTAAGTCAATAGGAGGAGATCCAACAAAAGTACATGGACTTTCTGTTCCATTAACCGATGAGTGGGTTTTGAGTAAAGACGAGATTACGAACGCCAGACAAGCAACCGTTGAATTTAATAACATCATCAAAGCCGCAGCAGCTTCTAAAGGATTAGCTGTGGTTGATATGAATGAAATCTTAACTATGGCGGTTTCTGGATTAAGAGCAGAAGATGGACAAATATATACTGCTGATTATTTCAAAGGTTTAAGTAATCTAAGTACCGTAATGTTTTCATTAGATGGGGTACATTTAAATGCGCGTGGTTATGCTTTTGTAGCCAACGAGATTCTACGTAAGGTTAATTCCCATTATAAAGCAAAAATTCCGTTGGTAAATCCGGCAACGTATCCAGGACCAACCTTGTTGCCTAGTAATAATTAAATAAAAATCTAAAAGAAGCTAAGCCTATGAAATTTATAATCCGATTATTAGTCACCACTTTGATAGTGGTGCTTTTAGCAAACATATTGCCGGGTGTAGCCGTTGATGGATTTACATCGGGATTATGGGCAGCCTTGGTGTTGGGATTGCTGAACATGTTTTTAAAGCCGCTGTTGGTCTTTTTAACCTTACCCGCTACTTTAATTACCTTAGGGTTATTTCTATTTGTAATTAATGCGGTGATAATCTTGTTGTGTTCCTATTTTGTGGGAGGATTTCATGTGAATGGATTTTGGGCAGCACTTTTATTCAGTATTGTTTTAACTTTTGTTCAGTCGATACTCAATGGTTTTTTAGAAAAAAAACAGTCAGATTAAAATAATTTTTTTATTAATTGAAATACAATTAGTTAAAAACTTGGTTGGGTTGCATAAAATAATTATTTTTGCAACCCAATTTTAGTATGTAAAAAAACACAAAAATGAATATTACAAGAAATAATGTAGACGCTCTTAACGCCATCGTTACTGTGGAGCTTGCAAAAGAAGATTACCAAGGTAATGTGGATCAGGTATTGGCAAACTATAGAAAAAATGCTAATGTTCCTGGATTCAGAAAAGGTGCTGTGCCGATGAGCTTAATTATGAAGCAATACGGAAAAGCAGTATTGTTTGAAGAAGTGAATAAAGTTTTGCAGGAAAAGCTAAATGCTTATTTGGCAGAAGAGAAATTGGACTTACTTGGGAATCCTCTTCCAAAAGTAACAGACAATTTCGATTGGGAAGCTGATACATTGAAATTTGATTTTGAATTGGGATTAGCTCCTGAATTTACAGTAGACCTAACGAGTAAAAATAAAATTACTAAATATACTGTTGTTGCTGATGAAGCCATGCTTGACGAACAAGTTGAATACATTCAAAAACAATATGGCAAGCTAATTTCGAAAGAAGTAGTTGCTGAAGGCGATGATATGGCTGGAGTTTTTGTTAATGAAGACGCAGGTATTAATAGTGAAGTAACTATTAATGTAGATGCCTTTAGAACCAAAACCAACCAAAAGAAATTTATTGGAAAGAAAGTAGGTGATACCGTTGTTGTAAACACTAAAGGACTTTTTGATGATGACCATAAATTGATGGACTTCTTAAAAGTTGACCACGATGCGGTACACGGATTGGAAGTGGATGTGGTTTTTACCATAAACGAAATCAATACAACTGAAAAAGCAGAATTAAACCAAGAACTTTTCGATAAATTGTTCGGAGAAGGAACAGTTACTTCTTTGGAAGAGTTGAAAGTGAAGATTAAAGAAGATGCTGAAAAACAATTTGTTTCTCAAGCCGATCAGAAATTCATGAACGACGTTATCGAACATATAATTGAAACGACTCGTTTTGAATTGCCAGCAACATTTTTGAAAAAATGGATGCAAACAGCAGGTGAAACGCCTTTGACTGCAGAAGCAGCAGAAGAAGAATACACCAAGTCTGAAAAAGGTTTGCGTTACCAATTAATCGAAGGAAAAATTATTGCCGAAAACGATCTTCAAATCAATTTCGAAGAAGTTAAGGCATTTACAACGGATTTGATTAAAAAACAAATGGCGCAGTTTGGACAATTAGAGCCTTCTGAAGCTGATGTTGAAAGTATTGTTGCTAGAGTAATGTCAAACCAAGAAGAAGTTAGACGTATATCTGAGCAAGTGATGAACGATAAAATGTTGACTTTGTTTAACGAAAAAGTACCTTTTAAAACCAAAGAGGTTTCTTATAAAGATTTTATTAAAGAAATGTACGGAGAATAATCTCTAAAACATTATAAGTTTTAAAAACGCCTGTCTACTTTAGATGAGGCGTTTTTTAGCATAGAGCAACTGGAGAAAACATAGGGGAAATGGCCTGCTTAAATAATAGAATTAGGAGTGCTTTTTCTTGTTTAAAAGTGCTTCAGTTTTTTGTAAAACGAACAAAAAACGCTAATAAACATATTATAAAGCAAATTATCCGAACCTGTTTTCTGAAAAAAAATAACTATATTTGAGGGGCTTTCTATAGTTAGGAAGACTTTTTTTTCAGTTGTATTTAAAGTTTAAAATTAAAAAAGATATTACTATGGACTACGGTAAAGAATTTGAGAAATTCGCCACAAAACATCGTGGAATTAACAGTATGTATTACGATAAAATCGTCGGTAGCATGACACCATATATCATTGAAGAGCGTCATATGAACGTAGCTTCTATGGATGTGTTTTCTAGATTGATGATGGATAGAATTATATTTTTAGGAACTGGAGTTGATGATTATGTTGCCAATATTATTCAAGCACAATTGTTGTTCTTAGAAAGCGTTGACAATGCCAAAGACATCAGTATTTATATCAACTCTCCAGGCGGAAGCGTTTATGCAGGATTGGGAATCTATGATACGATGCAGTTTATTAAACCCGATGTAGCAACAATTTGTACGGGTATGGCAGCTTCTATGGGGGCCGTGCTTTTATGTGCTGGTGCAGAAGGAAAACGTTCGGCTTTGCCGCATTCAAGAGTCATGATACACCAGCCATCTGGTGGTGCGCAAGGTGTTGCTACGGATATGGAAATCAATTTACGTGAGATGCTGAAACTAAAAGATGAATTGTATCAAATTATCTCAGAACACTCTGGGCAAACTTTTGAGAAAGTTCATGCAGATAGTGAAAGAGATTATTGGATGATTGCTCAAGAAGCCAAAGAATACGGAATGATTGATGAGGTTTTAACGCGCTCAAAAAAATAATTAATATAAATTAGGAATTTTATAATATGGCGAAAGTGGAAATGAGATGTTCCTTTTGTGGTCGACCAAAATCAGAAACAAATATACTGATAGCGGGTATTGATGCGCACATTTGTGATCGTTGTATTGAACAAGGATATGGTATTGTTTTAGAAGAAAACACTACAGCAGATACAGCTGGTTTATCTCAAGAAGTATTGCTAAAAAAACCCATGGAGATTCGCGCCTTTTTAGATGAATATGTCATTGGACAAGATCAAACTAAAAAAGTTATGTCGGTGGCTGTTTACAATCACTATAAAAGGTTATTGCAAGCCAATAATGATGATGATGTAGAGATTGAAAAGAGTAACATCATTATGGTTGGACAAACAGGTACCGGAAAAACCTTAGTAGCTAAAACCATTGCTAGAATGTTAAATGTACCGTTGGCGATAGTTGATGCTACGGTTTTGACAGAAGCGGGATATGTAGGAGAAGATGTGGAAGGTATTTTAACCAAGCTGTTACAAGCAGCTGATTATGATGTTGAAAAAGCAGAAAGAGGAATTGTTTTTATTGATGAGATTGATAAGATAGCACGTAAAAGCGATAATCCGTCTATCACTAGAGATGTTTCTGGTGAAGGTGTGCAACAGGCCTTGTTAAAACTATTGGAAGGAACCGTGGTTAATGTACCGCCAAAAGGAGGTAGAAAACACCCAGATCAAAAGTTTATTGAAGTCAATACTCAGGATATTTTGTTTATTGCAGGTGGTGCTTTTGACGGTATTGATAGAATTATTTCCAAACGTTTGAATTTTCAAGCGGTAGGTTATGGTACTTCTAAAGATGGTGACTTGGTGGATAAAGAGAATTTGTTGCAATACATCACACCAAAAGATATCAAAGATTTTGGACTGATTCCTGAAATCATCGGTCGTTTACCGGTGTTAACACACATGGATCCCTTGGATAGGGAAACGTTAAGAGCGATCTTGACGCAACCTAAAAATGCCTTGATTAAGCAATATGAAAAATTGTTTAAAATGGATGAGGTCGATTTTACGATTGCTGATGAAGCTTTGGATTTTATCGTTGAAAAAGCTTTAGAATACAAATTAGGAGCAAGGGGGTTACGCTCGTTATGCGAGGCGATATTAACCGATGCGATGTATGAGTTGCCTAGTAGTGATATCCATGTGCTACACGTAGATGCGGCCTATGCAGAGCAAGCTTTAAATAAAAATTTGCTACAACGATTACAATCGGCTTCATAAGTCAAGAATAATAAAATCTGAAAGGAATATTTCGGGTTATTAAAATGAAAAACGGAGCACCTTTCTTAGGTGTTCCGTTTTTTTTTGTAAATCACTACAATGAGAGTTTTATTACTATTTTTAGGATTCACAGTTTCGTTGGGTGTTTGGTTTAGCGTATATAGGAAACGTGCCGCTGTTGGGATTTTGTGAGTGCTGAAATAATAAGAATTGCATAATAATATAAAGAGATAATCCGAAACAAAAAGAACCATCTAGTAAGACGGTTCTTTTAAATAGCTTAATATCATAGCAATTAGATTAAGCCTAAATCTTTGGATATACTGATGAGATGTACGGTGTTTTTAGCGTCAAAATAAATTTTTAATTTATTTACTTTTTTTTCAACACTACTTAAACTGGAAGTAGTACTGCCTTGTTTTTTAAGATTAGTACTAATTTCAGTTTGACTTAAACCCTCGGACAGATATTTTAAAATAAAAACATCTTCTTCTTGTAGTTCTACTAATTCGGGGTTGTTGTATACCTCTTGTATATTTGTAGAAAGAAAGATATTGTCACTTGTTGCTAAAATAGTTAAGGCAGCTTTTAGTTCATTAATGCTGTTTCTACCTTTGCTGACGAAGGCGTTGATTTTGTAGTCGTCGATTAGTTTTTTCACTGTAATAAATCGATTTTCTATCGAATACACCAGTAACTTGATTTCGGGGTATTTTTCCTTTACGGTTTTCACTAAGTCTTCACCATTGCTTATTTGTGTTTCTCGGTGGTCCGCAGCAAAGGATAAATCAGAAATTAATAAATCAAAAGGAGCATTGTTTAAAACCGCACTTTTGATTTTTAGCCAAGCTTCATCACAGTATTTGCAATGAAATACTTCGGCATTGGTTTCCTCTTGTAGCATCGCCACAACACCTAAATTAATGCTGTCTATATCTTCGACTACTAATATTTTTTTAAACATATTTACACGGGAATCGTTATAAAAATCTTCAGTCCTTTGTTGATTTCAATTTCAAATGTAAAACTTCCTCCAATATCTTTGATGCGGTTTTCCGCATTGGTTAAGCCGTTCTTGGCAATTAACTTTTCGTTAACGATGCCCGTCCCGTTATCGGAATAGCTGATTTTTAGCAGCCCTTTTATACGTTCAAATTTTAAACTAACTAAGCTGGCCTGACTGTGTTTTTTCATGTTGACTAAAAGTTCTTGTATAACGCGATAAACGGCGATTTTCTTTACTTCAGTCATCGAATTCCAATCGATGGTATCAATACCTACGGAAATCAGTTTAACGCTCTTACCGTTGTATTCTTGTAAGAGGCTTTTTAGGTAATTTAAAAAATCGTCGCCAAAACTGATGGAGCCGTATTCCGAAGAGATGTTTCTCGTTTTATTGTACGCCCTTTCAAGATCGTATAGCAATCGATTTTTGTGGTTATCGGTTGCTAAATCGAAATTCTCAGAAAAGGCAATAATATTGTAGATGTCGTTAGCGAGTTCGTCGTGAATTTTTTTAGAAATTTTAGTTTCGGTAATATAGACCTGTTTGGATTTTTCTGCTTTGTGTCGGCGACGGCTACTTCTAATAAACCAAATAACTCCAGCAATTAAGGCAAGGAGAATAAAGACAAGTATTTGTTGTTTATTGGTTTCTCTTTCTATATCGAGCTCTTGTCTGGTGGTTGTGTTCTTAAGCTCTAAATTTTCAGCAGTCTCTTTTTGATGGTCGTATTTTATTTTGGCAAACTGATTTTTGGCAGTTTGATTTGTTTTATTGATGCTGTTGGAACGGACGATGTATTTTGCTGACCAAGAGCGAAGTTCATTTGAATTACAAGTGTGTAACAACAGTTCCAAGGCTTTAAGTTCGTCGTCTGGATTTTTTAACTTTTGTCCAAGGAGATACATTTTTAAGGCATAATCCTTAGCTAAAGTGGGATTTTTATCTCTATAGAACTGAGATAAGTTGGCGTAGCTTTCTAGGAGACCGTGTTCGAATTGTAGAGAATCCCGTATGCTTAACGCGCAGACAAGTTCGGTTAAACCTGTTTTCTCTTGGCTGTAGAATTTACTGATTCCTAGATTATCTAACGAACGGGCAAAGTGGACAGGATGTAGTCTTAAAGTAGAAGTTTGGACCAAACTATCTAAAATGAGAGAAGCTTCGGTATAGTTTTCTTTTTGGATGTAAACATAGGCAATGTTATTTCGAATGATTAGTTTTTGGAGTTCATTGCTATCGAGTTGAAAAGCTTTATTGAAATAGTGGATTGATTTGTCGTAATCGTATAGTTTCCGATAACATCGCCCCAAAAGATTGTATGTCGAAATTAAAAATTCATCATCGTGATTGGAAATAAATTGTAAAGCTTCAGTGATGGACTCTTCTGCTGCCATAGCATCACCAGAAAATAGATGTATTTCGGATATTTTAATATAATTATAGGCAATGTTGGCAGAGTCTTTAAGGTTGATAAGTTCTCTGTTGGATTGTAAGTAATAAAAATAGGCACTATCGTTTATGGCTAAATTGAGAAATTTGTCGGCTTTGTTTTGATATAAATAGCCTTTAGTTATCGGCGGCTCCGAAATCGTTTTTTTTTCATTTTTACAAGAAGAAAAGAAGATAAGGGTACCTAAAAGGATAAATAAAAAAGTAGTGATTTCTTTTTTCATTTGTCGAAAGTGCTGTTTTTTGAGAAATGGGTACAGGAGCAGTTTAAAACGGAACTGTTTTTTTATCAAAGAAAAGCTATTGGTTATAATTAAAAGGTCGTTATTTCTTTATTTACATTTTCTATATGAGAAAATGTAAATATAACTTCTAGTCTTTTAAAAATAGTATAAAAATAGAAAAAAAGTTAGGAATGTATGATTTCTATTAATTTTTGGGCTTAAAGGGGAAATGATAACAACGTTGGAGATGTTTTAATCTTAAACGATTTGTTTTGTAGTTTGTTGATTTTTTTTAAGACTTAAAAAAATCGCAAAACAGATTACCTTTTGGGTAATCTGTTTTGAAAAAGGTTTTACTTTTTTGGGTCAACTGGAGGAATAACAGGAGGTCTTGGTTTGACCGGGATATTGCCCTCGCCATCACCCATTTCTCTTTTTACTTCCTGCTTATTGTCTGATTCAGGAGTTTCGCACGATACCAATATTCCAGATGCCAATACGGATATTATGGTGCTTAGAATAAATATTTTTCTCATCTTTTCTTCTATTTAATAGGTTGAAATTTTTTTGCCATAAGGTCTTCTGGACCTTAAAAAGGGCGTTTAAAAAAAATCGAGCTCGATAAATAGGGAAGCGCGAAGCGGTATAGATGGGGGTCATATTGTAACTTCCCTTTTATAAAATGAGGCTACCCACAAATCCTACTTCATTTAGTTTTGTACATTTGTTGAGGTAGCGAACCACAACAAGAACTAAATTTGTTGAGGCAAAGAAATGGAGGGTAAAGTGCAGTGCATCAATGTAATTCCGATAATTCCGATGTTTCCGATGTAATTCCGATTATTCCAATTTAATCTTACTAAAGAATTGAGATTTATGAATAAGTTTACTTCTGTTGATTATATAAAAGCAGTTAAAGAAGCAATTGAAGAGGCAAAAAAAAACAGCGAATACGATTATATTTTATTAAATCCATCACCCGCAAAACTTCGTGATATCTGTATGGCTATTTATAGCGGTGAGGCATCAAGTTCGGATAAAAAAATTTTCGAACATTTTTTTAAATTAGATCTTCAGGCGGATGTTACAAATCAGTTTTTAAATTTTAATGTAGATAAATTAAGACCTGTTCGGAATTTTATTATTGGTGATTCGGGAAGACCTAGTTTTACTATAGTGGAGTTGTTGGCGATATTGGCGAATTTTGAAAGAAGGCCACTAAGGAGGTTTTTGGGAAGTGATGCGACTACTTTTGAAGAAAAGGTCGAGGAGAGTAAGGTTTATTCCTGTTCTAAAGTAGATTCAAGTATAAACAGTAATTGTTTGGCGTCAATTGATAATAAACAGGAATGGTTGATGTTTACGGTTTTACTTTTTGTGGTTTTCTTAGGGGGATTGTGTGTGAACGGGCTACAGTCGGAAAAACCGAACTGTATGTATTGGAGTTATGATTATTATGAATTGATTGATTGTGAGCGCCGTGTTGTGGGTATTGCAACATATAAAAACATACTGCCTGTGGAGCAATATTTGTGGGAGTATTTTAAGAAGTTAGAAGCCAATCCTCAAACTGTTTTTTTTCAAAATGGTAAAACGATTATTTGGTATGGAAAAAATGTTCACGGTAATTATGAGTATTTTACGAGTAGGGGAGAACATATTGAAAACCATATACTACTGAAGCCGGTTACGAATAATCAAATAAATAATTGAATTGGGAGGGCTTGGAGGTGATTTAAGGAGTAATAAAAAAGCAAAAAAAAAGTCCTAAACGTTATGTTTAGGACTTTTTGTACTCGAGGCGGGACTTGAACCCGCACGAACATTACTGTTCACTGGATTTTAAGTCCAGCGTGTCTACCACTTCCACCACTCGAGCATCGTTATACCTGTTCTGTATTGCGGAGTGCAAATATAGGGGTTTTTATGTAAATTCAATACATCCAAACGAGATATTATTTTTTATTCTTCTTTGCCAAACACATCTTCTGCATTGGCAAAAATATCTACGGAAAAATCGAGTATTTCTGATACCACAAAATTCCTGCGTACTTCGTCCATACCTTTAATTAAGCGCAGTTCTGTAGTGAATTTTCGACTAGTTGCATAGATGTTTTGATCAATAGCGATTTTAAAAAAGTATTTGCCACTGGGTGTTCTAAATTTATAGAGGGAAACAATCTCGAAATTATTTTTAAGAAAATTGATCGTTCCGTGTATGGCTTCCTTGCTGGAGTATTCCATGCTGGTCAGGATGGTTTTACCACGCCTAGAATTGTAGGTGTATTTTAACTGTCCGTTTTCTTTTAGGCTGATAACAAATGCACTCATGTAATGTAGAGATAAGTACTATGGAATTGATTACGAAAAAGTTATTGAGTTTGGATGATTTTGAATTCTTCCTTCGGGTGTTTTTCTGATTTGAGAACCCGAATTTACTTTAATTTAAAGCAAAAAAAAATCCTAAACGATTTGTTTAGGATTTTTGTACTCGAGGCGGGACTTGAACCCGCACGAACATTACTGTTCACTGGATTT
>JBEBUC010000014.1:0-77425 GCA_040393465.1 Flavobacterium sp. | reverse complement strand
AACAAATAATAATTGACATTCAGTCGAAACAAATATGGCAATATTTAATTTTCAGAAGCCCGATAAAGTTATCATGATTGATTCGACCGATTTTAAAGGTAAGTTTGAATTCAGACCTTTGGAACCGGGATACGGATTGACAGTTGGTAATGCACTAAGAAGAGTTCTTCTTTCATCTCTTGAAGGATATGCAATTACATCAGTTCGTATTGAAGGTGTTGATCATGAGTTTTCTACCATTCCTGGTGTAGTTGAAGACGTTACTGAAATTATCCTTAACCTTAAACAAGTACGTTTCAAACGTCAAATTGAGGATATCGATAACGAGGCCGTTACCATTAACTTTTCAGGTAAAGACCAATTAACTGCAGGTGATTTTCAAAAATACATCTCAGGTTTTCAGGTTCTTAACCCAGATTTAATTATCTGTAATGTAGATAGTAAAATTACCATTAACATGGAATTGACTATCGAAAAAGGAAGAGGTTATGTTCCTGCAGAAGAAAACAGAAAACCCAATGCACCGATAGGTACGATCTTTACTGATTCTATCTATACGCCAATAAAGAATGTTAAGTATACTATTGAAAACTATCGTGTTGAGCAAAAAACCGATTATGAAAAATTGGTTTTTGATATCATCACTGATGGGTCAATTCATCCTAAAGACGCATTAACAGAAGCAGCAAAAACACTGATTCATCACTTTATGCTGTTCTCTGATGAAAGAATCACTTTAGAGGCCGATGAAATTGCTCAAACTGAATCATATGATGAGGAATCATTGCATATGAGACAGCTTCTTAAAACAAAATTGGTAGATCTAGATCTTTCAGTTAGAGCATTAAATTGTTTAAAAGCGGCTGAAGTAGATACATTAGGAGATTTGGTTTCTTATAACAAAAACGACTTAATGAAGTTCAGAAACTTCGGTAAGAAATCGCTTACTGAATTGGAAGAACTCGTAGCTGTTAAAGGATTGAACTTCGGTATGGATCTTTCCAAATATAAATTAGATAAAGAATAAACTAGACTTTTAGTCTAAATTCTAGAAAGCAATGAGACACGGAAAAAAAATAAATCACTTAAGCAGAAAAACCGCACATAGAAAATCTATGTTGGCGAATATGGCTTGTTCATTGATAGAGCACAAACGCATTAATACTACCGTAGCTAAAGCAAAAGCGCTTAAACAATTTATCGAGCCTTTGGTAACTAAATCAAAAACTGATGATACTCATAATCGTCGTGTAGTTTTTTCTTACCTAAGAGATAAAGATGCAGTAACTGAACTTTTCAGAGAAGTTGCTCAAAAAGTTGGAGATCGTCCAGGTGGATATACTCGTATTATCAAGTTGGGTAACCGTCTTGGAGATAACGCTGATATGGCAATGATCGAACTTGTAGATTTCAATGAAATCTACAACGGAGGAAAAAGAGAAGCTAAAAAAGCAACTACTCGTAGAGGTAGAGCTAAAAAAGTAGCTGATGTTGCAACTCCAGAAGCAGAAGCTACAGAAACTTCTACTGAAACTAATGAATAGTACTTACAATTATAAAATTGTAGTTATATAATATTCTTATAAAAGGACACACTTTCGAGTTTGTCCTTTTTTTTAGACCTATATTTTAATTTATTTATTTTACATTTGCCAACTATACAACACATCACAATGGAATATAATAATAGAAATAGCGCTGTTCTACTCTTAAACGACGGAACCGTTTTTTATGGTAAATCAATCGGTATTGAGGGAACTACTTTTGGTGAAATCTGTTTTAACACCGGTATGACTGGATATCAAGAAATCTTTACCGATCCTTCTTATTTCGGACAAATCATGTTGTCAACCAATGCTCATATCGGAAATTATGGCGTAAATCCAAATGAAGTGGATTCAGATGGGATAAAAATCGCTGGTTTGGTTTGTAAAAACTTTAGTTTTACCAATTCTAGGCCCAATTCTAGTGGTACTTTATTAGATTATTTGTCGGAAAATAAGTTAGTTGCCATTTCGGATGTTGATACCCGTGCTTTGGCGAGTTATATTCGAGATAATGGGGCTATGAATGCCGTAATTTCTACAGATGGTAAATCGGTGGAGGAACTAAAAGAACTCCTTAAAACGGTTCCTTCCATGAATGGATTGGAATTGGCTTCTAAGGTTTCTACTAAAGAAGCGTATTTCTTCGGTAATCCCGATGCTACCTATAAGGTGGCTGCTCTGGATTTAGGTATTAAAACCAACATCCTTCGCTGTCTTGCAGAACGCGATTGTTACATAAAAGTTTATCCTTACAATAGTAGTTTTGAAGAATTGACTCAGTTTAACCCAGATGGTTATTTTCTATCCAACGGCCCTGGTGATCCAGATCCATTAAACGAGGTTAAAAAAGTTGTGGCTCAAACCATTGATTCTGATTTACCTGTATTTGGAATTTGTTTAGGGCATCAGTTGATCGCTTTATCGCAAGGTGTTTCTACCTATAAAATGTTTAACGGTCATCGCGGTATCAATCACCCAGTAATGAATTTGTTAACCAATCGCGGTGAAATTACATCTCAAAATCACGGTTTTGCAGTAAACAAAGAAGAGGTTGAAAAACACCCTACTTTAGAAATTACCCATTTGCACTTAAACGATCAAACGGTTGCGGGTATTCGCGTTAAGAATAAAGATGTCTTTTCGGTACAATACCATCCTGAGGCTAGTCCAGGACCGCATGATTCACACTATTTGTTTGATCAATTTGTTAGCAATATGAAACATAAAAAAGCCTAGTTCGCAACTCGTGATTAGACTTTTTATCAAATATAATTCAGGCTGCCTTTTTCAGGCAGCCTTTTTTTGTTGAGTAATTACTGGTTTTAGCTTGCTTTTTGTTGAGTATTTGATTTTAAAATTGCAATAAATTCGTAAATTTGTTGAAAATATACTTTTAAAGTCTAACTATACAACACACACACAATAAATCATGAGTACAATTGTTAGAATACACGCTCGTCAAATTTTGGATTCCCGCGGAAATCCTACAGTAGAAGTAGATGTCATTACTGAAAATGGTGTTTTAGGGAGAGCAGCAGTTCCTTCTGGAGCTTCTACAGGAGAACACGAAGCTGTCGAATTAAGAGATGGTGGTAAAGCCTTTATGGGTAAAGGTGTTTTAAATGCCGTAGCCAATGTAAATGAATATATAGCAACTAATGTTGTTGGTATGAGTGTATTCGAACAAAATGCCATCGATCAGTTGTTGATTGATTTGGACGGTACGCCAAACAAAGCGAATCTAGGAGCCAATGCGATCTTGGGTGTTTCTTTGGCTGTGGCCAAAGCGGCTGCCAATGAATTGGGATTGCCTTTATACCGTTATGTAGGTGGTGTTTCTGCAAACACACTTCCGGTTCCGATGATGAACATTATCAACGGAGGTTCTCATTCGGATGCCCCTATTGCGTTTCAAGAATTTATGATCATCCCGGTTAAAGCAACCAATTTTACACACGCCATGCAAATGGGAACTGAGATTTTCCACCATTTAAAAAAGGTGTTAAAAGACCGTAACTTGAGTACAGCAGTCGGTGATGAAGGTGGTTTTGCACCAACGTTAAACGGAACTGAAGATGCCTTAGAATGTATTAAGCAAGCAACGGAAGCTGCTGGTTATACTTTTGGTGGCGATATCATGATAGCCTTAGACTGTGCTGCTTCGGAATTCTATGTAAATGGAAAATACGACTATACCAAATTTGAAGGGGCTCAAGGAAAAATCCGCACGGCTGTAGAGCAAGCAGATTACTTGGCATCTTTGACGGAACAGTATCCGATCATTTCCATAGAAGACGGTATGCAAGAGGATGATTGGGAAGGATGGAAATACCTAACTGAAAAAATCGGAAGCAAAGTACAATTGGTCGGTGATGATTTGTTCGTTACTAATGTTAGGAGATTAAAAAGAGGAATCGATGAAAATATAGCGAATTCCATTTTGATTAAAGTAAATCAAATTGGTACTTTGACGGAAACTATAGCGGCGGTAAACATGGCGCATCATGCCGGATTTACATCAGTAATGTCGCACCGTTCTGGGGAAACAGAGGATCATACCATCGCTGATTTGGCAGTGGCATTAAACTGTGGTCAAATCAAAACGGGTTCTGCTTCTCGATCGGATCGTATGGCAAAATACAACCAACTGTTGAGAATAGAAGAAGAATTGGCCGAAGTGGCTTATTATCCACAAGAAAAAGCATTTAAAATTAAATAAATAAAATTTTTTTTAAAGTCCAAAAGCCCGATAAATAATTTATCGGGCTTTTTTATTTTTAAAAGTGCAATAAGTCTAGGATATGGATTGTTAAATTATCATTTTTTAAGCCTCTAAAAAATAGATATGATAAAAAAAAAGTTTTATTATTGTCGTTATGATATTGCGGGTATTAAAAATCGAAATGCTGTAAAAATCTTTATCTTTTAAAAAGATAATAATTATTTAACTTGTAATAAATAAGATTATTTGTTATCTTTCCTTTTATAAATTACACCTAATTTATTAAATTCGCAATCAGCAAAATAAAAAATAAAAAACAATAATTATATGTCAAAAACTGCAATATTAGAGCTTGATGGCAAGAGATATGAGTTTCCCATTTTCGTCGGATCTGAAAATGAGGTAGCCATTGATGTTGAGAAACTTCGTGCTCTTACAGGAGCGATTACACTTGATCCAGGATTTAAAAACTCAGGTTCTTGTAAAAGTGAGATTACTTATTTAGATGGAGAAGAAGGAATTTTAAGATATAGAGGATATTCAATAGAAGATTTGTCAGCCAATTCTAATTTTCTAGAAGTATCTTATTTGGTGATTTTTGGAGAATTACCTACAGCCAAACAATTAAAAGATTTTGAAACGGATATTAGAAAATATACTTTAGTTAACGAAGAGATGAAAGGAATCCTTGATGGATTTCCAAAACATGCGCACCCTATGGGCGTATTGTCTTCATTAACTAGTGCCTTAACGGCTTTTAATCCAAAAGTTGTCAATGTAGAAAGTGAAAAAGAAATGTATGATGCAGTATGTAAAACTATGGGGAAATTCCTAGTTATTGCTACTTGGACGTACAGAAAAACAAAGGGATATCCATTAAATTATTACGATAACACTAAAGGTTATGTTGATAATTTCTTGCGTTTGATGTTCGAATTGCCAACAGAACCGTATGAAATTGACCCCGTAGTTAAAAATGCTATTGATAAACTATTTATCCTTCATGCTGAACACGAACAAAACTGTTCTACTTCTACAGTGAGAATGGTAGGTTCATCACATGCCGGATTATTTGCCTCTATTTCAGCAGGAGTATCAGCCTTGTGGGGACCGCTTCACGGTGGTGCTAACCAAGCTGTATTGGAAATGTTGGAAGAAATTCAAAACGACGGTGGTGATGCTGAAAAATATTTGGCTAAAGCAAAAGATAAAAATGACCCGTTCCGCTTAATGGGATTCGGACATAGAGTATATAAAAACTTCGATCCACGTGCTAGAATTATCAAAAAAGCAGCAGACGAAGTATTGGCCAAATTAGGAGTTGATGACCCGATTCTTGCTATTGCAAAAAAATTGGAAGAAAGAGCTTTGGAAGATGAATACTTCAAATCTAGAAGTTTGTATCCAAACGTAGATTTCTATTCCGGAATTATTTACCGTGCCTTAGGTATTCCTACCGAAATGTTTACCGTAATGTTTGCAATCGGACGTTTACCAGGATGGATTGCACAATGGAAAGAAATGAGAGTAAATAAAGAACCTATTGCTAGACCACGTCAAGTATATGTAGGAGAGGTTTTACGTTCTTACAAAAAAATGGATGACCGTTAATCGACACTATTACTATAAAAAAAGCCATCCATCGGATGGCTTTTTTTATAATTTATAGTTTCTGAATCGAGCATATTTAGTTCTTTTCTAAAATATTTACAGTCTTTCAAAATTCACTGATTACCAGTCAAATTACTGTTTACTGTTTACCGATTCCCGAGTTCTATTTACTTTTCTTATCTTTGCAAAAACAAATTGTTATGCTAAAACTAAACGTAAAAAACGAAACTGCTCGACTGCGGACAGTGGTCCTCGGAATTGCTACAAGCAATGGACCCACACCTTCAATAGAAGAGGCTTATGACCCAAAATCACTCGAGCATATACTAGCGGGTACTTATCCTGTTGAAAAAGATATGGTCGCGGAAATGGAAGCTTTTGCTGCTGTTTTTGAAAAATATGATGTAACGGTTTTACGTCCCAAACTCATTTCAGATTACAATCAAATTTTCGCTAGAGACATTGGTTTTGTTATAGACGATAAATTTGTAAAAGCCAATATACTGCCTGATCGCGCTCGCGAATTAGAAGCTATCCAATACATTATCGATCAAATAGATCCTCAAAACATTATATCAGCACCAGAAGAATTTCATTTTGAAGGTGGCGATGTAATGCCTTGGAACGATTATATATTTGTGGGTACTTATAAAGGTAGCGACTACAAGGACTATATTACGGCCCGTACCAATATGGAAGGAGTTCAATTTTTAAGAGAACAGTTTCCACATAAAATTGTCAAAGAATTTGATTTAGTAAAATCCAAAATCGAGGCTCGTGACAACGCACTCCATTTGGATTGTTGTTTTCAGCCCGTAGGTACAGACAAGGGCATCATTTACAAAAGCGGATTTAGGGAAGAGGCAGACTATATGTTTTTAGTGAATCTATTTGGTAAGGAAAATTTGTTTCATATCGATAGAGAAGAAATGTATCATATGAATTCCAATGTATTCTCCATCTCGCCTGAAGTGGTGGTTTCGGAGCGTAATTTTACCCGACTAAATGATTGGTTACGCAGTAAGGGATTTACAGTAGAAGAAATTCCTTATGCGGAAATCGCCAAGCAAGAAGGCTTGCTTCGTTGTTCTACCTTGCCTTTGATTAGAGATTAAGTTTATAAGATATAATATACCATAACATGAGCCAAACGACCAATACCATATTAATGATACGCCCTGTAGCTTTTCGTATGAACGAGCAAACGGCAGTGAATAACTACTATCAAAAAGTTTTAGATCATACTACTCCTGCAACGGTAAACGCAAAAGCGCAAATGGAATTTGATGCTTTTGTAGAAAAATTACAGGCAGTCGGAGTAGAAGTAATTGTGATAAACGACACGTTAAATCCGGATACGCCGGATAGTATTTTTCCAAACAATTGGATTTCTTTTCACGAGAGCGGTGATGTCGTATTGTATCCAATGTTTGCTGAAAACAGACGATTGGAGCGCAGAGAAGATATTTTGGATATCCTAGAAGAAAAAGGTTATGCTACCCAGGATATCATGGACTATACTTCCGCAGAAGAAGACGGTATTTTTTTAGAGGGAACCGGAAGTTTATTAATTGACCGCGAGAATGAAAAAGTATATTGTGCTTTATCAGCGCGAGCGGATGAAGAATTGGTGATCGAATTCTGTGAAGACTTCGAAATGGATCCCGTTATTTTTGAAGCCTATCAAACGGTAGATGGCGAGCGTAAACTGATTTATCACACCAATGTGATGATGTGCATTGCCGAAACCTTTGCTGTTATTTGCGCAGATTGTATCGACGACAAACAAGAGCGAAAAATCGTTCTCAATCACTTAAAATCATCTGGTAAAGAAATCATTACCATTACAGAAGATCAGGTTAATAATTTTGCGGGAAACATGCTTCAAGTGCGCGGTGCTAACGACGAACGTTTTTTGGTCATGAGTACTGCTGCATACCAATCATTAACGCCTCAACAAATCAAATCCATTGAAAAGCACTGTAAAATTGTTCACAGCAGCTTGGATACTATTGAAGCCTGTGGTGGAGGTAGCGCACGTTGCATGATGGCCGAAGTATTTTTACCTAAAGTATAAGGTTTTTACCACCTATAAATAAAGAAAGCGGAGCCTGTGCTACCGCTTTTTTGTTGTTAGTAACGGGCATAAAAAATATTGATAAAATTTTTATTTAAACCGAGTATAAATAAAATTAATACATATATTTGCAATTAAGAATAAGTCTAAATAAGAAGAGAGAAATAGTTGGGCTTTAGAATAAACTTTAAGAGAAATGATGTTTGTTAAAAATATTTTTACCGCTGGTTTTTTAACGGTGTTGGGGCTACAGGTTCAAGCACAGCAAAAAGACAGTATATCTACTATAAATAACCCTTTGGGAGAAATTGTAATTTCTGGACAATTTAGTCCGCAATCGGTTAATAAATCCATCTATAATGTTACTGTGATTAGTAGAGAGATGATTGATAGGCAAGGAGGAAATAACCTGGCCGATGTTTTAAACCAAACTTTAAACATCAATATTATTCCTAATGCATCTACGGGTAAGTCGGGAGTAAAACTCTTCGGATTGGATTCGCAATATTTTAAAATCTTAGTAGATAATATTCCTTTAATTAACGAAGAGGGCTTTGGAAACAACTCTGATTTGACGCAAATCAATTTGGACGACATCGCACAAATCGAAATTGTAGAGGGCGCAATGGGGGTAGATTATGGTGCCAATGCAGTAACGGGTATTATCAATATCATTACCAAAAAAAGCTCGCAGCATAAATGGGAAATATCTCCTAGTATACAAGAAGAAAGTATTGGAAACGAATACAATTTAAGAGATAAAGGTCGTCACATACAATCGTTAAAAGTAGGGCATAAAATTTCCGACAATCTATACGCTAGTGCCACATATACACATAATGATTTTAAGGGTTTTTGGGACGATCGTCAAGGCCAATATCATGCGGAGAACGATAATAAAAGAGGATACAGTTGGTTACCTAAAGATCAACATAATATCAAGGCATTGCTAAATTATTATAACGACCATTATAGAGTATACTACAAGTTCGAATATTTTGATGAAACGATGAAAGATTTTAATTCCATAGTCCGTCCAAACAAGGATTTGCCTACTGCAACGGCGAATCCTGTGTCAGAAGATGCTATTCATAATCCCAGACGCTTTTTCCATTTGTTAAACGCTTCAGGGCGGGTTCGCGATGCGTTTAATTTTGATGTTTCTTTTTCGTTTCAAAAGCAAGAAACTACGGTTGATAAGTATCAATACAGAATTTTATACGACGAGAAATACGAGCAAAAAAAATATGTAACGGAAAGTAGAGACGGTTTTTATTCCAAGGGTGTATTTAGTAATTTTATCAATAACGATAAATTTGATTTTCAGGCTGGATACGAAATTGCACAACACAATGGATTTTCGGCTACGGTAGCGAGTTTAGATTTGGAAAAAAGTGTTTCCAAGACCTTAGGGAGTTATGATTTCTTTGCTTCTTCGGAGATCAATTTTAACCAACGTTTTTCAATTCGTCCAGGATATCGTGCTATGATGTCTAATCTATTGCCAACACAACATGCTATGAGTTTAACAGCTAAATATTTGTTTAATCGTGGATATGAACTGCGTGGACATATTGGTATGTCTCCAAGACTTCCGAATTTTGAAGAACTATATACATATATGATTTTCTCAGGCCACGATATTCAAGGAAATGAGGGTCTAAAACCAGAAAAGGCTTGGAGTGCATCTTTGAATTTAAAAAAGAATTTCATCGTTAATGAAACTTTCGAAATGGAAAATATTTTTTCTGTACGTGCGTTAAAAGTAAATGACTTGATTGATCAAATTAGGATTAGTATTACGCCTCAGCAGTTTAAATATGAAAATGTAAACGATTATCAAAATTATAGCTTTAGTTATAACAACAATATGCGTTTTGACAACCTAACAGCAGGTATAGGTTTTTCCTATGCGGGTATGATTAAAGAAATATACGAGTCGCAACCAGGGGAAACAGATAAAATGCTATTTTCTGGACAAATCAATGCCAATATAGGATATCGATTGCCTAAAACCGATACCAATTTATCCGTCTTTTTTAAATACAACGGTGCGGAATATCAGTATACTGCCGAAAAATCAACCGTTGAAGTAGACCCATCGTTACCTCAAAAATACGTTAAGGGGAAACAAAACCCGTACTCGATGTTGGACATGACTTTAAGACAGCCTTTCTTAAATAAAAAATTTACGGCTACACTAGGAGTTCGTAACCTATTAAACGTAAAAAACACGGAAACATCCACGGTGTCTGGTGATGCTCATACCGCTGGTGCAAATAGTCAACTATTGGCTTATGGAACTAGTGTATTTGTTAGAATTCAATATTTTTTAAATCTATAATAAGTGATGAGTAAGTTTTATAAAACAGCTGTATTATTATTTGTTTTGGCTATTGGCTTTTCGAGTTGTGAAAAGGATCATGATTCGCAAGAGCGATCTTTTATAGTGGCTTTTTCGAAACATTTTCTTAGTTTTTCTAAGATTAAGGATGAAGCTAATGTTACATTGGTTTTTTCTAAAAAGGCCGAATTTGACGGTATGGTGACTATTAAAGTATCCCAAAAGAATGCAGCTTATGGTATTGATTTTAACACAATTCCTGCTGTTAGTACGAGTAACGAATTTAAAATTCCGATTAAAGCGGGTCAAATGAGTACAGATTTTGTCTTTAAAAATCTAATTTATCCCTTTGATCGAGAAGACAAGTATATTGAATTTGAAATTGTTTCAGTTGATTATGCAGAAACTGTGGTTTTGCAAGGATTTACCAGAATGGTGATTTCGTTTGATGCTTCGCTAGGAGATATTTTAGAACCAGCGATAGGAGGACCAAATCAAGCCTATCAAGTGTATGTGGAATTGAGCAATGCTAATATGGTTGTGGTGTCAAGAAATTCTTGGGATTTAGCCTTTTCCAGTGAGCAAAATAGAGTAAAGATTAATGGCTCTGTTTACATGGCAGTGAAGAAATTGAACTTTTATGATATTGATCAAGTTTCAGAATCTCAGGTGAGTGGATTCTTTCCGCAAGTGGCTGTAGGAACTTTTGATCCAACCAATGAAAATTATATTGATGCACCATCAGGGGATATCACAAAAACGGCTATCGCAGAGATAAAAGAGAACGATGGCGACAATGCAGTATATCTATTAAATTTGGGCTTTGATCCCGGAAAAATAGCCAATCCTGCAGGTGCCGATGTGACAGGGGATCATCGAGGATGGAGAAAAATTAGAATTTTAAATAGAGGTGATAATTATTTATTACAATATGCTTCGTTGGATGAAAGTACACATAAAGAAGTTTTGATTGCCAAAAAACAAGCCTATAGTTTTAGTTTCTACAGCTTGCTTCAAAATAAAGAAGTCTTGGTAGAACCAGAAAAAGGTAAATGGGATTTGAATTTCACGGTATTTACAAATATTATTTCTGGTAGTGGTTCTTATGGGTATTCAGATTTTGTTAGCCTTAACACACTGGGGAAGGTTAGGGCTTATGCCGTAATTGTAGAAGGGAATGAAAAAGAAATAGTTAAAAAAGTTGATGAAGCTTATAGTAATGCAATTGTTGATCCCAGTAAGTTTTCTAATGACCAAAGAGTTATAGGGGCTGAGTGGCGTGATGTGTTTTCGGGCCAAGCTTTTAAAGATCGCTTTTTTGTGTTAGAAGATGCAAAAGGTAATTATTATAAAATTAGAATGATGTCTATGTTGAATGAAGGTGGAAAAAGAGGTTACCCTAAATTTGAATATGAATTAATACCCTAATTTTTATAAAACAACCTAGGAACCTGCGTGGAAGGCAAACCATAAAGGGAGTAAGGCGGTTTTATTTACTATAAACCCAAAAAATGATTTTAAGATAAAAGTGAAGTTGCAAATAAGTTTTTATTTGTTGTTCATTGAGTTGTTAGTTTATTTTTGTTTAAGAACTCCGCTTTTGCGGAGTTCTTTGTTTTTATAAGAAAAATGATACAGACTTAAAAGAATAATAGGAGTATTAACTTTAATTTATAGTTTAATTCTCTTGTTTTTAGAATAAAAGTTCAATAAAATAGTGGTTATCGTTGAGGATTATTTAAAATTAATATGTTAAAGTGGTTATTTTTGTTTTTTTATACGTATTTTATTGATGATATTTGAATTGTAGTAAAATCCAACTGCGTAAAATGCAAAAATAATTATGAAAACAAAGAGTGCTGTTCAAAAGTATCCTGCTAAAAAGGGAAATTACCCACTATTTATTATTTTATCGCTATTTCTTCCGATGATTTATATATGGTTGTTAAGTTTTCAGTTTAAAACACTGATTCCTTATAGCATGATTTCATTCGTTCCCTTTTTGTTTTTGTTATGGATTTATTGTACAACAACCTATCATATTATCAATAATCAGATTTTTTATCGATCGGCTTTTATTCGCGGTTCTTTTTACATTAAAGATATTGAGAAAATTGAATGGGTAAATCGGCCTAAAGACGGGATACGCCCTGCCTTAGCCTCAAAGGGAATAATTATTTATTTTGGAGAAGGACAACGCGTTTTTCTAGCACCATTAAATCCAAAAGCATTTTTAAAACGCATTTTGCAAACCAATCCGGAGGTAAAAGTGGAACGTAAAATCATTTATTCAAAGTATTAAAAAGTTTGAATAAGCTTGTCTCTAACCTTTTGGAAAAGACTAGCAAAAAAGGATGTATTGTTATTATATAGTATAAAATGTATTGTTTAATACTAAACAATGCCATAAAAGCGTTAAAAGTGAATACCTATTCCACTTATGAAATTAAAAATAGTTTTTTTGCTAGTCTTTTTGGGCACGTCTTCTTGGGCGCAAGATAATAATAAGACAGAAACCTTAATTAAAGTGTGGGGTTTTCTCAAATACAACCATCCTCAGGTGGCAACCGGACTCGTGGATTGGGATATGGAATTTATCGAAAAACTAGAGAAAATTCAAAACAGTACTACTCAAGATCAAGAGAATAAAATATATTTAGACTGGCTAGCTAAGTTAACAACACCAAAACCTTGTTTGGAGTGTGGTACCGTAAAAACTACGGCTTATGCTGGTAATATGGAAAAGGGTTGGATCAACGCGATTCCCTTAAATGTCGAAGTCAAAAATCAACTGCATTATATTTTAGAAAATAGAAATTGGGGTAAAAACTATTTTGTTCAATTTCATCAAAAAACCCAACTTCCCTTATTTAATAACGAGCGACCAATAACTTCGGCTGCTTTGCCCAATAAGCCACAACGCTTATTGGCGTTGGCAAGATATTGGAATGCCATTTATTACTTTTATCCGTATAAGCACTTAATGGCCGATAAATGGGAAGCCATCTTAACGGAGATGCGACCGGTTTTTGAATCGGCTACGACGGCTTCGGCCTATCAAGAAGGTTTATTAAAAATGAATAAAGATTTAGCTCATAGCAATGCTTTTATCGCTTCGGATTTGATCTTCGATAAAATAGGAAAGAAAAAAATTCCTTTTAAGATAGAAAATATCCAAAAACAATGGAAAGTGGTTGAATTTGAAAATGATTCTCTGGCACAATTGGGAACTTTGCAATTGGGAGATGAAATTTTGGAAGTCGCGGGTAAACCGATTCAAACTTTAGTAGATGAAAAAGGAATGTGGTTGTCGTCTTCTAATCCTCAAAGTCTATTGACTTCTGTTGCTGCGACCTTGCTCAATGGAGAAGAAGATCGTGTTGATTTAACGATACGTAGATCTGGTGATAGTTTAAAAATAATACAAAATAGATACGCTGTACTCGATTATTTTTGGGACAAAGATAAAAGTGAAACCGATCGTCCCTGGGAGATTGTAGACGATAAAAGTATTTGGTTAACGGCTGCAGATCTGGAATACGATCAAATGAATGCATTTCAAGTTGCTTCGGCTACTATGCGTTATTTAATTTTGGATTTACGGGATTACAAATTGCCTTCGGGTTTAAAACTCGGCGACTATTTGGTTCCGCGAACTAAAATTTTTGCACAAATAATCGAACCCAACAGCAACTTTATCGGAAACTTTAATGTAATACCAAAGAAAAATGAAATCCCTGAGGTTAAAAGGTTTTTCAGAGGTACTAGCTATGTCATCATCAATGAGAAAACAAAAGGACAGGCAGAATTATTAGCCCTACTTCTAAAGGGTAGTGATCGAATTATATTGGTAGGAAGCAACAGTTCCGGCACCTTAGGCTATGCGACAAAATTAGTACTTCCAGGTGATGTTACTGCTTTCTTTCCGGGTGTTGGCGTCCAAAATGCCGACGGTAGCGATGTACAACAAAAGGGCATTGCTCCCGATGTTACCATGAAAATTCCAATGGTTTTGCAAAATCGAGCTCAAGTGGTTCGAGATATATTGGAGGCGGCAGTAAAGCCGTAATTGATTTTTCTGCTTTTTACTGAAGCACTTAGCTGTTGATTTAAAATCAAATAAATCAACGGTTGTATTTTTATGACATTCACCTGCTTTATCCCATTTCAATACTTGATTTTTGAGGGCTCTATTCGATTTTATCCAAGGGTGATTTCAGTGGAGTTTAAAACGGGATCCTTTCTTTTATTTGGACTTACTTTTAGAATGGAGCCTTGTAAAACGAGTCTCTAATACGTAACTTTGTTTGATAAAAACAACTTATGGATAGATTTTGGATAGATTTTCACGATATTGAAACGGCCGATTATTTGCGACTTCGAAAAGACTGTGGGTTGAGCCCAAAAACAGTGGAGGCTGCAAATAAAGGTTTGCGCAATTCTTTGTGCTCGGTTTTAATTCGCGACAGAGAACAGCAAATGAAAGCAATTGGAATGGGAAGACTTATTGGGGATGGCGGATGTCATTGTCAGGTGGTGGATATTTGTGTTTTGCCAGAATTTCAGGGCAAGGGTTTGGGCAAAGAGATTATGAATCGGTTAAAAGATTATATAAATCGCGAATTACCGGATTCTTGCTACGTTAGTTTAATAGCAGATGGTGAGGCATATAAACTGTATTTGAATTACGAATTTAAAGAGGTTTGGCCTATATCAAGAGGTATGGGATTTAAAAAATAAAAACTTCAAGCCAAAATTTAAGCAGTATTTATAAGAGTTTATAAGGAGTTCTCCTAAAATTTTATTATTTTATTAATTGGGTTCCTTTTTTCCTTTTTCGAAATTAGGATAAATGCTATAAAAAGTTAAATCCACGTGCTTTTGTATTAAAGTTTGAAATGAAAAGAGATTTAAATGCTGCTTTTCTAGTAAATAATGTTATTTTTGTTTTTTTACACATTCTCACCTTTTAACCTAACTTATTTATATGCAGACAAAAAATTTTTTATGTAGGAACTTTAAAATTGATTTACCAATTTGGACCATCCTATTTCCCATATTAGCCTTGTTCTTAATCAGTATAAAGGGATTCTTTCCAGAATCCAGCTTGTTTTTAATAACGTTGGGAGTGGCGTTAATCGCTGCTGTATTAGCTGCTGTTCACCATGCTGAAGTTGTTGCTCACAAAGTAGGAGAACCCTTCGGAACGATCATTTTAGCTTTGGCTATTACGGTTATTGAGGTATCTTTAATCGTTTCTATTATGCTTTCAGAAGGCAATGAACATCCGTCTTATCTAGCTAGAGATACGGTCTTTGCCGCTATTATGATTATATTAACCGGGATAATAGGAATTTGTCTCTTGGTGGGTGGTGTGCGCTATCGCGAACAAAATTTCATCAAACAAGGGGTTAGTAGTGCATTAATAACCTTGATTGCGATTGCCGTATTAACTTTGGTCTTGCCAAATTACACCACGACCTTAGCCGGAAATAGTTATTCCAACAGCCAATTGATATTTGTTGCGATTATTTCACTGATATTATATGGAGGATTTATTTCTGTACAGACAATCCGACACCGTAATTACTTTTTGCCAGAAGAAACCGTGAATACTTCTGGAGATTCTTCTGAACTACACGTAGCTCCACCTAACACCATCACTACGGTTTCGGCCTTGGTTTTACTATTGATTGCGTTAGTGGCGGTCGTTTTGCTTTCCAAAACATTATCACCTACTATCGAAGCTTTTGTTATAGAGATAGGGGCTCCAAAGTCATTAGTTGGGATTATCATTGCAACGGTTATTTTATTGCCAGAAGGTCTTGCTGCCTATAAGGCTGCTCGAAAAAACAGACTACAAACCAGCCTTAATTTAGCTTTGGGATCTGCATTGGCATCCATTGGATTAACGATTCCTGCTGTAGCGGTAGTGTCTTATTTTACAGGTATGACTGTAGGTTTAGGAATTGATGCTAAATCCACTTTGCTCTTGGGTTTATCGTTATTTACCGTGTATTTATCTTTGAATTCAGGTCGAACCAATATCCAACAAGGAATTGTGCTGCTAGTCTTGTTTGCGACCTATTTGTTTACCACGGTAGTTCCATAAGCAATACCACAGTGCTGTTGTTAAAGCAGAAAAGTATAAAAATAGAAACAGGCGTAATGCCTGTTTTTTTATGCCATTTTTTCAAAAAGTTTCAAGTTAATTTTATATATTACCTTGAAACTTGAATTTTGAACAAGTGGAGATTATAATCATGTAAAATGTAGATACTATATGAGTGAGGTTCAACTCAAACTAGAAGAGGTTAAAGACTTATATAATCAACTTCAATTTATTGAAGAGAATGATCAAACATCTGATTCTGAGAAAGCGCTGATTTTTAGCCAAAATCAAGCCTTGTCCGAGCAAATTCTTGCGGCCCTAGAAGAGGTGCTAGCCAAAGATTCTAAACAGTTGGAAGCCTTGTTTTGGAAAGTTAAAATTTTCAATGGTCCGTATTTCAATGATGTTTCGGTTATGTTAACCACTACAGAGCAAATATTGGAATGGACGGCAGATAGGGAACAAAAAGTAGAAGCCTACGATTGGAAAGCTTGGATTTATTCCGAGAAATTGGAAATGAAAGATCGTGCTATTGCCTCTCTAGAAGATAAATTAATTGAAATTTCTCAAATTCAAAACAAACGCTCCTTTCAAGATAGGGAATTTGGGGATACCTATTATCGCTTAGCAACGATTTATGAACAAATAGGAAAAGAAGAATCGGCTGCGGACTATTATCTGCTGTCGCACGAACATACACCCAACCATTTTTACCAAAGCTATAATGGCGGGCGCTTGTTGTTGCAGCAAAACAGGCTTGAAGAGGCTTTTTTGTTGCTCAATGCTTACCATACTTATTATCCGGGAGAGGCATGTGTGGTTTTTGCCAAGGAGATACAACAGTTATTTGAAGCAGAACAACTCAAGCAGCATTGGGGTTTATTTCGATTGTTTTTTAATATAGGACTAGAGCATTACAAAGCATTTGGAATGCATACTGTGAAAGAATGGGGGCAAAAGTATTTACCCTATATTTTGACTGAGATAGCGGAAAATCCTTCCAACGCTATAGCGTGGAGGATGTATGGTACGTACTATTTGTTGATTGAGAAAAACAGTAAAAAATCGTATGAAGGATATTCTCAGTATTACCACATCAGGCAACTTATCACGGATTCCTTAGCGAGTACCTATATTATTTTATGTGAAAAACTTAAGATTTCATTGGATCATTTTGACTACCATATGGAACTCGACGGGATTAGTGGCTATGAAATACATGTTGCCTTATTAGAAAAAGCGACAGATTTAGCCGATCGAGGCGAAACGGAGAAAGCGATTTATTTTTATGAGCTTTCCGAGTTTTATGGACGTAAAGCTTATTTTGCCTTTGATGATTATTTTACCAATGGAATAGGAAAGGCAAGCAATAATAATCCACATCAATTTGCACTCTTATGCAATAATTTAGGTGTCGTTATAAAAACCTTATTAGAACTAAGAGATGCTGCCGAGGTCGATATGGATCAGGCGAATTTCGCCATGGCTTTGCACAAACGAGGTTACGAATTATCTCCTTTTTGGGAAAACTTATCGAGTGGTCTTACCATAAGTACTTTGGCAAAGGATTATGAGCAGATTGAAGCGTTTTCTACGCAGTTACTTACGTACTACGAACCCTATACTGATTTTTGGTTTAATGTGCAGTTTAATCGCTTAAAAGCCTTTCAGCAAGTAGGCGATTTGGAAAGAGCAGAATCTTTTTATAAGGAAATTAAAAGGGGGTTTGAAGAAACCAATAATGAGGATGAAGACCAGGTAAACGACATGATCGATTTTGCTTTAGAATTTATCACTTTTATCAGATATGAAAAAAAAGACTATCAAAAATCCATAGATTTGGCCAATGCCTTTTTTGATGGATCCATTTATATTAGAATGGAAGAAGAAAGAGCTTATTTGTATTGGTGGTACAATTTGGGTTGGGCTTACTATAAATTAGGCGATTTAGACACGGCACAGCAGTACTTTAGTAAAATGGCTGCAAACTACGGGGACGTGGAAGAATTCCAGTCTACTTTAAAAGATATTCCCAACGAATTTGACTTAGAAGCCGAAAGTGTTAAGGCAAAAGAAATTAGAAATTTCTATAGACAAAGACAGGATAAGGTTTTTGATTTTTCAATTTCAGACAAAAGTAAACCTCATGAGGTCTACTTAAGGCAATTGATTGATTTATTTGTTGATAAGGGGGAACCGGAGGCGGAATCTTGGATAGAAGACAAGATTCACGTTCATTTTATTGGAAGAACGCAGCGCGAATTGCCCGATGAACAAACACATGATTCCATGTTGGATTTTTACTTTTTAGAACCGAATGTTACCATTCGTTTTAACTTGGTGGAATGGATCGAAACATCCAAAGGCTTTTTTGGTGTTGGATCTAAAGAAAGGAAAAGAAGTAAAATGTATGTGCTGTTTTACCATTTTAAAGAAAACGAAGAACAAGCCATACCGGTAGATTTTGATTTGGAATCGGAGTACTACCAAAGAAAAGCCCAGTATTTATGGAATCTATGGATTACTAATTTAGTAAATAATCAGAAAACAGAGGTTTAGTTTAAAAAACAAACACCAAATGTCTTTTTAGGGGCATTTGGTGTTTACTGAAATTATTTTAAGTTAATAACGAAGTGTCTTTGTTCGCCTTTTTCGAAAATCACTGTAGTAATAAAATCTTCGTTTTGATGTTTAATGACAAAGCGAAAGACCCCTTCTTTATAATCGTCTTTTGGTTGCATTTCTTTCGGAAATAAAGCTATTCCGTCTTTATATATCTTAAGTAAATCGTCGTTTAAATCCTCAAAAACGGTATGTCCCTTTTGATCAGTGATATGGGTCTATTCTGCAAAATCGGTTTTTTCGCCATTGACTTTTCAGGTATAATCGCTATAGATGGTTGTATTGGATATTTTTTTCCCCTGTTCGTCTTTAACAATAACAGGAGGCATGTACTTATTTGCGGTATTGGAATCATCATCATTAGAACGACCCAGTAAAAATGTTGAAATAAATGCCAAAAGGAATATCGTTTTTTGATGCCGAAAAATGTTGTATTTTTAAATAGAAGTTAGGTCTATTAGATTAATATATTTGAAATATAATATGAGATTTAGCTAAATAATTTACTGATTCTTTTTTGTAATGGTTGCTAAATTGATTTGGATATAAAGGAGTTGAATCGTGCATTGGCGAAGGTAGTTTCTCGGACAAAAAACGGATAAACGGGAGCCAGAAGTGTTGTTGTAAATAAAGTAATAAGAAGTTTGTGTTTGGAATGAAATAATTGATTTAAAAGGGCTTTTTTTGCAGATTGGAATGCAAACAGTAAGATACAATAACATGATAAACGTTGAAATTTTGAATCGTAAAGGCGCTGTAAAAGCCGAAATGATTCCCGAAACTGTTTTAGATTTACTAAATCAGGGACTTATAGAATCGGTTAACTTAGTAGAATGGTCGGCAGTAAACCATAGGGAGTTGGTTTGTGGTGTGTTTCCTCAATTGGGATTGGATGCAATTATACCTGATGTGCTTGCTGTCTTAGACGGTTTGGCAAAACCTTCGACTATGAAAAGCGTTTCTGCAATTGGTGAATTTTTATATAATTATGCTCAAGAAAATCAAATCTTAACCGATTTGTACTTGTTGTTGCGTTCTCATCCGTCCGACACGATTCGCTGTTATGCCTGCTATGTCATTGCATTACAAAAAGACTTACATATAGAAGATAGATTAGAACAATCGCGATTTCTAATAGGTGATGCGCATTTTGGCGTTCGCGAAATTATATGGATGGCGTTGCGTCCGGAACTGGTTCCGCAACTCGATGAAGTATTGATTTATTTACAGAATTGGACGGCTGATACAGACGAGCGAATCCGTAGATTTATCACGGAAGTTACCCGTCCAAAAGGGGTTTGGACTTCAACAATTGTAGCCTTAAAAAATCATCCAGAGCAAGCGTTACCACTCTTGGAAGCTTTAAGAGCAGATCCCTCCCTCTATGTGCAAAATAGCGTGGCTAATTGGTTGAACGATGCGAGTAAGTCACAGCCTGAATTTGTAAGGAATTTATGCGCGCGATGGAGTCAAGAGTCTCGTGTTCCGGCAACCCAATACATTGTTAAAAGAGCTTTGCGTACCTTGCATAAGTAACATGTAGTAGTGATAAAGAAGCGGTGAAATAGGAGTTATTCTATGTAAAATGGCCGTATTTAACAATTTAAATTACCTTTTAATAAGTCGTGAAAAACGCCTTGTTTTTGGGGCATTCCTTAATAGTGTTTATGCGCAAATTGGAGTTTTTTTTGTATCTTTAAGTGTCTAAAAAAAGATTTAAATTAAATGAAAAGATATAAACCACTTCAAGATATTCCCGTGTCTGTATTGGATTTAGCCGTTATAGGCGTAGATATAAGTACCAAGCAGACCCTAAATAATAGTTTGTCTTTAGCACAACATGTAGAAGCTTTAGGATATAAGCGTTTTTGGGTAGCAGAACATCATAATATGCCCTATATAGCCAGTTCGGCTACAGCGGTTTTAATTGGATATTTGGCCCAGGGAACACAGACCATACGGGTCGGTTCGGGGGGAATTATGTTGCCTAATCACGCACCTCTAGTTATTGCAGAACAATTCGGAACCTTGGAATCCTTATATCCCGATAGAATCGATTTGGGATTGGGAAGAGCGCCTGGTACCGATGGACTTACAGCTATGGCATTGCGTAGAACCAATAATTTATCAGCCAATTATTTTCCAGAACAAGTAGCGGAACTGCAACAGTTTTTCTCCAAAGACAATGAAGCGGCTAAGGTGCGCGCTTTTCCAGGCGATGGATTGGAAGTGCCCTTATGGATTTTGGGCTCCAGTACCGATAGTGCCCATTTGGCGGCAAAACTGGGATTGCCGTATGCTTTTGCCAGTCATTTTGCGCCAGAACAAATACAACAGGCAGCTCAAATTTATAAAAACGAATTTCAACCGTCAGAAAAATGGCCGGAGCCTTATTTTTTAGCCTGCGTTAATGCCATGATAGCAGATACGGAAGAGGAAGCCAGACGTTTGGCTACCTCTTTGTACAATATGTTTTTGGGAATTATTCGCAACGACCGCAGACCGATGCAAAAGCCGGTAGATTCTATGGATGGACTGTGGAGTGAAGAAGAGGAGAATTTGGTATATCAAAAATTATCCTGCAGTTTTATTGGAACAAAAGACAGTGTAAAGGACGATATTCAACGTTTTTGTGACGTTCTGGAGATCGATGAATTGATGATTACGAGCCCTATTCATGACCATCAAGCACGACTTAAGAGTTTTAGTTTGTTTAAAGAAGTGATGTCTTAAGAGCGCGCGGATAGGCAAATACGCAGATATGCGAATAAGCGTATAGGCGAATAGACGTATAAACGAATTTGCCTTTAATTGTCACTGCTGATTCGCTCAGAAAAACATAACTGGAGAATTTGATTTACGCGAGAACGACTTTCTTGCAGGCATTGGCGAATGGGCAAATAAGCGTATTCGCGAATAGGCGTATAAACGAATTTGCCTTTATTTGTCACTGCTGATTCAATCGGAAAGAGATAACTAGGAAATATGATTTACGCGAGAACGACTTTCTTGCAGGCATTAGCGAATGGGCAAATAAGCGTATACGCGAACAGGCGTATAAACGAATTTGCCTTTATTTGTCACTGCTGATTTAATTAGAAAAACATAACTAGAAAATATGATTTACGCGAGAACGACTTTCTTGCAGGCATTGGCCTATACGCGAATGGGCGAATAGACGAATAGACGAATAGGTGTATAAACGAATTTGCCTTTATTGTCACTGCTGATTCAATCGGAAAGAGATAACTAGGAAATATGATTTACGCGAAAACGACTTTCTTGCAGGCATTGGCATATACGCGAATGGACGAATGGGCGAATGGGCGAATAAGCGAATAGACCTATATGTAAATAAACACTAACCTATATTAGGTATTTTTCCCAATGCGATTAAAACTTGTGTACCCAGAATAATTAAGGACAATAGGGCAATGGCGCAGAAATTGATTTTCATGCCTACAGAAATTTTTTCGTTCGCTTGTTTTTTCGCTTTTATCAGCATTAATACGGGTAAAATGAGTGAAAGCACAACTAAAGAAATCGAGGCGTAACTGAGGGCTAAGATAAAACCTTCAGGGTAATACAGAGCAAAACCCAAAGCAGGTAAAAAAGTCAAGATTATGGCGGAATAGGAATTGCTAATCCATTTAGTTTTTTTTCCCAAATCTTTGATGTAATCAAACAAGGCTAAAGCCACACCAAGAAAGGAAGTCAGTATGGCCGCTGCTGCAAACACATTCATCGCGATATTGGTAATTGGCGCATTGGAAATTTGTCTGATCGCCATCAATAGGCCTTCTAGACCCACATTGGAATGGAGGATAGACATAAAGATGCCGTTGTCGATACTACCTAAAACGGATAATTCCCATATCAAATAGATGACCAACGGGATAAGACTTCCAACAACCATGACAAAACGAAGTTGTTTGTAATCGCCCTTGAGGTAGTTTACCAAACTGGGAATCACTACGTGAAATCCGAAGGAGGTAAAAATAACGGGAATAGCAGAAAATAGTAGCGCTCGTTCTACAGGTAAGGCCGCAAGGTTTTCAGCTCGTACAAATGGGAGTAGAGCCAAAATCACGACGACTAAGAAAATGAGCTTAATTGTAAAAATCCATTTGGTGGTAAAATCGACCAATTTGGTTCCTAATGATACGATACCACCAAATAAAACAGTAAACAACAAAGCGGCTATCGTTGGAGATAGCTCAATGTCAAGCCACAATTTTAAGTTCGTACTGATGATGGCACCACCACCCGTTATATAGGCAGAGATAAGCGCATACATCAAAGTTAACATGCTTAATGCAGTTATAAAGGACCCCGTTTTACCTAAATATTTTTGAGTAATGGTATTTAGACCAGCATCAGAAGGATTGTATTTGTATATTTTGACAAAGAGCAGGGCGGTATAGCACATCGCCAACCAAATTAAAAATAAGACTATAGTGATGCCTCCAAAACCAACACCAGCTGATATAATCGGCATCGCAAGCATACCACCGCCGATGGCTGTACCTGCTACGATTAAAATACTTCCAATAATTTTGCTACTCACGTGGATTAATTGTAAATTGAGGTTATTATTATCTTTAAAAAATAAAGGTACTTTTTTAAGTTAAGAAACACTTCGATTTTAAATTAAAAGTATAAATATCCCCATATTCTTACTTGCAAATAAGCGGTGCAGTATAATTTATAGACGCTTTATTAATTAGAATTAAATGTAACATGTTTTGAACAACAGTAAATTACAAATAGAAACCGAGTTGTTGAGTAAAAAAATTAACCCAACAGCGATGCGCATTTTGGTTTTAGAATATTTAAAAGCGCAATCTGAGGCGGTAACACTAAGCGATATCGAAGGTAGTTTTGGACAATCGGATCGGGTTACCCTCTATAGAACGCTAAAAACTTTTGAGAAAAAAGGGGTCATACATAAAATCAGTACCGGTTCTGGAGCCAAGTATGCTTTATGCGATTCTCTTTGTTCCGAAGACAGCCACCGGGACACTCATGTACATTTTATATGTAATCAATGTAAGAAAACCAGTTGCTTAACCCAAGTACATATTCCTAAAATAGTTATCCCATCGGGCTTTCAGTTGGATGAATATGAAGTTTTGGCCCGTGGTATTTGTGGTATTTGCGCGGAAAAAATAAACAGATTAGTTGAGGTTTGAAAGGCTGTCAATATGGTTTAAAATCTGTACAGCATGAATTCGTGAATTTTCGATAAACCACTGATGTGTATCGAGTCCACCGCATACGACTCCGGCTAAATACAAACCGCTGATATTGGTTTCCATAGACTTGGGGTCGTATGTAGGGACCTTTTTAGCATCTGGGCTAAAATGGACACCAATTCGCTCTAGAAAATCGATGTTAGGACGGTATCCTATCAAGGCCAATACAAAATCATTGGCAAGTTGAACCCGACCATTTGGAGTTTCTATCGAAACACAATCAGCGTCAATTTCCTTTAGATAACTTTCGTAATATACTTGAATAGCTCCTTCGGCAATTCGGTTTTCAATATCGGGGCGAACCCAGTATTTCACATGACTTCCAATGGATTTGTCTCGAATCACTAAAGTAACTTCAGCTCCTTTTCTATAACATTCTAAGGCCGCATCTACCGACGAATTACTCCCGCCAACCACAACTACTTTTTGCTGTGCATAATAATGAGGGTCTTTGTAATAATGAGCCACTTTGGCAAGTTCTTCGCCGGGAATATTTAAATAATTGGGTACATCATAAAAACCCGTTGCCACAATCACATGCGTAGCGGTATAACCTGCTTTGCAAGTCTGAATATGAAAAATATCTGATTTGTGGATTGTAAGTACTTCTTCAAAAAGCTGTATTTTTAAATCTCGAGATTGTACAATACGTCTATAATACTCTAAGGCTTCGTTTCGTTTGGGCCTGTTTTCAATACTGGTAAACGGTATATTGTCCAATTCTAATAATTCGGAAGAAGAAAAAAACTGCATCTGGGTAGGGTAATGATATAAGGAATTTACCAAACAGCCCTTTTCAAGAATCAAATAGCTTTTGTTTTTCTTTTTTGCTTCTAAAGCACAAGCGATGCCGATTGGACCGGCTCCAATTATAATGAGGTCGTAAACGTTTTGCATGAATATATTCTTGATTTCAAGTAATATGTACTCAAAAACCATTCCCTTATCGGTTAGCGAACCAAGTTTAGGGAGAGGAAGCCCCGAGATAAACGGGTAGAATTTAGTAGATTTACGGGGATAATTCCAAGATAAGGTTATATTTGTAAACGGATTTATACTTATTTGCGTGTATATGGCGAGTAAAAATTGAATATACTGCAAATTAATAGCAGTACTGCCTAGATGATATTTGGGGATTTCTTATTGTTAAAAAATAAATATATTGGCGTGTCTTAAAGCAAATGATTTTGTTTTTAATTCACTAATTAATACAGTTTTAAATGAATTCAAAAAAAATTAGCGATTCCATAACGATTGGATTTGCCTTATTTGCTATGTTTTTTGGCGCGGGCAATTTATTATTACCACCCACATTAGGGTTAAATGCTGGAGTAAACTGGATGGCATCCATTTCAGGATTTAGCTTAACGGCTATTTTAGCTCCATTTTTAGGCATCCTAGCCGTACTGTTTTCCGGTGAAACCTTTACCGATTTAGGATCGCGAATCAATAAGTATTTTGCTGTGATTTTGGCTATAGTTATTATGCTAAGCATTGGCCCCTTGGTAGCAATTCCGCGAACTGCTGCAACAACTTTCGAAGTTGGAGTAGTGGCATTAGTTCCCGATTTTAGTCCTATTATTTCGTCGATTATCTTCTTTTCCATAACCTTACTTTTGTCTATATCCCCTTCAAAAGTAGTAGACATCATAGGAAGGTTCTTAACACCCCTACTCTTAGTTATATTAACCATATTGGTTTTTATGGGAGTATGGAATCCTTTAAGCACAGATTTAGGGACAGTTACCCCTGCTGGAGAAGCGTTTATAAATGGATTTAGAGAAGGGTATCAAACCATGGATGTGTTGGCTTCGGTTATCTTTGCCAGTATTATTATATTGGCAGCCAAAGCCAAAGGGTATGTCACTATAGGTGAAAAAACCAAAATCACGATGGCTGCTGGGCTGATTGCTATGTTTTGTTTGTTATTTATATACGGAGGCTTGGTTTATCTTGGGGCTACTTCGGGTTATGATACTTCAGCAGATTACAAACGCTCGGACTTGTTGCTACACATATCCCAAAATATTTTAGGTACCAGCGGTACTGCTGCCTTGTCTTTATGTGTTGCTCTGGCTTGTTTAACTACCGCGATTGCATTGACCTGCGCAGTGGGAACTTTTTTTAGCAGTTTGAGCAAAGGCCTACTCAGTTATAAAGTGGTGGTAATTGCAACCTGTATTTCGTCCAGTATTCTAGCCGTAAAAGGGGTAGATGAAATTATTGATTATGCCGGTACTTTTTTGGCTGTTGTTTATCCAATCACACTAGCTATGGTTTTATATGTGGTTTTATTTGGGAAAATCATTTTTAGGAAAGCCCCTTTCATCGGTGCTGTCGGAGCCACAACGGTTATTGCACTACTAGAATTCTCGGAGCGATTCAACGTTCAGAAAGAAAATATTGGTATTTTTAAATCGTGGATTCCATTTCATCAGTACGACTTAGCCTGGGTGGTACCTTCGTTAGTGTGTTTTGTGCTTTTTTACCTCGTTGATCTACTCCTGTTTCCACAACCTAAAAAAACCGTATAAGTTATAACGCGCACTAGTAAAAAAGAAGGCGCTCTCCTTGCTTGGGAAAAATATATTCAAGACCTAATGGATTGTTCTCCTCTAATTCTCTTTTGATAGTTTCGATTTGGTCACCACCGGGTTTTAAATGGGTAATGATTACTTTGAAATCGTTTAGGCTACCTTTTCCAGCATACTGTTCCAATACTTGAAGCTCTTCTACTAATAGTTTGGGTGTTAGGTGCCCATATAATGATTTTTCGGGCTGACTATTTGGAAAGGATACTTCAATCAGTATGGTTTTTAGTTTTTTAGTTTGTAGGAGTGGAGCGGTTTTTTCCCATAAAAGGGCAAGGTTTTTCGATTTTTCTATACGATCAGCTCCGGTATCCCCTAAATATAAAATCACATCCCCTTTACCATTTTCAACCATGACGGCTGTGCTTTTGCTAAAATCGCCATGACTTAATTCAAACGCTTCTATTTGTAAGGCGGTGTTTTCTATTTTTTGTTTGGAGGCTGTTTCCAGTTTTTTATAGGTGTATTTATGCAGGATAGGACTTTCCCCTTCATTGGCAAAATTGGACCATGGACCGTTAGTAAAATAGTATTTTTTAAATATATCGATGACATAATCTAAGGCATAAATATTCTTTTTACTATCATCTGGGGAGTTGATGATTAGACCAGCCAAATGATCTAAGTGACCATGGGAAATAAAATAACCTTTGATATACGACTTTAATACATCATCTGTTGTAGTTGCAAAGGTTTTGTTGGCTATAGCAACTTGAATACCCGAACGCAAGGTTCCGGCGTCTAAAGCTAAAAATTCCTTTTTATTAGGTTCGCCGATTAAATAAGCAGAAAGGTTGCTTTCATCCCCACCTCCGTATACTCCTAACGGAATCAATTCAAAAGATTGGGACCACAATAGCGTCTGAAAGCTCAATAGTAAAAACAGAAATAGACTTCTCATTTTATTTTTTTTCAAAGTTATTACTTTTGTATTGATTGATGTTGGGTCAGTTTAAAAAAGATGTAGGGCGACGACTAAAAGGAGGAAGATGTGGTATAGAGCGTCTCCTAAGCCGGCTTTTCTATAATAGAAAGTTGATATAGAAGTTAAAGGATAGTACTTATAAGGCAATATTGGTTTTATTTTCATCGTTATCCCTTACGAAGCATTTGCCAAAAGCAATGGATGAAAGCGGGTGCTTGAACCTCTAAGTTGGACTAAAAGAAGAGGGTCTCTGTAAAAGCACCTTGGCGATGCGGTACCGTGAAGTTAATAACGGTTAAACTGATCTAAAATTGATTTCTGAAACAACGAGTAACTTGTTGCTTCACAGTAAAGGAAAAGGTGGTCTTTAGAGGATCAGCTATTCTCAAATCGCTTAGTAATCTCTGTATAAATAATCACAAACGGTATGGTTTGTCACAAGATGTCTTAGTAATATAGAAAGTATTTTTCGGAGGTCAAGTTGTGAAAAATAGCACCATGTTGTTCTTATAATTATTGGGTAAGTGTGGAATTATGGGTTATAATGTAAGAATACTACAAAAAATAGACAATTATTTTAAATTTATTTTATACTGTTTGTTGAGAACTATTTTTTTGTAAATTGAATTTTTTTGTAAAATATAAGGGGAATTCAGGGAAATATCAAAATTTATGGGGCTAAATATGGGTTTTATTTAAAGAATGGTATATTAAATGGTGGATATTCAGTAAGGGCTGTTTTTTTTTGATCTGGTTAATATTTAAAAAAAAATATTTTAGCTGTTTTAATTTGTTGTTTATCAGGTTTTTGTGTCTTTTGTTGTCCGGTTTATAGTGTAAAAGGAGTAAGTAAATTCGTTAAAATGATAAGATAGGTGTGACTTTTATGTTTTTAGGGGTCTAAATTAGACATAAAGCCTTTTATGTTGTCGTTGCAGTGATTATAAAAGAGTTTGACATATAATTGGTGTGTTTTTTGAATATCATTAAATGTAACATCAATATGAGCGACTTTATAATAATTCAATTGTTATTAGTACAGCGGTATAAGGTATGGTTTGCCTTGAATCCAATAGGTGAGATTTGATAAATGTAGGGACTTCGATTTTTAGTCGAAAGTTAAGTGTAACACAAAATGTGAACAAACAAATGCTAGACACGAATATTGTTTTAAAAAGACTTAAATCCCACTTAAACGTTAAGACGGATTTACAGTTATCTAAAATTTTAAAGGTAAAACCCAATACAATTTCTTCTTGGAAAAAAAGGAATAGTATGCAATTTGAATCGGTTATTGACGTCTGTGAGATGCATAATATAGATTTAAATGAGCTTCTTTATGGGGTAAATAAGTTAAGGGCAGAATACTATGCGGTAGAGGGTAAAGAGAAATCTGGAGTTAAAATGATCAGCTCCGACATGCAATTTCAATATGTGTTGGAATCGGAAAAGATTTTACCAACCTTACATGCATATCACTTTCCTTTTTTGGAGCAATGCGAAATTGCGTTTCAAGTTATTAGCGAAAACATGACCCCGACTGTTCGGGTAAGTAGTTTTGCGATTTGCCAAAAAGCCAACCTCCTCAATTTGGTTGAGGGAAATATCTATGTATTGGTCGATTATCACAAAGGAATTTTTGTACATCGATTTAAGTCGGCTCTCAATGCGGAGGAACTGCTGTTTACTAACGACAATTCTTTTTTTAATGATAAAATCTTTAGAAAGGATAGCATAGGGGAACTATGGGAGCTAAAAGCTGCTTTCTTAGGAAACATGCTTTCCAGTTAAGTAATGGTAGGTTTCAGGAATTATTCTTCACTATTTCCGTTGATATTTTGCTTTTAAATGTTTTTTAAATGAGATAAATGGTTAATTTCGTTTTTTTAAAATTTTGTTAAAATGAAATTTGTTTTTATTGTCTTATTTTTTAGTTTAGGGTCGTTTTGCGTACTGGCGCAATGCAAGGAAACCATTTCTGGCGATTTTCAATCCAAGGAATACAGTTCGCCTTGTCCGGTTTTCAATTTTAGTTTTAACGGTTTAGCGGCCAAGGGATGGGTATATGCGTCAAAATCATTAGATATTAATTTGGTTGCAACCGAAATACTGCCGGTTAAAGAACAATTAGAACGGCAATTGCAAGAATATGTAGGTGATGATTTTTTTTCTAAAATGAAATTTAAGTCGGTAGATATTAGTAATTACGACAGTATTAAGAAGTTTAGCGGGCGTTATCCTCCTGTTGATATGTATGCCTGTAAAACCAAATATTTCTTCTATTATTATTACTATCCAAATCCACAAATTAAGTATTGTATAGGTATAGCTTTGGACGATAAAAAAAACATTATATCATCATTTAACTTTCCTAAACAAGAACATTATCTGCCAGAGGAACCGGGATTGGATTATTGTAAAGTGATGGAATTGGTTAATAAATCTGGTGTTAATGTCCATCCAATTGAATCGGTATCTTTTGATTTTAATCCGGAGAATCAAAAGTTTTTTTGGTGGGTAAAACAAAAAATTGTCAATCCGAAAGAAGGGGAAAACGAACGTAATGAAATCAGTATTGAAGCGGCAAACTCGCTGCAACTAGTAGCATATATGAAAGTTATTTTGTTGGATTCAAACGGCATTCCTCTTAGTAGAAACTCAGCGTTAAAAGAAATCCCCACAAAAAAAAATAGAAAATCCCGCTAATCATAACTAAGGAAATAAAACTTGTTTCGTGTTTTACTTAGTTCCCAAAGCGCTTAATATCCACTTTACGCTCCTTAACTTTTAGTATTATGGGCTCAATAATTTGTGAATTACCCTTGCTGACTTTTATGGTTCTAGAAGTTTCCTCGGTATAAACATTTTTGGGTAATTGACTGTGGTCAACGGTCATTTCGTAAGCTCCTAAGGGTAGGTATGCTAGATATTCCCCTTGTTCATTGGTTTTAAAAGTAAAAACTTTACCTTGTTGATTTTTCAAAATAACCGCAAGTCCAGAGAGATTTCCAGAGACTTCATACTGCAAATGTTCACTGAATATATATTCAAATTTACCTCTTAAGTTCCCCGTTTCTTGAAGGGGAATGGAGCGTTGTAGAGACTTAGAAACCAAGTTTACATCATATTCTTCGGCCATCCAGTTCTTACCTTTTAGAGAAATGTGGTATGCGCCATAAGGAACACCTCTGTATTTTACCGTTCCGTCTTTTTGAGTAACAAAAGCCGATTGGTTGATGAGAACCATCCTGTTCGGAGCGGGGTCGTCACCTTCGTCATAAATACCGTTCGTGTTGCGGTCATAATAGCAAAACAGTTGAATGGTACCTTTCTTGGCTATAATTGTAGTGGTGTTATTGGGCAAGTTCTGACTGATACCGGCTTGTAAATAGCTGTTTTGAGTTTGAAAGCTGTTGTTTTGATAATAATATTGATTTAGCGATACAAATACCTGAGTGTCTTTAAAGGCTCTCCATTCGCTACTAGCACTAATCATGTAATTATCGCCAGAAAAAGAGTCCTTGTTGTATAGGGCACTGAGATTTATAGATAAGCGCTCTTGCCAAAAACTTTGTCTATAGCTGGGCATAATAGAGAGCCGTTCCAGTTTTTCATTGGAATTAAAAGCATTATACAAGCCTTCTGTAAGCATAAAATTTCCCTGCTGAAAATAAGTACTAAGTTGAAATCCCTGGAAGCTCCATGTCAATTGTGTTTTGTGTATCAGTTGATTGTCCGTTGAAAAAGGATATTTGGCAAGTCCTTGATTCATTGATAAATACAATAAGTGCTTTTGGTTTTTACTACTCCAGTTGACCGTTTCGTTTAGAATATAAGATTGGTATTGGATTTCTTGAAATGCCGTTGTTGGCAGCATAAAGAATTGCCCTTTTTCAAAGGAAAATTGTGGAATAAAACTCAATCGAAAATTAGAGGGAAGTGAAAAATTAATTCCCCATTCCCCGCGAAAGTTCTCGGAATCGTTTTGATAACTGAAGGCCTCGTCTATATACTCCGGGTTGTAGCTGTAGTAATTGATACCCGCCCATATTAAATAATTGCTAAAGCTTCTTGAAATGCGCTCGTCAAAAGATAAGATTCCTTTGCGTATTCCAGGATAATAGCCGCTGCTGTAATAATTGTTGCTAATCAATTGATATTCTCCCATTTTTCCCTGAATATTCGTCCCGACTGCTAAGGAAGATTTATACGGAAGTTTATAGTCTTCCTGGCTGGCTCCGGTAATGGCATTGGCAAATCGGAATTCATAGGTCCAATTTTGATTTGGAGAAAACTCTAGATTATTTGAAAGTATATAACTATCAATACCATAATTTCGATCGAAAATAATAGAACTAGACATTTTCGTTCTATCACTTAAATTAAACTTATGTTTTGCGAAAGCGGCGAAACCTTGGGTTTCCCAGGTAGAAGAGCCAATGAGATTATATGTTTTATCTACAAAACCCAACTCCGTCTTTTTCTCTTGATTTTCTGCTATTGTATACGCTTTAATTCCACGTCCTGCTAAATTCATTTCAAGATCGTTTTCTTGCAAATTTCCCAAAACAATACCTTTTCCATTCTTTTCATACTCCATCCAGGTATTGGTAAATAACGGTTCAAGTGCAGATTGATTCCAATAAGTACCGTCAACGCTAAACGTTAATTTGCCTTGATTTATTTGCATTTCGTTTTTTGCAAACAGGGAATAGGAAGGGAAGTTACCGATTAAGTCCCGTGCACTCAGCGTTATTTTATTGTTGTTCCAATGATTTGGGGCATAACCATTATTTGTTAACGGTGCATACCGACGGTCTCCCGATGCATTCTGCACCGTGAAAAGGGTATTACCTATAAAGTCATTGTTTTCATATAAGGCGGCTATATTTACAGTAAAATATTCCAACGACATCAATTCACGGTCGATAATTTTACTGAATTGTATGGTGGTATCCGTAAAGGGTTTCAGTTCTATTTCTTTGTTTTGTTGGGTGTTTTGAAACGCTAGTTTCGGAAATGATGCGATCAATTTGATGCGTTCTGTCTGATTTCCGTTATTGAATACACGGACGCTCGCTCGTATAGAGTCGCCGACCTGTTTCATGATTAATTGGGTATCTAAAGGTAAGATCCGAATTTGATGCTTTGCCGCTATAGTTATGGTCGTATGAGTATTCGCAGAAATATCATTATTTAAATCGATTACGTTAAATTTAATAAGTGAGCTACCTGCCGGATGCTGTCTGTTGACCCATAGTTTTATAGGTAAATAAGAGGATTCACCGGATTTGAGGTGTATGGAAATGGGACCTTTGTTTACCCTACTGATGTACTCGTTAGTGTCAACGTCTAAGGTGCCTATAAAGTCTTTATCACTGTTGTTTTTTAGCGAAGCTACGATGGAGACTAGTGATTCGTTGGCCGCGAGAATTTCGGTATCGGTTTTTAAGTTGATATCGCAAGTTGCCGTAATCTGACTCCATAGCGAAGTATTCACAAGTAAAAACAACCCAAGCAAACACTTAAAATAACGTTTTTTCAAAACTGAGTGCATAGGTTTATTGTGGCGTTAACGTATAGATTAACGTAGTGGTATAAGTGGTGGATTGAGCTTCTAATAAACGGGAGTCATTAGGAGGCGTAGCATATTTTAAGTGAAAAAATTTAGGTACCATAGTAGCGGTATTGCTCTGGTAGAGTGTTTGGTATGCCGTGCTTAAATCTACGGTTCTTACATGGGAAGTAACATTGCTATCTATTAACGACAATTTAATAATACCGATAGGTAATTCAAATTGGTTGGCACTTAATTGAGCGCTGGTCGAGCGTACCTGTATAGAATAAGGTGTCGAAGCGATTACCTTTAATGCATTATCGTATTGAACTTGTGTGCCGTGTACGTAATCGGATACGGTCTTTACATTTAAAATACTGTTTTTAGCATTAATATTTACTTCAATTCCATAGGTAGTCTCTATAGGAGGACTGTCTGTAGGCATTACTTGTAAGGCGTAATTGGAAATATTATCTTGAGAAATGATGGTTCCCGCTGCATTTCTTAAGGTTACAAGGCAGTTAAAAGTATAATTCTGCCAGCTTTTTAAGTTTTGTAGATAAGAACCGCCTGCGATAATGATGTCGTAAACGATTTTTACTTGATTGTAGGTTCCTGAAGGACTGATCAGTTTTAAAGGTGAATTTTGAATTAAATTGACATCGGACTGCTGCATAACAATCGGATTGGGATTGGCTCCAAGAGTGGTTATGGTAGGGCTGATGCCCTGTATGCTGCCTTCGATATGATTAATTCTCATGGCTATTTTATCAGCGGGGAATATTTTGCCTTCCGAATTGCGAATAGGGCTGGTTATTCTTGCTGTAAGGGTCCAGTTCTCCAAGTGTGAATTGCCACGGAGATTCATTTGGATGCTCGTATAGTTTGCTTTAGTTATTCCCTGATAACTACTGATAGGAATAAACCCCTCTGAATAGGTGTTAATGTCTACATTTGCCTGAGCTCGAACGAGAGATATAGACAAAATTGCCATCAGGAGGAGGCTGTATTTAGCTAGAAATTTAGGGAATCGTTTACTCATGAGAAAAACTTAATTCGGCCATTTTTATAGTAGCATCATCACCATAGTTTAAAATAGCCGTAGCGATGTATTTGCCTTTTGCTAAATGCTCTGGAAGTGAGATGTTTATTTTTCTAGAATCGTTGGGTATGGTATAAAAAATGGTATCAGGTAGTTGGGTTTTGATACCGGTTTCTTGGTTAATCAGTTCACAAGTTAAAGTACCATCGGCCCATATATTACCGTTGTTGGTAAATTCGAGCAGCAGATTTTCAGTATTGCTGTAACTGAAATTATCAATCTCTAGTTGTGGTAATCTAGCTCCGGGAGCGCGTTGGTATATTTTGATACCGGTTCGCACCGAAACTTTGATGTTCGCACCGTGCTCATTGACCGCATCCTCGGGGTTAATTTGGGTGATATACAGCATGGCAGTATGAACGGGAATATGGTCCGAAGTACTCGGTGGAGGCGAAACGATTAACTCCATTTCGTGGGTTTCACCAGGTGCTAAGGAGAAATAGGATTGTGGTAAAATTGAAATCCAATTCGCACAAGAGTTCGGTAAGATACCTGCATCGTGAATCAAGTTACTGCCGTAGGGGTCATAACTCCAGTCATTTAATGATATGGCCAAATCCAAGCGTGTCGTTTTACTTGGATTACTGACCAATATCTTTTTGCTTTCGCTCTGTCCTGCTGCAACGGTAAAGTAATTTCGTGGTGGACTTACGGAAATACCAGATTGGGAATGAACTGTGGTACAGCCCAAAACCAAAAGTAGTATGGTTGAAAATTTGCGGAATGCAATCATAGTTAATAAAGTAAAAAGAGCAATTAAAAAGGGTGTTTTCTAATTGCTCTTTTAGTGAAAATAATAAAGTGATTATTTATTATTGAGCTTCGATAGTATAAACTACTGTAGTCGAATAAACCGTAGGACTTTCGTCGCTAAAGTATTTGTTAACATATTTATCTGCACCAGCTGCTGCATAATTAATGTTGAACTTTTTGTCAAATCCTCCTTTAGTATTTGAAATCAACATTTGTGGTTCTGTAGAAAGCCTAACTGTTTTTAAAACGGAACCTCTTAATTCCGATGAACCCAAAGAGGGTGTAATCTTGATATCCTTAGCTGCAATATCTGTCGTAACTACTGCTGTATTCGGATTTTTTAAGGTCGTTGCAGTAGATCTTACATTTACTGCAAAAGCTCCTGTACTGTAAATACTAAGGTGGTCAAGTTGATCAGACGTAACCCCATTGGTATAATGGTCTTTCTCTACGTAGTCTAGGTTTACACGTGTACCCGAATTAATTTCGATAGTTTGGATAGGGTGTAACGTTACCGATAAAGCTACTTCTGCACTAGATTGTGCTGTTGCTGAAAACGCTGTTACTGCCAGTAACGCGCTGAATAGAAGTGTTTTTTTCATTTTTTTTGTCGTTATTAAGGTGCTCCTGGGTGTGTGATTTGAAGCGATGCAAATGTAATGCGAGTTTTTAAAAACGACTGATGAAAAAATACAATTAGTATATGATAAATATCATTTTTTTATAGGTGTTTATTTCTAAATTCAGAGGGCGATTCGTTGGTGTAATTCTTAAAAAAAGAACTAAAATTAGTCTCCTGACTAAAGCCCAATTCGATACAAATATCCTTTACGGATCGGTCGGAATTGGCCAGGAAAATCTTTGATTTTTCAATCAATAAATCGATCAATATCGCCTTGGCTTTTTTTCCAAAAACACGTTCGGTGGCCTTGTCTAGACTGCGTTTGGTGATGTTTAATCGGTCCGAATAGTAGCCGACATTCTTCTCTTCAATGACTTTTTCTAAGGCCATTTTTTTAAAGGCAGAAGCAATCTTAAATTCAGAAATGTCTTGTGAAGCATCTTGAATAACCACGTCATTTTCCTCCAATCCGTTGAGGATAATTCGCTCTACAATGTTGTGAACGATACTCCTTTTAATAGGATTTGTCAAGGAAATTTCCGAATCGTGGAGGTATCTAAAATAGGCGTTTTTAAACACAGAAATCTTATCTATAAAATTTTTAGCCTTATAAAAACGATCGTTGTTGGCAAATAGAGGGTTGTTCTCTAATTGAAAAATCTCCAAATCGTTTCGGGCGTAAAAAAAAGCACTAAAAATCAACAAATAGGCATGTTTATTTTTCTGTGCTAGAAAATGATGTTGTTTGTTTGGACCTATAAAAAGAAAGTGATTTTCGGGAATTAATACCGTTGTTTTATTAATAGCGTGTGTATATTCTTGTTTTCCCGTCCAAAGTATGGAGTAACAAGGCCAACGTTGGTCGTTGAGTACTTCTGGGAAATTCGTTAACAAGGTGTCTAAGCTCAATAAACAAATGCTTTTTAGTTGGGTAATAAAGTTTGGGTGGGTTTTAAAATTAGGCATGATAAAGTTTTACGCCTTTAAAATAGCGACGTTAAGGTTTTGTGATTAATAGGTGTATTGGTACAAATATATTTTATTTTAATGAGATTTTGTTAAAACTTTATTTATAAATGGCAATTTGAGATTTTTGCCAGCAACTGAGGCCTTTGTTTACGGGGCGTTATGCGGGCTGTAATAAAGATAATAAATTTTTTATAGCCGGTATTTCAGTGTGATAATTTCTGAACGGCAGTTTATTATGTATTTGATTTTTAGTTATTTATTTGCCTAAAAAAATCCCCAGCGTTATGTGACTGGGGATGACTTTAACTAATATTGGCTTCTTTTTGTGCGTTTCTTTTTGCTTTTAGTCGTTTTATAAAACATATAACCACCTACTAAGGTACCTGCGACCAATAAATAGGGAAGGTAATCGTCTATGGGAACGGGTTCCTCTTCTGGCTCGTCGCGGTCACCCGGAGGAGTTCCCGGTTGGGCGTAAATGGAGGTCTGAAAACAGAGCAATAAGAAAAGAAAGGATAAGGTTTTTAAATGGTTTTTCATATAGGTGATTATTAGACCCGTCTCCGGGATTAAGGAGACGGGATGTTAGTTAGTTTTTTACTTTTTTATAAAAGGTTTGATTGCCCATGGTTTGCAATTTAATAATCAAGATTTGTTGGTTGTTGATCAACGGCAATACATAACTATTGGCATCGATTTTAGCTGATTTAAAGAGCCTTTTACCAGCCATGTCGTACACCTCAATAGTTTGAATGTCAAAACCGGTACTTTGAATCTCGAATACCCCTGCTTTTTTATAAGCCAACCAATCTCTCAAGGCTTTGGGTTGGTTGGTGCTGAGTTGTTGAGACTGGTAGGTGATTTCAAAGCGGTTGTTGAAAACACCGGTTTCACTTGTGAAAACGTAGTGGCCTAAACGTAAATCCTGCTCGGTATTCAGACTTCGGTCTTTTAAAATAATCGCTTGGTTCGCTGCGAATAAACCGTCAAAATGATTTAATGTAATCGAAAAGGTACTCGGTTTTTCGGCTTTGAATCCAAGGCGAACGACGTCTGTGGCAACAAAGGGTAATCCCTTACCTTGAATAACATAGGCGCTTTCGTCTTGATCGATTAAACTGTAAAGAGAACTGCCGTTATGACCAAAGAGCTTGGCGTCTTTTCCGCTGTCAAAACCAGCAGTGGCACGTTCTATATACCCGATTAATATTTGGTTATACAGTTCTTGGCTTTGTTCGTCTTTTAAATCAATCCAATACCTGTGTCGTTCTATAGGATTTTCTCTCATTAAAACACCCGCATCGCTTACGCGCATGGAATTGGTGAATTCCAGTTCATTGGCAAGGGTTTCAATAATAAATCCTTGTCCTTTTTGGACTATAGCAGTTGGTACCACACCATTTCCTGAGGCAGTTGCCCCGGTGTTGTTATAGCTGGCATAGTTGTTACCTGTATAAACCCCGTCAACATAAGGATAGGAGTTGGTATAGAAATATAAGGTTGCATCATAATCACTTACTATAGTCGATAAATCAACAGCAGACGGATAAGGGTTTCCTATAGAAGTAAAATCGCCAGTATAGGTATTAACTGTAATCGAACCGTTGTTTAATACACCTTTAAAGTGACCTTCATAAGCCGTCGGAACGCTTAAAGAGGAATACGAATTAGGCGCTCTAAAGAAATAACCATAACCCGCTTCCATAACCGAACTGCTAGTAAGTATGGTCGGGTCTATTGGCGATTGATTAATCGTTTGTAAAGCACCTTTATAAGTGTAAATACGAGAAGTAATCGTGGATGGTGAGAAGGCAAAAACTTTTTGCCCGGTTACCGGTGACGACCAAATGGTATAATCCAACCATCTCATCGGAGCACTTTTACTAATTACGGTGGCTATACCTGAATTGGCATCGTTGTTTAGTTGTAATAAGTTCGCTTGATCTTCAATAATTAACTCGGCTCCGATTTCAATATCCACACTGTGGTTTACCGTTAGGGTATGTCCGGATTGAATGCTCACTCGAGCAGCGTCTTCTACCGAAACACTACAAGCAACTAAGTTGGAAGCCGAATCAAAATTCCCTTTAAATACAGCTCTGTATTCTAAAGAGTTAGGTGTTCCGTTACTCCAAGACGTTCCGTCCCAAATGGTTGTAAGGGCATCGTTTAAAATAGTAAGCGTATGTTGCACACTACAGCCGTTGGCATCGGTTACGGTTGCTATATAGGTACCGGCAACCAATTCCGTAGCCTGGTATTGATTTCCAACATCCGGCAACCAACTGTAGGTATAAGGTGCGGTTCCGCCTACTACGTGTAGGTCTGCGGTTCCGTATGCGCTACCAATACACCCCATATTGGTTTGCGTACTCGTAATGGTGAGGACATCCGGTTCTGTGATGGTGAAATTTTTGGTGATAGAACAGGAAAAGCTGTCGGTAATCTGTACTTGATAATCACCTGCCGTTAAGCCGGTAATATTTTGAGTAGTTGCCCCGTTCGACCATAGGTAGTCATAAGGTGGTATTCCTCCTGAAGGCATTACAGAGGCCATACCATTGGAACCGGAATAACAACTGATATTCGATTGAACCGTTTCTGCCGCTAAAGCCGTGGGTTGTGTTATGTTGAAGGATCGAGTAGTACTACATCCTTTGGCATCCGTCACGGTTACCACATAAGTACCGATACCTAAATTTGATGCAGTCGCTGTAGTCGACGCACTTCCAGACCAGGCATACGTATAAGGGGCTGTTCCTCCTAAAGCGGTTACTTCGGCTGTACCGGTAGTACCACCAAAACAAGAATTGGGACTAGTAGCTCCTGTTGTGGACAAAGCCGCATCGGACTGCGTGAGGACGCTTACCACAGTAACGGTATTTCCAACCGCATCAGTAACGGTTAACGAATACGGCCCGGCAGTTAAATTAGACCTCACAGCTCCTGCTTCAAGGTCATCGAGCCAGAAATAGGTATAAGGAGAAAGTCCTCCAGTCACTGTAGCGGTAATCGCTCCGGTGTTTTCTCCAAAACAATTGATGTGGGTTTCGCTTAAAACGACCGATAAAGGCAATAGAGGAGTTTGAAGTTCATAAGGTCCTAAATCGATATTCGTGTCTATAAGGCGGGCAAAATTCCCCAAATCTTTGTCGATTGGTAGATTTCCTCCACCGGAAGTATAAAGGAAATTTTGACCGCGGTTTCTGGCTGGGCTCGTCATTTTTAAAGTAAAATCACTGTTGGCTGCATCCGTAAATTGGGGATCCAGAGTCCAGTTGTCAGCGATTTGCTGAGACAATATATTGTTTAGGGCTATGAAATTAGTTGCCGAATCCGGTCCAACTCCAGTGGTATTGCCCCAAATAATACTGTTGTAAATTTGAGTAGCTGGGAGGTTTGAAAGCATCGTGCCTTGAAACGGTCCTGTAGTACCAGAGGTGTTTTTTGTAATTACGGTGTTAAGAATACTTGTTTGGGATAGATTATTACTCAATACAGCATGTTGCTGAGTTGCAGTATTGCTATAAATAGCACTGTTAAGAATGTTTACATTGGAAGAATTCGTGATGGAAAAACAAGCTATATTAGTTGCCATATTATGGCGAGCGATGCTGTTTTTAAACGAAAAGGTAGAACTAGAAATGTAAGCCACTGCTGCTGCAGACGCTCTGTTTCTTTCAAATATGATGTTGTATAGATTGACAGTCGAACCGTCGGTATAAATTCCAGCTCCAGCGGTTCTAAAGATGACCTTTTGATTGAAATTTACCGCTCCATTGGTAGTCGTACTTCCTCCGGCAATCGTAAATCCATCCAACTTGATGTTCACATCTACAGCACTGACAACGTGATAAACGTTCTCCGTATGATTATCAAAGGAATTACTGAGGTCGTTTTCCGCTAAATCCCCGCTTAAAGTCGTTGTATTCGTGTTCCAAATTCGATCTGTTTTTGTGGTTTCATTTCCGGCAAAACCACCGTAGAGGTTCACGTTATTTGGAATTAAAAAGGTATTATCTCGAATCGTAGTGGGGGTGTTATTCAAATCAATATTCGCTAATTTGTATTGCGGTACGTACGTTCCGGCCGCAACCCAAATTTGCAACGGATTGTCTGCAGTCCACAGATTGTTTGAAGCATTGTCTTTTGCCCATTCTAAGGCATCGGCCAATTCGCCTATGGCGTTGTTCCAACTGTTTCCCGTGCCGTTGCTTCCTTTTTTTACAAATAAAACACGATTGGAATTGGGTGTAAAGTTGAGGTTCGTAAGCGATCGGATGCGGTAATTGCCCAAATCGGTAAAGTAAAGTTTGGAATTGGTGTATAACAATCCGCTTGGACCTTTTAATTGAGCAAGTGCAGCAGCAATACCATCACCGCTAAATCCAGCGGTACCAGTTCCTGCTATAGTACTGTGAATGCCTTCTGGGGTTATTTTCCGAACGACATTTTTTCCACCCGTGCTGACATAGATATTGTTTTGGTGGTCCACTGCAACGCCGTTACAACCGCCTAGACCATTAGCCGTAATAGCTGTTGTTCCGTCTCCGGCAACCGTGCTCAGTAGATTAGTCGCTAGGCTAACCTTACGAATGCGGCGGTTACCCATATCGGCTATATACAAGTTGTTGTCTTTGAGGAACAATGCTGCAGGGGCATTTAATGGCGTAGCCGTTGCGATGGTTTGACCCGGTTCGTATCCGGCAAGACCCGTACCTGCAAAAGTGCTGTGCACACCCGTGGGGGTTATCTTTTTAACCGTATTCTTACTTCCTGTGCTGACATAGATATTTAGCAACTGATCGACAGCAACGCCGTTACAACCTCCCAATCCATTTCCAGTAATTTCTTCGGTACCGTCGCCGGCTACTGTTGTAATGATATGGGTAGTTAGGTCTATTTTTCGAATGCGTCTATTGCCTTGGTCGGCTATATATAAATCATTTCCTTGCACGGTAACACTAGAAGGAGCGTGGAGTCGGGCAGCGGTAGCCGGACCATTATCGCCACTAAATCCGGCAGTACCGTTTCCGGCGAAAACGGTTTTAAGCTGTGCGGGAGAAATTTTTAAAATGACGTGGCTACCGGCAGTAGCCAAATAAAAATTACCTTGACTATCTTTAGCCATACTGGTACTGCCTCCGATAGATTGATTGGTTATTGCGGTATTCCCATCGCCAAAGACCGTATTGATCTTATACTGAGCCTGTAGTAACAGGGGAAATAAGAGCCAAAGAATTAGAGAGTATATATTTTTCATGTAGGGTTGTTTTTACATTAAGAGCAAGGGATATCGTTTGATTCTCAAACGCCGAAGTTTTTCCTGATTTAGTTAAAACTCGGAAAAATACCTTGAAGGGCGATGATATACGTCATCGTAAGATAGGGTTGTCTGTTATCTATAGGAGTCAGGTTGTTGTTGTTACCCGATACCGTTTGCAGACTCAGGGAAACATCGGGATTGGCATTGGTATAAGGAGCTTCCAAATTGTTGAGGTCTAGGGTTTGACCGGTAGCCAAGCTGTTTCCATTGGCACTATTGGTGTTTCCCGGGCCGTTATACACCTGTAGTGTATGCGCATGTGTGGGAAGGTTTTGTGGTAGTAAATAAACACTTTCTACTCCGTAAACTTCCCCTAAACTACGCCCGGTTAATCCAGGACCTCCTCCAATGCCAGCGGCCACCCGACCAGCCAAATTAGGTAGGGCAAATGTGGTTACTCCATTACCACCATAAGTGGTTCCGATTAAACTAAATAAGGCCTGATTTTGTGCAATAGGGAGCAATTGTCCTCTGCATTCTGCATAACCACGGGGAATAAAATTCGGTAGTGCTGAAATTTTTATTTCACCGATAAAAGGGATGTCTTGAGCGTTGGTTTTCCACGAAAAAATGAAAGTTAGTAAGAGGGAAAACAATAGGGGAAAGTATGTTTTTTTCATAAAGCGTTGTTGTTTTAAGGAGTCTGAGATCGACTTTTATCTATTTAAGAATACGTTAAACCGCTAGTTCCTTACCATCTGGAAGGATAGTATCCTTCCAGTGCGATAATATAGGATACTATTAAAGTGGGTTGCTGGTTGTTTATAGGTAAATTGCTTTCTGTACCGCTTAGGGTGTTTTGTTTAAGTGTTGCATTGGGAGCTTGGGTCGAAAACGGAAATACAACGTTATTTAAATCCAAGGATTGCGCTATGGCCAAAACGGCTCCAGTGGCGATGTCAGTATTACCGCTTCCGCTATAGATATTAAAGGAGTGGTAGTGAGCGGGTAGGTTATTCGCTGTGAGGGTAAGGCTTTCTGTACCTGTTTTTGTGCCGGGTCTGTAAATAGTAGCGGTTTCAACGTTCTGATTACTAGCTTGACCTAAGCCTACGGGAACATTTCCTCTGAGGTCGGGTAATGCAAAATTGGTTGTTCCATTTCCGCCATAATTCATTCCTAATAGACTAAAAAGTGCCGAAAATTGAGCAATAGGTAAAATTTGCCCTTCACACTTGGCCCAACCATTGGGAACTCGGAATCCCGCAAACATCTTGATTTCTCCTATAAATTGCTCCTGTGACCAAGTTTTGGAAGGGAATAGGGAAAAAAGGATTAAGAAACAGGGTGCTAGAGTATATAATATTTTTTTCATAAGTATATATTTTTTTAAATGATAAGCCTGTTGGATAGGACCTGGATTTAAGCCTGGTTTCCACGCGCTGTTTTTTTTATTTGCTTACTTACTACAGGAGCTTAGCCTTGACTAGGGAAAACGCCATATAAAGCGATAATGTGCATAATGCCGGTGGAAGGTTGGCGGTTGTCTAAGGATTGTCCGTAATGTTGCGAGCCTACAGTAGCGGGATGCAGCGCGGCATTCGGTAGATTGTTCGTGTAGTTTTTGGCGGTTCTGTTGAGGTCAATAGAACGGCTGACAGCCAAAGTATGGTTTGCAGCGTTTACTTGATTTCCTATGGCGTTGTACATATTAAATATGTGGTAATGCGAAGGAATATTTACCGTGTTGACACGGAAATGTTCTTGACCGCTCATTTCCCCCATCACATAGTTACCAGTACCGGGACTTTGTCCTTGCCCGACAACCACCCTTCCCTGTAAATTGGGTACGGCAAAATCAGTAACACCATCTCCTCCATAAGTAGTGCCAATCAGTGCATATAAGGTGTCATATTCAGCAATAGAAAGCAACTGCCCGTTGCATTCCGCCCATCCATTGGGAGCGTAGTTTCCGGCAAAAAGACGGACCTCTCCAATATAGGGTGTTTGAGAAAAGCTCCGACTCACAACAGCCATAAAGAGCAATAGCGTCCAGTGTAAAGGGTAAAGTAGTTTTTTCTTCATAGGGAGTAGTGTTAATATAATGAAAGGATGACTTTTGTATTAAAAGTCGTTTCAAAAGTAGGTCTTAAAATTTTTGCTACACCTATACTTTCGGCTAGTTTTGTATTTCTAAAAGTATAGGTGTATATTTAAGTTGTTGTGTTTTAAAGGATTGTGTTTTTTAAAAAATAGTTGTTTAAAAAAAGGATTGGAATCATTTAAAAGAGTGGTTTTATGTACATATTGAGAATTATGTATATTATTAAATTGTACATAAACAGATTTAACTTAATTTTTGTATGTATATTTTATTAGATTTGCAGTATTCCTTTTTTGAATTTATATCTAAATTAATACTATAGCAGTTGAGTTTTATCCGTATCCTAGTCGTTACCATAGTTTTTGTTTTGACGGCAATACCTTCTTTTGCTCAGACGGAAAAAGCGGTTTTAGAGCCGAGTTTTTTTAATTCCCTTCCCTTTGAGAAGTTGAACGAGGACAACCAAACTTTCAAAGCGGATGCCTTGGAAAAAGATACGTTTTGGATCAAATGCATACTGCCCCAACAGTCGATTGGAAAGGATTTGATCCTGCAAATTTCCAGTGTATATTTTGACGAAATTGATCTCTATACCCAAATGGAAGATGGCTTGTTCCACCGCGTTGCAAAATCGGGAAACAATTTCCGAAATCGAGACAGCATTCCCACCCGTTTTAATCAAATAGCCTTTACAACCGAGCAGCCCATCATTTATATCAAAAACAAAGTAAGCCGCTATGCCGGAGTGGATTTGGTGATTAAGGAAACCAAAGAAATGTATCTGTCCGAACGTTGGGACTTTTTTAAACTCGGCGGATACTACGGACTAGCCCTGATGTCCATAGTCTTTAACCTGGTGTTCTTTATAATTTTTAAAGACAAAAGGTTTATTTCCTATTGCTTTTTATTGCTTTTTGTATTTCTTCAGTTTTTATACGAAGACGGCTTGTTGTTTTTTATCACTTCGAACACTTGGATACTCAAAAACTTTGTGCTGCTTTTTTCTTTGTTAACCGCAGCTATGGGTTGTGTGTTTACCTACCATTTTTTGCATCTAAAGAAATTGGCGCCGCATTTTTTAAAATATGCAGCCCTACTTATTTTTATAGCGATGGTCGCTACACTCGCCTATTTCGTTTACAATCATTTGCTGTTTTTACTCGTGGCCAACCTGTTTAATGTTCTAGCCGCTTTATGGTGTTGCTATATAGCGATTACGCTGTTTCGAACCCAAGTATTGGCGCGTTTTTTAGTAGCGACATTGGGTATCGTCTTGTTGTTTGGCATCGGTTATAATTTACATCAATTCTCCGTCTCTCCGTTTTTTGACTTTTTTAATAGGGATACCTTCAGATTGGCCAGTGCTTTTGAAATCATCAGCATCAGTTTTGCCATTGTTTACGACATCAAAAAAATCAGGGCTGAAAATTTCTACTACAGAAATGAAATTCAAAAATATGTTCAGCAGCTGAAACAGTTAAGCTATAGTTCAAACGAACGCGAAGCGGTCAAAGAAACCAAGCCCGACTTAACCGGGATCTCCATGCTTTTAATCTTTCAAAACTTAAAACAGAATTACGCCTTAACCGATCGAGAACTACAGGTTTTAAAATTGATTTCGGAGGGATTGTCAAACCAGGAAGTGGCAGAAGAAATCTTTGTATCGCTAAGTACCGTAAAATACCATGTTAGCAATCTGTATTTTAAATTGGAAATCAAAAACAGAAGTCAGGCCGTAAAGTTTATGAACGACTTCACTAACGCCACCCGCGACTAAGTATACCTTCCTAAGACACTAACAAACAATACGGTGGACTACTATAGTCGTTGCAAGTGCAGATATCAAAGGCGGATCCTTTATAGGGAGTTTTTGATGGTTTTTTTGGTGTTACCCGCCACAATTTTGTTGATTATGTAAAATTTATTGTTAAATAGCTGTTTTTTTTTATAAATTCGCCGTTTTGGTATCACTAATAAATGGAGGTTTGTTTTAAGTAATTAACGATATAGTGTAGGTTGAAAATGGGAATTATTTAAATAAAAGAGATATTTACAGAGGTTAGTGTATTTGGTGCTTCAGTTGTGCAAAAAATAAAAGTGAGTAAAAAACTTGCTCGTTATGTTAAATCGAGTACTTTTGTTACACGAAACAACAAAAAACAAACAGCATAAAATGTTAGACTCGATAATTACGTCTAAAACGCGGATTCGGTTATTGGTGAAGTTTTTTATAAACGCCAGTAATGAAGCGCATTTAAGAGGTTTAGCGACAGAATTTAAGGAATCGACCAATGCCATTCGCAAGGAACTAAACAACCTTTCCGATGCGGGTTATCTCGAAAAGGAGAACGTTCAAAATAAGGTGCGCTATAAAGCCAATATCCACCATCCTTTGTTTGGTTCTTTACAAGATATCGTTCGCAAATATTTGGGATTAGACACCTTGGTTGAAAAGGTAGTGGAACGTATGGGTGAGGTGCAACAAGTGGTGGTTACCGGCGATTATGCCAACGGACACGATTCGGGTACGATTTCTGTCACCATAGTAGGGCAGGCTTTAGACAGTCAATATGTGGCTCAGTTAAGTGAAAAAATAGAGGTTTTGATCGACCGTAAAGTAGCCTTGACCTTAACGACAATACCGCAAAAAACGGGACTTATACTATTGGATAGTATAAGAGAAAATGAAAATTAAAAAGAATTAATACTTGTGAAATAGCGTCATTTATGCGGTTTAGGATTAGAATTTGAGTCGAAAATACTCAATGTGGGGTAAGGAAAATCAAAGGATTTATACTTATTTCGTTTAAAAATAGCAGTTTAAAGAATGGCGGTATTTTTGATGATATGATTTTTTAGAAAAAGTCTAGAATCAGACTGGAAATAAATAGTATTGCTAAGATTAGAATTTATGAAAGTAGGAATTACCTTTAGTGCCTTTGATTTATTGCATGCAGGGCATATAAAAATGCTCGAGGAGGCCAAGCGTCAGTGCGATTATTTAATTGTTGGGCTGCAAACCGATCCAACCATCGATCGCCCGGAAAAGAATCACCCAACCCAAACCGTAGTGGAACGTTATATTCAACTGAAGGGCTGTCGTTTTGTCGATGAAATTGTGCCGTATGCTACCGAACAGGATTTGGAAGACGTGTTACGTTCGTTCAAAATCGATGTGCGTATTATTGGAGATGAATACCAAGACAAAAACTTTACCGGTCGTGCCTATTGCGAAGAAAAGGGAATTGAGTTGTACTACAACCGCAGAGACCATCGTTTTTCGAGTAGCTCATTGAGAAGGGAAGTGGCAGAAAAAGAACAAAGTAAAGTTATCAAAATAGGTTAGTTAATCCAGTATGAGGAAGATATTGATTACAGGCGGTGCCGGTTTTATAGGGTCACATGTCGTACGGCAATTCGTAGGCAACTATCCGAATGATCATATTTACAATTTGGATGCCTTGACTTATGCGGGTAATTTGGCCAACCTTTCCGATGTGGAGGGCTTGCCCAATTATACCTTCATTAAGGGCGATATTACCGACGAAGTCGTAGTCAATAATTTGTTTGAAAAACACCGATTTGATGCCGTTTTGCATTTGGCAGCCGAATCGCATGTAGATCGGTCAATCAGCGATCCGTTTTCCTTTGTTAAAACCAACGTATTGGGCACCGTAATTTTATTACAAGCCTTTAAAAATCTTTGGAGCAACAACTGGCACGGCAAACGCTTTTATCACATCAGTACCGATGAGGTATATGGGAGCTTGCTAGAAATGGAATTGTTTACAGAAAACACACCATATACTTCAAATTCAGTATTTAATGAAAGAGCTGATCATTTCGTTCGGGCTTATGGGGAAACCTACGGCATGCCTTATGTAATCAGTAATTGTTCCAACAATTACGGTCCCAACCACTTTCCCGAAAAATTAATTCCGTTGTGTATCCACAACATTTTAAATAACAAACCCTTGCCGATCTACGGAAATGGTAAGTTTATTCGCGATTGGTTGTATGTCGTCGATCATGCCAAAGCCATTGACTTGGTGTTTCATCAGGGGAAAAACGCAGCAACTTATAATATAGGCGGTTTTAATGAATGGACCAATATCGACTTGGTCAAACTGTTGTGCCAGTTGATGGACGAAAGATTAAACAGATACATAGGGACTTCCGAGGCTTTGATTACTTATGTTACTGACAGACCGGGGCACGATTTGCGGTATGCCATCGATGCACGAAAGATCAATGCCGAATTGGGTTGGAAACCCACGGTAACTTTTGAACAAGGTTTGGCTCTAACAATCGATTGGTTTATGGATAATCAAACTTGGTTGGAACAGGTATCCAGTGGCGATTATGTACGTTATTACCAAGAACAATATAATACCGATACAAAATGAAAGGCATCATACTCGCAGGCGGTTCCGGTACCAGACTTCATCCGTTGACCCTAGCGGTTTCCAAACAGTTGTTACCGGTTTACGACAAACCGATGATTTACTATCCGCTTTCGGTATTGATGTTGGCGGGAATCAAGGAGGTACTGATTATTTCAACACCATTCGATTTGCCCAACTTTAAAAAACTGTTGGGTGACGGCAGCCTTTTGGGGATGCAAATCACCTATGCCGAACAACCCACACCCGATGGTTTGGCTCAAGCTTTTGTCATAGGCGAAACCTTTATCGGACAAGACGATGTCTGCATGATTTTGGGCGATAATATTTTTTATGGAGCGGGCTTGCAACAACTGTTAATCCAAGCCATGAAGGATGTGGAACAAAACAGAGCAGCCACCGTATTTGGCTATTATGTACAAGACGCGCAACGCTATGGTGTAGTCGAATTTGATGCCGCGGGCAAAGCTCTGGGTATTGAAGAAAAACCCCAGTCTCCAAAAAGCAATTATGCCGTAGTGGGATTGTATTTTTATCCCAACAACGTTATTGAAATAGCCAAAAAAATCAAACCTTCGGAACGGGGAGAATTGGAAATTACCGATATCAATCAAACCTATTTAAAGGCCGATCAGCTGCGCGTTCAGACCATGAATCACGGTTTTGTGTGGTTGGATACCGGTACCCATGAATCCTTAAACGAGGCGACGGAATTTGTAAAAGTTATTCAAAACAGAACCGGACTAAAAATCGGTTGTATAGAAGAAGTGGCCCTAAACAACCACTGGGTCTGCAAAGAAACAATACAAAAACAAATTAAAGGTTTAAAAGGAGCGTATTTTGATTACCTCCATAGAAAATTAGACGATTCTATAGTATAGAACGAACCGTAGATTATGAAGAAACAGCTTGTTTTAAAACTGAGCGTACTCCTGCTGGCCTTGTTTGCCCTACAAGCTCAAGCACAGCAGAGCGACTTTTTAGCTAGAACTACGTTGGAAGCCGGTCTGGGTTACCACCGACCAACAGCGCCAAGTGATAAGATAACGACCAGCGATTTCGCCGGATTTAAGAGTTTTTATGTTGGTGGCTTATATGAAATTGACGAACTGTGGGGATTGCGTGCTACCTATGCCTACAACGCCTTTGAACATAAAGACGAAAAAGCAGCGGGTTTGAAAATACATAAAGTGGTGGCAGAAGTGACTTTAAATGTCATCAGCACCATCCAACAACAAGTTTCGACACCCTTTGAGGTGATGGCACATGCCGGTTTGGGCTTGTCGTTGGCAAAAAGCGACATCAAATCGGGCTCCGATTTGATGGCAAACGTTCAAGCGGGTTTAATGCCCAAATACCATATTAGCGAGCAGTGGAGTCTGCTTGTCGATGCCAGCTATGTGCTTAACTTCAGTCAAAATTATGGCTATCAAGGAGCTGCTGCGCAAATCAGTGGAAAAAGCGCTATAGGCGGTTATTTTTTAGCAAATTTAGGAGTGGCTTATAAATTAAATTAAGAGTTAGTAATTCACTATTTGTGATTTAAAAACGAAGTTTCAGTTAATAATAAATTATTTTTTAGAATTAAAATATAACGATGAAGTACATTAAAAATATCTGTTGTATAGGAGCAGGATATGTTGGAGGACCTACTATGTCGGTCATTGCCCAAAAAAACCCTCATATTAACGTTACAGTAGTGGATTTAAATCAAGCCAGAATTCAAGCTTGGAATAATGATGATTTAACATTATTACCTATATATGAACCCGGTTTAGATCAGGTAGTTGCGGAGGCAAGAGGACGAAATCTGTTTTTTAGTACCGATATTGAATCTGCTATTGCCGAAGCCGATATGATTTTTATTTCGGTAAATACACCGACTAAAACCTACGGTAAGGGAAAAGGTATGGCTGCAGATTTAAAATTTGTAGAACTATGTGCCAGACAAATTGCTCAAATTGCTACAACAGATAAAATTGTAGTAGAAAAATCTACACTTCCTGTTCGTACTGCCGAAGCGATTAAAAGTATATTACATAATACGAGTAACGGTATAAAATTTCAAATCTTATCTAATCCAGAGTTTCTTGCAGAAGGTACTGCGATTAAGGATTTGCATGCACCAGACCGCGTTTTAATAGGAGGGGATCAAACAGAAGAAGGAATAGAGGCAATTCAAGCCTTAGTTGATATCTATGGGGCTTGGGTGGATAAGGAAAACATTTTGACCACCAATTTATGGTCTTCGGAGTTGTCTAAATTGACCGCAAATGCTTTCCTAGCGCAACGAGTATCTTCTATTAATGCTATTTCAGAGCTTTGTGAAGCATCGGGAGCAAATGTTGAAGAAGTTTCAAAAGCCATTGGAATGGATTCGAGAATTGGATCAAAATTTTTAAAAGCATCGGTTGGTTTTGGAGGTTCTTGCTTTCAAAAAGACATTCTAAATTTGGTTTATATCGCAAAAACCTATGGTTTAAATCAAGTCGCCGACTATTGGGAGCAGGTGATTATTATGAACGACCATCAAAAGCGTCGTTTTGCAGAAAACATCGTAAAAACTTTATTTAATACGGTCAATGATAAAAAAATAACCTTTTTGGGTTGGGCATTTAAGAAAGACACTAACGATACCAGAGAATCAGCTGCTATTTATGTAGCCAATGATCTTATGGAAGAACAGGCGAAAATTACCGTATACGACCCTAAGGTTACCAAGCAGCAAATGTTGAGCGATTTAGATTATTTAGATACTCGAGATCCAGCGGAGAACATCCGACAATTAGAGGTTAGTAACGACCCATATGAAGCTTGTGCTGGCAGTCATGCTATAGCAGTCTTGACAGAATGGGATGAGTTTAAAACCTACGATTGGCAAAAAATATACAACCAAATGCAAAAACCTGCTTTCGTCTTTGATGGTCGTAGTTTATTGAATAAGAAAGAACTGTCGAAAATAGGTTTTGTTGTTTATACTATTGGAGACAATTAAATCACAGAAATCAATTTATGAAAAAAAATATAATAGCAGTAATTGGGCAAGGTTATGTAGGATTGCCCTTGGCCATAGAATTTTCAAAACACTTTCCTGTGATTGGTTTTGATATAAATACGGAACGTGTAGCAGAACTAAATCTGGGAAAAGATCATACTCTTGAAGCAGATTTGGAACAGCTGAATAAATCGATTAAACAAACTGTAGACACAGAGTTCAGTTTAGGCTATGTAGCCTCTTCAGATTTGAATGTTTTAAAAAGCGCTAATATTTTTATAGTTACAGTACCCACGCCTATCGATCAATTTAATGCGCCTGATTTAGGACCGCTTTTAAAGGCTTCTGAAATGCTGGGACAAATAATAAAGAAAGGCGATATTGTAATCTATGAATCTACCGTATTTCCAGGTTGTACTGAAGAAGAATGTGTTCCTGTATTAGAGAGAAGTTCGGGTTTGAAATTTAATTTAGATTTTTATGTGGGCTATTCACCAGAACGCATCGTACCGGGTGATAAAATAAATACGCTAACGACTATTATGAAAGTGACCTCGGGATCGACTCCCGAGATTGCAGAAGAAATAGATCAGTTGTATAAAGTAATTATTTCTGCAGGTACCCATAAAGCACCTTCTATTAAAGTTGCAGAGGCTTCTAAAGCTATTGAAAATGCACAACGTGATGTCAACATATCCTTTGTTAACGAGTTGGCTTTAATTTTTGATCGAGTTGGTATAGATACACAGGATGTTTTAGAAGCAGCCGGTACTAAATTCAACTTTTTAAAATACAAACCAGGTTTAGTTGGAGGGCATTGTATCTCTGTTGATCCCTATTATTTGGCTCATAAAGCGACTCAATTGGGTTATCATCCAGAGGTTATTTTATCGGGACGACGTGTAAATGATCGTATGGCTTCTTTTGTTGCGTCAAAGACGGTCAAGTTGATGATTGAGAAGGATTTACATATCAAAGGAGCTAGTGCTTTGATTTTGGGCGTTACTTTTAAGGAAAATTGCCCAGATGTTAGAAACACTAAGGTTATTGATATCTTTCTTGAATTAAAACAATACGGTGTCAATGTAGATATTTACGATCCTTGGGCAAAAAAAGAAGAGGTAAAGTTAGAGTATGGTGTCGATATTTTAGAAAACTTAATAGACGGTAAGAAGTATGATGCGATAATAGTTGCAGTGGCTCATAACCAATTTTTAAAATTGGATTTAGATCAGATAAAAAATAGAAATGCTGTAGTTTTTGATACGAAAGCATGTATGGATAGAAATAGTGTTGATAGTAGATTATAACTGTACTTATGAAAAAAATATTAATTACAGGAGGAGCAGGATTCATAGGCTCTCATGTTGTGAGACAATTTGTTAATAAATATCCAAATTATCACATATATAATCTAGACGCGCTTACTTATGCAGGAAATTTAGCTAACCTAGAAGATGTGCATAACAAGCCTAATTATTCTTTTATAAAAGGAGACATTACTGATGAATTGTTTATCAATGGACTTTTTGAGGAATATAAATTTGACGGAGTTATACATTTAGCAGCAGAGTCTCATGTCGATCGTTCTATTGAAAATCCTTTTGCTTTTGTGAAAACAAATGTATTAGGTACAGTTATTTTACTACAAGCATTCAAAAACTTGTGGATTAATAATTGGGAAGGAAAACGGTTTTACCATGTTAGTACTGATGAGGTATATGGCAGTCTTGGAGATACGGGATTGTTTTTAGAAACAACCAGTTACGACCCCAATTCACCCTATTCTGCTTCTAAAGCAAGTTCTGATCACTTTGTCAGAGCTTATGGAGAAACTTATGGTTTACCATATGTAATTAGTAATTGTTCTAACAATTATGGACCTAATCATTTTCCAGAGAAATTAATTCCGCTGTGTATCCATAACATCATTAATAATAAGATGTTACCAATTTATGGGGATGGTAAGTTTACAAGAGATTGGTTATATGTTATTGACCACGCAATTGCCATAGATTTGGTTTTTCATTCCGGTGATTCAGCAGAAACTTATAATATTGGAGGGTTTAATGAATGGAAAAATATAGACTTAGTTCTAGAACTTTGTAAGCAAATGGATTTTGTTTTGGGAAGGAGTGAAGGAGAATCGGCCCAATTAATTTCCTTTGTTAAGGACAGACCAGGACACGATTTGCGATACGCTATTGATGCTACTAAAATTAGTGAAAAACTAGGATGGCAACCGACAGTTACTTTCGAAGAAGGATTGGCTAAAACCATTGCTTGGTATATGGAAAATCAGTTATGGCTAGAGGATGTAACTAATGGGAATTACCAAGATTATTATAAAAAGCAATATAATAAATAACTGTTTTCAGCACTTTTTTGGCTGATATAGAACTATAATAATGATAAAATAATGCAATTATGAAAGGAATAATACTAGCAGGAGGGTCTGGCACGAGATTACATCCTTTGACTTTAGCGGTTTCAAAGCAGTTATTGCCTATTTATGATAAACCGATGATTTACTATCCGTTATCGGTTTTAATGCTTGCGGGAATAACAGAAATTTTGATAATTTCCACACCACATGATCTTCCTAATTTTCAAAAATTGTTTGGTGATGGTAGTCAATTGGGATTACAGTTGAGCTATATTGAGCAACCTAGTCCTGACGGTTTAGCACAAGCATTTATTTTGGGCAAGGAATTTATTGGGAATGACGCTGTTTGTTTGGTTTTAGGGGACAATATATTTTATGGAGCGGGACTTCAAAAGTTATTAGCACAGTCGGTTGAAATAGTTAATAATGAAGATAAAGCTGTTGTTTTTGGATATTATGTTGATGATCCAGAACGCTATGGTGTTGCTGAATTTGACGAAGAAGGGCAAGTTTTAAGTTTAGAAGAAAAGCCAATAGAACCAAAATCTAATTATGCGGTTGTCGGATTGTATTTCTATCCTAATTCTGTCGTTCAAATAGCTAAAGATGTAAAACCTTCAAATAGAGGGGAGTTAGAGATAACGTCTGTAAATCAGGCATATTTAGCACAAGATAAATTGAAATTGCAGACTATGAGCCGTGGTTTTGCATGGCTAGATACTGGAACTCATGAATCGTTAACTGAAGCTACAGAATTTGTAAAGGCCGTTCAAAAACGTACCAGTTTAAAAATTGCATGTATCGAAGAAATTGCTTACCGAATGAAATTCATAAATAAATCTCAACTTTTAGAGGTTGCTGAAAAGAGTGGGAAAAGTGGATACGGAGTTTATCTAAAGAAACTTTTATAATTATGGAAAATAATATCGAATATCTTGAATGGGATAGTTTATTCTTTGGAATAAAAATCGGTAAACTGATCATTAACGACGAAAAGGATTTTGATCCTTTAGTTTTTAAAGATTATGTTAAAAACAATAATTTTAGTTTGGTATATGTATTTAAAAAAGATCGAATGCTGTCTGCAGAGAATATTTTTAAGTCTGAATTAAGATTAGTTGATATACAGCCAACAATGTCAATGAAGTTTGATAGAGAGGCTTATAAGGGTGTCGATTATAAGTTGTATAATGCTCTGGAAAATAAAGAGTTACAAGATAGCTATAAAATTGCCGAGCAAACGGCCGCTGTTTCTCGATTTTACAATGAAATTTCAATTGGATCCGATAAGACAAAGTTGCTTTATCGCAAATGGGTTGACAATGCATTAAATCAATCTTTTTCAGACGGAGTATTTTTAGAAAAACAGTTAGACAATATTACTGGAATCCATATTATAAAGACAGATTTAGTTAATAAAATAGGACATTTTACTTTGACTGGAGTTAATTCTGATTACAAAAGACAAGGTATAGGTAGAAAGTTATGGCTCCAATCTTTTGGTTATTGGGCAAATGAAAGTGATGTGGAAATTGTTAAAAGTCCATTCTCTTTCCAAAACTTAGATTCTCTAAATTTTCATTTAGGCTTAGGATTTACTAAAGTTGATGAAGTAAAATATATTTATCATTATTCACAAATTAATTATTAATGATACCATTTAATAAACCATTTTTAACGGGAAGGGAAACAGAGTATATTCAAGATGCTGTTTCAACAGGAAAATTATCAGGTAATGGAAAATTTACCAAATTATGTCAAAAATACTTTGAAGACAAATACGATTTTGGAAAGTGCTTATTGACCACTTCTTGCACGGATGCATTAGAGATGGCTGCCATCTTAGTTGATATACAGCCAGGTGATGAAGTTATTATGCCATCCTATACTTTTGTATCAACATCTAATGCGTTCGTTTTAAGAGGGGCCAAGATAGTTTTTGCAGATAGTAGATCAGATCATCCAGGTATTGACGAAGATTCGATAGAATCTCTAATTACAGAGAAAACAAAAGCAATAGTTCCGGTACATTATGCAGGCGTGGCATGTGATATGGAAAAAATAATGAACATTGCAGAAAGACACAACCTTATTGTTGTCGAAGATGCAGCTCAAGCAATTGATAATTATTTCACCTTTAGTGATGGAACTAGAAAAGCATTAGGAAGCATAGGTCATTTAGCAGCATTTTCGTTTCACGAAACCAAAAATATTATTTCTGGTGAAGGAGGTATGTTAGCTATTAATGACACAAGATTTAGCGAGCGTGCTGAGATAATTTGGGAGAAGGGAACTAATCGTTCAGCTTTTTTTAGAGGCGAGGTTGATAAATATGGTTGGGTTGATGTTGGCTCCTCTTTTTTACCATCTGAAGTAATTGCTGCATTTTTGTGGGCACAATTGGAAAATCTTGAAAAAATACAAAAGCGTAGACTAACTATATGGCAAGTGTACTATGAGAATTTAAAGGATTGGGCAGATAAAAACCAGGTGAAACTCCCGTATATCCCCTCAAATTCCACAAATAATGCTCATATGTTTTACGTTGTTTGTAAAGATATTGAACAAAGGACTGCATTAATAAATAAATTAAAGGAAAGTGATATCTCAGCGGTATTTCATTATCTCAGCTTACATAAAAGTCCTTTTTACAAAGACAAACATGATGGAAGAGTTTTGACTAATTCAGATAATTATTCGGAATGCCTCGTGAGGTTGCCTTTTTTTTATGAAATTTCAGATTTAGAATTACGTGAAGTAATAAAGGAAATTTTAAGATAATTATTTATGTCACTAAAGAAAAGTGCATTAAAAGGAGTTAAATGGACCTCGCTATCATCTATAGTGATTTCTGTGACACAGTTATTGCAAATTATTATCTTGACGAAATTTTTACAACCGACTGATTTTGGTCTGATGGCCATTATTTTATTTGTAATTAATTTTTCTCAAACGTTTATAGATTTAGGTATCTCAAATGCAATTATTTTTAAACAGAATATTAACGGAAATCAACTTTCAACTTTATATATTTTAAATGTAATAATCGGTATCTTTTTGTTCGTTGTTTTATATCTTTTGAGTCCATTCATTGCTGGATTTTATAATGATTATCGACTTGAAGATTTGATTAGAATAGTAGCAAGTGTTTTCTTAATTATACCTTTTGGTCAACAATTTCAAGTACTATTAAAAAAAGATTTGCGTTTTAAAAGTATTGCTGTCAGAGATGTAATAGCGAGAATATTAAGTCTTGTTTTTACAGTAGTTCTTGCTTATATGGGTTTTGGTGTATTTTCTTTAGTATATGGAAATTTGTTTTACAATACCCTTTCTACGATACTACTGATTGCTGTAGGATATAAATATCATAAACCGAAGCTATATTTTAAACTTTCAGAAGTCAGTTTTCTATTTAGTTTTGGGTTCTATCAAATGGGGGAGAAAATCGTCAATTTTCTTAATAAAGAGATCGATACATTAATCATTGGAAAATTGCTAGGAATGGAAGTTTTAGGTCTTTATAATGTTGCTAAGGATTTTATTAGCAAACCTTATCAATTAATAAACCCCATTTTAACGAAGGTTAGTTTTCCGGTAATGGCAAAAATTCAAGATGATCTTGTTAGGATAAAAAAGGTTTATCTTCAGACTATTGAGTTGCTGTCTATTGTTAATACAATAATATTTGTGTTTTGCTTCTTCTTTTCTAAAGAAATAATTTTGCTTTTTTTCGGAGAAAAGTGGCTTGAAGCTAGTGTTGTTCTTAGTATACTATCCATATATATGTTAATTAGGTCAATTGGAAATCCAGTAGGATCTTTGCAGCTTGCATTAGGAAGAGCTGATTTAGGTTTTTATTGGAACTTATTAATACTATTGTTAATACCCATAACAGTTTACTTAGGTAGTTTTTGGGGATTGATAGGAGTGTCAATAAGCTTGGTAGTGTGTCAAGTGGTGCTTTATGTGCCTTCTTGGAAATTAATGGTTAATAGATTAGTACCTATATCGCTTAAGGAATACAATGCAACTCAATATCCTTACTTTATTTTTGCGCTAATTTCTTGCTTCGTTTCATATCTATTAGTGTTGGCAGTAGACAATAATTTACTTCGATTTTTAATAGGAGGTTGCGTAAGTATTCTCATTTACTTTTTGCTTTTTTTTAAGTTTAAAAAAAGTCAGTTTGCAAGTATTAAATCTTTAATAACTAAATAACATGAAAATTATTCATTTGATTAATGAAGAAAAGATTACGCTTAGTGTTATTGAAGCATTTGAGACGGTTAGCCCCAATGAAAATCTATATGTGATTTTTAAAAAGAAAAACAGTATTCCTGAATTATTGAGTCTTGCAAACGTGGTTTATAGTACAGACTTTAAACCAGATGAAAGTTTGGAATATGAAAAAATTTTCATACACTTTTTAGATATTCGAAAAGTTATATTTATTGAAAAAAAATTAGATTTAAAAAAGCATATTTATTGGTTTATCTGGGGTGGGGACATCTATAATCGACCAGAAATAGGGTTCTCCATATTTAGTAAACAGACAATTAGTTTGTTGTTTAAGATTAGATCGGTAAAAGAGTTTGTCCGGCTAATTAGTAATCCCATCAGAGGAAATTTTTTTTCAATGGGTAAAATTAAGCGCTTTACTCCTTTTATTACTAACTTAGTAACAAGTATAGATGGCGATGTGAAATTAGTAAACAACATATTTCATATAAAAGCGAAACAATCAATTTTTAACTATTATTCAATAAGTGACAATTTAGAACCACCGACTTTGGTAAAAGCTTTACCAAATATTTTATTAGGGAATTCTGGACATCCTACGAATAATCATACAGATGTTCTTAAACACTTGGCAAACAATGATACTTTGTTTAATAATATTTATGTTCCGCTAAATTATGGGGACACTAAATATATCAGTGCCTTAATCGATTTAGGAACAAGAATTCTTGGAGAAAAGTTTATCCCTTTAACGACATTTATTCCATTAGAAGCATATAATAAAATTCTATCCGATTGCGATTTAGCTATATTTAATTCTTTTAGACAGCAGGCTTTTGGTAATATTATTTCATTACTATCACTTGGAAAAACGATTTATCTCAATAGAAACAATTCGATTTATGAATATTTAGTTTCTAACGGGTTTTCGTTATTTGAGATGAGTGAGATTGATTGGAATTTGGAGTTAAAATTGATTTCTGAACCGGACAGACTGAAAAATATAGAAATTGCAAAAAAATTATTTTCAAAAGCAACTGCTTTAGAGCTAGTTAAAAAATTAATAAATGAATAAGGTACTTTTTTACTCCCAGATAAAGATTTTAAGTATATTAACGATGGTTGCCTTCCTTTTACCAGCTGTGAAAATTGGAGGGTTTGGAATGAAATTAGATTTACTTTTTCTAATACCGCTGTTTTTTTTGATTCAGGTGAATGATAATACTGAAAAGAAAAATGTTTTGTTTAGAAATTTATTTATCCTAAGTTTTTTTATTTTTATCTCTATGTATATTTCTAATACATTAGGTAATGTCAATTTTAATGGAATTTGGGAATTAAGTTTTCCGACGGAGTTTATTTCGCTCTTTAGTAAGATTGCTGTAATGTTCGTTTTTTATTTTATCGGTAAGCGTAATGTTTTAGATTTAAAGTTGTTTACTAATATTATTTCTGTAGTTTTTCTTTTAGCATTATTGTTTGGTTTTTTTCAGATAATTGGTTTGAGTTTAATTTCTAGACTGTCAGAATTATATGCGTTAAGTGAAAATCAAGCAACGGGGATTTCAAGTAATAATTTAAGAATCTATAGTTCAACTGGAAATATATTGACTTGGGGAGGCTGGTCAGGATTTATTTTTATTTATTCTCTGATAATTTATAAAAATTTATTTATAAAAACCATTATGCTTATTCTAGCATTTACAAACCTTTTATACACCTCAAGTAGAGGTGCTTTAATAGCATTATGTTTATCAATTTTATTTTATTTTATTTTAAGAACGTTAAGAGAAAGGCGTTTTTTACTGATTTTTAAATTTGTTTTTATTTCTGGATTTTTTATCATTGTTTTATCTTGGGTTTCTATGTTTTTTTTTGAGGATAGAATTGTATTTTTTATAGAGAGATTTACATTTTTAAATGATGCAGTTTTTGAAAGTGGAAGAAATACTCAGTATAAGAATATTAGCAGATTATTTCTTACGGATAATTGGAACTATATTTTTGGTATTGGGAAACCAGTATTAGATTCTATTGGTTTAATGGAGACAGAGTTGTTTTTCTTACTTTTTTCTTATGGTTTGGTTGGTTTGATATTAAATTACTTATTTCTCTTTTTTGTGGTTAAAAAAGCATATTTTTCTATAGCTAATGATTATTCATATGTTATTATTATAGGTATTTTTTTCTATTTTATTTTTTCTTTTGGTTTTTTCTTTTTAAGAGAAATTTATGCTGGTTTGTTGTTTTGGAGTATTATTGGATATTTTTTATCAAAATTGAAATATGAAAAAGTTACTAAGTTATAATTTTGTTTTTTTTCTGATAGTATTTAGCATGCCGTTATTTGCTCAGAAAGCGAATTATTTAAAAAAGTTTGAATCAGTTTTAGCATCTGACTATTCTATAGATTATTCTACGTCGAGAATAGTGTCTAAATCTAAAACAGGCAATGCTATACATTTTTTTGAATTAGGCTATTTTATTAATTCAAATACTATACTTGAAAATTTCAACTATAATGATGACGTTATTAATAATATTCTAAGTAAGGCGCATAAGGGAATTGCTGAATATGAATGGATTGTAACTGATGTTAGTAAACAAAGTCAGAATTACTCCATGAAGGGAAAAGAATTTATCTTATATGAAGGATATTTGTTTAGATATATAGCAGAATATCTTTATAAAAACCCCAATTCAAAAGTTTCAGATAAAGATTTGGTAAAAAAAACTTTTTTCAAATGGTATAATAAGAGTTTAACTGAAAATGGAGATGCCTCTTTATTGTATGGAATTCGACTGCACATGGGGAGCCATTGGGCTACCGTGGCTCTGTATTTAACAAAATTAGATCCCGAAAATATTTCAATATATAAAAAATTTATTGACGAATACAATTTGCAATTAAAAAATAACCTTAAATTGATTCCAGTGGAAAAAAAGCACTGTTATATCTGGAATTCGACTTATAGTAATGCTTTTAGTAATATATTAAAAAAGAGAAAAAAGGAGGTCGTTGTTCAGGATGTTAGTCATGGTAACCATGTGGTTCAGTATGTGATTGATTCTTATAATTTAGAATATGGATTTTGGAGTAAAGAAGATTTGAATTTTTTTAAAAACACCTTGACTTCGCTTATTTGGAAAAATAAAAATAAACCTGCTGATTTTGTGGATGGGTCTTTTTCAAAATCAAATGGCATGGGTTGGAAGCAATCTGATGGTTGGATGAAGTTGATGAATGTGCTGAAAGACAAAGAGTTATATGTTATATATAACGATTATTACAAAACTAATGGAACCAAAATAGATAAGTTTTATCCTAATATTCAATTTTATGCAAACATGCATACTTTCTAAATAATTTAGCTCAAATGATTTTACATTTATCAAATGATTTTTCGGGTTCAACAGTTTATAGAAATTTGTTTGCCGAATTAGATGACTTGGGCTTAGCGCAAATTGTCTACAATCCAATAAGGAATTCTTCACGAATAGGAAAAAATTCGTTGGAGTTTAAAAACAAAAACTCAGTAATTATTTATTCTCATATTCTAAATAAACATATTGATCGTATCTTTTATCGCTTAAAGATTAAAAAAATAGTAAAAGATATTGAAAGTAAGGTAGATTTTTCTCAAATTAACTTTATCCATGCTCATACGTGGTACAGCGATGGTGGCGTGGCATTTTATTTGGCAAATAAGTACAATATACCTTATGCTATCACAGTTAGAAATTCGGATTTGAACTTTTTTCAAAAATATTTGATTCACGAAAGAGCTTTCGGAATGCAAATTTTAAAAAAAGCAACGAATATTATAGTAATTGCGGCATCTTATAGACAGCGAATTTTATCACAGGCTTCTTTGGTGGATATTAGGCAACAGTTAGAAAATCGTATGTTAGTTATTCCGAACGGGGTAGATTCATATTGGATTGAAAACCGAGTGGCTGTCATAAAAGACAAAATAGAGCATACGTTCAATGTCTTATTTATTGGTAAGTTCTCAAAAGGAAAGAACCTTGCGGCTTTACAAGATGCAGTTATTAAATTTAGCAAGCAAATCAATTCAAACATTGTACTGCACATTGTTGGAGGGGGAGGGTCTGAAACAAGTAAAATATTGTCTAATGTGAACCGTTATCCGTCTTTATTTAAATATTATGGAAATGTTTTTGATAAGCAGGAATTGCGAGAAATATTTAGCAAATGTGATGTATTTGCGATGCCTTCAAAGCGAGAGACTTTTGGGTTAGTATACGTTGAAGCCATGCTACAAGGACTCCCAATTATGTATAGAAAGAATGAGGGTATTGATGGATTTTATGAAGAAAAAATTGGAGAGGCAGTTTCTATAGGTAATTCAGAAGATATCAAAAACAAGCTAGAACAGTTCTATCAGAACTATTGTAATTATGAAATTAATATTCCATTAGTAGCTAAAAATCACGATTGGAAATTAATTGCTCAAAAATATTATGAAATATATATTAAATGAAAAAAGTACTATACATACATCAATATTTCAAGACGCCAAATGAACCAGGAGGGACCAGATCATATTGGTTAGCGCGGGAGTTGATGCAAAACGGCTATGAAGTGACCATGTTAACAACAGGACATAGTCATACTGAAAAGGTAAAAACTTCTATTGTGGAAGGAATTAAGGTCGTTTCTTTTTCGGTAGCTTATAATCAATCAATGGGGATTAAGGACAGGTTAAAGTCTTTTACATCCTTTATGTATCATTGTAGTCGATATGCGCTTAAAAATAGCAATAGCTATGATTTTATTTTTGCGACTTCTACTCCGTTAACTGTAGGAATACCTGCCTTATTAGCAAAGTGGTTTAAAAATAAAAGCTATATTTTTGAAGTTAGAGACTTATGGCCTGAAGTACCTATTCAAATGGGAGCCTTTAAAAACCCTCTAATTATCAAAACGATGCGTTGGTTAGAAAAAACGATTTATAAAAATGCAGCACATGTTATTGCTTTATCGCCAGGAATGCAAGACGGGGTATTAAAATATATACCAAAAGATAAAACATCAATGATTCCTAATATGTCTAAAAAGGACGAATTTTGGCCTAGAGAAAAGAATCTTGCATTAATGAAAGAAATAGGGCTAAGAGAAGATTGTCTTAAAATAATTCATTTTGGATCTTTAGGTGTAGCTAACGGAATCGATACAGTAATCAATTCAGCATATTTACTTAAAAATGAGAAAATACAATTCTTACTTTTAGGCGCCGGTTCTACCGAAAAAAATATACGTAGTAAAATTAAAGAATTGGATATGCACAATGTGCTTTTTTGTGAACGTACACCAATGAAAATGACATCTGAAATAGTGAATATTTGTGATGTATCGTTAGTTAGTTTTAAAGACTTGCCGATTCTGTTTACGAATTCGCCTAATAAGTTATTTGATTCCCTATCTGCGGGTAAGCCAATCATTGTGAACTCCGCAGGATGGACGAAAGACTTAGTTGAGAATAATAGATGCGGAATATATTGTGACCCTAAAGATCCTAAAAATTTAGCTGATAAATTGGTTGCTTTAAGTCAGAATAAAGCCCTATTACAAGAGATGGGAGAAAATTCAAGAAGATTATCAGAGGAAGTTTATGATAAATCGATATTGGTAAAACAGTTTGTAAATGTTGTAAATGAAACATTTAAAAAAGACTAATCTGTTATGAAGAAAATATTAATACTGGGAGGGCCTGGACCTGCTACGAATATCGGACAAGCGATAGTGCATGCAAATTCCCTAGGATACAGTGAATACGAGTTTGCTGGATATGTAAATGATTCTTTGACACTTGATATATTGGGATATCCAATTGTTGGTAAGACAACGGATATTCCAAAGTTATTAGCAGAAGGATATTATTTTATTAACACGATACTAAAGATTGGTGGCATGCCAGAGAGAATAGCTAAGTTTCACAGCTTATTAATTCCTGAAGATCGATTGGCTACTTTCGTGCATCCTATGAGTTTTGTAATGCCTACTGCGAAATTGGGACCTGGAGTTGTCGTTATGCCGTTTGCTACTGTTTCTGCTAATTCAACAATTGGTAAGTGTACTTTAGTAATGACAAATGTTTTTATAGGACTCACCTGTAATGTAGGGGCATTTAATTTCCTTGCTCCAACAAGTTGTTTAGGTTCTTGGATCAATACAGAAGAGGGTGTTTGGCTTGGGTTTAATAGTACTGTAAGGGGAAGGACTAATATAGGAAAGTACAGTTCCGTAGGGGCTGGTGCAGTTTTAACAAAAAATGTTAATGAGAATGAAATATGGGTAGGTAATCCAGCTAAATTTCATAAAACGGTTTTTGAAGATATTAAATTTTAGATGGTTATGTATAGAGTGTTTTTTAAAAGGTTTGTAGATTTGATATTTGCAATAACTGCCTTCATTTGTTTATTACCGATATTTTCAATCGTTGTAATAATTCTTATTTTTACTAATAAAGGGAGTGTCTTTTTCTTTCAAAAACGTACAGGATTCAAAGAGCGCATTTTTACTATTTTTAAGTTCAAAACAATGAACGATGATAAAGATTCAGAAGGGAAATTACTTCCTGAAAAGCTAAGGCTAACTAAAACCGGAATTTTCTTAAGGAAAACTAGTTTAGATGAGATTCCTCAATTGCTAAATATTATCAAAGGGGATATGTCTTTAATTGGGCCGAGACCTTTGTTAGTTAAATATTTGGAGTTCTATAATGACGAAGAGAAAAGAAGGATGAATGTACGTCCAGGTATAACAGGTCTGTCACAAATTAACGGTAGAAATCACATTTTATGGGAAGATCGAGTAAAGTTCGATATACTTTATGTCGATGAGTTGTCATTTTTGTTAGACATGAAAATTTTTTTAAAAACCTTATTAAAAGTCTTAAGGAAAGAAAATGTAACTGTAGATGAGGGGGTTAAGGGGAGAGTTGGTTTTGAAGTTAGAAGAGATCCCAAAAATGCTGGTTTATATGATAATAATGGATTTCCAATTAAAAATAATGAATAATTATGGTTTTTAGACAAGAAATACAAGAATCTTTGACATTAAAGTTTGCTGAATCTGCAAATGAAAGAAGGAAACAGGGGTTAAATATTATATCTCTCGGCTTGGGCGAACCGGAGTTTGATGTCCCTAAAGAAATTATTCAAGCAACTCAACGAATTTTAGGATCGAGAAAAGCAGGATATTCAAGTCCAATGGGACTACCTGTGCTACGTGAAAAGTTAGCAGTCAAATTGAATTCTGAAAACAATATCAATTGTACTGCAAATAATATTATTATTACACCAGGAAGTAAACAAGCTTTACAACTTGTCTTGATGGCTTTATTAAGACCGGATGACGAAGTAATCGTACTGGCTCCTTCATTTGTTAGTTTTATTCCTCAAATTTTTATTGCTGAACCAAATTGTGTAGTACATCAAGTTGATGTTTTGAAAGAAGATTTTTCTTTACCAATAAAACAAATTGGGAATTTAACTTCGAAGAAAACAAAATTATTGCTAATAAATTCACCTAACAATCCCGCTGGGTATGTGTTTACTAAGCGAGAACTTAAAGAATTATATGCATTGGCGGAGGAAAATGATTTTTATATTATTTCAGACGAAATCTATGAAAAATTAATTTTTAATGGAATTGAGCATTTTAGTATAGGTTCTTTAGAAAATAAGGTGAAGAGAGTGATTACTATAAATGGATTTAGTAAATCATATGCAATGACGGGATGGAGAGTTGGATATGCTTGTTTTCCGGAGGAATTGAGTTCCAACTTGTTGAAATTACAACAGCATATTAATACAAATACCTGTACTTTTATTCAAGAAGCTCTAGCGGAAACGATTGATATTATTGATTATTCGTATCTTGATGAATACAATATTAAATTAGCTGAACGAGTAACAAGATACAATCTAATGATAAAATCAACACCAGGACTATCTAGTGTTATTCCAAATGGTGGTTTTTTTGGTTTTTTTAATATATCGGAGCTAAAGATAGATTCTAATACTTTTTGTAGTAAGTTAATATTAGAAACAGGGGTTGCAACTACACCTGGAGTTGCGTTCGGTAATGTATGGGACGATCACGTAAGGATTTCATTTGCTACTAAAGATGAAATTCTTGATGAAGGACTGAACTTAATTAGTAATTTTGTTAAAAATTTATAGTAAATGAAAGTATTACTAACTAAATCTTTTTTTGAAAATGATATCAATTATATCAAAGAGGGAATAAATTCAGGAATTCAATTAATCATACCTACAGATTATTCTGAAGAAAATTTATCTGTTTTAGTAAAAGAGGCGGATGTACTTGTAGGAGGAATGATTACTGAAAAATTACTATCTAATAGAAATCAATTAAAATTAATTCAAATTCCCTGGACTGGCGTAGATAATCTTGACTATGATTTACTAGCTAAATATAAAATTCCAGTCGCTAATTCTCATAGTAATTCTAGTGTGGTTGCTGAACATGCTGTTGCACTGATGTTTGATGCAGCAAAAAAAATAGCTTATCACGACAGGGTTTTTAGAGAAGCAAATTGGAATCGACCAATAGCTGATAATCTGAATGAAGTTTCTCCTTTTTCATTTAAAATTAAGAATTCTAAAATAGCAATTGTTGGTTTTGGTTCTATCGGAAAGAATATTTTTAAGTTTTTATCTGGACTAGATTGTAGGTTCAAGGTTTTTAATCGAAGTGGTAGAGTTGAAACTGAATTTAATAATTTACGTTGTTTTCCTATAAGCGAACTAAATAATGAAATTAATGATATAGATATTGTATTTGTCACAATACCATTAACAAAACTGACAACTGATTTAATTGATGAATCCTTTTTTAGTGCGGTTAATAAAAAATCAATTTTTATTAATGTTTCAAGAGGAGAAATTGTGAATCAGGAATTTCTATATTCGACCCTTAAAAATAATAAATCTTTTTTTGCTGCAATTGATACCTGGTATAATTATCCTTCTAAAGAGGCTCCAAATGTTTTTCCATCGGAACAGTTTGATTTTCATTTCTTGAGCAATATAGTGATGTCTCCACATCGTTCTGGAATGGTCCAGGATTGTCTACCACATTTAGATGATGTTATTCAAAATTTGAACAGACTGCATTCTGGTAAAACCCCGATAAATATAATTTCAATCGAAAATAAATATTAATGAACATACTTTTCACTTGCGCAGGACGTCGCAATTATTTGATAAATTATTTTAAAGAAGCTTTAAAAGGAGAAGGGAAGGTGTATGCCACGGATATGCAATTAACAGCTCCGGCATTGGTAGATGCCGATGTTGCTATAAAAGTACCCGCTATTTATGCATTAGATTACATCGATAATCTCAAATCTGTTATTATTTCCCATAAGATAGATGCGGTTATTTCTTTAAATGATTTAGAATTACCTCTTTTATCTAAGCACAAAGCAGAACTAGAGTCTTTAGGAACTAAAATTATTGTTTCTAATGAGAAGGCAATTAACATAGCTTTTGATAAATGGGAAACGGTTAAGTTTTTAGAAGCTAATGGGCTCAAATCACCTAAGACTTTTATTGATATAAATAAGGCTAAAGCAGCACTTGCTAGTGGAGAATTAAAATTTCCATTAGTAATCAAACCCAGATGGGGAAGCGCTTCAATTGGTATCGATTTTCCAGAAGATTTACAGGAGTTAGAATTGGCATATCAATTGCAAAAAATCCGCTTATCTAGAACTATTTTAGCAGAAGCTAGTAAAGAGGATTTTGATCATGCTATTTTGATTCAAGAAAAAATTCCTGGGGCGGAGTACGGAATGGATGTTTTAAATGATTTTGATGGTGTCTATCAAGGCACTTTTGTTCGCCAAAAACTCTCTATGCGATCAGGAGAAACTGATAAGGCCATATCGATAATCGATACTGAATTTGAGAAAATAGGTAGTGTTATTGGAGAAAATTTAAAGCATATAGGGAATTTGGATTGTGATGTCTTTAAACACGACGGAATGTTGTATGTTCTCGAATTAAATCCTCGTTTTGGAGGTGGTTATCCCTTTTCTCACGAGGCAGGTATAAATACTGCGGCAGCTTATATATCATGGCTTAAAGGAGAAATTGGAATAAAACAATTTAATAATTATGCTAAAGATATTATGTTTTCAAAATGCGATCGTTTATTGAGAGTTAATTAGCAATAGTTTTCCGTATTATAAAATGACAAAGCCTTACTGAAAGTAAGGCTTTGTCATTTTATAATAGCAATTATTCTGGCTTCTTAAGAAGTTTTTCTATATACACCACCATCTCTTGGGCGGCTTTTAGCAAACGTGCGTCTGTTGATGGAGTCAAGGTTGGAGTCAAGGTTGGAGTCAAGGTTGGAGAGTAGTTGATTAATCTATACTGAAAGGCGTTATCAGAAACTCCGGTTTTAATAATACTCTAAACTTTTTCGTCTGAATAACTATTAATCGTTTATAGCGAGTGGCTAGCACAATCGCTACAATCTTTGGAACTTCCAATACTTCGGTGTTTTCAACTAAAGACATTTTTTGTTGACCAATACCCAATCTTTCAGCTAAGGGTTCCTGTTTTGTACGCTGATACGCTGATACGCTGATACGCTGATACGCTGATACGCTGATACGCTGATACGCTGATACGCTGATACGCTGATTTGCGGAGATAGAGCGGAGATGTAATTCTCCCAATTCTTCCTTAACATACGCAGCAAGTATGGCGACCGCTACGTTTTTTAAACCTTTGGCTTCCATAACTTTCGATTGGCTTTCAAATCTTCTTAAAAGGAACGGATCCATAGCATACAAACGAATTACCTAGTGCAAATCGGAGCTGATGTATTAATCCTACTTTAAGGTTGTTTACGGCTTAATTATAAGGTTTTTTTGTTGAAATAAGGGCTGTTTGTGTTTGTTTATAGTGCTTGGGGTTGTTTTATTTCGTATTTTTGGACTACGATATTGTAGCCTAAAAAGAACGTTTTATTTAAACCCCAACCATTGAATAGTCAAAAAGAAAAACTAGTAAAAGTATACCCCAACAGCGAAACGGCCTCGGTTTATGTAGCACAGCGGATGGCGTCCCTGATTGTCCAAAAGCAAAAACAAGGTAAAAAACTAATCTTGGGATTGGCTACGGGAGCGACGCCTAAAGGAGTGTATCAGGAGTTGATTCGTCTGCATCAATACGAGGGACTGAGTTTTAAATCGGTGGTGACTTTTAATTTGGACGAATACTATCCGATGCAAGCGGTAGAAGAACAGAGTTACAGTACTTTTATGAAAAAAAACCTGTTTAACCAGGTGGATATATTGGCTGAAAACATACATATTCCAGACGGAGCCTTGTCTTTAGAGGCGGTACAGGCGCATTGTGAGCTGTATGAAAAGAAAATCCAGGACTTTGGAGGGTTGGATTTACAGCTGTTGGGTATTGGCCGTACGGGGCATATCGGTTTTAACGAACCGGGCTCTACCTTACAATCGGCAACGCGTTTGGTGCACTTAAACGACATCACCATATCCGACGCTATCCATGACTTCGGAGGTAGGCATTTGGTGCCTAACCAAGCGATTACTATGGGAATTAAAACCATTACCCAGGCAAAGGAAATCATTTTATTGGCGCTGTCGCAACGCAAGGCGGAAATCATGCAACAAGCCTTGGAAGGCCCAGTTTCTTCTCATATTCCCGCTTCCTTCCTGCAACAATTTAAGAATGTAGAATATGTTTTGGACCAAGGCGCCGCTTCTCAATTAGTTACTGCCTACAAATCACAAGTTATCGTTTAAGTACCCTGCTAAATAACACCAAGGCGGTATTTTAAAACAAAAAACAAGGCTATTTCGTGGGGAGTTCAGTACTAGCGCGGTATCAACTTATTTTACAATCAAAAAATACCCTAGCGAACTGCTTGGTATTCGTTAGTGTATCAGGGTTGTTTTAAAATTAAAAAACAACTATAGTTATGGGGTTCACAGCAGTTACTGCCTACGGCTTACGATGCACTACTTTAGCGCTTGCCTCTTTTGTATTGTTTGGACAATTCGATGTACTGCTTCATATCAAAGTCAAACAACTCGTTGATGGTTAAATCCAGCTCTTTGCTTATTTTTAGTAAAGTCTCGTAAGTGGGATTGGTATTTCCGCGTTCAATCTCGCCAATCGTTTTTTTGGCGTTTCCTGTTTTTAGACCCAATTCCTCTTGTGAAATCTTTTCATTCACGTAGTTTTCCCTGAGTTCTCGGATACGGTAACCCAGTGCTTCGTTCTCTTCTTTGAAGTTCTCTTTATCCATAAAAGTAAATTTCGAATTTTAACAAAAAAAAATGGGACACTTATAGGTTGTTTTTAAATTTTTTTTTATTTTTGATTCAACAAGTTCGATAAAGGTATCCTAAATACCACACTTAAGGAGTAAAAATGTGGATGTTGGTATAAGGTTTACAGCAATAAAAGGTCTTTTTTTAATTGTTTTATGCTAAGCGCGGATTAAAGTGGAAAATTACTGTATTTTGATGTTTCTCGCTTCACATAATTTTTAGAGTTAAAACGGGAAGGTTCTAGTTAATCTTGCTTTTTTATCCCCCCCCCCCCTACTTTTTATTTCTCGAACAAGACTCTTTTATCAGGTGGCTCAAGCTACGGTAATGGGAGCTGCAACAATTCCTATATGGTAAATATAAGGGCCATTTTTATAAGGAATGTTGCTTATAGAATAAGGTATTAAGTAAAAGATAAGAACGTACCAAGGGTACGTTATAAAAGGAAATTAGAGAGGGGATAAGCAAAGGACGCCGAATGACAGGCCTGTTTGAGGGGCTAAATCGAGTGCTTTTTGAACTGCAATCGGGTTCACTTGTTTGCTCGTTTTTAATTGTAATGCTCATTAATTTAAAGTTTTTTGGTTAAAATTCGTAATGCTTGTAAGGGAAACGACAACCATTATTTTTATTCGCGCTTTGCTGGCCACTATTTTTAACACGCTAGAACGGGTTTGTACAGCGATTGGAGGAATTGATGTTTTTACGTCTATCCTGTAATGATGCAAGTGTTTTTACAATAGCGACTCTGTTGAAATACTTGTACAAAAAAGCGAATTTTAAAGCCTCAAATAATAATTTGTTGTCAACAACAGATGAGGCTTTAGATTTATATTGCGGATGTTGCGTGAGTTGCTGCTGTCGGTAGATAAGCCGAGTGTCTTAAGACAGTAGTGCTCACGTTTTTTAGAATTAAAAGGCAGTTAGCCTCTAAAACAGAGGTTTGAACTAGCGTCTTTCCTAAGTGAAGTGCGGTAGTGCCGTTGTGATATAAGGCAATACTTTTTTTTAACGATTTTTTTTGGACATAAAAAATCGGAAATAGCATGTTTAATTTAAATAAGGATGTGGCATTTTTTGTTTCAAATTGAAAATTAGGATTATTAGACCTGCGTTTCGATTATTTCAGTTGTTTTCATGATATAAGTATTTTAGTATAATATTCTTAACTGAAATAGCGCTTGCCAAGGACACCTAAGGGTGTTAGGTGATTTCGCAGTGTCTTTCCTCCTCTATATTCCCAGTGTTTTATCAGCTGCAATGGGAATTGAGGAGGTTTTTTTATGGTGGATAAGAGAAAAACCGCAAACGCCGTTGACTTCGGTTGATAAAAGGGCACAAACCCTAAAAATCTATTTGAGGTTTTAAAATTTAACATTATCTTTATATCTCCAAAAAAAATCAGAAAATGAATTCAAAAATTTGGTTGTCTTCTCCCCACATGGGAGGTAGTGAATTGCATTATATCCATCAAGCTTTTGATGAAAATTGGGTAGCTCCTTTGGGACCCAATGTAAATGGATTAGAAGAAGATTTGACAAAAGCATTAAACAAAGAAGTTTATGTGGCTGCCTTGAGTGCCGGTACAGCAGCACTGCATTTGGCTTTGATTGAATTGGGTGTACAAGCAGGTGACGAAGTCATTTGTCAAACGATGACCTTCTCGGCTTCGGCCAATCCGATTGCTTATTGTGGCGCTACTCCAGTATTTATCGATAGTGAAAAAGACACTTGGAATTTATGTCCTATAGCTTTGGAAGAAGCGATACAAGACCGAATAGCCAAAGGCAAAAAACCCAAAGCGATTGTAGCGGTTCACTTATACGGCATGCCCTATATGGTTGCGGAAGTGCATGCGGTAGCTAAAAAATACGACATTCCCGTAGTAGAAGATGCAGCGGAAGGTTTGGGGAGTACCTATAAAGGGGAAAACTGTGGTACATTTGGTGATTTTGGTGTTTTAAGTTTTAATGGCAATAAAATCATTACTACTTCAGGTGGTGGTGCCTTGGTTTGTCAGACCAAAGCAGCTAAAGATCAGGCTGTCTTTCTTTCTACTCAAGCCCGTGATGAGGCACCGCATTACCAACACTCTCAAATTGGTTACAATTACCGGATGAGCAATATAGCTGCGGGTATTGGTAGAGGACAAATGGAAGTATTGGCAGATCGTGTGCAACAGCGCAGAGCCAACAATGCTTTTTACCGCCAATTGTTTCAAAATATAGCGGGTGTTACCGTGTTTGTTGAACCGTCAGCTGATTTTTTCTCCAACCATTGGTTGAGTTGTATTACTATCGATGAAAAGGTTTGCGGTAAAACGGCAGAGCAATTAAGACTGCATTTATTGGAAGACCAAATAGAGTCTAGACCCTTGTGGAAACCCATGCATTTACAGCCTGTTTTTGAGGGAACGCCCTATTATGGAAACAGCGTAGCCGAAGATTTGTTTAAAACTGGTTTATGCTTGCCATCAGGCTCTAATTTAGAAGAAGCCGAATTACACCGTATTGCAGCGGCGATACAAAGTTTTTTCGCTTAGTATCATATAAAAATAAAAATTGGTTCAGAGCCGGAAGATGTTTCTTCTGGCTTTTTTTTGTTTAAAAAGTACAGTCAAACAAAGAAACGATAGGGGCTTGTCTTGGTTTTTTTCGGCTTTTTAATATTTAAAATTCGAAAAGGTGGAGAGATAAAATAATTTCATTTTTCAGGCTAGAATAATTTTATTCACATTTTTCTTATTGCTAGTGTTTCGGAATTTATAGGTGTTTTTTATAAGGAAAAATCTGGGCTATGGAAATCAGAATTTATTATTTTCTTGTAATAAAATTAACAAAATATTTTTTTAGTTAAATAAAAATTATATATTTAGACAACTAAAAACTTAAAATTATGAAAAAATTTATTATTTCCGTAGCATTAACTGCGGTATTTTGTGGGTTTACCTCTTGTAGTGAAGAGCACAAGTCAACAGACGACAGTAAGGAAAATCCCACAGAAAAATTACAATCAAAAGATGCCACCTCAGAAATTGCTAATTTTAGGCAAGCTTTAAAAACGATTAATTTACCCGAGAATCAACCTACGGCAGAGGAACGATTGGCATTGGGGTCAGAGCTTTCAGATGCGAACAAAGAGCGATTGCTCGGTCCTGCAAAAAAACTGATTTATGCGTATGGAATCGATGAAGCCAAAATGATTGCGATAACCAATAACGAAAGAGATAAGATTATAAATTTGGGGTTTAAAGCCTTTGTATCCTTAACTGCTAATAACTAAACTATGAAAAAGATAATTTTACTTGCGATCACTTGTTTTTTCGTAAATCAAGCCAGTGCCTTAGGACCATTGACCATAATTAACGGTACAAGTTCTTATGATTTATATATCCAAGCAGAAGCGGTCAATTTTAATAGTTGCTATCCTAGCATAACCACTTATGACTTCACTGTTTATAACAATTATTATTTAGCGATAGGTCCACAAGAATCTCGGAGTTCTACTAATTTCGTTGGTTTTTTGGCGGATTATCCGGGATTAAAATACTCCATTAAAACTAGTGCAACAGCTCCATATAATGAAGTTTTACCCGCACAAGCTCAGGCTTATGCTTCCTTAGTAAATTGGTCATTTTTCTTATTTAAAGCTTTTGATCAAAACAGTTCAGATGCCGTGGGTGGTTATGTTGGACTTGGTGGGAGTATATCTTGTCATGGTACCGCTGATTATGCAGTCTTAGGGGCTCTTTTTGCGTCTACTTTTACAATTGGAGCAGAAACCTATTATGTGATTAGCTAATTAATATAAGGTTCAAATTAGTAATGATTAATTGAAAGGAATTTTATGTTGCTAATGCTAAATTAGGCTGTTTCTTTTAGATTTTTTTTAAAGGAGGTAAATTTAGAATAGTAAAAATTATGATATAAATAGCTTGCTCAAATAAAATGTGAGCAGCCTATTTTTTTTCATCAAGATGAAATAATGGTCCTTCTAAATTTGGTTTAGAATTTTCATATGCTGCTGACAATCTTTAGTATATAAGTATTTACTATTTAAAGGGCGCTGTGAATTCGATAGATAAATTTAGATAAAGAGTGCTTTCTTGACATATAATACTTATTGTATTGGTATTATTCTTACGGTATCATCGTTAGCGGTGTGTTGTATAATTGGAATGATTTTTAACTACTATCACTTACTCTTTTAAAGGATCTGTTAGTAGTATTGAAACTATGTATTTAATATCGTTATACTAAAACATGCTGTTTTTTAAATAATAACAGCATGTTTAAATGATTAAAAACTTAAAATTATGAAAAAATTTATTATTTCCGTAGCCTTAACTGCGGTAATTTGTGGGTTTGCCTCTTGTAGTGAAGAGCACAAGTCAACGGACGACAGCAAGGAAAATCCCACAGAAAAATTACAATCAAAAGATGCCACCTCAGAAATTGCTAATTTTAGGCAAGCTTTAAAAACGATTAATTTACCCGAGAATCAACCTACGGCAGAGGAACGATTGGCATTGGGGTCAGAGCTTTCAGATGCGAACAAAGAGCGATTGCTCGGTCCTGCAAAAAAACTGATTTATGCGTATGGAATCGATGAAGCCAAAATGATTGCGATAACCAATAACGAAAGAGATAAGATTATAAATTTGGGGTTTAAAGCCTTTGTATCCTTAACTGCTAATAACTAAACTATGAAAAAGATAATTTTACTTGCGATCACTTGTTTTTTCGTAAATCAAGCCAGTGCCTTAGGACCATTGACCATAATCAACGGTACCACTAACGACCTGTTGCATTTTATGGGATATGCGGCAAATGCGAATTCTTGTTACCCAGAATTAGGTACCCGTGATGATGCAATTTCAGCAATTTCGGGCTATATGGATATGGGCCCTAACACAGCTTTGACTTTTAACAATTTTGCTGCTTTTAGTACATTCAGTCCCGGGTCCCGATTTATGGTGCAGACTTCTCCTGGGGGGACTAGTAACACGATTACCCCAGCACAAGCTCAAGCTTATGCTTCTTTAGTTACTTGGAATCGCGTTGCTTTTAAAATCGATATTTTCGGTACTGGAATTACAGAAGGTACGCATCTTGGATTAGCGGAGACCATAGCCTGTCATGGCCTTGAGAATTACTCACAAGCGCAATACACTTACGCCAGTTTTTTTACTGTAGGTGGAACCGATACCTATTTTGTGGTGAGTTAATAACAAGCTTGTTTATAAAATACGCTAAGCTAAAAACAAATGGCAGGTTATGCCCTGTTTTTTACTTAACGGATGGGGTTGAAATAATAAAGCGGACAGGCTACAGCTGGTCCGCTTTATTGTTTTAAAACCCAGGGTTACTATTTTTTCGATACTACCGTCTCCTGCATAGCGACAATAAGCCTTTTTAATTTGCTTGACAATCACAAAGAACGAGAATCAGCCTCCTTTCCGCATTGTTATAAACGCATATAATTGTGTGAAAAAGCAAATTTTGTGTAGTATTTTGCAAAAGGAAGCTGCTTTAGAGCAGTATATTTACTGTCCTTTTTTTGTCTTTTTATGATCAAATTAACTAGGATATCGCTTTTTTGTGATGTCCTAAGCGTTTTTTTTTCTACTGATTGAGACAAATAACTCTCAATATGTACATCTAAAAGTGATTTGTCCGTTTTTTATAAAAAATATGGCCGTCCTAGCGCTTAACTAAAGCTATTTTTGATTTATAAAAATTGAGAATTTTCTCGAAAATTCATGAAATAAAGCCTTTATGTTTATTTAAATATTTATTCTGTGATTTATTTTGAAAATAGCTGATTATCAATAGTGTTTCAAATAATTAGACTTACATATTGCCGTAGATTTGGCACATTTTTCCCTTAAATAAGTGCCAAATTCGCATTCTAGAGTATGTACAATCTACATGGTGATTATTTTGTGAAAAACATATATTTATTATGGATTCTTTCATAATAATAATAGTTAATAGTCACACTACTTTAGAAAAACGGAAAAATATTTTAACTAATTTATTTTAACATGAAGAAAAAATTACTTCCCTTAGCAGCCTTATTTGTAAGCGGATTTATGTATTCACAAGTAGGTGTGGGTACCCATTATCCTCACAAGTCCTCTCAATTAGAGGTAAAATCTACAGACAAGGGGATTTTAATCCCTCGTATTGCCTTAAATAATACTACAGACGATTCCACAATCCAAAATGGAAATGTGGAGAGTTTACTGGTATACAACATAACGGATACTGCGGAAATTCAACCAGGGTATTTTTACTGGTCAAGAGGCAGGTGGACACGAATAATCAGCGACCAAGATACAACAATGCTTCTAAATACGAGTAACGTTAAATTAAGCGTTGTTAATGGAGCTTTGGTTTTAGAAGATAGTGAAGGAGAGGTGGTTTCTGTTTTACTTTCGGATATCGCTAGTCCTCAAGTAGTAACTACTATTGTACAGGATCCTATAACGCGAATCTATACTTATGAAAATGAGGCAGGAGATAAAGTAGAAATCAACGTTATAGCCGATGTAACAAACAATTTCGAGCAAATCATCAACAATACCGAGGTTCAAAACATCCTAAACGAGTTTTTAACTAAGGTAGAAGGCAACGTGACTTACGACGGAAGTAACTTTATTTATTACGACGAAAACGGTGTTGAACAAATCATCAACATTACCGAGTTGGTAAAAGCTGCCGAAACGGTAACGACCATCGTACAAGACGCTACTACTCGAATCTATACTTATGAAAATGAGGCAGGAAATAAAGTAGAAATCAACGTTATAGCCGATGTAACAAACAATTTCGAGCAAATCAT
>JBEBUC010000013.1:0-95167 GCA_040393465.1 Flavobacterium sp. | reverse complement strand
AGTCAACAGTTTTCAAGACTGCCGCAATCGACCACTCTGCCATTTCTCCAGTGCATTTCATTGCTGAATTGCGAGTGCAAATATAGGGGCTTTTTCGACTTAAACAAACTTTAATAGTATAAAAATATCAAATTTTTCAAGCGTCTTTTTTAACTCATTTGCGGTAAACCTTTTAGCTGTAAAACTTTTTTATTAAAAAGTTACATACTCATCGATTTCCAAGCCGTAACCCGTCATGCCGACGCGTTTGCTTTGCTCCGAATTGGTCATCAATTTAATTTTACTGATGTTTAAATCGTGTAAGATTTGTGCACCTATACCGTAATCTTTGTTATCTGTAACCAATTTTGGCGCTTCGATAACTTCCGATGATTGTTGTTGTTCTTTTAAAAGAGCCAAACGGTTTAATAAATTAGAACTTTGCAACTCTTGGTTAATAAACAATACAGCGCCTTTTCCAGCTTGATTAATCGCCTGGAAAGCCGCTTCTATTTTTTCGTCCAAATCACCGCTTAAAGCGCCTAATACGTCGTTATAAACCGTAGAGGCATTGATACGCGTCAATATAGATTCTCCCGTATTCCAAGATCCTTTGGTCAAGGCCAAATGCACTTGTTTGTTGGTCGTTTGTAGGTAAGCTCTTAGTCTAAATGTTCCAAAGCGCGTTTCGAGTTCGAAATCTTCTTTTTTTACAATTAAGCTGTCGTGTTTCATACGATAAGCCACCAAGTTTTCTATCGATATAATTTTTAAGTCGAATTTCTTAGCTACTAACATCAATTGAGGTAGGCGTGCCATGGAGCCGTCTTCGTTTAAAACTTCTACCAAGATACCTGCTGGTTTGAATCCCGCCAAACGAGCCAAATCTACTGCAGCCTCTGTGTGTCCCGTTCTTCTTAATACACCGCCTTGTTTGGCAATCAAAGGAAATATGTGTCCTGGACGACCTAAATCTTCTGCTTTGGTGTCGTCATTTACTAATGCGGCGATGGTTTTGGCGCGATCGTGAACAGAAATTCCCGTTGTACAGCCATGTCCAATTAAATCTACTGAAACCGTAAAGGCTGTTTGGTGTAAAACCGTATTGTTGTTCACCATGGGGTGTAAATCCAACTCCTTGCAACGCTTTTCAATTAAAGGGGCGCAAATCAATCCACGACCGTGTGTAGCCATGAAATTAATCATCTCTGGAGTTACTTTTTCTGCTGCGGCGATAAAATCACCTTCGTTTTCACGATCTTCATCATCTACTACAAGGATAACTTTTCCTTGACGGATATCTTCAATCGCTTCCTCTATAGTATTGAGTTGTATATTAGAATTAGACATGATTAGTGTGTTTGTTTTTTTTAAATATTTTTTTGAAAGCGTTTTGTATCGGTAATAGCACGTTGTCCATATTAAACATACCGCTGTCGTTTGTGGCTTTATAAGTCAAAAGTATAGCCAAGGGCGTGAGCACCATAGAGGCCAACCAAGCACCTAAAAGGGGAGTCATTCCGTCTTCTTGTGCTACTTTTTTTCCAAAGGTATTGATAAAGTGATAAGTGATAAAAATCAATATGGCAAAGACAATGGGTAATCCCAATCCTCCTTTGCGGATAATGGCACCCAGTGGAGCACCAATATAAAACATAAGAAAACAAGAGAACGCAATAACAAATTTTTCGTGTAAGGCTAACCAATGACTGTTGATGTACTTCTGACGTTCTTTGATTGCGGTATCATTGCTTTCGGCATTAAAACTCATATTGGAAGTATTATCAATCGCCGATTGAATAATTCTCAATTGTGTTTTGGGTTCAAACTCAGTTAGAAGATCTTTAGGAGCTATAGCAACAAATTTCCTGTTTTTATCCATTCGTTTACCGTAGTCAAAAGCACCTTGAGTGCGTAAAGAAAGGTTTTCTGTGTTGGATACCTTTTCCTTTACTAAAGTAGTTTGCAAAGAGTCAATAGTATAATTGAGCTCTCGTACATTCAACATGCTATTGGTATTGGTGATTTTCTCATTGTCGTCAGCACTATTTTGGAAACTATTTAAATCGATGTTTATAGTGTATTTTTCGAACTTAGTTTTTATAAATGGTTCTTTTTGAGCTTGTTGGTATGTTTTAGATTCTACTTCTTCATAATAATTACCATCGAGTAGGTGAAGTTGTAAAATATTAGATTCTTCAAGGGTAGCTAATTCACCATTCAATGATTTGATCACTGTTTTATTTTCATAGCCCACATTCGATTTGATATGCATGGTTACATTCTCCAAATATTGTCCCTTTTTACCTGTTTTTTTATCTATTTTGATGTTGATTTTCCCCAAGTCGTTAAACTGACCTGCAGCAATTGCCATGGCCGGTTTGGTTTGAAGAATTTCTTTTCTAAGGTTGATAAATTGGTATTCGGATTTGGGAATGACATCGTTGGCAAACCAAAATGAAAGCAAGGCTAAAGAAGCGATAAAAATACTCAGCACCCGCATCGCTCTTTGCAACGAGATACCCGAAGATTTCATCGCGGCGAATTCGTAATTTTCGGCAAAACTTCCAAAAGTCATAATAGACGATAGTAAAACCGATAACGGCAATACTAAAGGAATCATTTTTGGCGAGTAGAAGAGTAGGAATTGAAGAATTACCCATATATCCAAATCCTTTCCAGCTAAATCGGCAATGAATAGCCAAACTCCTTGAAGGATAAAGATAAAGTAAAGTATGATAAACACCGTTCCCAGTGTTGATACAAATGTCGTTAATATATAGCGGTCTAATATTTTCACTCCAGAAGTTTAGTCTAATTTATTAATATAATAATTAGCGTATTTTGATTCTGTAAAGTTAAAATGATTTTTCGATATTGGTTGATTCGTTTTAAAAGAATTAATGGTTAAAATGGTTTTTGTTCCATCTTTATTTATTTCAATCTTGTTGTAAATGTTTTTTGTCTTAATATCTATTCCCAAGAGAATCTCTTTGATATTTGATTTTGAATTGGTTGGAGTTAATTTCACATACTGAATTTGACGACCGCGTATGTTTTGTAAAATATCCCAAGCGTAGGTATAGCCCGAATTGAAAAACACCAATATTTTCGATGGTGTAAGGGCATCAGAATCGGATGCATTGTATTTGCTTATAGTAACTTCCTCATCTTCTGGAACTATGGTATATATTTTGTTTCCGTCGAATAATTTTGTCATGCCCATAAAATTAAACTCATACAAGTCTTTTTGAACGGTTAGATTTCCTTTACTGTCTTGATTATTGCTGTCTTGGCCGTTGCGTACGGTATAATTAAAATCTAAAACGATGTTGTTATAGCTTTTTATTTTGGTCGATACTTCATCCAATAGCGCTTTGGCCTTAGCACTATTTTGCGCAGCAGCTTGAAATACGACAAGGCTAAGCAATAGGCAGGTGAATAGGTTTTTCATGTGGTTAGTTTTGTTCGTCTTTAAAAAAGTTATCGAGGGCAACTAAATCGGAAATAGCAACGCTACGAGCTTTACTACCTTCAAATGGACCTACAATTCCTGCAGCTTCCAATTGATCGATAATTCTTCCAGCGCGATTATAACCCAATTTTAATTTACGTTGCAATAAAGAAGCAGAACCCTGTTGTGCTACAACAATGATTTCCGCAGCTTCTCTAAACAAAGTGTCGCGATCACTGATATCAATATCAAGACTTGTGCCACTTTCTTCACCGAAGAATTCCGGCAACAAATAAGCGTCAGCATAGGCTTTTTGAGAACCGATAAAATCGGTTACGCGTTCAACTTCAGGGGTGTCAACAAAAGCACATTGAACACGGACTAATTCGTTTCCATGTGTAAATAGCATATCTCCTCGACCGATCAATTGATCAGCACCTTGACTGTCGAGAATGGTTCTTGAGTCAATTTTAGAAGTTACTCTAAAAGCTATTCTAGCCGGGAAGTTGGCTTTGATAATACCCGTAATAACATTGACCGACGGTCTTTGTGTTGCAATGATTAAATGTATACCAATTGCACGAGCCAACTGAGCCAAACGGGCAATAGGGGTTTCCACTTCCTTACCAGCTGTCATAATTAAATCGGCAAACTCGTCAACTACCAATACGATATACGGTAAGAAACGGTGTCCGTTTTCTGGATTGAGTCGGCGTTGTTTGAATTTATCGTTGTATTCTTTGATATTTCGAACCATGGCATCTTTTAGCAAGTTGTAACGGTTATCCATTTCTACACAAAGGGAGTTCAACGTGTTGATTACTTTTGTATTATCTGTAATGATAGCATCGCCAGAATCGGGTAATTTAGCCAAGTAATGGCGTTCTATTTTATTGAACAAAGTAAGTTCTACCTTTTTAGGGTCAACCAAAACAAATTTTACTTCGGCCGGATGTTTTTTGTACAACAAAGAAGTTAAAACGGCATTTAAACCTACCGATTTACCTTGCCCTGTAGCACCTGCCATCAGTAAATGGGGCATTTTAGCCAAATCGACTACAAAGGTTTCATTGGAAATGGTTTTTCCTAAAGCTATAGGTAGTTCCATTTCTGCGTTTTGGAATTTTGGTGAAGCAACAACACTACGCATCGACACCATCGATGGATTTTTATTGGGTACCTCAATACCAATGGTACCCTTTCCTGGAATCGGTGCGATAATACGAATCCCCAATGCAGATAAAGATAGGGCAATATCGTCTTCAAGGTTTTTTATTTTAGAAATTCGTACACCTGCTTCTGGTACAATTTCATACAGGGTCACTGTAGGACCCACGGTTGCTTTAATTTGAGCAATGTCTATTTTGTAATTGCGAAGGGTTTCGACAATTCTGTTTTTGTTTTCTTCTAGTTCTGCTTGATTGATTGTAATACCACCAGTACCATAGTCCTTGAGTAATTCAATCGTTGGAAATTGGTAATTCGACAATTCTAAAGTAGGGTCAAATACACCGAAATCCTGAACGAGTTTGGCAGCTAAATTCTCTTCTACTGTCGCTTCTTCTTGGATGGCTTCAATTACCAGTTCCTTGTCTTTATCTGAGCCGGTTGCGGCTAAATTAGGTTTTACTGCTTGGTTTTTGTTAAAATCAATTTCTGAGCTGTGTTCTATAGTGGGTTTAAATCCTTTGTGATCCACATCTAGTGAAAGGGCTTTGGGTTGGGTATCGACTGCCTTTGGCGCTACTATGGACACCGGTTTTTCTTCCGTGATTGAAAACGAATCTTTGCGTTCGACTTCCGGTTGCGGACTAGTATCTTCCGTAACCAAAATCGCCTCATCATTGGAATCCATTTCTTTTTTACTAGAAAAATCTTGAATTTTATCCCTTAATCCAGTAGGGGATACCTTTAATCTAAAAATAATAAAGACAACAAAGGAAAAAAGCAATAACAATATCGTACCTGTTTTACCTAAATAATCTTGTAAAAATAGGTTAATCTCAAAACCGATTATACCGCCTAATAGCGGGTTGCTGCTCCAAAAGAAGCCCAAAATAACCGATACGATTATAATGGAAAATAAATCCCAAAATAGGATTTTTTTGAATCTGCTGGCGGCTATTCCAAAAAATAAAAACAATCCGGCATATATCAATATCTTAACAAAGATAAAGGAAGCCAATCCAAAACCCTCATAGATAAAAAAGTGTGATAAATAGGCACCGATTTTCCCCAGCCAATTGTAAACGACCTCATTTCTTTCAGAAACTAAATCCACATTACTTTGGTCGTAATATCCTGTGATAAAATACGAGATAAAACTAAGTAATAAGGCAACTGCTGAGATAATTAGGATTACGGAAATGATAAACTTGCTGTTGTTCATCACCGAAGTATTTGGAATCGGTTGCTCCGGGGTAGTTTTATTGGATTTTTTTTTAGTCGTTTCGTTTTTTGTTTTCGCCATCAGTATAAAAAATTCTTTTTAAAACAATTTTGGGTAATAGATAATAATACCAATAATAATGGCTGTAAGTGCAGAAATCGTTACGGCACCTGCAGCCACATCTTTGATAAGTCCAATTTTTTTATGGTAATCGGGATGTATAAAATCGGCCATTTCCTCAATTGCCGTATTAAGGCCTTCCATGCTTAATACCAGTCCGATAGAGAAAATTTGCATGATCCATTCGGTGTTGCTGATTTTAAAATAAAAACCCGCTACGGTAGCCAATCCTGCGATAATCAATTGAGTAATGATACTGTGTTCTTTAGATATTAAACGATACAGTCCTACAAAGGCATATTTAACGCTTTTTACTCGTCCAAACACAAAAGATTTTAAATTGACCATTATTTTAATACTTCGAATACTTTGGTATAATTTGGTTCGTTGGCAATTTCGCTAACTTGCTCTTCATAAATTACTTGATGATCCGCATTTAAAACAACAATACAACGCGAATGTAAGTCTTGTAATGGTCCATCAACGATAGTTAAACCATAATTTTTACCAAAATCACCGGTTCTAAAATCAGATAACATCACTACGTTTTCAATACCTTCTGCACCACAAAAACGCGCTTGAGCAAAGGGTAAATCACGAGAAATACACAATACAACGGTATTCGATAATTTGGAAGCATCTTGATTAAAATGCCTTACTGAGGCAGAACAAGTAGGCGTATCAATACTTGGAAAGATATTAAGAACGATGTTTTTTCCGTGGAAATCCTTTAAAGACGCAGTGGAAAGATCGGTTTTAATCAATTCGAAATCAGGCGCTTTTGTACCTACTGCCGGCAATTGACCAATAGTGTTAATAGGATTGTTTTTTAGTGTAATAGTAGCCATAATATTTTTGGTTTTAAAAATTCAAAATTAGGCATTTTTATCCGAGTCTGGAACTTTCGCTTTCATTTTATTTACAGGAAGGTTTTTAATCTCAATCGCATTACTCAACTCTTGCGCTTCACCTTTGCTTACAACGAGGACTTAGCGTTGCTATAGCTTGTCCACCAATTTTCTAGGGTCTCGATTACCGGAAGTAAAGTGACCCCTAAAGGCGTTAGTTTATACTCGACACGCGGAGGTGATTCGGCAAACACTTCACGTTTTACTATACCATCGCGTTCCAGTTCTCTTAATTGTGCCGTTAGTGTACCTTGAGCAAGGTTTTCCATATCGCGTTTTAGCGTTCCAAATCTTTTGGGACATTGATGCGCTACCGCTTTAATCAATAGAATTTTCCACTTTCCACCTATGACTTTAAAAAGCGATACCAATTCTAAATTATCCGGCTTTAATTCTATTTTTTTTGGGGAGCTAATCCCTTGATCGTCACTATTAGTCTGTTTTTCCATACTAAGTATGTTTTATATAACTGCTTGTTAATCTATTTATTATACAGTAATTTCGTAGCAAATTTACATAAAAACTCTTGGAGTATGGAACAATCTCGTCAAAAATGGATCGCATTAATTTTAGTATCTATGGCTATTTTTTTATGTGTTATGGATTTATTCATCGTTAATGTGGCGATTCCATCAATCAAAACGGCCTTAAATGCCACGGATGCCGATTCTCAATTGATTGTTGTTCTATATGTAATTGGATATGCCGGTTTTTTAATAGCAGGTAGTAGAGCGGGTGATTATTACGGAAAGAAACGCGTATATCTGATAGGAATGCTGGTTTTTACCATGGCCTCTGCATTTTGTAGCTTATCACAAACGGCACTGCAGCTAAATTTATCGCGTTTGTTACAAGGGGTTAGTGCTGCATTTATGGTTCCACAAGGTTTGGCATTGATTCCGATTTTATTTAAAGAGGATAATGAAAAAGCTAAGGCTTATGGAATTTACGGTAGTATAGCGGGTATCGCTTCCGTAATTGGCCAGTTTTTAGGAGGATTACTACCTGATATTCATAGTTTTATCGAGGGTTGGAGATTGATTTTTGTTATTAATATTCCCGTGGGCTTATTATCGATTTATTACGGTTATAAATTACTTCCTGAGAGTGAGAAACAAAATCGTCAAAGTTTTGATTTCACCGGACAAATATTATTGCTTTTGATGTTGGTCGGATTTATTTATCCTTTGATTGAAGGAAGGGAAAAGGATTGGCCTTGGTGGAGTTTGATCATGTTGGGAAGTAGTTTTATTTTTACGATACTATTTATTTTCTATCAACGCAGACGAAAGCAACAGTCCAAAGAAGTTCTAATTGATATAAAAGTTTTTTCTTTTACAGATTTTAATTGGGGATTAGCAGCAGTTGCTTTTTACTTTATGGTTCAAGATACCTATTTTTTTGTCAATGCTATCTACTTGCAATTTGGTTTAGGTGTTAGTTCAACTCAAACAGGTTACTACTTTGTTTTTCAAGGATTAGGATATGTAATAGCTTCAATAGTAGCCGTAAAACTATTAGCGCGTTTACAACAAAAATTAATTCTGATTGGTTTAGCTATTATGATACTGACCCTGGTCGGGCATCTGTTTGTTTTTAACGCAAGTAGCGTTTCTGAGGTATGGATTTACAGTATTTTATTTGTGTATGGATTGGGTTGTGGAACCGTATTACCTTGTATGCTGACCGTAGCAATACGCGACATACCGGCGGCTTTAGTCGGCACTGCTTCTGGTGTATATTTAACCGTACAACAAATTGCTATTGCTTTGGGTATAGCGGTCATCGTGGGAATGTTTTTCAATATTATTGAAAGTAAAGCATCGTATTTAAGCGCCTATCAAACGACTACTTGGCTCAATATAGGTTTGTTGATATGTGTCGTATTGATTTTTATTATTACCGGTCGTAGAAAGAAAATATAACGGAACTATATATAGCGGTCTTCATGAATGCATTGTGATTAAATCGACCTAAATACCGTGCATTTAGGTAAGAAATCTAAGATACTTTTTTTGTAATTTAGCTAGCTTAAAAGAAATAAAATATGTTTAAAAATAGGAGTATCCCTAATTATTTTTGTTTGTTGCTGATAGCGGGTCTTGGGTTGTCTTGCAGTGATAAAAAAGAAAAGAATAACTACGATGTGATTAATTCTTCGGAAATAATGGTAGTAGATTTGCCCTTTAAGATTGAAATAGACAACACCCATTTAATGACTGTGCAGGAGATTCAATACGAAGGAAAGAAAATGGGGGATTTTTTTAAAATCGAGAGTCATCACTATAAACGGGAAGGGGAAGGTAAAAAAATGATGGTAAGCAAGTCTTATTTGGTTAATGCAGAAAAATACAATCGGGTTAAAGCATTGTTAATGGAGCAAATGAAACAGCACACAGCGGGTATGGTTATTTCGAAAGAAAATCCCGCGCTAATCGCTATTTCGGTAGGTGAAGATGAAAATCTGAAATCTGTAGAGCTCGATTCTAAGACAGCTGCCCCATTTGAAACCGCACTTTTTAATTTGTTGGATGGGGAGCCCAAATCAAAGCCGATTGAAATCCCAACACATTAATCAGTACATTCAAGTTATAAAGTAAAAAAGCCCTCAATTGAGGGCTTTTTTTGATATTTCAAAAGAATCAAATTTATTTATCAATGGATCCTAAGACACGTTGCATAAATGCATTCAATGCTTCTTTTTTGCTAGCGCCTTCTTTGATCATTTTATTGACCTCAATAGCACCATACATATTGGAAATTAATTCGCCAATAACATCTAATTCGTCGTCTTTTAAAGAAGCTACTTCTGTAAGTGATTCTAATACTTCCAAAGTTTCAATAATATAATCTTGATCGTTTTCTTCAATAAACTCCGTTAAATGTTTTATTATCGGTAATTTCATACTTATAGGACTTATGAGTTAATATTAACAGAGAAATTAAGCTATTTCGTTTACTAATTCACTTAGTACATCTGCTTTGTTTGTTTGAGTTTGATTTTTCAATACGCCTCCTATAAACGTCGCAAATGTCGGTAAGTTAGATACGTCGGCTAATTTCCTTGATTCCGGAAAATTCTCTGCATCGGCAATCACGAAAGTTATATTTTCTTTCTCTGTTGCCAATTTTTTGAATTTAGGTTTCATAATTCTACAGTTTCCACACCATGAGGCTGAAAATTGTACGACTACTTTTTCGTTTGAATTTACAATTTCTTGTAAATTGTCTTGATCTAATTCTATCAGCATATTTTTGTTTTTTTATTAGTTTTGGCTTAAGTAAGAAGCAACACCATCTCTATTGGCATTCATGGCTTCTTTTCCTTCTTCCCAGTTTGCAGGACAAACTTCACCATGAGTTTGTACGTGCGTATAAGCATCAATTAATCGGATGTATTCATTCACGTTTCTTCCCAACGGCATATCGTTAACCGATTCGTGGAAAATTTTTCCAGTTTCGTCAATTAAATATGTTGCTCGGTATGTTACATTTGATCCGTTGATGATAACAGCGTCTAATTCTTCGTTATATTCTGTGCTTTCTACGTCTAAGATGCCTAGTACATTCGAAAGGTTACGTGTAGTATCGGCAAGAATTGGGTAAGTTACTCCCTCAATACCTCCGTTGTTTTTTGAAGTATTTAACCAAGCAAAATGAACTTCGTTAGTGTCACATGACGCACCAATTACCATAGTATTTCTCTTTTCAAATTCCGGCAAAGCAGCTTGAAAAGCGTGTAATTCTGTTGGACATACAAAAGTAAAATCTTTAGGGTACCAAAATAAAATTACTTTTTTGTTGTTTTTGGTAGCTTCTTCAAATACATTGATTCTTAAATCATCTCCCATTTCTGAGATAGCATCTACTGTAATGTTTGGGAATTTTTTTCCTACTAATGACATGGTTTTATGTTTTATGATTACTATTAATTTTCAATTACAAATTTAAGACTTCAAAAGGCGATAAGCAATTGTTTTCGATTATGATTTTTTATAATAGAATAAGAATACTCTATAGTTCACGCGCGGCAAAGGCTCCATACTACACTAGCTCGGCTTTTGTAATTTGACCATAAAGATAAGCTTAATTGCTAAAGTATAAAAATGATTCAAATACAAACCCTTCTAGAAAAGCAAATAATAAAGGTGCTCTACGGCAGTATTTTGAGTCCCAGTTTTTATTTAAATTAAACATTTAAGTTCCATTCTGGCAATTCAATCAAACTAAGTAAGCTTTATAGTCCACAGCAAAATTTTAATATTTTTTTAAACTATAAATTAATGGAACTGAGATATTAAAGCTTTTTGAACTTTGTTTTTTAGTAAAAGAGCTGTAAATAGCTTGTTTTTTTTATATAAATTTTATATATTTACTTTATACAAATCAAGGAGTATTGATTTTTTATCAAACAATTTGTTTGATATTTTTCGATTTTCTGATTTTAGTTTAATTTCGATTAAATGTTGTTCTGATGTTTAGAGGCATCCTAATAATCGCTATTTTTATCTACCGATAGAAGTAGCGGTTTTTTTATGGGATGTCCGTAACTTTGCAAGTTAAACTCTATACGATGATAATTAGATATCGAACTACTATTTTACGTATGTTATTTTCATGGAAAGGTTCCGTACTAAAAAAGATATACCCAGTTTTATTGCTGTTATTTATCTTCTCGTGGGGTATTTATTTTTACCATCTAAAATTTCCAAAAACCGAGTTTCCGCTAAATGTAACGGTATTCACGCTGATGGGGATTTCATTAGCCATTTTTCTAGGATTTTGTAATTCTGCTGCTTATGAACGTTTTTGGGAAGGGCGGAAGTTATGGTGAAGTCTGGTTATTCATTCCCGTTCTTTGGCGTTTCAATTGCTCAATTACGTAGATACGTCCAAAAAAGAACAATCTTACAGCATCGATTTAATCGTAGCCTTTACTTATGCATTAAAAGGACAATTGCGTTCTCAAGATGTAATGTTAGAAATGAGGCGTTTATTGCCAAGTGATTTCTGTGATTTTTTAGCCGATAAAAAATATAAACCGACAATCATTTTAAATGAGTTGACTCGATGGTTGCAGGAACAGCATAAAGCGGGTAAGCTGGATTCGATTGAAAAGGTTCGGATCGATCAAAACATTAACGAACTATCCATTATTCTAGGCGGATGTGAAAGAATCTTACATACCCGTATTCCGTTTGTGTATTTTGTTTTACTACATAGAACGGTTTATATATACTGTTTTATGTTGCCCTTTGGCTTGATAGATACCATCAGTTGGGCCATGCCGTTTTTTGTAACTTTTGTAGGATATTCCTTTATGGCTTTGGACGCCATAGTCGATGAAATAGCAGAACCTTTTGGTTATGATGAAAACGATTTGGCACTTGATAATATGTGTCAAAATATTGAATACAGTCTTTGTGAATTAGCCGGTAAGCCGTTGCCTGTAGTGATGGATTATAACCGTGATTTTGTATTGACATAGATTTTTGTTTTCAAATACGTTTAAATAAAAAAGAGGTTACCCAAAATATGGATAACCTCTTTTCGTATAGTAATAAATCTTAATTCACCGAAGGTTTTTGAAGGTGAGTAAAGAAATAATCGGCAATTTTTTGATTTAAATGCACGCGATCCTTACCGGAAACATTGTGTTCGTGGGTCGGATATAAAAAGTAATCTACTTGTTTCCCGGCCTTGATGCAGGCTTCGATAAAGGCCATAGAGTGTTGTTGCACAACTACAGGGTCTTGGGCACCATGTATAATTAATAAGCGATTGTTTAACTTCTCTGCTTTATTGATTAAACTTGTTTTTTCATATCCTTCTGGATTTTCTTGCGGTGTATCCATATAACGTTCGCCATACATGATTTCATAGTATTTCCAATCCATAACCGGACCACCAGCCACACCGACTTTAAAAATCTCTGGATGATTTACAGAAAGTGTTGTGGTCATAAAACCACCAAAACTCCATCCGTAAACTCCAATTTTATCGGCATCAACAAAGGCTTTAGATTTTAAGAATTCTATTCCCTTTAATTGGTCGGCCATTTCATTTTCTCCCAGTTTTCTATGGATAACGTGTTCAAAATCACGACCTCTGTTGTCACTTCCTCTATTGTCAACTGTAAAAACAATATATCCGTTTTGAGCCATATAATAGTCAAACAAGCTTGCACCGCCCAACCATTTGTTTTGTACCAACTGAGCATGTGGTCCGCCGTACACATAAACCATTACGGGATATTTTTTAGTAGCGTCAAAATGGGCTGGATAAATCAAACGACCATTCAAGGTTGTTTTGCCATCTGCAGCGGTTAAAGTCACCATTTCCATTTTAGGTAAGGTAATTGCACCTTCATAAGGATTGGTTGATTTGGCAAGTTCTACTGCTTTTTTGGATTTTACAGTAACTATGCTCATATCGTTTGGCGTAGTCGTATTGCTAAACTGGTCTAAAAAAACAGTTTTGGCTTCATTGATTTGAATATTGTGCGTACCTGAAGCAGTTGTTAAAACTGTTGTAGTATTGTTTTTTAAAGAAACGCTATAAAGTTTACGATCCAAACCTCTGTTGCTTGTTCCCATATAATATACCTGCTCACCAGATGGATCAAATCCTAAAAGATCTTTAACTACCACATCTTCATGTCCCAAGTGTTTTAATTCTTTACCGTCGGTATTGTACAAATAAATTTGTCGATAACCCTCTTTTTCAGACAGGTATAGAAATTCGTTATTTTTATTGGGAACAAATGTCAACGCATGGGATGGTTCGGCATAAGTAGTGGATTTCTCTTCAAATATTTTTTTATCAAATGCTCCTGTACTGGCGTTATATCGATTTACTTGAATGTGATTTTGTTCACGATTTACAACTCCAACATAAACAAATTCTCCTGTCGGATCCCAAGTAACCATAGTTAAAAACTGTTCTTTGGGTTCGCCGGTTTGTAAAGTCACTTTCTTTTGAGTTTTTAAGTCGTAAACAACCAAAGTAACTTCTTCACTGGTCATACCAGCCATTGGATATTTAATGTCCTTAACTTCGGCTACGCGCGTACCAAAATTGACTAAAGGATAAGAAGAAACCATACTTTGATCTTTTCTATAGTACAGTAGTTGATCTTTTTTAGGATTCCACCACATGCCGCGGTCTATGCCAAATTCCTGTCTGTGGGTATCGTTACTTCCATTAATAATATTTAGCGGAGCATCGTTGGTAACGCTTGTGTTCTTTTGTGTACGGTCAACAATTTGGATGTTATTGTCTTTTAACCAAGCCATATAATTTCCGTTTGTAGAAATGATTTCATTTTTGGCTGCTTGGTCCAGAGTAAAATAAGTACTTACCTTCTTTGTTCCAAAATCATATTCAATATAATAGGTATTGTCTTTTCCCGCGGCAGTAAACACTAAAGTTTTTGCGTCTTTCCATGTGTAGGCGTAAGGAAAAATTCTCAAATTAATTCCAACTTGACCAATTTTATTATCAACGGCATTTTGAAGTTCCATTTTAGTAATTAAAACGCTTTCTTTCCATTGATTCGATTGATTACGGACCATTAAATTTTGATAAGAAGCATCTAAATAACTCAGTTGATGCTGATCTTGCCATTGCGGAGCCGTTATGGATTTGGGTGCAAACTTGGTAAAATTACCCGATGTTGCTTCCTCTATAGTTAGATTTCGCTGTGCGAACAAAAAATTACCCGCCAATAGAAATACTAATAATGATGTTTTTCTCATTTTATGATTTAATTTAAAGTCGCTAATTTAGCTTTTTGAACGCAACTCAGCAACTCCTATACTATAAAAAGTAAGTAGTTAGTATTTAAACGGTTTTATTTCTGGTACAGTTCAGTATTTATTAAATAGTTTAAAAATGCTAACAGCGTATCAGCTTTTAATAGAGGAAAATCAATTATTAAAAAAACCGAATTACCGGATTAAAAAATCACTCTGTATTTATTTAAATTTTTTTTAAAACATCAGATTCCAATGGGTTTTTGTCAAAAACATGAGCAACAAATGAGCAAAGAGGCAGCACTTGCAATTGATTATTTCGTGCGTATTCCAAGGCTTTTAGAACCATTTTTTCGCCTAAGCCACGTCCAGAAAACTCCTTATATATCTCGGTATGATTAAAAGCCAATGCGTTTTGACCAGCTGTAACAAAAGTGATTTCACCAATGTTTTCGCCCTGTTCCGAGGCTATAAAAAGGCCTCCGTTTTCGTTTTTTATCAATTGAAGTTCCATGAGCTGTTATTTAATGAGAATAAATTATATACTATTTGAATAAAACTGCAATTGATTGAGATCTCTTTATAAAAAGACTGTGGTAGAAGCAGGTTGTTTTATTTTGGTTGGGGTAATGGTACATAACCATCGTCGTTGGGTACTTTGGGAAAACGATGTGCAATCCAGTCTTCTTTTGCCTTTGCGATCACTTGTAAATCTGTAGAAACAAAGTTCCAATCAATGTGCCTTGGTTCTGGTAATAATTCACCACCAAAGATATAAACCGTGGTATTTGGTGCCATTTCAAATTCGCAGAGCTGACTGTCCTTGGCCACTAGAATATGTTTAGCTTCAAAAATATGCCCCTCACTTTGAACACTACCTTCTAATATATACATACCGCTTTCTCCAAAGAGTTCCGCACCGATATTGATTGTTGTCTGATGACTGCTTTTGATTTCTAAGAAATAAAGAGGGCTATAAACAGCAACAGCCGATTTTTTACCAAAAAGCGCGCCGGCAATTAACTTAAAGGCGACACCATCTTTAGTCCAAGAAGGTAATTCTTCTGCACTGATATGAGCAAAGGAAGGTTCCATATGTTCGAGTTCCTTCGGTAAGGCTACCCAGATTTGCAATCCGTGTAGTTTTTTGTCGGAATGACGTAAATATTCGGGAGTTCGCTCCGAATGGGTAATACCCTTTCCGGCGGTCATCCAATTTACGGCTCCTGGAGTAATTTCGATTTCCGTACCCAAACTATCTCTATGCATAATACTTCCTTCAAATAGATAAGTAAGGGTAGAGAGTCCGATATGTGGATGCGGAGGGACGTCTAAGTTTTCATAATCTTTCAATTCCGTTGGCCCCATATGATCGATGAATACAAAAGGCCCTACGGAACGTTTTTGACGAAAAGGCAGGAGTCGTCCAACCAAAAAGTTACCAATATCTGCCGGGCGTTCTTCGATTATAAATGCAATGTTTGACATAGTTTTTTTATTTTAGAATAGCTGTTATAGAACTACCAAAGATTTACGCCTATGGTAGTTGTACTAAGATAGCAAAAAAAAACTGTACAAATGGTCAAATTAGCTCCAAACGCCATAAAGATTTAGCGCGTTATGGGATGATCCACAATTTTTTCCAACTCGCTAAACATAGCATCAATAGATAAAACTCTTAACTGCGGGTGATTTTTAAGCCATTCTGCATGTAATTCAATTAGATTTTCATCCAAACTACTAAAAGTAGCATCATCGATAGTCGTTTTTATCGTATTCTTTTCAGAAAAAGGTTGGTCAAAGAATTTCTTTGCCTTAACGCTACTTAACGCTTTCATTCTACGTTGTTGTTTTTCGAAATAAGCTAAATGAATCGGAGCATTCATTTGGTCTAAACCCACCGCAATCATTTCATTTATTTCCTCTGACCAGCGGCTATTCCACACAAATTGCGAAAAACCGCCCTCTGCTGTTTGTGTGTAAAAGTAGTCGACCAAATAACTGATTAAAGCATCGTCGTAAAGATCACTATCTTCAATTCCCTCTTCGCGTAAAACATTGATTACGGATATATTGGAAAGAATAACTTGATAAGGATCAGGGCTGTTGAAAGCATTTTCAGAAAGGATTATTTCATTCAATTCCATATATATAAATTTAGTCGTTTTTGGTGTTTAGCATTTTTTGTAATACAAAGTAAAAACCTATTGCTGAAATCACAGTCAGCACGGCTGTACCGATCCACAGCACTTCGAAATTGTAAAGTTTTGCAATTTTAGTACCCAATATAGGGGATATCACGAAAGCAGAGGCAAATGCCAATCCATTAAATCCCATATAGGCTCCTTTGTTATTTATTCCCGAACGCAAGGCTGTTACGGTAGAAGTAAAGGGCAGTGCCAACATCTCGGAGAAACACAAAAAGGTCATGGAAACATAAATAATGATGATACCGTGTGAAAATGCGAGCATACCATAACCTATTCCTGTAAGAAAAACTCCGAATACGATAATTTGAGTTACCGTCAATTTCTTTTCTGCTATATGCACCAACAGCATTTCTAATATAAAAATAATTAAACCGCTATATCCTAGAATAATACCGATATCAAATTGACTTAACTTTCCAATTTCTTGATAAAAAATGGGTAGCGTGCTAAACAATTGAAAAAAGGCTATGGCATAGAAAGCACAGAATAAATTAAATAAGATAAACGGTCCGTCTTTATAAGGCGAACGCTCTGGTTTAACCATCTCGGGATGCACGATTTCACGTTGTTGATCTTGATTGATTTCTTTGGTCGATTTTTTATTGATAAAGAAATATACAAACAAACACCCAGCCAAAAAAGCGGCAACGGCATTGACATAAAACAACAGTGCATAGGATATAGAGGCTAAAATCCCTCCCATAGCTGGACCAATCGAAAAGCCTAAATTGATAGCCATGCGATTGAGGGAAAAAGCTCTGGTGATGTTTTCTGGTCGAGCATGTACTGTAATTGCCACCGAATTGGCTGGTCTAAAAACCTCGCTTATGGTGCTTTGTATGAGCATAATGCAACCCAGTCCGATCGGTGTGTCAAATAACGGCATGATGGCAAACATCGGTGCGCTTAGAAACAAACTTAAACTCTGAACTTTAAAATTGCCTATTTGATCGGTTAACCAACCTCCAAAAAAAGAACCAATTAAGGAGCCTACACCAAAGCAGGCCAATACATAACCTGAGTTTTCTAAACTAAATCCCAGCTTTCCAGTCATATAAACACCTAAAAACGGCAAAACCATAGAGCCGGAACGGTTCAGTAACATCACAAAGGCCAACATCCAAGAAGCTGCAGAAAGTCCTTTATAGGAATCAATGTATATTTGTAGAATTCTTTTCATAAAATGCTTCGTAAATTGTCGGACAAAACCCGTGCAATTTAAGGAGTCTTTTCTAGTTTTTTAACAACTTAAAGCATTTTAATTAAAATCTATTTGCGGAGTAATTCTAGTCGTGTATTCCTTGTTTTTGTAGTAATAATCTTAATAGAAATGCAATTTATAAGCATTGTTTAATAGTTGTTCGTATTCGTATATATTGCAACCTTAAAAAAGTTTTAATGATTTTCTAATTTAAAAATAATTTTGTAAATTACTAAAGCTTTATTTCTGATAAACCGGTATACGGTTCGGGGAATAGAGGTACTTTTACAGATTAATAAAAGGCGCCCTAAAAAATAGGTAGTCTATTTCAAGTATTTAATTATTTTGATAAAAATCATATCAAAAACTTTAAAAAACTTTAAATTTGACTGTATAGGAAAGATTTTTTATTAATTAAATAAAAACATAATCATGAAGAACCAAATTAAGGTTGCATATATCACAGGCGGTACAAAAGGAATAGGATTTGGAATAGCCAAAGTTTTGGTGGAAGCGGGTTATCGCGTAGCGCTTTCGGGTAGAAATTTAGACGATGCTCAAGAGGCGGCTGCCAAAATCGGTAACACCAATCAAATCATTGGTTTGCGTTCTGATGTACGTGAGTATGAAGATGAAGTAAATGCTGTTGCTGCAATTAAAAATCATTTTGGACAATTGGATATAGTAATTGCCAATGCGGGTTTAGGTAAATTTGCTTCCGTTGACGAATTGAGTATTAGCGATTGGAAAGACATGATTGACACCAATTTAACAGGTGTGTTTCACACCTTAAAAGCCGGGGTGGAAGATCTAAAAAAACAAAAGGGATACTTTATTTCTATAGCCAGTCTTGCCGGAATTAACTTTTTTGCTGGCGGTTCGGGTTACAATGCATCTAAGTTTGGAGTAGTGGGATTTACACAAGCTGCTATGTTGGATTTACGTGATAAAGATGTGAAGATTTCTACAATTTTACCCGGTTCAGTAACGTCTAATTTTAACAATCATCTACCTAATGAAGAAGATGCATGGAAAATCCAACCCGAAGATGTAGGACAATTGATACTGGATTTATTGCATATGAATCCCAATGTGTTACCAAGTAAAATTGAAGTCAGACCTACCAAAACAAAATAGTCGCGTAATCGCGTTTAAAAACAACCATTTGCCACAAAAATTTAAAAGCAAAAATGAAAGCATATATAGCAGTCAATTACAAACATCGAAAAAATTTAAGTAAAGAACTTATTGCTATTGGAATGGCTTTAAATGGAGTCAATGTGCAAACCATGATTTTTGTAGATCAATATTCTTTTGACGAGAATAATGAAAAAGAAATGATGCGTCAAGCCATGCTAGAAATTGATCGCTGTAGCTTTTTGTTAGCGGAATGTACTTATAAGGGCATTGGAATTGGAATAGAAGCCGGATATGCTAAAGCCAAGAAAAAACCCATTATCTATATGCGCCACATAAAAGCAGAACATTCAACGACCTTAGCCGGTATCAGTGACGTACAAATATTATATTCAAACCCAAAAGATTTGTTTGATCAACTCAATGATTTTTTAAACAAAGCATTGGTTAAGAAGTGAAAAAATGAACAACTTTTAAAACAAGTAATTAAATTGATATAATTAAACTAATTCTTTATTCCAAGCAAGTACTTTTATACCTTTCGAATAATTGCTATAGTCGGGGTATTTTACTAATTTAAGAGTTCCAATCTGATAGTTTACTTGAAATCGACTTGCATCGATTTCAACATTTTCGAGCTCCCATTCTGCGTGGTGAATGTCGTAGCGATACAATGCTTTTCCTTGGTCAACATACAGACAATAACGCTCAGTTAACCAAATCTCTAATTGACTTTTGGATGCTGTGCGTGGGCTTGTCCTAAAATTTGCCTAGAAATCATATCCTTTAGTATTATTGATGGCTATATATTTTTGATTGATTCCTTCAAATTTCCTTTTTATTGTTGCGTTTTCGTAAGGTAGGCCCGATAATTTTTTTGCCAAAAGTGTAGATAGCCACTTTTGTGAACCTATGTTGATGAAGTATACTCCTCTTTTTCCATTTTTAGTTACATAGGTGCGTAGATTGATTTCGTGAAAGTTTGAAATCGGAGGAAAAGAGGGCAGGAACGAGGGTCTTATTTTTTCCATAGTGAACGGTACTAAGGAAATCCAAGCTTTTTGATTAAACAAATCCAATTCAATATTTTCCGGTAAATGTTCGAATAAAAATTCGGGTTCTATTTCCCAGTGCATAAATAACACTTCGTTCCATTCCTGATAATATAACCAAGGGGTAGAGGGTAAATCCCATGGTCTGTGTTCGGTTTGTTTCAAGATTTGGGTTACGGTGCTCATAAGGCTAAATTTGGTTAGTGCTTACTGTAATCAAAGCTAACTACTATAAATGGATGACGCAAAATAAACGGGAATTTACTTTACCTCCAGAAAATATTGTATCAGCACTTTTGGTCAACAGTGCATAGATGTGTCAAAGTAAAAGGAGTTCGTTTCTCCATAAAGTGCAAAATAATTAATTTAAATAAATCTGAAATAAAACGACATTTTTCGTAATAGATAAAAACTATTAAGTGGTCTTAAATATCATAATTCTAATACATTAAGTGCTTCTTGGTAAAGTATTACTTTATGTGTTATGTAAGTAGATTCAAAAAATATCTTGATTTTCGCACGGAGTGATTGTGTATTTAGAGTAGCTGACGAGTTGAAAAATTTGCAATAAAAGCCTAAAAATTTGTAATTTTAAAATTAGTTAATCGCGCTAAATTTGTTTAATAATTGAGCGAATATAAAAAAATATTTATATGAAAGATTTATCAGGAAAAATAGCCATAGTTACGGGGGCTTCAAAGGGAATAGGTGCTGAAGTGGCTATAAAATTAGCTGGTGAAGGAGCTAAAGTAGTAGTTAATTTTTCAGGAAGTAAGGATGCTGCTGATGGGGTAGTACAAAAGATTAAATCAAGTGGAGGTGAAGCTGTAGCTATTCAAGCAGATGTGAGTAAGACTGCTGACGTAAAACGATTATTTACTATGGCATTGGATTATTTTGGGCGTATTGATATTTTGGTTAATAATGCCGGAATTATGATTACTAAAACCATTGAAGAAACTACCGACGAGGATTTTGAAAGGCAGTTTAATATTAATGTAAAAGGTGTTTTTAATACGATGCGTGAGGCAGCAACACATTTATCTGACAAAGGTAGTATCGTAAACTTTTCAACTTCCGTCAACAGAATCATGTTGCCTAGTTATGGTACTTATGTAGCGACTAAGGCCGCTGTTGAACAATTAACCCGCGTTTTTTCAAAAGAAATAGGACATCGAGGTATCAATGTTAATACGGTATCACCTGGCCCGACGAATACCGAACTCTTCACGGCGGGTAAGTCAAATGAAGTCATCAGTCGTTTAGCATCTTTATCTGCCTTTAACAGAATTGGAGAAACTAAAGATATTGCAGGTGTAGTAGCATTTTTAGTCAGTGATGATGCTAAATGGATCTCTGCTCAAAATATAGGTGTGAATGGAGGTATGGCTTAAGGCGTACTTTGTAAAACAATAAAAGAGAAGTTCAAAACCTTGGTGATTTTGAACTTCTTTATTGCGTTAAATGGGCTTAATTTTTAGGATATAAAGCTCTGAATGCATTAAAAACTGCGGGATGTGTTACTGTCGCATGATCTTCTTCGGGTAGAAAATCAAAAATGACTTTTACTTCATCAGATAAACCCAACTTTATTTTGTTTGCCAACTTCTCGGCATCTTCTTCCATGATATGGTTTTTAGAACCGTCTATAGAGCCTTCTTTTCCAACGCCTATATAAACAGCTGTCGGCTTCTTATAGTCCGCTTTTAGTATAGGGGAATCCATTTTCAATAAGGCACCATCATTCCACCATAAACTCGGACTAATGATGATGTATTTATCAAAGAGCTGTGGTTTGGTCAATAGCATTTCAGTTACCAGAAGTCCTGCTAAGGATTGCCCGATGATCATTTTTGAAGGAGAGGTATTATATCGGCTTTCGATATAAGGCTGTAATTCGCTTTCCACAAAAGCAATAAATTTTTCGGACCCACCGTTATTGGGAATCATTTCTTTTTGGGAGGCTATCGTGGTTAATGAAGTGAAGTCCCGTTTTCTTTGAGTATTAGCAATACCAACAACTATGCTTTCTGGTATGCGATTGATCCACGAGAAAGTATTGTATTTAACCAATCCAACTACTGGAATAAAATCTTCATCCGCAGAACCGTCTAATAGGTAAATGACAGGATAAGCTTTTTCGGAATTGTAATCTTCCGGTAGGTATATATTTAAAGTACGGTCTTCTTGAAGTAATTCAGAATACAAGTTTATCGTTTTGCCCAAAACAAAGTCTTTTTCTATGTTTTGTATAGGTGATTCTGATTTTTCGGAGTAAGTAGGCAGCTGAGATTTGCAAGCGATAAGGCTGATAATTGCCAATGGTAACCATGCGAATTTATAGTTCATTAGTAAGAATTGGAAATAAAGTCAAATTAATGAAATTTTTCCGACATGCTATGCCCAACTGCTATAGTATTTGTGTGGTCATACGTTTTTTTTAATTTGAAATTGGATTGTAAAGAGTAAACCCCTCTGAAATAAAGAGGGGCTTACTTATGTAATTTGGTGGGATTAGTCGATAAAACTGAAACGAGTTTCAAATGCTTTACCGATAAGGGGTAGTGGTTTTTTTTCTGAATTAGCAGCGTTAATAATACCGATAATCAACAGTATAAAGAAGACAATACCTAAGAAAGATAAAATACCAAGCATGGGCATGATTAACGTAAGTATGTTAATGGCTATTTGAAATAATATACTACACACGGCAAGTCCAAGCGATTGTTTAAGATGATATTTCAATAAATCATCAGCTGTATCTTTTCCTCCAAAATAGGCAACTAGCCACCCAATAAGCGTAATGTAAGAAATAATTGAAAGTGTTTTATTGTCCATAATTAGGCTATTTAGAATTAATATATGTAAAAATAACTAAAATAGTAACTAAAAGTACATATAATTGAAAACAAATGAAAAGAATTGATTTTTATTATAGCTCGATTGAATTTTTATTCAAAAAAAAAGGCCGGCTAGGCCGACCTTATATAGGGTATGGTTTTTAAAATAATGTTACACTATTTGCAATTCTTTCATACAAGCTTTCATGGCTTGATATGTTCTTTCGATATCGTTGTCCAATCCAATTGAAATACGGATTAAGCCGTCGGTCAATCCCATATCTTTTTGTTCATCTAATGGTATTTCAGATGAAGTAGAAGTTCCTGGTGCACTAAATAAAGTCTTGTAAAAACCTAAACTCACCGCTAGATAGCCTAGATTTTTGTTTTGCATGAGTTCCATTAGTGCGTTGGCCTTATCTAGAGTACCCACATCAATGGTCAACATGCCTCCAAAACCATATTCAGTAGTAATCATGCCTTTATATCTCAAATGACTAGGGTGACTGGCTAAACCGGGATAAACCGTTTTAATACCGTCCGATTCCAATTTTTGAGCCAAGTATTGGGCATTGTAGCTGTGTTGCTTTATTCTAATATGTAAGGTACGTAAATTTTTTAAAATGCTTGCAGCACGTAAACTGTCCATGGTTGGTCCTAATAACATACAGGCACCGTCGTTTACACTTTTTAAAGCATTAATAAAATCGTTAGATGCACAAATAACACCTCCAACAGTATCACTGCTACCGTTGATATATTTAGTTAAACTGTGAATAACCACATCGGCTCCCAATTGGATTGGTGCCACTGAAAGTGGCGAAAAAGTATTGTCTACTACTAAAGTTAATTGGTGTTTTTTAGCTAATTGAGCCAGGGCTTCAATATCTGCCACCTCCAGTAGCGGATTACTTACCGTTTCGCAGTAAAGTACTTTCGTATTTGCTGTAATTGCCGCTTCAACTGCTTCGGTTTTTGTAATATCGACAAAACTGGTTTTTATAGCAAATCCAGGTAAGAAGTTTTTCATAAAAGCATAAGTTCCTCCGTAAATTGTTCTGCTAGAAACAATATGGTCACCGCTTTTACAAAGTTGTAATAAGGTAGAAGTAATGGCTCCCATGCCAGAAGCGGTAACATTGGCCGCTTCAGCCCCTTCCATTACTGCCAAAGCCTGTGCTAAATATAAGTTACTCGGTGAGGAGTGACGCGAATAAAGATAGCAGCCATCTGTATTACCTTCAAAGGTATCAAACATGGTTTTAGCTGATAGAAAAGTATAAGTAGAGGAATCGGATATAGACGGGTTTACACCTCCAAATTCTCCGAAATATTGTAAATCTTGAATGTTGTCGGCTGCATCAAATTTTTTCATCGCTATGGTTTAAACATTGAATTTCAAAATAAGGGAATTAATATGGAAATAGCAATATGTTTGGTTTAATAAGCTGTATTTAGTTTTTATATTATTATTTTAAGTAATTATGTAGTTTATTTTTCTGTTTTTAAAGGTTAATCTTAGAAAATAAAACCAGATAAAATACTTTTCAGTGGATTTGTGGAACTGGGCGTTAAATAGACGTATTAATTTATGAACGAAAATTGAAGGAATTGTTATGGTCTCAAAAACTAAAGTAACCATTTTTTGTAGGTGCTTTAGAAAAAATCTTTTCTCTAAATTCTTCTCTAGTTGGTATAAAATCGTAAATTTGTTCCTTTAAATAATATACACAACATAAACATAATATTATGAGTTCATTTGACGTAGTTATAATTGGTTCAGGACCTGGTGGATATATTTCTGCTATTCGTTGTGCACAATTAGGATTTAACACTGCTATTATTGAAAAATATGCAGCATTAGGAGGTACTTGTTTAAATGTAGGATGTATTCCTTCAAAAGCTTTATTGTCTTCATCACATCACGTAGAAGAAATGGCTCACTTTGCGGAACATGGAATTGAAATTCCAGGTGATGTAAAAATTAATATGGAAAAAATGATTGCTCGCAAGCAGGAAGTCGTAGATCAGACTGTTGCTGGTGTAAAATATTTAATGGGTAAAAACAAAATTACTGTATTTGAGGGAGTAGGCTCTTTTGAAAGTGCGACAGTGATCAATATTACTAAAGCAGATGGAAGTGTAGAAAAAATTGAGGCTAAAAATACAGTTATTGCAACTGGATCTAAGCCTTCGTCTTTGCCATTTATTACTTTAGATAAAGAGAGAGTAATTACTTCTACAGAAGCATTGAATTTAAAAGAAATTCCAAAACACTTAGTTGTTATTGGTGGTGGTGTTATCGGATTGGAATTAGGTCAAGTGTACTTAAGATTGGGAGCTCAGGTTTCTGTTGTTGAATTTGCTGACCGAGTAATTCCAGGAATGGATGCTACTTTGTCTAAAGAATTGACAAAAGTATTGAAAAAACAAGGTATGAAGTTTTATACTTCACATAAAGTTCAATCGGTAAAACGCGTTGGAAATACGGTAACCGTTGAAGCGGAAAATAAAAAAGGGGAAATCATTACTTTAGAGGGTGATTACGCTTTGGTATCTGTAGGGCGTCGTCCTTATACAGATGGATTAAACGCTGATAAAGCGGGTGTAAAACTTACGGATAGAGGTCAAGTTGAAGTAAATGATCACATGCAAACAACTGTTCCTCATATTTATGCTATTGGAGATGTCGTTCGCGGCGCTATGTTAGCACATAAAGCAGAGGAAGAAGGTGTTATGGTTGCAGAGATAATTGCGGGACAAAAACCACATATCAACTATAACTTAATTCCTGGAGTTGTTTATACTTGGCCAGAAGTTTCTGCTGTAGGTAAAACAGAAGAACAACTGAAAGAAGCTGGAGTAGCTTATAAAGTGGGAAGTTTTCCATTTAAAGCATTAGGTCGTGCAAGAGCAAGCGGTGATTTAGACGGTTTGGTAAAGGTTTTAGCCGACGCTACAACAGACGAAGTATTGGGCGTTCATATAATAGGCGCACGTGCAGCTGATTTAATAGCTGAAGCGGTTGTGGCTATGGAATTCCGTGCATCTGCGGAGGATATAGCTAGATCGTCTCACGCACATCCAACCTTTGCTGAAGCCTTTAAGGAAGCAGCTTTAGCAGCAACAGACAATAGAGCTTTGAATATATAATAAAGTCGATATAGACAGAGTTGATATAAAATCACTATAGTTTTGAAAGCAAAAAAACCTATCTATGTATTTAGATAGGTTTTTTTGCTTTCAAATAGTGAAAATAATTTCCGTTTATGTTCGACTTACTTTCAGATTTCTAGCGTTTATCTAAATCTGTAATTTAAATCTATTAGCGCAGTAAAATCAGGTTATATTCATTTCCAATCTTTTATTTGCAACTAAGAAATTTTAAACAATGCCAACATAGCACAGCTTTATATTAGAAAAACATGACCTCGTAAAGGAAAGTCTTGCTACAATTTTACGGCAATGTTTTACAGTTTTTTAACATTATTAAATAAAAGAAGTAGATGTCTGATTTTTTTACTACATTGCCCATTAATTATTAACGATACTTTATATCTCAAAAAACACAGTAGAGAAACAAAGGCTAATTTAAGTAATTTTTAAAACAATTTTATGACAAGGAATATTTATTTATCAATGTTTATGTTGGTGTTTTTGAGCATGAGTTGTTCAAAAAGCGATAATGATACCATAGGCGATCCCGTTTTCGATGCGGAGTATACCCCTTTAAAAAATATTAAAGAAATAGACAGTAAAGCATGGGCTTATGCAGGTTCTAAAGTTGGAGATCGGAAATTTGGCCGGATATCTGACAGCAGTTGCATGACTAAGAATCTCTTGGTTTTTAATCAAGTAAATCCTGATGATTCCAATGGAATCTTTGATTATTTTAATTATAGTTTACTTGGAAAAGGCTGCAAAATTGAATTTGTTAGTCGATTAATGATTCACCGTGTAACAAACGAAGAATCTTGGTGTACTTACAGAAAATTAGATGAAATCCCGGCAGATGGTGATGATATCAGCAACGGTATGCCCATTGAGGCAAATCCATTTGATGACGAAGATTCAGATGGCTCCGAAGAATCAAAAAAATCAAATAGCCTAAATAACAATTCGAAAAAATTAAGTGCAGGAACGGATTCTCAACCAAGTAAAGTAGAAATTGGTTTTCAAGCGGGTTATTTAAGAATCGAAGACAAGTTGTCTAATTTCAGTGGTAAAGAAAAGGTGTATTTGTATTTTAAAAAACAATAAAAGCAAAATTTTTTTAAATTAAGTCAAGCAAAATAACTCTTTTTTTATAAAAAGTTTTGAAAACACTTTTTATTGAACTTAATTTGTAAATTGATTAATATTTTGAAGTATGAAAAAATCGTTTTTTTTCCTTTTAGCTAGTGTAGGGATAATTGGAGTTGGCTGTTCCAAGAGTGATGATAGTAATCCCGAAGAAATTGACACTGTATTTGAAGCGCCTTATGAAGCACTAAATAGTTTTGAAGATTTAAGTTCAAGTGTGTGGAGATATGAAGGAGCCAAAATAGGTGATAGAAAATTCGGAGCGGTATATAAATCCAATTGTTTAAGCAATAATAGATTGGTTTTCTTAGGAGGTGACATCGCAGCGAAGAAAGACTCTATAACTTATGAAAGTTTTGATTTAGCAAAGAGTACAGTTGGAGATTGTAGTTTAGACTTCAGAAGAACGATGAGAAAATCGAAAATGATTTCAAAAGGAAAGATGTTTGTAGACATATATGACTATACTGTCAAGATTGATACCAATAAACAGACCAATATTATCACTATAGATACGATTAAAAAAACGTATTATAAAGGAAATATCGATATTGGCTTCCAAAAGGATATGTTGAGAGTAGAAGATAAGTTTACGCGATACTCAGGTAGCGAAAAAGTGTATCTCTATTTTAAAAAATGGTAAGTGAAACTGTTTATTCTTGAAAATTTTAAAAAAACTATTACCAGATTTCTAGTAATAGTTTTTTTTATGGCTTAGGGTTAAATTTTATAACTGACAAGGTAAAGCAACGGCGTTTTTGGCATACAAATTGGGTGTTAATACTGCACAAAAAACTTTAGTAACAATGAAAATAACATACGATTCACAAAATAAGCAAATCGAAATTCAAGACGACATGAAATCCTTACTTGGAGCACAGCGCATTGTGGTTTCCATTGTTTTATTAGCAGCTACCGCCAAAATGTTCTTAATCGATTGGACTCGTATCGATTTATATGATTATGTATTTATACTTATACTGGGGGTTTTTGCTTATTTCTTTATCAAGAATTTCTTCTTTAAGACGAGTGCTGCGATTATAAAAATCGAAGATATTAGCTATCTTAAAAAAGCAAAGGGAATACGATCTAAGGCATATCTAAAATTAAAAAATGGCAAAATTCGCGAATTTTCAAATATTAAATCGCGCGATGAGCAAATAGATATTCCTGCAAAGATGAGGAAAGCGGGTATTCTAATTAAAGTATGATGGAAGTTAGTAAAAAAACATATTGCCAATTTGTCAATGCGTTAGAACCAAAGACCTTAAATCCCAATAAAAATTATCACGATAATGAATATGGATTTCCTATTTCTGATGATCGGGAACTCTTTGCTCGATTGATTTTAGAGATCAATCAGGCTGGATTAAGTTGGTCGTTAATCTTAGATAAAAAAGATCATTTTTACGAAGCCTACGACAATTTTGAGATTGCAAAAGTAGCAGCTTATACGGAAGAGGATATCTCTAGATTGTTGCAAAATTCCAAAATAATAAGAAATAAACTCAAAATTCATGCAGCGATTTACAATGCGAAACAAATTGTGAAAATTCAAAGTGAAATGGGCTCGTTTAAAAATTGGCTTGATTTTCATTATCCTAAGGACAAGGATATTTGGATTGTTTTATTCAAGCAATACTTTAAGTTCATTGGAGGTGAAATAGTCAATGAATTTTTAATGAGTAGTGGTTATTTACCCGGGGCGCATGACCTTGATTGTCCCATTCATAACAAAGTGTTAGAAGCGCAACCCAAGTGGGTTTTAGACTTATGAGGTTATTAAAATTCATAAAAAAGGATATTTGTTTATTAAAAAACTTACGAATATGAAAGAAGACCAATTTAATCTTCGAACTGTGAATGTTACCAGATACATTACACCGTTGAGAGAAGGTGGCTCACTTCCCGCCTTGGCCGATGCTGATGATGGATTTAAGTATGTTTTGAAATTTAAAGGCGCTGGACACGGTGTTAAAGCGCTGATCGCCGAATTACTAGGGGGGGAAATTGCGAGATATTTGGGATTTGATGTGCCGGAAATCGTTTTTGCTCATTTAGATGAAGCTTTCGGACGAACCGAAGCAGACGAAGAAATTCAAGATCTATTACAATTTAGTCAAGGTCTAAATCTCGCTTTACATTTTCTATCAGGATCCTTAACTTACGATCCCGCTACTACGGAAGTGGAGGAGTTGCTAGCTTCAAAGATTGTTTGGTTGGATGCTTTTATTACCAATGTTGACAGAACTTTTAGAAACACCAATCTGCTATTTTGGCATAAGGAATTGTGGTTAATCGATCACGGTGCTGCATTTTATTTTCATCATGCATTTACCAATTGGGAAAAAAGTGCGATTACTCCCTTTGCCTTAATTAAGGATCATGTCTTACTACCTAAAGCTTCTCAGCTCGATTTGGTTGATAAACAATTTAAGGAAATGTTGAATCCAGCAATACTCCAAGCTATCGTTGACTTAATTCCAGAGGAATGGTTGGAGTGGGAGGGTTCAGAATGGAACTCAGAGCAGATTAGAGGCATTTATTTGTCGTTTTTAACAACTAGACTGGCGCATTCAGAACTATTTATTAATGAAGCTAAAAAGGCACGACATGCACTTGTATGAGTATTCCATTATTCGTTTTGTTCCTCAAGTAGAACGCGAAGAGTTTTTTAATATAGGTGTGATTGTTTTTTGCAAACAATCCAAATTTATAAAGGCTAAATTTCATATCGATAAAGCTAAGTTTAGCCTGTTTAAAACAGAAGTAGAATTTCAAGATCTATTAAATTACGTCCAAGCTTTTGAAAATATTGCCTTTGGTCTTATCCAGGGAGGTCCGATTGCAAAAATGGAGGTTTCTGAACGTTTCAGATGGCTGACTGCCGTTCGAAGTTCCTGCCTTCAAACTTCCAGACCGCATCCAGGTCGTAGTTTGGATTTGGATCTATTGACAACAACATTATTTCAAGAAAACGTAGTATAATATATAAAAACAGGGAGCTGACGCTCCCTGTTTTTATTCAATTTTCTTTTCTACATAATCCGAATTCATAATTCGGAGAATGCCCATATAATTCATTTTAAAGGGAATTAAATCACCGACCTTTACTTGGTTTTGATTTTGATCCAAATCGATGACAATCATGTCTGAACTGGCACCAACAATTTTCATATTGGAATCCGCTGGTGTTATGTGATCAATTTCAATATCCAGTAATCCTAAATCAATAATGGCTCTATAATTAATACTTCCCTCTAAGGAAGAATCGAATTCCGTTTTATCGCCCAAGAGATTCAATCCCATTTCTCCAGACGGAATCATGGGTTTTTCATGTAACTCAATCACCTCTGCATAAAGTTTAAAAACGTCGTAATGCATGTGGTCAATCAGCGTATTATCATAAACATTGGTTCCTAAATACAAACTTTCACCAACTCTAAAGTGGTTGATGGCTACGGGAAGACTTCCATTTAATATAAGAGGTATCGTAACAGAAGCCCCGCCAGATAAAAACTTTATTTCACGATTAAACTTAATCTCTAAGATTTGTTTATACAGCGACAACTGTATTAGTTTATCTGCATTGGGTAACACACCATACATACAGGTTAAATTTGTTCCAATTCCAATAATCTCAATATTGGGAAGCTCAAAGACCTGCTCGTAAAAAGAAATTAGACTTTCTCCTAAAATACCTTCGCGTAGTTCTCCCAATTCTACCATAATAACCACTTTGTGAAGTACTTTTTGTTTTACGGCTGCTTTGGACAACAGTTTTATGGTTTCCAATTCGGTATTAAAACTGATATTGGCATATTTGACTATTTTGTCAATACTTCGTTTTGGGGGTGGTTTGATATAAATGGTTTCTACAAGGGGATTAATTTTTTTAACCATTTGTAAATTAGACGCTCTGGAATCACAAATTTGTTTGGGATTGAGTTCGAGTAATTTTTCCAAATACAATTCATTTCCACAAAGCAGTTTCGCAACTATGGCCCATTCTATGTTTTTGCTTGCAAAAATCCCATCTAGTATCTGAAAATTCTCTTTTAATTTTTTTGTGTTTAATGTAATAAATGCCATGATTATTTTTTTAAACGCATTTCTAAATATTTATTTTCAAATCCCAGTCTTTCATATAGTTTTTTTGCAGGATTATTCGCTTCTACATGCAAAGCTATGGAACCGGTAGTTTGTTGGATAACTTCTTCTATAAGTGCCTTTCCAATTCCCTGTCCGCGAAGTGCCGCATTAGTAGCAATATAAACTAGAATATGTTCGGGAATAAAACCATCCATCTGGGTGTTTAAGATTACGACAATACCGGCAATCTCGTTTTGATTTTTTTGAGCAATAAGTAGAAACCCACCGGGTTTACCTTCTTTTGCTAAAGCGTAATTCAAAGCTTTTTCTATATCTACTTTTTCATCGCCGTATTGCTCTAAGTGCTGATATAAAAAAGCGCTATAAGTTGTAAATTCCTTTTCAGACGGTAGATGTTCGGGTGATTTTTTGTTGATTTGAATCATGTAATCTTTTTTTTGCTGCTAGTACGGATCTGATACAGCGGATAAGTTCTTTGAAAAAAAGGTAGGTAAGGATTTTAGCAACAGCTAAAAACAAAGAAAATATCAGAAGCTGTTCAATGACTAAAGCAGCGGGTTTAAATAAAATATATACAAATATATCGTTTTTATATTTTAATTCAATATAAAAATCATTTTTTTGTGTATATAATTAAAAAAAAACCAGAAACGACGTTCTGGTTTTCTTTGTTATGACTTTATTTCTGCAGTTTTTTCATCAAACAAATCCGCAATAGACCAATAGCGTTCTCCGGTGTCATAATTAAAGGTAAGTACGCGCGACCCCTTGGGCAAATCACCTACAACTTGTGAAACAGCTGCCAATGAAGCACCGGTCGAAATTCCTGCAAGGATACCTTCTTCCTGCGCAACTCGTTGTGTAAACGTAAAGGCTTCTTCTTTGGCTACTTTTATAATGGAATCAAAAAGATTAGTGTTTAGAATTTGTGGGATAAATCCTGCTCCAATCCCCTGTAATGGGTGTGGACCAGGCTGACCGCCACTGAGTACGGGCGATTGTTCCGGTTCTACAGCAAATATTTTAATGGAGGGAAATCTTTCTTTTAAAACTTCAGCTACACCTGTGATATGACCACCAGTTCCCACACCAGTTATTAAATAATCTAAACCATCGGGAAAAGCGTTAAGTATTTCCTGTGCAGTAGTCTTTCGATGTATTTCTGGATTCGCCAGATTATTAAACTGTTGAGGAACCCAGGAGTTTTCCGTGTTTTTAGCCAATTCTATTGCTGCACTGACAGCCCCAGAAGTACCTAGTTCTTTAGGAGTTAAAATAAATTTAGCCCCGTAGGCCGACATTAATTTCCGTCTTTCCATGCTCATAGATTCCGGCATGACTAAAATCAATTTATAACCTTTTACAGCACAAACCATCGCCAGTCCCACACCGGTGTTTCCCGAGGTTGGTTCGATAATAGTCGTATCTTTATTAAGTAAACCTTTCGCTTCTGCATCCTCAATCATGGCTAAGGCTATTCGGTCTTTTAAACTTCCGCCGGGATTACTTTTCTCTAATTTTATCCACACTTGAATATCGCTTGGAAATAACTTATTGATTTTCACATGTGGCGTATTGCCTATGGTTTCTAAAATGGTATTTACTTTCATGATATTTTATATTATAAAGTTAATGGGTTCGGGTATAAATTCTTTATCTTTAGAATAACTTTTACTCTTGTTGTAAATAATCGAATTGGGCTCCACACTCTTGGTCAACCACACATTCCCACCGATTACACTATTATGCCCAATTGTAGTTTCGCCTCCTAATATAGTCGCTCCCGAATAAATCACGACATGATCTTCAATAATGGGATGGCGTCTCAAGTTAGCCTTTTCTTTTGAAACAGAAATAGCCCCTAAAGTCACACCTTGATAAATTTTAACGTGATTGCCAATTATAGTAGTTTCTCCTATAACAATTCCCGTTCCATGATCTATAAAAAATGAATTTCCTATCAAGGCAGCTGGGTGAATATCAATACCGGTTTTATTATGTGCAAATTCCGTCCATATTCTAGGGATGAGTTTTACTTGTTGTAACTGCAATTGATGTGCAAAACGATAAATGGATATAGCATAAAAACCGGGATAAGAAATTAAGATTTCCTGTAAACAAGTTGCAGCAGGGTCATTGTCGAGTATGGCATTGGCATCTTTTAGCAATTTAAAATAAATATTGGGTAACGCTTCAAAAAAGGAATCAACTATCTTTTGAACTTGTATAGCATCGTTAAAGGAGTGATAAAGAATCGTAGTAAATTCGCTTTTTAAGCTGTTTAATCGAATTTCTATAGCTTCTTCCGAGAGGTATTTTTTATCTTCCAACTGAAACAAAAAACGAAAAAGTATATCGGTAAAACTTTCAATACGCAACTTATCTAAAAAACTAGCAGAACTACGATTATTTTCCAATAAAGTTTGAATAAATGGGTCTCTCATTATATAGCAAAAGTTTAAAATGATTAATTTTTAGATTACTAGCCTCAGTATCCACTCAACTAGTAGTGAGTTATGGTTCATATAAAGAAAAACTAGTTGTCAACCGAATAGCCAGCGTAACTATATGTAAATATAGTTTCTTTAAGAATACTAACTGATGGAAAGCACTTATTTAGTATTTTTTTAATATTTCGATATAAGAGAGACAAAAGAGAAGAATAAGAAGGTATTTAAAGTTTTTTTTGCCAAAAAACAAGAGCAGTAGCAATATGTACAAAATGTGTGCAAAATTGGATTTTAACAAATATTATCTCAAAAGGACCTACTTTGTTAAATATACTAATGACTATTTGCTTTGATCAAAAACTACAGTAAATTTGCTCAACAAGTTTATGAAAGACAATCAAAATTGTTTTGTGTTTAAACGAATAAATAGGCTTTTTTATTTTTAAATTTTTCTTGAGTTGGCTACTTATAGGAAAGATTTGGTTTTGTTGTTTTGTTGGCCTATTTTGATGTCACATAATATTTTGATTTGTAAAAATAGGGATTTGCCGTTCACCTCTTATCCATATGGAGGTCGGCGAGCCTTGTTTTTTTATACCTAGATTTGCTATGAAAAAGGAAACCTGTAAAAGAAATTTTACAGGTTTTTTTTATGTTAAACCGATAGAGTCAATTATCATTACAGTTGATATTTTTAATCTTTAATTTAAAGCTGACCCAATTAAAAAGTTGATTATTTGACTTTATAAATAAATTTTAACAATAAAATAGGCTTAAATGCGAATAATATAAAAATAATTAGTTTTAATAATGTAATAAATAGTCCGTTTTTTAACTTAATTTTCAATTAATCATTTAAAATCATCACTTAGCTATAATTAATGCTTATTTGTGTATTAAACTATTTAATTTCCGATATATACCTCGCAAAAAACATATTTTTAACTAATAACAAATCCATTTTGCATATATTTGTTTTGTTTGATTGTATTCTAACAAAGTAGATTTCAACATATTGTTAAAATAATTCCAATTAAACCAAGTTTTTTATAACTAGATAAAAACAACACTTTAATAATCAATCATTTAAGATGAAAGTTATTGTACCGCATTACCGCGTGGAGCTCAATTGGATCGAAGTACTTGCTGAAGCTATGGGAGGTGTTGTCGAGGATCATTTTATTAAGGGGGATAATGAAACTTATAAGGGTATACATTATATTTTGCCCATAGAGAAAGATATTACGGCCATGTTGGAAGATACTGTTTACAAAGAAGACGTTCTAGTTCAATATACTAGTCAAGATGCTAGCTTTGTAGGTTTGTATTTTTATGATTTTGAGGGTAAGGATGTGGATTTAGTAGTCGATGATCAGGAAAGAAGCTTGATTGGAAAATTAAATTATAATTTTTCTGTTGTTGACAGTGATTTAAAACTAAATTATATCATTAATAAAGAAACAAAAATATTTAGTATTTGTATTTTTATTAAAAAAGATGCCTTGAAAGCATATTTCAAAAATATTCCAAATTTGGCACCGCTTGCAGATAAGATTTTTAATCAATCTAAAAACACCATCATCCGCATGGATAGGATGAGTACCAAAAGTGCCTTATTAATTCAGAAATTTAAAAAAATCGCCTATGATAATTTATTTTATGAATTTTGCTTTAAGTCATTGGTATATGATTTATTAACAGAATATTTAAAACAAATCACTACTGAAAAAATAGTAATTGGTAAAGCGCTAAATGAAGATTTTAAAAATATTTTAAGATCCAAAGTATATTTATTAACTGTCATTGAAGGCGATTTTCCAGGCGTTGATTTTTTAGCCGCCAAAGTATCGATGTCTTCATCAAAATACAAAAAGTTATTTGCTAAAATAACCGGTTCTAGCCCTGGAGTATTTTTTCAACGAAATAAGTTGTATAAATCCAAAGAATTATTGGCTTCGGGTCAATATACTATTGGAGAAGTTGCTGAGAAATTGAATTATTCAAGTATATCCTATTTGGCAAAAAGATTTAAAGAAACCTACGGAATTTATCCCAAAGAATATCAAAATTTACTTTAATATAAATCGGCTTAACTATTGAAAGATTTTAATCATACTTTTTCATTTTCTACGGATTGGCGTAAAAAATTCCTCGATGAATTGGGGGGATATATTGAATCCGACCAACGAATAATGTCTTTTAAACCTCCTATAGCCGAAGGTGAAACTTTTTTTATGGAAATCGCGCCCGGTTTTGCTGTTTTACTAATAGACGCAGTACTAAACATACCGTTACGTTTAGTACGCCTGCCTTCTGAAGGGGATTTTTGGATTATTTATTATGATTTAAGTGATGATATCAATAGACATACCGTCAATAAATCGAATTTTGAGGTTGGAGACAGTTCCAAGTTTGGTTTAGGGGTCATTGATAGTCGTATCGTAAGTTCTTATAATATAGAAATGGGAAATCACCTGTATTCGCTTCGTCTTTTTATCGATAAAAAGTTAATGAAAACCTATCTAAACAAATCCAAGTTAACAGAAGAATTCAAAGATGTATTTGATCGAAGAAAAAAGAAGATATTCTTTTATAAAAACATTGACAGCAGGAGTAAAGTGGCCCTTTTCAATTTAAAACAGCAACGAATCAACGATTTCTATTTTGAATTTGAAATTAAAAGTTCCGCCTACCAATTGTTGGGATATTTCCTCGAACGCATCAATGTAGAGGTTGCTGCCAAAATGATTTATGAAAAAGATGCTGAAGCGCTCGAGAAAAGTCAGGATTTTTTAATTTCTCAATTGTACCTATCGTTTCCTGGGATAGAAAAACTGGCTACAAAGGCAAATATGTCTGCTTCTAAATACAATAAAGCATATAAAGCTATGTATGGAAGCAGTCCGGCTACTTTTTTTAAACAGGAAAAATTAAAATTAGCTACAGAATTACTCCTTAGTGGTAAATTCAAATACATCAGTGAAGTTGTTTTTGAAATGGGATATAACAAAACCACCTACTTTACCTTGCTCTATAAAAATAATTTTGGTGTGCTTCCCAGCGAGATTTTTGTAAAACGCGAAGACTAGTTTTATTATTTAGTCCAATACATTATCTTTAGTCGTCAAATACTTTTTAATTTGCTGAGCAATTTCTATTTTACCTTGCATTTGTAAAATTTACTTTTGATAAATTAGAAAATCTATTTGTAATAATTCAAAAGAATTAACGTTTTTGTATATTTACTTTAAAAATAGCCTTGTTTACTATTTATATTGTCTAATTTATACCGAAAATATAATATTATCAATACAATTATTTTTTTTAAATAAAAAATTAACAAAACACTTGCTTTTACATAATCTCTATTTATATTTGTTAGTATAACATTTAAATAAAAAGCATGAAAAAAGGTACAGTAAAATTTTTTAATGAAGCAAAGGGTTTTGGATTTATTAAAGAAGACGGGTCATCACAAGATATTTTTGTACACAGCACAGGTTTACTAGAAAGTATTCGTGAGGACGACGAAGTAGTTTTTGAAGTAGAAGAAGGTAAAAAAGGATTAACAGCAGTTCAAGTTAGACGCGCTTAATTATTTTTTGAATTTTTCATTAGTTCTAATCAACTTAAGTTGGTCGGAATTCAAAAAAACAAATAACCACTAAACACCAAAAGTGTTAGTGGTTTTTTTTTAGCTCTACTTTTTAAGGCGTATTTATTTTAATAGTCGACCTGAAAGTTGCCTACCATCCTTCGCACTAAGGGCTATTAAGGTCAAATTCCCTAATCCAAAACCAAATTCCATCATTTGAGCTATAAGAAACAGCTGATCTATAGATTGGTAGTGGGAGCGATAATATAGAAAAACAGCCATACTTATTAATACCATCCCGTTTATTCCTATTAATTTCATTCTTTTTTTCTTAGCTAATACCATAGGGCTTTTTGACTTTGCTGCCAGTTTATCTCCGGTAAATTTGAGCACAGGCATCGTTACTACCAATATTGGAAGTGCGTAAAGTATAAGAGCCTTAATACGCTGAATAAAGGATATATCTCCCTTAATTTCTGCTACTAAGGATAAGCTAAAAAAAGTAATAATAGTTATTGCAGCAACTATAGTAGCACCAATATGGGCTTTAAGTATTGTTTTACGTTTCATCTTCAATATTTTAAAAAGGTAATTCCATAGTTATAATCACTTTATCGCCCACCAACAGCGTAATGAGTCCGCCACCGATATCGAAGTGCTTAGCGGATACATCGAAAGTGCTCCGTAATTTTTGATTTTTTTCGTCCTTTACTATCTGAAATGGAATTTTGTAAACCTGTGTTTTACCTTTGATTTTTAGTTCAAAAGTTCCTATATAACTGCCTTCACTTTTCTTGATTATTTTTTTAGACTGAAGTGTTATAGTAGGGTAAGTAGCAGCATCAAACCATTCCTTCTTTTGTAAATGTTTATCCCTTGTTGTATTAGCTGTTGATATACTGCTAACATTTACTGTACCAGAGACGGAACTAGAACTTTCTTGATCGAGTTGAATACGATAATCCATTATTCCGAATTGACCGTTGACCGTCCTAAAGCCTTTTTTAACTGAAAAGGTCACTTTTCCTGTTTTTTCGACTTGTTTAATGCCAGTAGGGGGGCCTATTGCAAATAGGCTTGCCAATAAAATACCAATAAGTTTCATTTTCCTATATATTTGTTATACAGGACAAAATTCGGTAACATCCAAAACTTAAAATTGTAAAAAACGGAAATTTGGAATTTCTTTTCGAAGTTGTTTAGGAGATTGCCCAGTAATACCTTTCACTTCATGTATAAAATGAGCCTGATCAAAATATTGATGATCATAAGCCATGTCGGTTAACGAATTTTCAGAATACTTTAGCTGATAAGCTACCTGCTTGAGTTTTACAATGCGAAAATATTCTTTAGGAGAGCAACCAATATAGGCATGGAAGTGATTTCGCAACGTACGGTCGGAAACCTTTAATTGCCTAGAAAGCTCGGTTATTTCTATATGTCCGTAGTTGATTTCAATCAATTCAATAGCCTTGGTTATAAGAGGCAATTTGCGACTAAGTATACAATCTAAGAATACGTTTTCCACTTCACTAAACATTTGTTCCGTATCGGTACAAGAATTTACTTTTTGAGTGAATCTTTTAGCCGTACTTCCGAATAGTTCTTCTGTATTGATTAACCAAGGCAATGTATTTATAGCCTTCTCCGTGAAATGAGCCAAACCAAAAGGCTTTACATGGGCACCGAGAATACGAACTCGATTTGTAGCAGGTAGTACCGTTATTTTTTGTGTAGAAATTCGTGAAATTACCATATTTACTAATTCACTCGTATTTAAAGTATGGTTAGTAACTGTAAACGGATAGTCAAAAAAGTATCCAAATGTAATCCGTGGAAATGGTATTATAAATTCTTCTTGATTGGATAATAAGGCTGTGGGAATATCGATATAAAAATAGTTTTCCACAATTTCTTTAAGCAAAGGATTTTGGGGAACTTTAGTTACGAAATAGTCGTCTATTTTCATTATTTCATGAAGTTAAGCTGTTACAAAATTTAAAAAAATACCTGTTAGTAACTCATTAAATGTAATTTACAAAAAAATAAACTTGGATAAAAATAAATTTGAATAAAATGTGTGTACCGTTTATAGTCGCATTATTTGTGAAAAACTGTCAAATAGATTTAAATACGATTTTACATACATCTAAGTATATGTTCTCTACGGTGAATTAGTTTTTTTTAATTTAAGTAGCCGAAACCTCATTCGATTTAATTGCCCTATCAAAGAATCCCGTTACAAAAGTTGTCGAGCATACATAAAAAAAACCGCTAACACCTTTATTTATTAGGATTAGCGGTTTTTTTGTGGAGTCGCCGAGAATCGAACTCGGGTCCAAACAAGCAATCAAAAAGCTTTCTACATGTTTAGTTCCTTCTTAGTTTTTCGTCGACAAGCTTGGCTAGGAACCGCCACCTGTCGCTTATTCTCTTAGTTGTCAGAAACCCGTCGAGACTAAAGGTTCCCTAGGTTTATTTTTACGGTTCTCCGGATTAAAACGCCACAAACCAAGGCTTTTTTGGAGAATCTAGCTTTCTCACCTGGTGAGAACTAGGCAAATCTTACTGTGATTCAGATTAAGCAGCTAAAGCGTAATTATTTTCGCCGTTTGAAAAGTTTGAAAAATGATATTTACGAGCTGTTTTTCAGCGCTCGACATGCTTACAATCTAATTCCACTTGCTGTCAAAGCCAATCGACCCCAAGTATCCGTCGTCTAAATAATTTTAGAAAAACAACGAATGGCAAATATAAATTAAAAAAACGAGAGCCGCTGTGTTTTTACAAGCAATTCTAACTTAAATATACTAAAAAAACATTGACTTTCCTAATGATCGCAGTCAGTAGCTTGAAATAGATAGGGTTAAAATAAAGCATTCTATAAATAATCTTTAATTCTTTTGCTGTGAAAAAATGAATTTGTCATTTTGTTTTGCAAAAGAATTAATTAAGCTTAATTTTGGAAGATTGTACAATTAACAGCCTTAGAATTTATTTATGAAATTTGGACTTATAAAAGAGAGAAAGAGCCCACCAGATAGACGCGTTGTATTTAGTCCTTCTGAGTTGGTTGAAGTGGTAAAGCGTTTTCCTGAAGTAGAATTTGTCGTTGAGACTTCGGATATCCGTGTATTTTCAGATCAAGAATATAGAGATTTGGGGTTTGTAGTAAGTGATGATTTGTCCGATTGTGATGTACTCTTAGGTGTTAAGGAAGTTCCCATCGATGCACTTATTCCAAACAAGACCTACTTTTTCTTTTCGCACACTATAAAAAAGCAAAGTTACAACAGGGCCTTATTACAAGCTTGTTTAGATAAAAATATCCGATTAATCGATCATGAAACACTTGTTGATGAAAACAACAAACGCTTGATAGGATTTGGTCGTTATGCTGGTATAGTAGGGGCATATAATGCATTCAGAGCTTTTGGAATTAAATACGAACTGTTCAATTTGGTGAAAGCCGAGGTGTTATTGCATACAGACGATTTAATTAGCCGTTTAAATCGTCCGTACTTACCACCAGTTAAAGTGGTTTTAACCGGACATGGTAAAGTGGGAATGGGAGCAAAGGAAATCTTAGACGGCATGAAAATGAAAGCCGTTTCTATAGACGATTTTTTAAACAAAACATTCGATGTTCCCGTTTATACTCAAATTGACGTCATGGATTATTATAAAAGGATTGACGGAACTGAAGCTTCTAAAGCGGATTTCTATAAGAATCCAGAGTTGTATGATTCCAATTTTGAACGTTTTTCACGCGAAGCAGATATCTTTATCGCTGGACATTTCTACAAAACAGGGAGTCCTAAAATTCTAACCAAAGAAATGCTAAACGGAGCGCACAACCAAATTAAGGTAGTAGCTGACATTTCTTGTGACGTCGATGGTCCTATCGATTCTACGTTAAGAGCTTCAACCATTGCCGATCCTATCTATGGCTATTATCCAAGAGAGAATAAGGAAGTTAGTATTGAACACCCCGCCGCTGTGGTGGTGATGGCAGTAGACAATCTTCCTTGTGAATTACCTAAAGATGCCAGCGAGGGATTTGGTGAAACTTTTATTGATCAAGTAATGCCTGCTTTCTTTAACAACGATAAGGATGGTGTTTTTGAAAGAGCTTGTGTAACAGATAAGGGTAAACTAACCGAACGATTTAAATATTTAGAAGATTTTCTAGCAGAGTAATTCGGTATTCTAAAAACGAAAATTACTTGGAGTATTTTATAGACCAATACGTTGCAATCCAAAAGGTGCTAAATGATTTTCTTAAAATAAAAGGGCTGTTTTTTCTTGAAACAGCCCTTTTATTTTTAAGCAGCTAAAGCCGTTTTCTTAATATTCTTTTTGTAGGCTAATTTCTTCGCTACTTTAAGTATCTGCTCGGATAGGCTGGTCAACCAAATTAATTGTTCAATCACCAACTGCGATTCCTCCATCTTGATTTTGATATCCTCGTCGTCGCTTATAGCCAGTTTCAACTCTTTTTCGCGTATGTCTTTTAAATAAGAGAAACTTATTTCAAACTCTTTTTGCTCATCAGTTGTCCAAATATTGCGCTCTTTCTGCGCGTCTTGTATAACTTCGATGGTACTGTTCAAGTTTTTGACAATCGTGTCCATAACCACGTTAAATGCCTTAGAGGCTTCCGTTGTCTTATGCGATTGTATGTAAGTTCCTATCGATGCAGCGGAAGACAAAAGCGTATGATTTAAAACGGCTAATTCATACAATTCCGAACGGTATTTTTGTTTGGATTTAGGTTCTTGAATCATGCGTTGAAACGACGACATTAAATTTCCAATTTCAATAAAGGCATACTTTCTAGTCAAACGATACGGTAAGGTAACTTCCCCTTTCTCGTTGTAAAAAATAGAAATTTCTTTTAAATAGTCCCGATTCGCTTTAATGGATTTCGTCAAGTGAATATTAATGTTTAAAAACTCCCATGACGGCCACAACAAGTAGTTCGCACCAAATGCCAAAAGAGCACCAATTAAGGTATCAATAACTCTATACGTAAGCAAATCCATGAAATTAGGTGTCAATATACCGTAAATAAGCACTACATAAATGGTGATAAAAGTTACGCCAACTTTATAATCGGTATGCGAAAACCAATATCCAATAATCATTGTAAATATCGTTAATACGGCTAATACGGGAGTATTGTCTATAAAAGCCAGCAAACCAAAAGCTATTAAGCCCCCGGCAACTGTACCAATGACCCGTTCAAAAGAGCGTTGCTTAGTAAGTCCGAATCCCGGTCTCATAATTACAACTATAGTCAATAAAATCCAATACGCATTGAGTAGATTAAAAACCTGTCCAATCATAAATCCTACAAAAATAGTCAACGTCAATCTCAAGGCATGACGAAAAATGGTAGAGGAAAAGTTCATGTTTTCCTTTAGTGTATCCCAACGGTAATGTTGTGGTGTCAAGAATTTCTCTAAATCTTTGTGTTTTCCCTTTAAATCATTCTCGGTTACTGTATTAGTTAATACGCGCTCGAGGACCTTAATTTTCTCAATTTGCTTATTGGCATAATGAATAACATTTGAAAACATAATGACTGCTTCCGACGTTGAAGGCGATTGATTACTCTTTTGAAATTGATACAGTTTATCACTAATTTTTTTGAGATCGTCTGTTAAGGAGCTTACAGCAGTATATTTTTTACCTACGTTTAGAGAAATCGAAATATTAGAAATGGTAGAAGCAAATTGAAAGGCTAAATTTCTATAATCTTCAATGATATCTATATTGTTTTCAAACAATTGATACAACCTTTTATGGTCAAAAGCGGTTGATAAAGCAATCTCCTGAATATCGACCAAGGCCGTAAAGGCCACCAACATTTTACGATTATAAGAGGAGTTCCCCGTATTGGCTTTGTTGCGAACTAAATATTCGCGAAGATTTTCATGAACCTCGTTAAGTTTAACTTGTATATTGAGTTGTTCCTCAATAATTTTATCCCGATTTGCACCTTTTGTCCACAATTCGGCACGTAGTTTTAAGTATTCCGAGGTCAAATCCATACATTCTGAAGTTTGCAAAGCAGCATAACGTCTCGGGCGAATCAAGTTAAACAAAAGCGAAATGACCAAATACAACATACCACCGAGCAATAACATCGAGCAATGGATTAATAAATCTTTTCCCTGATACGGATGAACAAAGGCCAAACTAACAGCTAAAAGTCCTGTAAATGATAACATATTAGCACGGTGTCCGTAAACGGAAATCATACAAAGTGCGAAAATAATCGATAGAAAAACGGGATAAAAGAAAATAGTACCCACAACCGTACACAAAACCAATGTAATAGCAGGTATCAGTAAGGTTCCAACAAGCAAACCGACCACTTTGTGTTTAAGATTACTAGGGATATCAACAGGTGCCGTTAATAAGGCTCCCATAGCAATGGTAAAGGCAAGGGTAAACTCCTTATACGGCATCAAAACTAAAAAGGGAATAATTGAAGAAATAGTAATTTTTAAAGAGTCGGTAAGGTGTGAATTGTCTGTGAATTTTCTTGCTTTCTTAAACATAACTATTCCGTAGGTAGTTTTAAAATTATTTTTATGGGTAAAGATTGTCTAGGCAATATAGTGCAAAATAAATACCAAAATTTGTATATTGTAATAATTATTTCTGTTTTTTTGATTAATTTTGTATTTGCTTAGTATTTTAGGCTTGAATAAATATTAAAGAAAACAATTATGATATTACCAATTGTGGGTTATGGAGATCCTGTCTTAAGAAAAATAGGTGAAAACATTAGCCCTGATTATCCGCAATTAGCTGAACTAGTTGAGAATATGTTTGAAACCATGCATCGTGCACACGGTGTGGGATTAGCTGCACCTCAAATAGGTTTGGCAATTCGATTATTTGTAGTAGATTGCGCTCCGTTCGCGGATAATGATGATATATCGGAAACAGAAGCTTTATTTTTATCTACTTATAAAAAAGCCTTTATCAATGCAAAAATTATTGCTGAAGAAGGAGAAGAATGGGCTTTTAACGAAGGGTGTTTAAGTATTCCAGACGTTAATGAGGATGTATATAGAAAGGAATTGGTTACTATAGAATATTACGATGAGCATTTCAATAAACACGTAGAACAAATAGGCGGATTAGCGGCTCGTGTTATTCAACATGAGTATGATCATATCGAAGGAATTTTATTTACAGATAAAATTTCCAGTTTAAAGAAAAGATTAAATTCTCGCCGTTTACAGAATATATTTGAAGGAAAAATAATTCCCAATTATAAAATGAAGTTTGCTTCTAAAAAAAGCAGATAGAGTTTGCATATTAATTACAAATTAAGATATTTGTGACTTTAAAATTAAAATAATTTCAAAAAATGAGTTTAGATAGAATATTAGCCATTTCAGGAAAACCAGGATTGTATGAATTAAAAGTACAAACGCGTACAGGTTTTGTTGCGGAGTCTTTAGTGGACGGAAAAAGAAGTACTATTGGATTGAAACACAATGTAAGTTTACTCTCTGAAATATCAATGTATACCTATGATGATGAAGTAAAATTATTTGTTGTATTTAAATCCATTGCACAGAAAGAAAATTTTAAAGCAGCTGTTTCTCATAAAGAAGATAATGCTGTTTTGGCCAGCTATTTCAGAGAAATCCTTCCTCAATACGATGAAGAGCGCGTTTATATTTCAGATATCAAAAAAGTTTTAAACTGGTATAACATACTTCAAAATAGAGGTGTCATTACTGAAGAAGCTTTTGGTGCTTTGGCCACGGTCGAAACCCCGGTGACGGAAAGCGTTGAAAAGTAAAATTTAAATCCCGTTTTAACGGGATTTTTTGTATTAAAAAACGGCTAAACATGAATAATAGAGTACTGCAGTTAAAAGCGATAGAACGGCTTCTAGATATCATGGACGACTTACGTGAAAAGTGTCCCTGGGATCAAAAACAAACCATGGAAACTTTGCGTCATTTGACCATAGAAGAAGTTTACGAATTGGGCGACGCAATTTTGGATAACGACTTAGAAGAAGTAAAAAAGGAACTTGGGGATGTTTTATTACACTTGGTATTCTATGCTAAGATAGGAAGTGAAAGCAATGCATTTGACCTAGCAGATGTAGCGAACGCCATTTGCGAAAAATTAATTTCAAGACATCCGCATATCTACGGAGATGTCCAGGTTTCAAGTTCCGAAGAGGTGAAGCAAAACTGGGAAAAACTAAAATTGCAAGAAGGTAACAAATCCGTTTTAGGAGGTGTACCCAAAAGTCTACCTGCCTTAATTAAGGCGAGTCGAATTCAAGAAAAAGTTCAGGGCGTCGGATTCGATTGGGAAAACAGGGCTGAAGTTTGGAACAAAGTTAAGGAAGAGTTAGACGAATTCGAACAAGAAGTCAATCTAAAACAAACCGAAGGTATGGAAGACGAATTTGGTGATGTTTTGTTTTCACTAATCAATTACGCACGTTTTCTAAAAATCAATCCAGAATCAGCACTCGAGCGAACCAATAAGAAATTTATAAGTCGTTTTCAGTATATAGAACAAAAAGCGGTTGAATTGGGAAAATCCATTACAGACATGAATTTGGAAGAAATGGATTTGTATTGGAACGAGGCTAAAATTTTTAATAAAACTAAAAATTAGGGAGTTCAATTCTTTTTAACTGAAACAGGTTTTGTTTTTAAACTATATTTTTAGATATATCAATTATATGCAAAAAGATTATACTTATTTAACCAATATATAGCTAATCGATACCATTTGTTTAAAAAAAACAAATGTTTTTTTGCGAAAAAAAAGCATTAAATTTATCGTCTAGTTTAAAATTATACGATGAAAATAAAATTACAATATGCCTTTTTTGTTTTTACATCATTGGCTTTGACAAATCAAGTCCATGCTCAAAATGAAAAAGTTAGAGAGAATATCATTAAAAATTCTCAAATTGAAAATTTAGAGAAATTAGCAATAGCCAGTGGAATTCATTCCGAACAAGCTTATAACAAGGCTGTCGAAGTAGCGAAATCTAAAGGATTACCCATAAATGGGTATGATAAAGAGGGAAACTTTTTTGAAATAAAAGAACTCAATGAAGAAGGGCATATAGTTTACTACAGCACTAGAAATGCCGGATCTAGAAAAACAGCTCGCGTCGATAATATAAAAACCGATTTGGGAGTGGATTTAACTGGAAAAGGAATGATTGTGGGCGTATGGGATGGCGGTATTGCCTTGAGAACACATATTGAATTAGTTAATAGAGTTATCGTTAAGGATCGTACTACCAGAGTTGAATCGCACGGAACTCACGTTACGGGTACGATTGCATCATCCGGTACTAGAAATGCGCAATCTAAAGGAATGGCACCTGAAGTCACAATTTGGTCGAACGATTGGCGCAGCGACACTCGTGAAATGGCACAACAAGCCGCCGAAGGTCTTTTGGTTTCTAACCACTCTTACGGAGTAGATACCAGTGTGGAGAACTGGAATGGTCGGGTAGATTATTTTGGTTCTTATGACTATACTAGTTTTAGTTTCGACATCTTAACTACAAATGCTCCATTTTACCAACCTGTTGTTGCTGCAGGTAACGACCGCGATAGTTTTAATAGATTGAACCCTACAAAAAGAGGAAATGACCTGCTATTAGGTGCAACCCTATCTAAAAATGCAATAGTTGTTGCAGCGGTAGGTCAAGTAGCCAATTATACAAGTGCAAATCAAGTTGTAATGTCATCATTTAGCAATTTTGGACCAACAGATGATTTTAGAATAAAACCAGATATTTCTGCTAAAGGAGTACAAGTATTGTCGACCAACAATGAATCCGATACTGATTACGCTGTGGCCAGTGGTACTTCTATGGCAGCCCCTGCTGTTGCAGGAGTATTGATTTTATGGCAGCAATACGCCATTGAAAAAAACAGTGTAGCCTATAAATCTGCTACCATCCGTGCATTAATGGCACAAACTGCTGACGAGGCAGGAGCAGATGCTGGTCCTGATCATAAATTTGGATGGGGATTAATCAATGCTGCTCGCGGTATTGAAGTTATTAGAGCTAGTAAATCTACCGACGCATTTATTACTGAACAAACCTTAAATCAAGGAGCAACGTATGAAAAGGAATTTGTGGTAACGAACAATGGAAGCTCATTTGCGGCAACTATAGCATGGACCGACAGTCCTCGCGAAGACAATAATTATGCAGCGTTTTTAGACGATTCGAGCCCTGCTCTAAATAATGATTTGGATTTGAGAATTTATAAAGATGGTGAAGTATTTATGCCATGGAAACTCAACAAAAACTTTAGTGATTTACGCGCTATAAAAGGCGATAATGATGTGGATAATATCGAAAAGATTGAAATTCCAAACGCCCAAGCAGGTACCTATCGAATTGTAGTAAGTCATAAAGGAAATCTGACTGGTGGAAATCAAGATTTTTCAATGATAATCAGTCCCGTTTTAGGAACTTTATCAATTGATAAAAATACCGTTCTTGACAAGGAATTAAAAATTTGGCCCAATCCAGCCAAGGATTTTATAAACATTGAAAGTACCAGCGAAAATTTGAAAGAGGCAAGTGTTTCCCTGTTTGACATTACGGGTAAACAATTGTTGCACTTCAGCAATACCGATTCTTTTTCTTCGACGCTAAAGATTCCATTACAGAATCTGTCAACGGGTATGTATATTTTGAAGTTTAAGAATGCAAATGGATTAATTACCAAGAAAATCATGGTCAAATAAGAACTCCATTATCATATATGAAAAGGGTCGAGAAAATTTCTCGACCCTTTTTTTATAGTTAGGATATTTTTAAAGGCTGTTCAAAGTTTTTGTGTGATACATCGCATTGATAATAGCAATCACTTTCGCCATAAAATCAAGAAACAACATTCGGAATATCAACATTTTTATTGTGTATCTATCGTGCGTTATATTTACTCAAAAGGCAGTAAAAGATGGAGTTACAAAACGTTTTTTTCCGGCTTAAATAGCTGCACAGCTTTTTTTAGAAGATCATAGAGTATTTTTAAGCTAATCAGCAAAGACAAAATGGTAAAAACAACTAACGCGGGATACTCTAAACTAAAGATCTCTACGCGATTAAAATCAAAATCACCAAAAAAATAGGCGCTAAGTTGAGTACTGATTGGTTAGTCATGGTTGCGATTGTTTTATAAAATGTAAAAATAAATAAAAAGGATGTATATAACGATTATTTATTATTTAATGCAGTCGGTTTCGACATCATTCCTAAAGCGCCAATTCTTGTTTTTTACCAATGCATTCCGATAGGGTATGGCCTCAATGGGATATTTTAGAAAAGGGGCATTGAAGTGAATATTAGCTGGTGTATTTGGGTTTTCGCTCCAACCTTTTAGTGTTAGTAAATAATTGTTGCAATCCAACTGACTATGTGCAATAATTTGTAATAAACCACTCATATCGGGGTTGTTTTTATTTGGTAGTTTCACGCTGTTTAGATTCCAGTTGCCCAATGACTGGTTAAATGCACGCGCCCCATAAAACATATTATACATCTCTTTTACCCCGCTGACATCCCATTGATTCAGGGGCTGGTTGAATGCTTTTGAATCCTCAAACATAGCTGCAGTAGTCGTAACGCTTTTGATATTCCACGAGTTTAAAGCTTGGTTGAAATGGGCAGAACTGGCAAACATTTCTTTCATTACTTCGACTTTACTAACGTCCCAGCTGTCTAGTGGTTGATTAAAACTATAGGCATTAGCAAACATGCGATACATGTTTTTAACCTGACTCACATCCCAATTGTTTAGGGCTTGGTTGAATTCGTACGCCCTAACAAATATACTTGACATAGAAGTGACGCTACTCACGTTCCAACTGCCTATGGCCTGATTAAAAGTTTGAGCACCGTAAAACAGATCGGTCATGTCTCTGACGTTGCTTACGTTCCACTTGCCTATAGGTTTATTAAAAAGCTCACTTCCCTCAAACATACTTGCCATAGATTCAACACTGCTTACATTCCAGCGATCGAGAGATTGATTAAATGAAACCGCATTTCTAAACAAGGCATACATGTTTTTTATGCGACTCACGTCCCATTTGTTTAAGGGTTGGTTAAAAGCTGTAGCATCGGAAAAGACTGCGGTCAAATCAGTTACTCGATCAAATCTCCAGTTGTTTAAAGGTTGGTTAAAGGATGTTGCGCCTGCAAACATCCCTGCTAGCTCTTGTACATTAGTCAATTTCCATTTATTGATAGATTGATTGAAATTTTTTGCTCCGTGAAACATCATTTTTAGATCGCGAACCTTATTGATTCTCCATCGATTTAGGCGTTGGTTAAACGCGGTGGCATTGGCAAACATATTACTCATATCGGCGACCTGTTCTACCCGCCATTTATTCAAAGGTTGGTTAAATTTTGAAGCCTTGGCAAACATATGAGACATGTTTGTTACGCTTGCTACATTCCATTTGTTTAAGGGTTGATTAAAGTTTACGGCTCCAAAAAACAAATTAGACATATCGGTAATAGTACTTACATCCCAATGGTTGATCGATTGATTCAGTGTTTGGGCATCTGAAAACATTCCATGCATATCAGTTACCCTACTTAGGTCGGGAGCATCAGTAGCTGTTATGATCATTTTTGGCGAATTGCAAAATGCCCCTCTCATCGTGCTCCATGGAATATCTCCCCATTGATCTATAGCGATGATATCGGAATAATACGATTCGTATTGTTGAATGCGGTGCAAAGGTGTTTTACCGGTGGGAGTAAGTCGAATGCTGTATTCTCCAGGTGCTGGTAAATCCAATGTGATTGCATCTGATCCGGTGCCGTTTTTTGATATTTCCCCTTGTTGAAGGTGTTGCCATTCATAAATATATTGTCCCGACAATAAAAGGTTCAATTGCTTGTCTGGTGTTGTCGTTATTACCTTAAAAACAAACGGCCGTTGCGCTTGTGATGCAGTGGAAAAGAACGACATTAGCAATACAAGAATCGACGATAATTTAAGACAAAAAAGGGTTTTGACCATGGTATATTGTTTAGGCTATACGGATAGATATCATTTTTTTGGACGGGTGTATCTGTACTAAATACGAATATAACCAATTTTGAATAGTAACAAGTGATCGATTCGTCAATTTTCGAATGCACATTCTCACGAGAGATTTAAACTTTCATTTGGTGATGCAATATAAGGGATTACAGTTGGTTATGGATCAAAAAAAAAGACCGTCGAAACGGTCTTTTTTGATTTTTGAACTGAAATAAAAAATTATCCTTTAGCTAAAATTTTCATTTCTTTTTCAATCATATCATAGAATTGATCAATTCTAGGCATGATGATGATTCTTGTTCTTCTGTTCTTTTGTCTGTTTTCAGGAGTGTCATTAGATACTAATGGTACATAAGAACTTCTTCCTGCAGCAATCAATTGCTCTGGCTTAACACCTAAGTCGTTCTGAAGTATTCTCGTGATAGAAGTCGCTCTCTTAACACTCAAATCCCAGTTGTCTTCCATAATGTTGTTTTTAATCGGCACATTATCTGTGTGACCTTCAACCATACATTCGAAATCCGGTTTGCTATTTACAACTTTAGCTACTTTAGCTAAAACTTCTTTAGCACGATCGCTCACTACATAACTTCCGCTTTTGAAAAGCAATTTATCTGCGATTGATATGAATACAACTCCTTTTTCAACATTTACTTCGATATCTGGATCATTGAAACCAACTTCTCTTTTTAAACTGGTAACTAAAGCTAGAGTAATGGAATCTTTCTTGCTTACAGCATCTTGTAAACGCGAAATTCTCAAGTCTTTTTCTTTCATGCTCTCCAAAGATTTCTCTAAGTTTTGTGCGCCTTTTGAGGATAAAGAAGTTAAGTTATCCATAGTGTTAAATAACTTTTCATTATCAACTTTCATCTTTTCAGCATACGTTTTCAAAGATTCTTTTTCTGTTAAACACGTATTTAATTTTATGGTACAAGTGTTCAATAAATCTTGAATCTCTTTGTTTTTACTTTCTAATGCAGCTATCTTCTTTTGAGATCCGCAGGAGCTCAAAGAAATAGCCAAAATGGACAATCCTAAAATGATTTTCTTCATAATGTAAAATGATTTGTTATATAGTGCTAAGCTATCAAAAATTGTGCTAATATTAAAATTAATTGCAACAAAACAAGTGTTAAATTATTTCGTTATACTTTTTCCGCTTCCCTAGGAAATACTGCTTGGCAATGCTTTTACAACTATAATAGGAGGCAACTTGTTTAGTGGTTCTTTTTTTATAAAAATGCCCCGCTTTTTTATAAAAACCAAAATGAGCTTGTATAATAGCAAAACAGTGTTTTGGTTTTCCCTCAAATAAAAATTTTATGCCCGCTAAACCATCTAAACACAAACGAAGAAAAATAATCCGAAAACAAACTTTGCGCGGAAGATTCTTAAGCAACATAAATAGGGAATTTCTAAAATTCAGATAGGTTTTACGTGAATTTTGGTAATCTAAAGTCGCTCCACCAACATGGTATATAGTTGATGTACCACAATATAGAATTTGGTACCCCTCATTTTTTGCACGCCAACACAAATCTATTTCTTCTTGATGCGCAAAGAAATCAACATCAAAGCCATTTAGCTCTTCAAACGTACTTTTACGGATAAAAAAACATGCTCCAGAAGCCCAAAATATGGGTACTATATCATTGTATTGCCCTTTGTCTGTTTCTATACTGTTAAACACTCTACCACGGCAGTATGGAAATCCGTAAGAATCGATAAAACCGCCAGCAGCACCAGCATATTCAAATTTTGATTTATCCTTGTAATCTAGAATTTTGGGTTGAATAATGGAAACATCCGTTCTTTTTTCAAAAAGATCAACTATGGGCGTTAACCAGTTTGCCGTTACTTCAACATCGGAGTTTACCAGAGCAAAGTAGGGCTCTTCCAAATCTTTTAATGCCCTATTGTAACCTTGAGCATAACCGTAGTTGTCGTTGTTTCGTATGATTTTAACTGTAGGAAAATGGTTTAAAACATAGGATATCGACTCGTCCGTAGAAGCATTGTCGGCTAAATAAACCGTTGCCGATTCGGAATACTTTACTACAGATGGTAGAAACTCTTCTAATAATTTTTGCCCGTTCCAATTTAATATGACAATAGCTATTTTGGACATGTTTTATTGTTTTAAGGTATATAAAGGCAATTCTGGCAAAAAGTGATATTGTTCTAATTCAAAATCCATTTGACAATAATAGTGATTTAATCCATTGGTTATATAAAGCAAATCGGCTTGCAGTAACAAATTATATCGAGCTATCTGATCAAAGGTAGTTTGGCCAATTTTAATTTGTGGTGCCTTGCATTCTACCAATAGAAGAATGGTGCCATTAGGCTTAAAAACAACGATGTCGTACCGTTTAATTAAATCATTAATTTTAATAACTTTTTCAACATTTATCAATTGTTCGGGATAATTTTTATGATAGATCAAATCGTGTACTACGTGTTGACGGACCCATTCTTCAGGGGTTAACTGAATAAATTTTTTCCGAATGATATCAAAAATAGCTAGCTTATTTTTAGTATTTTTGAAGCGAAATTCAAATGAAGGAAAATTTAATTTTTGCATACGACAAAGATATTTTTTCTAATGACAAAGAACAATTAAACAAAAAATATTTTGGATCAGGTAATACAAATTACAAAAGATATCAAAGCAGGAACGATTGCACCCGTTTATTTTTTAATGGGAGAAGAACCATATTATATTGATAAATTATCTGAATTCATAGAAAAAAATATTTTGACCGAAGATGAGAAAAGTTTTAATCAGATGGTTCTTTACGGTAGAGACGTAAGCATGCAAGAGATTATATCAAATGCCAAACGTTTTCCACTGATGGCTGAACGTCAGGTAATCATTGTTAAGGAAGCACAAGAATTAATCCGAACTATCGATCAACTCGACGACTATTTAGAGCATTTACAACCGACAACTGTGTTAGTTTTCTGTTATAAGTATAAAACCCTTGACAAACGAAAAAAAGTCTATAAAAACATACAGAAAAAGGGCGTTCTCTACGAAAGCAAAAAACTGAGAGAATATCAAATTGAAGCTTGGCTAAAACGAGTTATTTCAGGAAAGGGATATACGATAGAGCCGAAGGCTTCAGCCATGCTGGTTGAGTTTTTAGGTACCGATTTAAGCAAAATCGCTAATGAACTCGATAAACTGACGATCATTCTACCTAAGGGCAGTGCGATTACTGCCGAGGTTGTAGAGCACAATATTGGTATCAGTAAAGATTTTAATAACTTTGAAATGATTAAGGCTATTGTTGACCGAGATCAGCTAAAAGCATATAAAATAGCTCATTATTTTGCTCAAAATACTAAAAACAATCCATTGGTTTTGACATTGGGACTTGTATATTCTTATTTTTCCAAATTGTTGTTATATCACGGGCTAAAAGATAAATCACCTGCCAATGTGGTTAAAAACCTTAAGATCAGTCAATACGGACTAAAAGATTATGAAATCGGATTTAAAAATTATCCGATGCGAAAAGTCAGTCAAATAATTTCGATACTAAAAGATATCGATTTAAAGAACAAAGGAGTAGGGGCTAGTGCTTTACCACAAGGAGACCTGCTAAAGGAAATGTTAGCTAAAATTTTTAATTAATCAAGATTACCATGAGTAAAAACTGGAATAAAAACAAAATCTTGGGATGGGCAACGCTTATCATGATAGCGATGGGCATACTTTTAATTGCCCTGGGAGCCTTTATTTACAACGAAGTATCAGGATGGGGATTTGTTGCTGTAGGTGTTGGGTTCTTTGCTAATGCCTGGGTATTTAGCGCCTTAAAAGGACGGGTGTGATTTTTATTTTGAAAGAATATATAGCAAAAGATTGGAAATCCTCCAACCTTTTGCTATACTAAAAACATTTATATCATATCGTAATCCAGTTGATTGTGATACAATCTTATGGTTCCATTTTCTAAGGTCACCAAGAGTTTTCCGTGCTCTGCCCATACGGCATTTGTCACTACATCACCAATATGCATCACCAATTCGCTTCCATCTGTGTTTTTCAAGTGAACATTGGTTTTATCTACTACAATAATATTGGCACTGATTAATTTTACATTAAATTCCATAGGTATATTTTTTTACTAATTTAATTAAAAAAAGCCTATTTGAATTAAAGTAAAGCGGTATTTTTTCAGGGACTGATTACCAATGGTTTCTGTGATAGGTGTCCTGTATATACGGTCGTATTGACTGTAAATATTGCTGTTGAGACTTCCTTCAAGTTGTTTTAAATCTTAGAAAGTTGTCGTGCTGCCAATTTGGTTGTTAATCCTAATTAAGAATAATATCTCCAAAGGCAAATTTATAAAATCATCCGCTACGATTACCCTTAGCAGAAATGTCGAAATCCATAAAGAATCGTTATTTACAAAGGGATAATAAGACTTTAAATTTCTTTTATCGCAAATAATGTCCTAATTTTGATTTTTTAGAAAAGTTACCTAGATCGCTATTTTTAAAAATACTTAAAAACTAATAAAACATTGTATGTCAGACGATAAAAAAGTTATTTTTTCAATGTCGAAGCTGAGTAAAACTTATTCTTCGACCAATAAACAAGTGTTGAAAGATATTTACTTGAGCTTTTTTTACGGAGCTAAGATTGGTATTTTAGGACTGAACGGTTCTGGAAAGTCTTCTTTGCTTAAAATTATTGCTGGAGTTGATAAAAACTATCAAGGAGATGTCGTTTTTGCACCTGGATATACGGTTGGTTACTTGGAACAAGAACCTATCTTGGACGAAACCAAAACAGTTATTGAAATTGTAAAGGAAGGAGCAGCAGAAATTGTAGCAGTATTGGAAGAATTCAATAAGATTAACGATATGTTTGGACTGCCAGAGGTTTACGAAGATGCAGATAAAATGCAGAAACTGATGGATCAACAGGCGGTTTTACAAGATAAGATTGACGCTGCTGGAGGATGGGAGTTGGAAACCAAATTGGAAATCGCGATGGATGCTTTAAGAACACCGGAGCCCGATACACCAATTAATATCTTATCAGGGGGGGAACGCAGACGTGTAGCCTTATGTCGATTGTTATTACAACAACCCGATGTGTTGTTACTGGATGAGCCTACCAACCACTTAGATGCCGAGTCGGTCTTGTGGTTAGAGCAGCATTTACAACAATATCCAGGTACAGTCATTGCGGTAACGCATGATAGATACTTTTTAGATAATGTTGCTGGATGGATTTTAGAACTAGACCGTGGAGAAGGCATTCCTTGGAAAGGAAATTACAGCTCTTGGTTAGATCAAAAATCAACCCGTTTAAGACAAGAAGAAAAAGTAGCTTCAAAACGTAGAAAAAACTTAGAACGCGAATTGGATTGGGTACGTCAAGGTGCTAAAGGCCGACAAACCAAACAAAAAGCCCGTTTACAGAATTACGATAAGTTATTGAATGAAGATCAAAAATCTTTAGAAGAGAATTTGGAGATTTATATTCCGAATGGTCCGCGTTTGGGAACTCAAGTTATTGAAGCCAAACACGTATCCAAAGCTTTTGGTGATAAATTATTATATGAAGATTTAAACTTTACTTTGCCACAAGCTGGTATTGTGGGTATTATCGGGCCAAACGGTGCGGGTAAATCAACTATCTTTAGAATGATCATGAACGAACAAACTCCGGATTCGGGTTCATTTGACATCGGAGAAACCGTTAAAATTGCTTATGTCGATCAATCGCATAGCAATATCGATCCAGAAAAAACAATTTGGGAGAATTTTTGTGATGGACAAGAATTGATCATGATGGGAGGTAGACAAGTAAACTCTAGAGCGTATTTAAGCCGTTTTAATTTTGCAGGTTCTGATCAAAACAAAAAAGTGGCTACTTTATCAGGTGGTGAGCGTAACCGTTTGCATTTAGCCATGACGCTTAAGGAAGAAGGAAACGTTTTGTTACTGGATGAGCCTACCAACGACTTGGATGTAAATACCCTGCGTGCCTTGGAAGAAGGTTTGGATAATTTTGCCGGTTGTGCGGTAATCATTTCCCATGATAGATGGTTCTTAGACCGTGTTTGTACACACATCTTAGCGTTTGAAAACGATTCTCAGGTGTATTTCTTTGAAGGGTCCTTCTCGGAATATGAAGAAAATCGTAAAAAGCGTTTTGGTGATGTAGCTCCAACACGTGTGAAATACAAAAAATTGATTAGATAAGTTTTTAATCTTAACTTTACATACAGAAAGAGGTCGCATTCTTAGAATACGACCTCTTTCTTTGTTTTTTTAAAAACATATTAAATAATAACGACATACTTAGATTAAATTTCTTTGAATTCGCTGGTAAGTAGGAGTTGATATATTTAGCTACCTTGAAAAAAAGAAACTAATGGATTGTTTTATTTTTGAAGATTTAATTCTTCCAAAACAGTTTGTAATATTGTATTAAACTCCTTGGGTTTTTCGAGCATGGGATAATGCCCTGTTCCCTTAATTATAGTACTAGAATAGTTTTTAAAGTATTTGTTGTTATTTCCAACTTCAACGGGTTCCATATCGGCAATAATTCCCCTTACGGGAATACGGATTAATTTCGCCATTTTCTGTAGATTCATTTCATACAATGGCTTTAATGCATTTATCGCCAGTTCGGCATCATTTTGAACAAATTCATTTTGAATTTGTTCTTTTATTGAAGACGGTGTTTCTTTAGTAAAAAGATATGCCGGCATGATGTTTTCGATTGCAGATTTAAAATCTTTACGATAAAAACGATACATATATTGTTCCGCTAGTTCTGGCGTAAAAACCTGATCTAAATCTTTTAAGGTGTCAACTAAAATTAGCGCTTTTACTTTAGGTAAATCTAACGCTGCTTGCAAGACATACGCACCAGACATCGAATGACCAATTAATATAATTTCATCAGTATTTATTTCATTGGTTACCGTTTTTATATCTTCTGCATATTGCGTTGCCGTCCAGTTTCTCCTGTTCTTCTCAGATTTTCCATGCCCGCCTAAATCCATCTTAACAATATTGTAGCGGTCCTTAAAAAAATCTTCTTGACTGTTCCACCAATTGGTGTTTCCAAGCCAACCGTGTACAAAAACAAGAGAGATATTACCTTTTCCAGTTTCTGTATAGTACAAATTCAAATGATCGGTTGATAAAATATTTTTTTCCATAGCAGGTCTTTTTATTCCTTTTATTAATTTAGAATCGCTGGTCAGAGAGTTGGCCCCTAACTCAATAAAATCCGTGCCTCTTCTTTGACACTTAGTAAGGCTGAGGCAATGGGATTGGTATCCAAAAATGAATTTTTAAGTAGGGATTGACGCAAATCATTTGCATCGCGATTGCTACTTAAAGCGGCTTGTGTACGAATTTCTTGCAATAATTTACTTTTGCTATTACGAACGGTATTCCACAGGTTTTCGGATATGTATATCTGTTGGGATAGATTGTATTCGAATTCTTGTTCTATATGCTGTACTAATAAGGTTTCATAAGCCGATTTTTCCAAAGAAATAGGTGCAATTCTCACCAATAAATTTCTAAGATCATTACGTTCTAAAAAGAGTGTTAAACGCTCATAAGCTTGTAACCGCAAATTAAACTTATCCTTCTCTAAGGTTTGTATGGGTGCTGGAATTGAATCTCGTTTGTTGTTTTGTTTTACAAATTCAGAGAAATAAAAATAGGCAATAACTCCGGTTACTATGGCGGGAAAGGTATAAGAAAAGGTCTCTATTAAAAAATCAAACTTCATAAATTCAAACGGTTTTAGGATATGCCAAAATAAACAATATTTTACTAGACTATCAAAACTTTTTTAAACAACTAAAAAACTTGTTATAACCGCTTAGGAATAGTATTTTTGACCTTTGGATCGAAATTATGCAAAACTATATAAGTCAATTAAATGAAGCGCAACAAGCGCCTGTATTACAGAAAGATGGACCAATGATTGTTATCGCTGGAGCAGGCTCGGGGAAAACCCGAGTTTTGACTTTGCGCATTGCCTATTTGATGAATCAGGGAGTTGATGCCTTTAATATACTTTCACTAACCTTTACCAATAAGGCAGCCAGAGAGATGAAAACGCGGATATCTCAAATAGTGGGAAGTTCGGAAGCTAAAAATCTTTGGATGGGAACCTTTCACTCGGTATTTGCTAAAATATTGCGTTCAGAAGCTGATAAATTAGGATATCCGTCCAATTTTACCATTTACGATTCACAAGACAGTTTGCGACTCATTGGTCAAATCATCAAAGAGATGCAACTGGACCGTGATGTTTACAAACCCAAACAAGTATTGAGTCGTATATCGTCTTTTAAAAACAGTTTGATTACGGTTAAGGCTTATTACGACAATGCGGATTTGCAGGAAGCAGATGCCATGAGTAAAAAACCGCGTATGGGCGAAATTTACCAAAATTACGTCGATCGTTGTTTTAAATCAGGAGCGATGGATTTTGACGATTTACTGCTTAAGACCAATGAACTTTTGACGCGTTTTCCAGATGTCTTGATGAAATATCAGGACCGTTTCCGATACATCTTGGTCGATGAGTACCAAGATACCAATCATTCTCAATACTTAATTGTTCGCGCCTTATCCGATCGTTTTCAAAATATATGTGTCGTTGGCGATGATGCTCAAAGTATTTACGCTTTTCGAGGTGCCAATATCAATAATATATTAAACTTTCAAAAGGATTACGACAATGTACAAACCTATCGTTTGGAGCAAAACTATCGATCGTCCAAAAACATCGTTGAAGCGGCTAATACGATTATAGACAAGAATAAGGTTAAACTGGAAAAAATAGTTTGGACTGCCAATGATTTTGGACCAAAGATAAAAGTACATCGTTCGTTAACTGACGGAGAAGAAGGTCGCTTTGTCGCTGGTACTATTTTTGAAGAAAAAATGAGGAACCAGCAAAAAAATGGTGATTTCGCTATTCTATATCGTACCAATGCACAATCTCGTGCTATGGAAGATGCCTTGAGGAAACGCGATATTCCGTATAGAATCTATGGTGGACTTTCATTTTATCAGCGTAAAGAAATCAAAGATGTATTGAGTTATTTGCGTTTGGTAATCAATCCGAAAGATGAAGAAGCCTTGGTTCGTGTAATTAATTATCCAGCACGAGGCATCGGTCATACTACTATAGATAAATTGACTATAGCGGCCAACCATTACAAGCGGTCTATCTACGAAATCATGGAACACATCGATAAAATCGACCTAAAGATAACTGCAGGAACCAAGAATAAATTGACCGATTTTGTCAATATGATTAAAAGTTTTCAGATTTTAAATGAAAATCAAGATGCTTACTTCCTTACCGATCATGTAGCTAAAAAATCGGGATTGGTACAAGAATTAAAAAAAGATGGTACTCCGGAAGGAATTACCAAAATGGAAAATATAGAAGAACTACTCAACGGTATTAAGGATTTTACGGAAGGGCAAAAAGAAGTTGATGGAGCACGTGGAGCCTTAAGTGAGTTTATGGAAGATGTTGCTTTGGCAACAGATTTGGATAACGACAAAGGAGATGATGACCGCGTGGCCTTAATGACCATTCACTTAGCTAAAGGACTGGAATTCCCAACCGTTTTCTGCGTTGGAATGGAAGAGGACCTGTTTCCAAGTGCCATGAGTATGAGTACTCGTAGCGAGTTGGAGGAGGAGCGGAGATTGTTTTACGTGGCACTAACACGTGCGGAACATCAAGCTTATTTGACTTATGCTCAATCGCGCTACCGCTGGGGAAAACTGGTAGATAGTGAGCCATCGCGTTTTATTGAAGAAATCGATTCGCAATATTTGGAATATCTAACCCCTACAGAAACCAATTACCGATACAAATCGCGTATCAATAGTGATATTTTTGGTGATGTGGACAAATCTAAATTACGCCAACAAAAACCAGAAAGCGGTACACCACCGAGCAATCTACAACAGGAAGATAAGGTTGATCACAATATCCGTAGATTAAAACCAATGACTTCGAATGCGGGTCCAGCAACCAAATCGGCAATAGATTATGGTTTAGAAGTAGGACAGGTGGTTATGCATGAACGTTTTGGTAAAGGACAAATTGTAAACCTAGAAGGGGCAGGTGCAGATAAAAAAGCCGAAATCAAATTTGATGTTGGCGGATTAAAAAAATTACTACTGAGATTTGCAAAATTGCAGATTTTAGATTAACTTATAGGATGAATAAATACGGAATATTATGGCGAAGTTTATTAAGATTTATCCCGATAACCCCAATGCAAAAGAGATTGCCAAAGTAGTTACTGTTCTAAGAAATGGGGGACTGGTCATTTATCCTACGGACACCGTTTACGGTTTAGGCTGCGATATTACCAATAGCAAAGCATTGGAAAAAATAGCGCGAATCAAAGGAATCAAATTAGACAAGGCCAATTTTTCATTTGTTTGCCATGATTTGAGCAACATCTCCGATTATGTTAAACAAATTGAAACAGCCACTTTTAAAATTTTAAAACGCAGTTTACCCGGTCCATACACTTTTATTCTTCCAGGAAATAATAATTTACCTAAGGAGTTTAAAAAGAAGAAAACGGTCGGTATTCGTGTTCCTGACAACAGTATTGCTTTAGAACTGGTTCGTCAATTGGGCAATCCAATTGTATCCACTTCGATTTACGATGAAGATGCTTTAGTTGAGTACACCACCGATCCCGAATTGATTTTTGAAAAATGGCAAAACATTGTTGATGTAGTTATCGATGGTGGTTTTGGAGACAATCAACCGTCAACCATTATTGACTTATCGGGATCAGAACCGGAGGTTTTGAGAGAGGGCAAGGGAAGTATCGATATTTTTTAAAACAATAAATCTGTCTCCAAAAGGCGGCTTTATTGTTTTTATATACTGGTCTATTTCCCAGACTAGTATATTGTAAATACTACTATTCATTCGGTATTCAAGCAAAAAATGTATCAAATCGCCTTCCTTAAAAAAGACGTTTGTAAGGCGCTGTTCTTACATTATGCATTTACCTCTTAACATCACCTAATAGTAGTGGTGCTAAATAACTCTTGCATCATCTCATTTCGTGAACTTTATTAAACGAAGTATTTTACAAAAAGTACTTATATTGATAGAATTTAAGATACACTAACTGTCAAATAAAAAAAATAGAGAACCCGCCGAAATAGAAACAGTCAAAAAACAGATAAGTGGCAAAAATATTAGGCTTTTCCATTCAAGTTTGTTATTTTTGTAATCAGTTTATATTTAAAGCTAAACATATTTCACTATGAATTTACACGAATTTCAAGGTAAACAAATATTAGCAAGTTACGGAGTAAGAGTACAACGTGGCTATGTTGCTAACAACGCAGAAGAAGCGGTAGAAAAAGCAAAACAATTAACGGAAGAAACAGGTACTTCATGGTACGTGATCAAAGCTCAAATCCACGCAGGTGGACGCGGTAAAGGTGGAGGCGTTAAATTGGCTAAAAATTTAGATCAAGTAAAGGAAATTGCTGGTCAAATTATTGGTATGGACTTGATTACCCCGCAAACTCCCCCACAAGGTAAAAAAGTAAACCGCGTTTTAGTAGCTGAAGATGTTTATTACCCTGGAGCAAGCGAGCCATCTGAATTCTATATGTCTGTATTATTGGACCGTTCAAATGGACGTAACATGATTATGTATTCTACTGAAGGTGGTATGGATATCGAAGATGTTGCTGAAAACACACCGCATTTAATTTTTAAAGAAGAAGTAGATCCTAGTGTTGGACTTCAAGGTTTCCAAGCAAGAAGAATTGCTTTTAACTTAGGTCTTTCTGGAAATGCTTTTAAAGAAATGGTTAAATTCGTTGATTCACTATACAATGCTTATGTAGGTAGTGATTCATCTATGTTTGAAATTAACCCTGTATTGAAAACATCTGACGATAAAATTTTGGCTGTTGATGCTAAAGTTTCTTTAGATGACAATGCCCTTTACAGACAAAAAGAATATGCTGATATGCGTGATATCTCAGAAGAGAATCCTATTGAAGTTGAAGCTAAAGAAGTAGGTTTAAACTATGTTGATTTAGACGGTACAGTTGGATGTATGGTAAACGGCGCTGGTTTGGCAATGGCTACTATGGATTTAATTAAGTATGCCGGTTTTGAGCCAGCTAACTTCTTAGACGTAGGTGGAACTGCAGATGCTAAACGTGTTGAAACTGCTTTCCGTATTATTTTAAAAGATCCAAACGTTAAGGCTATTTTAATTAATATTTTTGGAGGAATCGTTCGTTGTGACCGTGTTGCTCAAGGTGTTGTTGATGCTTACAAAAACATGGGAGATACTATTAAAGTGCCAATCATTGTACGTCTTCAAGGTACCAATGCAGAAATTGCAAAAGAATTAATCGATAACTCAGGTATGCCAATTTTATCTGCTGTAGAATTTCAAGAAGCTGCAGACCAAGTTAAAGCTGCTTTGTCTTAATCGATAAATGATATTATATTTTAAAAGCCCAAATCTCGTGATTTGGGCTTTTTTATTAGAAAAAAAAGTGTCCTTTGAATTTACCAAAGGACACTTTTTAAATTATAAGAAGTATTACATTTCTGACTACGTTTACTCGTTGTCTTTCTTCTTCGGTTTACCATTATTAAATTTAATGTTTCCGAGCGGATTAAATTTTTTATTTTTTAAATCTCCTTTTTTATCTTTTGATTTGGAAAATGTTTTTGGTTTTGATAGTGGAGGAGTAGCTGTACTAGCCCTTCTATCTTTATTATCAAAATCCTTTGCCGGTGTTGCTTTATGTGTTTTTATAACATCAAGCGGAACTTTAGGTTCTTCTTTAGTACCTCTCAAATGAATAACCAATGCATTTAAAAAATTCCGCAACACTTGATCACCACATTCTACATACTTCGGATGTTCTGGAGCTCTAAAAAAATTACCGATTTCTCCTTTAGAAATTCTAAAATCTACCAATTCAAGAATTTCTAGGATTTGATCGTCACGCAATTGTAAAGCAACCCGTAATTTTTTAAATATATCGTTATTTGTCATCATCGAGATTAGTTTTTACAAAAGTACGATTTTTATGTCTATTTTTCGATATGTTTATGCTTCGATACGTATTTCAGCATTTCTACCGATCACATTTTTTCCTTTAAAAAATTAATTTCATCGCGCAGTTTGGCAGCTTGCATAAAATCCAAATCCTTTGCAGCTACTTCCATAGCTTTTCGTTTTTCACGAATGGCTTTTTCAATTTCGGCTTTCGACATATACTTCAAACTGTTTTCAGCAACTGCAGCAAAATGTGTAGTTGGATCGGATAGCATATCTTTGGTTAATTCGCCTGAAATCTTTTTATTTAAAGCTTTTGGTACTAAACCGTGTTCGATATTGTACGCATGTTGTTTTGTCCGTCTGTATTCTGTTTCATTCAGGGTTTTTTGCATACTATCCGTGATTTTATCTGCATACATAATCGCTCTACCGTTAATGTTTCTCGCAGCACGACCAACGGTCTGAGTCAAAGACCGATGACTTCTTAAAAAACCTTCTTTGTCTGCATCTAAAATTGCCACTAAAGATACTTCGGGTAAGTCAAGTCCTTCACGCAGTAAATTTACACCAATCAATACATCGAAGATTCCCTTTCTAAGATCTTGCATAATTTCAACACGCTCCAACGTATCAATATCTGAATGTATGTAACGACAACGAATGGACATTCGGTCCAAGTATTTTGCCAATTCTTCCGCCATTCTTTTTGTTAGCGTGGTTACCAAAACCCGTTCGTCCGCTTCGACGCGTTTTTGAATTTCTTCGATTAAATCGTCAATTTGATTCAAACTCGGACGCACTTCAATAATTGGATCTAACAAACCCGTCGGTCTAATTACTTGTTCTACATAAACACCTTCACATTTTTCCAATTCATAATTAGCAGGAGTAGCTGACACATAAATCACTTGATTTTGCATGCTTTCAAACTCCTCAAATTTCAAGGGTCTGTTATCCATGGCCGCAGGAAGACGAAAACCATACTCCACTAAATTTTCTTTACGAGATCGATCTCCTCCATACATAGCATGAACTTGTGAAATGGTAACATGACTTTCATCGACTACCATTAAATAATCACTCGGAAAATAATCCAATAAACAAAAGGGACGTGTTCCAGGCATACGACCATCCAAATATCTTGAATAATTCTCAATACCAGAACAATACCCCAATTCGCGAATCATTTCCAAGTCAAAATTGGTGCGTTCCTCTAGTCTTTTAGCTTCCAGATGTTTTCCAATCTCCTTAAAATAATCAACTTGCTTGACCAAATCTTGCTGTATTTCCCAAATGGCATTTTGTAATACATCTGGAGAAGTCACAAACATATTGGCTGGGTAGATATTCAATTGGGTATATTTTTCAATTACCTGAGAGTCTTTAGGATTGAACACTTCAATATCTTCAATTTCATCACCAAAAAAATGAATTCGGAAGGGATTATCGGCATAACTTGGAAAGACCTCTACGGTATCGCCCTTAATTCGAAAGGTACCTGGTGTAAAATCTGCTTCTGTACGAGAATATAAACTTTGCACTAGACGATGTAAGAATTTAGTACGACTGATAACTTGGTCCAATTCGATAGTTACCACATTTTTCTGAAATTCAACCGGGTTACCAATACCATATAAACAGGAAACAGAAGCTACAACAATAATATCACGTCGGCCGGACAAAAGAGAAGAAGTAGTACTTAATCTCATTTTTTCCAATTCTTCATTAATGGAAAGATCTTTTTCTATATAAGTTCCCGTTACCGGTATAAAAGCTTCTGGTTGATAATAATCGTAATACGATACAAAATATTCCACAGCATTGTTGGGGAAAAATTGTTTAAACTCAGAATAGAGTTGGGCCGCCAAAGTTTTGTTATGCGCTAGCACCAAAGTTGGTTTTTGAACTTCTTGAATTACGTTGGCAATAGTAAAGGTTTTACCTGATCCTGTAACGCCAAGTAACGTCTGGTATTTTTCTTGATCCAATATGCCCTGAGTTAGCTTTTGTATGGCACTTGGCTGATCACCAGTAGGTTGATAATCTGATACTACTTTAAATTCCATAGGGCTGCTTTTTTCAAAAATAGGTAATATTCCAAAAAGAAAGGTATAAAAAAAGCGCAAGTTAGACTTGCGCTTTTTCAAATAAAATTATAAATTCTAACGAATTAATTTACTTTGAACACTACTCTTCGAGCAATTTCACGAGCTTTGTTAGAAGATTTTTCAACTGAATCATCAATTCCGTTACCTTTTACAGAAATTTTAGAAGCAGAAACACCTGATTTTTCTAAAATATTTTTAACTGCACTAGCACGTTTTTCAGACAATTGTTTGTTGTAGTTAGAATTTCCTCCTACAGCATCAGCATATCCAATTACTTCAACAGAAGAAGAAGGATTACTTCTCAAATAAGTAACGATAAAGTTCATACCTTCAGTAGAAGCTGCAGTAGGTTGAGATTTGTTAAAATCAAAGTATACAGCAACGTATCCTTTGTTTATCAATTCTTTTACTAATGCACTGTCTTCAACAGTCATTGTTTCAACTTTTTTGTTTCCGTATTTTTCTTCTAAATAAGATTCGAAACTGTCTGGAATACCGTTGTTATTTTTATCAATTGATCTACCTTTAACATCAACCATTGCTCCTGCAGGAGTATTTGGTTCTTGATCTAGGTAATCTGCAACACCGTCGTTGTCAGAATCCATCATTTTGTTTTCAACATCAGTTAATCTGCTGTCTAATTCAGCCAACTTGTTTGTTGAAGAATCTCCATAATACCAGTCAGCATGAGTTCCATGGGCACCTAAATAAATAGAAAGACCTAAAGTAGCATTGTAAAGATTTCCTTGTAGACCTCTAGCGCTAGATACATCTGTGAAACCATCATAACTATGATTCTGTTGAGCATTTTTAATCATCGTGAAATCTGCATTTAAGGCAACTCTTTCAGATAATTTCAATTGTCCAGTAATACCAGCGATGATGTTTGCCATTTGGTCTGTTCCTTTAAAACCATCACTAGTCATCCAAGAATAACCAGCACCAGCGTGAGCTTGTATGTTTAATACTTTAGTCCACTCTTCAAAATTTAAAACTCTACCTAAGTTAACTACCCCTTGCAAGCTAGTTCTGTAGTATTGAGTTTCGAATTTTTTACTGTCATCTCCATTTTCAATCTTGTCATAACCGAAATCCGCCTTAACACCGAATTTGTTGTTAAACATGTAACGAACACCTCCATCAGCATGGATAAATCCAAAAGTATCTGCGAAATACCCTGAAGTGAAAGGTTCAGTAGGTTTTGTTAAACCTGCATTTAAGTCAACCGACCATTTGTTGTAAGGGCGCTCTTGTGCATTCATTGATCCGAACGCAAGAACTGTAGCTAATACTGGTAATGCAATTTTTTTCATATTTTCTTTTTTTTAATAATTACTCCTTAAAGTAATAGTATAACTTTAAGGCGTTGTTACTAATGCAAATATAAAACAAAAAAATCTATTCATAAAAAAAAAACAGCTTTTTTCAGTTAAAAGTATAACTTTAGTAAAATTAATACTAGTTTTAACATTTAATTTAAAGATTACAAAGATTTTTTATAGAAATACTCCTGAAGCCTATGTACACTTCCAAAATTTTCGTCACCGTCGATTGTGTCGTATTAACTAGAGACCAATCCGGTTACCAGATATTATTAATAAAGCGAAAAAACGAACCTTATAAAAATGCGTGGGCCTTACCCGGTGGCTTTGTCGATGAAAATGAAGCTTTAGAAGTTGCTGCTGCACGTGAGTTGGAGGAAGAGACAGCAATTAAAGCGACCGATTTGACACAAATAGGTGCTTTTGGAAAACCCTTTAGAGATCCTCGTTCCCATATAGTTAGCGTAGCTTATTTTACTCTATTGCAGGAGAAAGTTAGCGCCAAAGCGCAAGATGATGCCATAGAAGTTGGTTGGTTTTCCATTAATAACTTACCTTTGTTGGCCTTTGATCATGCGGAAATTATTTCGACCGCTTTAAACAGATTTATACATGACTAATATATATAGGAGTAGAAGATGGGTGAAACCGGAAGATTTAAATGCTAACAGCACTTTGTTTGGTGGTACCTTATTAGCTTGGATTTCTGAAGAAGCGGCTTCTATGGCTATAATCGATTTAGAGAACAACAAAATTGTTTCTAAACACATGTCGGCAATTGATTTTCTGAGTACAGCGAAGCAATCTGATATTATCGAAATTCAGCTAAAAATAACCCGATACGGAACCAGCTCGATTACAATGAGTTGTCAAGTGTTTAATACGATGACAAATGAGCTGATTATTACAGTGGAATCCATTACGATGGTTAATTTGGGCGAGGATGGAAAACCTGCCGCGCACGGAGTAACTAATACCAAATCTTTTTTATAATTTTCAATACGCTTTAGCATGACCAACAATAATATTTACAAGTCGCGAAAATGGGTAAAACCAGAGGATTTAAATGCAAATAGTACCTTATTTGGAGGCCGTTTGTTGGCTTGGATTGACGAAGAAGCAGCTTTGTTTGCCGTTTTAATCTTAAAAAACAGAAGAGTGGTAACCAAATACATGACGGAAATCAATTTTATGAGTTCGGCCCGTCAGTCCGACATTATCGAAATTCAATTTGAAATTACGAAATTTGGAAAAACATCCCTACAAATTAAGTGTTCTGTATTTAATATAATGACCAAAGAAACCATCATTACCGTAGAAGCCATTACAATGGTACATTTAGGTGAAGATGGAAAACCTTCACCACATGGTCTTACCGATTTAGGTTGGTTTTAGTCAACTAATTTCTCCAAATCTACAGACGAGGGTAATTCATAAATTTCCAAATCGAAATAGGGGACAGCTGCAATAAAATGATCGAATATATCGGCCATTATAGCTTCGTGATTTACCCAGGTTTTATCTAATGTAAAAGCGTATATTTCCAATGGAATTCCCTTTTCTGTAGGTTGTAAATGGCGAACTAAAGTGGTCAATTCTTTGTTTAAACCGGTATGATTGGCCAAATATTGGTTCATATACTTTCTCAATAATCCCAAGTTAGTCATGTTTCGACCGTTGATATTTAGTCTTTTGTTGATTTTGTGCTTGGTATTGTAAGCATTAATATCGGCCTGACGGTGTTCTATAAAAGCAGTTACTAATTCAATTTCCTTATAGCGCTCTAAGTCGGCATCGGTTAAAAATTTCACACTATTTTCCTTTATGTACAGCGAACGTTTGATTCTTCTTCCTCCAGAATTAAACATGGCACGCCAGTTTTTAAAGGAGTCCGATATCAAACTATACGTCGGTATAGTAGTGGTGGTATTATCAAAATTTCGCACCAATACAGTAACCAGATTAATTTCCATAACATAACCATCTGCTCCAAATTTCTCGCTTGTAATCCAATCACCAATTCGAACGGTATCATTTAAGGTTACTTGAATACTAGCAATAAAGCCCAATATACTGTCTCTAAAAACCAAAATGGTAATAGCAGACAAGGCTCCAAAAGCCGTTAATAGATCTCTGAAATTGGTACTAAAGGTGTTTAGGATAATGGAAATAATTGTAAAAATCCATAAAAAAGTTATAAAAACCTGAGCCTGATTTTCTATAGGTTTATCGAGATACTTGGGTTTAGTCTTCAGGTAATCGCGTATGGAAAATACAATGCTTTTAAAAATATATAGCGTTAATATAGAAACAATTACAAAGTACAACTTATTCCAAAGCATTAACTCTTCAAACTCTTTTAAATAGATGTATTTTAAAGATTGATTGAGCAAACTAAGCGGGATGAGATGTGCCAAATAACTATAGGCTTTATTCTGTACTAAATAGATGTGAAATCGAAAACGAGAACGACTCGATACAAACTTAGAAAAAGTATAAATTGTTTTTTTTAAGATATAATCGAGTAAAAAACCTATGGTAAGTGCTAAAACTGTATTGACTACTAGAATTATAGAATCGACAACATCGCGTTGTAAATGCAGTTCACTTAATACGTTTTTTACCCAACTATATGGAATCATATTCTAATTTGAATTAAGAAGGTGTTTCAGTTTTTAACATTTTAAATTCTACATAAAAAGTTCCAAAAGGAATAATAGAAGCAATACAAATCAAAAAGTATTTTGACCAGCTCCATTTTTCATCAAACTTAAGTACTGTAGCCATTACAATATATGCGATAAACAAGAGTCCATGAGCCATTCCAACAGGACCAACCAATTCCGGTTTGTCCAGAAAATACTTCATAGGCATAGCAATGAAAAATAAAGCTAAAAGGGAAATTCCTTCTAAAAAAGCGATAATTTTAAAAATTTTCAACATGAAAAAAATGATTTTATAAGGTTATGAGTTTAGCGTACTAAAATACATTTAAAAAAGTAAAAATTAGGTGGTTTTTACAAAAAAAGGCTCAGGAAATGTCCTGAGCCTCTATAATTTATGATCACTTTAAGAATTTATGCTTCTTGAAGTTTCAAGTTGTATTCTTTAAGATCGGCAATGTTATGTTTGTTACTTAAATCAGTAAACAAGGAAAGGATGTATTGTAAACTTTCCATATTGTTTTCCGTTACAGGGGCTGTTTCCGTCTCGATTGGATTTTCTTCATCGATAGGTTCGTCTGAAGGAATATCAATCAAGAATGCACCATTTGCCAAGACGTGTTCGTAAGTTAAACGAATTGCTTTTACCAATATAGGATTTTCTTCTAAGAGTGCAAATTCTCTTAATTTTTTTAAGTCGGTAACAAAATCTTCTACAACAAGTCCGTTAGCAATTAAATCTGACTGAACTTTCTTGATTAATTTTTGTGCATGGGAGTTTTCCACTGTAATATCTTTAAATTAAAAAATCATTTTGGTTTGCAAAAATAATCTTTTCTAATTTGATTACTATCAAATAAGTATATTTTTATTGACAATATCTGTTTTTTTTAATGCACAAGATTTATTTATACAAAAACATACGCAGTTTCTGAATTTAAAAAAATGGATGAAGCATATATATTCTCCAAACGTGAGTAAATTACAATTAGTAATTGATTTGCAATTGGTAAATCTGTCGGAGATGCAGTGTTTTTTGTGGCATACGTATAGATTGATCCAGTCATATTAATCGTAATCGGTAAGTTGGTAACAAACAAACAATGAAGCTTATGTAGATTGAAACGGTTGATGAATCATTGGCCCGTATTTCTCTACTATTATATTGCACTATAATATATATTATGTAAAATAGAAAAACAAATAGTATGGTCTTACCTTTTTTATATTGGTCCGACTTTCTAAATTATACGCTTTTTATAACTTCAATTTCTTTACATTTACGCCTTAAATTAAGTAATCCATGATCTATTTACTTTTAAGTATACTGTGTAGCGTTTCCGTTGGTGTACTTTTAAAAATATCTAAAAACAAAGGAACTAATATATTCCAAATGGTTAGTGTAAATTACTTAGTTGCGCTGGTTTTGTGCTATTATTTATTTCCAATAGATTTTTCAAATATTCCTTCCGATTTACCTTGGCTCATATTAATTCCACTGAGTTTACTATTACCGACCATTTTCGTTATTTTGTTTCATTCGGTCAATCACGTTGGTATTATAAAAACGGATATCGCACAAAGACTATCGCTTGTAATTCCAATTCTGGCAGCGATTTTAATTTTTCAAGAACAGATTACAACCTTGAAATACTTGGGATTAGCTTTCGGATTAGTAGCGATTTACTTTACCCTAAATAAAAAAGATTTATCTTCTAAAATGGACAAAAACTCCAGTTTATTCCCGCTATTTGTATTTATTGGATTTGGGATTATTGATGTGTTTTTCAAACAAATAGCCTTATACACTACACTGCCATACACCACCTCCTTATTTTATGTCTTTGCATTTGCGCTGCTTGTATCGCTATTGATTAATGCCTATAAAATCTTAATCAAAGGCCATGTGTTGAGCGTAAAAAACATTTATTTTGGCGTTCCTTTAGGTGTATTAAATTTTTTAAATATTTACTTTTACCTTAAAGCCCATACTATATTTTCAGACAATCCAACCACGGTATTTGCCATGATGAATTTTGGGGTTATTCTTTTGGGTACTGTCATTGGTGTCGTTGGATTTAAGGAAACCTTGTCTCGTAAAAACATATTCGGCTTAGTATTAGCCATAGTTGCCATTAGTCTTATTGCTACGGCACAGTATTCAACCTAAAAAGGGTAAGAAAACAGCCGTTCCCCTACCCTTTTTATATTCTAAAACAACTTAACTATTTGTTTTTCAATGCAATAATATCATCAATACTTTCTGGATTAATCAAGGTCGAAATATCACCAAAATTGTCTGTATCTCCTTTGGCTATGGCTCGAAGTATTCGGCGCATGATTTTACCGGAGCGCGTTTTTGGCAAACTTTCAACGAATTCTATTTTGTCTAACTTGGCAATGGCACCGATATGACTCGATACATAGTTGTTGATTTCCTTGGTTAAGTTTTCGCGATCACGGTACTCACCCTGTACTTTTAAAGTTATAAAACCGTATAAGGCTTGCCCTTTGATATCATGTGGATATCCAACAACAGCACTTTCTGCAACCGCTGGATGTTCGTTTATGGCATCTTCTATAGGGGCAGTTCCTAAATTGTGACCTGAAACAATAACCACATCATCGGTTCTCCCCGTTATTCTGTAATAGCCTACTTCATCTCGTAAAGCGCCGTCACCCGTAAAGTATTTACCTGGAAACTTCGTAAAATAAGTATCTATATATCTTTGATGATCCCCCCAAATAGTACGAGCCATTGCAGGCCATGGAAATTTAATACACAGATTCCCATCTACTTGATTGTCTTCAATTTCATTACGTTTATCGTCCATCAAAACCGGCTGAATTCCCGGTAAGGGCAAAGTAGCATAAGTCGGTTTTGTAGGTGTTATAAACGGTAAGGCCGAAATTAAGATGCTCCCTGTTTCCGTTTGCCACCAAGTGTCTACTATAGGACATTTTTTCTTCCCAACATGATCGTTATACCAGTGCCAAGCTTCTTCATTTAAAGGTTCACCAACTGATCCAATTACGCGCAAACTCGACAAATCGTGTTTATTCACATAGCTGTAATCTTGGGTCATTAATGATCGGATCGCTGTTGGTGCGGTATAAAACTGAGTGATTTTATATTTGTCAATGATATCCCAAAAGCGACTGTATGTTGGATACGAAGGAATTCCTTCAAAAAGTACTGTAGTTGCTCCGTTTAGTAAAGGGCCATATAATATATAAGAATGTCCCGTAATCCAACCAATATCAGCAGTACACCAAAAGATATCAGTATCTTGATAATCAAAAATATTTTTAAAAGAATAGGCTGTTTGTACCATATATCCTGCAGTAGTATGCACCATTCCTTTAGGTTGGCCGGTAGAACCTGAAGTATATAATATAAACAGCGGGTCTTCTGCATCCATAACTACGGCAACATGATTGGGCGTAGCTTCCTCTAATAAAGGTGCTAACCACAAATCTCTGTCGGCTTTCATCGTAATTGGTGTATGCGTTCGTTTTACGACTAGCACCTTTTCTACAGACGGACAAGTTTCTAAGGCTTCATCGATTAAGGGTTTTACAGGTATTACTTTATTCCCTCTAAAATTACCATCTGAGGTAATGATTAATTTACAACTGGCATCATTAACTCTTTTGGTTACTGCGGAAGAAGAAAAACCGGCAAAGATGACACTGTGAATAGCGCCAATACGCGCACAAGCCAACATACTTACGGCTAATTCCGGTATCATCGGTAAATAAATACATACCCGATCCCCTTTTTTAATGCCTTGATCTTGCAAAACATTAGCCATTTTGGTGACTCTGTTATACAGTTCATTATAAGTAATGTGTTCTGCTGCCTCATTGGGATCGTTGGGTTCAAAAATAATTGCGGTTTTTTCACCTCTTTTAGCCAAATGACGATCAATGCAGTTTTTAGTAATATTTAATTTTGCATTTGTAAACCATTTAAAATCGGCCTTCACCATGTCGAACTCAAACACCTTATCCCAAGCTTGGTACCAAACAAAATTTTCTTCTGCGATTTTACTCCAGAATTTTCTAGGCTCTCGAACTGACTTTTTATAGTGTTTAAAATACTGTTCTAAATTATCGATTTTATAATAACTCATTCTCTTAAATGAAATTTAAATTAAAGACTTTACGTATTTTATAAAAATAATGCTTTTCGAAAAAACAAACAATGATTTTAAGATAGTTTTTCAACAGATTAGGGTTAAAATAGCAATTTCTACAAAAAATCTTATTACTTTTAGCTCGAATCAAAAAAATCAAACATGATATTTAATAAAAAAGTTCTTTTAGGGGTACTCGTAAGCTCCGGTTTGTTAACGGTTTCTTGCGACAAAAAAGCTGAAAAAACCGATTGGAATGAAAATAACCCCTTTTTTGCTCCAAGTACGCTAGCTTATCAAACGACTGATTTTAGTAAAATAAAAAATAAAGATTTCAAACCGGCTCTTTTGGAAGGAATGCGCCAGCAATTGGAAGAGATTGAAAAAATAACTTCTAATAAAGAAACTCCTACTTTTGAAAACACTTTAGTAGAGTTGGAAAAAACCGGACAGTTACTCACACGTGCAAACAATATATTTGGCTTGTTAACTGGAGCAGATACGAATGAAGAACTTCAAAAGGTCGAAGAGGAATTAGCTAAAAATTTTGCAGCTCATACAGATGCTATATATTTAAACAAGGCCTTGTTTGAGCGTATTAAGACGCTTTACAATAAAAAAGCAGATTTAAAATTAGATGGCGAGGGCTTACGATTACTAGATCACTATTACGATGCTTTCGTATTGGCAGGTGCTAATTTATCTTATGAAAATAAGGAATTATTAAAAGTGATTAATGGTGAAATTGCCACGTTAAATACTCAGTTTTCCAATCAGTTACTAGCTGCTACTAAGGCTGGTGGAGTGAGCTTTAAAAAGGAAGAACTCGAAGGTTTGGACGACAATACTTTAAATGCATATCTACAAAAAGATGGTAGCTATTTAATCAGCTTAATCAATACTACTCAGCAGCCGGATTTAATCAGTATGGCCAATAAAGATAGTCGCGCTAAGTTATTCCATGCTTCTTGGACTCGAGCAGAGAAAAATGATGCCAACGATACCCGTGCAGCTATTTTAAAAATGGTAGCCAAACGTGCTGAAAAGGCCCAACTTTTAGGTTATCAAAACTATGCTCAATGGAGTTTAAAAGATCAAATGGCGCAAACACCTGAAGCGGTAAACAACTTGTTGGGACAATTGATTCCAGCGGCTACTGCTATTGCAAAACAAGAGGCACAGGACATCCAATCTTTAATCCATAGCGAAGGAAAACCCTTCGAACTAACTGCAGCTGATTGGGATTTTTATGGCGAAAAAATACGCAAATCCAAATACAATCTTGACGAAAGCGAAATTAAACCTTATTTTGAGGTGAATACGGTTTTGGAGAAAGGGGTTTTCTATATGGCTGAACAGTTATATGGTATTACTTTTAAAAAACGTACCGATCTTCCCGTGTGGCATAAGGATGTCGTAGTATATGAATTATTTAACGACGACAAAACATCTATTGGATTGTTTTACGGAGATTTTTATAAAAGAGACTCCAAACGCGGTGGCGCTTGGATGAGCAATATCGTGGGACAATCGAAATTATTAAATAGCAAACCGGTTATCTACAATGTGTCTAATTTTACTAAACCGGCAGACGGTCAACCGGCTTTAATTAGTTTTGATGACGTGACGACGATGTTTCATGAATTCGGACATGCTTTACACGGTTTCTTTGCCAATCAAACCTACCCAACTTTATCCGGTACGAATGTATCGCGTGATTTCGTAGAATTTCCTTCGCAATTCCACGAACATTTTGCCGTAATCCCTGCGGTACTTAAAAATTATGCTTTACACTATAAAACGGGTGAAGTAATGCCCGATGCTTTGTTGCAAAAGATGCTCAACGCCATGAGTTTTAACAAAGGTTATGCGATGACAGAAATGTTGGCTGCAACTTCTTTAGACATGTCTTGGCATACTTTAGGCGTAGATGCTTCCATCAAAGACGTCGATCAATTCGAGAAACAAGCTTTGGTAGACAAAGGGGTCGATTTACCGCAGGTTCCTCCAAGATACCGCTCTTCTTATTTTAGTCATATTTTCTCCGGCGGTTATGCTGCAGGTTATTATGCCTATTTATGGGCAGAAATGCTTGATCACGATGCGTACAGCTGGTTGGTAGAAAATGGGGGAATGACTCGTCAAAATGGTCAAAAACTTAGAGATGAAGTATTTTCTAAAGGTAATTCAGAAGAATTATCCAAATTGTATAAAAACTTTAGAGGTCAAGATCCATCGATTACTCCCATGTTAAAAGCAAGGGGGCTAATTAAATAAATTCTATTTACGACCAAAACACAAAAGGCTGTCTCAATTTGAGACAGCCTTTTGTGTTTATTCTATAATAACTTATTAGTAAATCTCAATTTATAAAATAGTCTATAAAAATTATTACATTGCTGTATATAAACAACCTTTTTAGTGCTAAAAAAGCTTTTTAAAAAGAGATTGACCTAGAGGCTGAACTGCATGAGTTTCTCCTTCGCTACTTCAAACTCTACTAGTAATTTTTTAAATATATTTTCTACGGTATCAATTTGATGAATAATACCCGCTATTTGTCCAATTTCCAACTCCCCTTCTACCAAGTCGCCTTCAAACATACCTTTTTTTGCACGGGCTCTACCTAAGTACTCTTTGAGTTGTTCCACACTTGGATTGGTTTGATATAAAGCGGCTAAGCCCTGATAAAATTCATTCTTAATCAACCGAACTGGCGCCAACTCTTTAAGTGTAACCAAGGTATCACCCTCGCCTACCTCTAATAACAAGTTTTTAAAATTATCATGAGCGGAACTCTCCACACTGGCTGCAAAACGCGTTCCCATTTGAACACCATCAGCCCCCAGTGCTAAAGCAGCCAAAATACCTTGCCCTGAACCGATACCTCCCGCTGCAATCAACGGAATGGTCAATTGCTCTTTAACCATTGGAATCAACGTCAAAGTAGTGGTTTCTTCTCGGCCGTTATGTCCACCCGCTTCAAAACCTTCAGCAACTACGGCATCTACACCAGCTTCCTGTGCTTTTAAAGCGAATTTAGACGAACTTACCACATGAACTACCGTAATACCGTGTTCCTTTAAAAAAGGGGTCCAAGTCTTGGGATTACCCGCCGAAGTAAATACAATTTTAACCCCTTCTTCAACCAAAATATCCATTATTTCAGCAACGTTAGGGTACAACATTGGCACATTTACACCAAAAGGCTTATCCGTGGCTTTTTTACATTTTTGAATGTGTTCTCTTAAAACATCTGGATACATAGAACCAGCTCCGATAAGGCCCAAGCCACCCGCATTGCTAACAGCACTCGCTAATTTATATCCCGAGTTCCAAATCATTCCACCTTGAACGATGGGATATTGAATACCAAAAAGTTGCGTTATTTTATTCTCCATAAATTACTTTTTTGAAATTACTCCTGAGCCTATTAGCTCGTCTTCCAAATGCCAAGATACGAATTGTCCTTCAGTTATAGCCGATTGTGGTTCATCAAAACGCACATACAATCCTTCTTCAAACTGATAAAGCGTAGCTTTTTGAAGGGGTTGACGGTAGCGAATACGAGCCATAATTTCTTTGCTCTCTCCATTTTTCATTTTTAAATCCTCTCTTATCCAATGTACTTCATCTGCTTGTACAAATAAACTTTGATGAAACAACCCAGGATGGTCGTGTCCTTGTCCGGTATAGATCGCATTTTCCTTAACATCGGTTGCTATGATAAACAGAGCTTCCGGAGTACCGCCTACATTTAATCCTTTGCGTTGTCCGGTAGTAAAATAGTGTGCACCTTGATGTTTACCCACTACTTTTCCCATTTGAGGTACATAAGATATCGAGCGCGATTCAGCTTCTAACTGCTTTTCATAACTAGAATAAGTTACAGGCTCTGATTGATATATAGTACTATTTTTATCTATTTCATAAATTAAACCGTCTTTGGGTTTAAGTTGTTGCTGTAAAAATTCAGGTAAACGAACTTTACCGATAAAGCACAATCCTTGAGAATCCTTTTTATCAGCCGTTATCAAATTCATTTTAGCTGCAATCTCCCGTACTTCCGACTTTAAAAGCTCGCCGATTGGAAATAGCGATTTGGCCAATTGTGCTTGAGACAATTGACATAAAAAGTAAGATTGATCCTTATTTGGATCCACTCCTGCCAACAATTGATACACTTCTTTTTGTGCTCCAGATTCGTCGGTACTATCTACAATTCCCTTACGGCAATAATGTCCTGTAGCCACATAATCGGCTCCCAAACTCAAGGCTATTTTCATAAATACGTCGAATTTGATTTCGCGATTACACAACACATCGGGGTTGGGTGTTCTACCCATCTCGTATTCCTTAAACATATAGTCTACTATACGTTCTTTATATTGCTCACTTAAGTCAACAGTTTGAAAGGGAATACCCAGTTTCTCTGCTACCATTAAGGCATCGTTACTATCTTCTAACCATGGACATTCGTTGGAAATAGTCACGGTATCATCATGCCAATTTTTCATGAATAATCCGATAACCTCATATCCTTGTTCTTTCAATAAATAAGCTGCTACACTTGAATCTACTCCTCCGGAAAGACCTACAACTACTCTTTTCATATCTCGGATCTTTTATATTGATATGTCTTTGTATATCAAACAGTACTACGATCAGCACTTGATGAATTTTACAACGACATGGTTTTATTAAAAAATTAAACCGCAAAAATACGACTTTTAATTTTTGAAGTTGCAGTAAATGATAATTGTTCTAAATGGTAACATAGTTTTAAGCTATACATACAGTTGGTGAATTTGTATGTATAGTGATTCTCAAAAATAAAAATTGTTAAAATTGTAAGCAACTAATTTTAAAAACAGTCTTTTTTTATAACCACATCTCCCAAAACATAAGTTTAGATAATTACTTTACAAAAACCTTATCTATTCAATTAAACCAGTTGCTTAAAAGAAAACCACAATCTTTTATTACGTTATATTGGAACAATAAGAAGCCAACGATTCAACTCGATAAAAAAGCTACAATCAACGGAAAAAAAATGACCAAACTACTACAAGGGTAATGACTATTTTTAAAACACTACTATAGTCTCGAATTGTAAAAAATAGTAACCCTAGCAACCTTAAACTTACTCTCGAGTATTTATTTTAAAATAAATACAAAAATTGAATAATACTTTAGTGTTCAAAAAATTTTAACTTATTATATTATATTTATTAACGGTAATTAATATATAATATTTATATTTAGAATCTAAACCATAAAAATATAATATGAAAAAACTTTTTGCAATGAGCCTTTTCGCTCTAAGTACCCTAAGTATGTTCGGAGGAAACATAGTTAACGATTCAAATACAAATAATGCAAAGCCCTGTAACAATACTTTAGAACAATTACAGACCTACCACTTTTGTTATAATTTTAAAGTTTATATCCAAAAAGTAAAAAACTTTATCCCTAACCCCTTAATTCAAATCATGCATCAAGAGGGAGGTCTTTACACTGAGTCAGCTGCACAACTAAGAATGCAACAACTTGCTGATTTATATCAATCTGAAGTAAATGAGTACGGTGCTGGAACCATATATACCTATGAATATGAAAAAGATCCAAACCTATCGTGCTTTCAAATAAGTCAATAATCTCCATTAAATAATCTTAACCCAAAAAAAAAACGGGGCTATCTGAAAAGATAGCCCCGTTTTGGTGAAATATAGTAAACCTTATTTTTTACCTTTTATTTTTTGTTGTTCCTGAGCCTGCTCCATCATCTGTTGCATTTTCTTTTGGAACTTACTTTGTGGACGTTCCGTTTTTTTGTTCTCGTCCATTTTATTTTTCAATTTACCCTCATTTACGATATGGTTTTTGATTACGTACATAATTCCAATAGTAATGGAGTTGGAAATAAAGTAATACAAACTCAAACCGGAAGCATAATTGTTAAAGAAAAACAACATCATGATTGGAGAGATGTAAATCATTACTTTCATGATTTTACTCATATCCGGCATACCTTCTTGTTGAGGCGCACTCATTTGTTGGTCTCCTGTGGTCATTTTCATGTAAAAGAAGATCGCTACCGATGCCAATAATGGGAACAAACTGATGTGGTTACCATAAAAAGGAATGGTGAATGGCAAATGTATTACCGCATCAAAGGACGATAAATCGTCTGCCCAAAGGAAGCTTTTTTGTCGCAAATCAAATGCCGACGGGAAAAACTGAAACAACGAATAAAATATCGGTATTTGCAGCAATGCAGGTATACAACCGGCCATCGGGTTTACTCCTGCTTTGGAATACAACTTCATGGTTTCTTGTTGTTTTTTCATTGGATCATTCTTGAACTTCTCATTCAATTCATTAACCTCTGGACGAATCACTTTCATCTTGGCCTGTGACAAGTAAGATTTATAGGTAATTGGCGACATAAATAATCGTACTAAAATCGTAAAGACGATAATCGCAATTCCGTGTGGCAAGAAAGAAGTCAATAAATCAAATGCTGGAATAAATAAATACCTGTTGATCCATCCAAAAATTCCCCATCCTAAAGGAACAATTTCATCTAAATTTCTATCGTATGACTTTAATATTTTATAATCTGTAGGACCATAATATAAATTCATGTCGTAGTTTAACTCCCCATTTTTATAATCTAAAGGTAATTTAGCAGCAAAATGTTTGGTGAAAACGGTATCTATTTTTTCGTCGTTTACCAAGTTCTGAGAATTTAATTCTACCGTAGAAAAAGGAGTTCTTGTCAATAAAATAGAAGTGAAAAAATGTTGCTTAAAGGCGATATATGTAACGTCTTTTACAACTTTATCATCCGATTTACTCGTAGGGCTTAAATGGTTGTCCTTACCTCCTTCGTATTCGTAAGCCAATTGCGTATATCTGTTTTCATAAGAAATACTCATTTCGTTTCTATACGTTTTTATTTCCCATTCCAACTGTGGTTTTTTAGAAGCGTCCACCAATTGATTTAAACCTTGCGTACGAATGGCGAAATCCATCATATAATCGCCCGGTTTTAAAACATAACGATATTCCAAAAACTGGTTTTCGCTAGATTTTAAACGCATAGTTACTACTTGATTTTCACCTTCTTTAGATAACTGAGGTTCAAAATATAAGTCTCTAGTATTTAAAGTACGGCTATCCGCAGTTTGAAATTCTAAATTAAATTTGGAATTATTGTTTTTAATCAATTCAACCATTTCATCGGAATGTTTGTTGAATCTTTTAAAATTATTGATTTTAATATCTTCAATAATACCTCCTTTATTAGAAATACGAATCGTCAGTACATCGTTCTTTAGTTCGGTAACGCCACCTTGAGCCGACGCTAAAGTCGCGCTATAAGCAAAAGCACCTAAAGAAGCTCTTAACTGCGTTAAAGCTAAGGAGTCTGCAGCGGTTTGATGTCCTGCTATGGCAGATTCTACTTGTTGAGATTGGGCCGTAGTGACTTGTTCTTTTTGGGCTTTTTCATTATCTTTTACAATGGCTTCTTTCTCTTTTCCGATGTTGTTAAACATCATCCAGATCAATAAGGCTGCAATAATGACAAACCCAATAATACTATTACGATCTATTTTTTTTTCTTCCATTACTTGGTGTTACTTATTTCAAATATTTTGAACGTTTATACTAATTCAATTTTGCTGTTATAGTGCAACTCTACTACCGCTATTATTTTAATTTGTGTGCAACTGCTGCCTTTACAAATCCTACAAATAAAGGATGTGGTGCCGCTACTGTACTCTTGTATTCTGGATGAAATTGAACACCGACAAAGAACGGGTGGTTTTCCAATTCAATGATTTCGACTAAACCGGTCTTTGGGTTAACACCAGAAGCTTTTAGTCCTGCTTTTTCAAATTCTTTTATATAGTAGTTGTTGAATTCATAACGGTGGCGGTGACGCTCGTTGATTAAATTCGATTGGTAGATTTCAAATGCTTTAGTATCGTTTTTGATTTCACAATCCCAACCTCCTAAACGCATGGTTCCTCCTTTGTCGGTTATGGTTTTTTGCTCTTCCATAAACGTTATTACAGGATAGGTAGTATTGGTATTTATTTCCGTTGAATTGGCATTTTCGTAATGCATTACATTACGCGCATACTCAATTACAGCCATTTGCATTCCCAAACAAATTCCCAAAAATGGAATATTGTTTTCACGAGCGTATTTTACGGTCTCAATTTTCCCTTCGATACCTCTTGCTCCAAAACCTGGAGCCACCAAGATACCGTCTAGATTTGCTAATTTATCCGCAACATTTTTAGAGGTAAGGTATTCTGAATGAATACTGATTACATTGACTTTGGTTACATTTTCAGCTCCCGCATGCGTAAAAGCTTCTAAAATAGACTTGTAACTGTCTTGTAATTCAACATACTTACCAATAAGTCCAATATTTACAGTGTGTTGTGGGTTTTTTAGTCTGTGCAAAAACTCATTCCATTGTACTAAATCAGGAGTAGCTTTTTCGGGAAGTTCCAGTTTTTTCAAAGCAACGCGATCCAAACCTTCTTCCAACATTAAATTCGGTACTTCATAAATGGTTGAAGCATCTATAGATTGGATAACTGCTTCGCGTTTTACGTTGCAAAAAGCAGCTAATTTCTGACGAATCTCCGTTGACAATTCATGCTCTGTTCTACAAACGAGTATATCGGCTTTAATACCGCTTTCCATTAAAGTTTTAACCGAATGCTGTGTCGGTTTTGTTTTTAATTCCCCTGCTGCAGCCAAATATGGCACTAAAGTTAAATGAATTACTATGGCATTGTTGTCTCCTAATTCCCATAATAATTGACGTACCGATTCAATATAAGGTAAAGACTCAATATCTCCAACCGTTCCACCAATTTCAGTGATAACGATATCGTATTTACCGCTTTTACCTAAAAGCAACATACGTTCTTTAATTTCATTGGTAATATGAGGTACAACCTGTACCGTTTTTCCAAGGAACTCTCCTCTTCTCTCTTTCTCAATTACGGAAAGATATACCCTTCCCGTAGTAACGTTGTTAGCTTGTGAGGTTGGAACGTTTAAAAAACGCTCATAATGTCCCAAATCCAAGTCGGTTTCGGCTCCATCATCGGTAACAAAACATTCACCGTGTTCGTAAGGATTTAATGTCCCTGGATCCACGTTGATATAAGGGTCAAATTTCTGTATGGTAGATTCGTACCCTCTGGCTTGTAGTAGTTTAGCTAAAGAAGCAGCAATAATACCCTTTCCCAAGGAAGAGGTAACACCGCCGGTTACAAAAATATATTTAGTTTGTTTCATCGAATGTTGTGTTGTAGTTGTTAAAAATAAAACTTGGCAAAAGTACGAATTTTTGAATCATCCTTCTAATTAATTGTGAGTTTAATGTGACGCTTTTATTGAAGTGACTCCCGATTACCAATTACTTTTTATAGTTGTTTTTAATGTTTTTAATCAGTGATTCCAGTCCGTTTAATTTAATTTCGTAAATCAACTGTAGCTGCTCTCCTAATTTCCCCTTGGGGAAACCTTTGTTGTGATACCAAACAATATAATATTCGGGTAAATCTACAAGAAAACGCCCTTCGTATTTTCCGAAAGGCATCTTAGTATGAGCGAGCTCAATTAAATATTGCTGGTTATTTGTATGAAGCATTACTTCCAGTTAAATTGTATATCCTTCATAATGTCAGCATGTAAACTCAAGAAAACAGGACAATTCATAGCAACGCGTTCCAAAATGAGTCTGTCTTTTTCGTCTGCAACTCCATGCATGGCGAAATGAACAGTAACCTTAGAAATCATTCTAGGATTTTCCCGCATTTCCTTAAAGACTTCGGCACTCGAATTTGAAATATCCAAATCCATGCTTTTTGCTTTGATTCCCATAATGGTAAACATGCAACTCGCCACAGCATTGGCAACCAAATCCGTCGGAGAAAACGCTTCTCCTCGCCCTTGATTATCCACTGGCGCATCAGAAATAATAGATTGCCCTGAACGCAAATGCACAGACTCCGTTCTTAAATCTCCTAAGTACTTAACTATCGACAGCATTATTTTATAATTTTTACGGTTAAATCTTCGTCGTAATGCAACAAATACACTCCTTGGTTATAAACCCCTCCATTAGTACTCGAATAAGCAAATTTATTCTCGACTTGTTGGGTAGTATATTTCTGAATGGTGTCTTCAAAATCTTCATTTTGAAACATTCTTGAAATCACATCAAATGTAACATCAAAACCACGAGTAGCATAACGATTTGGGTATATATTATTTTCCTTTTTATACGTTTTAGCAAAACGAGTACCGTTTTCACTTTCGTTCTCACGCGTTACTGAGGCATACATCAATTTAAGTTTTGTTAGCGCACTTAAGGATATTTCACTATAATCAAAAACCTCGTTTTTATCAAAAGTAGCCAATTGAATATGGTGTGTAGCCAACTTGGAAATCAAAGCATTTGTCGTACTTAATGCCGTTTGAATACTACCTGTATCCAAAATTACAAAATTCTTAGCTGAAGTGCTTAAAAAATCAGAAACTTTAGAAGCCTCCGAACCATTTAAGACTTTAATATTTGGATAATTTTGTTGTAAAAAACTTTTTGTTGAAGTTTTCTTTTCATCAACAATTGCGATAATTTTCCCCTTTTGAGCTAACATATAGTCAACCATATACCTTTTCAAGTCATCTGAATTGGGCATAGTCTGAACTAGATTCGGACCCGACTTACCCTTTTCTGTCGATAAAGGAGACACTAAAACAATGTTTTTATCCTTGATTAAGGCAGCGGTCTGTATGACATTTTTCTGAAAGAACGGGCCAATAATAACATCGGTATCACTGAAGTTTTCACGAGAAAAAAGCGTTGATACTTCTGATGTAGTACTGGTCTCTTTCGAGTCATAGATCCTTACGTTTAAAGGCAATCCCAATGTCTTAGCCGAATCAATAGCTATGAGAGCTCCGGAGTAAAAATCCAAAGTCATATTTAAAAAAGCATCTTTTTTTAACTTCTCCTGGATATCGTCTTTTTCCACATTAATCTTATGTGCATTAAAAGGTAATAACAAAACCAGTTCTTTGGATTTGTTTTTCTCTAGTGAGCGGGTTAAATCTTTATAAGCACCAGCATTAAATGTGGTTGTTTTAGAACCGCTAGTCGATACCTCTTTTTCTGAACCCGAAATAGGAACCCTTAAAGTCATTCCCACCTTAAGTCCATAACTTAGCTCTGGATTTAACGCCAACAATTGTTCAGGAGAGAGCTGATATTCTTTACTTAAGTTAAATAAAGTTTCTTTTGGCTCAACAATAATTTCTTTATAAACAGCACTAGGAGTGTTTTTTATATCCGTTACCTTAATGGCTTCTTTAAGCTCTTTTTTGGATGGAACTAGAATGGTTTGTCCCTCTACTAAACCTTGAGTTTCTAATAATGGATTCAATTCATAAAGGCGCTGTATCGATGTTTGATGTTCAATAGCCAAACCATAAACCGTTTCTTTGGGGCCTACAGTAATTGTTTTGGTATCTGAAGGTAGGTTTCCTTTAACGACCACTTGCGCAGATGAAGCAATCAAAGTATCCAATTTGGCTATTGGTGTTTTTACTATAGTTGGTAGTATAGCCGGCTCCAAAAAGATCATTTCTCCCGACTTTAGTCCGTTCTCTTTCAAACCCGGATTTAATCGGTATAGTTCATCAACGGAAACTTGATACTTTTTAGAAATGCCGTAAAGCGTCTCCTTGCTTTCTACCAAATGTTTTTTCGTCGTTGAAGTTAAGGTTGAAACCACATTCTTTTCTGAATTTAAAACAACGGGAATCAACAAAACTGCTTTGACTTGTAATCCACTTTCTACTTCCGGATTGTATTTTAAAATATCCTTTACCGTCACATTGTATTGCTTGGCAATATCGGTAACAGTTTCTCCTTTATTAACTCTGTGCTGCTTAAAACTTACGGTTTGAGCCTGCACACTCAAAACGCCGGTCAAAGTCAAAATCGCAAGGCTACTTAAAAACTTCTTTTTCATTTCTTTTGTGTTTATAAGTGAATAAGTCGCTGTAAAAATTTACAACGACTTATTCTACATTACTTTATTCCCATTCAATGGTGGCTGGCGGCTTTGAACTGATGTCATATACCACTCTGTTAACCCCTTTTACTTTATTTATAATTTGATTGGATATTTCCATCAAGAATTCATAGGGTAAATGTACCCAATCTGCAGTCATTCCATCTGTAGAAGCTACAGCACGCAAGGCTACTACTTTTTCATAAGTACGTTCATCTCCCATGACACCTACACTGTTTACCGGTAGTAAAATAGCACCCGCTTGCCATACTTGATCGTATAGTCCGTGCTCTTTTAATCCGTTGATAAAAACAGCATCAACTTCTTGAAGTAAACTTACTTTCTCTGCTGTAATATCTCCTAAAATTCGAATAGAAAGTCCCGGTCCAGGAAAAGGATGTCTTCCCAATAATTCGGGATCAATACCCAAAGATGCACCAACTCTTCTTACTTCGTCTTTGAATAACATTCTCAAAGGCTCTACGATTTTCAACTTCATAAAATCAGGCAATCCGCCAACATTATGATGTGATTTGATCGTAGCAGATGGTCCCTTAACTGAAATAGATTCAATTACATCAGGATAAATAGTTCCTTGAGCCAACCAAGTTACATCTTCTATCAGTTTAGCCTCATCATCAAATACTTCGATAAAAGCTTTACCAATGGCTTTTCTCTTTAATTCTGGATCCTCTAATCCTTTTAAAGCAGTCAAAAAACGTTCTGAAGAATCAACTCCTTTTACATTTAAATTCATGCCTTTATATTGTTCCAATACATTTTGGAATTCGTTTTTTCTTAAAAGACCGTTGTTTACAAAAATACAATATAAGTTTTTACCTATAGCACGATGTAATAAAACAGCCGCAACTGTTGAGTCAACACCTCCTGAAAGGGCTAAAACTACTTTATCGTCTTTTATTTTATCCCTTAAATCACCGATGATTTCATCAACAAATGCCTTTGGAGTAAAGTCTTGTGCCACACCGGCAATATCTACTAAAAAGTTTTTAAGCAAAAGTGCTCCATCAGTAGAGTGGTATACTTCTGGGTGAAATTGAATGGCATAGGTCTGCTCTCCTTCAATTTTATATGCAGCATTAGACACGTCTTTAGTGCTGGCCAACAGTACCCCGTTAGTGGGTAATGTTTTGATGGTATCACTATGACTCATCCATACTTGACTATTTAACTCAATTCCCTTTAAAAGAGGTTCATTTTCTTTGATGAAATTTAAGTTGGCTCTTCCGTATTCTCTCGTACTTGAAGGCGCTACCTCTCCACCGTGAAAATGGGCTAAATATTGAGCTCCATAACAAACGGCTAATAAAGGTAATTTTCCCTTGATATTCGACAAATCCGGATGTAATGCTTCTGCTGATCGAACCGAAAACGGACTTCCAGAAAGAATTACTGCATGAAAGGTCGATAGATCCTCAGGTAAATTGTTGTAAGGTAATATTTCGCAAAAAATGTTTAATTCGCGAACTCTACGGGCAATAAGCTGTGTGTATTGCGAACCGAAATCTAAAATAAGTACGTTGTGTTGCATATGCAAAAATAGGTATTTTCTAATGGATTCCAAAAATAGGTTTTGGATTTTTTTTTCAACAAACTACAAACCTTTCTGATAAATTTTTCAACGGGTTTAAAAGCAGGACAAATTAACAAATTAATTGGGTCTTTTAGTCCTTATTTACACAGTATTTTTACGATATTTTTTTTTAAATACAACTTTGAATTCCTATCGAGTGATTTGTATTTATACTTATGTAAATGTAGCTGAATCCAGCTAGCCATAGAGATTCCAGCCAAACAAAAAAGAAATCATGTTATTCACCTGTTTTTCCATAGATAATCAACTTTTTTTATTAAATTAGTTCTTATTTGATAATCTCACTTTCACAAGCGTAGTAAAAAGAAATAATGGCCTTATTTTTGCACACATTGAAAATTAAAATCCCCATAACCATGTTTAAGAAAAGCAACTATTTTATTGTTGTATTGAGTATTTTAACCTTGTCATCTTGTAAGAAGGATCCTGAAAAAAGCACCCCAATAGTTATACAATCCCAAGTTATGGATAGTATTTTTAATCAAGCTTTCGAAGGGATTATTCCATGTCCGGATTGTCCGGGTATAGAAACGACTATAGCCATACATGCTGATAGCACCTTAAATAAAACAATTTACTATCGTGATAAAGAAGATTTCCCACAGTCCTTTCAAGGAACCTGGAAGTTGAAAGATTCCGTTTTTGAGGCTAATTTTGATGGAAGCAAAGAATTCTACAAGATTAAATCGGGTGATTTGCTGGCACGTGTCGGATCAGATCGCAAAGAAGTCATTGGAAAATTGGCTAAAGACTACCTGCTTTCTATAAAACCCAAAGTAGTTTTAGACAGTTTAGCTGGTATATATACAAAAGGAGATTCGCTAAGCAATCCTTACATGGTTGTAGATTTAAAACATCTAAAGAAAAACAACTTTGAAGTAAAAATAAGTTTAACATCCAAGGAAAAAACAGCCGAGTTTCTTGCAAACGGCACTTATAATTTAGAGAACAATCAGATTGAGGTTCCCTTAACTCCTGCCTATCCCGACTTATTAGGTGTTTTGACTGTGCAATTTAGCCAATCGAAGATTCATATCGGTACTAAAGAGAAAGACGAAGCAAATGAACTCAAAACCTTCTGGGAAGGAACTAGCAGTATCGGCGGAACATATACGAAGCAATAACTAAAATCAGGTGTTTTTTCACCGCTTACTTATCCTATATAAACAAACGAAATTCAATGAAAAAAACGGCATTATCCTCCCTCCTATTTTTATTTGCAATTAATTGTCTTAGTACCACTGAGGTGTACGCTCAAAAGACTAATTTATTAAATAAAATTTCAAGTAAAATTGGTAAAAAACCAACGGATACAAAAAACACAAGTACCGCAAGCACTAACAACACTATACTAAACTTGGACCAGAATAAAATTGGCGCTGGTTTAAAGGAAGCTTTGGAGAGTGGCATTGAGAAGCAAGTAGTTAAACTAACTCAGAAAGACGGTTTTTACAAAAATGAATTAGTGAAGATATTACTACCTGAAGAATTGCAAAAAGTGGACAATACACTGCGGAAAATCGGTATGTCTAGTTTGGCAGATGAAGGCTTAAAAGTTATCAATAGAGCCGCAGAAGAAGCGGTAAAGGAGGCAACACCCATTTTTATAGATGCGGTTAAAAACATAACCTTTGACGATGCTAAAAATATTTTATTAGGTTCTGAAGACTCTGCAACCCAATATTTAGAGAAAGCGACGTCTAAAAACCTTTATTCCAAATTTAACCCTGTTATTCAAGCCTCATTTGAGAATGTTGGTGCCGATAAAGTGTGGAGTAATATTGTCAACACATACAACGCTATTCCTCTAGTAAAAAAGGTTAATCCGGATTTGACTGATTATGTAGCCAATGAAACACTTGCTGGCGTATTTAAAATGATTGCTGTCGAAGAAAAAGAAATCCGATCCAATACTGGTGGCTCAAGAAACACACAACTACTAAAAGATGTTTTTAGTTTGCAAGACAAAATGGGTGGTTTATTTAAAAAATAAGCGCGTGATTCCCATTTCATAATATATACATAACAACGAGCTAACGCTGCTAAAATTAATTATTCCGACTTTTGTCAGGTAATAAAATTGAGTTTCTAATAGTTAGGTTGATTGAAACTAGTATGCCGAATAGCCTAAAAACTATTCGGTTTTTTAGTTTTAATCAAGGCGTTCGTGTAAAATCTTAAAGTACTCAAAAGCTTTCACTAAACGCGTTCCGTACCAGGAAAACATTTCACCATCTACAAATACGGTTTTAGCATGATGGGTGCACCTGCCTATTTCAAAAGCGTGTTCTTCTTTAAATGGATAGGGTTCGGATGACAAGAATACCAGGTCAGGATCGCCTTCCAATCTTATTTTTTTTAATTCTATTTCCGGATAACGACCTTCCTTGTTGGAATAAATATTATCAAAGCGGTTTATTTTTAATAATTCATCAATAAACGTAGCTTTACCAGCTGCCATATAGGGTTCTCTCCATATAAAATAGGCGGCTTTTTGTATGGGTTTGTGACTTACAAATTTCATAAAATCCTTTTGAGCAAAACGGATTTTATCGTTCCACTTTTGGGCGTCAATTCTTTTATTAAACAACTTTCCGAAATCGGTTATCATCTTTTCATTATCATCAATGGTAGCAATATCTGTTACCCATACCGGACACAATTGCTTTAATTGCTCCACCATTTCAAGGGTATTCTCCTCTTTGTTGGCAATAATAATATCGGGCTGTAAAAGTTTGATCTTTTCGAAGTGAATCTTTTTAGTACCACCTATGGTTTTCTTAGTCGATTTTAAATGATAAGGATGCACACAGAACTTGGTAATACCGACCAAACTGTCTTCCAAGCCTAAATCGAATAACAACTCGGTTTGTGAAGGCACCAAAGAAATAATTCGCTTGGGCGTCTGGTCAAAATGATGCTCCTGTCCTATTTGATCGTAAAAAGTTGGCATGATACGAATTAATTAAAATATTGTGTTAGTATTTCTTCCATTTCCTGCTGCATTTCCAAAGCCTTAATTCTGGCTTGCTCAGCAAAGTCCGCTTGATTACTTGCATAGATAATACCTCTTGAAGAATTAATCAAAAGCCCAACATGACTATTCATACCCTGTTTGCAAACTGCTTTTAAATCACCTCCTTGTGCACCAACTCCGGGTACTAATAAGAAACTATCAGGCACAATCTTTCTTATTTCACCAAAATATTCGGGTTTGGTCGCACCAACGACATACATCAAATTGTGATGGTTTTTCCAGTTTTTCGAAGTTTCTAATACTACTTGATATAAGGGTTTCCCTTCACAAAGTTGTGTTTGAAAGTCAAAAGCACCGGAATTGGAGGTCAAAGCCAACATGATGGTCTGTTTGTTTTCAAATTCCAAAAAGGGTTCTACACTATCTCTTCCCATATAAGGTGCGACTGTAACACTATCAAAAGCCAAATCTTCAAAGAATGCTTTAGCATACATAGATGCCGTATTGCCAATATCACCTCTTTTAGCATCGGCTATGGTATAGATCTCGGGATAACTTTCATTGAGATAAGCTATAGTTTTTTGTAAAGCAACCCACCCTTTTACTCCGTATGCCTCATAAAAAGCAATATTCGGTTTATAGGATACCGCTAAATCATGAGTAGCGTCGATAATGGCTTTATTAAATTCAAATATAGGATCTTCGCTTTCCAAAAGATGTGCAGGGATTTTCGTTAAATCAACATCTAATCCAATACATAAAAATGATTTCTTCTGTTGTATTTGTGCTACTAATTGCGCTGTTGTCATCGGTTTCTTCTTTAAAATAGCCTTAAAAAAAACCACACATTACCGAAGTAAGTGTGGTATATAGTTTGTACTTATTGAAATTAATAAGCTTCGCTTTCCTTCAATTTTTCAGTATTACTTACCAATTGAAGTTCATCGATTACTTTCTGAATATTTCCGTTCATTACCCCGTCTAAATCATATAACGTTAAACCAATACGGTGATCCGTAACACGTCCTTGAGGATAATTATAGGTTCTAATTTTTGCAGAACGGTCTCCACTACTTACCTGTGAATTACGTTTTTTAGCATCTTGTTCTTGTTTTTTAGCCAATTCCATTTCATACAATCTCGAACGCAAAACAGACAATGCTTTATCTTTATTTTTGTGTTGTGATTTTTCATCTTGACATTGAGCTACCAATCCCGTTGGAACGTGAGTCATACGTACCGCCGATTTGGTTGTATTTACCGACTGTCCACCAGGTCCAGACGAACAGAAATAATCGATTCTAACGTCATTCATATCGATTTGAACATCGAATTCTTCAGCTTCTGGAAGCACCATAACAGTTGCCGCAGAAGTATGAACTCGTCCTTGCGTTTCTGTTTGCGGTACCCGTTGCACGCGGTGCACACCTGCTTCGAATTTTAAGGTTCCGTAAACATCATCACCAGTAACTTCAAAAATCACCTCTTTAAAACCACCTGATGTACCGTCATTAGAATCTACTAACGATGTTCTCCATCCCCTACCTTCACAATATTTGGTGTACATACGGAACAAATCTCCTGCAAAAATACTCGCTTCGTCACCACCGGTTCCTGCACGAATCTCTACCATTACGTTTTTAGCGTCTTCTAAATCTTTAGGAATCAATAAAAACTTGATTTCATCTTCTAATTCTGGAAGGCGCGTTTTGGCTTCATCCAATTGCATCTTGGCCATATCCACCATTTCAGCATCACTACCGTCGGATATGATTTCGTTGGCTTCTTGAATATTTGCTGTTAAGGTTAAGTATTCATCTCGTTTTTCAACAAGAGCTTTTAAATCTTTGTATTCTTTATTTAATTGAACGTAACGCTTTTGATCTGAAATAACATCCGGTTGAATAATCAAGTCCGATATTTCATCAAAGCGTTGCTTTATAATTTGTAGTCTATCTAACATCTTCTATTATCTAAATTTCAGGATACAAAGGTATAAAAAAAGAGGAACATTACGAATAAGTTCCTCTCTTTAAAATTCAGAATATTGTGTTATTTTTTAATTTCCACTGCGATATCCACATCGGTCCACGTTTTTCCAGAATGTAAGTCTTTACAAAGCTCGTGAATAGAGTCAAAAGCAGCGTTGGCATTAAAGTCTGTAATCATGTCGATAGATCCCTTTATTTTTACTGACGTTTCCGTAGCTTCATAGGTAAAGGTTTTTTCTTTAGACACCCCATTCATCACTAATTTTACCGTTGCTTTTCCGTCGTTAAACGCAACAAATGATCCAGTGATATTTCCGGCCATTTTAGCAAAAAAACCAGCTTTTAGCTTATCATCTCTCAAAGGATCTTTACTATTAACAGTAGGTGTTTCTACTGTAAACTGAGCCCCTATTAACGATTCGATCAAGGTAGTCGCATCTGCCTTTACTCCTGTTAATTCTATTTTATCAAAAGTTCCCTTAACACCCACTTTCTCTGGTGTTTTAAAAGCAGTCCATTCTAAAGTGTAATCCAAATCAGATTTTTGCTCTGCAGCAGTGGTAACTGCTGTAGGATATAACTCTTCCACTTTCTTTTCTTCTTTTTTTCCACAACTCACGGCTAAAAAGCCAGCTAGAGCTAAGGCTAGGATTGTTTTCTTCATGTTTCTTTTTTGTTATTTTGAATTAAAAGTCTAAATTAAGCATATAGAATTTCCTAAAAAAAATTACTTACTTAAATTTTCCTTAAGATAAAATTATAAAAAAAACCGCGACTATCAAACTGATGCTATCGCGGTTTATTACTTTATTATTGTAACCTATTTGTTTGGTATATTTTGTAGGATTTCCAATACAAATTTCCAATATTTCTGTACTGAACTTATACTTGCTCTTTCTACAGGCGAATGGGCTCCTTTGATTGTTGGACCAAAAGAAATCATGTCCATTTCTGGGTAATTGGTTCCTAATATACCGCATTCCAATCCTGCATGACAAGCTACTACATCCGGTTTACTGCCGTTCTGTTTTTCATATATAGCGGTCAAAACATCTAAAATTTCAGAATTTGGATTTGGCGTCCAACCTGGATATGATCCAGAGAACTCTACTTCACAGCCCATTAATTCAAATGCTGCACGTAAAGACGTTGCTAAATCTAATTTAGAGGTTTCTACAGAAGAACGTGTTAAACATTTAACTGTTAATTTTCCAGCTCCCAATTCTACTTTAGCTATATTATTCGATGTTTCTACTAAATTATCGAAATCAGCACTCATGCGATAAACACCGTTATGTGCAGTATACATCGCTCTCACGAAGAAAAATTGAGCCATATAAGGCATTACTTTTGTCGGTGTTTGCTCTAATTTTTCAAAAACCACTTCCAAATCGGGTTCTGTCGTTTGAAACTCCAATTTGATTTCTTCTACAATTTGCTGCATATCGAAAACAAAAGCTTCGTCGTAAACCTGTGCAATAATTACTTTTGCAACACTTTCACGAGGAATCGCATTACGCAAACTTCCTCCTTTAATTTCGGAAATTTGCAACCCAAAAGTATCAAAACCGTCGAAAAGCAATCGGTTCATGATTTTGTTAGCATTTCCTAAACCTTTGTGAATATCCATACCGGAATGTCCGCCAACCAAACCTTTTACCGTAATGGTATAGCCCACAGACTCCGCTGGAGCTGTTTCTTCATCGTATTCTGCTGTTGCCGTAACATCGATTCCTCCTGCACAACCGATATCTATTTCATCATCCTCTTCTGTATCTAAATTCAAAAGAATTTGACCATCCAAAATTCCACCTTTCAATCCCATTGCACCAGTCATTCCGGTTTCTTCATCTATAGTAAATAAAGCTTCTAAAGCTGGATGCGGAATCTCTTTGCTTTCTAAAATAGCCATAATAGTAGCTACTCCTAATCCATTATCAGCCCCTAGCGTCGTCCCTTTAGCACGAACCCAGTCACCATCCACATACATTTCAATTCCTTGAGTGTCGAAATCAAAATCCGTATCGTTATTTTTTTGATGAACCATATCTAAATGCGATTGCATTACGATGGTTTTTCTGTTTTCCATACCAGCACTAGCCGCTTTCTTTATAATTACGTTTCCTACTTCATCTTGTATGGTTTCTAATCCCAATTGTTTTCCAAAATTCATCATGAATTCAATCACACGTTCTTCTTTTTTTGAAGGTCGCGGTACCGCATTCAAATCAGCAAATTTATTCCAAAGCGCTGTCGGCTCTAAATTTCTAATCTCTTTATTCATAAGTAGATATTGTTTTTTACATTTTAGATCTTCTGATTTCACCATTTTCAATGCCGTCTTATTCAACAACAAATACTCTGAAAAAAGGAATTCCACAGCATCAAATGACCCTAATTAGATAGTTCGCCCAAAGTTACAAATAAATATGAGATTCTTTTTTGTTTTTTGCTTATATGTCTATTCGCCTATTCGCGTATCAGCGTATCAGCGTATCAGCGTATCAGCGTATCAGCGTATCAGCGTAT
>JBEBUC010000012.1:0-96468 GCA_040393465.1 Flavobacterium sp. | reverse complement strand
GATACGCTGATACGCTGATACGCTGATACGCTGATACGCTGATACGCAGATACGCGTATGGGAGTATTCGCGTATAGGCGTATAGGCATATAGAAGAATAGGCTAATAAAAAATTATTCATTAATTTTGCCGCTATGACAGATACGATGAGAAAATTAGCTAATAGCGAATTAAACAGAATAAATACAGACGAGTTTAAAGATGCTGTCAAAAGTCCGTTGATATTGGTGTTGGACGATATACGCAGTTTGCACAATATTGGTTCCGTATTTAGAACCAGTGATGCTTTTTTAATACAGAAAATTTATTTGTGTGGAATTACGGCAACACCGCCGAATAAGGAAATACACAAAACAGCGCTAGGAGCAACAGAGACTGTAGATTGGGAATATGCCACAGACATAGTCGAAGTATTGCAAAAACTAAAAGCAGATGGCGTGTCTTTACAAGCAGTGGAACAAGTGGTTCACAGTGTAATGCTTAATGATTTTGAGGTTGTTTCAAATCAAAAGTATGCTTTGGTATTTGGTAATGAAGTAAAAGGGGTTTCTCAAAAGGCAATCGATTGCTGCGATGGCGTAATTGAAATTCCGCAATTGGGAACCAAGCATTCTTTGAATATTTCGGTAAGTGCAGGTATTGTAGTTTGGGATTTGTTTCAAAAAATCAATGCAGGTTTATCTTCTGCTGAATAAGGTCTAAAATCGCGATATAATCTTCTTGACGATTTACAAAATCCATTTCAGAAATATCTATAATCAAAACCTTGTCTTGCGGCAGGGTTTTTATATAATTAAAGTATCCTTGATTCACCTGTTCAAGGTAAGTGGCGGGAATGTCACTTTCATAAGTGCGACCGCGTTTTTTAATGTTTTCAAGTAAACGAGTGGTATTCTGATACAGATACACATACATACCCGGTTTTGGGGTTTCTTTGTACATGATTTCAAATACTTGTTTGTACAATCGAAACTCATCGCTTTCCAAGGTAATTTGAGCAAAGATCAACGATTTAAAAATATGATAATCCGCTATGATAAATTCCTTAAACAGGTCAAATTGTGCCAAGTCGTCGGATAATTGCGAATACCGGTCGGCTAGGAACGACATTTCTAATGGGAAAGCATAACGCGTAGCATCTTCATAAAATTTAGGCAGAAAAGGATTGTCTGCAAAACCTTCCAAGATTAATTTGGCATTAAAATCTTCCGAAATTTTATGTACTAAAGTGGTTTTTCCGGCACCAATATTTCCTTCAATAGCCATAAAGTTGAGATCTTGAAAGCGGTATTGACTAAGTGGGTGGGTTAAGGTTCCGATCTTGGTGCAATCAGCAGTATCGGGGCATTCTTGTAAAAGTTCTGCAAAAGATTTTTTTAAAACGGGATGCGTCCAATCAAATTGTAAATCTGCTATCGGTTGTAAAACAAATCTGCGTTCGGGAAATAACCGATGGGGTATCGTTAGTATATCGGTAGAAATACTTTCGCTATTAAAGCTAATTAAATCAATATCGATAGTACGAGCGCTATAGTTTTTAGAAGAAGAGCGAACCCTTCCCAATTGCTCTTCTATTTTTAAGGTGCGTTCTAGCACAGTTTTTGCAGGAAAGGACGAATGTATTAATATCGCACAATTGCAAAAAGCGTCGCTGTCAAAACCCCAAGAAGGCGTTTCGTAAACAGCAGAAATACGCACGACAGTGCCTATTGATTTGTGAATCAGGTCTATGGATTCTTGAAGTTGGGCAATGCGGTTGCCTTGATTACTGCCTAAGGATAGGACGATTTGATTCTGAATAAACATTTGGCAAATTAACTAAAAGTAATTTAATTTATAACACAATAAAAGTAAGTAGTTTTGTGTGATATTTGACTAGAGTTGTAACAATGCTATAGATTGAGCTACTAATAAAGAAAAAGTGAGAATATGAGATTTTTAAGAAATGTATTGGCAACAATCGTCGGGTTGTTTGTTTTTTTGGGTATCCTTTTTTTTGGGATAATCCTTTTGGGTGCCGTCTTTGGAAGCAGTAGTGACAAAGTGATGATTAAAGACAATTCGGTAATCAATTTAGATCTTTCTGAGGTTAAATACGATTATGCTGGACGATTTAATTATAAAGATTTTAATTATGTTGATAGTGCTGCCGATGGAGTTTCTGATATTTTAAATGCTATAGATGCAGCTAAAACGGACGATAAAATTAAGGGAATCTCTATATTGAATAATTATTCAGAGTTAGGAATGGCTCAACGCCGTTCGATTCGCGAAAAATTAGAAGAGTTTAAGAAAAGTGGAAAATTCGTATTAGCCTATGCCAATGCGTATTCACAATCTGAATACTATATGAACTCCGTGGCCGACACGGTTTATTTAAATCCAGTGGGAGAATTGGACTTTAAAGGTCTTGCCGCTGAGGTGCTTTATATGAAAGATTTACAAGAGAAATCCGGAATTAAAATGGAGGTTATCCGTCATGGAAAGTACAAAAGTGCTGTAGAGCCGTATTTGGAGCAAAATATGAGCGATGCCAATCGAGAGCAAATGACGGTATTGTTAGAGTCGATTTGGTCGACGGTATTAGAAGATGTGTCTAAAAGTAGAAATATTCCAACAGATTCATTAAACAGTATAGCCGACCGTTTAGGTGCACGCACACCAGAGTTGGCAAAAGCTGTTAATTTGGTAGATAAAGTAGTATATGAGGACGAGTATCACAATGCTATTAGAAAGGCTTTGCAAGTGGAAAAGAATAAGGATTACAATTCGATTGATATGGTAACCTATGCTAAAGAAGTAGCTGCAAGACGTGCCGCAAACACTTCTAAAGATGAAATAGCGATAATTTATGCACAAGGACAAATTTTAAATGGCGAAGGGAATGTAAACTATGTAGGAGAAATTTCGGTGAACCGTGCTTTGAAAAAAGCGCGTGAAAACGATAAGGTAAAAGCCATTGTTTTAAGAGTGAATAGCCCAGGAGGAAGTGCCTTAACGTCCGATTTGATTTGGAGAGAAGTAGAGCTGACTAAAAAAGTTAAACCAGTTATTGTATCCATGGGCGACGTGGCTGCTTCTGGAGGATATTATATCGCATGTAATGGCGATTATATCTTTGCAGAACCGGGTACGATTACAGGATCAATTGGTGTTTTTGGAATGTTGCCTAACTTTAAAAAGGTCGCAGATAGATTTGGGATTAATGCAGAACACGTTTCTACTAATAAAAATTCACGCGGATACAGTCCATTCTCGGATATTGACCCAGGCTATAAAGCGGTGGTAACTGAGGGAGTAGAAAATGTTTATAAAACCTTTGTAACCCGAGTAGCAACAGGTCGAAAAATGACTTTTGATCAAGTTGATCAAATTGCTCAAGGTCGTGTTTGGACCGGGAAGAATGCTTTGGATAACGGATTGGTAGATGCTTTAGGCGGTTTGCATGATGCTATTGCTTATGCGGCAAAAAAGGTGGAAATTACGGATTATAAAACGGTAAACTATCCCGAATACGAAGTGAAATTTCAAGATATGATTCGCGGTTTTATAGGTGTATCTATGTTGAAAACCCAAGACGAACTGATCAAAGAAAAAATAGGAGCAGAAAATTTTGAAATGATCGAACGCCTGAATTATTTTAATAAAGCTCAAGGTATTCAAGCTTTATTGCCATACGAGCTTTCGATAAAATAATCGGTAGGCTACGCAAATCTTAAACCGCGGTTTCCATTAGTGAAACCGCGGTTTTTTTATTTAAAGTTGTAAAATCGCTTAGAGTAAGTGGAAAAATGGCTTAAATGGTTAATATTTAGACTGAAGTTAACTCATTTAAGATTTTCTTAAGTAAATTAGGTGCATTTTTTTATATTTTGCCAAAGAGAAGGTTTGCTATTGATATAAAGACTTTTGATAAGAAGGTATTTTAGACATTCGCAAAACGTAATCAAAGGAATTGTTGGATATAGGTCACCACAACTTATCTCGCTTTTAGTACAGCAAACTTCGAGTAAGAAAAGGTGATTGTATATAATTTTAAAATAATATTTTATAAATGAAAAAGAAAGTTTTTATAATTACAGCATCAATCGTTGGGTTTTTATTCTTGTTTTTATTAGTAGCTCCATTTGTTTTTAGAGGGAAAATAGAAAGCATGATATTGGAAACAATCAATAAAAAATTAACCGCTGAGGTTGCTTATGAGAAAGTCGATTTAAGTCTATTTAAAAATTTCCCAAAAGCGAGCATTTCAATTTCAAATCTGAGTATAGTGAATCAAGCTCCTTTCGCTGGAGACACCTTATTGTTTTCCGAGCGAATACATTTAAAAATGTCCATGATGGAATTGTTTAATGGAGCAAATAAACCGATGAATATAGAGGGAATTGAAGTTCATAATGCAGCGATTAACGTTTTGATTAATGAAGCGGGTGTTGCCAATTACGATATTGCAATTAAGGAGGAGGATAAAGACGAAGACCCTTCGAATGACAGCCCTTTCTCTTTAAGCTTAAACCAGTATTCATTGACTAATGTGAAATTGGTTTATAACGACTTGAGCTCTAAAATGAAAATGGTTATTTCAGAATTAAATCATTCGGGAAGTGGGAATTTAGCGCAAAATATCTTGGATTTAGACACCCAGTCTCAGGCCAAAATCTCCTTTGAAAAGGACGGTACTGCCTTGTTAAAAAATGTCAATTTAGGATTGAAAGCGATAATTGGTATGGACCTGGAGAAGAGCCTCTATACTTTTAAAGAAAACGAAGCTACCATTAATCAATTGCCGCTTAAATTTAACGGAACCGTTCAATTGTTAGAAGGCGGACAGGAATATCATTTGGATTTTGCCACTCCAGACTCGTCATTTAAAAACTTTCTGGCCTTGATACCTGAGGCTTATGCCGGAGATATCCAAAAAGTAAAAACCGAAGGCGAATTTAGAGTTTCAGGAAAAGTTAATGGTCAATTAACCGATACGGCCTTCCCTAAAATGGAAATCGTTATGGCATCGGATAAAGCATCTTTTCAATATCCTGATTTACCTAAAGCAATCCGAAATATTGCTTTGGATGCAAAAATAATTAACGACACCGGATTGATTAACGATACTTATGTGTTGCTGAATAAGCTTAATTTTCAAATCGATGAAGATATTTTTAAAGCCGAAGCCAGTATTAAAAATATTATGGACAACGCTTTGGTCCATGCCAAGTTAAATGGAATTGTTAATCTGGCTAATTTGAGTAAGGCTTATCCTATTAAGCTCGAAAAACCGTTGACGGGAATTTTAAAAGCCGATGTGATAACTCAGTTCGATATGAAATCGGTAGAAACCAATCAATACCAGAACATTAATAACACAGGTAGTATTTCGTTGACTAATTTTAATTATGAATCAGAAGAAATGGCCAAACCGCTTCAGATTAAAGAAGCAGCTTTGGTTTTTAATCCCAATCAGGTTCGCTTAAATCGTCTGGAATTAAAAACGGGAACAACGGATTTATTGGCAACCGGTACCTTGGATAATTTTTATGGTTTCTTGTTTAGCAAGCAAAACTTAAAGGGAAATTTCGCTTTAAATTCAAATAATTTTGTTGTTTCCGATATTCTAAAAGCTTCCGATACTCCAACGGAAAAAACAGAAACGGCTGCTAAAAAAACGACAACTGCTAAAAAGGAACCGCTAAAGATTCCTTCTTTTTTAGATTGTACGATTACGGCAGATGCTAAAACAGTAGTGTACGATGATTTAACCTTGAAAAATGTAGTTGGTAAATTAATTATTAAGGACGAGGCTGTTCATTTTCAGAACATGAAAACCGATATTTTTGATGGGCAAATTGCTTTTAACGGTAAGGTGTCTACCAAAAGCGCCGTTCCAACTTTTGATATGAATTTGGGATTGAAAGCTTTGGATATTGCCAAATCTTTCACTCAAATCGATATGCTAAAGAGTATAGCTCCTATTGCAGGAGTGATCAACGGAAAAATCACCTCGGATATCAAACTAAACGGAAAACTAGATGGGATGGAGTTGACGCCCATAATGAGTAGTTTGACAGGGGATTTGTTGGGTCAATTACTTTCGACTAAAATAGATGCTAAAAATTCTAAATTACTAAGTGCTTTAGATAATAACGTCAAATTTATCGATTTGAATAAGTTGAACTTAGATAATCTAAAGATGCACTTGGAGTTAAAAGACGGTAAAGTTAAAGTCAATCCATTTGATTTAAAATACCAAGATATAAAAGTGGTTGTAGGTGGAGAGCACGGTTTGGATCAAACGATTAATTATAAATTGAATTTCGATGTACCAGCAAAATACTTGGGAGATGATCTTTCGGGGGTGCTGTCCAAACTATCGGCTACAGACATGGCTGCTTTAAAAAATATTCCAATCCAGGTTGGGCTAACAGGTGATTTTAGCAAACCTAAGGTCACTACAGATTTAAATCAGGCTGTAACGAATTTGACCAATCAGATCATTGCTACGCAAAAAGATAAATTAATTAATCAAGGTAGTAATGCGTTGAGTAATTTATTGGGCGGTGGTAAAAAAGATTCCAATTCCGAAACCAAAACACCGGAAGAAATTCAAAAAGAGGCTAAAAAAGAAGAAACCATCAACAAGATTGGTGAGGGTTTAAAAGATTTGTTTGGAAAAAAGAAAAAGGAGTAAGTAAGTTGCAAGATAGAATATGAAACCGGTGTGTGATGTACTCGATTAAAATTCGATATGCTTTAAAAACCACAATTCGGATGTAAGTACGGTTGAGGTTTTTCTATTGAAAACTTTGTAGTTGTATAGAAGAAGTAATAGGTGATGAGGTTTAAATCGAAGGGCAAAGTAAAGTTTTTCGATTGAAAATATAATCTAGATGAAAATAAAAAAGGGGCTTGTAGGCCCCTTTTTTATTGAAATCAGTTACCTAATTCGAGGGTAATAACAAAACCTTCATAGGTTCGGACGTTAAAAACAGTTCCGTCATCAAACAGTAAGTACTGTCCCTTAATACCTGTAAGGACACCTTTAAAATAGGGGGATTTTTCAAGGTTTAAACTTTTTAATTTAGTAGGAAATTGAACTACGGGATACTCCAATTCTAAAATATCATGGGGAGTGGTATTGTAATAGGGCTTTACTTCTTCGGGCAGTGCTAATTCTAAAGAATTTCTGATTTGCGCCAGATCGACTTGAGCAATTTCATTTTGCAACATCTTGCGCCAATTGGTTTTATCGGTGAACGTATCTTTAAGGGCTATTTCGGTAATACCGGCTAGATAGCGGTTGGGAACTTCGACAATCGCTATAGCACTTGAAGCCCCCTGGTCTATCCATCGGGTTGGGACTTGGGTTTTTCTTGTTACGCCAACCTTAACATCACTGGCGACAGCCAAATATACCACATGGGGTTGCAGCTGTACTTTGGATTCGTATTCCAAATTACGGTCCTCTATGCCCAAATGTGCCGTACTCAGTTCGGGTCTCATAATCCAGTCTCCTACAGCCGGACTTGACGTAAAGCAATCATAACAAAAACCTTGGCGAAATATCTTTTTCGCTTTACCGCAGTTTAAGCATTGATAACCCTGAAAAGCTATCTTAAGATTTATGCCAATTAATTGATTGACATTGATGAAATTTTTGTTTAAGATTAAGAAATATTGGATGGGATGTCCCCATTCGGTGCGCATTTTATTTAAAACTCCTTCGTATTTCATACAGAAAATTGTTACTTTTGGGAAAGTGGTAAAAATACGAAAAGTTTTTTTGGATAGTCTTCGGTCTATTTCGCAATTTCTCCGATGGTATTTTAATTAAATAAAACGATATGGCTTTTACAATTATTAATTCTATTGCATCATGGATTTTAAAGCAACGGATTCATCAGATTGAATTGTTTCTTAAATTCCCGAATGAAGTACAAAATGAATTGCTTTTAGATTTAATTAAAAGTAACGAACAGACTGTTTTCGGAAAAAAGTATGATTTTTCTTCCGTGAAGAATTACGACAGTTTTTCTACAAGAGTACCACTTTTCACTTATGAAGAATTGGAGCCTTATATAGAAAGAACCCGACGAGGAGAGCAAAATATTTTGTGGTTTGAACCGGTAAAATGGTTTGCGAAATCGAGCGGAACCACCAATGCCAAAAGTAAGTTTATTCCCGTTAGCAATGATGCCCTGGAAAATTGTCATTATAAAGCAGCCAAGGATTTGTTGTGTTTGTATTTAAACAACAATGAAAACTCTCAATTATTTACAGGAAAGAGTTTGCGATTGGGGGGGAGTAAACAGCTCTACGAAGACAACAATACTTTCTTTGGCGATTTGTCGGCCATCTTAATTGATAACTTACCTTTTTGGGCTGAGTTTAGCAGTACCCCGAGTAATAAGACCTCTTTAATGAGTGAATGGGAAACCAAAATGAGTGCCATTGTTAAAGAAACCAAAGGAGAGAACGTGACGAGTTTTGCCGGAGTGCCCTCGTGGATGTTGGTATTGCTTAACCGTATTATTGAAGATACGGGGCGGGGTAATTTGTTAGAAATATGGCCTAATGCGGAAGTGTATTTTCACGGCGGGGTTAGTTTCGAGCCCTATCGCGAACAATACAACAAACTTTTACCCAATTCGAATTTTAAATACTATGAAAGCTACAACGCTTCGGAAGGTTTTTTTGCGATTCAGGATTTAAATGATTCCAGCGACTTATTATTGATGTTGGATTATGGTATTTTTTATGAATTTATTCCAATGACCACTTTTGGGACCTTAGAGCAACGCGTACTTCCTTTGGCACAAGTAGTGCTCGATGTGAATTATGCGTTGGTAATAACGACTAATGCGGGCTTGTGGCGCTATATTATTGGTGACACCGTTCGGTTTACGTCACTTTCGCCCTATCGCATTCGAATTACAGGTCGAACTAAACACCATATCAATGTGTTTGGGGAAGAATTGATGGTGGAAAATACAGATAGAGCCTTGGCTAAAACTTGCGAACAAACGGCGGCAGAAGTATCTGAATATACAGTAGCTCCTATATTTATGCAAGAAAAAGAAAAAGGGGCCCACGAATGGATGGTGGAGTTTAGGAGCGAACCGCAAGATTTGGAACAGTTTGCCCTTTTGCTGGATAGAAATTTACAAGATTTAAATTCGGATTATGAAGCCAAACGTACCAATAACATGACCTTGAACCCATTGGTATTGAGAGTGGCGCGTCACAATTTGTTTTATGATTGGCTGAAAAAGCAAGATAAACTAGGCGGTCAACATAAAGTACCAAGACTTTCCAACGACCGTAAATTCCTTGAGGAATTAAAAAATATGCAAGTTGGTATCGATATAAAAAGCAAAAACCTCGCATAGCGAGGTTTTTTTATAAAAGAAAGGTTTAATTACTTAACTTCTTTTACTTCTTCTGTAGTTGCAGGAACTTCAGTAGCTGTAGCTTCTGGAGCAACAACTTCTTCAGTTACAACTTCTGGAGCAACTTCTGGAGCAACTTCTTCAGCTACAACTTCTACTTCAGCAGCAGGTTCTTTAGCAGTATCTTTACATGAAACAAAAGATACACCCATCATAGCTACTAAAGCTACACTTAAAACAATTTTTTTCATCTTACTAAATTATAAAAGTTAATTATTAATTCTTGACAAAGATATGAATTTTTTGATATCCTAAATTATTTTGTTATTTTTTTTTAAAAAAAAATAACATGCTTAAATAGCTGAAATACAAAAGATTGAAATTTATTTTTTCTTTGGGTGTACTAAAGTCATCTCTTCGATCAAATGTTTAGCTCCTGCGTATTTGTCAATGACGAATAAAATGTATCTAACATCAACCATTATATTGCGACAAATAGCCGGGTCATAGTAGATGTCGCTCATAGTACCTTCCCAAACACGGTCAAAATTTAAGCCGATTAAGTTACCATTTGCATCGATGGCAGGGCTACCAGAATTTCCGCCTGTAGTGTGGTTGGTACCGATAAAGTTTACCGGTAATTTGCCGTTTTCTGCATAAGGTCCATAATCTTTTGCATTGTATAAGTCGATCAACTTTTGTGGTACGTCAAATTCATAATCATTAGGAACGTATTTTTCCATTACACCATCCAAATAAGTTACGGCATTGTAATAGACAGCATCTTTAGGTGCATAGCCATTTACTTTACCATAAGTAACTCTTAGCGTGCTGTTGGCATCAGGGAAAATACGTGCATCGGGATATAATTCCAATTGTGCTTTCATGTAGTTTCTCTGTAGTGCTGCGATTTCCGTGTTTAAGGCATCATATTTTGGAGCAATGTTTTCAAAGTAATTTTGAGCCAAGGCTTTGGTGAATACATAGCCCTTATCTTTATTTAGTTTTTTAAATACGGTCTCAGGGTCTCCTTTTAATAATTCTTTTAAACCATCATAAGTACTCAGTTTACTTTCGTCATAGATAGACTTTGATAACTTCTGTAGATCGATTTCTTTTAACTCCTTTGGTAAATAGGCTTGAGGCGCTTTTTTGCTGTAAAGGGCTACAACAGCTTCAAAAACCTTTTGGTCAACTTGTTTGTTGAAATTCTTATAAAAATTTTCTTGTGCAGCTATATAAGGAGCACGTCTGTCGTTAAAGGATTGTGCTCCTTTTGACAAATAAGCTTGTTCCAGTTGATATAATTTAAAACCGGCTGTCAGCAATTCGGTGTTTCTTAAAACCACCTCCATAAAATAATCGCGACTTAGTGCATAAGGAGCTATTTCTTGATAGAGCTTTTCAAATCCAGGTAGCAATGCTCCGTAGGTAGCTTGTTTCTTGTTCTTGACAACACCTTGCTCAAATTCTTTTTCATAAGCTTTTTTTATAGCCACAGCATTGGATTTTTCCAAACCTTGACTTTCTCCAATCCATTTTTTCCAATAGTTGGCTATTCCTGCATATTTAGAAGCATATTGAATCTTAATAGCAGGGTCTTTTCTCATAAATTCGTTCGTAACTTTTAGAGAAGCATCGCGAATTTCAATCTTAGCTGGATTTAATTCTTTTAGAATTTGCTCAATAGCAAATGATGGAAGGTATTCTTGAGTTGACCCCGGATACCCAAAAACCAAAGTGAAATCGTCTTCTTGTATGCCATCTAACGATATAGGTAAGAAATGTTTGGGTTTATAAGGTACGTTTTCGGCAGAATAGGCTGCTGGACGATTGTTTTTGTCTGCATAAATACGAAATAAAGAAAAATCTCCCGTGTGTCTTGGCCACACCCAGTTATCTGTATCCGAACCAAACTTTCCAATAGAGGAAGGTGGAGCACCAACCAATCGAACATCTTTAAAGGTTTCTGTTACAAATAGAATATATTGGTTGCCTTCATAAAATGATTTTATTTTATTCTCTTCCCACGCTTCCTTAGGAAAAGTTTGGATAGTAGTGGCAACGTTTTTTTCGATTTTTTGTTTTTTGGTAGCCTCAGTGTCCGTATCTAAAACCCCTTGCAGTACTTGAGCCGTTACATCTTCTATTTTTACAATAAAAGTAACTACTAAATCTTTGTTCGGAAGTTCGTCTTGGAGCGATTTTGCCCAAAAACCATCAGCTAGATAATCGTTTTCTACCGAAGAATGCGATTGAATTTCGCCATAACCACAGTGATGATTGGTTAATAACAGTCCTTGAGGTGAAATTACTTCAGAGGTACATCCGCCATTAAAATGAGGTACGGCATCTTTTAAACTAGAGGTATTGACATCGTATATGTCGGATACGGACATTTTCATGCCGAGACTTTTCATTTCCGTTTCGTTCATTCCTTTTAATAAGGAAGGAATCCACATACCTCCTTGTTGGGCGTAAATAGGACATGCCAATAAAAGGATGAGTAGGGCTTTTAAAAGTTTTATACTTTTTGAAATCATGGGGTAAAAATTTTACTGTTTTTATCTAAGCGGCAAGATACGATTTTTAATTAAAATGCTTTTAAAGCTAAAAAAGATCTTCAGTGGGTGGGGTGTTCTAAACAATATACTGGAGATGATTTCGATTCTGCTTATAAAACCTTAATTTTGAGATTATATATATGTTATGATGCTAAAGAGTTTTTTTTTAATTGGTAGCTGTGCGCTATTATGCGCTTCATGCGCGTACAAAACAACACAGCCACCGCAGTATTCCAAGTTGATTCAAAATCCTGTAGTGATGGAAACTAGACATAATTATAAATTGTATTTGGAACCGCCACTAAGTAAGGAAAATATTTTGTTTGCGACCAATTCAATTCAAAATGAACGGGTTACGACAAATGAGGTTATAGTGCAATTCGCAAAAAAAGAAGGCCGTTTATTGGTCGGTTTGCAAGCGAATAATCGTGATACCTTGCAATTGAGTAACCGCAGAATTTTTTTTAAAAAGGTTCCCAATTTTAGAGATTTAGGTGGAATCAAAACAGCAGAAGAGAGGACTATTCATTGGGGTAAATTATTCAGGAGCGGGCATTTAAATGGGGTAAGAAATCGGGATTTAAAAAAACTTGAAAAGATGGATATTGGTACCCTAATCGATTTGAGAACTGAGGGCGAAGTGAATAAAAAACCCGACAAATATCCTACAACAACTACCTATTTTCAATACAATGCTTTTGAAGAAGAACAAGAGCAATTGGCAAAAACGCGACAAGCTGTTTTTAGGGGGGAAATAAGTGCTGCGGAATCTCTGGAACTGCTAAAGGCTTTTTATAGTTATTATCCAACCCAGGATGCCGAGACGATTAAACAGATTGTACATAAAGTATTGGATCAAGACCACGCGGTTTTATTTCATTGCTCGGCGGGAAAAGACAGAACAGGAATTATTGCGGCCTTGGTTTTGTCTGTTTTAAAAGTCGATAGGGAAACCATTTATCAAGAGTATTTACTTTCTAATAATTACCGAAAAAAGGGCATTGAAAAACAATTGAAATTACTGAAAGTAGGACGTTGGATATACCCTGGATTAAATCAGGCAGTTGTCGAAAATTTTTCTTGGATCCATACCGATTATTTAAAAGCAACATTCAATCAAATAGAGTCTCAATACGGATCGGTGGATAATTATATACATCAAGTTCTGAAAATCAACGAATTGGATAGGCAGCGGTACATTGAGAAATTCACTTACAAATGAAGTTTTACTAGACTACCTGATTAATAGGGAAGGAAGCTTGGCTTGGTTCTTGAATCAGTATCTTTGTTGAAGTAAATAGGTGGGTTTTATCTAGGATATAGTAATCATCCCTCTTGTGAAATAGTATTTTTAAAGAAATAAATTAAATATGCATAAGTTTTTTTATCTCGTTTTGGTAACGGGATTTTTAGTAGCGTCTTGTGGAAAGCAACAAGCGATAGTGGCAGCTGATAAAAATGTGGATTCGCAAACGTATGCACATCTAAGTAAAGCAAAAATAACACATCTCACTTGGGATGTTACCGTAGATTTTGATCAAAAGATTATTGTCGGAAGTGCAACTTATGATTTTGAAAATCATCAAGCAAAGGAGATTTTCTTTGATACCAGTCAATTGACTATTGATTCTGTTTTGTTGGGTAATGGAAAAAAAACACCTTTTGAATTAGGGGAACTTGATGCGGTCAAAGGACAAGCTTTAAAGGTAAAAATAAGTCCTAAAGATAAAAAAGTGAGTATTTATTATAAAACCTCGCCCGAAGCAAGTGCTCTACAATGGTTGGATCCAGTTCAGACACACGATAAAAAACATCCTTATCTGTTAACGCAAGGACAGGCGATATTAACCCGTTCTTATATTCCGATTCAAGATACACCTAGCATTCGCATCACTTACGATGCCACTGTTCGGGTACCTAAAGATTTGTTGGCTTTGATGAGTGCGATTAATCCGAAAGAGAAGACGGTCGACGGTACGTATCATTTTAAGATGCCGCAAGCTTTACCGCCTTACTTAATAGCGTTGGCTGTTGGCGATTTGCAGTATCAATCTATTGATGAACGAACAGGTGTATATGCAGAGCCGACTCAATTAAAAGACGCGGCTTGGGAATTGGCTGATATGGGGAAAATGGTAAAAGTAGCAGAGGAGCTTTACGGGGCATATCCGTGGGGACAATTTGATGTTTTGATTCTGCCGCCAAGTTTTCCTTTTGGAGGTATGGAAAATCCTCGGCTTACTTTCGCTACACCGACAATTTTAGTAGGCGATCGTTCTTTGACCAACTTAATAGCCCACGAACTCGCACATTCCTGGTCTGGGAATTTGGTAACTAATGCTACTTGGAATGACTTTTGGCTTAATGAAGGATTTACCGTTTATTTTGAACGTAGAATTATGGAGGCGCTCGAAGGAAAAGATTACGCAGATATGATTACGGTTATTGGTTTTCAAGATTTACAAACCGACATGAAATTATTACCTAAAAATCTAACCTCATTATATATTGATTTGACAGGAATAAACCCAGACGACGCTTTTTCCGACGTGCCCTACGATAAAGGATATTTGTTTTTAAAGATGCTGGAAGACCGTTATGGTCGAGTGCCATTCGATGCATTCGTTAAAAAATATTTTAAAGAAAAGGCATTTAAGACTACGAATACGGAAGATTTTATATCCTACCTAAAAGAAAATCTTACCCAAGGGGAAGATGATTTTGTACAAACCTGGATTTATGATACCGGTTGGCCAATGGGATTAGAAGAGCCTACCTCTAAATTGTTTAACTTAGTCGAGGAACGCTATGAAGCTGATCGGTCTCAATTAGCGCAAAAGAATAGAATTAAACAGCCGCTTCCAGATTGGTCAACCAACGAATGGTTGCATTATATCCGTTTGATTGATGTGGCTAATGCTACTAAAGAGGAAATGGCTTTGATTGATCAACGATACCGTTTTACCGACAGTAAGAATGCCGAAATTCAAGCTGCATGGTTTGAAAAATCATTTAGGTTGCAATACGATAAGGTAAATTCAAATGCTAAGGGTTTTTTGATTCATGTGGGAAGGCGTAAATTTATAGAACCGCTATATTTGGCTTTAAAACAAACGGGGCAAATCGATTTTGCAAAAGAGATTTACAAAGAGGCCAGACCCAATTATCATTTTTTAGCACGTCAAAATCTAGATTTGTTATTAGAGAATCCGATCTAACTAAAATATATTGTTTATTACAAGTTGAAATGAAGCTATAGAGACCATTAAATAACCCTAAACCGTAAACAAATCAAAAGATGAAAAATTATTTTAAATTATCCTTAAGTGTGTGTGTAGTGGCTATTTTGGCAAGTTGTGGAAATAAAACCGCAACGGCGCCCCTAGAAGGAACTTGGGAAATAACTCATGTTGCAGGAATTCAAGTTGCTGACGTTGATCCAAATTTTAAAAAAGGAAATGGGAATGTGCTTACGTTTTCAGGTGATCACTTTGAGAAGTTTACAGATGGTACAAAAGTAGACAGTGGGACGTTTAGTTTAAAACCCGAGAGTGAGGCTATTAATAATTCAAAGTCTAATTATGCGCTTTCCTTAAATGAAGGCGAAAAAGTAAGTGTATTGCTTTCCGATAAAAAATTGATTCTTTTTAATGGTGTTATTGCAGCCGATGGTACTGAAGTTACCTATGAAAAACAATAAACATTAGCTGTTGAAAATGATTTTTTAATTACAATGGTAAAAACCTTTTAAGATCAATATGGATTTTAAAAGGTTTTTTATTTTACATTTAAGCAACAGTTTTAGAGGTCGAATACAAACTGTATGATTTTCTCAGTTGCATTTTTATTTCTTCGTATATAAGCGCTATTGATCTGTCCTATTTCATTTCTGCGTTCGGGATTTTCAAATAATTCAAAAAGTGTTTGATGGAGTTCTGGAGCATTTTTCACTACGAAACATCCCTTTCTTTCAACGAGGTCTTTAGCTTCTTGAAATTTTTTATAATTCGGTCCAATTAGTACCGGGATACCAAAGGTTGCTGCTTCCAGAATGTTGTGAATACCCGAGCCAAAACCACCGCCTATATAAGCAATGTCTGCGTAGCTATAGGTTTTCGTAAGTAAGCTATAGCCGTCGATGATTAGTACGTCGAAGTCTATAAGATGCTGATGCTGGATTTGAGAATGCAAAACAACGGATTTTTTAATCTTCTGTTGCAATGATTGTATTAAATCGGGCTTAATATTGTGAGGCGCGAATATGAATTTCATCGTTTCATCTGCTTTGGTGTTGATGAAATCGACAAGTAGTTCTTCATCTTTTGGCCAAGAACTGCCTGCCACTAAAAGGGTTTTATCACCTTTAAATTGAGCTACAAAATCCAAGGTATTGTCGTTTTCGACGATTTGAGAAACCCGATCGAAACGCGTATCTCCCGTAACAATAGCTTGATGTCCCAAGGTAGTCAGCAACGTTTTAGAGTCTTCATTTTGAACGAAAAAACCAGTGAAGGAACCAAGGGCTTTTCTATAAAAACCGCCATACCATTTAAAGAAAACCTGATTAGGTCTCAAGATACCCGATACCAAATAGGTGTCGATATTTTGGTGTTTTAATTCATTTAAATAGTTAGGCCAAAATTCGTATTTGATAAAGAAAGCCTTTTCGGGATGTACGAGTTTTAAAAATTTCTTAACATTTCGAATGGTATCCATGGGTAAATACAGGGTTACATCGGCTGTACTATGGTTCTTTTTTACTTCATAACCCGATGGGGAAAAGAAAGTCAATACGATTTTATGTTGGGGGAATAGTTGCTTTAAGCGCTCAATTAACGGTAATCCTTGTTCGTATTCTCCTAAGGAAGCAGCGTGAATCCAAAAAGTACGGTCGTTGGTTTTAATTTGCTGCATTAAAATATCAAAAGACTTTTCTCGTCCTTTGACAAAAAAATATATTTTTTTGTTAAAGAGCGCAACGAATTTTAAAGCAAAGCTAACGGCTATAGTAAAGAGGTTATATAAGAAAAACATGCTGATATTTTTGTAGGGCTAAAATACGTTTCTTTTGATTAAGAATAGGTGATACCCACAATAAATTATTACTTTTGTAAGGCTTAGTAAGAGTAAAACTAAACGGTTTTTTACGGCTAATTTCCCTGAAATAGCGTGCGTTAAAAAACGGTCAAAAATACAATAAATCATGAGAAAAATTCAAATGGTTGACTTAAAGAGTCAATATGAGGGAATCAAAGATGCTGTAAATAAAGGGATTCAAGAAATCTTAGAAAATTCTACCTATATCAACGGGCCGGAAGTACACCGTTTTCAAGCTAATTTGGAGCAGTACTTAGGGGTAGAACACGTGATTCCTTGTGCTAATGGAACGGATGCTTTGCAAATAGCGATGATGGCTTTGGGGTTAAAGCCAGGAGATGAAGTGATTACGGCAGATTTTACTTTTGCTGCTACCGTAGAGGTAATTGCCTTGTTGCAGTTGACTCCAGTATTGGTAGATGTTGATCCAGATACATTTAATATTTCTGTAGATGCGATTAAAAAGGCTATTACGCCAAAAACGAAAGCCATTGTTCCTGTGCATCTTTTTGGACAGGTAGCTCCAATGGAAGCTATTATGAAATTGGCAGAAGAACACGGTTTGTATGTGATTGAAGATGATGCTCAAGGAATTGGCGCAGATTATGTCTTTTCAGACGGTACTGTCAAAAAAGCAGGTAGTATCGGACATGTTGCAGCAACCTCATTTTTTCCTTCCAAGAATTTAGGATGTTATGGTGATGGTGGTGCTATTTTTACCAATGATGCAACATTAGCCCATACTATTAGAGGTGTAGTTAACCACGGTATGTATGAAAGATATCATCATGATGTGGTGGGTGTAAACTCGCGATTAGATAGTATTCAAGCGGCGGTATTAAACGTGAAATTACCTAAATTGGATGCTTATAATGTAGCTCGTAAAAATGCAGCTACGAAGTATAGTGCTGCTTTAGCGAATCATCCTAATATAGTTACTCCTGTTTTTTCTGAAACGGAAAACAGCCATGTTTTTCATCAATATACGTTGAGAATTATCAATGCTGATAGAAATGCCTTGATGCAACACTTGCAATCGTTGGATATTCCGTGTGCGATTTATTATCCAATACCTCTACACAATCAAAAAGCGTATTTAGACCCAAGGTATAAAGAAGAAGATTTTCCTGTGACGAATCAATTGGTACAAGAAGTGCTGTCACTTCCAATGCATTCAGAATTGGATGATGATCAGATTGAATTTATCACGAGTTCAATAGTGTCATTTTTAGCAAAATAAATTAGTGAATAGGCGAAATGATGTATCTTTCGCCTATTGTTTTTTATAAAATGCGGAACTGCAGGGGTGCTACGACCAAAAGGGTTTGTTGCATGTGAATAAAAGCCTAGCGAGACTATAGTATCTTAAAGTAATATATTCGGAATATGAAAGTATTGGTGACAGGAGGTTTGGGGTTTATTGGATCTCATACCGTGGTTGAACTTCAAAAGCAGGGTTATGAGGTTGTTATTATTGATAATTTATCCAACTCCACTTTGGACGTTTTAGATGGAATTGAGAAAATTTCTGGAAAAGCTCCTCTTTTTGAAAATTTGGATTTAAGAAATAAGTCTGAAGTACAGCGGTTCTTTAATAAATATTTGGATATAGTGGGGGTGATTCATTTTGCTGCATCTAAGGCTGTTGGTGAAAGTGTTGAAAATCCACTGTTGTATTACGAGAATAATCTTTCGGCGCTTATTTATTTGCTACAAGAATTGCAAAAGAAAACGGAAGTCAGTTTTATATTCAGTTCATCATGTACGGTATATGGACAAGCCGAAAAAATGCCAATTACGGAAAATGCACCTATTCAGGAGGCCTTTTCGCCTTACGGAAATACCAAGCAAATAGGGGAGGAAATTATAACTGATGTGGCTAAGGTTTCGGGTATTAATGCGGTTTTATTGCGCTATTTTAATCCAATTGGAGCTCATGAGACTAATTTTTTGGGAGAATTACCCATAGGAGTGCCTCAAAATTTAGTTCCTTTTATTACCCAAACGGCTATGGGCTTACGCCAAAAATTGTCGGTTTTTGGAAACGATTATGATACTGTTGACGGTACATGCATACGCGATTATATTCATGTGGTCGACTTGGCACAAGCGCATGTATTGGCCCTTAAGCGACTTTTGTCTAAACAGAATGACGTAAAGGTTGAGGTGTTTAATGTAGGTACTGGTAAAGGGAGTTCGGTATTAGAAGTAATTCGGGCTTTTGAAAGGGTTTCTGGCAAGGAATTGCCGCATGAGATTGTAGGTAGGAGAGAAGGGGACATCACTGCTGCTTATGCCAATACAGATAAAGCAAATGAAGTTTTAGGCTGGAAAGCTTTAAAAACGCTTGATGAAGCCTTGTTAAGTGCTTGGAACTGGGAACAGAAAATTAGAAATGTGTAAAAATATAGCCCCAAGGAATTAAATTCTTTTGGGGCTTTTTTAGGCTTCAACTAAAAGAGATAGTTAAGGTTGTCTAGGCTGAATAAGTTTCAGCCGATTTATCGATTTTTTGAATTAAACCAACCAGTACTTTACCTGGGCCAACTTCTGTAAATGAGGTAGCGCCATCGGCAATCATCTGTTGAACAGATTGAGTCCAACGCACGGGAGCTGTTAATTGCGATATTAAATTTTCTTTGATTTGTTCGGGGTCAGAAACGGCGTTTGCAGTCACGTTTTGATATACTGGGCACGTAGGTTGTGAAAAATGTGTTGCTTTGATAGCGGCAGCCAATTCTTCTCTAGCGGGCTCCATCATTGGTGAGTGGAAAGCACCTCCTACAGGTAGGATTAATGCGCGCTTAGCGCCAGCAGCTTTCATGGCCTCACAAGCTTTTTCAACAGCAGTTGTTTCGCCAGAAATCACCAATTGACCGGGACAGTTGTAGTTTGCAGCCACAACCACGCCATCTATACTTTTGCATACGGTTTCTACTATATCATCAGCTAAACCTAACACAGCGGCCATAGTAGAAGGTGCTATTTCACAAGCCTTTTGCATGGCAATAGCTCTTTTCGAAACCAATAGTAATGCATCTTCAAAAGAAAGCGTGCCGTTGATTACTAAAGCAGAGAATTCACCCAATGAGTGTCCTGCAACCATTTCAGGTTGGAAGGCTGTTAGGGTCTTTGCTAAAATTACCGAATGTAAAAATACGGCCGGTTGCGTTACTTTAGTTTCTTTTAATTGTTCTGCAGTACCTTCAAACATAATGTCTGTGATGCGAAAACCTAAGATGTCATTGGCCTTTTCAAATAATGTTTTGGCTATTTCAGAAGTTTCGTATAGATCTTTTCCCATTCCTGAGAATTGGGCACCTTGGCCAGGAAAAACGTATGCTTTCATATCGTATTTTTATTAGTATAGTGAGCTAAATGATTTTGTATCGTGCGCAATTTAATTTGAGGTAAAAGTTTTACCCCAAGCTTCGCAAAAATAAGATATTTTTGGAGTTAAAACAATCCTACTTAGCAATTCTGATTAATCAGGGCGATTAGGGCTCTGTGGTTTTTGGGATGCATCGTTTTGGTTGCATTTTAATTTTTATATTAGAAACAAGTAATAAAAAAACGGGCTATCCGAAAAGATAGCCCGTTTTGTATTTAGTACAGTAATACGTTTTTACATAACGTCTATTCTGTGATCTTTAATTTTAGCATTGTTTTTCAAAGCATCTAATACTTTGTTTTGAACGCTACCGCGAACAACGGTATTCGTTTTGGTTTTATAAGTATTGTAATTTGGTAAATCTGGAGCTTGGTTTATAGCTTTAGTTTGAATTACATATACTCCTTTTACTCCATCAATTAAGGCTGATTGGGCTCCTGGCTTTAAAGCGAAAGCGTTTCCAACTACTTTTGGTTCTGGACCAACATTGATGATTAATGGGTTTTGTCTCGCAACATCTGCTGCTGTAGTAACCGTTGCTCCTGTTTTTGCAGCAATATCAGCTAGGGTTTTTCCTTCCATTTTAGGACGGATTAAAGCCGCTTTTTTCTCATTCATCAGAATAGGCTCTACGGTTGCTCTTGCTTCTTCAACAGACAATAAACCAGTTTCGTTGGCCGATTTCAATTTAACAATAACATGTCCGTCTGCATTATCAAATTTTTTGATATCACCGATTTTTGTTGCTTTGTTAAAAGCCCAGGTTACTATAGGTCTTTGTTTTCCAACTAAAGGTAGTTGTTCATCAAATGGGCGAACTGTGGTAGAAGGTTGAACAGGTAAGTTCATTTGTTTAGCCAAAGCTTCAAAATCTTTAGAAGCAACCTCTTGTTCAAATTTAGTCGCTTTCGTGTAAATTTCGTCAGCTGTTGCTTCGGAAACTTCAATTTTTCTAGCAATAGTTGCTAAGCGAATAGCTTCTTTTTTCTCAAGTACTTTAATAATATGAAAACCGAAGTCTGTTTCTACTACACCAATTTTACCTACAGCATTGTTGAAAATATAGTCATCAAAAGGTTTTACCATTTGATCTTTAGCAATGTTGTCATATTCTCCACCTGTGTTTTTTGAACCAGGGTCTTCTGTATTTTGAGTAGCTAAAGCTCCAAATTGAGCAGGGTTTGCCAAAGCTTGTTTTAATAAATCATCAGCCTTAGCCTTTGCTTCTTCCTTAGTTCTTGTAACTCCTGGAATAGGAGAGGCAGAACCTGCATAAGAGATTAAAATATGTGCTGCTTTAACTTTTTCACCGGCTTTTCTGTCAACTAGACGTGTTAAGCAATAATGGTCATTAAATAAATAAGGTCCAAAAACTTCACCCGCTTGCAGTTTATATAATTCTTCTTGGTATTCTAAAGGCAAATCACTTTTTGAATAAAACAAAGAGTCAAATTTTATATCAGAATTAAGATTCACAAATTCTTTTAAGTTTTTGGTATTGCTGAATCCAGGAACTGTATCGTTTTTCTTGGTTTCTTCATTATAAACGATAGAAGATTTTAGTAATCCAACGATGTTTTCTTTAACTTCGTTTTGATCTTTTTCAGAAGGAAGACTCGATACATATACGTATTCAATCGTACGTGTAGGCTCTGATTTGTATTTCTTCTCATTCTTCTTAATATAGCTTTCAATTTCAGCATCGCTTACTTTTACTTGATCGTCGTTAATAGAAGAATAGGCTACGGTTACATAATCAAATGTAGCTTTGCTGTTTTCGACATAATAAGAATTTTTAGCTTCCGCAGTTGTGGTGTTTATACCTGCGCGAATCATGGAAAAATACATTTGCTCAACAGCATATTTTTCTAATTCTTTTTCGTAAGCTAACCAAGAATTCCATTGCTCTGCTCCACCTTTTTTCATCGTTACTATAAATTCGTTGAATTTATTGATATCGAATTTCCCCAGTTGATTTTGAAATTGAGGGTTGTTTGCAAAGTTTGGATTTTCCTTAATCACATTAACCAATTGGTCTTTTCCGATTTTTAATCCGATTTTTTCGAACTCCGTTCCAAGAAGTATAGAATTAACTTCACTGTTCCAAACCATATTGTTCGCTTGCGCTCCCGTAGCTCGGCCACCTTGTTCTGCTTGGGTTACTTTTTGCATAAATTCTTGAGTGTTGACTTCAACACCATTTACGCTTCCAACATTTCTAGAATCCTTACCGATGCCTCCGCCTCGAACTAAGTCTCCTACAACAAATGCTAGTAAAGCAATACCAACGACCGCAATTAATAATACGGATTTCTGTCTAATTTTAGATAAAACTGCCATGTGTATTTAGTATGTGTAATTTTTTTCAGTGAGCGAAAATACAATTATCTATTTAATAATAAAAGTTATAATTCTATATTTTTGTAAATAATGTTACTGTTTTCAAAGTATTTGGTCGAATTTCTATAAAGTAAGCGCCTTTTGTTTTTTTTAAGCTACTATTTTGAGAATTTTAAGGACTTCGCATTTAACTTTAAAAAAAATGCTGTACTGAAAAATCGGCGCTTTTCATCTTGTGAAAACAGTTGTATGCAGTTGTTTGACCAAAAAAAAACAGTAGTTTAAGACTGCTGTTTTTATATTTGATTTTATTGTTGTTTGTTTTTATGGTGATCTTGCATTTTTTTAGCATATCTCTTTCTAAAGAAAAACATAAAAATGGCTACTGCTGCTACGGCAATTTGTAAATAGTAATCTTCGTTGTTTTGAAATTTTGTAACTCCATCATAGATAAAGAGTAGGGCTATAAAAAGATAAAAGTAAGGGAATAATACGTATGCTTTCATGGTTAATTGTAGTTTGTAAGTAGTTATTCTGTTTTATTTCTTTCGGCATAACTGTTTTGAGCGGTAACGGTTTTGAATTTACTGTCAAAATCAATACCAACTCCTTCGGTAAAACTGTTGTCAATATCCGATATTTTGTAAAATTTCTCGGTATAGAACCAATCATTTTTTTGATCGTAGTACAATTGATCTGTTTCTAGTTTTTTGCCGTCGTAGCTTGTGATGACGACATGGCCTCTTAGGTCAACCAATTCTTTTTTACCGTAACTGATAGCATAGTCTGCTACTACAAAGTTTTGGTTTTTTTCGTTGTCTATTAAAGTCAAGTGAATGCCTTTTGGAAATTCTGTAAAGGGATATTTCACTTGAGAGTAATCGAGCATCTGTGGGCTTACTAATATCGCTTTAACGCTTCCTGAATCAATGTATTTTAAATTGATGTTCTCTCCTTGTGTGGTGGCAAAAAAGGGAACAGCATTGATTTTTTGTATTTTTTTAAAATTACTGTCACAAGAAGCCATGGACACTATAAGTATCAAAAGACTTCCAGTTAACAGTGTGTTTTTTATAAAAGACATGGGCTTTGTGTTATTCGAATCGACGTTTAACAAACCATAAGTCGTTTAAGGAAATTCCAACTGATATATTGAAATAGTTTTCCTTAATCAAATTGTTGCTGTTTTTTCCTTTTTGACCATATTCCATGCTCAAGTTGATGTTCGTTTGGTTTCTTCCTACCGGAAATCCAGCTCCCATACTAAAAGCATAGTCATTGATTGATTGGTTTTCTAATACTAAACCGGTGTTTTCATAGCGGAAACCAGCACGATATACGATGCGGTCAAAATAACTGGTGAAAGAATTGTACTTGGGGATATAGTAACCCCCTACAGTGTACTTTTGAGAATCCTCAAAACTTGCGTTTGTGGAGGACTTCCAATTGTTTTGTAATTTACTGTTTTGGGTATGGGTAAATTCAGCACCAACAAACCATTTTTGTTCTTTTCCGATTCCTGTTCCCAAACTAAATTTAGCAGGCATAGTTAAATCGTTATTGGTCATTTCTAACTCTCTTGTTTCACTTGAAATGACTGCTCCGCTTGAGGCTATTTGAACAGTTTCTAAAAAAGCAGCAGTTTCTGCGCTTAATTTTGTTTCAGGAGAGAAAGTAAAGTTACTGTGCCAGTCATACCCTTTTATCTTACGGTTGTAGATAAGTCCGGTGTTAAATGTAAATCCACTGTAGTTTGTTTTTACACGTTCTCTGGATCCTTTAGATAGAAACATACCAGTTCCGTCGTTTGTAATAAATACGGTTGAACTGTTATCTATATCTCCAAAGTTGTAAGCAAAATCGGCTCCAATTTGTAAATTGGGTAAAATAGAATAAGAAATACCTGCAAAGGCTTTGTTGATTCCGCCTTCTCCTGTGAAGTCTTTTGAACGGTTTTGATCGCCGACAGTAGTTTTAGAGTTGATTTTATATCCTACAGATGTAAAGGGTAATATTCCAAATGAAGCTCCAAAGCGGCCCAATGGAATTCCAACAGCGATATAGTCAACCAAAGTACTGTTTGCTTTCTCTGTAATTTCGTTGTTTTTAAATGTTGTAAAAGAAGAAGTTCCTCCCACGGCAAAAGTAGTCCTCGTTAATTTTGAAAAAGAAGCGGGATTTTTTAGGTTTAGGTGAATACTGTCTGAGTATGTGCTAATCCCTCCCATGGCTTTGTATTCGTTGGTTCCGCTGAAATTCACTTTTCCAATTCCATAGAAAGAATAGGGTGAGGAGGTACCTTGTTGTGCTAATGCTGTAGTACCAATTAGTAAACTAAGGCCTAGAAAGATTTTTTTTATCATTGTCAATTGTATATTGATGTAAGGAATTCAGACTTTCTAATAAAAAGTTTGAATGGGCAAATATGGTGTTTTTTAGTCTTTTTGCCAAAAAAACTCCATCACCACCTGTTAAAATTATAGTTAAATCTTGAAAACGAGCTAGATACAGATCAATAAGTTGGTCGATTTCGGCAGTAAGTCCGTTGACAACGCCGGAATGAATCGATTCGGCGGTGGAATTTCCTATTAAATCTGCGGGTTCTTGCAGTTGTAGCAACGGAAGTTTTGCTGTATAGGAATTTAGTGATTGGTATCTTAAGTGGATACCTGGTGAAATAGCACCGCCTAAATAATGGTTTTCTTTACTGACAAAGTCATACGTAACACAAGTGCCTGCGTCAATAATTAATCTGTTTTGATTGGGATACTGTAGCGTTGCACCAGCGGCAAGTACCATACGGTCGACACCCAAGGTTTGGGGAGTTGAATAGTTGTTCTGAAAGGGTAATGTTGTTTCTGACGTGATTTCTAGTAGATCGGTGTGCTGTTGTAACCACTTTAGCGTGGTCGTTTCGAGTTTACCCACGCTAGAAAGTACTATTTTGGGGAGTGAATCAAATTTTTTTAAAATTTTTTTAAAATTTTTTAAAAAATTTTCACGCTCTAAAATATGGATTTCAATAATCCTATTGTTCTCAAATAAAGCTACTTTGGTTCGGGTATTCCCTATATCTACGACTAAAAGCATGTTTGAAATGTTTGAATAAGCAAAGATATGTAATGATTTTTTTTCAAAAGGGTTTGTTTAAATAAAAAACTGTTCTATATTTGCAACCGCTTACAAGGACAGTATGTCTTTGAAATCAAAAGCCAAATGGTGCCTTAGCTCAGTTGGTAGAGCAATGGACTGAAAATCCATGTGTCCCTGGTTCGATTCCTGGAGGCACCACTAATTTAAACTTAAGCGAAACATAAGGTGCCTTAGCTCAGTTGGTAGAGCAATGGACTGAAAATCCATGTGTCCCTGGTTCGATTCCTGGAGGCACCACAGAAAATCCCGATCTTTATAGATTGGGATTTTTTTTTGGGATTAAATCATAAAAAAAACTGCACGATGGCAGTTTTTTATTGGATAACGGTGTTTTTTAGTTGTAATTCTGTCAGACTAGAATGATCTTAATTCCAATTCCATACGCTCAACATCGAGTTTCATCGACTGCGTTTTGGTTTTTAGTTTGAGTATTTCTGCTTTACCTTTTAATTCCTTAAGTGGTGTAAGCGATCCTTTACGTAGGTTTTTTTCAAACTTATCTGTTGCAGTTCTCAAACGATCTTCTTGTTTGTATAGTTTTGCCTTTGCCTTGGCTAATTTACGAGTGATTTTTTCTGTTTTTTGTTGTTTTTTAAGCTCTATTTTTTGGTCTTTTGCTAGTTTTTTCTGCGCTTTTTCTAGTTCTTTTTGTTCTTTAGCTGCCTGAAGTTCTTTTTGCTCTAAGTCCTTAATCAGTTTTTCTTGATTTTGTTGTTGCGCATCAAGTAAATCTTTTTCGCTTTTTAGACGTAATTCTTCTTCACGTGCTTTAAGTTTTTCTTGATCAGTAGTAAGTAAAGCTTCTGATGCAGTTACTTTTTCTAAAGCAGTATTTACTTCGTTTTTTTCTTTCGAAATCTCTTGGATTTTTTCGATAGCTTTGTTTTTTTCTACTTCTAGATTCGGGATTTCTTGAGCAGACATCAATTGGGTTGTGGCAAAAATAATGCCGGTAAACCAGAGCGTTTTCTTCATTTTGGGGTATGTGTTAGAGTTTTTTGTTTTAAAAGTTTAGGGGTGTTTTAAAGCTCGTACTTACCATTCATTGACTTTATTAGCATCTAATTTTAAAAAGATAAATAAAAGTATCGTAAACGCGAGTAAGCTTGATCCTCCATAGGAGAAAAAGGGTAGTGGTACACCAATAGTTGGAAATAAGCCTGTTAACATGGTGATGTTTAAAGCAAAGTGGATAAATAGGAAGCAGACCACACTATAGCCGTAAACTCGCGTAAAGCGCGATTTTTGCTGTTCACACAGGTAAATAAGTCGTAGAAATAGACATACAAATAAGCTTATTATGACAGCTGCTCCGGTAAATCCCCATTCTTCACCAACAGTAGTGAATATGTAATCGGTATGTTGTTCTGGTACAAAACCTCCTTTGGTTTGTGTGCCTTCCAAAAATCCTTTGCCAAACCAGCCGCCGGATCCAATGGCTATTTTCGATTGGTTTAAGTTATAACCTTCTCTTTGTAAGTTGACGTCTTCACCAATCAACACGTTGATACGGTCTTTCTGATGGGGCTCCAGTACCTCGTCATATACGTAATCGACCGAGAATACGAAGGCCATCATTAAAACCGATAAGCCTAGATACAGGAACGGGTTCCGATTTATTTTTTTGTTGAGCACAAAGTGGATAATGCAAACCAATACAATGGCACCGATTATAAAGCCCGGTTTAATGATTAGTGACATTACAAAGAGGCTAATAATGATAAAAGCAGTCCAAAGATACCAACTCGGCAGTCCTTCGCGATACAATACAAAAATAAGTGAAGCAAATAACATGGCGCTTCCCGTGTCGTGTTGCAGTATAAGAAGCGTGGGTACTCCAATAATCGCCAAGGCAATCAGTTGGTCTTTAAAAGTGCTTAAGGCGTCTTGGGAGTCTGAAATGAATTTTGCTAATAAGAGGGCTGTAGTTGTTTTTACAAATTCAGAGGGTTGGATTCCAAATCCTCCTATTTGATACCAGTTGGTTTGTCCTTTTACGGATTTACCAAACACCATCAGGCCCAATATGGATAGGATACCGATGATATAGAATATCATGGGATATTTTTCATAAAATTTGGCGTCAATCGATACCACTAATATAATTAAAGGAATGCACAACATGATGAATAGAAGTTGCCTGCCATATATTTGATTTAAATCAAACAACGAGGTAGCTTCTACTGGAAGCGAAGCGGAATATATGTTTAGCCATCCAGCAAAAACCAGAACAAAATAAAGTAGAATTGAAATCCAATCTATGGTGCTTTTTACACTTTGATTTTTCATTTTATTGCGGGATCAGTTTGGCTTGTTGTTGTAGGCTTATAACTTTGGCGTACTCACTTTGTAAGCTGCCTTCTAACATTCGGGTTTCTAAGTCGGTACGTGTTATTTCTTTGCGCAAGTATTTCTCAATCATTAAACTAGTGATTGGAGCTGCCCAGCGAGCACCCCACGCACCATTTTCTATAAAAACAGCTATAGCAATTTTGGGATCGTCTTTAGGGGCAAAAGCAACAAATACCGAGTGGTCGGCCAATTGTATTCTTTTGGTTCCTACTTTGATAAAGTTTTCTACGGTTCCTGTTTTTCCGCAAACTTCGATACCGTTGATTTGTACGCTTCGCCCCGAACCAAAATTGTAAACATCAAACAATCCATTGATGACTGGTGTAAAGTATTGCGGGTCGATAGTGGTGATGTTTTTTGTCGTAAACTTCGGGTCTATATGGTGTTTTTCTATTTTCTTGATAATGTGCGGCGTGTAAAAATAGCCTCTGTTCGCTATGGTTGCCATCATGTTTGCCAATTGCATTGGGGTCATGACCACTTCGCCTTGTCCTATGGCATTTGAAATGGTTGTAGTACTTCTCCAACCTCCGTTAGGATACCAGCGGTCGTAATAATTGGACGACGGTATATGTCCTTTTCTTCCATCGGGTAGGTCGTACCCAAGAAATTCGCCTAATCCGAAGCTTTTTAAATGACTGCTCCAAGCGTCTATACCATAACGCGGTTTAGAGTATTTTTCGATAATTCGTTTATAAACGTTCGCGAAATAGGTGTTGCACGAACTGGCAATAGCTCTATTGAGCGAAATACTACCGGAGTCGTGGCATTTCATAAATGCCCCACGTCCGTAAAAGAATCCGTGATTACAGACAAAGGCTGTCTGTTCTGTAATAACTTCTTCTTGTAAACCAATTAGTCCAGTTAGAATTTTAAAGGTGGATCCGGGGGAATATTCTCCAGATAAAACGCGGTTAAAGAGCGGTTTAGAAATGGAATCATTAAATAGAGCAGTATAGTTTTTAGAACGATCTCTACCAACTAACAAACTGGGGTCGTAACTTGGTGCGGTTACTAAAGCTAGGATTTCCCCGCTTTTTGGTTCAATGGCTACTATACCTCCTCGTTTATTTTGCATGAGTAATTCACCGTATTCTTGAAGTTCTAAATCCAAAGTTAAGGTAATGTCTTCTCCTTTTACTGCAAGGGTGTCGTAATGACCGTTTTTGAATGAACCAATTTCTCTATTAAATCGATCACGTTGGATGTATTTAACCCCTTTAGTTCCTCGTAGAATGGTTTCATATTCTTGTTCAACTCCTTGAATTCCGATTAAGTCGCCGCTGCGGTAATAGGAACTTCCTTTTACATTTTGCTCATTGACTTGACGGATATATCCAAATACATTAGCACCCGAATGTACTTGATAATCACGGAGGGATCTTTTCTGAATATAAAACCCATTGAAATGTCGTATTTTCTCTTGAAAAGCGGCATACTCTGCCTTGTTTAATTGAGGTAAAAATACCGACGGTAAACGGGGACTATACACCCGTGCCTTGTCTAATTTTTTTATAAAATCCTCTTTGGTTACGTCCAGCATTTGGCACAGCGCCACGGTATCTATATCTTTTACCTCTTGCGGTATGATCATGATGTCGTAAGAGGGCTGATTGGCGATAAGTAATTTGCCATTTCGGTCGTAGATATAACCGCGTTCGGGGTATTCATAAACGATTTTTAAAGCGTTATTTTCCGACTTTTTAATATACGAATCGTCAATTACTTGTAAATAAAGTAGTCTTACCAATATTGCAACGGCAACGGATATAATTAAAAAGGGTAAGAGGAATTTTCTCATTTTTTAGATGGTTTGATCAAGTAAATTATTAAGACGCATAATATTAGGGTAAATAATGTTGTCAGTAAAGTTCGTAAAAGAATCTCCCAAATAAAATTAAATCTAAATATTTCTAAACCAAATAAAATGGTATGATGTAATAAAACACCGCTAAGCAAGTAAGTAAAAAGCTCTTTGGATATTTTGTCGGCTATCTTGATGGTGTGGTATTCATAACTAATTCCGTAGGAGAATTTTAATAAATCTTCTCGGTAATAGGCTAGTACTACGCAGGCTGCGGCATGCACCCCTCCGGAGTTTTCAAACATATCGATGGACAATCCCAATATAAAACTTAGAAAAATCAATAATGCTTTGTTTCCATGTATGGGGAAAAGCAATATAAAGAGAATATAAGGAAGTGGGTTGATAAAGTTGAATAGCTCTATGTTGTTGAATACCAATATTTGAAGGGCAAACAAAAGTATAAATCGAATAATGTTTAAAGTAATAGTACTATTCATCTTTAGTTGCTTCTTCTAAATGGTTGATCTCTTCGATGTCGTTGTTCTTGATAATATAGACATAACCCAAATTGGTCATGTCGTTAAATAAACGCACACTGATGGTGTAATAATTAGAGCTTTTATCTACAAATACTTTATCAATAGCTCCAATAGGAATGTTTTCTGGGAATATAATTGATTTACCTCCAGTAACTATAGTGTCTCCTTTATGTAGTTCTGCAAGACGGGGGATGTCGATCAATTGAACATATCCCGTGTTTTTCCCATCCCAATTTAGGGTACCAAAATGGTTGGAACCTTTTATTTTAGCATTGATTTGGGATTTAACGTTTAATATACTTTGAACGGTGGCATAGTTGTTGGCAGCAATTTCGACTATACCCAAAACCCCTCTACTGTTGATCACGCCCATGTCGGGATGAATACCATTTTTGGTACCGCCTTTGATTGTCAGGTAGTTTTCTTTTGACTTAAAGGAATTGCGAATGACCTTTCCCAGTATAACTTCAAATTCTGGGTTTATTATGGGTTTGCTATCGTTAATTTCTACGGAATCAGTAGGATTAATTGAATTGTAAAGAATTTTTTTGAGCTCTGCATTTTCAAAGGCTAATTCGTCATTCTGTTGTCTGAGGTTGAAATAAATTTTAGTATTATTTATCTTTTCATAGACATAACCCGTGAAGGCATTGGCAGAACCTAAAACGCGACTCCTGTGAAAGGAGTGCGTTTGGATAGTAAGTAGTAAAGAAGTTGCTAAAAGCAGCAAAAACAGTAGCTTAGTACTGTTTTTTATAAAAAAATTTATTATTTGCTGCATGTTGAAATATTATTTGATAAGTATGCTTTTAAATTTGTTGATGTTTTTAATTACCAATCCAGTTCCTCTTACAACAGCTCTCAATGGATCTTCGGCAATATAAACAGGTAAGTCGGTTTTTTGAGAAATACGCTTGTCTAATCCTCTTAACATCGATCCTCCTCCAGCTAAATAAATCCCCGTGTTGTAGATATCTGCTGCCAATTCAGGAGGCGTTTGTGATAGGGTTTCCATCACGGCATCTTCTATACGTTGAATAGATTTATCTAAAGCCTTAGCGATTTCACGATAAGATACCGTAACCTGCTTTGGTTTTCCTGTCAACAAATCACGACCTTGTACCAAAAGATCGTCTGGTGGTGCTTCCAAATCTTCGGTTGCAGCACCAATTTGAATTTTTATTTTTTCCGCTGTACTCTCTCCAACAAATAAGTTGTGTTGGGTACGCATATAATATATAATGTCGTTGGTGAAAACATCACCAGCTATTTTTACAGATTTGTCGCAAACAATACCACCTAGGGCAATAACTGCGATTTCGGTAGTTCCTCCACCTATATCAACAATCATGTTTCCTTTAGGTTGCATAATATCTACTCCAATACCTATAGCTGCTGACATGGGTTCGTGGATCAAATAGACCTCTTTTCCATTGACACGCTCACAAGATTCTTTTACAGCTCGCATCTCTACTTCGGTAATTCCAGAAGGAATACATACCACCATACGTAGGGCAGGAGTGAAAAGTTTTTTTCTCAATGCAGGTATGCTTTTGATGAACATACTGATCATCTTTTCTGAAGCGTCAAAATCAGCAATTACACCGTCTTTTAAAGGGCGGATTGTTTTTATGTTACCATGAGTTTTTCCCTGCATCAAACTAGCTTCTTTACCAACAGCAATGATTTTGCCCGTTGTTCTATCGCGAGCTACGATAGAAGGATTATCAACAACAACTTTTCCGTCGTGGATAATCAGTGTGTTAGCAGTCCCGAGGTCGATAGCGATATCCTCGGTCATGAAATCAAAAAATCCCATACAATTAAAAGGGTTTTATAGGTTATAAAATTTTAGAGTACAAAAATAATAAAATTAATGTTTGAAATGACGAATTCCAGTAAATACCATGGAAACATTATTTTCGTTACAATATGCGATACTCAATTCGTCTTTGATAGAACCCCCCGGCTGAATTACAGCAGAGATTCCGGCATTATGTGCGATTTCAACACAGTCTGGAAAAGGAAAAAAAGCATCACTAGCCATTACAGCTCCTTTTAGGTCAAATTGGAAAGCTTGTGCTTTTTCAATGGCTTGTTTAAGGGCATCAACTCTTGATGTTTGGCCTGTACCAGAAGCACAAAGCTGTCTGTTTTTTGTCAATACTATCGTATTGGATTTAGTGTGTTTACAGATTTTAGAAGCGAACAACAAGTCTTCAATTTCTTCCGTAGAAGGAGTTGAATTGGTAACGTTAGTTAAATGCTCTTTATTGTCTGTAATTAAATCTTTTTCTTGAACTAAAATTCCATTTAAACAAGTTCTTACTTGTTTCTTAGGAAGTTCAAGTTCTTTTTGTATTAAAATAATTCTGTTTTTCTTCTCTTGTAGGATCACGATAGCTGCCTCGTCGTATGATGGAGCGATAACTACTTCACAAAACAGGGAATTAATTTCATTTGCTGTATCGGTATCAATTTTTCCATTGGCAATTAAAACACCGCCAAAAGCAGAAGTAGGGTCGCCTGCCAAAGCAGCTAAATAAGCTTCTTTCATTGTAGACATCTGCGCTACTCCACAAGCATTGTTGTGTTTAAGTATAGCAAAAGTGGGTTGTTCACCTTTAAATTCTCCCATCAAGTTTACTGCAGCATCAACGTCTAAAAGATTGTTATAAGACAATTCTTTTCCGTGTAACTTTTGAAATATTTGGTCAAAATCGCCAAAGAAAAATCCTTTTTGATGCGGATTTTCCCCATATCGCAATTCTTGACCGTTGTCTAAGCTGGTTTTTAAGATGCTTTCTTCTGTGTTGAAGTAATTAAAAATAGCACTGTCGTAGTGAGAAGAAACGTGGAAAGCTTTAGTTGCCAACCAACGACGTTGCTCTAAAGTTGTACCACCTTCATTAGAAATAATCATGTCTAAAAAAGGTTTGTATTCTTTTACAGACGCTACAATAATAGTGTCCTTAAAGTTTTTTGCTGCTGCGCGAATCAAAGAAATGCCGCCTATATCGATTTTTTCAATAATATCTGCTTCACTAGCTCCGGAAGCTACTGTTTTTTCAAATGGATACAAGTCAACAATAACCAAATCAATCTGTGGGATATCAAACTCCTTCATTTGTGCTACATCTCCTTCGTGGTCTTGACGGTTTAAAATACCTCCAAAAATTTTTGGATGTAGGGTTTTTACACGACCACCTAAAATGGAGGGATACGAAGTTACATCTTCAACAGCAACTACAGGAATTCCTAAATCTTTAATAAAAGTTTCTGTTCCCCCAGTTGAGTAAATCGTTACTTGGTTTGCGTGAAGTTGTTTTACGATTGGTTCTAACCCCTCTTTGTCAAAGACAGAGATTAAAGCCGATTGAATTGTTTTAGTTGTGTTCATGTTGTGTGTTTGGTTTAATTTGCAAAAGTAGTTATTGTTCACGTATTTATAAAGTATTATCGGTATGTTTTTTGAAAAATAAATGTTTTTCTTTTCCGTTTTTTTTAGACCTTCACTTGTGGTAAATACGATGCCTTTTTATTTTAATTGTCGTAATTTGTAACAAATAACGATTTGAGTAAACTAATAGAGTACCGAAGCTTCGCAGAGAAGTAAAAAATCAAGTTCCATATGCTTTTATATTTCCGATTACTTAATGAGAGTTTGTTTTTTGCAATTAACGCTTTAAAAAACAATAGGCTTCGTACGCTTTTGTCGCTATTAGGTGTTACGGTCGGGATTTTCTCAATTATAGCCGTACTCTCTGCGGTGGATTCTATGGATCGTAAAATTAAATCGGATTTAAGCGGTATTGATCGAAACATGATTTACTTATTTAATTATCCCTTTGGACCTTCTGATGTTCCACAGTGGAAAATAAATCAATTTCCAAAAGTCACTTATAGCGAATACGATTATTTACGTAAGAATGTGGCAGATATCGATAAAATATCATTTAATTTATTCACCAGTTCTGAAAATATTAAATATGGTGCTAATACTGTAAATGATATTGACATACAACCTTCAACAGCTCAGATAGAATCATTGGATAATTTAAAAATTGGGCGGGGCCGATTTTTTAACGAATCGGAATCCAGTTCTGGTGCAGCCGTAATTGTTTTAGGAAATGAAGTGGCCGTTAATTTGTTTGGTGGAGAAGAACCTATTGGAAAGTATGTTCGGCTTTATGGAAGGCGGTTTACCGTAGTCGGTGTACTAGAAAAAGAGGGGATGACTAGTTTTGGGATGTCTAAAGATGTAAAGGCCTACATCAGTTCTACTTATTATCGTCAGGTTTTTGGAGATAATACCTTGCGTGCCACTCCTGCCATCGTTCTAAAACCCAAAAAAGATGTGGATATCGAAGAGTTTAAAGGGGAATTAACTCAAAAGCTGCGAGCCTTTAGAGGTATTAAGCCTTCAGAGGAAAATAATTTCTTTGTCAACATAATCGCCGGAATGTTGGAAATGGTTGATAATATTATTGGGCAAATGAATGTAGTAGGCTGGATTATTAGTGGTTTTTCTCTATTAGTGGGAGGCTTTGGTATCGCAAATATTATGTTTGTATCGGTAAAAGAACGAACGAGTTTGATAGGTATTCAAAAATCGTTAGGAGCTAAAAATAGGTTTATCCTGTTCCAGTTTTTATTTGAAGCAGTTATTTTATCACTTTTTGGTGGTTTAATAGGAATGTTATTGGTTTGGATTATAGCGCTTGTAGTAACAAAAGTAGTTGATTTTGAATTTGTATTGAGTTTTGCTAATATCGTTATTGGAACTTCTTTGGCTGTTTTTATCGGTTTGTTGTCTGGGATATTGCCCGCTATATCGGCCTCTAAATTAGATCCCGTAGAAGCGATTCGAACTGGGAATTAAACTGATGCTAGTAATAACAAATGAGAAAGTATACAAAAAAGGCTCTTAAAAATAGTAAGAGCCTTTTTTGTATTCAAGATTATTTGCTGATTGGTCTGTTTAGAATCAGGTCTAAATACAGATTAACATTTTTCTTTAGCTCTTTTCTTAAAGTAATGAAGTCTAAAAATCCGTGCTCCAATAAAAATTCCGAAGTTTGAAATCCTTCAGGTAAATCTTTTCCTGTAGTATCCTTAACAATACGAGGTCCTGCAAAGCCAATTAAAGCACCAGGTTCCGCGATATTGATATCGCCAAGCATGGCAAAGGAAGCGGAGATACCTCCTGTTGTTGGGTCTGTACACATCGAAATGTATGGGATTTTCGCTTCTGCTAATTGTGCTAATTTTGCCGAAGTTTTTGCCATTTGCATCAACGAGTATCCTGCTTCCATCATTCGGGCTCCACCTGATTTGGAAATCATCATAAAAGGGATTTTGTGCTTAATGGAATAGTCGATTCCTCGAGCTATTTTTTCTCCAACTACAGCTCCCATAGAACCACCGATAAAGGCAAAGTCCATCGCAGCAATCACTAAATCTGATCCATTAGATTTTCCAACAGCAACACGCACAGCGTCTTTCAGTTGGGTTTTATCCATGGCTTCTTTTAAACGATCCACATATTTTTTGGTATCTTCAAACTTCAAAGGATCTTTTGAAGTTAAATTTTTCGCGATTTCTTTATAGTCGTTGTTGTCAAAAAGAATCTCGAAATATTCTTTACTTCCAATTCTAACGTGGTATCCGTCTTCTGGGCTTACCCAAAGATTGTGCGCTAGCTCATCAGAATCAATAATTTTTCCCGTTGGAGATTTGTACCATAAACCTTTTGGGACGTCTTTTTTGTTTTCTGTTGGGGTCTGTATTCCTTTTTCTGTTCTTTTAAACCAAGCCATAAATTGTTTGTTTTATTTTATAATATATTGAAGAGCGAAGAATTATAACGTGTTGACGTTATTTAAATCTTCAAAAGCCTGTTTTAAACGGGCGTTAAAAGTCAATTCTCCTTCTCTTACCCATTTTCTAGGATCGTAGTACTTTTTGTTAGGTAACTCGGATCCCTCTGGATTTCCAATTTGGGTTTTTAAATATTCGACGTTTTCTACGATATAATCGCGTACTCCTTCTGTAAAAGCGAATTGTAAATCAGTATCTAAATTCATTTTTATTACTCCATAAGAAATCGCTTCTCTGATTTCTTCTAAAGTAGAACCCGATCCGCCGTGGAAAACAAAATCAACTGGATTTTCTCCTGTTTGAAATTTTTTAGCCACATATTCTTGGGAGTTTTTTAAAATTTTAGGAGTCAGTTTGACATTTCCTGGTTTGTAAACACCGTGAACATTCCCAAATGCAGCGGCAATGGTAAAACGAGGACTAACTTTTAAAAGTTCCTCATAAGCATAAGCGACTTCTTCTGGTTGTGTATAGAGTTTAGAGGAATCCACATGGCTGTTGTCCACTCCGTCTTCTTCACCTCCGGTAATTCCCAATTCAATTTCTAAAGTCATCCCCATCTTGCTCATGCGTTCTAGGTATCTTTTAGAAATTTCTATATTTTCTTCAATGGGCTCTTCCGACAAATCAATCATGTGTGAACTGAAAAGGGGTTTACCGTATTGTTTCATGTTTTCTTCACTAGCGTCTAGCAATCCGTCAATCCAAGGCAAAAGATTTTTGGCGCAATGGTCGGTATGTAGAATTACGGTTGCTCCGTAAAGCTCGGCCAAGGCATGTATGTGTTTTGCTCCGGCAATTCCACCTGCAATGGCTGATTTTTGATTTTCATTCGACAGGCCTTTTCCTGCAATAAAAGAACAACCTCCGTTTGAAAACTGTATAATTACTGGTGCGTTTAATTTGGCGGCTGTTTCCATTACCCCATTAATCGTACTTGAACTGGTGACATTGATTGCTGGCAAAGCAAACCCTTTTTCTTTTGCGTATCTAAAGATTTCCTGTACTTGGTCGCCAACAGCTACTCCAGGTTTTATATTATGTGCCATATTAGTTGTGTGTTTAAGAGTTGACAAAATTAATAATTATTATTTGATTAGAAAGGATAATTAATTCCAACATTTATTACGGCCTTACCAAAGTTGAGTTCTCTAAACCATTTTTCACCCGTCGGCTTAGATGGATTATAGGTTTTAAAGCCCAAATCCAATCGGAATACAAAGAAACTAAAATCATATCGAATTCCAAAACCGCTTCCTATGGCGATGTCGCCAAGGGATTTGACTCCATTAAAGGTGTAAGCTTTGTCTTCGATGTGATCAAAGATATTCCATATATTTCCAGCATCCAAAAATAAGGCTCCATTCCATTTGCCGGTGATATTAAAACGGTATTCTGTACTGGCGAATAATTTCATGTTTGCCTCGTTAAAGTCGTTAATGGCTCCACTAGTACCGGGGCCAAGTCGATACGATTGCCAGGCGCGGTTGTCATTGGATCCTCCGGCAAAGTAACTTCTAGAAAAAGGGATGCTGTTGGAGTTGCCATAGGGAACTGCTAATCCTCCAAAGGTGTGAAAAGCTAAAACTTGTTGACGGCCTAAGTCCCAGTATTTGACAAAGTCAATTTCGGTTTTAACATATTGCGAGAATTCGACATTGAGCAAAGTTCGATTGCCGTTTTCGTTAATATTTGAACTGCCACTTTTAGTCAATAGACTAGTTAATCCACCTGCTGACTCTACTTTTGTTTTAAAGGTGTAAAAGTTGTTGTCTTTTATATCTGTTTTAGACGATTTTGTAAACGAAATATTTGCTGCTATAATCAAGTTGTTTTCGGATAGACGTACGCGACGCTCTTCTATACTGCGCACGGTTTGGTAATCTTCTGAACCAGAATCGATTGCTGTTTTACCTGTTAATACGTCGTTGATGAAGTTGTTGGCCCCTCCTTCTGCGATGGTTAATTTTCCGTCGGCGCCAAGATAGTCGTTGTTGGCTTCGTTACGAATTGCGATGTTGTTTAAGGTATTAAATGATGATTTATAGACACTAAAATAGTTTGCTGGATTGGTGTTGCGAACATATTGCAAATTGAGTAAATCTAAACTGTAACTGGTGTTTCGCTTTGGACTCCAATTGTAATTGATAATACCCGTAAAGTTTTCTTTGTCTAAACCGATGTTTTGCTGACGTGATAATCCAAAACTCATCATGGTTCTTGGTAGCATGCTTTTAGGGATAATTCCCTCGGTCTTGATTGGGAAAAATAATCGAGGAAATGATAATTTGACGTCAACACCGTATTCGGATACATTGAGAAATATATTGTTTGGATTGGCCATTTCTCTGGATGATCCGATACTTCCTCTTAAGCCAATATCTAAGATTTCTGCACCTCTAAAAACATTTCGGATAACCAAGCCCATATTTCCAGCGATTCCAAAATTTTGAATATTGGAATGCGTAACATCTAGGGAAGGATTTAAAGTCATTTTTTTTCTTGGTGTCAAGAAAACGTTAGCAACTAAAGATTGGCCTGTACTATCGCGTTTGTCTTCTAGATATTCAATAGAAGGATAATTGAAAATTCGAAGATTACTGATAGAACGAGAAGTTAGAACCCTACGAAAATCGCTAAAAGTACTTCCTTTTGTAATGAAAATCGCATCTGTTAAGGCCTTTGGTCTATATTCTAATTTATTGGCACTATAGATATTAAAGTTGTTATAGCTTATACTATCTGCTATGTTTTCTGTCTTTTTTGATGTATTGTTAGTGAAAATATTAACGTCGCTAATCTTGTAAATTTTAAATGGGATTTGTTTTAGTGTATCGCCAGATTTTACGGTTCGGTCGTCTATAATGAGTTCCACGGTAGCCTTATGTTGGTTGTGTATGGTGTCAACCTCGTAGTGTATATTGCTTTCCTGGAAGTAATAAGCACCGTTATTTCTGAAATTACTTGTTATCCGCTTGCGTTCGGCTTCGAAGTCTTTCGCATTATATGTTTTCTCAGGCATTACCAATGACTTAGAGGCTGTTTTTCTATATAAACTATCTAAGGCAGGGGTTGAAATTTGAGTGGATACCGAATCGATTTTATAGGCTTGACCGGTTTCAATTTTATAGGTTACTTTCGTTTTCTGCGCCGCCAAACTATCTACAGTAGTTTGAATGGTTGTGTTAAAAAAACCTTGGTTAAAATAATAATTTTTTAATCGAATTACGGAACGATTCATTCTATTTTCTTCAAATAGTACAGGAGGTTCGCCGGTGTTTTTTAGAAATTGACTAAATCCCGAAACAGCAAAAGACTTACCTAAACGGCCGACTTGTTTTTCAGAAAGTAAGCCCGTTAAATTTCGATGTGCTCGTGGATGTTGCTCTAGCCAAGCGTGATAGCTTGAATCGGCATTGGGTTTGGCTAGATTATATAAGTGCAATCGCAACCGATATCCTAAGATGGAACTGTTCGGATGCTGATACAATTGGTTGTGTGTTTCCTCTTTGGAGTTTTTCTTGCCGTTTTCGAAAATCTCATTTTGCATTAGCAACGATCGTTTCTCAGGAACTCTTCGGGTGAGAGTACAAGAAAAAAAACTTACACTTATTAATATAAATAGTGCTATTTTTGATGTTTTATCTTTCAAATCAATATAAATAGTAGGTCAAAAATACATTTTTTATGGTTACTAAAAACCAAATCAAACTAATAAAAAGTTTGCAACAAAAAAAATACCGCAAACAGCATCAATTGTTTCTTGCTGAGGGAGTAAAAGTAATCCAAGAGTTGGTCAATTCCAATTTAAAATTACAGCAATTGTTTTGTACGGAGCCCATTGACGTGGATGTTGATCAAAGCAAGGTAGTCTTGATATCGAATAGCGAATTGAGTAAAATTACAGCCTTAAATACAGCCAACAATTGTCTGGCTATTTTTGAAATACCCGAAGTAGAAAATACCGTAAGTGAAGGTTTGGTCCTGGTTTTAGACGATGTTCGCGATCCGGGAAATATGGGTACAATAATTAGGCTTTGCGATTGGTTTGGTATTAAAAGCCTGGTGTGTTCACCGCAAACTGTTGATGTTTACAATCCGAAAGTTATTCAAGCAACCATGGGGTCCGTAACGCGAGTATCTGTAGTATATAGAGAATTAGTGCCTTTTTTACAAGAAAAGGCAGCTTGGCTTGTATTTGGAACCTTTATGGATGGCGCATCGATTTATAAAGAACCGTTACCGCTAGAGGGTATTATCGTTATGGGAAATGAAGCCAACGGCATTTCGATAGAAATTGAAGCCTTGGTCAATAAACGCATTGCCATCCCGAGATTTGGCGATTTGCAGCAAACCGAAAGTCTAAATGTCGCTATGGCAACGGCTATTGTTTTAAGCGAATTTTCTAGGTTAAGATAAAATATAGCGAGGAAGTGGGCTAGTGAAAAGTAAAGTTCACGAATAGACCTCTGGTTTTCATGGATTCTATACCACCAGTCCACGGGCTTTCTGCACGATTGTCTCGAATCAATTCATCATCTATACCAAATACTCCTCGAATAGATGGCGAGAATTTAAAGTATTCAAAGTAAAAATCAACACCAACACCCAATTCGTAATTTGCGGTCCATTGTTTCATTCTAAATCTACCTTCGTAATTATCGTCTTTAGATTTGTAATTGCTGCTTAAGTTAAGTGATTGAGAATAGCCTCCAACTACAAAGGGACGGACGTTTCCGGTTCGTAATGCTGAGAATTTTAATAATAAAGGAAAGTGAAGATATGTTGAACTCACTTCTCTATTGGCCATTCCTTCCGTTGCGATGTTTGGAAAATGTAAATTGCGTTGTGTGTAGGATAAACCCGGTTCAAAACGTAAGTCCAAATATTCCATTAAGCGTAAATTACCTACCAATCCAACATTAAACCCGATATTGGTACTTACTTCCACGTCCAAATTTTTATTTTTTTCATAGTAAGTAGGGTCGTAGTCAAATTTGAAATCGTAGGAGTTAAATCCTAAATAATATCCCCAATACACTCTTTGTTTGTCCCAATCTTGCATGTTGAGCAATGGCTTTCTGCCAAAAAGAGACTGTGAATAGCTTTGAAAGCTCAGCAGTACAATAAAAATAAAGAATATTTTTTTCATATAGGTATTTATTGTTTATAGCTGCAACAAGCAGTTATTAGCGATTTTGATATTATTTAGATGCCGAGTAAATGGTAGCAACTCCACCGAGTGTCTGCGGCATATCCTTAACTTGTGTAAACCCAACTTTTCTCAAAATATTGTTCAAAACCTCTCCATAAGGGAAATTTGATGCCGATTCTGATAAATATGTATAAGCTTTTTTATCTTTTGATAGTATTTTTCCTATTAAGGGCATTAATCCGTTGGTAAATATAGCATATCCTTGCTTAAATGGAAATTTTGTAGGTACCGATGTTTCAAGAATCACAAAAATACCGCCTGGTTTTAGAACTCGTAAGATTTCTGCCAGTCCTTTTTCTAGAGTTTCGAAATTTCGAACGCCGAAGGCCACAGTAATCGCATCAAAGTAGTTGTCTTCAAATGGTAAATTCTCCGAATCACCTAAAACCATTTCAATGCGGTCGTTAAGATTTTTTTCTTTTATTTTTTCCTTCCCAACTTCAAGCATTCCCGCAGAAATGTCCAATCCAATAATTTGTGTTGCATTGGTTTCGGCCATTAAAATAGCCAAATCTCCGGTTCCAGTTGCGATGTCTAAAACGCGATTCGGATTGGTATCAGCCACTAATTTAAGGACTTTTTTACGCCACTTCACATCGTTACCTAATGATATAATACGATTTAGTCGGTCATATTTTCCGGAAATGGTATCAAACATTTGCGCAACCTGTTCTTTTTTGCCTAAATCAGATTCTTTATAAGGGGTGATATTCTTTGACATTTTTCTATTTTTTACAAATATAAGTATTCTTTGTAAATATGGTTGTGGACTAGTGGCTATATTCCCTTAATACACCATAATTATGCTGAAAGATACTGGTAAATACTAGAGGTGATAACGGTTTGTCTGTCGGCTTATTGTTGTCAAATCAAAAGATTGTAGTTGTAAATGTAAAAATCCGTTCATGCGAGCACAACGGATTTTTAGACGATTACTTATTTTAAGTCGTAAACCATGTGATAATATTCACCACCAACAAAAGTCAGGGTTTCCTTTGCCTTAAAACCAAGTCTTTCATAAAGCTTTTGCGCATTGGGATTTTCGAAGTCAACTAATAATCCCACTTGTTTAAAAGCATTGTCTTTAGCGTGTTGAATGATATGTTGCAACAATGAGCTTCCAATCCCCTTACCTTGGGCGCTTGGAGCTACCGCTAAGGTGTCTAAATATAGTTCACCAGCTTCCGTTTCATTTTCAGGAATTAAATCCACATCATAACGACGCTGCATATATTCCAATACTGGTTTTCTTAATTCTGTCAGTTTGCCTCCGTCATAACAAGTAATAGAACCCCAAATGTCTTCCTGTTCATCAACGGCAACAAAGGTGTTTTGGTAGCTGTATTGATTGTTTTCAGTTCGAAAAAAATGGGTTAAAAATTGAATGGCTTCTTCGATGTCGTTTTTTCCAATAAACGTGAAAACAATATCTTCCATAGCTTGTAGCATCAATTCGGGAACAATGTCGTGATCGTCAATTTTTGCAGCACGTATAATCATGTTTTATGTATTAGGATAAATAAAAAGGTTTTGATTTCAAAAGTAAGGTTTTTAGGAGCAAAATCCGGAAAATGATTAATGGTTTTTCGAACTGCTGCAGGAGACCTTGTTGCGTTTTAGTTTTAGCTGGCCCTGACTAGAGTGGGGCAGTTATACTATTTGTGTTGGATTTGATTTGAACCTAGCAAACAACTGTAATTAGAAAGGGGGGCCTTGAAGTTGTAATGATGTGGGTTGAAAAAGTTTGTTGTTGCTTTATTTTTACCGATATTTATAGAATAAATCCTTTATAACTATGTTAGACAATCCCATATACAGACACTATATTTCTAGATTTCAAGATAAAACCGTTCAAAGTGTTTTGGTAGAGCGAATTAATATAGTGAAAAGAATACTTGAAATCGTTTCAGTTATGGATAAATGGAGTTATCGCTATGCCGATGATAAATGGACATTGAAACAAATGGTTCAGCATTGTATTGATTGTGAACGTATATTTAGTTATAGAGCACTTCATTTGGTGCGGGAAGACAATCATCCCTTATTTGGCTTTGATGAAAATAAGTATGCAGAAAAGGCCGCTGCCGTTAATAAGAGTGGTGAGGTCTTAATAATCGAATATGTAATGTTAATGGAGAGTATTCGATTGATGTTTGATGGTTTTGACGAGAAAGATTTAAATCGGAAAGGGTATATTGCTGAAAATAAGATTACTGTGGAAGAGATTGGCTTTGTGATTGCCGGACACAGTTTGCATCACATGGATGTCATTTTGGAAAGATATTTGGATTAAAAAATCCGCTCGAGTTGAGCGGATTTTTTGTTATTTAAAAACGGATACTGAATAGACCATCTGGTTTGTTTTCCAGATTGTCAAAACGATCAGTACATTCCTTAATCATTGCAATGGCTGCGGCTTTGTCTCCGAACCCGTTTGTGATTACTTTTTTATTCTCTAAATCTTTATAAACTTGGAAGAAATGTTCTACTTCTTTTTTGAAGTGTTCATTTACATCTTGTATATCGTTTAATTTATTCATAATTGGATCCGATACCGGTACACAAAGGATTTTTTCATCCGGTCCTTTATCGTCTTCCATATAGAAAATACCTACGGGTTTTACTTCAACTACCAATCCAGGAATAGTAGGTTCTGTTACCAAAACCAAAACATCCAAGGGGTCTCCATCTAATGCTAAGGTTTCAGGAATAAAACCATAGTCAGCCGGATATCTCATAGCAGAATATAAAAGACGGTCAAAACGCAATCTCTTAAGGTCAAAATCGTATTCGTATTTATTTCTACTTCCTGTAGGGATTTCGACAAATGCATCGAAACTTTCAAAATTATTATTCATAAGTAATGTCTTTATTTCTTCTTCTGATAATTGGAGTGCAAAAATAAGTCAAATCCTACTTTATACCAAGCTTTAAAGCCATTATTAGCGAATTGCTAGAAATAGAAGCCAAAAGAACCTTTGACGCCAAAGCGTTTAGCGTCGGGCAGGTCGAGATAACTGCCTCTCCAAGAAAAATCAATTCTAAAGAATTTAAATATATTTCCAATACCTGCATGGTATTCCCAATATACATCTTCGGGAGCTCTGTATGTGATGTTGGAAGCGTTTAGCGCTATGTTTTCATCGGAAATCCGTCCATAAACTCCTCTTATTCCAATGATTTCTCTAAGGTTTAAATCTCTTAAAAGGGGTATTCTAGAGAATAAACGGCCATTAAAATTGTGCTCAAAGTGAAGTGAAAGGTATTCGTCAGTGACAAATTCGTAATAACTCATTAGACTATAGGCGTTTTCAATCAAAAAGTAAGATTGGTTACCCGGTATCACGTTGAGCAGACCTAAGGGTGCTTCTCCAAAGGTTTTTCCGGCTTCGAAAGTAGATGTCAATCGGCCAAATCCGCCGAGCAATAAGGGTTGTCTGTAATACAATTGAAGTCGCTGATAATCGAAATCACTGTTGAAAACACCTTGTAAACCTTGGCTATATTTAAGAAATATATGAGCGTAATTTTGATCGACATCGGTACGGTCAACACCAACACCAATTGTTCGCTTGTTTGGGGTATAGTCGATGGCCATACTCACTTCGGATTGCGTAACATCACTTTTAGTAATTCCGTTTTCTTTGTCTATATAATAATCTAAGCTAAAAGTCTCCGATGCAGACTTTAGGGTCCTGTAACTAAAAGTAGAGGTAAACTTTAGATTTTTAACCGGTTCAATTTCCAGCCCAACTGAAGTCAAGTTAATCGAGGTTAATTTGGAATTGTCCCCACTGGCAAATAGGGAACTCGAAGCAAAACTTCGACCTAAAATGTCGTTGGTTTCCGTAAGGCTAACTCCAATCTGTTCAATATCGCGTCGATTTCCAGCAAAGAGGATAAATCTATTTGGTGTATCTAATAAGATTTTACCAGAAACACCATACTTAAATTGTCCGTCTTTAAATCCGTAAGCCGTGTAGCCCTCTAAGCGCCATTTGTCGTTAGGTCCAAAGTATGTTCGTCCTCCAGTGCGTAATCGAATACCTTCTACATCATTATATCCGAAAGAAGAGAAAATAGGTCCATAATCAAATTTACCTATTTGTATGTATTCGCTAGCCAATACCGTCCCGACTGAAAAGAGTTGTTTAAAACGCTTAACCGTTTGCAGGGTGTCGAGCATTTTGTAGATGCCTAATTCGTCTTTACTCAAAGGTTCAAAGCGGTATTCTTGCCAGAACTCATCTGACTTGGTGTAGATAGACTCGTTAAAATCGTTGACCTCTTCTTTATAAAATTTCTCTTCTTTGGGTTGGTCGAATACATGGTCGCGATAAATGGTGGTTCGCTTTCCATATACTCCCTTCGATTTTTCCTTTTTGGAAAGACTAAAGTCAGACATCATATAGTCTTTCGTCAATAAAAAGACCGAGTCGTTCAATACATCAAATTCTTGTTCGATATAGATGTCTTTTACCCAGTTGATGTTGGCTCCCTTGCTTGCTTCTAAATTGATTTTTTTGATGGCAAAGGTGCTGTCGTTCACCCAGAAATCTCCTTTGAAAGTCAGTTCGTTTTTTCGACGCGGATAGTAAACTATGTTGTAACACCATTTATTGTCTATATAAGCACTATCGGCTAATATATAATTGTAAACATTGATTCCTGTTCGGGATAAAGGACTTACAAAGTCTTTGTCAAAAAACTTAAGGTAATTGTTATAAATATCGTAATCGGCATACAAGTCTTTAATAAAGGCAATGATGTGTTGGTTGGTGTTAAAACCAGAGTTTTTATTTGCCGTAGTTTTTTCGATGTTTTTGGAGCGAACATTATCTCCGTAAACCTTACTGATTCGCTCGTTGATAAAGATTGGCAAATAGGTTTTCCCCGTAATACTCGAGGTGTCTATATGGTCAAAGATAAACTCCATGCCCTTAAAGATTCTCTTTTTGGTAAAAGCACTGTCGATAGAGTTCATGTCGAATTCTACTTTTTCGTATTTGTCGTATTCATATTGTTTAAACATATGAAGCCCATTTTGTTTCTTACGGGCCCAGATTTTGCGTAAAATATCCAAGGCGGGATTGTCCTTCTTAGAGGTTTTTCCGGTGTAAATTTTAACTTCCGACAGCATATTATCTTCCTCTAAAGTGACTTTTAAGTCGAGATTACTGTTTTTTGGAAGTAAAATTTCTTTGGTTTTATAGCCGATAAAACTGACAACTAAAGTATCGTAGTCTTTTTGAGATTCGAGATAAAATTTCCCGGATTCATTGGCAATAACACCTTGAGTGGAATTTTTAAAATAAACGCTGGAATAGGGGACGGCTTCATTGTTTTTATCTTTAATTTGTCCGCTGGCTTTTGTTTGGGCCTGCAAAAAAAGCGGACAACAAAAAGCAATGATTAGTAGGATAATTACCTTTTTCATAGTTGTAGCAATAAAAAAACTCCATCGGTAAGATGGAGTTCAAAGATAATCTAATTTTGTTATTTGTAAGCTACTTTTTTCACGGCTTTAATGACGTCTTGAGAATTGGGTAGCCATTCTCTAAGAAGTTCTGGTGAATAAGGAGCAGGAGTGTCTGCTGTGGTAATTCTTTGAATAGGAGCGTCTAAATAATCAAACGCTTGTTCTTGTACGATATAAGTTATCTCTGAGGCAACACTTCCAAATGGCCAAGCTTCTTCTAGAACCACCAAACGGTTGGTCTTTTTTACCGATTTTAAAATCGTAGCATGGTCCATAGGACGAACGGTTCTCAAATCAATAACCTCACAGGAAATTCCCTCTTTAGCCAAGGCTTCTGCAGCGATGTAGGCTTCCTTAATGATTTTTCCAAAAGAAACAATCGTTACATCGGTTCCTTCCATTTTTACTTCAGCTACACCAAGTGGAATGATGTATTCTCCTTCTGGGACTTCTCCCTTGTCGCCATACATTTGTTCCGATTCCATAAAAATCACAGGATCGTTGTCTCGGATTGCAGCTTTTAAAAGTCCTTTGGCATCATAGGGATTCGAAGGGACTACTACTTTTAATCCTGGAGTATTCGCAAACCAGTTTTCAAAAGCTTGAGAATGCGTAGCTCCTAATTGACCTGCTGAAGCAGTTGGACCTCTAAATACAATCGGCATCGGGAATTGACCTCCGGACATCTGACGCATTTTTGCAGCATTATTGATAATTTGATCGATTCCAACTAACGAGAAATTGAACGTCATAAACTCAACAATAGGACGGTTGCCATTCATGGCAGATCCTACGGCTATTCCAGCAAATCCCAATTCTGCAATCGGAGTATCAATAACTCTTTTTGGTCCGAATTCGTCCAGCATACCCTTAGAAGCTTTGTACGCTCCGTTGTATTCTGCAACTTCTTCTCCCATTAAATATATTGTTTCGTCGCGGCGCATTTCCTCGCTCATCGCTTCACATATCGCTTCTCTAAATTGAATCGTTCTCATAATTTTTCTGTTTCCGTAATTTATAAGGTTGACAAAAATAAATAAATTTATTAATTATTCCTACAAATATGCGTAGGCATATCGGTGGTCTACTTTAGTAACTGTTGAAAAGTCGCTTTTACAGAACTGGAAGCTGGTAAGTATTGGCGAAACCGAGTTTTTTTAAGGGTTTTTGTAATTGAAAATTAGGGCAAAGGTATGTTTTTTAAGGTTTATCTCGATTATTTATTGTATATTAAAAAAGTAACGGTCTGGTTTGTTTAAATATTATGGGGTAGAAAGGAAAATTCAACAAAGTTTGAAAGAGTGAAAATCGGCTTTAGGCTTGGCGAAAAAAGACTTTTAAATATATTTTATATGCTTGCATAGTAAATATTTAAAAATAAATTATTATTTTCGTTCCTAGAAAATTGTAAAACACATAAACGTATATATAATGAAAATATTAGTTTGCATCAGCCATGTGCCTGATACTACTTCCAAGATTAATTTTGTGAATGGAGATTCAGAATTTGATACTAATGGTGTTCAATTTGTTGTGAATCCCAATGATGAGTTTGGTTTGACACGTGCAATTTGGTTTAAAGAACAACAAGGGGCTCAAGTGACTGTGGTTAATGTTGGTGGACCGGAGACAGAGGCTACACTTAGAAAAGCATTGGCGATAGGCGCAGACGAAGCGATTCGCGTAAATGCAGTTCCTACAGATGGTTTGTTTGTTGCTAAACAATTGGCAGAAGTAGTGAAAAACGGATCTTTTGATTTGGTAATCGCAGGAAAAGAGTCTTTAGATTATAATGGAGCGATGGTTCCAGGAATGTTAGCTTCTCTTTTGGGATTTGATTTTGTAAGTTCTTGTATTGGTTTGGAAGTAGAAGGTACTTCTGCAAAAGCAATCAGAGAAATAGATGGAGGTAAAGAAACGATTCGTGTAAACCTACCTTTAGTTGTAGGTGGACAAAAGGGGATTGTGGAAGAAAAAGACTTGAGAATACCGAATATGCGAGGTATCATGACAGCAAGAACAAAAGCCTTAACCATTGTGGAGCCAGTAGGAGCAGTTGCTGCTACCAAAGCCATCCGATTCGAAAAACCAGCTCCGAAATCAGCTGTGAAATTGGTGAGTTCAGACAATTTGGATGAATTGGTAAACTTGTTGCACAACGAGGCAAAAGTTATCTAATCTAAATTTAGTAAAAAATAATTATACCATCATTAAAATTGTGAATATGTCTATTTTAATATATGCTGAATCAGCAGAAGGAAAATTTAAAAAAGTAGCTCTAGAGCTGGCGTCTTATGCTAAAAAAGTAGCAGAAACGATGAATACTACGGTTACGGCTGTTACTGTAAATATAGCAGATGTTAGTGAATTGGCTAGCTACGGTGTAGATAAGGTTTTAAAAGTAACTAACGAGCAGTTAAAATCATTTAATGCCAAGGCTTATGCGGATGTTGTTAAGCAAGCAGCTCAAAAAGAGGGAACTAAATTAGTGGTTTTGTCATCAACGACAGACAGCTTGTATCTGGCTCCAATTTTAGCAGTTGGATTGGATGCGGGATATGCGTCTAATGTTGTGGCTTTACCAGAAAGCACAAATCCTTTCGTAGTGAAAAGAACGGCTTTCTCAAATAAAGCGTTTAATCATACGGAAATCAATTCAGATGTTAAGGTGATTGCTATTGGGAAAAATTCATTTGGTTTAGTAGAAGCTAATGGTGCTGCTGCAACGGAAGATTTTTCACCTTCTTTAAACAATGCAGATTTTACTTTAACAGTAGAAAGCGTTGAAAAGACAACCGGAAAAGTGACCATTGCAGATGCGGATATAGTAGTTTCTGCTGGTCGTGGATTAAAAGGACCTGAGAACTGGGGAATGATTGAAGAATTGGCTTCTGTTTTAGGTGCAGCTACGGCTTGTTCTAAGCCGGTATCTGATTTGGATTGGAGACCTCATGAAGAACACGTTGGACAAACAGGAAAGCCTGTGGCGGCTAATTTATATATCGCCATTGGAATTTCTGGGGCAATTCAGCATATTGCGGGAATTAATGCTTCTAAGGTAAAAGTAGTAATCAATTCAGATCCAGAAGCACCTTTCTTTAAAGTAGCTGACTACGGTGTGGTAGGTGATGCATTCGAAATTGTTCCAAAATTAATTGAAAAACTAAAAGAATTCAAAGCTAAGAATGCTTAGATTTTTGATTTAGTCTTATATAAAAGGGCTGTCTAAATGAAGAAATTACTATCTTTGTTAGACAGCCCTTGTTGTGATTATAAATAATAACTATGAGTTTAGTAAAGCTTAGTATAAAAGGTATTTCATATAGCCATACTCAAAATGGAGCTTATGCTTTAATTTTGAATGAAGTAGAAGGTGAACGGAAATTACCAATTGTTATAGGGGCCTTTGAGGCGCAATCGATTGCTATTGCCATCGAGAAAGAGATTAAACCTCCGCGTCCTTTGACCCACGATTTGTTTAAAAATTTTGCCGATCGATTCGATATAGTTGTGAAGCAGGTCATTATTCATAAATTAGTGGATGGTATTTTCTTCTCGAGTATTATTTGTGAACGCGACGGTATAGAGGAAATTATTGACGCCAGAACGTCGGATGCGATAGCTTTGGCTATTCGTTTTTATGCCCCTATTTTTACCTATAAGAATATATTGGATAAAGCGGGTATTATATTAAAGTCATCTCCTTTGGACGACATGCAGTCCGACGGACCGTTAGAAGAAGATACGGATTTCGAAAATGAAACGCGTAGCGAAACCGTGGTTAAGGTTGGTGACTATGCTCATTACAGTTTGTCTGAATTATATGAGTTACTAGAAAATGCCGTTCAGAAAGAAGACTATGAAAAGGCCGCAAAGTTGCGAGATGAAGTTTCGAAAAGAGAGTTGTAATTATAGGAGTACGGTTTTTTACTAGGGAAGCAACAAAAGTATATGGCGGGGTATAAACCGTAAAAAATAAATAGTATCTACTTATGAAACAATATTTAGATTTAGTAAAAGAAGTGATTGAACGCGGTACTCAAAAAGGCGATCGAACAGGAACGGGAACCAAAAGTATTTTTGGCTATCAAATGCGGTTCGATCTTAGTGAGGGATTTCCGTTAGTAACCACCAAAAAAGTACATTTAAAATCAATCATTCATGAACTTTTGTGGTTCTTGAAGGGAGAAACCAATATAGCTTATTTAAAGGAAAACGGCGTTAAGATTTGGGACGAATGGGCCGATGAAAACGGTGATTTGGGACCTGTGTATGGTTTTCAATGGAGAAATTGGAACGGCGAGGGAATTGACCAGATTAAAGAGGTTATCGATACCATTAAAACCAATCCCAATAGTAGAAGAATGATGGTTACGGCTTGGAATCCAAGTGTAATGCCAGATACCTCGGTAACTTTTTCCGAGAATGTGGCAAATGGAAAAGCAGCATTGCCTCCTTGTCATTCTTTTTTTCAGTTTTATGTAGCCGATGGGAAGTTATCGTGCCAGTTGTATCAGCGTAGTGCTGATGTGTTTTTAGGAGTGCCGTTTAACATTGCATCCTATGCTTTGTTTGCTATGATGGTCGCTCAAGTTTGTGATTTAGAGTACGGTGATTTTATACATACTTTTGGGGATGTTCACATCTATAACAATCATATAGACCAGGTTGGTCTACAGTTGTCGCGCATGCCAAAAGAGCTACCGGTTATGAAAATAAATCCGGATGTAAAAGATATTTTTGCCTTTACATTTGAAGATTTTAGTTTAGAAAATTACGACCCTCATCCTGCTATTAAGGGTGCCGTTTCTGTATAATTGTTCATTTTAAATTTTTTCAATCATGATGGATCCCTTACAACACGAATTATATGAAGATGCTCGCATAAGAGTAAAACAAAAAAAAAGGCTTTTCTTTCATTTTGTAGTTTTTATTTTAGGAAGTATCTTCCTGTATGTCGCTAATGAATATTTGGTCCAAGATACCACCGTAAAATGGTATTTATGGGCAACTTCAATTTGGGCATTATTGTTTGTTTTGCATGCTATAAATGTATTGATTGTCAATCGGTTTATGAATAAGAAGTGGGAGCGCACTCAAATTGATAAGTTGATGGAAAAACAACTTAAGAGAAGGGAACAACTCGAGCGTCAGGTGGAAAAGGATTTTCCGGTTACACAAAACCAAGGTACCGATACGCAAAACTAAAAAATACAGTTATGATAATATTGGTTGCTGCTGCTGCAGAAAATAATGCCTTAGGAAAGGAAGGGGATTTATTGTGGCATTTACCGGATGATTTTAAGCATTTTAAAAACTTGACTTCGGGGCATTACATTATTATGGGCCGCAAAACTTTTGAAACTTTCCCAAAACCTTTGCCAAATCGGAAGCATTTGATAATCACTAGAAATGTGAATTACGAGGCTCCTGACGATTGTATCGTCGTGAACAGTATAGAGGCGGCATTAAAATTGTCTCAAGCACAAGAAGAGGTTTTTGTTATCGGAGGAGGTGAAATTTATCGGGAGGCTTTGCCTTTTGCAGATAAAATAGAATTGACCCGTGTGCACCATACCTTTGAGGCAGATGCTTTTTTTCCGGAATTGGATTTAGCGGTTTGGAAATTACTATCAGAGGTCATGCATCCGGCCGATGAAAAACATCAATATTCTTTTACATTTCAAACTTGGATAAGAAAATAAGGTCGGTAAGATGAGAAAGTTCTGGATGTTTTTATTGGGTGTGCTTGCGTTTACTTCTTGGGCACAAAAGCCGATAGAACTTCAATATATAGATACGGAGCCGTTAAACGGAGCCGTTTTTATAGGTAAAAACATCTTTAATACCAGCTACTTTTTAAAGGACCAGGTTTTTATAGCGAAACGAACTGATTTGGCTAGAGAATATCAAAATGTTGCTTTGGGGAGAATCCAGCATATAGATTTCATTAATCCGGCACAAATTTGTCTTTTTTATAAAGATTTTAATACGGTTGTGCTTTTGGATAAGGAGTTGGCGCTTATTAAAACCGTTAAACTGACGGATATTAATCCGCAGTTAATTCCAGGATTTGTTGGGATGAGTTCTCAAAACCGATTGTGGATTTGGGACGAAGCCACTAGTCAACTGGGTCAGCTCTCCTTGCAGAATCTATCCTATACGGCTCTTACTAATGCTTTTTTAGAGCCAATACAATATCGATATTCCGACGTAAATTACTTTTACTGGATTACCAAAAATAATCAAATGTATTCTAGTGATATCTATGGTAAGGTAGTTCGTCTTTATGAGTTACCTCCTTTTGATCAAATTCAAATAATCAATCGCAACAAAATAATATATCAATACCATAATCAACTCTACTACTTAGACTTACATGATGGTGTCCAAACATCAATTCCCGTGGGTGAAAAAAGCATTTCAGGATTCTTTTTTAACACCCAAATTTTGAGTATTTTTACCGATCTAGAAATTAAAAATTATCTTATAACTCTACCTTAAATGCATATAGCAATCGCTGGAAATATCGGGGCCGGAAAAACGACACTAACTAAATTATTGGCCAAACATTACAGATGGGAACCGCATTTCGAAGATGTGGTTGATAATCCTTATTTAGATGATTTTTATCACAAAATGGATCGTTGGTCGTTTAATTTGCAAATCTATTTTTTAAACAGTCGTTTTAGGCAGGTGTTAAAAATTAGACAGAGCGGAAGTAAAACCATACAGGACCGAACGATTTATGAAGATGCTCATATTTTTGCGCCCAATTTACATGCCATGGGATTGATGTCTAATAGAGATTACGAAAACTATACTTCTTTGTTTGAAATGATGGAAGAGTTGGTAGGAGCTCCAGATTTGCTCATCTATTTAAGAAGTTCTATTCCGAATCTAGTAGCTCAGATTCATAAACGAGGAAGGGATTACGAAAATTCTATTTCAATTGAATACCTCAATCGCTTAAATGAACGTTATGAAGCTTGGATTCAAACTTATAATAAAGGTAAATTATTAATTATCGACGTGGATCAAATCAACTTTGTAGATGATCCCGAAGATTTAGGGAGTATCATCAACAGAATAGATGCTGAAATCAATGGACTATTTTAATTAATGAAAAAAAACGGGCTGTCTTTTAAAAGACAGCCCGTTTTTTTTAAAGACAATTGACAATCGCAGTATTTTTAATTGTACGAATGACAAACGAACTTTTAATCTGTGAAATAATTTCTAGTTGTGAGATTTTGTGTACTACAAAATTTTGATAAGACTCCATGTCGTCTAAAAGGAGTTTTAATAAAAAATCATAACTACCAGCTATATAAGAAGCTTCTAATACCTCTTCTAAATTGGCTACATATTCCTCAAATTCTTCAAAGAGTTTTCCTTGATGTTTTACTAAGGTAACTTGGCAGTAAACCAAAAGTTTTTTCCCTAGTAAAGTAGGGTCAATAACGGCTGCGTAATTTTTAATAATTCCACTGGATTCCAGTTTCTTTATGCGTTCGTGAACAGGAGTAACGGATAGATTTACTTTTTCAGCCAGCTGCTTTATAGATTGCTTGCTGTCAATCTGCAACTCAAAGAGCAGTTTTTTGTCAATAGAATCAAGTAAGGTCATTATTTTTGGTGTTAATAGGTGGTTTTCGTTTCAAAAATACAATAAAATACCTTGATAATGAATCTACTACCGCTAACTGGTTTTTTTTAGAACCTACTTAATATTGTTTTTTTTTGCATAGTTTTTGTTTCTTATAAATATATGTTAACTATTTTTATGGATAATAATCTTTAAAAAGCGATTTTAGTAGCGATATTTCTTAAACGTTAAAAAATAAATTTATTTATCTAAATAAATTTAGTGATGTGTTATTTATTAAAAATTTATTTTAAATGGAATTTTGCTTTTGCTCTAGGAAAAGCGAAATGCTTTAACAAGATGTAGGGTATAACATTTTAGAGGTATGGGCAAACGTACGACAAGGTTTTACGGTTGTGAATTTAAAATTGAAGAATTGCTAAAGCTACATTCGTTTATATGCGTATCAGCCTATTCGCGTATAGACGTATCTGCATTAAAGCGTTATTTCTCGAAATAAATGTTCTAGATTTTTGTTTTTAACGTGTAATGAAAGTGTTTTTAGTCCTTGTTGTTGTGCAAAGTCGTAAACCAACGGCCTTTGGTCTTCGCCTGCAGCAAAGGTCAGTTCCCATTGTGTATCGTGTATGTTTTTTGCATGAAGTAATTGCGGAATGCGAAGAATGAACTGTTCCTCAATTTTATAATCAAATTCCACTGCGATTATTTGTTCGTTATTTTGTTCCAACATATTATCGAGTTTTTCATCGGCAACAATTTTACCTTTTTTGATAATGATAACACGTTCGCAAAGAGCTTCCACTTCTTGCATAATATGCGTAGATAGAAAAACGGTTTTGTCTTTTCCTATATTTTTAATCAATTCGCGAATCTCTACCAACTGGTTGGGGTCAAGTCCGGTGGTAGGTTCATCTAATATCAGTACTTCCGGATCGTGTAATAGCGCTGTAGCCAAACCAACGCGTTGGCGATATCCTTTGGATAATTGTGATATCTTTTTATGAGATTCCGGAGTTAATCCCGTTAACTGAATAACTTCTTCAATTCTCGAGGCAGCTACTTTATATAAATCGGCATTATAGGCCAAGTATTCCCTTACATACAAATCGAGATACAACGGATTGTGTTCTGCCAAATAACCAACAGATTTCTGAATCGATCGTGTGGCTGTATCCAAATCAAAATCGTTAATCTGTGCGGTTCCCTCATCCTTGTTCAGATAAGTGGTTAGGATTTTCATTAAAGTAGATTTTCCAGCACCATTTGGCCCTAGAAATCCGACGATTTCCCCTTTAGAAATCGAAAAAGAAATAGAATCTAAAGCTTTTTGTTCGCCGTAAAACTTACTGATATTCTTAACTACTATGGACATATTATGGAAGTATTTGGAAACAAATGTAATTATTTTGAGGGCGTAAAAAAATAGGAGGTAAACAATTAATGTGAAAACCCAAAAGAAATACTTAATCCGATGATGATGATGACCATAAGTGTTATGGCAACATAGAGAAAATCCTTTTCTATTAGAAAGGAAATTAGCGATAAAATAATCCGTAAAACCGGAGTTAGAAACAACAATATAATGCCTAGAAATATGATCGATTCACCGTGGCCCTTTTGCAAACCAGAGAAAATATCTTGAAGTACGATTACTATATTGCGATTGTTTTCGGAAAAGCTGCTGTAGTTTACCGTCTCTTGGTGGTGTCCAGTTAAATACACAATGCCGCCGAAGAGTGCAACACTTAAGGCAATCCATACGCCATAACGCAGCAGGTTTCCAATGATGGCTTGAAAGTCTTGGTCATTAAATTTTTCTTGTGACATAGAATTAAATTTTTCCGTTAATACCGTTGTAAATCATATTGGCTGCAAGGAATAGAATTAACAAAGCAAAAAACAATCGAAGTTTTTTGGTGTTTGCCTTAACTAAAACTTTGGCCCCTGTCATGGCTCCAAACAATACTCCGATTACTACGGGCATACAGATTGCGGGTTCAATATATCCTTTTTGTATGTAGATTACAGAACTGGCCATCGCTGTAACTCCCATCATAAAATTACTAGTCGTAGTCGAAACTTTAAAAGGAATTTTCATGATGTTGTCCATGGCAATTACCTTAAATGCACCCGAACCAATTCCTAGCAATCCTGACATCATCCCGGCCACGCCCATCATACTAAAGCCGCCTACTACATTTTTGGTTCCATAAGCTGTTTTAGTACCGTCGGCAGCGGGGTAGGTACTGGGTAAGCGAAGTTTATGGGCTAATGTACTCGATTGCATAACCAAGTGTTCCTCTTTTTTCCGAAGTGAATTAATCGAAGAAAAAACTAGGGTAAGCCCAAATACTACGGCTAAAAAGGAAGTTGGTGCTATAGTGGAGAGCAAGGCTCCGATTACAGCTCCAGCTGTAGTGGCTATTTCTAAAAAAATACCAAGGCGCATATTGGTAATGCCTTCTTTGACATAGGCCGCGGCTGAACCTGAAGAGGTCGCGATTACCGCAACTAAAGCCGTTCCTATCGCATAATGAATATCGACATTTAAAAATACCGTCAATAAGGGTATAATGATAATTCCTCCTCCGAGTCCTGATAGCGAGCCTATAAAACCAGCTAAAAAGGCACCTAAAAAGAGAATAAGTGTAAAAGTTAGTATGGTCATCCAAGCGTCATTTTAAATAAAACAATAAAATTAATTAATTATTGAGAAATAGACCTCAAAAAGAAATAGTTTTTATTCGCAAGTCTTTAAATTGGTAACACAAATAAAAAATCACAAACCCGTAATTTTTGAGATAAGTATGTGTTTAAATACTCTTTGTTAAAGAAATACATAGTAAATTTGCACTATGGAAAGGGAGATTTATACAAAAACTTGGATGGATGAATTTCGGGAACAAGGACAACCGCTAATCATAGCTGGTCCTTGTAGTGCGGAAACACCTGAACAAGTGATGACTATTGCCAAACAATTGCCGAAGCAAGTGAAGGTGTTTCGTGCCGGTATTTGGAAACCGAGAACAAGACCTGGAGGATTTGAGGGCGTAGGCGCTATTGGATTAAAATGGCTGCAAGAGGTAAAAAGGGAAACCGGTTTAAAGATTGCTGTTGAAATTGCAACTGCACAACATGTTGAATTAGCCTTGGCTCATGATGTCGATGTATTGTGGATTGGAGCGAGAACTACAGTAAACCCATTTGCCGTTCAGGAAATTGCCGAGCGATTACAGGGAACCGATAAGATAGTATTGGTTAAAAATCCGGTTAATCCCGATTTAGGACTTTGGTTGGGTGGGGTAGAACGTTTGATTAATGCAGGAATTTCTAAATTAGGTGTTATCCATAGAGGGTTTTCTACTTATGAAAAAACCAAATATAGAAATGTGCCCGAGTGGCAAATAGCGATTGACTTAAAAACCCAATTGCCCAATATGCCTATTTTTTGTGATCCTTCCCATATTACAGGTGATCGTAACCGTATTTTAGAAGTGTCTCAACAGGCTCTTGATATGAACTACGACGGCTTGATGATAGAAACACATAATGATCCCGATCAGGCCTGGAGCGATGCAGCTCAACAAGTGACACCACTGCAACTCGGGAAAATTTTGTCCGAGTTAAAAGTGAGAAATCAAACCGATGAAACGGAAGAGTTTCTGTCGCAAATCAATATATTGCGTTTGCAATTGGACGAGATGGATTCCAAGATATTGGATATTTTAGGAAAGCGTATGCAGATTGCGGACCAAATAGGAGCTTTAAAGAAAACGAAAAACGTAGCGGTTTTTCAACAACAAAGATGGATTTTAGTCTTGGAAAAAATGCTGTCAGAAGGCGTTCAAAAAGGATTGACTAAAGATTTTATCACAGCGTTTTATGCAGCTGTTCACCAGGAGAGCATTCAACGTCAAGATAAAATTATTAATAAAATTAAATAGCAATAGAGCGATTTAGCTTATGAAAGGAATTGTATATAAATCGACAGGAAGTTGGTATCATGTAAAGACTGAAGACGGCTCATTCATTGAATGCAGAATTAAAGGGAAATTTAGAATCAAAGGTATTAAAAGTACCAATCCAATTTCGGTAGGCGATTTGGTGGAATTTGATTTAGAGACCTCTGCCGATGTTCATACCGGATTGATACATACCATAGCCGAACGGAAAAACTATATCGTTAGAAAATCGGTTAATCTGTCCAAACAAATACATATTATTGCATCAAATATCGACCAAGTTTTTTTGATGGTAACCATTAATAATCCCGTTACGACGACCAGTTTTATCGATCGATTTTTAGTAACAGCCGAAGCTTATGGTATTAAAACGGTTATTGTATTTAATAAAATAGATACGTTTGACGACGAAGCTTTAGATGAGCAGTTGTATTTACAGCATACTTATACCCAAATCGGTTACGAATGTTTGCGCGCATCAGCTTCCGAAAAAAAGGGATTGGATGCAATTAAGGAAAAAATGATTGGAAAGGTATCTATGTTCTCTGGGCATTCTGGAGTAGGGAAATCTACTTTAATCAATGCGATAGAGCCTACTTTGAATTTAAAGACGGCAATCATCTCAGAGCAACATCAGCAGGGGCAACATACCACTACTTTTGCAGAAATGTTCGACCTGTCGTTTGATGCGCAAATCATCGATACTCCAGGAATTAGAGGTTTTGGTATAGTAGATATGGAAAAGCAAGAAGTGGGAAATTATTTTCCAGAATTTTTTGCCTTAAAAAACCAATGTAAGTTTAATAATTGCCTGCATCGTGAAGAACCCCATTGTGCTGTCAAAGATGCTTTGGACAACGATCAAATAGCTTGGTCTAGATACCGTAGTTATACCCAAATACTCGATGGCGATGATGAACATTATCGTTCCGATATTTATGCAGAGGGAAAAGGGGACGTATAAAAAATATTTTCTTGTACATAAAAAAAAGGCTTTGAATTGTTTTGCAATTCAAAGCCTTTTTTAATGCTATAAAAGCAAATAGTGTCAGTTTGTTTTGGTTTTTCTGTTGATAAAATGCCGATTTAAAAATAAAAAATAGTTAATTAATCTAGTATTTAAATGTTTTTAATATAAAAAAATGTTAATTTATTTTTTTTAGTTTGTATATTTGTTTTTTTGAAACTACAAATTATGACAAAAGTTGTTGTGCTGTTTTTGTTTAGCACTTTTTTAGCATTTTCGCAAAGTAAAAAGTTAGATCTAACTGTGATTTCCGATGAACTCAAAGAAAATTCAAATTCAATTATCTTAAAGAAGTCCATAGACGTTCAATTGATTAGTAGTAAAAAAATGGTAGTTAAAACAGATAAAATAATTACTGTTTTTAATGAAAATGGACTAGCGGCCTGTGATGCAGTAGAGTATTACTCGAAGAGTACCAAGATTAAAAAAATAACGATAGCCCTTTATGACAAAGTAGGAGATTTGGTTAGAGTTTTTAAACAAAAAGATTTAAAAGATTATTCGGTATCTCAAGGTTATGAAATTACAGATGGTCGCATGGTTTTTTGGGATTATACATCTTCAAATTTCCCCATAACTATTCATTATCAAAGTGAGGTAGAGAGCAGTACTACTGCTTTTATTATGCCTTGGATACCCGTCGAAAGTTTTTCTCAAGCCGTAATCCTTTCTGAATACAACATCAGTGCTGAGCCCAGTCTCGGGCTTCGTGAAGTGGAATCTAATTTTGAAGGATATTCTATAGAAAAAGGCAGTAATACTGCACATAGTAAAAGCTATAGAGCTAGAAATATTCCCGCAGTTTTACAGGAGAGTTATTCGCCATACAGTCAGGACTACATGCCTAGAGTCGTTTTTGGCATAGAACGATTTAGCCTTGAGAATTATGAGGGTATTGCTCAAAATTGGGAACAATTTAGTGCTTGGAACTACAACAATCTAATTGCGGACACAACTGAATTGCCGGCGAATACTCAACAGAAAATACGGGATTTGGTGAACGGTATTGAAGAACCTCTAGAAAAAGCCAAAATTATTTATAAGTATATGCAAGATAAGACACGTTACATTAGTATTCAACTGGGTATTGGTGGTTGGAAACCCATGTTGGCAAAAGATGTTGATAGATTGGGATATGGCGATTGTAAAGCCCTTACAAACTACATGCGTGCTTTGTTACATGTTGTTGGAATCGACTCTTATTATTCGATTGTCTATGGCGGGAACAACCTGCGCGATATCAAATCAGATTTGATTGCTATGCAAGGAAATCACGCGATCTTGGCGCTACCTATCAACGGAGAAATGATTTGGTTAGAATGCACCTCTCAAACAGCTCCTTTCGGATACATTGCTAATTTTACCGACGATAGAGAGGTGTTATTAATTGCGCCAGAAAAGGGGCGGTTGGTTCGTACAAAGAAATATGACGTACAGGAAAACACCCAAGTTAGAACTGCAACTATCAAACTGGATGCAACAGGCGGAATAGAGGTGGATTTAGCGATTGTTTCCAAGGGAAATAATTTTGAAGGTCGGTCTCAGATCAAACGAAAATCTAAAGTAGAATTAGAGAAATATTATAAAAATTATTTATCTAGTATTCATTCCTTGGAAATTATTAAGGCAGTTGTAGAAGACGATTTAGAATCAATAGTAAGTACCGAGCAATTGTTGTTTTCTGCTCCCAATTACGGGAATATAATTGGAAATGATTTGATTTTTATACCCAATGTGGTCAATGGAATCAGTGGCAAACTTTCTACAAACAAAAATAGAAAAGCACCTTTTAAAATTTCGAGAAGTGATTGTAATACGGATGAATTGACCATCAGCATACCGAATCAGTTTGAAGTAGCATTTTTACCTTCAAATGTAGATTTGGTTACTAAATATGGTGAATATCATATTAAGTTTGATAAAATAGAAGAGAATAAATTGATATATACTAGAGTAGTAAAGTCGTTTTCAGGTGATTATCCCAAGGAGGAATACGAACAATTTCGGAATTTTAGATTGGCGATAGCAAATAATGATCAGGCAAAAATTGTATTAAAAAGGAAATAAATATTGATAATGATGCAAATTAGATTACATGAAATTTTAGGCTTACTTTTTTTACTCCCTTTAGTTGTTCAGGCTCAAATTGTTCCTGGGAAAATTACTATTGAAGATTTACAAGAACAAAAACACCAAGTAGAACCAGAGGCCGAAGCTGCTTTTTTATTTAGTGTAGGGGAAACATCATTTGTCTATGATGTGGAAAATGGGTTTAAAATGATTACAAAAGTGACTAACAGGATTAAAATCTATAGTAAAGAAGGTTATTCTTGGGGCAATAAGGAAATTAGTTACTATACGGGAAAAGGAGAAGTTGAGAAGATTAGGATATTAGAAGCAAATACCTATAATCTTACTAATGGTAAAATAGAAAAGACAGCTGCAAAAGTTGAGGGAATATTTGATGTAAAAGAAAATGACAGTTGGAGTATAAAAAAAATCATACTTCCCAATGTAAAAGAGGGGTCTATATTAGAATATGTTTATACTATTGAGAGCCCGTATTTGTCTACGATTCCCGAATTTCAATTTCAATATTCGATTCCAGTGAATAAGGCTCAGTTTAGTGTTTTGGTACCGGAGTATTTTGTTTATGTTTCAGGATATAAGGGTTTTAGGTCACCGACTATCGTTCGTAAGGATGAATTGGCTTTGTTGAGTTACGGCTCGAATCGTCTTAGAGATAAAAAATATAATATGACTAGAACTACCTATTCCTTAAATAGAGTTGAAAGTGTTAGAAAAGAACAATTTGTTAATAATATGGATAATTACACCGCTTCGGTTGTGCATGACTTAACCCTTATCAGGTATCCTGATAGCCCGGTAAAATCAATTTCATTAACTATTAACGATTTGGTTAAAAATATTTATAAAAACAAATCATTTGGAGCAGAGTTAGAAGCTAAAAATTATTTTGAAAAAGACTTAGCTCCAATCTTGTCTGGTGTTCATACGGAGGAAGAGAAGGCGCAATTGATTTTGAAATTCATTAAAAATAATGTTTCATGGAATAATAAATACGGTTACTATTGCGATAAAGGTGTGAAAAGTGCCTATAGAGAAAAATCGGGAAATGTGGCAGATTTAAATCTCATGTTAACGGCGATGCTTCGTTCTGCCGGATTAGAGGCAAATCCGGTCTTGATCAGTACGCGTGAAAATGGTATTAAACCAGGAGTACAACGATCATCTTTTAACTATGTGGTGGCTGCCTTAGAGATAGACGGAGGCGTTTATTTGCTAGATGCAACAAGTATGTATTCTAATCTTAGTATTCTGCCAATTAGAACAATTAATTGGTTTGGAGCATTGATTAAAAAGGATGGCAGTATGACAGAAGTCCAGGTTTATCCAAATTTCCAATCTTTAGATTCTAAAATAATAAACTTGCAGTTGTCTTCTGATTGGGTTGGTATTGGACAAATAAGGGAAGAGTATAATCGATACAATGCTTATCTGTTCAGAGAAAACTATGGAGAACAGAGCAAGGAAAAGATGATTAACGATGTAGAATCGAAAAATGCTGGTTTAGAAATAGTAGGGCTCCGGGTTGATCATCTAGACGATTTATCTAAGTCTGTTAAAATTGTAAGTAATTTTAAGCAGTCGAACATGGTAGATGTAATAGGCGGGAAAATATATTTAAATCCTTTGTTTTTTTCTTCTTTAAAAGAAAGTCCATTTAAGGCTGAAAAAAGAGAATATGCCATCGATTTTGTGTTTCCTGAACTTCAAAAGTACCAATTGAGTTTTAAAATACCTGAAGGGTATCGCGTTGACTACTTGCCAAAGAATGAAAAATATAGTTTGGACGAGATTGGATTGGAATTTAGTTATGAAATTACCCAACAAGAACAAACAATAAATTTTGTATTTTTGTGCGAGAAGCATCAGGCCGTAATTGAAGCCAAGGACTATTTGTTAGTAAAAAAATTCTTCGATAAAATGGTCGCAAAACACAAGGATAAAATAGTTTTAAATAAAATATAACCCCATTGAGAGCACTTATTCAAAGAGTTACAGAAGCAAGCGTTACTATTGATCAGCAATGTGTGGCTCAAATTCAGCAAGGTTTGTTGGTTTTGGTAGGTATAGAGGAAATAGATTCCTTAGTCGATGTGAATTGGTTGGCATCAAAAATTTTAAATCTCCGAATCTTTAATGATGAAGTAGGGGTAATGAATAAATCGGTCCGTGATATCGAGGGTGATTTGATTGTTGTCAGTCAATTCACCTTACATGCAGCAACTAAAAAAGGCAACCGTCCTTCTTATATAAAAGCAGCGCGACCTGAGTTGGCAATTCCCTTATACGAATCCTTTGTTAAGGAGTTGGAAAGAGAACTCGGTCGTAAAGTTCAGACTGGACGTTTTGGTGCAGATATGAAAGTGAATTTATGTAATGATGGACCGGTAACCATATGGATAGACTCCCACAATAAAGAATAATATGAAAACCTTAAAAAAATACGGATTATTTACGCTAATTTATTTGATACTGACCGCAGTGATGTCCGATGATTTGGCTTGTATCTGGGCGATGAATGCTTATTGTGTGGCTAATTTTTTGGGTAAATATGCTATCTTTATACTTTTGATGCTGATATATGATCGCTTTTTTAAGAATAAAATATTTGCAAATAAAACCGTTAATAACAAATCGAAATGAATATAGAAAACGCACAATTAGACGTAGATCGTTGGATAAAAGAACATGGAGTTCGGTATTTTAATGAATTGACCAATATGGCTCAACTCACAGAGGAAGTGGGCGAAGTAGCGCGAATTATTGCGAGAAGATATGGTGAGCAATCGGAAAAAGAAAGCGATAAAAACAAAGATTTGGGTGAAGAATTGGCCGATGTGGTTTTTGTGGTACTTTGTTTAGCCAATCAAACCGGGGTTAATTTACAAGAGGCCTTCGATAAAAAATTGAATTTCAAAACCCAACGCGATCACGACCGTCATCACAACAACGACAAACTAAAATAGTACTTCAAATTTCAGCGAACTTTTTATAAATCTGTGGCATGCCTTATGAAAGTAATCTTAGAACAGAGTTCGTTACTAAATAACCAAAGTTTAAAGGTATCAGGAAGTAAATCGCAAACCAATCGTTTGCTGCTCTTACAAAAAATGTTTCCCCAGATCAATTTGCAGAATATTTCCGATTCTGATGATAGTCGGGTTATGCAAAAGGCATTAAGCAGTACCGATGCGGTTATCGATATCCATCACGCAGGTACGGCTATGCGTTTTTTAACTGCCTATTTTGCAGTTCAATCCGGTCGGACAGTAATATTAACCGGTAGTTCTCGCATGAGCGAAAGACCCATCTCCGTTTTGGTCGAGGCACTTGTCCACTTAGGAGCAACGATTGAATATTTAGAAAAACCGGGGTTTCCTCCGTTGCGAATTACTGGAAAAAAACTGGATAAATTTAGCGTCAGCCTACCGGTAGATATAAGTAGTCAATATATTTCTGCGCTATTATTGATAGCGCCTCAAATGGACAACGGACTAGAAATCAACTTCGAAGGTCTTATTACTTCCCAACCCTATATCGAAATGACTTTGGCTGTATTGACAGAAATGGGAATACCTAATTCATTTATTGGAAATCGAGTACAGGTATTGCCGCAACCTAAAATAGCAGCAAAAAGTATCGTTATTGAATCCGATTGGTCTTCGGCTTCCTATTTCTATACGATGGTCGCCTTCTCACCTATAGGAACAAAAATAACCCTGTCGCACTATCAAAAATGGAGTTTACAAGGCGATTGTAAAGTCGCCGATTATTTTCGTTGTTTAGGAGTGGAAACGCTTTTTGAAAATACCCAAATAACTTTAGTCAGACAAGGGGAAGCAGTTAGCCATTTTGAAGGCAACTTTATAGATACACCCGATTTAGCGCAAACGGTCGTAGTTGCTTGTTTCGGATTGGGAATAAGCTGTCAATTAACAGGACTGCATACCTTGAAGATTAAGGAAACCGATCGATTAAGCGCTTTGCAAGTCGAATTACAAAAATTGGGAGCGGAAGTATCCATTACCGAAAACAGCTTAAACTTAAAATCAGCTACTTCGATAAAGGCGAACAAGGCAATAGATACCTATCAAGACCATCGAATGGCAATGGCTTTTGCACCTTTAGCCTTAAAAACCAATTTGACTATCAACGACGCGGAAGTAGTAACTAAATCTTTTATTCATTTTTGGAAAAACCTGCAATCATTGGGCTTTCGAGTGACTATCGACCAGGGAAACAGCCGTTCTGGAAAATAAACATCAAAACACTTGACAACGCCTATCTCAGGGTCGTATATTTGCAAACTGAAATAGAAGAGCGGAATCTTTTATTATTTAATTAAATTTCAATAAGAATGAAGTTATCCCATTTTAATTTTAATTTACCGGAAGAATTATTGGCCGAGTTTCCTGCTGAAAACAGAGATGAAGCTCGTTTAATGGTAATCGATCGTAAAAAACAAACAATAGAACATAAGTTCTTTAAAGATTTAATAGATTATTTTGACGAAGGGGATGTGATGGTGTTGAACAATACCAAAGTTTTTCCTGCTCGTCTATATGGGAATAAAGAAAAGACGGGAGCGAGAATTGAAGTGTTCTTACTGAGAGAATTAAATGCAGAACAAAGACTTTGGGATGTATTAGTTGATCCTGCTCGTAAAATTCGTATCGGAAACAAATTGTATTTTGGAGAAGACGATTCATTGGTTGCGGAAGTTATCGATAATACAACCTCTAGAGGAAGAACATTGCGTTTCCTTTACGACGGTTCTTATGAAGAATTTAGAGAAAAATTAGCAGAATTAGGCGAAACTCCAATTCCAAAGTATATCAATAGAGAAGTGGTTCCAGAAGATGCCGAACGTTACCAAACGATTTATGCTTCTGAAGAAGGTGCTGTAGCGGCTCCCACTGCCGGTTTGCACTTTTCTAAACACTTATTGAAAAAATTAGAAATTAAAGGTATTCAATTTGCAGAAGTTACCCTACATATCGGATTGGGAACCTTTAATCCGGTAGAAGTAGAAGACTTATCTAAACACAAGATGGATTCAGAAGAAATGAGAGTGACGCAAGAAGCTTGTGATATTGTCAATTCTGCAAAAATTAGAAAAAGTAGAATTTGTGCAGTAGGAACAACATCTATGCGTGCACTTGAAAGTTCTGTATCTTCAAACCGTACACTAAACCCTTTTGAAGGATGGACAAATAAATTTATCTTCCCTCCTTATGATTTTAGTATAGCAGACTGCATGGTAACTAATTTCCACATGCCTAAATCAACTTTATTGATGATGATTTCTGCTTTTTGTGGGCATGATTTAATGAAAAAAGCCTACGAAGAAGCCATTCAAGAAGGGTATAAATTCTACTCTTATGGCGATGCGATGTTAATCATCTAATCTTATAGATATCCAATTAAAAAAACCTCTAAGCGATTTCGTTTAGAGGTTTTTTATTAAATAGCGGATATTAATGCTGATATACATTAATTGTTAGAACTAAAATCGAATTGTCTTTGAAAATTCTTTAATCTCTATTATTTTTACGAGGCAAAAAACCAAAATTAAAAATAGCAAAACAGCTTGGGTAGTGCTTAGTTTAATAGCGTTATTAAGGTGAATATTCGTTTGCTAAAAAAAACTTATATATGAAATTTGAAAATACACTTGAGTTTGCACAGAGCTTAGATCAACAAGATGTTTTATCGAAATATAGAGACGAATTTAACTTCCCTCAAGTTAACGGTAAAGACGTAATCTATTTTACGGGTAATTCTTTGGGTTTACAGCCCAAAAGAGCCGTTACTTATGTTAATGAGGTCATGAAAGATTGGGCGGAGTTAGCCGTTGAAGGACACTTCTATGCGCAAAAACCGTGGTGGGATTATCACGAAAGATTCAGTGAACCCTTAAGTAAAATTGTAGGAGCCAAACCTTCGGAAGTAACCGTAATGAATACGCTAACGGTAAACCTTCATCTAATGATGGCTTCTTTTTACCGACCGACAACAAAAAAATATAAAATCATTTGCGAAGAGAAAGCATTTCCGAGCGATCAGTATCTGATTCAAACCCAAGTAAAATTCCATGGATTAAATCCTGCTGATACTATAGTTGAGGTGAAGCGTCGCGAAGGAGAGCATAATTTTAGATTAGAAGATATCATAGCCAAAATAGATGAGGTAGGAGATGAGGTAGCTTTGGTTTTAATCGGAGGGCTTAATTACTATACTGGACAAGTGTTGGATATGAAAACCATAACAGCGGCAGCACATAAACATCAGGCTTATGTTGGATGGGATTTGGCTCATGCGGCGGGTAATATCGAATTAAAATTACACGAATGGAACGTTGATTTTGCAGCTTGGTGTAGTTATAAATACATGAATTCAGGACCGGGTAATGCATCGGGTTGTTTTATTCATGAAAAACACCACAATAATATGGATTTGACCCGACTAGGTGGGTGGTGGGGACACAATAAAGACCGTCGTTTCTTGATGGAACCGACTTATGATCCCATTCGCAGTGCTCACGGTTGGCAAATTAGCAACCTACCTATTCTGACTTTGGCTCCATATTTAGCATCCGTGGAGTTGTTTGATGAGATTGGTATGCCAAAATTGATTGCGAAAAGAGATCAAATAACAGCCTATTTGGAATTTGTTCTAAAACAAATAGCCTTAGAAGTTGGTGGTGACTTTGAAATCATTACACCGGAAAATCCCCTAGAACGTGCCAGTCAATTGTCGGTGTTGCTACACGGTGAGGGTAGAGCGCTTTTTGAATATTTGATGAAATCCGGAGTCATAGTAGATTGGAGGGAACCGAATGTTATTCGACTGGCTCCAGTACCTTTATACACGACGTATAGAGATGTTTTTAATTTTGGAAAAATCTTAAAGGAAGGATTGACTAGAAAAGCATAAAAGCTATAACAATTTAGGTCAAAAATACAGCAGAAGGAAGCTCGGTAATTTCCCGTGTGAAATTCAATATTTAATTCTAAATTTGTATCATAAACAAAAATATAAAATGTCAACTAAGCAACGCAAAATAGACCATTTTGATCCTTCCCAGCCGGGATTAGCAGATGCCACCATTTATGGATTGCCATTTACTGCTGAAGAAAGTGAAATTATTCTTATTCCTGTGCCTTGGGAGGTTACGGTAAGTTATGGAGCTGGAGCTTCAGAAGGACCAGAAGCCATTTTGGAAGCTTCTTATCAGGTAGATTTGTTTCACCAACAATACCCAGAACTTTGGAAGTTGGGCATATATTATGATGAAACGGCTAACGATTGGGCTACAGACAGCAAAAAGTATAAAGGATTGGCTCAGCCAATTATTGAGGCTTTAGAAAATGGAGAAGACGTTTCTATATTTCCCGCTTTACAGTTTGACCTGGATAAAATCAATAAGGCATGTAAACAGCTCAAAGATCAGGTCAAAGAACGCGTTTTGTATTGGATGAATCAAGGTAAAAAAGTAGTGCTTTTGGGAGGAGATCACAGTACACCTTTAGGCTATTACGAAGCTTTGGCTACACAAAACGATACTTTCGGAATAGTGCATTTCGATGCGCATATGGATTTACGCGAAGCTTATGAAGGTTTTACTTATTCGCATGCCTCAATTATGTATAATACGTTGAAATTACCTCAAGTATCGAAAATTGTGCAGGTGGGGATTCGTGATTTTTGCGAACAAGAAGTAGCGGTAGTTAAGAATTCGAACAACAGAGTATTGGTTCATACCGATTCCGATTTGAAGGCAGCTGCTTTTGAAGGGAAGACCTGGAAGGAGCAATGCGATGAAATCATTGCGTCATTACCTGAAAAAGTATGTATTAGTTTTGATATAGATGGATTGTCTCGCTGGTATTGTCCTAATACAGGAACACCTGTGCCGGGCGGACTTTCTTATGAAGAAGTTACTTATTTGATAAGTAGACTGGCTGAATCGAATAAAACCATTATTGGAGTAGATTTAGTAGAAGTTGTACCGGGAGAGGACGATTGGGATGGTAATGTAGGAGCGAGACTTTTATTTCATCTGTGTGGAGCATTTGCGCAGTCACAAGGATTGCACACAGGAACAGCAGTTTTATTTAATAAATAGAAAAATCCCCATTTTTGGGGATTTTTTTTAAGATTTTCGTCCAGTTATCAGACGATATAAAATAGCGATAACTGCTAATACTAATAGGATATGTATAAAACTACCCACTGCTTCTCCAAAACCAAAATAACCTACTGCCCATCCTAAAATTAGGATTACTGCAATTAACCAAACTAAATCTCTCATAAACTATTTTTTTTGATTACTAATAGTGGTAAATTTATTAAAAAATTGATAAAAAAACGAATTTTTATCAATAAATAATTAAAGTGTCTCAATAGATTGCGGTAGTAAGTATAGAGATTGATTTTTTAAAAGCAGGTGATATATATAAATAATATTTAATTAAAAAAAATGCAACAGCCGTTAAAAATCGCTATAGTTGGATCGGGATTAGTAGGAAGTCTATTGGCACTTTATTTAAAAAGAGCTGGTCACGATGTGCATGTATTTGATCGTAGTAAAGATATTCGAACCATGGATTTTTCTGGACGTTCTATTAATTTAGCCATGTCTACTAGAGGCTGGAAGGCCTTAGATGGTGTTGGTATTGGAGATGCTATTAGGGAAATAGCTATTCCGATGGATAAACGCGCTATTCATGCTATTGATGGAACCATTGCATACCAAAAATATGGTATGGAAGGAGAGAGTATTTACTCGATCTCTAGGGGTGAGCTCAATAGGATGATGATTGACTTAACTGCTAAAGAAGGTGTGGCGTTTTTCTTCGAAAAAAAGATTTGGGATGTCAAACTTGCTGAGGGGGTCATCTGTATTGGAGAAACGGAAAGAGGCGACTGGGAAGAGTTGAAATACGACAAAATTTTTGGTGCGGATGGTGCTTTTTCTAAAGTTAGAAATCGCATGCAAAAACAAAACAGATTCGATTATCAGCAACATTTTTTGAATATTGGATATAAGGAACTTAAAATTGAGGCCAATAGCTTAGGTAATCACCGAATTGATAAAAACTCGTTTCACATCTGGCCACGCGGTGAATTTATGCTCATAGCCTTACCCAATTTAGAAGGGAGTTTTACTTGTACATTGTTTATTCCGTTTGAGGGGGAGTACTCGATAGAAAGTTTAAAAGAAGAACGCGATGTAGTGGCCTTTTTCAAGAAGTTTTTTCCTGATGCCCAAGCCTTAATACCCGATTTGGTGCGGGACTTCTTTGTTAATCCTACGAGTTCTTTAGTGACTACCCAGTGTTTTCCGTGGACTTATGAAGATAAAGTGGCACTAATAGGGGATGCTGCACATGCTATAGTGCCGTTTTATGGACAAGGAATGAATGCCGGATTTGAAGATATTACACAGCTATACGACCTCATGAAATTGCATGGAGATAATTGGTTGCGAATTTTTAAAGAATACGAGCAGTTGAGAAAGCCCAACGCAGATGCAATAGCGGAACTGTCATACCGAAATTTTGTCGAAATGAGTTCTAAAACTGCCGATCCAGACTTTCTTTTAAGAAAGAAAATCGAGGCTTGGTTTACAGAAATTCATCCCGAAAAATGGTTGCCGCTCTACGATCGGGTTACTTTTAGTCATAAGCCGTATAAAGAGGCCTTGGAAATAGGCGATTTACAGAAAAAAATTATGGATGAAGTGATGTTGTTACCCCAGATTTCAGCGCATTGGCAAACTACAGAAATTGAAGATTTTATATTAAATAAATTAAAGTAAAAAGAGCTTCTCACTGGAGAAGCTCTTTTTTATTTGTAAAAAACTGGAATTAATTTTTTTTTTTTATAAAAAAGCCATTTAATAATAGTAGGATTATTTCTTTTTCGAAGCGTTAAAAATTTTGGAAAGTATCCCGAAAGCACCGCGTATAAAAGTAGCACTAGTGACCACTTTGAGTATGGGTTTTAAGGCCCCGTCATTTTGGGTTGTGCGGCTGGTATTTTTTGTTTTTTCTGTACTGTTTTCTTGCACTTGCTGTGTTGTTAATTGCGCTACTTTTGCCGTAAGCAGTTCATAAGCGCTCTCACGATCGATAGTGGCATTGTATTTTTTGGCTAAAGACGAGCTTTGAGTGATACTATTAATCTCGGCATCGCTTAAAATATCCATACGGCTCATCGGTGCTCGCATCATACATTGAACAAGAGGTGTAGGAACACCTTTTTCATTGAGTGCGGTAACCAAAGCTTCCCCAGTAGGTAGTTCATTGAGGAGGTCGGCTGTTTTGTAGAACTCGGATATCGGAAAGTTTTCGGATGCCGCTTTTATGGCTTTGCGGTCTTTTTCGGTAAAAGCTCGCAAGGCGTGTTGGATTTTTAAACCCAATTGTGCCAAAACGCCGTTGGGAACATCAATTGGATTTTGAGTGATAAAGTAAATGCCTACTCCCTTAGATCGAATTAGTTTTACGATGGTTTCGATTTGGTTGAGTAGAGTTTTGCTAGCGCTATCAAAAATCAAATGCGCTTCATCAATGAAAATCACCAATTCAGGCTGACTGCTGTCTCCTTGTTCAGGCATTTGGGAATAAACTTGTGCCAGCAAACTCAACATAAAAGTTGAAAATAACTTAGGTTTGTCTTGAATATCATTAATGCGAAGTATATTAATATATCCTTGACCTTTGTCATCTAATCGCATTAAGTCATGTATATCAAAAGCGGTTTCTCCAAAAAATAATTCGGCGCCTTGTTGTTCGAGTTCAACCATTTTCCGCAATATCGTACCGGAAGAAGCGGTTGAAATCTTTCCATATTCAGATTCGATATCCTTTTTACCTTCGTTAGTTAAATATTGCAAGGTTTTTTTAAAGTCTTTTAAGTCGAGTAACAACAAGTTATTGTCGTCGCAATACTTGAAAACCAAGGAAACTACGCCGCCTTGAGTATCGTTCAATTCCAATATGCGCGAAAACAAGACCGGTCCAAATTCGGAAACAGTAGCGCGCAGTCGAACACCATTTTGATTCGAAAGTGACAATAGCTCAACAGGAAAGGCTTGAGTGCTGTAGGTAAGGTTCATCTTTTTATGCCGTTCTTCGATAAAAGACGAACTGGAACCTGCCGCGGCTATACCGCTAAAATCGCCTTTAACATCCATCATTAATACGGGAATTCCCTTTAAAGATAGTTGTTCAGATAATACTTGAATCGTTTTGGTTTTACCCGTACCGGTAGCCCCTGAAATCAGGCCGTGGCGGTTTAACGTTTTGAGGGGAATACGCACAAAAAGATCCGGAATTACTTCGTTTTCTAATACTGCGCCCCCGATAGTAATAAAATCCTCTTTAAAATCGTAGCCCGATTTAATCTGACCGATAAAATTTTCATTTTTCATATATGATTTTTTTTCTGCGGTTTCACTAGTACAAATATAGTTGGTTGCACCCATTTTTTGAGTTATATTTAATTTTTGTACGTTAAAATAAATTCCCCCAAACAATTTAGTAATAATTTAGAATATTTATATTTACATTTGCTTAACAAATGGACTTCATAAACAGCGGAATATGTCTTTTTGATTAAATCAAAAGTAAGAAGGGGTGAAAAAAAACCATTTTAATTTTTTTATTTGATCTAAAAACATAAATTTGCGACACTCATATGAATGAAATGAGAAAAAATGTTGAATAATAATTGAATAAAAAAAGAATTAAAATTTTAAAAAAATGACAAACGTATCAAACGAATCAGTTGAGAAAGTAGGATCTAGTTCAGGTGCATCTAAAATTTTTGCAGGTGCAGCAGTATTTCTTTGTATTATTTTTGGATATATAGTCTGGAAATTCATACTAGGAAATTCATCAAACTTTGAAAACGGAGATCCAAATGGGCATCCTCTACCAGGAAACATACTAGGGATGGTATACAAAGGAGGAATTGTGGTTGCTGCCTTAATTGGTTTATTGACAATGACAATTGTTTTCTCTATTGAAAGATTCTTAGTAATCGGAAAAGCTGCAGGAAAAGGAAATGTTGGTGCTTTCGTACAAAATGTACAAGCGACTATCAACCAAGGGAAAATTGAACAAGCTATCGAAGAATGTGATGCACAGCAAGGTTCTGTTGCAAACGTTGTAAAAGCAGGTTTAATCAAATACCAACAAGTGAAGAGAGAAGGTTTGGATAGTGAAAAAGCGACTGAAACTATTCAAAAAGAAATCGAAGAGGCTACTACATTGGAAATGCCAATGTTGGAGAAAAATATGATTGTATTGGCAACTTTGGTATCTATCGGTACATTAGTAGGTTTGTTGGGTACAGTAACAGGGATGATCAAAGCGTTCTCTGCTTTGGCAACTACAGGTACTCCAGATTCATCAGCTCTTGCAACAGGTATTTCTGAAGCATTGGTTTGTACAGCTACAGGTATTGGAACATCTACTTTAGCAATTGTTATGTACAATGCTTTTACTACTAAAATTGATAAATTGACTTACTCTATTGACGAGGCTGGTTTTGCAATTACGCAATCTTACAGAAGATTTAAAGCTGGAATCAATAAATAATAGTAAGGAGTTTAATCAACAATAAGTCTATGTTCATCATAGAATTATAAAAGAAAATATAAAATGGCTAAAGTTAAAATGTCAAAGAAAAGTATGAGAGTAGACATGACCGCGATGTGCGATGTGTCGTTTCTACTTCTAACTTTCTTCGTGTTGACATCGACTGCAAAACTCCCAGAGGCTTTGCCAGTTGATACTCCTGCATCGACAGTACAAACAAAATTGCCTGAAACTAACCTAGCAACATTAACTGTTGGAGAAGGAAAAGTATTTTTCGGAGTATTAGGGAAAGAGAATCGTAAAGAGACACTGACTCAAATGGGACAAAAATACAATATCGATTTTACCGAAAAAGAAAAGGATGAATTTTCTAATATCGAAGGTGTCGGTACTCCAATTACTGCTTTAAAACAATTTTTGAACTTACCTCATGATGTAAGAAATAAAGCTGTTCAAACAGGAATTCCAACAGACTCATTGGACAACCAACTTAAAGATTGGGTTCAGTCAGCACGTGTAGCGGTTAGAGATTTAGATAATAAAGTACTTGATGTTGCTATCAAAGGAGACGCAAAAGAAGAATATCCTACAATTAAAAGAGTAATTGATATTCTCCAAGATCAAAAAGTAAATCGTTTCTTCTTGGTTACAGGACTGAGAAATGAAGATTTTTAATCATTAAAATTTCAAACTGTAAATGGCAGAATTAAATACAGGAGGCGGCGACGGTAAGGGTAAAAAAGTAAGAAGTAAAAAACAAAACTCCGGAGTAGATTTAACCGCGATGGTGGATTTGGCATTCTTATTGATTACTTTCTTTATGTTGACGACCTCGATGAATAAACCGCAGTCGATGAATTTGGCTATGCCAGATAAGGATAAGAAAGACGAAGTCGATAATGAAACTTTAGTTTCTGAAGAACGTACGATGACGATTTTAATCGGCGCGGATAATAAAATCAAATGGTATATGGGGAAAACAGATACCCCATTAGAAGGACCACTAGATCAAACTTACGGTAAAGAAGGAATTCGACTAGAGCTTTTGAAAAAAGTGAAATCGGTGCCTCGACTTACTGGAGATCCTGAAAAGGGATTGATTGTGATTATTAAACCAAGTAAAAATTCTAATTATAGAAACTTGGTGGATATTTTGGATGAGATGGCAATTACCAATGTAAAAGCTTATGCTATTGTTGATATGACGCCAGAAGATCTCACTATACTTGGAGAAAACTAGGCAACTAGTATCAACTTAAAATTTTAGACCATGTCAAAATTAAATATTTTTAAGAAAGAATGGCTTGATATAGTTTTTGAAGGACGTAACAAGTCTTACGGAGCTTATCAGTTGCGTTCTGAAAATCCTAAAGTGACGACTTTTGCTTTGTTTGCAGGAATTGCTTTGTTTGGAGTGGGACTAGCTTCTCCTCTTATAATCAAAGCAATCGAAGGAACGTTAGGAAACAATAAAAAAGATGCTCCTTTGGATACCGAAATTACGCTGGTAGATTTGGCCCCGCCACCGCCACCAGTAGAACTTCCACCTCCACCACCAGTAGATATACCGCCACCGCCGCCAGAGGCTACGAAGTCGGTTGTAGATACCAAAAAATTCACACCACCTAAAGTGGTTGAAAAAGAAAAAGTAGTTGAGGAGATTGCTAAAGTGGAAGAGTTCAAGGATAAAGATCCCGGTACTAAAGATGCTAAAGGAGATAAAGAAAAAGGTGACATCAAAACCGGTGAAGCTACTGGAGGTGCCAATAAAGGTACTGCTCCAGTTGATGGAGACGATGATGGAAATAAAGTATTTATCGCTGTTCAGGTTACAGCTTCACCTCCTGGGGGAATGGCTGGATTTACAAAAACCTTTATCAGCCGATTCAGAACACCAGATATCGATTCTAGTGTGAAGAAAATTCAAGTAATTGTAAAATTCATTGTGGAGAAAGACGGATCATTAACAGACATCACTGTTTTACGTGACCCAGGTTACGGTGCAGGAAAAGAAGCTGTACGTGTATTGCAAAATATGCCAAAGTGGAAACCTGCTGTTCAAAACGGTAAAAACGTTAGATCACAGTTTACTTTACCTATTACAATTCAAGTTCAGTAATGAATTTGTATGATAAATTTAAACAGAAATCGCCTTTACAGCGATTTCTGTTTGTTTTCGGACTTTTCTTCTTTTTTCTATATTTGTGTTTGGGTGTGATGTTTATCGTTTGGAAGTCAATTCCATTAGATATAGAATATACCAGTAGATTGTTGTTTGGAATCGTGTTGATTGTATACGCAGGATTTCGATTCATTAGATTGTTAAGTTAAATGCATTTGCGTACTTGTTATATAAAAGGCGTCCTTAAAAAAGGGACGCCTTTGTTGTTTTGTGGAATTTAGATCTGTTTTATAGTTTAGAATTATTTTAAACTGAGTAATATTTATATTTTGGTTATTTAATGTGTGTATTGTTGGGTTTTGTGTTGTTTTTTTTGCTTTATTTAGAGTTGTTGCGTGGATTTTTCTGCACATTTATCAATTTTTATTTTGTTAGTTCAATTAGTTTGATTATATTTAAAATAAGAGAAGGTTCATAAGTTGTTATGAGGATTTAAATCGCTTCTAAGGGGAAATCTGAAAAGGATTGGGATGTGTAAATGCGCGAGATTTTTTAGGCATTTTGTTTTTGATAGGGTGGAGATGAATTTTTGTTTGATTTGTCTTTCCGATTACTCAATATAAAATAATAGTAGCAACAGTTGATTTTTAATAATTTAGCAGATGTCAAAATTTAATATCTTTAGAAAAGAGTGGTTAGATGTGGTTTTTGAAAACCGTAACAAACAATATGGAGCCTATCAATTGCGTTCCGAAAATCCAAAAACGACAACCTTTGCCTTGTTTATGGGAACCGCTTTATTTGCATTGGGAATTTCTTCTCCATTGATTTTAAAAAGTATGGCGGGTACACTAGGAGATAATATAGTTCCCGAATTGGTGCCCGACGTTATCATTTGGGATGTAGTACCTCCTGCTGCGCCCTTAAAAAAAGCAGCAGCTCCAGATCCCATCGTTGAGGAACCCGTGGTAAAGAAAGCAGCAGCTCCATTGTCTTCTGTCGAAACAAAGCGTCATGTAACCTTTAAGGTAACGGATGATGCTTCAAAAATTACAGAAGAAGTTACTAAAAATGAGGATTTAGTAAATGCACAACCCGGTTCTGTAAACGGTACAGCTGTGACTGGAGCTCCTATTAGCACCGATGGAGCTAGCGGTTTAGGTTCAAAGACAGGTATGGTTGGTGGTAGTGAAGATGGAAGTGAAAATGCTGTTTTTATAGGTGTTCAGTTTAAAGCAGAGCCCGTAGGTGGATTTCCCGCTTTTAATCAAACTTTTATTTCGCGCTTTAGAGCACCCGAAATGAGTTCGGATATAAAAAAAATACAAGTGATTGTTAAGTTTATTGTAGAGAAAGACGGTTCCTTATCCGATATAGTTATACTCCGTGACCCGGGTTATGGTGCGGGTAGAGAAGCCTTGAGGGTTTTGAGTACGATGCCTAAATGGAAGGCAGCGATTCAGAACAATCGCAAAGTGCGTTCACAATTTACATTGCCAATTGCTATACAGGTTCAATAGTTATGTTTTTAACGACAGAAATTACTTCAAGTAGTTTCTGTCTTTTTTATTTACTTTTAAGTACAAGGATATTTTTTTGGTGATGTACTGTTTTTTCAGAGGAAATCTATATCTTTAAGGGCAGAATTAAATAAAAATGGAACCTACTAAAAAAAGGAACATTTTCAACTTTTTCTATAGTGTAATTAATTTAAAAATAAGCTCTTATGACTAGATTTTGTTCCTTAGCAAAAAAATCAGTATTCTTGTTCATTTTAGGACTGTGCTTGAGTCAATGTAAAAAGAATCAAGCAGATGCAGTAGTTGAAGTAGCGGACACACCTGTTTCTGGAAGCGTTTCTATTTTGGTTGAAGAGTCTATTTTTCCAGTTGTTGAAGATGTCAATCGCGTTTTTGAAAGCGAATACGACAAAGCAACAGTAAATTTAATAAAAAAATCGGAGGTCGAAATTTTAAATGCTGTTTTTAATGGTACTTCGCAAATTGCGGTATTGCCTAGAACACTAGATGAGGGAGAACTAGCTCGCTTTCAGGGCAAGGTAACGCCTAAAATAACCCATTTTGCTTCAGACGCCGTGGTTTTTGTAACCAATAAGAATCATAACGATTCTTTGATAGATTATCAAGAAGCTTTAAAAACCTTGCAAGATAAAAAGACGGACAAAAAGTTGATGTTGGTTTTTGATAATGCCAATTCTAGTGTGGTGCGTCAGTTTAAAACAGAGGCAGGTATTACTGAATTTCCTAAAGAAAATGTTTATTTTTTACCAACCACCCAAGAAGTGATTGAATATGTTGAGAAGAATAATAATGCAGTAGGAGTGATTGGATTAGATTGGCTGTTGCAACCTACACCGGAATTAAAAAAGCATATTGAGCAAGTAAAAGTGCTTTCAGTGAAGAATCCGAAGGATGGAAAATATTACAAACCTAGCCAAAACAATATAGCAGAGGGAACCTATCCGATAATCAGAAAATTATACGTTTTGGATTTTCAGGGAAAATCTGGACTAGGAACGGGATTTGCTTCGTATATTGCAGGCTATAAAGGACAAAGAATAATTTTAAAATCGGGCTTAGTTCCTTTTAAAGTGCCTCCAAGAGAAATTATTGTTTCCGATCAAGAATTGAAATAAAGTACAACTAAAACCAAAAAAAATGAATAAGTACACTATTTTTAGTCTGTTATTAACTGGGTTAACCGCTACTGGTGTATCTGCTCAGGATTTAGAACAGGCAAAAAAAGCCATCAATGATGAGCAATTTGATAAAGCCAAATCAATTTTGAAAACATTGATTAAATCAAAACCTAACGATGGTAAAAACTTTTACTACTTAGGAGATTTATTCTTGATGGAGCAACAAGTGGATTCCTCAAAATACTATTTTACTAAAGGTACTGAGGCTAAAAACAAAGGAAGCTTGAATTTTATTGGATTAGGACAAATCGCATTGGATAATAACAATGCTAAAGAAGCCAAAACCAATTTTCAAAAAGCAGAAAAGGAAATTAAAAAGAAAGACAATGATGAGTTGTTGTTGATTGCTAAAGCCAACTTACAGTCATCAAATCCAAATGCAGCAGATGCTATAGTTTATGCAAATAAAGCAATCGCAAATGATGTAAAAAATGCAGAAGCTTATTTGGTATTGGGTGACGCTCACATGTTGAATAAAAGTTTTAGTGATGCATTTGGCGCGTACAGAGAAGCTTATGGTTATGATCCTACTATGCTAAAAGCGAAGTTGCAATTGGCGGTAATTACAAAAAGGGCTCGTGCCTATAAAGATGCTATTGAAGGGTTTCAAGAAATAATCAAAATTGACCCGAAATATGCACCTGCATATAGAGAAATGGCAGAGACTTATAAATTGTGGGCAAATAACAGTAATAAATCGGATGAATATTTAGGACTTGCTTTGACCAACTATAAAAAGTATATGGAACTTTCAGAAGGTTCTATGGAGTCTCAATTGCGTTATGCTGATTTCTTGGTATTGACCAAAAATTATACAGAACTTGAAAAAGTAGCCAAGGAATTAAAAGCTAAAGAAAATATCAACCCGAGGATTTTGAGATACCTGGGGTATTCTTCTTATGAAAACGGTCATTATGCAGAGAGTATTGAAGCTTTAAATTCGTTTTTAGCTAAGTCAAATCCAAAACACATCATAGGTCGTGATTATTTTTATTTAGGATTGTCTAAAATGGCTAATGCGAAAAATGCGGACCACAGCATTAAAGATGAAAAATTATACAGTGAAGGAGTTGCAGATTTGGAAAAGGCTGTTGTCGTAGAACCGGCGATTGCTTTTGAATATAAAGAACCTGCTTTCAAATTGTTTGAATTAAAACAATATGCTCAGGCAGCAGCTATTTTTGGAGTTTCTGCTAAAGTAGAAAGCCAAGACAATTATATATACGACAACTATTATTTGGGTTATTCGTACTATATTTTAGGTAAAGATGCTCCAGACGCTGTACTCTTAAATAAGGCTAATGATGCTTTTGCAAAGATGATTGCCAAATCGCCAACAACAAAAGAAGCTTATCTTTATAAAGCGCGTTCCAACAGATATATCGATACTCCAGAGTCACGTGAAATCATGACTGTTGATTATTTGGGGTATATCAAAGCTATTCAAGATAAAAATGAATTGACAAAACCAGAGAATAAGGATGGATTAATCGAAGCGTACACACATATAGGTGCTCATTACGCGAATACCGATCTAAATGATAAAGCGATTGAATATCTTAACAAGGTTCTTCAATTAGATCCAAGTAACGATTTCGCTAAATCGACGATTAAGGCTTTAAAATAAACTCTTTTTGAGTAATTGAATAAAAACTTGCTTCATATATGGAGCAAGTTTTTTGTTTTTTATAAGAAACTATCAAATTCGAATGCACTATCTTTGCGCATTAATTATATAGGAATGCAAAAGGTTGATTTACAAAAAGAAGTAGCAAATGGCACTGTATTGCCTTTGATGGAAGAATTCTATACCATCCAAGGGGAAGGATTTCATACGGGAACGGCGGCCTATTTTATTCGAGTAGGGGGATGTGATGTAGGGTGTCATTGGTGTGATGTAAAGGAGAGTTGGGATGCGGAGCTTCATCCGCCCACAGCTATTGAAGAAATCGTTGCACGTGCTTCTAAAAAGGCTAAATTAGCTGTAGTTACTGGTGGTGAACCTTTGACTTGGAATATGGATGCGTTGACTTTAGCTTTAAAACAAGCGGGAATGATTGTTAATATGGAAACCTCAGGAGCCTATCCACTGTCTGGAACATGGGATTGGATTTGCTTGTCTCCTAAAAAGACAAAATTACCCGTTGCCAGTGTCTATGAAAATGCTCACGAATTAAAAGTAGTAATCTACAATAAGCACGACTTTATCTTTGCAGAAGAACAGGCAGCGTTGACTAATGATCGGGCTATCTTGTTTTTGCAACCGGAATGGAGTAAGCATGAAGAGGTTATGCCACTCATCGTAGAATATGTAAAAGAAAATCCGAAATGGAGAATTTCACTTCAAACACATAAATATTTGGATATTCCATAAATTGCGTTAAATTTACAGCTTAATCGATAAAAGGATTTTTATGAAAAAGTTATTATTCTCTGTGGTCTTTATATGTATAGCGCAATTTTCTTTTGCTCAAGATGCTGCATTTAAGGGTGATATGAAAAAGTTTATGGAATTAAGCGGTCAAATGTCGACATTTGAATTGTTGACTAAAGATATTGTTGACAACATTCCTGATGCTAAAAAAGCAGATTTTCAAAAAGAATTGAAAACGAGTTTAAATGGTTTGATGGATAAAATGGCAGACATGTATATGACTGAATTTACCCACGCAGATGTAAAAGAATTTATTAAGTTCTATGAAACTCCAGCTGGAAAAAAACTAAGCTCAAAAACCAATGTGTTGTTTGAAAAAGGACAAGCTATCGGTCAAGAGTGGGGTATGGGACTTCAAGGAATTATGATGAAATATATGGAGTAAGCTTCTAATGCATAAAACAAAAAAGAGTTGCCTACGGCAGCTCTTTTTTGTTTTTATTCCTTTCTAAAACAAGTACTATATAAAAATTTTCGCCAAGTAATCGAAGTGTTTGCCCTCATAAATTAATTCGCATTGGAAACCGTTAGCATGTGCTGCATTTTGAAGCGTGTTATAATCAAGGTAGAGCCAATCAAAAACATCTTCTGTTTGACCTTTATAGGTTACCGTAAATTCCAGTTCTCCATAATAATCTTTGTTTTGAGGAATCCATTTACCGCCATCTTCATCTTCATCAAACATATATATTAAATCGCTACTATCGATAAGGATTTGCCCTCCCGGAGCCAGTAGAGATTTTAATTTGGAAAGATAAGTCGTTATGCGATTCAATTTTCCAAAAATACCGGTTCCGTTCATAAGTAATAATAAGGTGTCAAAGCACTCTTCTTTGTAATCGAGTACATCGATACAGTTAGCCTTCGTGATGCCTCTCAATTTACAAGCTTCAATTGCAGCAGGCGACCAGTCTATTGCAGTTACATCTAAGCCCTTTTTAAGTAATTCTAAGCTGTGACTTCCAGCGCCGCAACCAATGTCAAGAACTTTGCCGTAACTCAGGTCTAGGGCCTTCTGTTCAATCTTAGGCATGTCTTTATAAGTCCTAAACAAATAGCTCACTTCCATTTCATCGGTTTCAGTGATATCGGTTTCGGTATAGAGGTTTTCTGGGCTATTGTTAACTTGATAATCCAAAATGGCTTGTCCAAATAAATCTTTCATCTATTTTAAATATAAAAGTGATTGTTGCTTTTAAGAATGCGTAAATTTGTACCCTAATTACTATAAATGGAACAATTTTTAAAAGAGCTTCCTAAGCTTGCCAAAGATAAACATATAGAGAATAAAAAGTATTTTGATAAGCTAAAAAAGAAGACTCCTAAGAATTTAGATTATCAAATGGAAGAGATTCATACCGCTGTTTTTAAAAAAACGGATTGTTTGTCTTGTGGAAATTGTTGCAAAACGACCGGTCCTTTATTTACAACTGCAGATATCGAACGAATATCAAAGCATTTAAAACTCAAGCCTCAAGTTTTTATCAATCAGTTCTTGAAGATTGATGAAGATCAAGATTATGTATTGCAATCGGTACCCTGTACTTTTTTAGATCACGAAAATTATTGTATGATTTATGATGTCAGACCTAAGGCATGTCGAGAATTTCCGCATACCGATCGCAAGAAATTCCAACAAATAGCAAACCTTACTTTACAAAATGTTGCTATTTGTCCGGCTGCTTATAAAGTGGTTGAAGAGCTAAAAAAGAAAATGCCTTTGTAGTAAAGGCATTTTGTATATGGGTTTAAATAAAAAAGTGTTCTTGTTCTAAAAGTTGTTCTATTTCTTCATCGCGCAATTCATCTTGGTCGGTTATCTGGTCAAATTGAACTTTGATATATTCTAATAATTCGAGTACCAACTCTTTAAGTTTTTCAAAAAAGCTTAGCGCATCTTCTATATAGCCCTTAACCATATCAAACAAATCGAGTATTCTTTCTATAAATGCGGCTATTCTGTCCACGTATTTCATAATTTGGCAATTTTGGTTACATTCCTTTTTCAAATATAATAAATATAATGACTTATTTTTTGATTTAAGACAAAACTAACATTTTAAAAATACGACTGTTACTTTAGGGCAAATTTACTGATTTAACCAGTTTTTTAGTTCGTTTATTTGACTTTTGCTTACCAAAATAGGTGAGTTGGACACTGGTGGTGGAGTTAATAAAAGCTCTATTTTCTGACTGCTGTGTTTGATGATTTCTCGTATGGAATCAATGTGTACAATAAACTTGCGATTGACCTTAAAAAACTTCGTTTCGTCGAGTTTTTCAATAATGTCTTTAATGGTGTCGTTATAAATGTAGCTGTTGCCATCACGGGTATAGAGGAAGAGGTGTTTTCCTGAACCTTCAAAATAAGCGACGTCATTGCTGATAATCGATTTTAATTTATAACCGTGCGTGACTAGGAACCGATTCTTAATACCGGAATCTGTTAAGTTATTTATGGCTGCAAGAGAGTCTAATGTATGCGTGTTTTCTAGTTTTAGAGCTAGAGAACTGAATTTTTTTAAGGCTTGGTGTAAATCTGCTTCCTCAAACGGTTTTAATATATAATCTATAGTAAATTGTTTGAATACCTTTAAGGCGTAGGTGTCGTAGGCTGTAATAAAAATTATAGGAGCTGTAATGGTCAATTGCTCGAAAATTTCGAAGCTGTTACCGTCACCTAAATGAATATCCATAAAAATCAAATCGACATTTTGATCTTTAAAAAAATTCAAGGATTGTTGTACTGATCTTAAAACGACGATTTCTTTTATGGAAATATAAGACTGCTTTTCTAAAAGGGATTTTAGATAAGTAGCCGCTAAAAGTTCGTCTTCTACAATAGCAACTTTCATTTTTATGTAAAAGTACAAAAAAAAGAACCGTCTAAGAATAAATCTTAAACGGTTCAGGTGGCTACCTATAAATTGGGGTTGTTGAGTCGTGCATTTCTTGGATAGGGTAAGGTATATCTAGGGTCGTTAGCCAATAAAATATATTCTTTACCTTCTACTTTATGTACTATTCGTTTTTGATCCATTCTTCTCAGATCAAACCAACGTTGTCCTTCTACAGCAAATTCTTTAAAGCGCTCTGTTTCGATAAATGCTAATAACCCTTCTGAGCTCATCGCATCAATTTGATCGTTTATTTTCGATACAGCTGTTGTTTTGTATCTGTTTTTAATCAGCAGTTTTATACTGTTTTTTGCTTCTTCCATACGGTTTAGTTTTACCGAAGCTTCGGCTTTGATAAAATAGAGTTCAGAAGTTCGTAAACTTACTTTTAGTTCTTGTTGTCCCGCTTTAATTACCTTCATTTTATCATCGGACTTCTCAAAGTACAAAGGGTACCTTAAGTCGTTTTCAATGTCAAAGGCAGCGAGTAATTCTGCAGTAGCAAAAGTAGCGTTCTTTATTTGGCTGTAATAAGTATCTTCTAAAGCTAAAATCGATTCTGGCGAAGTATATAGATTCGGTAAGGTGTTGGCAACATTCAAATCCTGTAAGCTGCTTTTGTAAGTTAAGGCTTGTTCCGTACTTTGAAGGGCTTGATCCCATTTTTGTTGATACAAATAAACACGCGCTTCAAAAGCATATAAAGCTGCTTTTGAAAAACGGTAGTTTAAGCCTTTTTCTTGACTGTTTACTTGTAATAAACTTTTTGCTTTCTCCAAATCGCTATGGATTTGATCATAAACCTTTTGCGTAGTTTCGGGTTGTAAAACTTGTTCCAAGTCTAGTTCCAGTGCTAAGGGAATGGCTTTGTCCGTTTGAGAAGTGACAGCATGATAAGGCTTAGCGTATAGGTTGACTAAATCAAAAAAGGCATAAGCTCTCAGAGCGAAAGCTTCTCCCAGCATTTGATCTTTTTCTGTAGAACTCGGAAGTGTAGCGCCCCCTTCATTAATTACGTGATTTACATAGAAAATAGAAGTGTAAAATTGTTGCCAAGGGAATGGCGTGGTGTTGTTGTCCAGTGACAAATCTTGCCACATAAAAATCTCTCTGTATGTTTTAAAATCATAAGCTTCCACATCGAGGTTTAATTCATCTGTACGCAAGGCCGTCAAGGCTTTGTGTCTGGGATAAGTAGAATAAGCGGAAGTCATCAACCCTCTAAAGTCTTCTGGAGTTTTAGGAATTACCATTCCCTCTGGCTCGATGTCTAAAAAACGGTCACAACTCGCAGCGCCAAGGCTGAGAGTTAGACAACTAATGAATAGGAATATTTTTTTCATGGTAGTGGATCTTGTGGATTAAAAAGTAAAGTTTAGGCCTATGGTAAATGATTTAGAAATCGGTTGTGCATAAATGCTACCGTAAGTTTCTGGATCAAAATATCCAGAATAATCCGTTCCAAAAACCAATAGGTTTCTACCTTCCAAGCTTATTCTTGCATTTTGAATTTTTAGAGCATCGGTTAAGGCCTTTGGGAAGGTATAGCCCACTCGAATACTGCTAATTCTGATATAACTCATTTCTTTTGCCCAAATGTCTAAATACTTATAGCTATTAGATACATCGGAAATGGCAAACCATTGATGTGCCATCCAGTCGTCGCCAGTACCTGAGGTTGGACTACTTATAGCCGGAAGATTACCTTGTGTGTTATTGGGTGACCAAGCATCTAATATGTCGGTAGTATAATTTTGACCACGGTCTATTAACGCACTGTTGTAAGGCGGATTTCTAACTACTGTTTGCTTGATATTAAACGCAGCAGAAATATTAATATCGAAATTGTTTATCACAAAATTATTGATAATTCCTCCTGTGAATTTAGGGTCCTTATCACCGATAACCGTGAATAGATTTCTAAACTCTTCATTGGTCAAATTCGATTTGGAAAATTCGCCTGGCATGATTTCCTCAAACGCATCATATAGTTGAAAAAAGTCTTTAGCACCAACTTTTTCGCCATCTTTCCAAAATAAGATGTTTCCATGATCATCTAATCCAGCGGTTTTTAACCCATAAACGGCATTAATAGCATTTCCTTGTCCGGATGGAAGGAAACTAGAATTTCTCGTTTCTACACGATCAATTTTACTTTTGTTATGTGCAAAGTTAAAGTTGGTACTCCATTTGAAATTAGGTCGATCAATATTTCTGGTTGAAATTGAAATCTCGTATCCTTTGTTTGATATCTGAGCCCAGTTCATATTGGTAAATTCAAAACCATTTTCCAATGGCAATTCGCGAAGGCCAATCAAATCGGTACTATTTCTATCATAAACATCTACAGCAACACTTACTCTGTTTTGAAACATGCCTAAGTCAAATCCAAAATTGCTGTTGGTTGTTTTTTCCCATCTCAATTTGTTGTTTGGCGGATTCAATACTTGAATATTCGTCTCAGAATGACCGGGTAGTATAGAAACTTGTTTGTATTCTCCGACTACAAAAGGGGAGGTGTTTTTATCGATATTTCCTTGTAAACCGTAAGAGGCCCTTAGGCGTAAGTTAGATACAAAAGTCAAGTCTTCCATAAACTTTTCGTTGGAAACCAACCAAGAAGCCGATGCAGACCACAACGGTAGGTATTTATACTTAGGATCAACACCAAATAGGTTGGAACCGTCGTAACGTACACTACCAAAGAAAGTATATTTACGGTCATATGTATAGGCAGCCGTAGCAAAAAACGAAGCAAAAGAGTTCTCTAAATGCGTTTTTTTATAGCTTTCGTATTCTTTTTCTCTAGAGATTTCTTCATTAGGAAACATGATTGGTTTCGTGGTCAAGGTCTTTGGATCGTATCCAAAACCTTTGGTCATGAGTAATTTGCTGTCCGTCTTTCTAATTTCAGCTCCGGCCATAACATCAATTTCATGTAGGTCGTTGATGATGGTATTATAAGTAAGCTGCGTTTTCCAGTTGTACTGAAAAAAATCTTGTTTCCAATTTTGGATTATACCGCCTTCCGGTAAGAAATAATAATAACCTCCGTCTTTATATCGACGGGTTTTCTCGCGTTCTTTTCTAGTGAAATAACTCTCTTTACCCGTGTATTTTTCTGTATCGTTATTGTCGAGCTGTAGTCCGAATTGAGAGGAGAATTTTAAATCGCTCGTGATGTCATAATTAACGTCGATGATTGCTTTTAAAGCATTGTTTTTTAAATCGTATGAAGTGTTTTCGCGTTCTTCGAATAAGTTGAATGGAACATAACGATCGCTATATCCATCAATATCTTTGTCGTAATTAAAACTACCATCGGCATTGTAAGGCGTTAGATAAGGGTTAACATTTCTCGAATAATTGGATGGATTTATTGCCGCATCAGTGTCGGATACATAAGATTTTTTATTTACCTGTGTTCCGAATACGGCAACGCCTACTTTTAATTTATCACTAACCTGAAAATTGTTTTTTAAGGTTAAGTTATAACGTTCAAATCCCGTTCCTATAGTAGCTCCTTCTTCGTCGTAATACCCCAAAGAAAAGTAGTAATCGGAACGATCACCACCACCGGATAAACTCAAACCGTATTGTTTATTAATGGCAGTTTGATATACTGCATCACCCCAATCGGTTTGATTTCTTCTAAGATTATTGATGCTTTGTTGTGTTGTAGGACTTAGTGATCCAAAACCATTTTGTCTAAATAGTTCCAACTCACCAGTGGCGTTTAATATTCTAGAGATTTCTCCTTTATCTGTTCTATAGTTCAAATCGGAACGTCCCGCTAACATTAGTTCGAAATCTACTTTTTCAGAGGCATTCATCAAATTTAATTTGGAGAAATCTGGTTTTTGCGTAATAAAGGTATTGGCAGTGAAATTAACTTTCATATCGCCTTTTTTACCTCTTTTGGTTGTAATGGAAATGACTCCATTGGCCGCTCTAGCTCCATATATGGCAGTTGCAGCAGCGTCTTTAAGTATAGTGATATCTAAAATATCGTCTGGATTTAGTCCTGCAATAGAGAAGTTTTGTAATTGATCAATATTGTCTTTGTCGCTAAAGTTTGGAATATCGTTTCCTTCTAAAGGCATTCCGTCAATCACCCATAGAGGATCTTGCGGGCCAGATAAAGAGGCTGTTCCACGAATTCTAATCTTTGCTGGGGCTCCTGGGGCTCCTGTAGGGGTAGACACAGCAACTCCGGCAATTTGTCCGGACAACAATTGATCGACACTCGCAACACCGACTTGTTTGATATCGTCCATGCTAACCTGACCTACTGCCGAGGTTAGTTTTCTTTTTTCGATGGTTTGGTAACCCGTTACAACCACTTCAGTCATCATGTTGCTATCGGTAGAAAGTCCTACAATATAGTGTGATTTTGGAGTTAAGTTAATTAGCCTAGAATCATATCCCATATAACTGATGCGGATAGCCTTGACGCTTTTCGGAATCTCCAAACTAAAATTGCCATCAATATCGGTTACCGTACCTATACTAGTACTCTGAATAATTCCTTTTTGATCGGTTGAATTAGAAACCGATTGCGTTTCTACAACCACAGATGCGCCCGGTAAACTCAGCTTGTCGGCAGCATCTTGCACGAAGCCGGTAATGGTTCTTTTCTCTTGAGCATAACTCATGGAGAATAAGAGAAGGGTGAATATTAGAAGTGTTTTTTTCATGTCGTTTTTATTATAAGTTTAATGCTTCTTCAATTCTGCTTACTAAATCGCGGTAGTGTGCGCGAGTTGCAGTATCTCCAGAGTTTTTCTTTTTAGTTACCAATTTGAGAATTTTCGCGAGTTCTGCTTTTTTATAAGTAGTGATTTCAGAAACGCGTTTCATCGATGAATAATTGATGTTTCTCAACATAACATCACCGTCTATATGATTACAAAGAGCAGGTATTCTCAAGGTTTTATCAAGTTGAATTGTGCTTTTTGATGTTTTTTCAAATAATTTGTTGGTCGAAATGATTAGGGCATCTACATAATTTTTTTGTGTCATTCTTTCCAAAATACTTAAAGACTTGCCTTTAAGGGTTGTACCAAAAATGGCACCATTTATTGCTTTAAATAAATCGGATACACTAAAAAAGGCTTCTTTTGTCAATTCTGTCTGCATCAATTCATTTTCTGTCATGCGCAAAAGACGATCATCCATAAACATTTCGTAGATAACCGAATACTGTAATTCTCTAGCTAGGGTGTAAGGGGAATACTCAAAGGGACCTACTGGTGAATCTTTTAAAGGATATGTCTTTTCTAGAACCTCATTAAAAAACAACCATTTTGGTAAGTGAATTACTTGATTGATTAAGTATTGAGTCGCTTTTTTCTGCATGGCAACCGGTACGGCTTCGTAAGCTTTTTTGCCATCTCCAAATACCGTATTGTTTAAGTAAATCCCACCGATATTAGCCAAAACATGTTTGTTATACATTTGCCATTGTCCAATCGTTCCAATATAGAGTTTACCGGTTTCATAATACGATTCGCCATCTTCAGCAGTCCAATTAGTAAGGTTTTCAATTACGCGTTGTAAGTTTTTTACACCATATTCACTAGCCAAAACGGCATCATTGCCTAAATCTTCTGATTGTGATCTAGGGTCAATCGTATTGGATAAACCTTGTTGTTCTCCATAAAAATAGAGGGGATCGTCTTGGTGTTGAACAAGTAACTGGCGTAAAGCTGTTTTTTCTTGTGTTGTAGTAGGGTACCATCGGTATCCCCAATCAATGGCATATTTATCGTAAACTCCAATTTTCGGAGTAATTGCCGTGATGTTGTCTTCGGGTTGTGCTACGTAGTTATAACGTGCATAATCCATTATGGAAGGAGCGGTTCCGCCCATTTTTTCTGTAAACTCTTTAGATCTCAAGGAGTCTACTGTAAAGGCAAAGGAAGCACCCATATTGTGCTTTAATCCAAAAGTATGACCGACTTCATGTGACGAAACAAAACGAATGGCTTCTCCCATGTGCTCATCACTAAATTTATTGGCTCTGGCTTTGGGGTCGATAGGACCGGTTTGAATACGCATCCAACTTTGTAGGGAGGTCATGACATTGTGCCACCAGATTATATCGGCTTCGATGATTTCGCCACTTCTAGGATCTACTACAGAAGGTCCCATAGCATTCGCTTTTGGTGATGCAGCATAGGTTATTACAGAATATCGTACGTCATCAATATCAAAATCCAAATCGGTAGCTGTCGGTTCTTTGGCTATAATGGCATTTTTAAAACCGGCTTTTTCAAAGGCAGCCTGCCAATCGTGAACACCATCTATAATATGTTGGCGCCATTGTTTAGGTGTTGCAGGATCTATATAATATACGATAGGTTTTTTGGGTTCTACCAAGCCACCATGGAGATACTTTTCAATATCTTCAGTTTTGGGCTCTAAACGCCATCGCGTAATGATTTCCTTTTCTTCCATAGCATGCTGCTGGTCGTTAAAATACCAGTGTTTTTCTGTGAAATATCCGATACGACGGTCGGAAAAACGTGGTTGCATTGGGGTTTTTGAAAGTAAAACGATATTGGTTGTTATTCCTAAAGTTACGGCTAAATCGGAACCTCCCTCGTTCACCGAAGTGGTTAGCTGAGATTTTATAACCATGTTTTCAGGAAATGTTTTTACGGCTTCGATATAAGATAAATTCGATTTTACAGAACCTCCCAAACCGAGATTACTCAATACGTCGTTAAAGCTTTTTTGATTACCGTCAAAAACTTTGTTAACCTTGATAACCACGGAGGTAGAGTCGTTGTTTTTTGCTTCAATATCAAATACCTCAATAATCGACTCGGCAAAGTTGTTTTTTACCGATTGCGTGATGGCATCTTCTGCTGGGGAAGAGACTCTAGGTACTAGGGTTTTTACCCAAATCTTATTGGCTAAAGTGTCTTTGTGAAACGTGATTAGTTTATTTTCATAGTTCATTCCCTTATTGATTCCTGCCTCATTGACTTGAAGGGGAACTTGAGATAGTTTGTTTACAATCAGAAATTGACGGTCCAACAAACTATCGGGAATTTCAAAATACACATCCGTCTTGACTTGAATGGTATTGAACATCCCTTTTTTATAACTGCCTTTCTTAAGGAGGTCGTTGTAGTTTTTTGCTTTTGTTGACGTAGAATCTTTTTCTGTTTTATCCTCTTTTGCTTTTTTGTCTTTCTTCTGTGCAAAGGTTACAGTAACATTCATAACCAACAATAAAAGTAGTAATGTTTTGATTTTTAGTCTCACCGTGTTTTTACTCATTCCCATGTTAAGTTAAAGTTAATACGCCTTAAAACTATTGTCAATTTTTAAATCCTGAAAATATTTAGGAGTGAATGGGATATATACGGGAGTGAGTGGCTTTTTTTAACATTTAATCAAGGGCAAAGTACAGATAAAATGTTTGTTTTTGACTTCTACTTTAAAGGACTCACAATCGTAAAATTGATAAATAGTTTGCAAATATTTAAGCCCAAAACTTTCACTTTCAGAGGGGGTTTGTTTTTTTTGTAAGTTGTTGATAACAATTACCTTATCTTGTTGTATTAGCAGTTGGATGAACAAGGGATGTTCTAAAGTTGCAATATTGTGTTTTAACGCGTTTTCAATCGTAATTTGTAAAGCGAGATAGGGGATACATACTTGCGAAATATCTTGAAATTCATTAATTAGCTCAAATCGCAATTCTTCAGAAAATCGGCTCTTTTGTAAACTGATGTATTCATGTACAAAATTGAGTTCATCTTGTAAAGGAACCATGTTTTTTTCTGGTGGAGTAATTAAGTATCTGTATATTTTCGATAGATTTAAGGTAAAATTCTTTGCGTCTTGTTTGTTTAAATCGATCAACATATAAAGCGAATTCAATGAGTTGAATAAGAAATGGGGGTTGATTTGATTTTTGAGTTGCTGTAGCTGAGTTAAGGCTTTTTCCTTGTTGAATTTCTCGTTTTCGACTGCGAGCAGTTCTCGTTCGCGGTAAGCCTTTTTATTGGCTTGGTTAAAGAGGTAAAAAACAAATAGGATTAGGGAAACTGAAGTGATAAATATTAGGGAGGTATATTTTTTTACCTCATTATTTAATTCATCGCTATTGATCTTGGGGTAATTGACACAGATATAGCCTTCAAAGTTTTGGGTTTTAAATGGACTTACAAAATGAATTACTTCCATCTTTAAATATTGAGACAAAATTACCGGTGGATTGTTGAATGAACGATTCATCAAAGTATCTGCTGGTTTGATACCAGCAAAATCGAATACATTTTTACCTATTTTTTCAATTTCTGGATGAAAAATACACGTACCATCTGCAGTAAAAATATATGCGTAATTGGTATTGCTTTCGTCTATATTGACTAGATACTGATGCAGCTTTTGTAAATTTACAGTAAAACCGTACTGTCTTTTTCGACCTGATTCCAATTGGATTTGCCCCATAACAACCCAACGCAAACTATCGTTAAAGCTAATGATGCGTTCGAGCTTTTTAGGTCGTTGAATTTGCTTGTTCAATTGATCTAGAATAGCGGCGTGCTCGATTTCTTGTGGGTGGCCAGAAGAATAGGCCGGTTGGGCTTCGGTGTCGTAATCTAAAAACCAATTGCTTTCGACCAATTGGGCGTTTTTGTCGATATCGTTTAAGACGTCCAGTTTGTGCTTGATTTCTTCGGTAGATCCTGTTTGTACCAAATCATGCACAATGTTTAGTTGTTGGTCTAATCGGATGAATTCATTTTGTAGTGCTCTCTGTTTTTTATAAAAGGCTTTTTTGGCGATGTCTTTATTAAAGTCTTCGCTGTTTTTTGTAATCAGATGACCTAATACGAATAAGGATACAACGGTTATTAAAAGAACAGGGATGCTAATTAATAATAAGGTCCGACGGCGTAAAGGCTTTTGGGATGTGATTTTAAACATAATTATATTATAAATGTAAAATTACACTTATTCATTATAGATTAAGTACGGTTTTCGCATTTCTTCAAATGCTTGAATTCCAGGAATCCAACTTTCTCTAATCTGTTGGTCGTTCCAGCCCATTTCTAGCTGTTTTTGTAAAGCGGTAGTTCCAGCAAGTTTTGTAAAAAAAGGAATAAAAAAAGAATCTTGCTTGTCACTGTTTTGGTATGCCTTTATGAGCCATTGCAAATCTAAGGGACGCTTAACGTTGTATTGGCTTAAATTTTCCCCAAAACACAATTTTCCTTTATTCATAGGGTCTGTCGAAGCAGCATTGGGCTGTGGCGTAAAGGAGTAAGGCATGTTTTTTAAATAGGGCGAACCATAAATTTGAAATTGCAAATCGGTACCTCGACCAGAACTAACCTGGGTTCCTTCAAAGAAACACAAACTTACATAAAGTTTTATCGCCTGCATATTGGGAAGGTTTGGCGATGGTGCAACGGGTAATTGATATGGTGTGTTTCTGCTGTAATTTTCACAGGGGATGACTGTTAATTGGCATTTCACTCCATTAGCAAGCCATTTTTCACCATTAATCATTTTTCCGTACTCACCTATTGTCAATCCGTGCAGTACTGGAATAGGATGCATACCGATAAAACTTTTGTTTTTCATTTCCAATACGGGACCATCAACAGTGGAACCGTTAGGATTTGGGCGGTCTAAAATAATTACGGGGATATTATTTTCTGCACAGGCTTCCATCAAATAATGTAGGGAAGAGATGTAGGTATAGAATCGTGCGCCTACATCTTGTAGGTCAAACAACATGACCTCAATATCTTTCAGTTGTTCCTTAGTGGGTTTTTTACTAGAACCATACAATGAAATAATGGGCAGGTTTGTTTTTGGGTCTTTGCTGTCTTTTACGAGTTCGCCGGCATTTGCTGTGCCTCTAAAACCGTGTTCAGGTGCATAAACTTTAATAATATTAACCTTGTTTTTGATCAGAAAATCGACAGTGGATTCTAGTTTTTCACCATCAAACATAGTTACGGTTCCGGTTTGATTGGTCAATATTCCAACTTTTTTCCCTTTTAGTAAAGGTCCGTAAATAGAAATTCTTTCAGCACCCACTTCAATAGGAGCGTTCGGTTCTGATAATATCGGTGTTATTCTTATGGATGTATTTGCTCGATTTGTTGAATTTCCACAAGAAACAAATAGCACTAATAGGAATAAAACTGTATTTTTGAACGTTGAATTTGATACCATAGAGATCTTGAAATTAGAATATTTTATTGCCAAACGATTAATTACTACTAAAAACTATAAAAGTAGTATATCTGCTCCAATAATTAAAATTGCAATTACGGCAATTGCTTTGGGGTTGATTATGATGCTGATATCGGTGGCAACTGGTTTGGGATTAAAACACAAAATTAGAGATAAAATCTCTGCTTTCGCTGGACATATTGTAATTACCAATTATGATACCAATGAAACAGATTTAAGCTTACAGCCGATTTCTTTAAATCAAGACTTTTACCCTAAATTTAAAAATATTTCAGGGGTGAAAAAAGTGGAGCCTTTTGCTATTAAGGCAGGGATTATTAGAACGGAAACTGCTTTTGAAGGGGTTTTACTTAAGGGTGTTGACTCTAATTATAACTGGCAGGCTATTGAAGAGTATTTGATAGCGGGTCGATTGCCAAAATTTGACGACGAAATGAGTCAGGAGGTCCTGGTCTCTCAACTGGTAGTTGATCGATTAGAGTTAAAATTAGGTGATAAAATAACTACACATTTTTTAAAGGAAACCGGCAATAAGCTGCCAAATGTTCGCAAATTTGAAATTGTTGGAATATATAGTTCTGGACTTCAGGAGTTTGATTCCAATATTGTAATTGGTGATTTGAGGCAAGTACAGCGATTGAACCGATGGAAAGCTGAAGAAGTAGGTGGGTTTGAGGTTGTTTTGGATGATTTTGATACGATTGCGGAAAAAGGAATGGCTATCTATTCAGAGCTTCCTCCTACATTAAATAGTCGGACTATCGTTGAAAAATATGGAAATATATTTAATTGGATTGCGATGTTTGATTTCAATATTGTTGTAATTCTTGTCATTATGGTTGTTGTGGCAGCTATTAATATGATTGTAGCCTTGTTGGTGCTGATCCTAGAGCGTACTCAGATGATTGGCGTTTTAAAGGCTTTGGGGGCAACAAATTGGGCGATTCGCAAGATTTTTTTATACAATGCGGCTTATTTAATTTTTATAGGTTTGTTTTGGGGTAATTTTTTGGGAATAGGCCTTTTAGTAACGCAGCAATATTTTGGATTAATTACTTTGGATCCCAATTTGTATTATGTCAAGGAGGCTCCAGTTTTATTGAGATTTACAGATGTGCTTTGGTTGAATGCAGGAGTTGTTTTGATTTGCCTTTTGGTACTGCTAATTCCGTCCTACTTAATTACCAAAATTTCACCGGTTAGAGCTATGCGTTTTGATTGATGTGTTTTTAGAATAAAATATCGGTGAACTATCGGCGTTAAAACGATACTGCGTGATGTTTCCCTCCGTGAGGGCGGCGGTATAAGTTAATTGGTTTTCTTGTAAATTCGAAAGTCACTCCTTATATATAGGTCTTTTATTTGCCTATCAGCCCATTCACCCATTCGCGTATCCGCCTTCATTATATATAGGTATGTTTAGTTTGCTTATTCGTCCATTTGTCCATTTGCGAATAAATTATAAAAAAGAGCCATTTTACACCCACAGCCCTCTAAAGCGAATTCGCCCATTTGCGTATCTGCGTATCTGCAATAAAGCTAAAGGTACGGTTACCAATCTGTTAAGAA